>NZ_BMHD01000001.1:0-1200000 GCF_014640535.1 Cnuibacter physcomitrellae
GGGAAACGCCCGGCAACATTCCGAACCCGGAAGCTAAGCCTCTCAGCGCCGATGGTACTGCAGGGGCGACCCTGTGGGAGAGTAGGACACCGCCGGACTTACTTCGTTGAATGGCCACCCAGAGCTGGGTGGCCATTCACGTTTAAGGGCCCGTTCGAGGGCAACAGGAGGACATGCGCATGGCCGAGGACACCACCGAGCCCGCCGAGGGCGACGGCTCGAAGCGCAGGCACTCCGTCCCTCCGGAGCGGGCCCGTCAGGCGCGCGACGACAAGCGTCCGGCGTCAGGGCGGCAGGGCCGTTCGGACTCCGCAGGCGATGACTCGCGTCCCTCGAGAGGGCGCCCCGCCACAGGACGACCGTCGGCGGCGTCGAAGCCGCGCTTCGGCGCAGGCTCCGCTCAGCGTCGTTCGCGCGACGGGGAGGGCCGGCCGGGTGACTCGGATCGGCGTCCCCGCGACGGCGAGGGCCGTCCGAGCTACGGCGACCGCGACCGCGGGTCGCGTGACGGCCAGGGTCGGGGCGGCTATGGCGATCGGCGACCGCGCGACGGCGACCGACGTCCGAGCTACGGCGACCGCGACCGCGGGCCGCGTGACGGCCAGGGACGGGGCGGCTACGGCGACCGGCGACCGCGTGACGGCGAGGGCCGTCCCAGCTACGGCGACCGTGGCCCTCGTGAGCGGCAGGGGCGTCCGAGCTATGGTGACCGCGACCGCGGGTCGCGTGAGGGTCAGGGCCGTCCGAGCTATGGTGACCGCGACCGCGGGTCGCGTGAGGGTCAGGGTCGCTCGAGCTACGGCGATCGCGACCGCGGGTCGCGTGAGGGGCAGGGCCGCGGGTCGCGTGAGGGTCAGGGCCGTCCGAGCTATGGCGATCGGGACCGCGGATCGCGCGATGGCCAGGGGCGTGGGGGATACGGTGACCGGCGTCCCCGCGACGGTGAGCGCCGCCCGAGCTACGGCGATCGTGACCGCGCACCGCGCGAGGGACAGGGGCGTCCCGGCGGTGACCGCGGTCGTGGCGGACGCGACGAGCAGCGGCTGTGGACTCGAGGCGGCAACCCCGCCCGCGGTGACCGCAGCGCCTCGCGCTTCGAACCCCGTGAGCTGACCGAGGCCGAGCTCGAGGCGCGGGCGCTCCGTTCCGTGCGTACCCGTCACGACGATCCCGAGATCCCGGACGACGTCACGCCCCGCGACCTCGACAACGTCGCTCGCAACGAGCTGAAGACGCTGAACAAGGAGAACGCCGAGGCTGTGGCGCGCCACCTGGTCATGACGGGCCGCCTCATCGAGGAGGATCCGCAGCTGGCGCACCGGCACGCGATCTCCGCCTCGCGCCGGGCCGGCCGCATCGCGGTCGTCCGTGAGACCGTGGCGATCACCGCCTACAGCATCGGGGAGTACGCCATGGCGCTGCGCGAGCTGCGCACGTACCGTCGGCTGTCCGGCTCGAACGAGCAGCTCGCCTTGATGATCGACAGCGAACGCGGGCTGGGCAGGCCCGACAAGGCGCTCGAGGAGGGCCGGTCGGTCGATCGGTCGACGCTCAGCACGACGGCGCAGGTCGCCGTCGCGATCGCGATGTCCGGAGCCCGGCTCGACCTGGGCGACGCCGAGGGAGCGCTCCACGAGCTGGAGATCCCGCAGCTGGATCCGAACATGGCGTACAGCTGGAGCCCCGACCTCTTCCACGCCTACGCGGAGGTGCTCGAGGAGCTCGGCCGCGAGGGCGAGGCAGACCAGTGGCGCGAGCGGGCCGAGACGGCCGAGCGCGCCCTCACCGGCGAAGACGATACGGTCGATGTGTTCGAAGAGGAGATCGAAGCGGAGTTCGCAGACGAGCTCGACGCGGAGACCGAAGAGGAGACCGATGGGACTGTTCAGCCGGAGCTCGACGACTGAGGCGACGCCGCTCGACGGCGTCGACGTCGTCCTGGCCGACCTCGACGGGGTCGTCTACCAGGGGCCGGATGCGATCCCGTTCGCGGCCGAGTCTCTGTCGCGGGCGCAGGCCTCGGGTGTCACCGTGGGCTACATCACGAACAACGCGTCCCGGACCGACGCGCAGGTCGCGGAGCAGCTCTCGGGCTTCGGCCTCACCGTCGCCCCGCACGACGTCGTGACGTCTCCGCAGGCCGCGATGGGCATCCTGACCGGTCTCGTGGAACCGGGGTCGCGCATCCTGGTCGTCGGCGGGGTGGGGCTCACCAGCGAGGTCGAGAAGGCCGGCTTCTCCGTCGTGAGCGAGGCGGCCGACGAGCCCTCCGCCGTCGTGCAGGGCTTCGCGCCGGAGGTGGGCTGGAAGCAGCTCGCCCAGGCGAGCTTCGCGGTGAGCACGGGGATCCCCTGGGTCGCCACGAACACCGACTGGACCATCCCGGTGAAGGGCGGCATCGCGCCGGGCAATGGCACGCTCGTGTCGGCGGTGCACACCGCCACGGGTCGGATGCCCGTCGTCGCGGGCAAGCCCGAGACGCCCATCTTCGAGGCCGCGGTGGCCCGGTTCGGCGCGACGACGCCGATGTTCATCGGCGACCGGCTCGACACCGACATCCTGGGTGCGAAGCGGGCCGGGATCCGGGCGGTCCACGTGATGACGGGGATCGATCGCGCGAAGCAGCTGCTCGCCGCCCCCGCCGACTCGCGTCCCGACTACATCCTCGGCGACCTGCGCGAGCTCTTCGCGCCGTACCCGGCGGTGCAGCTGTCGAAGGACGGCCTGAGGGCCACGGTGGGCGGCTCCGTCGTGCAGCGTGACGGCCAGCGCATCGCCGTGGTCAAGGAGGGTGCCTCTCCTCTCGACCTCGTGCGCGCGGGGTGCGCGGTCATCTGGGGCTCGGGCATCAGCATCCACGTGCTCGACGTCGACTCGCGCCTCTACAGCTGAGCGGATCCGGGGCCACGTCGGCGGGCCGGGGTAGCCTGGACGGGTGACGATGGACGACCCCGACGAGAGCCGCTCGCTTCTGTCGCGCCTCAAGGTGATCGAGGAGCAGCCGCTCGACCAGCGTGCCGCCGCCTACGGTCAGCTCCACGACCAGCTCTCGGCCCGCCTCGAGGGCGGCGACGCGCGCGCAGACGGCTGATCACGGTGTCGATGCGTCTCGATGCCGCACTGGCGTCCCGCGGGCTCGCGCGCTCCCGCACGCAGGCCGCGCGGCTCATCGCCGACGGATACGTCCGGGTGGGAGGCACTCCGGTGCTGAAGGCCTCGCATCCGGTGGACGACGACGACCTGGTCACGGTCGACGGCGTCGACCACTACGTCAGCCGGGGCGCGCACAAGCTCATCGCCGCGCTCGACGCGTTCGGGGTCGACCCGGCCGGACGGGTGGTGCTCGACGCCGGCGCGTCGACGGGCGGGTTCACCCAGGTGCTCCTCGAGCGCGGCGCCCGTCACGTCCTCGCGGTCGACGTGGGCACCGGCCAGCTCGACCCGATCCTGCGTCGCGACGAGCGGGTGAGCGACCTCCCCGGAGTCAACCTGCGCTACGCCACCGCCGAGCAGCTCGCCGCATCCTCCCGGGTGCAGGAGCGGCCCTCGCTCGTCGTGGGCGACCTGTCGTTCATCTCCCTGACCCAGCTGCTCGAGCCGTTGCTCGCGCTCGCCACACCCGACGCCGATCTCGTGCTGCTGGTGAAGCCCCAGTTCGAGGTGGGGCGCACCGGGGTGCGCGAGGGCATCGTGCGCGACGCCGCGCTGCGTGCCGACGCCGTCGCCGGGGTCCTCTGGGCGGCGCACGACCTCGGCCTGCGCACCGCGGGGCTGATCGAGTCGCCCATCGCCGGCGGCGCGGGGAACCGTGAGTACCTCGTGAGGTTCAGCCGCGGGGCGGGGACGCATCCGACAGAATGGATGGACACCGTGAACGAGTTGACAGGAGCAGCCCGTGGCTGACGCACGCTACTTCCTCGTGGTGCTCCACACCGGCCGCGAGGAGTCGATCGAGGCGGCCGAGCAGGTCGTCGGCCTCCTCCGCGACGCGGGTGTGGTCCCCGTCATCTCGCCGTTCGGAGACGATGCCCACAGCGATGCCCTCGAGCGACTCGGGCCGTGCGTGGTGATCGGTCACGGCGTGGCCGTGGAGGACATCGAGCTCGTCATCGTGCTGGGCGGTGACGGCACCATCCTGCGGGCCGCCGAGCTCGTGCGCGGCACGCCCGTGCCGATCCTGGGCGTCAACCTCGGACACGTGGGCTTCCTCGCGGAGGCCGAGCGCGAGGACCTCGTCGACACCGTGGAGACCGCGCTCCGCCGCGACTACCAGGTCGAGGAGCGCGCGACGCTGTCGGTCCGGGTGAAGGTCGACTCCGAGGTCGTCTACGAGTCGTGGGCGCTCAACGAGGTGACGGTCGAGAAGGCCAGTCGCGAGCGGATGCTCGAGGTCGTCGTCGAGGTCGACGGGCGTCCGCTGTCGAGCTTCGGCTGCGACGGCATCGTGATGTCGACCCCCACCGGCTCGACCGCGTACTCGTTCTCCGCGGGTGGCCCGATCGTGTGGCCGAGCGTGGACGCGCTCCTCCTGGTGCCGCTGTCGGCGCACGCGCTCTTCGCCCGCCCGCTCGTGGTGGGGCCCGACTCGGCTCTCGCCGTCGAGGTGCTCGACCGCACCCAGGGCGGCGCCGTGCTGTGGAGCGACGGACGCCGCATGGAGGAGCTGCCGCGGCGCGCGCGCGTCGTCGTCCGCCGCTCGGCGATCCCCGTGCGGCTCGCGCGCCTGCACGAGGCGCCCTTCACCGACCGGCTCGTGCGCAAGTTCGATCTGCCGGTGAACGGCTGGAGGGGTCCGGTCGACCGTGATTGAGGAGATCGCGATCCGCGACCTCGGCGTGATCGACGAGGCCGTGCTCCCGCTCGGCCCCGGCTTCACCGCCGTGACGGGTGAGACCGGAGCGGGCAAGACCATGGTGGTGACCGCCCTCGGGCTGCTGTTCGGCGCGCGCGCCGACAGCGGCACCGTCCGCTCGGGTGCGGCGCAGGCGTGGGTCGAAGGACGGCTCCTCGTCCCGGAGGAGGGTCCCGTCGCCGAGCGCGTGCGCGAGGCCGGCGGCGACGTCGAGTCCGCGGGCGGGGGAGTCGGCGAGCTGCTGATGTCACGCTCGGTCGCCGCCGAGGGACGCAGCCGTGCCGTCGTCGGCGGGCGGTCCGCGCCCGTCGGGGTGCTCGGCGACCTCGCGGAGCGTCTCATCGTGGTGCACGGGCAGTCCGATCAGCTGCGCCTGCGCGGTCAGAGCGCCCAGCGTGAGGCGCTCGACGCGTTCGGTGGCGCCTCGCTCGCCACGGCGCTCGCCTCCTACCGTGAGGTGTGGGGCAGCTGGCAGGCCCACAGCGCCGAGCTGGAGACGCTGGTCGCCGAACGCGCCGCGCGCCTCCGCGAGGCGGAGCAGCTGCGCGAGGCGCTCGACGAGATCGAGGCCGTCGCCCCGGAACCGGGCGAGGACGTCCGGCTCGCCGACGTCGCGGGCCGCCTCACGAACGTCGAGGACCTGCGCGTGGCGGCTACGTCGGCGCGGGACGCCCTGTCGAGCGACGCCTTCGACGAGCGACCCGATGTGGTCTCGCTCATCGACTCGGCGCGCCGCAGCCTCTCTCACGTGGTCGAGCACGACTCCGCCCTGGCCCCGATCGTCGAGGGCCTCGACTCGGCGAGCTACCTGCTCTCCGACCTGTCGACCCAGCTCGCCAGCTACGCCACCGCGCTCGAGACCGACGATCCGGGAGAGCTCGACCGCATCCAGGAGCGCCGCGCGCAGCTGACGGCGCTGCAGCGCAAGTACGGGCCGGAGCTCGACGATGTCCTCCGCTTCGCCGAGGAGGGGCAGCCGCGGCTGCTCGAGCTCGACGGCGACAGCGACCGCATCGAGCAGCTGTCGTCGCTCGTGGACGACGAGGTCGCCGAGCTCGATCGCCGTGCCGCCGTGCTGTCGGAGGAGCGCCGCCGCGCCGCCGCGCTCCTCGGCGAGCGCGTGTCGGAGGAGCTCGGCGCGCTCGCGATGGGCGCCTCCCGTCTCGTGGTCGAGGTGACCGAGCGCGAGGAGCCGGGGTCGAGCGGGAAGGACGTCATCTCGTTCCTCCTCCAGTCCCACCAGGGCACCGAGCCGCGGGCTCTCGGCAAGGGCGCGTCGGGCGGAGAGCTGTCGCGGGTGATGCTGGCGATCGAGGTCGTGCTCGCCGAGGCCGATCCGGTGCCCACCTTCGTCTTCGACGAGGTCGACGCCGGCGTCGGAGGAGCGGCGGCGATCGAGATCGGCCGCCGGCTCGCCGAGCTGGCCCGGACCTCGCAGGTCATCGTCGTCACCCACCTGGCTCAGGTGGCGGCGTTCGCGACCAACCACCTCCGGGTCGAGAAGGACTCCGACGGGCCGATCACCGCCAGCAACGTCCGCCGCCTCGAGGGCGACGAGCGCCTCGCAGAGATGGCACGGCTGCTCTCGGGCCTGCCCGACTCCGAATCCGGGCTCGCGCACGCCTCCGAGCTCATCGACACGGCACGCTCCCTCGCCGGGTGAGACACGGACCTGCGGACGCCCTGACCCCCTCGACCGACTGTTAGGATGGAACCCCGTGGAAGACGATCTCGACACGGGCAGCTCGAAGAACCGACCGACGCTGACGAAGCACATCTTCGTCACGGGGGGTGTCGTCTCCAGCCTCGGCAAGGGGCTCACCGCCGCGAGCCTCGGCAACCTCCTCACCGCGCGGGGTCTGCGCGTCGTGATGCAGAAGCTCGACCCGTATCTCAACGTCGATCCGGGCACCATGAACCCGTTCCAGCACGGCGAGGTGTTCGTCACCGACGACGGCGCCGAGACCGACCTCGACATCGGCCACTACGAGCGCTTCCTCGACATCGACCTCAGCCAGGCGGCGAACGTCACGACGGGTCAGATCTACTCCAGCGTGATCGCGAAGGAGCGCCGCGGCGAGTACCTCGGTGACACCGTTCAGGTCATCCCGCACATCACCGACGAGATCAAGCGGCGGATGCGCCTGCAGGCCGTCACCGACGACGCGCCCGACGTGATCATCACCGAGATCGGCGGCACCGTCGGCGACATCGAGAGCCAGCCGTTCATCGAGTCGGCCCGCCAGGTGCGCCACGAGCTCGGCCGCAAGAACGTGTTCTTCGTGCACGTCTCGCTGGTGCCCTACATGAACGCCTCGGGCGAGCAGAAGACCAAGCCCACGCAGCACTCCGTCGCCGCGCTCCGCTCCATCGGCATCCAGCCGGATGCGCTCGTGCTGCGCAGCGACCGGCCGGTGTCCGAGGGCAACAAGCGGAAGATCGCCCTCATGTGCGACGTCGACGTCGAGGGCGTCGTCAACGCGGTCGACGTGCCGAGCATCTACGACATCCCGCGCATGCTGCACGACCAGGGCCTGGACGCGTACATCATCGATCACCTCGACCTCGAGGCCGGCGACGTCGACTGGAGCCGCTGGGAGCCGGTCCTCACCGCGGTCCACGAGCCCAAGCACGAGGTCACGATCGGCCTGGTCGGCAAGTACATCGACCTGCCCGACGCCTACCTCTCGGTGACCGAGGCGCTGCGCGCCGGCGGCTTCGCGCAGAGCACCAAGGTGAAGATCAAGTGGATCCCCTCCGACGAGTGCCAGACGCCCGAGGGCGCCGCGCGGGAGCTCGGTGACGTCGACGGGATCTGCGTCCCCGGCGGCTTCGGCGTCCGTGGCATCGAGGGCAAGCTCGGAGCGCTGCGATTCGCGCGGGAGAACGGCATCCCCGCGCTCGGCCTGTGCCTCGGCCTCCAGTGCATGGTCATCGAGTACGCCCGGAACGTCGCGGGCCTCGAGGGGGCGTCGTCGAGCGAGTTCGACCCCGACACCGAGTTCCCGGTGATCGCCACCATGGCCGAGCAGGTCGACATCATCGCCGGCGGAGACCTCGGGGGCACCATGCGCCTCGGTCTCTACGAGGCGAAGCTCGCCGAGGGCTCCATCGTCGAGGAGGTCTACGGAGCGCCCGCCGCGTCGGAGCGCCACCGTCACCGCTACGAGGTGAACAACGCCTACCGCGAGCAGATCGCCGAGGCCGGCCTGTGGTTCTCCGGCACCTCGCCCGACGGGCATCTGGTGGAGTACGTCGAGCTGCCGCGCGACGTGCACCCCTACTACGTCGCCACCCAGGCGCACCCCGAGCTCCGCTCACGGCCGAGCCGCCCGCATCCGCTGTTCCGCGGCCTCGTCGGCGCCGCGCTCGACCGCCAGGAGTCGACCCGCCTGTTCCCGGTCCAGGACGCCTGATCGTGGACGAGCTGACCGACACCCCCGACCCGGCTCGCGTCACGTCGAGTGAGCTCGTCTTCCACGGCCATGTCTGGGATGTGCGCAGCGATGAGTTCGAGTACGGCGGGTCGACGCTCCGCCGCGACTACGTCGACCACACCGGTGCGGTGGCGATCATCGCCCTCGACGAGCGCGACCGGGTGCTCCTGATCAAGCAGTACCGCCATCCCATCCGCACGCGCGAGTGGGAGCCGCCGGCGGGCCTGCTCGACGAGCCCGGGGAGTCGCCGCTTCACGCCGCCCAGCGCGAGCTGAGCGAGGAGGCCGACCTCAAGGCCGACGAGTGGCACGTGCTGTCCGACTACGTCACGAGCCCCGGCGGGAACAACGAGGTCATCCGCGTCTTCCTCGCCCGATCGCTCTCGCCGACTGGTGAGGCGTTCGCCAGGGAGGGCGAGGAGGCCGACATGGAGCTCGCCTGGCACCCGCTGGAGGACGTCCTCGACGCCGTGCTCGCGAGCCGGGTCCAGAACCCGTCGCTGGTCGTCGGCGTGCTCGCGCTCGACGCCGCGCGTCGCCGTGACTGGTCCACGCTGCGTCCCGCGGATGCTCCGTGGCCGGCGTTCGAGGACAGGCGCGGCTGACGTGTCCGGCGCCGTGCCGGCCGCGAGCCCGGCGCTCGGGTTCGACCGGGCGGTCGACGGCTTCCTGCGGCACATCACCGTGGAGCGGGGCCTCGCGGCGAACACGGTCACGGCGTACCGGCGCGACCTCCTCCGCTATCGCGAGTGGCTCGCCGGAGCGGGCATCGCCGCGCCCGGAGACGTCTCCGAGAGCGACGTGGGGCTCTTCGCCCAGTGGCTCCGTACGCCCGAGGGCGGCACGCTCAGCGCCGCGTCCGTGGCGCGCATCCTGTCGTCGGTGCGAGCCCTGCACCGGTACCTCGCCGAGGAGGGCGCCGTCGAGGCCGACGTGACGCGTGAGGTGCGGCCGCCCAAGCTCGGGATGCGCCTGCCGAAGGCGATCTCGATCGAGCAGATGGAGCGGCTGCTGCAGGCGCCGTCGTCCGACGAGCCGGTGGGCATCCGCGACCGCGCGCTGCTCGAGATGCTCTACGCCACCGGCGCCCGGGTGTCGGAGCTCGTGGGGCTCGACGTCGACGACGTGGACGGCGGCGACATCATCCGCGTCACGGGCAAGGGGAGCAAGCAGCGGCTGGTGCCGGTCGGACGGTACGCCCGCGAGGCCCTCGACACGTACCTCGTGCGTGTGCGGCCCGAGTTCTCGACCCGCGGGCGGGCGACGCCGGCGCTCTTCCTCGGCATCCGGGGCCAGCGGCTCACCCGCCAGGGCGCGTGGCTGGTGATCCAGGCCGCAGCCCGCAAGGCGGACCTCGAGGCGCACGTGTCGCCGCACACGTTCCGGCACTCGTTCGCGACGCATCTCCTGCAGGGCGGAGCCGACGTCCGGGTGGTGCAGGACCTCCTCGGGCACTCCTCGGTCGCGACCACGCAGATCTACACGCACGTCAGCGCCGACTCGCTGATCGACATGTACCAGACCGCGCATCCGCGGGCCCGGTGACGCCCGCTGCGCCGAGGCAGCCCGGGACGATCCTCTCCGAGGTCGGCCACGGGGAGATCTGGGAGAATGGACGGATGACCGAGATCGCCCGCCTCATCGACCACACGCTGCTGAAGCCCGAGGCCACCCGCGAGGACGTGGCCGCCCTCATCCGCGAGGCGGATGAGCTGGGCGTCTACTCCGTGTGCGTCTCGCCGTCGATGCTCCCGCTGACGTTCCCGGAGGGGTCGCAGCTCAAGCTCGCGGTGGTCTGCGGGTTCCCGAGCGGCAAGCACCACTCGTCGGTGAAGGCCGCCGAGGCCGCGCTCGCGGTGGCGCAGGGGGCCGACGAGGTCGACATGGTCATCGACGTGGGCGCCGCTCGCGAGGGTCGGTTCGACGCGGTCGAGGCCGACATCCGCGCCGTGCGCGAGGCCATCCCCGGCGCGGTGCTCAAGGTCATCATCGAGTCCGCCGCCCTCACCGACGAGCAGATCGTCGGCGCCAGCCGTGCGGCGGTGGCGGCGCAGGCCGACTTCGTGAAGACCTCGACGGGCTTCCACCCGGCCGGCGGGGCCTCCGTCGAGGCCGTCGCCCTCATGGCGAAGACCGTGGAGGGGAAGCTCGGCGTGAAGGCGTCGGGCGGCATCCGCTCGGCCGAGGACGCCGAGCGCATGATCGCCGCGGGCGCCACCCGGCTCGGCGTCTCGTCGTCGCGCCAGGTGCTGAGCGGTGCCGCACCGGCGGCGTCCGGCTCCGGGTACTGAGCCCGAGACACCCAGCCGGCGAAGCGCCGACGGGCTCGCGCCCGAAACAGCACCCCCTCGATACAATCGTTCCAGCCCGGCCGAGCACGGCGGGGCGGATGAGGAGCATCGCCCGTGGCGGCACAGAACGCGACTGCGAAGGGCTCACGGCCCGACGCGCTCCCCGGCACCGACGTGCCCAGGATGGGCCCGACCGGTCGTCCCCTCCGTGAGTTCCCCGTGCCGGCGCCTCTGTCGTCGCACGGACCGGCCCGCATCATCGCCCTCTGCAACCAGAAGGGCGGCGTGGGCAAGACCACGACGAGCGTGAACGTGGGTGCCGCGCTCGCGGAGTACGGCCGCCGCGTGCTGGCCGTCGACTTCGACCCGCAGGGTGCGCTGTCGGCGGGGCTCGGCGTCGTCCCCCACGACACGCCCACCATCTACGACCTGCTCCTCGGCACCGTGAAGGACCCGGCGGAGGCGATCGTCCCGACGAGCGTGCCCGGGCTCGACATCATCCCGGCGAACATCGACCTCTCGGCGGCCGAGGTGCACCTCATCAACGAGGTGGCGCGCGAGTCGATCCTGGCACGCGTGCTCCGCAAGGTCAGCGACCGCTACGACGTGATCCTGATCGACTGCCAGCCCTCGCTCGGCCTGCTCACGGTCAACGCCCTCACGGCCAGCCACGGCGTGCTGATCCCGTTGGAGTGCGAGTACTTCGCGCTCCGCGGTGTGGCGCTCCTGGTCGAGACCATCGAGAAGGTCACCGACCGGCTGAACCCGGCGCTGACGCTCGACGGCATCCTCGCCACGATGTACGACCCGCGGACGCTGCACTCTCGCGAGGTGCTCGAGCGCGTCGTCGAGACGTTCGGCGACAAGGTGTTCGAGACCGTCATCGGCCGCACGGTGAAGTTCCCGGATGCGACGGTCGCCGCGCGCCCGATCACGCAGTTCGCGCCGGAGCACCAGGCGGCGAAGTCCTACCAGCAGCTCGCCCGCGAGCTGGTCTTCCGTGGCGCGGTCGCCTAGCCCCTCGCGGCCGATCCCGCTCGACGAACCGGCCGCGCCCGGGTTCTCCCTGACCCTCGACAACTTCGAGGGCCCGTTCGACCTCCTGCTCTCGCTCATCTCCAAGCACGAGCTCGACATCACCGAGGTGTCGCTGTCGAAGGTGACCGACGAGTTCATCTCCTACCTCAAGGGCCTCGACTCGGCTGAGGAGCTCGACCGTGCGTCCGAGTTCCTCGTGGTGGCGGCGACGCTGCTCGACCTGAAGATCGTGGGCCTCCTGCCCCAGGGGGAGCTCGTCGACGCGGAGGACGTCGCCCTCCTCGAGGCCCGCGACCTGCTGTTCGCCCGACTGCTGCAGTACCGCGCGTTCAAGGAGGTGTCGCAGTGGTTCGCCGCGGGGTTCGAGGCCGAGGCGACCAGGCGTCCTCGGTCGGTGCGCCTCGACGAGCGCTACCGCGCGCGGACCCCGGAGCTGGTGTGGACTCTCACGCCCGACGACTTCGCGGCGCTGGCCGTGCTGGCGCTCACGCCGAAGGAGCCGCCCGTCGTGGGGCTGGCGCACCTGCACGCGCCGCTGGTGAGCATCCGCGAGCAGGCGGCGCACATCGTGGCGGTGCTGCGGTCGGGCGAGCAGACGAGCTTCCGCGAGCTGATCGCCGGTGTGGTGGAGAAGGGCGTGGTCGTGGCGCGGTTCCTCGCCGTCCTGGAGCTGTACCGGCATGCGGCGATCACGTTCGAGCAGCTGGAGCCGCTCGGCGAGCTCACCCTGCGGTGGAGCGCGCCGCACTGGAAGGACGAGAACCTGGCCAACCTGGGAGCCGACTATGACAAGTGATGACCTCGACGCGTCCGAGCCCGGAGCGGGCGCCGCGGCGCCGGCCGTGCTCGACGTCGACCGCGCGATCGAGGCGATCCTCATGATCGCCGACGAGCCGCAGAGCCTCGTCGCGCTCGCGACCGCGATCTCGCGGCCCGTGCCCGTCGTGCGGCAGGCCATCGAGCGCCTGGTCGACGACTACGACGGCACGGCGCCCGGCACGGTGCGTCGTGGCTTCGAGCTCCGCGAGGTGGGCGGTGGCTGGCGCCTGTACGTCCGCAGCGAGTGGGACGACCTCGTCAGCGACTTCGTGCTGACGCAGAACCCCTCCAAGCTGTCGCAGGCGGCGCTCGAGACGCTCGCCGTGATCGCCTACAAGCAGCCAATCAGCAGGGGAGCGGTGGCCTCCATCCGCGCCGTGAACGTCGACTCGGTGGTCCGGACCCTGTTGAGCCGCGGGCTCATCACCGAGGTCTCGACGCAGGCCGAGACGGGGGCGATCCTCTACGGCACGACTGATCTGCTGCTGACCCAGCTCGGCGTGAACTCGCTCGAGGACCTGCCGCAGATCGCACCCCTGCTCGACGACGGCAGTGCGGGCTTCGACGAGGTGGTGGCGCGATGAGCCCGTCGTCCGGTTCCGCTACCGGCTCCTCGTCCGGCTCCTCGCCGTCGGAGGAGGGCGTGCGCCTGCAGAAGGCGATGGCCGCGGCCGGCGTCGCATCGCGGCGCGTATCGGAGCAGATGATCCAGGACGGGCGGGTCGAGGTCAACGGCACGGTCGTCACCGAGCTCGGCACCCGCATCGACCCGCTCACCGACCAGGTGGCGGTCGACGGCGTCGCCGTGCAGCTCGATCCCGGCAAGCGCTATGTGATGCTCAACAAGCCCGTCGGCGTCGTGAGCTCGCTGGCCGACGAGCGCGGTCGTCCCGACCTCACCCGGTTCACCTCGCAGTTCGAGGAGCGGCTCTTCAACGTCGGCCGGCTCGACGCCGAGACCAGCGGACTCCTCATCCTCACCAACGACGGAGAGCTCGCCCACGTGCTCGCGCATCCGTCGTTCGGGGTCGCGAAGACCTACATCGCCAAGGTGGAGGGGCGCGTGACGCCGCAGACGCTGGCGCAGCTCACCAAGGGGATCGAGCTCGAGGACGGGCCCATCGCGGCCGACCGCGCCCGACTCCTCGACCAGGATGCACGGGGGCGCTCGATCGTCGAGGTGACCCTGCACTCCGGGCGCAACCGCATCGTGCGCCGGATGCTCGACGCGGTCGGGCACCCGGTCGTCGAGCTGGTGAGGCGCTCGTTCGGGCCGCTGCACCTCGGCACCCTCAAGGCGGGTGGGATGCGCGAGTTGACTAAGGTGGAGGTCGGCGAGCTGCTCAGTCTCTCGCGAGCCGGGACGAACGAGGAGTAGGTGTGGTCGACAGCCGCCTGACGGGTCCGGTACGAGTCGTCGGAGTCGGGCTCCTCGGCACGAGCATCGCCCTCGGGCTCCGCGCTCGCGGGGTCGACGTCATCCTGTCGGATGCGTCGCCCACGAACGTGCGCATCGCCATCGACTACGGCGCCGGACGCGCGGCGGGAGAGCTCGACGAGCCGCAGCTGATCGTCGTGTGCGTGCCGCCCGACGTGACCGCCGACGTGATCGTCCGCGAGCTGTCGGCGTACCCGGGCGCGATCGTCACCGACGTGGCCAGCGTGAAGAAGCCCATCCTCGACGCCGTCGCGGCCGCCGGCGGCGACCTGACGCGGTACGTCGGCTCCCACCCGATGGCCGGCCGCGAACGGGGCGGGCCGACGGCGGGGCGCGCCGACCTCTTCCTCAACCGGCCGTGGGTGGTCGCCGGTCACCCGGCCATCTCGTATCAGACCGCCGCGGCGGTCGACGACCTGATCCTCGACCTCGGGGCGACGCTGATCGAGCTCGACGCCGAGACGCACGACGCCGCCGTCGCGCTCGTCTCGCACGCGCCGCAGGTGGTGTCGAGCCTGATGGCCCGCCGTCTCGCCGGGGCTCCCGACGAGGCGGTCGACCTCGCGGGCGGGGGCATCCGCGACCTCACCCGCATCGCGGCGTCCGATCCGACGCTGTGGGTGCAGATCCTGGGCGCCAACGGCCGCCAGGTCGCGTCGGTGCTGCGGGAGCTGCGCGACGACCTCGACCAGATGATCGAGGCGCTCGACGAGCCCGACGCCCCGGGATCGCGCCGCGTGGTCGCCGAGCAACTGGCGGGCGGCAACGCCGGCGTCGCGCGGCTGCCCGGCAAGCACGGACAGAACCGGCGGTACACGTCGATGATCGTGATGGTGGACGACAAGCCGGGAGAGCTCGGCAGGCTGTTCGGCGAGCTGGGCGAGATCGGGGTCAACATCGAGGACCTCCGGCTCGAGCACTCGCCGGAGGCGCAGGTGGGTCTGGCGGAGGTGTTCGTCGTGCCCGAGGCGTTCGACCCCGTGGTCGAGGAGCTTCAACGACGCGGATGGAGGATCGCGGGATGACGGACGGATCGAGAGAGGTCTCGGCCTCTGCTTCGGCTTCTGGCTCGGTGCCGGCTTCGTACTCGGTGCCGGCTTCGGCTTCTGTGCCGGCTTCGGACGGCGCCGCGGCGGTGCCCGGTGGACCGACGCCGGTCGTGGTGGCGGTGGACGGGCCCGCGGGCAGCGGGAAGTCGAGCGTGAGCCGGGCCGCCGCCGAGGCCCTCGGCTACGGCTACCTCGACACCGGAGCCTGCTACCGCGCGCTGTCGTGGGCGGTGCTCGACTCCGGGATCGACGCGGCGGTCGCCGCCGACGTCGTCGCCGGACTCGACTCCTTCGACTTCTCCATCGGGACCGACCCCGGCAACTACTTCGTCCTCGTGCGCGACGTCGACGTGACGCAGGCGATCCGCGAGCCTCGGGTGACCGGGGTGGTGAGCCTCATCGCCCGCGTGCCCGAGGTGCGCGACTGGCTCACGCGGAGGTTCCGGGGCATCATCCGCTCCACGCCCTTCGACGGGATCGTGGTGGAGGGACGCGACATCACCACCGTCGTCGCGCCGGATGCGCCGGTGCGGATCCTGCTCACCGCATCCGAAGAGGCTAGAATGGGTCGTCGCTCGAAGGAGCTGACCTCCGAATCGCCCGAGGCGGTGGGCGAGGCGCTCCGATCCCGCGATCGAGCGGACTCCCGCGTCGTCGACTTCATGACCGCGGCCGACGGGGTCACGACGCTCGACTCGACCGACCTCGACTTCGACCAGACCGTGGCTGCGGTGGTCGAGCTCGTGACGACCACGACCTCAAGGACAACCGATGGCTGACGACACCACCCCGGCCGGCTCTGACCCGGACCTCGGCGACGGACCGGACTTCGACGACGGAGTCGACGACGACCTGGTCGGCGCTCTCGCCGACGTCGACGACGAGCTCGCCGAGGCGCGCGCCTCCACCCTGCGCGCCTCGCTCGAAGAGTACGAACTCGACGAGGGCGACTACGACCTCCTCGAGCTCACCGAGGACTTCCCGGACGGGCAGTTCTTCCTGCCCGCGCTCCCGGTGCTCGCGATCGTCGGGCGGCCGAACGTCGGCAAGTCGGCGCTCGTGAACCGCATCCTCGGCCGCCGCGAGGCCGTCGTCGAGGACGTGCCCGGTGTGACGCGAGACCGCGTCTCGTACAAGGCCGAGTGGGCGGGCCGCCGCTTCACGCTGGTCGACACCGGCGGCTGGGAGCCCGACGCCCGCGGCATCGACGCGGCCGTCGCGGCGCAGGCCGAGGTCGCGATCGACCTCGCCGACGTCGTCCTCTTCGTGGTCGACGCCAACGTGGGCGCCACCGCGACCGACGAGCACGTCGTGCGCCTGCTGCGCCGCGCCAAGAAGCCCGTCTTCCTCGCGGCGAACAAGGTCGACGACACCCGTCAGGAGCCCAACGCGGCAGCGCTGTGGTCGCTCGGCCTCGGCGAGCCCTACCCGGTGTCGGCCCTGCACGGCCGCGGCGTCGCCGACCTGCTCGACGTCATCATGGCGAAGATGCCCGAGGTGTCCGCCGTGGCGAAGCAGGAGGTGGGCGGGCCCCGGCGCGTCGCCATCCTGGGTCGGCCGAACGTCGGCAAGTCGTCGCTGCTCAACAAGGCGGCGGGCGAGGAGCGCGTCGTCGTCAACGAGCTCGCGGGCACCACGCGCGACCCGGTCGACGAGCAGATCGAGCTCGCCGGCAAGGTGTGGACGTTCGTCGACACGGCCGGCATCCGGAAGCGCGTGCACCTGCAGCAGGGCGCCGACTTCTACGCGTCGCTCCGCACGGCCGCCGCGCTCGAGAAGGCGGAGGTCGCGGTCGTCGTCCTCGACGTGACCGAGCCGATCAGCACGCAGGACCTCCGCATCATCGACCTGGTCCTCGAGTCGGGCCGCGCTCTCGTGCTGGCCTTCAACAAGTGGGACCTGCTCGACGACGAGCGTCGCCGGTACCTCGAGCGCGAGATCGAGCAGGACCTCCACCACGTCACGTGGGCTCCGCGCGTCAACATCTCGGCGCGCACCGGGCGGCACCTCGAGAAGCTCGTGCCGGCCCTCGAGACCGCGCTCGACTCGTGGGACACCCGGATCCCCACGGGCAAGTTCAACGCGTTCCTCACCGAGCTGGTGGCGGCGCATCCGCACCCGGTCCGCGGGGGCAAGCAGCCCCGCATCCTGTTCGGCACCCAGGCCGCGACGCGGCCGCCGACCTTCGTGCTGTTCACCACCGGGTTCCTCGACCCGGGGTATCGCCGCTTCATCCAGCGGCGCCTGCGCGAGGTGTACGGCTTCCAGGGGACGCCGATCATCACGAACATGCGCGTCCGCGAGAAGCGCCCGCGCCGCTGACGTCTCTCGTCCTGCCCCCTTGGTGGGCTTTGTCCAGGTTTCCGTCGCGAAACGCGAAGATCGCGACGGAAACGTGGACAAGGCCGGGGGAGTTCGGGACGGCGCAGGGCCGCGGACGCGCGGGTAAACGCAGAAAGGTCGCCTGAGAGCTGACACGCGCCGTATATGGCGGCGTGCTCGCTCTCAGGCGACCTTTCTGCGGTGACCGGGCGTCGGCGGCCGTCCTCGGGCCGCCGACGGGCGGGGTCAGAGGCCGAACGCGGCGCCCTGGCGGGCGGGAGTGCCGGCGCCGGCGGGAGTCGCGGCGGCGGCCGCCTCCGCGTCGTCCTCGGCGGTCTTGCCGGTCCAGCGGTCCTCGGCCACGACGTGCTCGTGCTGCTCGCCCTTCGCGCGAGCGGCGGCGACCATCTCGGCGTGGGTGGGCGGGTTCGAGGGCACGTGCGCGGGGCGCTTCGACTCGTTCTCCTTGCGGAGGGCGGGCACGATCTCCTCGGCGAGGATGTCGATCTGCTCGAGCACCGTCTTGAGAGGCAGGCCGGCGTGGTCGATGAGGAACAGCTGGCGCTGGTAGTCGCCGACCTGCTCGCGCATCGACGCGTAGCGGTCGATGACCTGCTGCGGGCTGCCCACCGTGAGCGGGGTCTCGGTGCTGAAGTCCTCGAGGGTCGGGCCGTGACCATACACCGGCGCGTTGTCGAAGTACGGACGGAACTCGTCGACCGCGGCCTGCGAGTTCTTGCGGGCGAAGAACTGCCCGCCGAGTCCGACGATCGCCTGGTCGGCGGCGCCATGACCGTAGTGCTCGAAGCGCTGACGGTAGAAGTTCACCATCTGCTTCGTGTGCCGGATGGGCCAGAAGATGTTGTTGTGGAAGAAGCCGTCGCCGTAGTACGCCGCCTGCTCCGCGATCTGCGGGCTGCGGATGCTGCCGTGCCAGACGAACGGCGCGACTCCGTCGAGCGGACGCGGGGTCGCCGTGAAGCCCTGCAGGGGCGTGCGGAACTTGCCCGACCAGTCCACGACCTCCTCGTCCCAGAGGCGACGGAGGAGCGCGTAGTTCTCGACGGCGAGCTCGAGGCCGTTGCGGATGTCCTGTCCGAACCACGGGTAGACGGGGCCGGTGTTGCCGCGGCCCATCATGAGGTCCATGCGGCCGTCGGAGATGACCTGCAGCATGGCGTAGTCCTCGGCGATCTTCACCGGGTCGTTGGTCGTGATGAGCGTGGTGCTCGTCGAGAGGATGATGTTCTCAGTCGTGCCCGCGAGGTAGCCGAGGATGGTCGTGGGGGAGGACGCGACGAACGGCGGGTTGTGGTGCTCTCCGGTCGCGAAGACGTCGAGGCCCGCCTGGTCTGCGTGCTGCGCGATGGTCAGCAGAGACTTCACTCGCTCGGTGTCGTCGGGCGTGCGTCCGGTGGTGGGGTCGGTGGTCACATCGCTGACGGTGAAGATCCCGAACTGCATGGTCTAGCCTTTCGCTCCAGATTCATGCATTTGCATGTACTCGTTGCAACCAGGGTAGCAGGCTAGGTATTCCCACGGGATCTCGGTGTCTTCTCGGCGGCTCGCAGCGCCCTCATCGGCTGACCCGGGGCCACCAGGGCGGCATCGTGTCGACCACTGCGGCCGCGAACACCTCGACGTCCGTCCGGTCGGAGGTGGCCCACAACTCGAGGGCGCCCACCAGGCCGCCGGCGATGTGGGCGGCCAGCACGGCGGGGTCGCTGGCCAGTGCCAGATCGTGGCGCCGCCAGACCTCGACGGCGAGGTCGGCCCTGGCGCGCATCCGCTTGCTCAACGTCCGGCGGAAGCCGGCGTCGTTGGTGAGGGCGAAGAGGCGGCGGTAGACGGCGCGGTTCTCGAGGATGTGCTGGAGCTCGTCGATGAGGGCGACGTCGTACGCGCTCGAGACCGCATCCGCGTCGACGTCGTCGAAGGCCTCGGGCGAGCCGCCGACGTCGGCGAGCGAGTCGAGCATGTCGGCGAACACGTCGGACGCGAACGCTTCGATGGTGGGGTAGTGCCCGTAGAAGGTCGTGCGGTGGACGTCGGCCTCGCGGCAGAGCTGCGAGACCGTGATGTCGGCGAGGTCGTGCTCGGCCAGGAGGGTGAAGAGGGCCTCCTGCAACGCCCGCGAGGTGCGGGCCGCCCGGGGCTCCTGGGGGTTCCGTTGTCGAGCGCTGCTCACTGCTCGATTATGCCGTGCGCCGAGGTGCGGGGCGAGCACCTCGTTCGTGGGTCACGCCGGCTCCAGGGGTTTCGCAGCGAGCGCGCGTGGCTTCCGCCATCCCTCTGGAGTTCCGCCATCCTGGTGGCCTTTCGCCACATGCATGCGGATGGCGAAAGGCCAAGGGTGTGGCGAAACGAGGGAAGGACGGGTCAGGGGAGGAGGTCGGCGCGGTGGACGAGGCCGGCGGCGCCGATGAGGGGGCCCTCGTCGGAGAGGGCGGAGGGGACGACCTCGACGCCGCAGATCGTCGGGAAGGGGGCGACCTCGTCGATCCGCGAGCGGATGAGCTCGAACAGGTCGGGCGTGACGCGCGAGAAGCCGCCGCCGATCGCGACCGCCTCGAGGTCGACGAGGGCGCAGACGGACGCGATCGCCTCGCCGATCGCGTCGGCGCAGCGCTCGACCGCGGCGACGGCGCGGGCGTCGCCCTCGGCGTAATCGCGGGCGAGGTCCTCGCCGCGGTCGCCCGTCCAGCCGAGGCTCCGCGCGAACGCGACGGTGGCCGTGCCGGAGGCGACGCCCTCGAGCGTGACGCTGAGGTCGCGGCCCGCCTGCTCGTGGGTGCGGATCTGCACCTGTCCGATGTGACCGGCGTTGCCGGTGCGTCCGGCGATGAGCTTGCCCTCGAGGATGAGGCCCCCGCCGATCCCGGTCGACACGATCATGCCCATGGCGTTGCGGCGGCCCTGGAGGGCCCCGGCCCACAGCTCGGCGAGGAGGATGCAGGTGCCGTCAAGGCGGAGGGTGGTCTGCAGCCCGCTGGTCTCGGCGACGAGGTCGGCGAGCGGATACCCGCGCCAGGCGTGGAGGTTGATGGGGGAGACGGCGCCGCGGTCGAGGTCGATCGGGCCGGCGCTGCCGACGCCCGCGCCGACGAGGTCGGTCGCGGTGATGCCGTGCGCGCGCTCCGCCTCGGCGAGCGTCGCCCGGATGGCCTCGGCGACGGATGCGGCGAGCTGGTCGGCGTCGGATCCCGCGCCGGTGGGGCGGCGGTGTCGTGTTCCCTCGACGAGGGTCGCGTCAGCGCGCACGAGGGCCGTCTCGACCTTCGTACCTCCGACATCGACTGCGAGAGCGAGCTGGGGCGTCTTCGTCACTGCGCTATTCCATCACAGATGACATCGATGACATGTGAGGAGAGCGCCGCGGAGGCCGTTCGGGTACATCCCCGCGGCGCATCTCGTGTGGGATTCTATGCAGACTCATGGGTTGAGTTCGAATCGAGGGGGCTCACCCTCGGCGCGTCGTTATCGTGTTGAGACACTCGGTGTCGAATCTCGTCGCTCGGTGGGCGTGCATCCGGCGCGTGTCGATGAGCGGCTCGCGGAGGCGCTATCATGGTCAAGTTGTCCGGCGAGAGTCGGGTGAAAGTCACGGGCTGTGGCGCAGCTTGGTAGCGCACTTGACTGGGGGTCAAGGGGTCGCAGGTTCAAATCCTGTCAGCCCGACAGAACGACGGAAGGGCCGCCCATCAGGGCGGCCCTTCCGTCGTTGTGGCGCGCTGTCTGGAGGCGGGAGTTGCACGTGGGCCTACGCCGCGCGGAGGCCCCGCGGGTCGCGTTCAGCGACATGGAGGGGTCGCCCATGATGGAAGCAGAGCACGGAGCACGAGCGCCGGGACGCTGAGCATCGACGCCGGTCTCCGGCGTATCGAGCACCGAGGAGGACGAGGGATGAGCGGGCGGACGGTGGGGTTCATCGGCCTCGGGATCATGGGGGTGCCCATGGCGACGAACCTCGTGGAGGACGGGTTCGACGTCGTCGTGTGGGCGCGGGCCGCGGCGCCGGTGGCGGAGCTGGTCGCGCTGGGTGCGCGGGCGGCGGACGACGTGCGGGGAGTGTTCGACGCGGCCGAGACCGTCATCCTCATGCTGCGCGACGAGGGCGCCGTCGACGCCGTGCTCGCACGGGGAACGGCCGCGTTCACGACGCTGGTCGAGGATCACACCGTGGTGCAGATGGGGACGTTCACGACCTCGTTCTCGCGGGCGCTCGCCGACGAGGTCGAGGCGGCGGGCGGGCGGTACGTGGAGGCGCCGGTGTCGGGATCGCGGGGGCCGGCCATCGAGCGGAAGCTCGTGGGCATGCTCGCCGGTTCCCCCGAGGCCGTCGCGCACGTCGAGCCCGTCGTCGAGGCGCTGTGCGTGCAGACGTTCCGGTGCGGCGAGATCCCCTCCGCGTTGACGATGAAGCTCGCGGTCAACACGTTCCTCGTCACGATGGTCACCGGGCTCGCCGAGACGTTCCACTTCGCCGCCCAGGCCGGCGCCGACGTGGATGTCCTGCGCGACGTACTGGCCGCCGGGCCCATGGCGTCCGTCGTCTCGCGGGGCAAGGCGCAGAAGCTCACCGACGGCGACCTGTCGGCGCAGGCGGCGGTCGCCGACGTCCTCAAGAACGCCGTCCTCGCCGAGGACGCCGCCCGCGCGGCCGGCTCCGCGCATCCGCTCATCACCGCGAGTCGGGAGCTGTACGAGGAGGCCGCGGCGGCGGGCCTCGGGGCGCTCGACATGATCGGCGTGATCGCTGCACTCGACGAGAGGGCGAGCTCGGCGCGCGGGTCCGGTGAGGGCGTGGAGGAGCCCGGGCTCTGAACGTCGTCGTGCGGCCATCGCGTGAAGATCCGCCGGGCCGCGTCCGCCGCGCCGGGAACGTGTCGGCACCGCCGTCGACGCCGACACGCTCCGCGCTCCACGCGAGGACCTCACTTGCGCGGGGCCCGCGGACCTGCCCCGCGGGGCCCGCAGCGCCTCAGCCCGCGGCGAGCTCCCGCGTGGCCGCCAGCGCCCCCGCAGCGCGCACGACGGCGTCCACCGTCGCGGACAGCGTCGAGCGGTCGCGTCCGGCGACCCACGCCGGGCCGTCGGGGGAGCGGTACTCGAGGACCGTGAGGGCCTCGGCATCCGCCCCGGAGCGCATCGAGGTCTGGTGCAGCGACAGGATCTCGACCTCGATCCCGAGTGAGGCCAGCGCGGCGACGACGGACTCGACCGGGCCGGTCCCCTCGAAGGCGGCCCGGTGCTCGACGCCGTCCAGGGCCACCACGACCTCGGTCCGCCCCTCGGCCTCGTCGATCCTCAGCGCGGTGACCCGCACGGCCGGGTCGCCATCGTCGGCCAGGTAGGCCGCGGAGAAGATCCCCCAGATCTGCTGGGCGGTGACCTCGTCGCCGGTCGCGTCCGTGTGGCGCTGCACGTGGCGGGAGAGGTCGATCTGCAGCCGTCGGGGCAGTTCCAGCCCGTACTCGCTCTCGAGCAGGTACGCGATCCCGCCCTTGCCCGACTGCGAGTTGACGCGGATGACGGCGTCGTAGCTGCGGCCGAGGTCGGTGGGGTCGATCGGCAGGTACGGCACCCGCCAGGCCGCCTCTCGCTCGGCGAGGCCCTCCGCGGCGGCCCGTGCCCGATGCTCGGCGAAGCCCTTCTTGATCGCGTCCTGATGCGTGCCGCTGAAGGCGGTGTGCACGAGGTCGCCGACGTAGGGATGCCGCGGGTGGATCTCGATGCGGTTGCAGTCCTCGACGACGCGGCGCACTCCGTCGATGTCGGAGAAGTCGATCATGGGATCGACACCCTGGGCGTGCAGGTTGAGCGCGAGCGTCGCGAGGTCGACGTTGCCGGTGCGCTCGCCGTTGCCGAAGAGGCAGCCCTCGATGCGCTGCGCCCCCGCCAGGACGGCCAGCTCGGCGCAGGCGACGCCGGTGCCGCGATCGTTGTGCGGATGCACGGAGAGGATGACGGAGTCGCGTCGCGCGAGGTTCCGGTGCATGTACTCGATCTGGTCCGCGTACACGTTCGGCGTGGCGACCTCCACGGTCGCGGGCAGGTTGAGGATCACCGGGCGCTCCGGACTCGCATCCCACAGCTCGGTGATGGCGTCGCAGATCTCGAGGACGTAGGCGGGCTCGGTGAGGTTGAACACCTCGGGGGAGAACTCGAACCGCACGTTCGGCAGATCGCCGGCGAGCTCCAGCACGTCTCGCCCGGCCGACAGGATCAGCTCGCGGAGGTCGTCGCGGCCGCGACCGAGCACCACGTCCCGCCATGTCGGCGCCGTCGCCGTGTACATGTGGATCACGACCTCGTTGCGGATCCCACGGATCGACTCGACCGTGCGCTCGATCAGGTCCCGTCGGGCCGGGGTGAAGACGACGATCGTGACGTCGTCGGGGGCGAGGTCGGTCTCGGCGATCAGGCGGACGAAGTCGTAGTCGGTCTGCGAGGCCGACGGGTAGCCGACCTCGATCTCCGTGTACCCCATCCGCACCATCAGCTCGAAGAAGCGCCGCTTCCGGAGCGGATCCATCGGCTCGGCGAGGGCCTGGTTGCCGTCGCGCAGGTCGACCGGGACCCAGAGAGGAGCTCGGGTGATCCGTCGAGTCGGCCACTGCCGCTCGGAGTCGAGGAGGGGGACGTCGACGCGCGAGTAGACGTCGGTGTAGCGATGAGAGGGCATGCCGGAGGGGCGCTGCCGATTCCAGGCGGGGGTGGTCATGTCGGTTCCTTCTGGGTCCGTGGAGGAGGACCGGCGCGTCTTCGGCTCCACGGCGGGGAGCCGGTCCGGCTACGCCCCGCCGTGGCGGCGAAGGAGGAGGAGACCGAGGGAGGACATAGGATGACCGTAGCACGACTCCTCAGACAAGTAGAGGTGTGCAGCGAGAAAGGGCACCCGGCGATGGTTCAGCTCAGACGCATCCCGCTCGCGGATCAGGCGGCGGACGTCCTCCTCGCGCGCATCCGGGCGGGGGAGTGGCCCCTGGGCGCTCGGCTCCCCGGCGAGACGACGCTGGCTCCGCAGCTCGGCGTGGGGCGGTCGACGGTCCGGGAGGCGATCCGTCGGCTCGCCGGCCGGGGCGTCCTCGACTCGCGGCAGGGATCCGGTGTCTACGTGACGGCGCTGGACGCGCCCGAGGAGTGGGACGAGGTGCTCCGGCGAGCGGACATCGTGACGGTCCTCGAGGCGCGCACGGCGATCGAGGTGGAGGCCACGACGCTCGCCGCGGTCCGCCGCACGCCCTCCGACCTGCGCGCCCTCCGCCGAGCCCTCGGTGCGCGCCGTACGCCGGCGCAGAGCGTGGAGGAGCATGTGGACGCCGACATGGCCCTCCATCGGGCGATCGTCGTCGCCTCGCACAACGAGGTCCTCCTCGAGCTGTTCGACGGGTTCGTCCCGCGGGTCCGCCGCGCGATGGTCGACATGCTCGGCATCCGCCCGGTCCCGGATGAGGCCGCCGACCAGGACCTCCACGCGGAGGTGGTCGAGGCGATCGCCGAACGCCGCTCCGACGTCGCCGCTCGGGTGAGCCGGGCGCACCTGGATGCACTCAAGGCGAGCGTCAGCGGATCCGCTTAGCCCTCGGAGCGGGCTTGCGAGTGCTGCAGCGCTGTCGACAGGGCGAGCTCGAGAGCGGACCGCTGAGCCTCCGGCGTCCAGCGCTCCGGGTCGCCGGCGGCCAGGGCCGTGATCCCCTCGACGGAGGCGGCGAGCGCGGAGGCGCGGAGCTCCGCGGTCCCCGGCGGCAGCGGCACCGCCTCCGCGAGCAGACGAGCGAGTCGGTCGACGAAGGCGCGGCTGTTCCTCACGTGGCGCTCGCGGAGGACGGGGTCGCCGAGCGCCGCGGCGAGGAACGCGACCCACGCGCGGGCCTCGGCGAGGCGCTCGGCGTCGAGCGCGAGGGCGCCGAGCGACACCGCCCGCACGGCTTCCGCCGGATCGGGTGCGCCGGCCTGGGCGGCATCCGCGCGGGCGCGGGTGCGCTCGTGCAGCACGTCTCGGGCGTGGAGGAGCAGGGCTCGCTTGTCGGGGAACGTGTGCAGGACGAGACCCGTGCTGCAGCCGGCGCGAGTCGCGACCGCGCGGAGCGTGAGGCCGGTCGGGCCGGCCTCTGCGAGCGTCGTGAAGACCGCTTCCGAGAGGCGTGCCCTCTGGGCCGACTCGTCTCGTGTCCGTGGCACATCGGAAGCGTAACAGATGTTACGGTAACATTCGTTACCGAGAGGATCGCCATGCCTTGGACCATCGCCACGACCCCGTTCGACGACCCGGACGCCGACCGGCTCCGCCGCGCCCAGCGCGAGGAGCTCGACGCGAGGTACGGGGTGAGCGATCACGAACCGGGCGTCCCGCCGTCGGCCGCCGACGTGCCCGTGTTCCTCATCGCCAGGGACGACGACGGAGCTCCGATCGCCTGCGGCGGCCTACGTCCGCTGCCCGAGTCGGTGCTCGGCCCCGGGACGGTCGAGATCAAGCGGATGTACACCGTGCCGGGCGCTCGCGGCAGCGGCGTCGCCACGGCCGTGCTCAGGGCGCTCGAGGAGGAGGCGCGTCTGCTCGGGGCGACCCGCCTGGTCCTGGAGACCGGGACCGCCCAGCCCGACGCCATCCGCTTCTACCAGCGCGAGGGGTACGCCTCCATCCCGCTCTTCGGCTCGTACGAGGGATCGGAGTACTCCGTCTGCTTCGGGCGGGATCTGTGAGGCCCCGCGTCCCGGCGGGTTCGAGCACACCCAGGAACAGCGCTTTCCGCGTCTCCGCGTCCGCGCCTTCTGGGTGTGCTCGCGCCGACGTCAGGCGCCGAGGAGTGACGTGACCTTCTCGTAGAACGGGGCGGGATTCCCCGCGAGCGACGACTTCACCATCGCAGACCAGTCGTCGACGACGACCTCGATCGCGCCGGACTCGAGGCCCGTGAGGGCCGCGCGCGGGACCTCGCGAGGGTGGATCATCGGGCCCTCGTAGCCGGCCAAGATGTCGGTGTCGGCCGCACCGAGGTGGACGCCCTGCACGAGGGTGCCCTGCGCGGCGAGCTCGAGACGGACGGCGTTCGTCATGTTCCACTCCGCCGCCTTCGCCACGGCGTACCCGCCCCCACGCGGGGCGGAGAACCAGGAGAGGGCGGAGAGGATGTTCACGATCGCGCCGCCGCCGTTCGCGGCGAGCACGGGGGAGAAGGTGCGGATGACGTCGAGCGTGCCCCAGAAGTGCGTGTCGAGCTCGCGACGGATGTCGGCGAGCTCGCCCGTCACGAGGCCCGCCCCGGTCGAGATGCCCGCGTTGTTCACGAGGATCGTGACATCGCCGGCGGACGCGGCCGCTGCGGTGATGGAGTCGTGGTCGAGGAGGTCGAGCGGGAGGGGGACCACCCGGGGGTCGTCGAAGTCGAGGGTCTCGGGCCGACGGGCGGTGGCGTAGACCTTCGCGGCGCCGCGGTCGAGGAGCTCGAGGACGGTCTGGCGTCCGATGCCTCGATTGGCTCCGGTGACGAGGGCGATCTGATCGGTGATGTTCATGGTTGCTACGCTAAGAGTTGACGTTGACGTCAAGGGCAAGTCGAGGCGTCGCGACGGCGTGTGGAGACGAGGAGAGGGCGAGCGGATGCGGATCGGAGAGGTCGCGGAGCGGGCCGGCGTGAGCACGCGGGCGCTGCGGTACTACGAGGAGCAGGGGCTCCTCGCGTCCGAGCGCACGCCGAGCGGCCAGCGCACGTACCCGGAGTCCGCCGTCGAGAAGGTGCAGCTCATCCAGCAGCTCTTCGCCGCGGGGCTGTCGAGCCGCACGATCGTGCAGCTGATGCCGTGCATCGAGGTCGGCGTCGGCTCGTCCGAGGCGTTCGAGCTGCTCGCCGCCGAGCGCGACCGCATCACCGCCGCGATGGCCGACCTCGCCGCCGCGCGTGACGCGCTCGACCGCGTCATCGACATGGCCGTGCATCCCACGGCGGAGCACTGCCCGGCGCTGCGCGAGCCGGCCTGGGCGCCGTACGATGCAGCGGCTGCGGGCGCCGATGCCGCGGACCCGCGCCCGGCCCTGGTCTGACGGGCCGCCTTCGGCCCGGTCCTCTCAGTCCTCGGCGACACGCAGGGGTCGGCCTCCGGTGAGCGCGAGCAGCTCGGCGTAGGCCAGCGGGAAGACGGTGTGCGGAGTGCCGCCCGCGGCCCACAGGGTGTCGTAGTCGGCGAGCGACTCGTCGACCACGGTCGGGATCGGCGCCGGATGGCCGACCGGGGCGACTCCGCCGATCGGCTGACCCGTCAGCGTCTTCACCAGCTTCGCCGGGGCCATCGACACCGTCGCGGCGCCCAGCTGTGAGGCCAGGAGCGCGGTGTCGACGCGGTGCCGGCCGCTCGTCATCACGAGCACGGGCTCCTCGTCGGCGAGCAGCACGAGGCTCGAGGCGATCGCGCCCGGCTCGCAGCCGAGGGCCGCCGCGGCCTCCGCCGCCGTGCGGGTGGAGTCCGGGAGCTCGCGGATCTCGGCCGCGAGTCCGGCGGCGCGCAGCTGCTCCTGCACGAGACGGCTGCGCTCGGGGAGGGTGTCGTCGGTCATGCTGCCACGCTATCGAACGGGGTGCGTCGGAGAATGCAGGGGCTGAGGCCCCTCATCCACCATGGATGGACGAGGGCCCTCAGCCCCTGCATTCTCCGCGGCCCTGCTACTCGACGAGCTTGCCGGCGACGGAGACGTCGCGGATGAGGGCGGCGATCTCGGCGGGGACCGGCGGGATCGACTCGCGGGTGACCGTGCCGTCGGCCGACCACACCAGGTTCACCTGCAGCTCCGGGTCGAGATCGGGGTAGTCCGAGCGGTTGTGGCAGCCGCGCGTCTCGCGGCGCTCGAGAGCCGCCTGCAGGGTCGCCCGCGCCGCCAGCGCCGACGAGCGGAGGTCGAACGCATGCGCGAGGTCCTGGTAGCCGGCGATGTCGGGGTGGACCCCGATGTCGCGCATCCGCTGCTCGATCGCGTCGAGCTCGGCGAGGCCGGCGAGCAGGCTCGCCTCGTCGCGGACGACGCCCGCGTGCTCCGTCATCGTGTCGCGGATGGCGCGCTGCAGCGCGCGCACGTTCTCCTCCCCGTCCGCGGCGAGGAGGTCGGCGATCTCCTGGCGGGCCAGGTCGACGGCGGCCGCCGAGCGCCTCTGCGAGCTGAGTCCCGCCGAGTACGCCGCGGCGGCCCGACCGACGATGCGACCGAACACGAGGAGCTCGATGAGCGAGTTCCCTCCCAGACGGTTCGCCCCGTGCAGACCGCTCGAGGCCTCGCCGATCGCGTAGAGGCCCGGCACATCGGTGCGGTGATCCTCCGGGCGCACCCACACGCCGCCCATCGAGTAGTGCGCGGTGGGGGCGATCTCGATCGGCTCCTTCGTGATGTCGAGCATCTGCAGTTCGAGCATCGTCTGGTACACGCGGGGCAGCCGCCTCATGATGGTCTCGCGGGGCAGGTGCGACACGTCGAGCCAGACCCCGCCGTTCGGGGTGCCGCGTCCCTCCTTGATCTCGGTGTAGCAGGCGAGCGCGACGCGGTCGCGCGTCGACAGCTCCATCCGCTCCGGGTCGTAGCGCTGCATGAAGCGCTCGCCGAGGCCGTTGCGGAGGATGCCGCCCTCGCCGCGGGCGGCCTCGGAGATGAGCGTCCCGGCGGCGTTCTCGGGCTCGATGATGCCCGACGGGTGGAACTGCACCAGCTCCGGATCGCGCAGGCGCGCGCCCGCCTCGACGGCGAGCCGGAACGAGTCGCCCGTGTTCTCGTCGCGCCGCGACGAGGTCCGTCGCCAGATCCGGTTGTGACCGCCGGCGGCGAGGATGACCGCGTCCGCGTGGATGAGGTGCCGGGTGCCGTCGGTGAGGTCGAAGCCGTAGGCGCCGAACACCGCGCCGTCGTCGTTCGTGAGGATGCGGGTCACGTAGACGCTGTCGAGGATCGGGATCTCGAGCTGCGCGGCGCGGTTCACGAGCGTGCGCTGGATCTCGAGCCCGGTGTAGTCGCCGGCGAAGGCCGTCCGGCGGTAGGTGTGCGCCCCGAAGAAGCGCTGGGAGATCCGGCCGTCCTCCTCGCGGGCGAAGGGCATGCCGTAGCGCTCGAGGTCTTCGATGCCGCGGGCCGCGCCCGAGGTGACGATCTCGACCGTGCGGGGGTCGGCGAGGAAGTAGCTCTCCTTGATGGTGTCGGCGGCGTGCTGCTGCCAGGAGTCCTCCTCGTCCATGGTGCCGAGCGCCGCATTGATGCCGCCGGCCGCGAGGGAGGTGTGCGCATCCGATCGAGGACGCTTGCCTAGCACGAGCACGTCGACGCCCGCCTCGGCGAGCTCGATGGCCGCGCGGAGGCCGGAGCCGCCTGTCCCGATGACGAGGACGCTGGTGGAGGTCTGCCGTTCGTGTGGGGTCATGGGGACGACGCTAGGCGTCCGCGAACGATGACTCCAATGCATCTTTGGAGTCAACTCGATGTGCATATGCTATCGATCATGAACCTGGAGCAGCTGAGGAGCTTCGTGGAGGTCGCGCGGACCGGCCACTTCACCCGCGCGGCCGAGGAGCTGCATCTGGCCCAGCCCTCGCTGAGCCGCCAGATCACCGCCCTCGAACGCGACCTCGGCGCGCCGCTCCTCACCCGGGACAGGGCCGGCAGCCGGCTGACCGCCGCCGGCGAGGCGCTGCTGCCCCTGGCGAGGCGGATGCTCGCCGACGCCGACACGGTGCGGCACGACCTGGCCGAGCTCGCGGGGCTGCGCCGAGGGCGGGTGAGGCTCGGGGCGACCCCGACGCTCTGCATCAGCCTCGTCGCCGAGGTCCTGAGCGCGTTCCATGCCGCGCATCCGGCCATCGAGCTGCACCTGTCGGAGCACGGCTCGCGGCGTCTGCTCGACCAGCTCGCCGCGGGGGAGCTCGACCTCGCGCTCATCACCACCTCGGATCCGGCCACCGCGGAGCGCTTCGCGGTCGCTCCGCTGCTGGTCGAGGAGCTCGTCGTCGTCTCGGCGGCGTCCGCGCCCGCGGTGACGAAGGCCTCGAGCATCTCGCTGGCCGAGGTGGCGGCGCTGCCGCAGATCGTCTTCAGCTCGACGTACGACCTCCGCGGCGCGACCGATGCCGCCTTCGCCGCGGCGGGCCTGACCCCCGAGGTGGTGCTCGAGGGCGCCGAGATGGATGCGGTGCTCCGGTTCGTCGAGCGCGGGCTCGGCGTCGCCATCGTCCCGGCCATGGTGCTGCACGATCGGGCGGGGCTGCGATCGGTGCGCCTCCGGGATCCGAAGCTCGGCCGCACCATCAGCCTCGCGCGCCCCGCGGATGTCGAGCCCACCGCGGCGGTGGCGGTGATGCAGCGCACGGTCGCCAGCACGGCCCGGGCGTTCGCCGCCAGTGCCGGGGCGACGATGCGTCTCGCCTCCTGACCGGTCGCCACCCTGATCCGTCACTTTTGGAGGGTGAGAACGCCGCGCACTAGCCGACAGTGACGGATTGGGACATCGCTGAGTCCTCGGCGACTCGCGGCGCGGGGTCGCGGCCGTCCCGCGGGCGCGGATCTAGTGTCGTCGCGTGTCGACCGCACCCGAGCTGCTCGACGATGCCGCGACGACGACGCCGGTGGCAGGCGTCGCCACGTCGTCGCGCGCCCCCGAGGCCGTCCGGCTGCGGCGCGCACGGCTCCGCACGCGACTCCTCGTCGTCCTCGGCGTCCTCGCGGCGCTCGCCCTCGCGCGGGCCGTCGCGCCGGCCGACTGGTTCTCCTGGATGGACGACCAGCTCGGCGACGGCGTCACCCTCGCCCTCAGCGTCGTCATCGAGTCGGTGCCGTTCGTCGTGCTCGGCATCCTGCTCTCCATCCTCGTCAGCGTCTGGCTGCCGCAGGGCCTCCTCGCGCGACGCCTGCCGCGGAACCCGGTGCTCCGCAGGCTGTGCCTGTCGCTCCTCGGGGTGCTGATGCCGGTGTGCGAGTGCGGGAACCTCCCGCTCAGTCGCGGTCTCATGCTCTCCGGTGTCGCCGTCGCCGACTCCGTCACCTTCCTGCTGGCGGCGCCGATCGTGAACCCGATCACGATCATCACGACCTACGAGGCGTTCGGCTGGTCCGACGGCATCCTCGTCACCCGGATCGTCGGCGGACTCGTGATCGCCAACCTCGTCGGCTGGATCTACAGCCTCCACGCCCGCCCGGAGCGCCTGCTGTCCTCGCGCTTCCGGATGCTCTGCGACGCGCCCGCGGCCGAGTCCGGCTCACGGACGGGTCGGTCGTTGCGGATGTTCGCCGCCGAGTCGTCGTCGACGCTCCCCGCCCTGCTCGTGGGATCCGCCGTGGCGGGCGCGATCCAGGTCGTGGTGCCGCGGTCGGTGCTGCTCGCGGTGGGCACCAACCCCGTGCTCAGCGTGGCAGCCATGATGGCGCTCGCGTTCGTCGTCGCGATCTGCTCCAACGTCGACGCGTTCTTCGCCCTCTCGCTGGGGACCGCCGCGATGCCCGGGGCGATCGTCGCGTTCCTGCTGTTCGGGCCGATGATCGACGTGAAGATGCTCGCGCTCATGCGCACCACGTTCTCGCCCCGCCTGCTCCTCGGGGTGACCGCGCTCGTCGCCGCCTCCGTCGCCGTGATCGGGCTGGTGATGAACGGTGTCGGCTGATCGTCTCGCCTCCCGGTGGGTGGGCCTCGTCCTCGTCGCGGTGACCGCCGTGGCGACGCTCTGGCTGGCGACCACAGGACGTCTCGACCTCTACGTGCATCCGCGGTACACGGTGTTCGTCGTGGTGATGGCGCTGCTCGCGCTCGCGGCCGCGATCGCCGCCGCCGTGCTGCTGTCGTTCCGCGACGAGGCGCGCACGCACGGCCACGGCGGGCACGGGCACGCGCACGACGGGCACCTGCACGGGGACGACCACGGCGGCGATGGTCCGCGTCGGCGGGCGGTGACGAGGATCGCGGTGGCGACCGGGTCCGCCGTGCTCGTCGCGGTCTCGATCGCCGCGCTCGTCCTGGCTCCGCCCCGCACGCTCTCCGTCAGCGCCGCCGCCGCGCGCGCCGACTCCGTCGTCGGGGCCGTGCAGGGCGCGTCCGACCCGTCGGGCGACCCCTCCGGCTACACCGTCAAGGACTGGTCGAACCTCCTGCGCCAGGGCCGCGACGACGAGGTGATCGGACAGCGCACCCAGCTCACGGGGTTCGTCCAGGCCGATCCCGACGATCCCGACTCCTTCGCGCTGTCGCGCTTCGTCATCACCTGCTGCGCGGTCGACGCGCGGCCCACGAGCGTGACCGTCTACTCGCCGGGCTGGTCCTCGTCTCTCCGCGTCGGCGACTGGGCGACGGTCGACGGGACCTTCGCCGCGAACCCGAGCGTGCTCTCGATGTCGTCGGTCGCCCTCCTGCCCTCGTCGGTCGTCCCGGTCGACGAGCCGTCGGATCCGTACCTGCAGTGAGACGGGATCGCCGCTTCGCGGTCGCGATGACCGCCGTGCTCGGGTCGCTCGCCGTGATCGCCGGTGCGCTGGTCGTGGTCGGCGTGGTGAAGGGGCCCGCCCTCACCGGATCTCAGGTGAACCTGAGGGCGGCGGAGGCGGGTGCGGGTCAGAGGCTCGTCCTCGCCTCCGACCAGGCGCTCGACGAGACCGTCGCGCCGACCGTGACAGTGGAGCCGGCCGTTCCCGTCACGGTGTCGGTGCAGGGCACGGCGGTGACGGTGCAGCTCGAGGCTGCGCTCGCCTACGACACGGACTACACCGTCTCGGTGCGCGGAGTCGCCGGTGCGGTGGGCGGCGGACGGTCGGACTGGACCGAGCGCTTCAGCACACCCGACGTCTCCGACCTCCTCGTCCTCCGTCACGGGGCCGGGGAGGACGAGGTCGTGTCCGTCGGAGCGCGCCGGGACGACGAGGTCGCGTACCGGGGCGAGGGGATCGTCGCGTTCGCGGGCACCGCCTCCGATCTCGCGATCGTGCAGCGCGACCCGAGCACCGGGTCGGACGTCGTGACGGTCGTGCCCCGTCAGGGCGGCGACCCCACGGTCCTGGCCTTCCCCGCGGCCGGCACGGTCACCAGTCTGCGCGCGTCGCCCGACGGCTCGATGCTCGGGCTGACCTACACGCAGCCGCAGACCGCGTTCACCGCCGCGGGCTCCGACCTGCTGTTCACGTACGACCTGGCCCGCGGCGGCGGGCTGCCCGAGCTGGTGCCCGACGACCACGGCGAGCAGATCTCGGCGGTGGACTGGACGTTCGTACCCGGCAGCGCTCAGCTGCTCGCGCTCACCCCCACCGGGCGGCTCCTCCGCGTGGATGCGGTCGACGCGTTCACCGGGCAGGCCGTCGCCACCGACGTGGGCGCCGCCGATGCCCTCCGGGGCACGCTGCCCGGCGCGCAAGGAGTGGTCGTGGACGACGCGGGGTCGCTCTCCGTCGTGACCGCGGACGCCCTCGCGCCGGTGCCGTGGCGGCTCGACGGGACCTCGCCGATGCAGGTGGTGGTCGACGACCAGGGGGCGACGCTCTCGGCCTCGGCGCAGGGCGCGCTGGTGCTCCGCTCCGCGTCGGGGGAGACCTCGACCGTGCTGCCCGCGGCGGGCGACGGGATCGCCGCGCTGTGCTCGTCGCGGAACGGACTGTACGCGGTCGTCACGACGGAGGGCGGAGAGACCGAGGTGGTGTCGCTCTCGGAGGGGTCGGTCCTCCTCACCACGGAGGGCACCGATCCGAGCTGGTGCTGACGGGCCCCCCGCCGGAAGCGCCCTGTCGGGAGTGTGCGCCAGGATGGGAGCATGAGCCCGAGCGAGAACGACCAGGCGGATGAGCGGACGATGCTGCTCGACACGGCGGCGATGTACTTCCGTGCGTTCTACGGCGTCCCCGACAGCGTGAAGGCGCCCGACGGGTCGCCCATCAACGCCGTCCGCGGACTGCTCGACGCCATCGCCAAGCTCGTGACCACCTACCGGCCCACCCGCCTGATCGCCTGCTGGGACGACGACTGGCGCCCGGCCTGGCGCGTCGACCTCATCCCGTCCTACAAGACGCATCGGGTGGTGGAGCTGGTCGCGGCCGGCCCCGACGTCGAGGAGGTGCCCGACCTCCTCAGCCCCCAGGTGCCGGTGATCGTCGAGGCGCTCACCGCGCTCGGCATCCCGATCGTCGGCGCCACCGGGTACGAGGCCGACGACGTGATCGGCACCCTGGCGACGACGGCCACCGGCCCGGTCGACATCGTCACGAGCGACCGCGACCTGTTCCAGCTCGTCGACGACGAACGAGGCGTCCGCGTGATCAACACCGCCCGGGGCATGAGCAACATCGAGCTGGTGACGGAGGCGGTGGTCGAGCAGCGCTACGGCATCAGGGCCCGCCAGTACGCCGACTTCGCGACCCTCCGCGGCGACCCGTCCGACGGACTCCCGGGGGTGGCCGGCATCGGCGAGAAGACCGCCGCCGCGCTGCTGCGGGAGTACCAGGACCTCGAGGGGCTCGTGGCCGCGGCCGCGGATCCGTCCTCGAGCCTGACGAAGGCGCAGCGGGCGAAGATCGACGCCGCGGCCGACTACCTCCTCGTCGCGCCCACGGTGGTCAAGGTCGCCCGCGACCTCGACCTCGACGTCACAGGCAGCGACGGTCGGCTCCGCGGCCTCGGCGTCGAGGCCAGAGCGGCGGTCACGGCGCTCGCCGAGCGCTGGGGGCTCGGCTCGTCGGTCGAGCGTGCGGTCGCCGCGCTGGACGGAGCCGCGGATGCCTGAGCGGGGAAGGCCTCTCGAAGGGCTCGGGTTCCTCACCATCGGGCTGTTCGACCGCGACGACCCGCGGTCGGGGCATGAGACCACGCTCGAGCTCATCGAGCTGGGCGAGCAGCTCGGGTTCGACTCGGCGTGGCTGCGCCATCGCCACCTCCAGTACGGCATCTCCTCGCCCGTCGCGGTGATGGCGGCGGCCTCGCAGCGGACGTCCCGCATCCGACTCGGCACGGCGGTCACACCCATCGGCGCCGAGAACCCCTTCCGGCTGGCCGAGGACCTCGCCACCGTCGACGTGCTCACCGGCGGCAGGCTGACGCCCGGCTTCAGCTCGGGGCCGCCCATGCGATTCGACGACTACAAGGAGGCGATCTACCCCGACACCTGGCAGGTCGAGGACCTCGGGTACGACCGGCTGCTCCGCCTGCGGTCGTTCCTGCGGGGCGACGAGGTCAGCCCGTTCTCCGGCCGACAGGGCATCGAGGAGTACTCGTCCCGCGTCGAGCCGCACGCGCCGGGCCTGGCCGACCGTCTCTGGTACGGCGCCGGCAGCACACGCAGCGCGACCTGGGCGGGGGAGCACGGCTTCGGCCTGCTCACCTCCAGCGTGGTCTCGAGCGAGCACGGCACCGACTTCGCCACCAACCAGGCGGCGCAGATCCGGGCGTACCGCGACGCGCATCCCGACCCCGCCCGTGCACGGGTGTCGCAGGGGCTCGTGGTGATCCCCACCGACTCCGCGACCGCGTCGCAGGTGGAGCGCTACCGCGCGTACGCCGAGTCGCGGAACGCGCGGGTGGGTGTGCCCCAGGGGCCGCGGGGGATGCTCTTCGCTGCCGACATCGTGGGCTCCTCGGCCGAGATCGCCGAGCGGCTGCAGTCCCACGAGGGGTACCTCCTCACCGACGAGGTGGCGTTCGCGCTGCCGTTCAGCTTCGACCGGGACGACTACGTCCAGCTGCTGAACGACATCGCCGGTGTGCTCGGTCCGCTCCTCGGCTGGCGTCCCGCAGCCTGAGAGTGCGCCGGGCGCACGCGGGCCGTGTCGAGCATCCGCTGGTAGCTTGAGATCCCGGCGGTCGACTGCCCGGCGCGGGTGGTCCGCGACAGGTGCGGCCGACTCGCCATCCCGACCATGAGCTTCCCCTTCCACCGACCCTCCGGCTCCGACCGGCTCTCGAGCGGCACCCGCCGGGTCCGCACGATCGTCGTCGTGGCGGCGGCGGCCTCGGCGTTCGCCCTCGTGTCGCTCACCGCCATCGCTCCGCCCGGGCAGGCGCCCGGTGCGGTGTCCGACCTCGCCGCCGGGTCCGTCGCGGCCGCCGGAGCGGACCAGCGCGACGTCGTGATCGGCGTGGGCGACGGGCCGGGGCAGCAGACCATCTCGGTGCCGCAGAGCGTCGCGCAGGTGCTCGTCTCGCGTGACGGGTACTCGGGGACGACCGCGCTCGAGAAGCTCCGGCAGAGCGGCACGAACCGCGACTGGGCCGAGCTGGTGATGATCTTCGGCGGATTCCCGCGCACCGAGTCCAACATCACCGTGATGCTCCGCTGGATGCGGCAGGAGAACGGCCCCGACGACTGGTGGCTGCGCAACAACCCGCTCAACAACGGCTGGGGCTCGGGCGGCGGGAGCGGACTCGGCAGCTACGACAACCTCGTCATCGCGGCCGAGAACTGCGCCGAGGCCCTGCACGAGAACTCCGGCTACTCCGCCATCCTCGCCGGGTTCCAGTCGTCCGCGCCCACCTCGCAGATCGAGGCCGCCATCTGGGCGTCGCCCTGGGCGAGCAGCCACTACGCGAACGGGGCGCACTGGTCGTCGTCTCCCGTGCCGCTGTACACCGCGCCCGCCGCCGCCTGGGGCTGAGCGCCGGGCGCACCGCCTGGGCTGAGCATCGCCGTCGAGCGTCCGGCTACGCCTCGCGGGTCAGGATCGCGCGCTCGTCGGCCGTCCACCGCTGGCCCAGGTTGTCGGAGAAGCGGATCGCGGTCACCGCCCACTCCGCCGTGTTCATGAAGGGCTGCAGCGGCTGGTCGGCCTCGCGGAGCTCGCGCGCGAAGGCCCACTCGAACGGGTCGCCCGACGACTTGTGCCTCACGAGGTAGGTGCCGGGCGGCAGGATGCGGAGCGTGATCGGTCGTGCGCTCGGGAAGCCCTTCAGAGCGACCTCGATGACGACGTCGTGGAACGTGGCGCCGGACGTGTTGGCGATCACGACGCCGTAGAAGTCCCGTGCGTCGTTCGTGGTTACCCAGGAGGTGAGCCGGTGGCCTGCACCTTCGACTCGCGGTCCTCCTCGGCGCGCCGCCGTCGACGGTCCGCCATGAACTGGAGCACGGCGATCGCCACCGCCGCGGTCGTGATCCAGGTGGGGAGATCTCCCCACCACTGTTGAGCATCCATCATCCTACCTCCGGGTGAGACCCTACGCCGGCTCGTCGATGCAGACGCGACCTAGGCTGGAGACATGACCGACAGCAGTGCCGACGACACCAGCCCCCTCGCCTCCCGACTCGGACTCGGGCTCGCGGCGATCGGCCGGCCGGCGTACATCACGGTCGGGCGGGACGACGACCTCGGCCAGGGCGCCGACCGGTCGATCGAGGGGATGCGGGAACGCGCGCACGCGCTCCTCGACGCCGCGTGGTGGCTCGGCGTCCGCTACATCGACGCGGCACGCTCGTACGGGCACGCCGAGGAGTTCCTCGGGTCGTGGCTCGCCGCGCATCCGGGCCGTCGCGACGAGCTGACGATCGGGTCGAAGTGGGGCTACGAGTACGTGGGCGACTGGCGCATGGATGCCGAGGTGCACGAGCGCAAGGAGCACAGCCTCGCCCTGCTTGAGCGACAGTGGGCCGAGACCGTCGAGGCGCTCGGCACGGAGCCCGACGTGTACCTCGTCCACTCGCTCACCCCCGACAGCCCCGCCCTCGGCGACGACGCGCTGCTGACCCGGCTCGCCGAGATCGCCGAGGGGGGAGTCCGGGTGGGGTTCTCGACCTCCGGGCCGGCGCAGGGCGACGTCCTGCGTACGGCGCTCGCTCGCCCCGACCTGCCGTTCAGCGCCGTGCAGACGACGTGGAACCTGCTCGAGCAGTCGGCCGGCGACGCCCTCGCCGCCGCGAACGACGCCCGCTGGCTCGTCGTGGTGAAGGAGACCCTCGCCAACGGACGGCTGACGCCCCGGGGCGACGAGCCGGCCGCCGCGGCGCTCGCGGCGGAGGACGGACAGCCCCTCGACGGGCTCGCGATCGGCGCCGCGGTCTCGCACGCGTGGGCCGACATCGTGCTCACGGGCGCGGTCACGCGGAAGCAGCTGCGGGAGAACCTCGGCGCACGCGTGCCCGCACTGCCGGAGGAGCGGCTCGCCGAGCTCGCCGAGGACCCCGCGGAGTACTGGGCGGAGCGCTCCGCCCGCTCCTGGACCTGAGCTCCACCGCTGCTGTCGCGCCCTGTCTGACCTTTCGCGCGCCCACTGGGCATGCGAAAGGTCAAACAGGGCGCGAAACGGAGGGGATGCGGCGTGCGGATGGGCGGGGACGGTTGCGCTCGCGGCGGGTTCGTGTGAGGATCGTCGGCGTCCATCCGATGAGTGAGGCTCCAGTGAAGATCGTCGACCGGTTCACACCGCGCATCCCGCGCTGACCGACGTCGACTCGATCTCCGGCTCCGTTGTCAGCGCATCCGCTGACATCCGAGGAGCCCCATGTCCACCCATCACCCCTCCGTCGTCCTCGACCACGTGTCCTTCGCGTGGCCCGACGGCGACATCGTCCTCGATGACCTCACGGTCGCCTTCGGGTCCGGCCGCACGGGCCTGATCGGCGACAACGGCTCGGGCAAGTCCACGCTGCTGCGCCTCATCGCGGGGACGCTCCGGCCCGGTTCCGGGAGCGTGACCACGACGGGATCCGTCGGGGTGCTCCCGCAGCGGCTCACACTCGACACGGGGGAGACGGTCGCGGCGCTGCTCGGCGTCGAGAGCACGCTGGCCGCGCTGCGGGCCATCGAGGCCGGCGGCGTCTCGGAGACCCTGTTCGACGCCGTCGGCGACGACTGGGACGTCGAGGCGCGCGCCACCGCCGCGCTCGACGCGGTGGGTGTGCCCACCGACCTCGACCGCCGCGTCGGCGAGCTGAGCGGCGGCGAGGCCGTGCTCACGGCGCTCGCCGGCCTGAGGCTCGCCGCGCATCCGGTCGTGCTGCTCGACGAGCCGACCAACAACCTCGACCGCGAGGCGCGTCGGCGGTTCGCCGACAGCCTCGAGGGCTGGCCCGGCGCGATGATCGTGGTCAGCCACGACGTCGCGCTCCTCGATCGGATGGACGACACGGCCGAGCTGCGTGCGGGCGGGATCGAGGTGTTCGGCGGCGGCTACTCCGAGTTCCGTGAGCACCTGGCGCGGGAGCAGGAGGCGGCCGAGCGAGCACTCCGCGGGGCGGAGCAGACGCTGCGCGTGGAGCGTCGCCAGCGCATCGAGGCCGAGACCGCGCTGTCGCGCCGGGCGCGGTACGCCCGCACCGACTACGAGAACAAGCGGATGCCGAAGATCGTGATGAACGGGCGGAAGAGCTTCGCGCAGGTCTCGGCCGGGAAGCTCCGCGGCGACCTGGACGACCGGGTCGACGCCGCGAGGCGCTCCGTCGACGAGCAGGCTGCTCGGGTGCGGGACGACGACCGCATCCGCATCGATCTCCCCGATCCCGGGGTCCCCGCCTCGCGGAGCATCGCCACCTTCAGGGATGTGCGGACCGGTCGAGAGACGATCGTGCGGGGGCCCGAGCGGATCGCGCTCGTCGGCCGGAACGGGGTGGGGAAGACTCGCCTGCTCGAGTCGCTCGTGTCGGGGCAGGCAGACCCGGATGCGGCGGTCGCCGCGCGCGCCGACACCGATCGGATCGGGTACCTGCCGCAGCGACGGGACGGGCTCGTCGACGCCGACAGCGTGCTCGAGAACGTGCGCCGCCATGCTCCCGGCCGGCCGCCGGGAGAGATGCGGGCGATGCTCGCCAGGCTGCTGCTCCGCGGGGACGTCGTCGATCGCGCGGTCGGCACGCTCTCGGGGGGAGAGCGGTTCCGGGTGGCGCTCGCGGGACTCCTCGTGGCCGATCCGCCGAGCCGGCTGCTGGTGCTCGACGAGCCCACGAACGACCTCGACCTCGCGAGCATCGACGTGCTCGTCGACGCTCTGGCCGCCTATCGCGGTGCCCTCCTCGTGGTGAGCCACGACGACGCCGTGCTCGACCGCCTCGGCATCACGACCTGGCTCGAGCTCACCCCCGACGGGCTCCGCGAGGTCCGCCCGGGCGACGGGTGACGCCGGCCCGCCGGGGGAGTGGTCGAGCCGGTGTTCGGACGGGCATGGTGCGGGTTGCGCCCGCGGAGCGCGCCGTCGCCGCTCCCTGGGCTTCGCCGCACCGCTGAGCGGGCGCAACCCGCGCGTCCGGCTCTCGAGGTCGCCCGCGTGGGGGTGGGCCGGGTAGGCCAGGCGGGCAGCGTCGGGGTCGGCATTCTGGCGGGCATGGTGCGGGTTGCGCCCGCGGAGCGCGCCGTCACCGCTCCCTGGGCCTCGCCGCGCCGCTGGGCGGGCGCAACCCGCGCGTCTGGCTCTCGAGGTCGCCCGGGTGGGTGAGCGGGGCACGCTAGGCGGGCCGCGTCGGGGTCGGCAATCTGGCGGGCATGGTGCGGGTTGCGCCCGCGGAGCGCGCCGTCACCGCTCCCGGGGCCTCGCCGCACCGCTGAGCGGGCGCAACCCGCAACTCGAGCACTGCTGGGATCCCGTTCGGGGAGCTGCACGCTCTGCCGCAGGATGACCGGGACTTGTCGTCGCAGGTCCAGGTCAGGCAGCGATCCGATCAGCTCAGGCGGCGGCGCGGGTGAGGTCGAGCTCGATGAGGTCGAAGCCGGTGGCGAGCTCGGACTCGTCGACGGCGTGGACGTCGAAGTCGTGGGTGATCGTGTAGAGGTCGAGGCGGAGGCGGGCGGCCTCGTTCGGGGTCCTCTCCGCCGCGGCGTCGATGGCGGCGTGCAGGTGACGCCGGCGGAGGATGAGGTCGCGGGTCCAGGTCGTGGTGGTCATCAGGTGATCCTTCCGTCCAGGGGTGAGACGACCGTAGGTCCGTCTGCTGGCCGTCGGCTACGTCTTCGCTCGGAGTCCCCGTCGTGTTTCCTCGCATGACGACGAGAGCCGGCCCGGAGTTCGATTACCATGGCCGACATCAGCTCGCGCCAGGCGGGCCGGAGGTGGGGGAGCGATGGGCGCGACGGCGACGATCGGCGGGCGCGCACGCCGGCTGCTCCGCCTCGGCGCCGTGGCCCTGGCGGCACTCCTGCCCGCGACCGCGCTGGCCGTCGCGCAGGCACCGGCGCCCGCCGTCGCGGCGACGTCCGGATGGCTGCACACCGAGGGCGCCGCGATCAAGACCGAGGCGGGGCAGACCTACACGATCAAGGCGGTCGCCTGGTTCGGGATGGAGACGTCGAACTGCGCCCCGCACGGGCTCTGGTCGATCTCGCTCGACGCCGGACTGGCGTCCATCGCCTCGATGGGCTTCAACACCATCCGCCTGCCGTTCTCGAACGAGTGCCTCGCGCAGGCGTCGTCGACCTCGATCAACCAGAACGCCAACCCCGACCTGGTCTCGCTCTCCCCGCTGCAGCTCATGGACACCGTCATCGCCAAGGCGAGGTCGTACGGCCTGAACGTCATCCTCGACCGCCATCGACCCGACTCGGGTGCGCAGTCCGAGCTCTGGTACACCGACCGCTACAGCGAGAAGCAGTGGATCGCCGACTGGACGATGCTGGCGAGCCGCTACAAGAGCGACCCGACGGTCATCGGCGTCGACCTCCACAACGAGCCGCACGGCCCGGCGTGCTGGGGGTGCGGCGATCCGGCTCGTGACTGGCAGGCGGCGGCGACACGAGCGGGCGACGCGGTGCTCGCGGTGAACCCGAAGCTCCTGATCGTCGTCGAGGGCGTCGAGCGTCAGGGCGACGGATCCTCCACCTGGTGGGGCGGAGGGCTGTCGGATGCCGGGGCCAAGCCGGTGTCGCTGAAGGTCGCCGGGCGCGTCGTCTACTCGCCCCACGACTATCCCTCGACCGTGTTCAACCAGACCTGGTTCCAGGCCGCCGACTACCCCGCCAACCTCGAGGGGGTGTGGGAGAGGAACTGGGGCTACCTCGTGACGAAGGGCGTGGCGCCCGTCCTGCTCGGAGAGTTCGGCACGAAGTACGAGAGCGCCAGCGATCTGGCCTGGTTGAAGTCGCTCGTCGGGTACCTCGGGAAGAAGGGCATCAGCTTCGCCTACTGGTCGTTCAACCCCAACAGCGGCGACACCGGTGGTCTGGTGACCGACGACTGGACGACGAAGCAGTCCGCCAAGCTCGAGGCGCTCGCGCCTCTCCTCGGCCCGGGCGGCTCGGTGACCCCGTCGCCCACCGCGACCCCGAAGCCGACCGCCACGCCGACCCCGAAGCCCACGGCGACCCCCACCCCGACGCCGAAGCCCACGGCGACCCCGACGCCGAAGCCCACCGCGACTCCGACCCCGACGCCGAAGCCCACCGCGACGCCGACGCCGAAGCCCACGGCGACCCCGACCCCGACGCCGAAGCCCACGACACCCCCGACGGGTACTCCCGTGACCGGGAAGTGGACCCTCCAGAGCTCCTGGGGTGAGGGCTACGTCGCGGAGATCGAGCTCACCGCCGCCGCGAAGACCGCAGGCTGGACCGTGACCTGGCCCGACACCGCCGCGACCTCCGTCGTGAACTCGTGGGGCATGGACTGCACCGTGAAGCCGAAGACGAGCATCACCTGCACCGGCAAGGACTGGGCCGGACCCCTCCAGCCGGGCCAGACGGTGCGCGTCGGGCTGCAGGTGGCCTCCCCGAAGGCGCCCGCCTCCCCGAAGCTCACCATCACCGCCCGCTGAGGTCAGCGGCGTCCGCCGCCCGTGTCCGACGGATGCGGGCGACGGCTGTCGTAGTCGGCCCGCGCTGCGGCGGCTCCGTACCCGTCGTCCCGCCACGAGAGCAGGCTGCCCACCACGCCGAGGGCGGCGACGATCAGCCCTCCGATCACGATCATCACCATGCCGATCTCCTCTCCTCCGCCGAACTGGCCCTATAGCAAGGATCCAATCGGACCGTTCCGTCGGACTCAAGATGCCGATCTGGGCGATCTGGCCTCATTCCTCCGCGGTGTCATCGGCCACGGATAGGTTGGACCCATGGCAAGCGAAGCCACCGTGCTGACCGTCGACGGCCCCCACGGACCGCGCGAGGTGCGGATCTCGAGTCCGTCACGCGTGCTCTGGCCCGAGCTCGGCATCACCAAGCTCGACCTCGCCCGCTACCTGGTCAATGTGGGGGAGGCGTTCGTCCGGGCGAACGGCGACCGGCCGGTCTCGCTGCAACGCTTCCCGGAGAACGTCGACGGGGAGGACTTCTTCTCCAAGAACCCGCCGCGGGGCACACCCGACTACGTCCGCTCCGTGACGGTCACCTACCCGAGCGCGCGCTCGCATCCGCAGCTCGTCATCGACGAGCCGGCCGCGGCCGTCTGGGCCGCGCAGATGAACACGATCGTGTTCCACCCGTGGCCCTCCCGCGCCGAGGACCCGGACAACCCGGATCAGCTGCGGATCGACCTCGACCCCCAGCCCGGGACCGGGATCGACGAGGCCATCCCCGCGGCCCTGGCACTGCGGGAGGTGCTCGCCGAGGCGGGGCTCACCGCGTTCGTGAAGACCTCCGGCAATCGGGGCCTCCATGTGTTCGCCCCCATCGAGCCCGTGCGCGAGTTCCTCGACGTCCGTCACGCCGTGATCGGCGCCGCCCGCGAGCTGGAACGCCGGATGCCCGACAGGGTCACCACTGCGTGGTGGAAGGAGGAGCGCGGACAGCGCGTCTTCGTCGACTTCAACCAGGCCAACCGTGATCGCACCATCGCGGGCGCGTACAGTCCGCGGGCGCTGCCGCACGCGTCGGTGTCCTGCCCGATCACCTGGGACGAGCTCGAGAGCGTCGACCCGAGGTCGTTCACGATCCTCACCGTGCCCGAACGCCTCCGCACGGTCGGCGATCCGTGGGCGGGCTTCTCCGACGAGCCGGGCTCCATCGACACGCTGTTCTCCTGGTGGGAGCGCGATCTCGAGAACGGGCTCGGCGAGCTCCCGTTCCCGCCCGACTACCCGAAAATGCCCGGCGAGCCGCCCCGGGTGCAGCCGAGCCGGGCCAAGAAGACCCCGGCCGACTGATCGCGCGGCGACGCCGTCAGCTCAGCACCTTCGACAGGTCGTAGGCGACGGGACGGTCGAGCTGCTCGAAGGTGCACGACCGCGGCTCCCGATCGGGCCGCCACCGGTCGAACTGCACCGTGTGCCTGAAGCGCATGCCCTCCATCTGGTCGTACCGCACCTCGAGCACCCGCTCCGGCCGCAGCCGGACGTACGAGACGTCCTTGCTCGCCGAGAAGCGGCTGCGGTCGGTCTCGCCCTTGACGGCCTCGCCCGACTCGTCCCGCTCGACGTACGGCTCGAGCTCGTCGACCAGCTCCTGCCGTCGCTTGTCGCTGAACGCCGATGCCCCGCCGACGCCCCTCAGCTCCCCGTCGGCGTCGTAGAGCCCGAGGAGGAGCGAGCCCACCCCCGAGCCGCTCTTGTGCACCCGGTACCCGATCAGCACGACGTCGGCGGTGCGATGGTGCTTCGTCTTCAGCATCACGCGCTTGCCCGGAGCGTACGGACTGGCGAGCGGCTTCGCGACCACCCCGTCGAGACCGGCGCCCTCGAACTCCACGAGCCACCGCCGCGCGGTCTCGACGTCGTCGGTGGTGCGCGAGACGTGGAGCGGATGCGTCAGCCTGCTCGAGAGCGACTCGAGGGCCTGCCTGCGCTCCGCGAAGGGGCGGGCGGCCAGATCCTCGTCGCCGAGGGCGAGGAGGTCGAACGCGACGAAGATCGCCGGGGTCTCGGCCGCCAGCCGGGTGACGCGGCTGGCCGCGGGATGGATGCGCTGCGACAGCGCCTCCCAGTCGAGCCGCTCCGAGCCGGGTTCGCCGGTGCGGACGACGATCTCTCCGTCGAGGACGCACGCCACGTCGAGCTGCTCGGCGAGCGCGGCGGTCAGCTCGGGGAAGTACCGGGTCAGCGGCTTCGACCCGCGACTGCCGATCTCGACCCCGCCGGGGTCGCCGCTGCCGTCGACGTACGCGATGCCGCGGAAGCCGTCCCACTTCGGCTCGTACGAGAGCCCGCCCGCGACGGAGTCCGGCGCGGGCACTCCCTCGACGGCCTTCGCGAGCATGGGGGCCACCTGGTTCGACGCCGAGACGAGCATGCTCCGATCCTGGCACGGGGTAACAATCCGTCGCACTCGTGCGGGCAGGTGCGGCACTTTGCGACAGTGGACCGTCGGGACAGCGACGGAGCAGAGAGCACGGGAGGAGCGGCGATGGCCGACGAGGTGGGATTCGCGACGCAGCAGGTGCACGCCGGCGAGCGGCTGGACGGCGACGCCGGGGCGCGCATCACGCCGATCCATCTCACCGCGGGGTTCGTGTTCGACGACTTCGACCAGGCGCGCGACCGCTTCCACGGAGACGTGGAGGGATTCACCTACACGCGCCTGGGCAACCCCACGACGGCGGCGGTCGAGCGCAAGCTCGCCGCGCTCGAGCACGGGGTCGACGCGATCGCGGTCGCGAGCGGTCAGGCCGCCGTGACGGTGGCCCTGCTCGCCCTGCTCCGAGCGGGCGACCGCATCCTGGCCTCGCGGAGCATCTACGAGGGATCCCGGGGTCTCTTCCGCGAGAACTTCGCGAACCTCGGCATCGGCGTCGACTTCGTCGACGATCCGCACGACCTCGCGGAGTGGCGCGCGCGGATCCGCCCGGAGACGCGCGTGCTGTTCGGGGAGTCCATCCCGAACCCGAAGAACGACGTGCTCGACATCTCGGGAGTGGCCGACGTCGCCCACGATCACGGCCTCCCGCTCGTCGTCGACTCGACGCTCGCCACGCCCTATCTGGTGCGGCCGATCGACTTCGGGGCCGATGTCGTCGTCCACTCGACCAGCAAGTTCCTCGCCGGGCACGGGGCGTCGCTCGGCGGTGCCGTCATCGACGGCGGCCGCCTCGACTGGGCGGCCCGGCCGGAGCTCTTCCCCCAGCTGACCTCGCCGTCGGCCGGACTCGGCGGACGCAGCTACGTCGAGCGCTTCGGCGACCGCGCCTACGCGGAGTACGCCCGTTCGGTGATCGCGTCCCGCTTCGGGCCCACCCTCTCGCCGCTGCACGCGTTCCTGCTCCAGCAGGGGATCGAGACCCTCTCCCTCCGCATCGAGCGGCACTCCGAGAACGCGCTCCAGGTGGCGCGGTGGCTCGAGGAGCAGCCCGAGGTGGCGAGCGTCGACTACTCGGGCCTCGAGTCGAGCCCGTACCACGGCCTCGCCAAGCGCTACCTGCCGCGCGGCCAGGGCTCGGTGTTCGGATTCACCCTCACGGGCGGTGAGCCGGCCGCCCGGGCCGTCGTCGATGCGGTGACGCTGTTCTCCCGCATGACGCACCTCGGCGACGTGCGGTCCCTCATCCTGCACCCGGCGACGACCACCCACTCGCTGCTCACCGGCGACGAGCTGCGGGCGAACGGCATCCATCCGGGCCTGCTCAGGCTCTCGATCGGCATCGAGGACGTCGACGACCTGCTGCGCGACCTGGCACAGGCGCTCGCGGCGTCCCGCCGCGCCCGGCTCGAGGTGGCGTGATGACGAGACCGCAGCACTTCGGCTGGTTCTTCGCACGCGGCTTCGGCCCCCAGGCGTGGGGCACCCCGGCGTGGGACTGGGGCTACAGGTGGACGGAACCGCGTCTCTACCAGCACTCGATCCGTGAGCTCGAGCAGGCCGGCCTCGACCTGGTGATCGTCGAGGACGCCCTCTCGATCGGCACGCCCGAGACCGTCGACCTCCGGGTGCGCTCGGCGTACGGCGGGCCCAAGCACGATCCGCTCCTGCTCACGCCGTACCTGTTCGCCGCCACCGAACGGATCGCGGTCGCGCCCACGGTGAACGCCGGCGCGACCCCGCCCTATCTGGCCGCTCGCCAGTTCTCCACGCTGCAGCACCTCAGCTCGGGGCGGTTCGGCGTGAACGTCGTCACCGACGTGAAGAGCGCTCGGCACTTCGGGCTGGAGGAGATCGCGCACGATGCCGCCTACGACCGCGCCGAGGAGTGGCTGGCCGCGATCGAGCAGCTCTGGGGCAGCTGGGGCGACGGAGCCTACATCGGCGACGCTGCCACCGGACGGTTCGCGGACGGCAGCCTGATCCGGGCCACGGAGCATCGTGGCGAGTACTTCGACGTCACCGGTCCGCTGAACGCCCTGCCCGCCGAGGAGTCCCCTCTCATCGTGTCGCCCGGCGGCTCGGGACGGGGCCTCGGGTTCGCGGGGGCCCACTCCGACGTGCAGCTGGCGCTCGCCCCGTTGAACCCGGAGAGCGTGCGGGCCTACCGGGAGCGCGTCCGAGGGGCGGCCGCGGCGGCCGGCCGCGATGCCGACCACATCAAGGTGCTGTTCGTGTTCAAGCCCGAGATCGTCTCCAGCGCCGAGGAGGCGGAGCGGGTGGTCGCCGCGTCGGCGCATCCGACCGACGAGCAGCTCGCCGCGATCGTCCTCGGGCAGTCGAGCGACCTCGAGACCGACCTCTCGGTGCTTGACCCCGACCGCCCGATCGACCCGGCCATCTTCGGACAGCACGTGTCGCAGGGGTCGATCCGGGGCCTTCTCGGCCCGTACGAGTCGTTCGCGGACGCCACCCTGCGCGAGCTCGCCACGGCGAAGGCGCGGAAGGGCCGGATCTCCGACGGCTCCGGGTTCGTCGGCACCGCGGACGAAGTGGCCGACTTCATCGAGCGGCTGGGCGACGAGGCCGACAACGACGGGTTCATCTTCTCGGGCGACCTGCATCCGGTGACGATCCACCGCACGCTCGACGAGCTCGTGCCCATCCTGCGTCGTCGGGGAGTCCTGCGCCGCGACTACCCGTCCGGCGGCGCGCGAGCGGCGCTGCGCGAGTTCTAGACGGCTCAGAGCAAGGGGAGCCGGCCGACGATCTTGTCGACCCGGTTCTTCGGCCCGACCACGCTGACCGCGTAGTACTCGAGGTCGGCCGCGTGCGACTCCGACATCCCGGACAGCCATTCGTCGTACACCCGGGTCGACTGGGCGAGCTCGGTCATGCCGGCCACGAAGACCCCGTCGGAGGCGTCGGCCTTCGTCCGGATCATGGCGAGGGTGTCGGCGTCGGCGGCCAGCACGCTGCATCCCGCCCACGGCAGGCCCGGGTGCGTGGAGCCGTCGGCGTCCACCGCGTCGGGGCCGAGGAGGCCGCCGACCTCGCGGGCCGTCACCGCCGCGACGCAGATCGCGGCGTTCGCCGCGCGCCCGGCGGGCAGGGCCGACGACACCACGACGACCCACTTGAGGCGGGCCGACCGGGTGGGGGCGGCGGTGTCGATCTCCTCGGGCGAGAAGCCGATCGTGCTCATGGTCATCCTTCCGTCGATGCGATGAGAGACTAGGCAGACCGGCGGGGGTTCATCAAACCGTCCGCACTTAATCCGGGAGGAAGGCCGATATGCCTGACATCGACGAGGTTGACCTCGCCATCCTCCGCCTTCTCAGGTCGGATGCACGGATGACCAACCGCGAGGTCGCCGCCCGAGCCGGGGTGTCGCCCACCACCGCTCTCGACCGCACCCGCGCGCTCCGGGAGCGGGGCATCATCCGCGGCGCGATCCTCGAGGTCGACCTGGCCGCCGTGGGGCGGGGCGTGCAGGCGCTCATCGCCGTGCGCATCCGCCCGCCGTCGAGGCGCAACATCGAGTCGTTCCGGGACTGGGCGGCGACGCTCCCCGACGTGGTCGGCGTCTTCGTGACGTCGGGGGCGGAGGACTTCATCGTGCATGTGGCGGTGCCCGACAACGACAGCCTGTACGCGTTCGTCATCGACCGCCTCACCGAGCGCCCCGAGGTGGCCGACGTGCGGACGTCGGTGGTCTACGAGCACCTCGCGAACCGCGAGATCGAGCCGGTGGTCTCGGAGACGGTCAGGTCTCGACGACGGGGGTGAGCGCCTCGAGGTCCTCCTCGATGCCGATCGGGACGACCTCGATCCGCCCGGCCAGACGCGCCCCCGTGCCCTGGAGCAGGCCCGCCTTGGCGCCGCCGAAGGTCACGGTGAGGTCGGCCGGGAGGACGGCGTCGTCGGCGGCTCCGGTGTCCGGATGCACACCGCTCGGCAGATCGACCGCGACGACGGCGGCACCCGATCCGGCCCAGCGCGGCTCGGACAGCAGAGCGACCACCACGGCGCGGCCCAGGCCGCGCAGTGACGGGTCGGCCGACGTGCCGGTGCCGATGATCCCGTCGACCACGGCGTCCGACCGGATCGCGGCCTCGACCGCCCGTCGGACGAGGTCCTCGTCCGACCCGCTCGTCCTGTCGAGGACGGTCGCTCCCGCGACCTCGGCGGCCGTGCGCCCGCCCTCGTGCAAACGGCTGCCGACCGGCACGACCGTCACGGAGGAGCCGCGGGCGGCGAGCGCGGCCGCCGCGTAGAGGGCATCGCCGCCGTTGTCGCCCGACCCGGCGAGGACGCAGACGTGCGAGGTGCGGAGCGGGCGACCCGGCCGGGTGACGAGCCCTTCGACGGCGTCGGCCAGCCCCTCCGCGGCCCGGGCCATCAGCGGCTCGCCGGCCTCGAGATGGGCACGCTCCGCGCCCCTGATCTGCTCCGCGCTGTATCCGCGCACGTGTCCGACTCCCCTCGCCAGGAACCTCCCAGACAGGGGAAACATACTTGATGGTGCAACTGATCGCCGGGCACGCCACGGGCTCCCGGCTCGAGAGAAGCCGTGACGGCTTCACGACCCGACATCGACCGTCACCGCACCCGACGCAGCGGCCCCGCCCTCGTCGACCGCCTCGCGCGCCCCCATCGCGGCGTGCCCACGCAGGTCAGGGTGCCCCCCTCGACGGCGTGATCACTGAGGAACGATGCACCACACCCGACTCGACCCGTCCACCCTGCCCGCCCTGAACCGCGCCGACGCACGCCGTCACAGGCGTCGCCGCAGGCAGACCCTCACGGCCGCCGTCACCGGCGTCGCCGGTGCCGCGCTCCTGGTCACAGTGGCGTCCCTCGTCCATCCCGTGTCCGCTCAGGCGCGCGGCGGCGAGGTCGTGACGACCAACGCGTCGACCGCGACGGTCGGCACGCAGATTTACACGACCCCGGATGTGGGCCCGACTGTCGACCTCTCGGCGAAGGCCAAGGAGACGGCCGACGCCCGCGCCTCCCTGGCGGTCGACCGCGGCACCTCCGTCCTCGCCAGCGTGACCGGCAAGGTCGACACCGCCCCTCTCGTCGCGTCGATCAACGCGCTCTCGAGCTACCAGTACCTCGACGCCACCACCGTGAACACGCTCGCGACGACGGCCCTGGCCACGACCGCCGCCGCCCAGTCGGGCGCGCAGGCCGCGGACCAGGCCGCGGCTCAGGCCGCCGCCGACGCCGCAGCCGCCGCCGAGGCGCTCGCCCTCGCGAACACGCCCGACGGCGCGAAGGAGACGGCCCGTGAGCTGGCCGCCTCCACCTACGGCTGGGGCGACTCGCAGTTCCAGTGCCTGGTGAACCTGTGGCAGAAGGAGTCGGGCTGGAACTACCAGGCCGAGAACGCCTCGAGCGGAGCCGCGGGCATCCCGCAGTCCCTGCCGGGGAGCAAGATGGCCTCCTTCGGCGACGACTGGCAGACCAACGCCTCGACTCAGATCGCCTGGGGCCTGGACTACATCTCCCGCGGCTACGGGACCCCGTGCGCCGCGTGGTCGCACTCGCAGTCCGTCAACTGGTACTGATCCAGCCTGGGTCGCGCCGGACCGCGCCGGCGCCGAGTGGTGCCCGAGCCCGGACACGGGCCACGATGGGGGAGTGACCTCCCCCGTCGTGCTCCGCATCCGGACCGCCGTCGCCTGGTTCTCGCGGACGCGGTTCTTCCGCCGCGTGGGGCCCCACGTGATGCCCCCGCTCGAGCGCGGGATGGCGTGGCTGACCCGGGGCAGGGTGCAGATGAGCGGCCTGCTCGTCCCGTCGCTCGTGCTGCACACGGTCGGCGCCCGCTCGGGGCAGCAGCGCGACGCGACGCTGATGTACGTGCCCGAGCCCGGTGGCACGATGCTCGTCACCGGCAGCAACTTCGCGGCGGCCGGACATCCCGCGTGGAGCGGCAACCTGCTGGCGCACCCGGACGCGGCGGTGAGCGTCCGCGGGCGCCGCATCCCGGTGCGCGCCGCTCTCGTGCCCGACGACGAGCGCGAGGCCACCTGGCGGTACATCGAGCGGCAGTGGCCGGGCTATCGCGGGTACGAGACGTCGTCCGGACGCACGTTGCGGATGTTCCGTCTGACGCCGCGCTGAGCCCGCTACGCTGGAGACGTGGTCGGGGAGAGCGAGCTGGAGCGTGTCGCCGCAGTGAGGCGGCTGGAGATCATCGGCTCCCCACCGGAGGAGCGCTTCGACCGGATCACCCGCCTGGCGCGCGAGATCTTCGACATGCCCGTCGCCGAGATCAACTTCCTCGACGAGGACACGCAGTTCACGAAGTCCCCGTACTACCCGGACGCCACGCAGTACACCCCGAGACCTGAGTCGTTCTGCGACGTGACCGTGCAGCAGCCCGACCTGATCGTGGTCCCCGACGCCACGAAGGACGACAGGTTCTCCTCGCGCACCACCGTGACCGGCCCCCGGCACATCCGCTTCTACGCCGGTCGGCCGATCTCCGTCGACTCGTCGGCCCGGGTGGGCACGCTGTGCCTGGTCGACACCAGACCGCGGGAGTTCACCGCCGAGCAGCAGCGCGTCCTCGACGAGATGGGATCGTGGGTCGAGCGGGAGCTGCGTGCCACGGCGGAGCTCGACCGTGCCGTGCTCGTGCAGCGCGCTCTGCTGCCCGGGGAGGAGCGGGAGTGGCCGGGCTACGACCTGGCCGCCGTGAACCTGCCCTCGCTCGGGGTCGGGGGCGACTTCTACACCTGGCGGAGCGACGACCACCGCCTCGACTTCCTCATAGCGGACGTCATGGGGAAGGGAGCGGCCGGGGCCATCATGGCCGCGACCGTGCGGGCGACCGCGATCGCGGTGGGCGACGCGCCCCCTGCCGAGCTGCTGGCCGCCGTCGACTCTCAGCTCGCCGGCGACTTCGACCGCACCGGGACCTTCGCCACGGCGGTGGCGGGGCGACTCGACCTGTCGAGCGGCGTGCTCACCTACGCCGATGCCGGTCACGGCCTCTCGGCGATCGTGCGGGCCGGGGGCACGGAGCGGCTGGCCGCGACCGGGCTGCCGCTCGGCATCTCCATCGGCGGCGGCTGGCGCACCGAGTCCGTCGAGCTGGCACCGGGCGATACCCTCGTCTCGGTCACCGACGGCGCCCTCGAGATCGGCGACGGCACGCTCGGTGCGCTCGACGACGTGCTGGCTCTGGTGAGCTCGGCCCCGGGGGCGAGCGACGCCGCAGGGCAGCTGGTGGCTCGTGTGCAGGAGGCCCGGTCGGTCGATGACGATGTGACCGCCCTCGTGCTCCGACGCCGCGTCGTCTGACCGCGCGGCGGCGGCGCCGCGGAGCAAGGTCCCTCAGCCTGCCGGGGTGATCGCCTTCGTGATCGTCCACACGTTGCGGGCGTCGATCCGCTCGAAGGTGAGGTCGTCGACGAGCGCCTCGACCATCGGCAGGCCGCGACCGGACTCCGCGAACGCATCGGGCATCTCGCCGACCACGAGCGAGACGCGACCCTTCTCGGCGGTGTCGGAGAGCGTGGCCGTGATCCGCCCGCCCACGGTCGAGAGCGTGAGCACGCACGTCACCCCCTGGCCCTCGCCCGCGTGCTGGATCACGTTCGACGCCAGCTCGATCAGCGCGGTCTCGAACGCCATGCGATCCCTGTCGCCCACATGGGGCGACGCGGCCCAGACGCGCTCGACGAAGTCCTGCACGCCGTCCACGTCGTCGGGCGGCGAGGTGAACTCGAGATCGTAGCGGTCAGTCACCGTACGCCTCCGCGACCGATGCGTGCGGAGGCAGCACCTGGTCGACGTTCGAGAGCGCCAGCACCATCTGCACCTGGGAGGAGGGCGCCACGATCTTGAGGTCGCCGTCGGCCTGCCGGGCGCTCTTGAGACAGGCGATCAGCGCCCCCAGGCCCGACGAGTCCATGAACTGCACCCGGCTCATGTCGACGACGATCCTCGGTCGACCCGAGTCGATCGCCCGCTTCACCGTCTCGCGCAGCGTCGGCGCCGACACCATGTTGAGCCTTCCGTCGCCTCGCACGATCGCGATGTCGTCGCCGGCGTCCTCCGTCGTGAACTGCATAAGCCCCACCTCTCCCCGAATAGACTAGGGCGGAACCAGGCGAAAGGACCGTCATGACCCCCGCGGAGCGCGCCGTCGACGGCATCCTCACGCGCTATCCCTCGGTGCGCGTGGTGCTCAGCGACGCGGTGTTCAACGACGCGTACTACCACGCCGACGGTCCTGACGGCGGCACGCTCTACGTCAACGCGGAGTTCACCCCCTTCATCGCGGCGCACTCCTCGTGGAAGGGCAGCGTCATCACCACCGAGGCCCTTCCCGACTGAGCACTGAGCGGGGCGCGGGCGCTGCCGCTCCGTCAGGCGGTGACCGCGATCCGCGAGGCCTTCCGCTCGCGCGGTCGTCGGGCGTAGTCGCGCGACCGCTGGCTCGAGAGGGCCACGAGGATGAGGATCGACAGCGACAGCGACACCAGGTTCGTCGCGAGGTCGATGACGGCGCCCGTCGTGATCGCGGCGACGGCCGCCTGCACGATGACGAGGACGCTCACGCTCATCACGGCGATGCGGGCGATGTTGCTGCCGGCCAGCACCAGGATGCCGAGGGTGAGCTCGACGACGAAGAAGGCCGCGAACACGCCGAGCAGGATCCACAGCACGACCTGGACCGTCTGAGGATCCGACTCCTGGTCGATCTCGACGACCAAGGCGTCGCGGAACCCGCCCCAGTCCAGCCACGCCCCGATCAGGGTCAGGAGCGGGGTGACCGACTCGAGGATGACCACCACGCCGCCGAAGGTGGTGGGCGCGGGGCGCCGCACCCGCTTGTCGGGCGTCCCGGCGGTGGCATCCGTCCCCGGGGTGGGGACGGGGAGCGTCACCTGCGCGGCGCCCTCCTGGCTGGTGGCGACACGGGCGAGATCGATGACGGGCAGGTCGCCGTCGGTGACGATCTGATCGCCGCCGCCGTTCCGGGAGTGGTAGCCGGTCGCGAAGTCCTCCAGCACCTCGACGGCCACCGCCGGGTCGGCCTCGGTGAGCGTCGCGACGATGTGGTCGCGCTCGATGTCGGTGTTCTCCTCGATCTTGTGCGTGATCTGCAGGGTGAACAGCGAGAAGCCGACCGCGCGGTCGTAGGTGCCCGCCGCCAGCCAGTCCACCCGATGGCCGCCGGGCAGCAGCCAGCCGTCCGGGCAGCGCCAGAAGCGCACGTGGTGCCGCTTCGCCGGGTTTCCCGCGACCTCCTGCTGGTAGGCGAAGTCCTGGTTCCGTCCGAACAGCATCAGCGGGCTGACCGGGGCTTCGTCGTAGCTGCGGCGCAGCAGGGTGGAGGCGACGATCCTGCCCGCGCTCCTCACCGTGAGGTCGTCGGCCCGGGTCCACCCGGCCCGGATCATCGCGCTGTGCAGCTGCGCCTCATCGCCGAGCAGCGCGAGGTTCACCGGGTCGCCGAGCAGTCCGTCGCTGGTCCGGGTGCGGCCGATGAAGTAGTTCGGCACGTAGATGTCGGTGAGGATGCGGTGCAGCCTCGGCAGGGCGATGTAGGCGACGATGAGCCAGAACAGCAGGTAGAACCAGATCTGCGCCCATCCGGTCGAGAAGCCCTGGGTGAGGACGAGAGAGGCGAGCCACACGGAGGCCGCCCCCGCCACGACGAAGAAGACGTTGTCGAGCAGGGCGTTGACCGACCAGCGCCGTCGTCGTCGCGGTGAGGGGATCGCCGGGTCGGCCATGTGCCCACGATAGCGGCACGTCGACGCCGCGATCGTCCGTGTCGTGGGGCCGGACCCGCGAGGCGCTCAGTCCTCGGAGGGGCGCACGGCCGGCATGGCCAGGCTCGCGGCGATCGTGATCACGGAGCAGCAGGCGACGGCGACGAAGACCACGGTGGAGGCGCTGGTGACCGCCGCCGGATTGCGATCGCTCGAGGCGGAGGCGGCGAAGACGGAGTTGGCGAGGGCGCCGAAGACGGCGACGCCGACCGCGCTGCCGACCGAGCGGGCGAACAGGTTCGTGCCGGTGATCACACCGCGCTCCTCCCACCCCACGCTCGATTGGGCGGCGATGAGCGACGGGGAGGCCGCGAGGCCGAACCCGAGGCCGGTGACGAAGCAGGCGACGGCCACCACCGGGAGGGAGGGCGTCGAGGCCGTGGCGGCGAGCAGGAGCGTTCCGACCACCGCGATGGCGACTCCGAGCAGGACGGTGGGCTTGAAGCCGAACCGGAGGTAGAGCCTGCCGGACTGCGAGGCGCTGATCGGCCAGCCGATGGTCAAGGACGCCAGGGCGAGACCGGACAGGAGCGGGGACACCCCGAGCGCGCCCTCCAGGTAGGTCGGCACGTACGACGTGAGGCCGAGGAGCATCGCGCCGATCCCGAGCGAGATCAGCGTCGTCGTCGTGATGAGCGGACGCGAGAAGATCGCGAGGGGCAGCACCGGCTCCGGAGCGCGGCGTTCGACGACCACGAAGGCGACGAGGGCCAGGAGGGCGACGACGAACGCGGCGATGCCCGGCACGGAGATCCAGGCCCAGGCCTGGTCGCCCTCGAGGAGGCCGAGGATCAGGGCGGAGACGCCGAGGGCCAGCAGGGCGGAGCCGGCGTAGTCAATGCGGTGACTGCTGCGCTCGACGCTCTCGTGGAAGCGGCGGAGGAGGAGCCACCCCGCGAGTAGGCAGAGGGGGACGTTCACGAAGAAGATCCATCGCCACGAGACGAACTCGGAGAAGATCCCGCCGAGCGTCGGGCCGACGACGGACGAGATCGCCCACACGCTCGCGATGTACCCCTGCACCCTGGCGCGCTCGGCCACCGTGTAGATGTCGCCGGCGATCGTGATCGCCATGGGCTGGATGGCTCCCGCGCCGAGCCCCTGCAGGGCGCGGAAGGCGATGAGGGCGGGCATGCTCCACGCCACCCCGCAGAGCACGGAGCCGACGAGGAAGAGGGCGACCCCGAGGAGGATGATCGGCTTCCTGCCGACCGTGTCGGCGAGCTTGGCGTAGATCGGCACGGCCACGGCCTGGGTGAGCAGGTAGATCGAGAACAGCCAGGGGAACTGCGCGAACCCGCCGAGGTCCGTGACGACCGACGGCACCGCCGTCGCGAGGATGGTCGAGTCGATGGCGACGAGTCCGGTGCTCACCATGAGGGCGAGGAGCACCGGTCCGCGCGTGGAGCGGAAGCCGACGCCGTCGGCGGCGACGGCGGTCACTCGGCGGCCAGGGTCACGCGGGTCACGTAGGGCAGCTCGATGCGCTCGCCGGTGAGCTCCGGAGTGGCGTCGAGGAAGTCGCGCAGCCGCGTACGGAGGTCGGCCTTGCGCTCGTCGTCGAGCGCGATGACATAGCTGCGCGAGAAGACGAGGTCGGTCAGCTGCTCCCGGGTGAGGGACGTCGAGAACGGCAGCTCGACGTGGTCGTAGCGCAGCAGGGGACCGGGGAGGGGCGGATCGGCGCTGTCGTTCTCGTCGACGCCGGGGGAGGCCCCCATCAGCTCGCCGAGATCGCGCACCCACGGCACCCTCTCATCGCGGATGTTCCAGACGAGCGCCAGGGTGCCGCCCGGCCGCAGGACCCGCGCCACCTCGGCCGTGGCGCGGACCGGGTCGACCCAGTGCCACGCCTGGGCGACCGTGACCAGGTCCGTGTCGGCGTCGGGGAGGGGGATGCTCTCCGCCGTCCCGGGGAACGCGGTCACCCCGGGGACGTTCGCGAGGAGCCGCGCGCGCATGGCGTCGTCGGGCTCGACCGCGCGCACCCGGTCGAACCTGGCGGCGAGGGCGGACGTCAGCTTGCCCGTGCCGGCCCCGACGTCGACGACGTCGACGATCCGCCGCCGGAGCCGACTGGAGGCCGACTCGACGATGAGGTCGAGCGCTTCGGCGGGATACCCCGGGCGGCCGCGATCGTAGGCGTCGACCGCCTGTCCGAACGTGATCGCGTGCTCAGGGTCTCGAGCCATGGCTCCTCCTCGGTCGGGTCGGCGGATGCGGGGGCTCAGCCCCGGAGCATCAGGGCCGCGAGGACCTCGCCGATGACCACCGCGCTGTACGCCGGTCCTCGCGACGGCGCCTCGGGCAGGATCGACGTGTCGGCGATCCTCAGCCCCTTGACACCGTAGACCCGCCCGAGTCCGTCGACCACCGAGCCCGGGTCGGTCGGCGGGCCCATCGGAGCGCTGCCGCAGGCGTGCACGCTCGTGCCGAGGTGATCGAGGATCCAGGCGTCGAGAGCGGTGTCGCCGTCGAGGGTGCGAGCGGGCAGGTCCGTGGCACCGGCGGAGACCTCCGTGAAGGCGGCGGACTCGTGCAGGGCGGACGTCGCCCGCACGGCCTCGCGGAGGTCGGCACGGTCGAGAGGGTCCTCGAGGTAGCGGTAGTCGATGGCGAATCCCTCACCGCCCCGCCCGGCGGCGGGCTTGATCGTGCCGCGCGACCGCGCACGGGAGAGCGAGACGAGCGTCGTGAACGGGTGGGGCCGGGCGGAGCCGGCACCACCGAGGAGGACCGGCACGGGGGCCAGGAGCGGCAGGATCTCCGCCGTCCCGGTGTGCGCCACCACGGCCATCGCGGTAGGGGAGTCGGTGGGCAGAGCGACCTCCGGCCACCAGTCGAGCGGGATCTGGGGGTGGTCGCTGAACGCGGCTCCGACCCCGGGGGAGTCGTGCACGACCGGGAGGGCTGCCGCTTCGAGAAGGGCTGCCGGTCCGATCCCGGACCGCATCAGGAGCTGCGGGGAGGCGAAGGCCCCCGCGCTCAGCACGACCTCGTCGGCCTCGACCCGCTCGGCGCCGCCGTCGCGGAGGAGCTCGACGCCGTGCGCCCGCCCCGCCCGGAGGACGACGTGTCGCACGGTGCCCTGGACGACCCGCGGCCGCCCCCTCCTCCCGGCGCGGGAGGGCGCATAGCCGAGGAGGTAGCCGAGCGCCGTGTTCCAGCGCACCCCGTCGACGACGTCCATCGGCAGCGGCCCCACGCCCTCCCCGTCGTCGACGTTCGCGTCGGGGATCCACCGCATCCCCTGGGCGAGAGCCGCGCGCACGAACGCCTGCGAGACCGGATGCGTCGGGTCCGGCCGCGAGACCGGCATGGGCCCCGCGTCGCCGTGACCCGGGGCGGCTCCGAAGTCGAGGTCGCGCTCCAGCCGGATCATCGCCGCCCGCACCACCTCGGGCGACCACTCGGGAGCGCGCGCGGTCCATCGGGCGACGTCCGCGGCGGTGGGGCGCACGAAGTACCCGCCGTTGGTCGTCGTCGAACCTCCGGCGACCCGGCCGCGGATGACGGTGTAGTCGCGCCCCGTGGTCAGTCGGGCGGGATGCGCCCACGTGTCGGGATGGGAGGGGTCGGCACCGCGGAGCCGCCCGGCGTCGAGGAGGTCGTCCCCGAAGTGCCCTCGATCGGACGGGACGCGGCCCGCCTCGACGAGCACGACGTCGATGCCGCCCTCGGCCAGCCGAGCGGCGAGCGGAGCGCCGGACCCGCCGGCGCCGACGACCACGACGTCGGCGCGGATCATCCGTCGGCGGCGCCGGAGCCGCCGCCGGCCTGCCCTCCGCCGAAGGCGGTGTCGAGGGTGGCGAACGTGCGCTCCATCACCTCGGCGAGGTCGCTGCCCTCGTGCTGCAGCCACTGCTCGTAGGCGGCGATCGAGACGGCGAGGTAGGTCCAGGCGATGCCCTGGGGCTCCATTGCGTCGACCGGCTGGCCGAGGCGCCGTGCGGCGAACTCGGCGACGACCGCTCGCCAGGAGGCGTACCGGAGGGTGGAGTGGGCGACGAGCGTCGGGACGGTGAGGAGCAGCTCCATCCGGCGCCGGTGGTACGGCACCTCGATCTCGGGGAACCGGTTGAACTCGATGACGGCGCTGCGCAGCGCCGTCAGCAGGGGGACCTCGTCCGGCACGGCGTCGAGGGTGACGCGCATCCGTTCGACCAGGCCCTCGAAGTCGCCCCACGGCAGGTCGTTCTTCGACGGGAAGTAGCGGAAGAAGGTGCGGCGGCCGATCCCTGCTGCGGCGGCGATGTCGTCGACCGTCGTCTCGTCGAAGCCCCGAGTGACGAAGAGCTCGAGCGCGATGTGGCTCAGCTCGGCCTGCGAGGTCGAGGGGCTCCGGCCGACCCGGGGCGGCTCAGCCGCGGGCTCCGGTTGTGCGCCCGGTATGAGTTCCACGCCAGACCTTTCATTCGGCACTCGGTGTCATTAGTATCGTCCACACCGCGAGCCGTCGACGACGACGGCCCGAAGCCATGAGGAGGACTCCCATGAGTGAACGCGAAACAACCGCCGAGGTCGAGACCCTGGTCGAGGCGGATTCCCTGGTGGAAGAGGTCTCGATCGACGGGATGTGCGGCGTCTACTGATCCGCCATGGTAGCGCTCGATCTCGATGCCGGATGGCAGCTGCATCCGCAGGTCTCGGTGCGGCCTGAGCCGTTCGGCGCCCTCTTGTACCACTTCGGGACGAGGAAGCTCTCGTTCCTGAAGGACCGCACCCTCCTGGCGGTGGTGACCTCGCTCGACGAGGCGGCCACCGCCAGGGAGGCGTGCACCTCGGCCGGGGTCTCCGACTCCGACCTCCCGCGATACGCGCAGGCCCTCGGCACGCTGGTGGCGTCGTCGATGGTCGTGGAAAGGCAACGATGACGCTGCTCGATGCACCCCGTTCGTCCACCCCCGCCGGGTCGACCCCGTCTCCGGGCCGGCTCGTCGACCTGTTCGAGTACGGGTTGGACTCCCCGATCTGCTTGACGTGGGAGCTGACCTACGCGTGCAACCTCTCCTGCGTGCACTGCCTGTCGTCGTCCGGACGTCGTGACCCGCGGGAGCTCTCCACCGAGGAGTGCAAGGCGGTGATCGACGAGCTCGAGCGGATGCAGGTGTTCTACGTCAACATCGGCGGCGGCGAGCCGACCGTCCGCAGCGACTTCTGGGAGCTGCTCGACTACGCCACCGCGCATCACGTGGGCGTGAAGTTCTCCACGAACGGGGTCAAGATCGATCGAGCCGCCGCGGAGCGCCTGGCCGCGAACGACTACGTCGACGTGCAGATCTCCCTCGACGGGGCGACCGCAGAGGTCAACGACTACGTCCGCGGACCGCGCTCGTACGAGACGGCGATGCGGGCGATGCAGAACCTGTCGGATGCGGGCATGAAGAACTTCAAGCTGTCCGTCGTCTGCACCCGCTACAACATCCCGCAGCTCGACGAGTTCAAGGCCATCGCCGACCGGTACGGGGCGCAGCTGCGCCTGACCCGCCTGCGGCCCTCGGGTCGTGGCGCCGACACGTGGGACGACCTGCACCCGACCAAGGACCAGCAGCGGGAGCTGTACGACTGGCTCGTCGCCCACGGCGACGGGGTGCTCACGGGCGACTCCTTCTTCCACCTCTCCGCCTACGGGAAGGCGCTGCCGGGCCTGAACCTGTGCGGGGCGGGCCGGGTGGTGTGCCTGATCGATCCGGTCGGCGACGTCTACGCGTGCCCGTTCGCGATCCACTCCGAGTTCCTCGCCGGCAACGTGCGCGAGGAGGGCGGCTTCACGGGGGTGTGGCGGCAGAGCGAGCTGTTCCAGTGCCTGCGCGCTCCGCAGTCGGGCGGCGCGTGCTCGTCGTGCCAGTTCTTCGACACCTGCAAGGGCGGCTGCATGGCGGCGAAGTTCTTCACGGGCCTGCCGCTCGACGGTCCCGACCCGGAGTGCGTCCGCGGCTTCGGCGAGGACGCCCTGGCCAAGCGGAAGCAGGACGACCTCGCGCCCCGCCCCGACGGCGACCACTCCCACCGCACGACCCGAGCACCCCGGAACACCGGTGTGATCACGACCGGGAAGAGCCGGAAGACCGCGATCACGATCTCGATGACCCGACCGACGGCGCCGCCGGTCTCCGCCTGCGAGGAGAACCCCCTCGCCGGCTTCACACCCGATATGTAAGGAGCGCATCCCATGGCAGGTCGTGTCGAAGGCAAGGTCGCCTTCATCACCGGCGCAGCACGAGGCCAGGGGCGCAGTCACGCGCTGCGCCTCGCCGAGGAGGGGGCCGACATCATCGCCGTCGACCTCGCCTCACCGATCCCGAACATCGACTACCCGTCCTCCACCGAGGAGGACCTCGCCGAGACCGTCCGTCTGGTCGAGGCGCTCGACCGTCGCATCGTCGCGACGAAGACCGACGTCCGCGATCGCGACGCCATGCGGCTGGCGATCGAGAGCGGGGTGGGTCAGCTCGGTCGCCTCGACATCGTCGTCGCGAACGCCGGCATCTGCGTGATCGACGACTGGAAGGGCACGTCGGCGGAGGTGTGGGACCAGACGATCGGCACCAACCTCACGGGCGTCTGGAACACGGTGTCGCTCACCGCGCAGCACCTCATCGACGCCGGCGGCGGATCGATCATCATGACGAGCTCCGCGGCGGGCCTCAAGGGGCTGCCGTTCCTCTCGGCCTATGTGGCCGCGAAGCACGGCGTGGTCGGCCTGATGCGGGCCTACGCCACGGAGCTCGCCGAGTACAACGTCCGGGTGAACTCCGTGCACCCGACCGGGGTCGACACCCCGATGGGGACCCTCGGCGGCGGCAACTTCGGTCCGCTGCTCGAGGCGCACCCGAAGCTCGGCGGCATGCTCGCGAACCTGCTGCCCGTCGAGATCACCCAGCCGGTCGACATCTCCAACGCCGTGCTGTTCCTCGCCTCCGACGAGTCGAGGTACGTCACGAGCCTGACGATGACGGTGGACGCCGGTAACACCCAGTACTGACCGCCACCCGCGGCCAGCCGACCCGAGTATCGAGAACCGAACAGGGAAGGAGCACGCGATGGGGCGTGTAGAAGGGAAGGTCGCGTTCGTCACGGGCGCGGCACGAGGACAGGGGCGCAGCCACGCCCTCAGGTTGGCGCAGGAGGGCGCCGACATCATCGCCGTCGACATCGAGGACCAGATCGACTCGGTCCCGTACGGGATGGCGACACCCGACGACATGGCCGAGACGGTGCGCCAGATCGAGGCGCTCGACCGGCGGATCGTCGCCACGAAGGCGGACGTCCGGGACTTCGACCAGATCAAGGCCGCGGTCGACGACGGCGTCGCTCAGCTCGGCAGGCTCGACATCGTCGCGGCCAACGCCGGGATCGCCAGCTTCGGCCGCTCGGAGGAGCTGTCGGAGGAGACCTGGCGCGACATGCTCGACGTCAACCTCACGGGCGTCTGGCACGCGGCCAAGGCGGCGATCCCGCACATCCGAGCCGGAGGGAACGGCGGATCGATCGTGCTCACGAGCTCGACCGCCGGGATCGAGCCGTACGAGAACCTCTCGCACTACACCTCGGCCAAGCACGGGGTCGTGGGGCTCATGCGGACGCTCGCCGTCGAGCTCGCGCCGGACTTCATCCGGGTGAACTCGGTGCATCCCACGAGCGTGAACACCGACATGATCCACAACGCGGCCATGTACGAGCTGTTCGCGCCCGACATGGAGGCGAGCGCCCGGACCAAGGAGAGCCTCGCCGACCGATACCAGGCGATGAACGCGCTGCCCATCCCGTGGGTGGAGCCGGTCGACATCTCGAACGCCGTGCTGTTCCTGGCCTCCGACGAGGCGCGGTACATCACGGGCATCATGCTGCCGGTCGACGCCGGCTCGACGACGAAGTAGCGGGGAGAGGACGATGGCAGGAAGAGTCGAAGGCAAGGTCGCCTTCATCACGGGTGCCGCTCGGGGACAGGGGCGCAGCCACGCGCTCCGGCTCGCCCAGGAGGGCGCCGACATCATCGCGGTCGACATCCAGGGGCAGATCGGTTCGGTGCCGTACGGCATGGGCACCGAGGAGGACATGGCGGAGACCGTCCGCCAGGTCGAGGCGCTCGATCGCCGCATCGTGGCGAAGAAGGCCGACGTGCGCGACTACGGCGCGCTCAAGGCCGCGGTCGACGAGGGGGTGGCCGAGCTCGGCCGCCTCGACATCGTCTCGGCCAACGCGGGCATCTTCAGCTTCGGCACGATGGAGGAGCTCAGCGACGAGTACTGGGACGACATGATCGCCGTGAACCTCACCGGGGTCTGGCACACCGCCAAGGCGGCCATCCCGCACCTCAAGGCGGGCGGACGCGGCGGGGCGATCATCCTCACCAGCTCGGATGCGGGTCTGTTCGCCATGGCGAACATCGGCCACTACGTGTCGGCCAAGCACGGCGTCGTCGGTCTCATGCGGACGCTCGCGCTCGAGCTGGCGCCCGACTTCATCCGAGTCAACAGCCTGCACCCGACGACGGTCAACACCGACATGATCCAGAACGCGGCCTGCTACGAGCTGTTCGCGCCCGACCTGCCGCCGGAGGAGCGGACGCCGGATGTGCTCAAGCCGCGCTTCCAGAGCATCAACGCTCTCCCCATCCCGTGGGTGGACCCGGTCGACATCTCGAACGCGCTGCTCTGGCTCGCCTCCGACGAGGCCCGGTACGTCACGGGCGTCACCCTGCCCGTCGACGCCGGCGCCCTGGTGAAGTGACATGGCGGGACGTGTAGAGGGCAAGGTCGCATTCATCACGGGCGCGGCGCGCGGGCAGGGACGCAGCCACGCGCTGCGCCTGGCCCAGGAGGGCGCCGACATCATCGCCGTCGACGTCGCCGAGCCGCTGCCCGGGATGGAGCGGTTCTATCCCGGGGCGACGGAGGCCGACCTCGAGGAGACGGTGCGGCAGGTCGAGGCGCTGGACCGGCGCATCGTCGCGAGGAAGGCCGACGTCCGCGACTACGACGCGCTCAAGGCCGCGCTCGACGAGGGTGTGGCCGAGCTGGGCCATGTCGACGTCGTGTCGGCCAACGCCGGCGTGTTCACGTTCGGCGAGCAGTCGCAGCTGGTCACCGACGAGGAGTGGGAGCTCGTCAACGACATCAACTCCAAGGGCGTCTGGCACACCGCGAAGGCCGTCATCCCGCACATGATCGAGCAGGGGACGGGCGGGTCGATCATCCTCACCTCCTCGACCGCGGGGCTGAAGGGCACCCCGAACGTGGTGGCGTACACGGCGTCGAAGCACGCCGTGGTGGGCATCATGCGCACGCTCGCCCTCGAGCTGGCGCCGCACCGCATCCGGGTGAACACCGTGCATCCCACGGGGGTGGCGACGAACATGATCCTCAACGAGGCCACGTTCCGTCTGTTCATGCCGGATGTGGAGCACCCGACCCAGGAGCAGGCCGCGCCGATCTTCGAGTCGACCAACGCCCTGCCGGTGCCCTGGGTGGAGCCCGTCGACATCTCGAACGCCGTGCTGTTCCTCGCCTCGGACGAGGCGCGGTACGTCACGGGGACCGAGCTCAAGATCGACGCCGGGTACACGATCAAGTAGGGACGAGGACCACAGGTGACCATGCAGGACACGACCGATCTGGCGGCCACCCGTGGTCGGATCGCCTCTCACCTCGTCGGCCGCGAGCGGGAGCTCGAGCTCACGTTCGCGGCCGTCGCGGCGGGGCGCGACATCGTGCTGGAGGGCCCTCCCGGCACGAGCAAGACGACCATGCTCAAGGCGATCACCGACGAATGGGGCATCCCGCTGCTGTTCGTCGAGGGGAACGCCGACCTCACGCCCGCGAAGCTGGTGGGCCACCACAATCCGGCCCGGGTGCTCCGGGAGGACTACAGCCCCGACAACTTCGTGGCGGGTCCGCTCGTGGAGGCGATGCAGAAGGGCGGGTTCCTCTACATCGAGGAGTTCAACCGCGCACCGGAGGACACCCTCAACACGCTCCTCACCGCGATGGCCGACCGCCGCATCGAGGTGCCGCGGGTGGGGCTGATCGTGGCGGAGCCGACCTTCCGCGTGATCGCGTCGATGAACCCGTTCGACAACGTCGGCACCACGCGGCTGTCGACGAGCGTGTCCGACCGGCTCAACCGGCTCGCCGTCGGCTACCAGGACGCGGAGGCGGAGGAGGGGATCGTGCGTCTGCGCACGGGGGCCTCGGGTCCGCTCGGCGATCGGATGGTGTCGGATGCGGTCGCCGTGACCCGCGCGACGCGCGAGCATCCCGACATCCGTCAGGGCTCCAGCGTCCGCGGCGCGATCGACTGCCTCCTCGTGGCGCGCGAGCTGGCCGAGATCCGCGGGCTCACGGATCCGGCCGACGAGGGGTACCCGCCGCTGTTCTACGACGCCATGGTCGTGTCGCTCTCGGGGCGCATCCACCCCGACGAGGCGGCGGAGACCACACCCGAGCTCGTGCTGCGGCAGATCTGGGAGGACCGCTTCATCCTGAACCCGGCGGTGGCCGAGCCCGGCTGAAGAGCGGTCGAGGCGGATTCGCCGGTCACCCGGCGACGCGAGCGTGAGAGCAGGGCGTCGACGCCCCTGAAGCGGAAGCCCAAGCAGCTCGACGCGCTTCCCACCCTCTTCGAGGCCAAGCCCGGCAGCGGCGGGTCGGTCCTCACCGCTCAGCGTGAGCGACCGGATGCGCGTGCGACGACGAGACCGGGGACCGCGGCTCCCGGGGAGACCGACGAGCGGGGCGAGCTGGTGCTCGCCGGCGAGCTCGAGCAGGCGGAGGTGGATCCCGTCGTCCGCCGTCGTGCCCGGCAGATCGCCGCGCGCCTGTCGGTGCCGAGGCCGCGCAGCGATCACACCGCCCGGCACGGCGCGGGCGCGCTCGCCAGCGTGCCGTACCGCGGCGCGTCGGACGAGATCGACCTCGACCGCACCATCGAGGTGCTGGCCGAGCGGCCGGTCCCCGAGGACGACGACATCATCGTCCGGGACCGCGTGCTCACCCGGCGCGCGGTCGTGCTGGCGGTCGACGTCTCGGGGTCGATGAAGGGCGAGCGGGTGCAGACCGCGGCCGCCACGGTCGGCGCGCTGGCGGCGGAGCTGCACCGCGACGCCCTCGGCGTGATCGCGTTCTGGTCGGACGCCGCCATCCTGCTGCCGGTCGGTCACGAGGTGAAGCCGATGGAGCTGCTCGACACGATGCTGCGCATCCCGGCTCGGGGGCTGACCAACATCGCCTTCCCGCTCGAGCTGGCGGCGGGGCAGTTGGCGCGGGTGCCCGCCAGGGACGCCCGGGTGGTGCTCCTCAGCGACTGCGTCCACAACGCGGGCCCGGATCCGCGCCCGTTCGCGGCGCGGCTGCCGAGGCTCGACGTGCTGCTCGACACGACGGGGGAGAAGGACCTGGACCTCGGCCGCGAGCTGGCGGCCCTCGGTCGTGGTTCACTGCGAGCAGTGCGGACGCACCGCGACGTCGCGCCCGCCCTGAGCGACCTCTTCCGGGAGGCGTGACAACGGATCGTGCATGGAGTACGGTCTTTTGGCACAGGGTGTCAAAACCCCATGACGATGTGACGAAGGCGATGAGGCCTCGAAAGGCAGGTAGGTCATGAACCCGTGGTTCGAGACGGTGGCGGAGGCGCAGCGTCGGGCGAAGAAGCGGCTGCCCTCCTCGGTGTACGGCGCGCTGGTCGCCGGGAGCGAGAAGGGGGTGACGATCGACGACAACCTCGCGGCGTTCAGCGAGCTGGGGTTCGCCCCGCACGTCGCGGGCCACAAGGCCGACCGCGACCTGACCACGAGCGTGATGGGCATCGACATCTCCTTCCCCGTCATCATCTCGCCGACCGGGGTCCAGGCGGTCCATCCGGACGGCGAGGTCGCCGTGGCCCGGGCCGCAGCCGCGCGCGGCACCATCATGGGGCTGTCGTCGTTCGCCTCGAAGCCCGTCGAGGAGGTCGTGGCGGCGAACCCGAACACGTTCTTCCAGATGTACTGGACGGGCACGCGCGAGGCGATGATCCAGCGCATGGATCGCGCACGGAAGGCCGGCGCGAAGGGGCTCATCGCCACCCTCGACTGGTCGTTCTCCAACGGCCGCGACTGGGGGTCGCCGGCCATCCCGGAGAAGCTCAACCTCAAGACGATGGTCGACTTCGCCCCCAACGTGCTGCCGCATCCGAGATGGCTGTGGACGTTCGCCAAGTCGGGTCGTCTGCCCGACCTCACCACGCCGAACCTCCAGGCGCCCGGCGGAGAGGCGCCCACGTTCTTCGGCGCCTACTACGAGTGGATGCAGACCCCGCCTCCCACCTGGGAGGACGTGGCCTGGTTGGCGAAGGAGTGGGGCGGCCCGTTCATGCTGAAGGGCGTCACCCGCGTCGACGACGCCAAGCGCGCGGTCGACGCCGGGGTCACCGCCATCTCGGTGTCGAACCACGGCGGGAACAACCTCGACACCACCCCGGCGACGATCCGGATGCTGCCGAGCGTCGCCGAGGCGGTGGGCGACCAGATCGAGGTGCTCCTCGACGGCGGGGTGCGCCGCGGCAGCGACGTCGCCAAGGCGGTCGCGCTCGGGGCCCGTGCGGTCATGATCGGCCGCGCCTACCTCTGGGGGCTCGCCGCGAACGGCCAGGGCGGGGTGGAGAACGTGCTCGACATCCTGCGCGGAGGTCTCGACTCGGCCGTGCTCGGGACCGGGCACACGAGCGTGAAGGAGCTCGGACCCGAGGACCTCGTGATCCCCCCGGGCTTCACACGCACGCTGGGGGCCTCAGGAGCCGACGAGAGCCCGGCCTCACCGGCACGGAAGACCGGCCAGGCGCGAGCCGGTCAGCGCACCCAGAAGCCGCTCGCCAAGGCCGAGGCGGAGAGCGCCTGACACCCGTGGCGGACCTCGCCGACCTCGCCTGGCCGGAGGTGCCTCCGGCCGGGCTGGTCCTGGTGCCGGTCGGCTCGACCGAGCAGCACGGGCCCCACCTGCCGTTCACCACCGACACGGTCATCGCCCAGGCGGTGGCCGTCGAGCTGGCGGAGAGATCGGGAGCGGTGGTCGCGCCGCCCCTGGCCTACGGGGCGAGCGGAGAGCACCAGAGCTTCCGCGGCACCGTCTCGATCGGCCACGAGGCGCTGGCCTCGCTCGTCGTGGAGCTCATCCGCTCGCTCTCGACCTGGGCCGGTCGGATCGTGCTGGTGAACGGCCACGGAGGGAACGTGCAGACCCTGCGCGAGGTGGTGCCGAGGATGCGTCGGGAGACCCACCGGGTCGCCTGGCTGCCGGCGGGCCTGCCCGGAGGCGACGCCCACGCGGGACGGACCGAGACCTCGTTGATGCTGCACCTCCACCCCGCCGCGGTGCGCCTCGATCGGCTCGAGCCCGGTGCGGCCGGCCATCTGGCCGACCTCCTGCCCGCGCTCAGGAGCGGCGGCGTCGCGGCCGTCTCTCCGAACGGCGTGCTGGGCGATCCGCGCGGCTCCTCCGCCGAGGAGGGCGCCGACGTCTTCGACGCGATCTGCGCCTCGGCCGTCCGGCGGCTGCACGCGGACGTCGTGGGTCCGGACGGCTGCCTGGCGGACGCATGAGGCCACCGGCGCGTCTCCCCGACGGGATGGTCGTGCGCCTCGGCGACCGCGTCCGCGTCGAGGACGACGGTCGCGCCCTGGTCGGCGGTGCACCGCTCCGTGTGATGTACCTCAAGCCCGCCGCCGTGCCCCTCCTGCGCGGGCGCCGGTTGACGGTGACGGATGCGCAGACGGCGGCGCTGGCCGACGTCCTGCTGGGTGCGGGGCTGGCCGATCCCGTCGTCTCGGAGGGAACGCCCGGTCCGCTCTCCGAGTCCGAGGTGACGTGGGTCGTCCCGGTGCGTGATCGGCCGGAGCAGCTCGACCGGCTCCTCGGTGCCCTGGGGGAGGGCGCGACGGTGATCGTGGTCGACGACGCCTCGCGCGACCCCGCGGCGGTGCGGCGGGTGGCCGACGCGCACGGCGCTCGTCTGGAGGTGCTCGCCGTCAACGTCGGACCCGCCGGGGCCCGCAACCACGGCCTGAGGCTCGTGACCACACCCTTCGTCGCCTTCGTCGACTCCGATGCCGTGCCCGAGCCCGGCGCGCTCGATCTCCTGCTCCGGCACTTCGCCGATCCGCGCGTGGCGCTGGTCGCCCCGCGCATCCTCGCCCTCCCTCATCCGCGGCCGACCGCGGTGGAGCGGTACGAGGACGCACGATCGTCGCTCGACCTCGGGGAGCAGCCCGCGCTCGTCCGTCCGCGGTCGTGGGTCTCGTGGGTCTCCAGCACCTGTCTCGTCGGGCGGGTCGAGCTGCTCGGGGAGGGGTTCGGCGACGGGATGCGGGTGGCCGAGGACGTCGATCTCGCGTGGCGCCTCGACGCCGAGGGGCACCGGGTCCGCTACGAGCCGGCCGCGATCGTGCGTCACGAGCACCGAGCGACGCTGGTGCCCTGGCTGGCCAGGAAGGCCTTCTACGGCACGGGTGCGCATCCGCTGGCCGTGAGACATCCCGAGGAGGTCGCGCCGGCCGTCCTCGCCCCGTGGAGCGCGGCGATGCTCCTCGCGCTCCTCGCCCAACGGCGCTGGTCGGTCCCGGTCGCGCTCGCCATCGCAGCGGTGACCGTGGTGCGACTGTCGCGCCGGCTGCCGCAGAGCGCGCATCCGCTCGCCACGGCGTCGAGGCTGACCGCCGACGGGGTGGGTGCCGCGCTGGTGCAGGCCATGGCCCTGCTGCTGCGGCACTGGTGGCCGGGTGTCGCGATGGCGGCCGTCGTCTCGCGCCGGGTCAGGCGTGCCGTCGCCGTGGCCGCGCTGGTGGACTCGCTGATCGAGTGGCGGCGTACCCGCTCGTCGCTCGGCCCGGTGCGATTCGCCGTGCTGCGGCGGCTCGACGACCTCGCCTACGGCGCCGGCGTGTGGTGGAGCGCGCTGCGCGGCCGGTCCACGGCGGCGCTGCGGCCCTCGTTCCGTTCCCGCCCCCGGGGCTGACTAGGCGGCGGTCGCCGCCTTGCGGGCGCGGTGCGCCTCGAGGCGCCGGAGGTGGTGCGCGTGGCCGCGGATCGTCACGAGGCCGGCGATCGTGACCCAGACGAGGAACGGGAAGGTGGCGAAGGCGGTGACTCCTGGCCCACCGGACGAGAACGGGGCGCTGGCGCTCGTGCCGCCGAACATCGAGGGGACCACGGCCACGTTCGTGGCGGCGCACGCCCAGGCGACCCAGGCCGTCCACCGGGGGAGCGCGCCCGAGGCGAAGCTGACGTAGCCCGCGGCGGCGACGACGAGCGCCGTCAGCACGCATCCGATCGAACCGAACATGACGAGGTGTCCCTCGGTGAGCGCCCTGATCGCGGAGGGGTCGGGGGTCGCGCCGATCGTGTCGAGCGCGCTGCCCGCATCCATCGCGTCGCCCACCAGCGTCACCGCGACGAAGACCAGGCCCGCGCCGAACGACAGGTCGGCGATCCACTGCATGTCGTGGCGGGTGTGCGTGATCAGCTGGCGGAAGCTGGCGAGGAAGACCACGAGCGCCGCCATGAGGAACGTGTCGATGAAGATCACGGTGAGGGTGGCGTCGGCCGTCTCGGCGGTGAACGGACCCAACGCCGCCTCGTCGTCGAGCTCGGGACGCGTGCCGATGGTGGTGGTCTGCACCAGGAACTCGGCGATCGTGAGCACGGCCACCGCGATGGCCGAGATGCCCGTCCAGCGCCGCACGTCGGGCTTCATGGTCTCGGGTCGCAGATCGGGCAGGATGCGGGGCACGGACGCTCCTCGAGGTCGGGGTCGTGCTCCATTCTGGTGGCGGTGAGGCCCGCCCCCTGTGCGGCAGGGCCGAGTGTGCTGGAATGGGAGCGTGACCCGGCGCCCCACAGCCTCGCGCGTCGGGGGTCTCCTCGTCGTGTTCACGGTGCTGCTCGGACTCCTGATCGGCGGTGTCCCGGGAGCCGTGCCGGGTGGAGTGCTCGCCTCCGGCCAGGCGTCCGCGGCCGTCCCGTCGGTCGCTCCGGTCGGTGCGCTGCACACCTCGGGCTCGACCATCCTCACCGCCGACGGCCAGCCCTTCGTGATCAAGGCCGCCTCCTGGTTCGGCATGGAGACCTCGACCTGCTCGCCGCACGGGCTCTGGGCGATCACCCTCGACGAGGGGATGGCGCACCTGGCGTCGATGGGGTTCAACACGGTCCGGGTGCCGTTCTCGAACGAGTGCATCGAGGGCACCGTCACGACCTCGATCGGGCGAGAGCTCAATCCCGGCCTCGCGGACCTGTCGCCACTGCAGCTCCTCGATGCGGTCGTCGCCTCCGCCGGCAGCCACGGGCTCTCCGTCATCCTCGACCGCCATCGCCCCGACTCGCAGGCCCAGTCCGGCCTCTGGTACACCGACCGGTTCCCGGAGTCGACCTGGATCGCGGACTGGCAGATGCTCGCCGCCCGGTACGCCGGGAACCCGACCGTCATCGGCGCGGACCTCCACAACGAGCCCCACGACGCCGCGTGCTGGGGCTGCGGCGACCCGGCCGTCGACTGGCGGGCCGCCGCCGAACGCGGCGGCGACGCCGTGCTGGCGGCGAACCCCGACCTGCTCATCATCGTCGAGGGCGTGGCGCGGTCGGAGTCCGGCGACTTCACGTGGTGGGGCGGCTCGCTCGACGACGCCGGCGACGATCCGGTGACCCTCGACGTGCCCCACCGGGTGGTCTACTCGCCCCACGAGTACCCGGCCTCGGTGTACCCGCAGCCGTGGTTCTCCGACCCCGACTACCCCGCGAACCTCCCGGGCATCTGGAACCAGAGCTGGGGCTACCTCGTCGAGGACGGCATCGCCCCGGTGTTCGTCGGGGAGTTCGGCACCGGTCTCGCCACGGCGAGCGACCAGCAGTGGCTCGCCGCGTTCGTCCAGTACCTCGCGAGCACAGGCACCAGCTTCGGGTACTGGTCGTTCAACCCCGACAGCGGGGACACCGGGGGCCTCGTGGCCGATGACTGGAAGACCCCTCAGACGGCGAAGCTCGCCGCGCTCGAGCCCCTCCTCGGCCCATACGCACCGCCCGCCGCGCGGGGCAGCATCCGCGGCGCGGTCGTCCTCCGCACCATCAGGGGTCATGTGTAGGGCACTCCTGCCCGCTCCTGACAGCGATCTCCACCCGGTCTCCACCCCGTCTCCACCCTGGGGTGGTGGGCCAGGCAGCGGCCGACGACGATCGTGGAGACATGGTCCCGCAGAACCTCGTCAGCATCGTCCTCGTCCTCGCCGCCCTCGTGTGGCTCAGCATCCGGCAGACCACCTGGTCGCCGGTGAGCCCCGATCGCCTGTTCCGCGGCCCCGTCATCCTGGGCATCGTCGGAGCCGTCATGATCGTCTCGAACGGACAGGCCGCCTCGTTCGACGCCACCGACATCGCGCTCCTCGTCCTGGAGCTGGCCGTCGGAGCCGCCGTCGGTGCCGTCATCGGTCTCGTCGCGCACCTCCGCCCGCTCTCGGAGGAGGGACGCCGGACGTGGGAGGCGCGGAACGCCCGGCGGCCTGGGGTAACCGAGCCGCGGTTCGAGGCCAGGAACGGGTGGCTCGGGCTCACCCTCTGGCTCGCCCTGATCGCCGCGCGCATCGCGTTCACCGTCTGGGAGTCCTCGACCGGGGGACACCTGGCGCAGGCGGGCGGGGTGATCCTGCTCCTCCTCGCCGCCAACCGCGTGGTCCGCTCCGCCGTCATCCTGTGGCGTGCACCTCGAGTGCTCACCGCGACTCGGGCATGATGCAGGAGTGAGCATCGCACTCCCGGCCCCGCCCGGCGGCAGGAGCCCTCTCTCGAGGGCCCTGTCGCTCGTCGGCGTGGCGGCCGTGGCGGTCGTCCTGGTGGCTCGGGCGCAGGCGACCCCGGTATGGGCGCTCCTCGCCGCGATCACGGGACTGGCCGGATGGGCGCTGCTCGCGTTCCTCCCCGCCCGCAGCCCGAGGGTGGTGCGCCGCGCGGCGCTCGCGGTCATGATCCTGTCCGGCGCGCTCGCGGCCGTCCCCACCCAGGTCGTCGGTGCGGTGCCGCTCGTCGTCGGACTGGTCGGGATCGTCGCCGACGTCGCCCTGGCCTGGTGGGCGGGACTCGTCGCCGCGCTCGTGGCGGCGACCCTCCTCGCGGGTGTCACGCTCGCCGCGCCGCCGCCGCCCGGGGTGATCGTCGGCGCGGTGGCCTGCATCGCCCTGGGATCGCTGATCGGCGTCACGCGGAGGCAGCAGGTGACCGCGAGGATCGCGGAGTCGACGCTCGCCGCGGAGCGGCTGGCGACGCAGACGGAGCGCGCGAGGTCGGCCGCGCTCGACGAGCGCGCGCGGATCGCGCGCGACCTGCACGACACGCTCGCGCACTCCCTCGGAGCCCTGGTCGTCCAGCTCGACGCCGTGGAGGCGCTCGCGGAGGCCGGGCGGACGGAGGAGGTGCTCGCCCGCGCTCGATCCGCTCGCTCGCTCGCGGCCGAGGGACTCGTCGAGGCGCGCCGCGCCGTCCAGACGCTGCGTGAGGAGCCGGCGGGTCCGGTCGACGGTCCGTCGGTGGAGCAGGCGATCGCCGACCTCGTGGACCGCGAACGCGGACTCGGCGCCGCGGTCACGGCGACCCTCGACGGCGGCGGCCTCCGACTCGAGCCCGCGGCGGCCGAGGCGCTGCGCCGAGCGGCACAGGAGGCCCTCACGAACGCCAGGAAGCACGCCCCGGGCCGTCCCGTGGAGGTCTCGCTGTCGGGCACCGCGACGACCCTGGTGCTCGAGGTGTCGAACACCCTCACCGGGCTCCGCGACCCCGCGCATCCGCTGGCCTCCTCGGGCTCCCAGAGGGGGATCTCGGGCATGCGCGAGCGGATCGCGTCCGTTCCGGGTGCGACGCTGCGCGTCGGCGAGCTCGACGGGCGCTTCATCGTGCGGATGGAGGTGCCGGTCTCGTGATCCGGATCGCGGTGGTGGACGACCAGGCCATCGTCCGGGACGGGCTGGTCACGGTGCTCGGTCTCATCGAGGGCTTCGAGGTCGTGGGCGAGGCGGAGGACGGCCTCGCCGCCCTGGAGCTGATCCCGGACGCTCGTCCCGACGTGGTGCTGATGGACCTGCGGATGCCGAGGCTCGACGGCGTCGCGGCCACGGAGCGGGTGGTCCGCGACCATCCGGAGGTCGCGGTGCTCGTGCTCACCACGTTCGCCGACGACGTCTCGGTGGCGGGGGCGCTGCGCGCCGGCGCCCGGGGCTACCTCACCAAGGACGCCGGGCGAGAGCAGCTCGAGGCCGCGGTGCGGGCGGTGGCGTCGGGGCAGACCACGCTGTCGCCTCAGGTCCGCGACGCGGTGCTCGGTCTGGCTCCGACGGCCCGCGATCTCCGCCTGCGGGAGCGGTTCCCGACGCTCACCGAACGGGAGGCCGAGGTGCTCGCGCTCGTCGCCGAGGGGCGCACGAACGGCGAGATCGCGGCGCAGCTCTTCCTCGGGGTCGCCACGGTCAAGAGCCATGTGAACTCGGTGTTCGCGAAGCTGCACGTGGAGACCCGGGCGCAGGCGGTGGCCGCGGCCCTCCACGGCTGAGCGCGGTCAGGGGCGGAACGTCCCCAGCGGCCGAGAGCAACCGGCCGACGCGGCCCTCACCGGCTGAGCACCGCGAGCACGCGCATCACCCAGCCGCGCCGGCCGATCGAGGCCAGGCTCGCCTCGCCGGCGCAGAAGCGCACGAAGAAGCGCGCCCCCCAGCGGGTGTGCGAGACGATCCAGTGGATCAGCGCGGGCCACCGCTCGAACACGGCCAGCAGAGCGGCACCGCCGCGCTGCTCCGGCTCGAGCACGCTCTCGACGAGTCGGGCGTAGCCTTCGAGAGCCTGCGGTCCGGTTCGCGAGGCGGCGGCTGCGGCCTCGCCCGCCCAGCGGCCCGACCGGAGGGCATAGGAGATCCCCTCCCGCGTCCACGGCTCGAGGAGCCCCGCGGTGTCGCCGGCGACGAGCACCCTGCCCCGCACGACCGGCGAGCCCGCCTCTCGCCACTGAGTCAGGTGCCCGGACGAGTGGGCCGTCGGTGCGTCGACGAGACCGAGATGACGCTTCCACCGGGCGAGGTACTCCCTCGTCTCCTCCGGTGCACCTCGGCGCGCGATGACGCCGACCGCCAACCGGTCGCCCTTGGGGAAGAGCCACGCGTAGGACCCCGGCTGCTCGCCCCAGTCCAGGAGCACCGCCTCGGGATCGCCGTCCCATCCGGGCGGTGTCTCGACGTCGTCCTCCAGGCCGAGGTCGACCTCGCGCACTCGCACGCCGACATGGCGTCCGATCCTCCCGCCGGCGCCGTCGCATCCGACCACGATGCGCCCGACGAGGGTGTCTCCCGCGGTGCGGAGCGCCACCGTGCCGTCACCCGGGTCGAGGACCTCCCGCACGCTCACCCCCGCCCGGAACTCGGCCCCGGCCGAGACCGCGGCCGCGAGCAGGGCGGCGTCGAAGGGCTCGCGGTGCGTCATGCCGAGGAACGGCTCCGACCGTTCGACGACGGTGCCCGAGCCCCGGCGCCGGGTGAAGGCCGCTCGGCGGATGTGCGTCTGCACCGTGTGGGCCGCCTCGGCGGGCACCTCGTTCCGCGAGACGCCGAGCAGTCCGCCGCCGCAGGTCTTGTACCGGGGGAAGTCGGAGCGATCGACCAGGAGCACGCGAGCGCCCCCGAGCGCGGCAGCCCGGGCGGCGGAGGAGCCGGCCGGACCGGCACCGACCACGATCACGTCCCAGGGCCGGTCGGAGTCCATGAGCACAGGCTATAGTCCCGGCATGCGCTCGCTCGCCGACATCGCACCGGAGGGCATCCTCCTCGCGGGTGCGGGCCGGGCGATCCTCCTCCAGATCGCCGACCCGGCCGTCGGCCGCGGGGTGGCCGCGCACTCGCACTTCGTGGCCCATCCGATGCGGAGGCTCACCGCGACGCTGAGCTACATCTACGCCCTCTCGAACGGAGACGCCGAGGATGTCGCCGCCGTGCGCCGCGCGGTCAACCGGGCGCACGCGCCGGTGCGGAGCGCCCCGGGGGAGACCCCCGCCTACGACGCCTTCGACCCCGAGTCGCAGCTCTGGGTGACGGCGACGCTCTACGACAGCGCCGTCTCGCTCTGGGAGAGGGTCTTCGGCGCGCTCGGCGACGCCGAGGCCGAGCGCGTGTACCGCGAGTACGCCGTGCTCGGCACCACGCTGCAGATGCCCGAGGGGTCGTGGCCGGCGACCCGGGCCGACTTCGCGGTCTACTGGGCGGATCGGCTGGAGCGTCTCGAGGTCGGTCGTGACGCGAGACGGGTCTCGGATGCGCTGCTCACCGCGAGGAACGCGCCCGCACCGGTGCGCGCCGCGATGCCGCTCGTGCGCTTCGTGACCGCGGGGCTCCTCCCGGACCGTCTCCGCGCGCCGTACGGCTTCCAGTGGACCGACCGGCGCCAGCGCCGGTTCGATCGGCTGATCGACGGGATCGCGCCGGTCTACCGCGCGCTGCCCACCGCCGTGCGTCAGCTCCCGGAGAGGCGCTACCTCGCCGGGCTCAGACGCGACCGCGAATGGCGGCCCGGTCACGCCGCCCGAGCGACCGCGCCGACCAGCGGCCCTCACGCCGCTCGATCGCGATCGGATGCTCGAACGCCTCGCTGACCAGCTCCGTGGTGAGCACCGAGTCGGCCTCGCCCTGCGCGAGCAGACGGCCGTGCGCGATCAGCGCCGCGTGGCTCGTGGTGATCGGCAGCTCCTCGAGGTGGTGCGTCACGAGCACCGAGGCGATGCTCGGGTGGGCCTCCCGCACCTCGTCGAGGGTCTCGAGCAGGTCCTCGCGGGCGGCGACGTCGAGACCGGTCGACGGCTCGTCGAGGAGGAGGAGCTTCGGGTCGCTCATCAGGGCGCGCGCGATGAGGGTGCGCCCGCGCTCACCCTGGGACAGCGTCGTCCACGGCTCGTCGGCCTTGCCGGCGAGGCCCAGCAGGTCGATCAGATCGGCGGACCTCGCGAGCTCCTCCGCGCTCGGCTCCCAGCGCATCACCGACTCGATGGTGCCCGTCACGCCCGTGAGCACGACGTCGCGGATGCGCAGCGCCGACGTGAGCGGATGGCGTGGGTCGACGTGACCGATGTCGCGACGCAGCGCCTGCAGCTCGACCCGGCCGAGCCGGCGGCCGAGGACGTGCACGGTTCCGCTGGTGGGATGCTGGCGCGCGCCGCAGAGGCTCAGCAGGGTGCTCTTCCCGGCGCCGTTCGGGCCGATGAGAGCCCAGTGCTGGCCGGCCTCGACGGTGAGGTCGACTCCGTGCAGGATCGTCTTCCCCTGCCGCACGAACCGGACGTCGTCGAGCCGGAGCACCTCGGTCATGCGGATCCCTCTCTCACCCGGGTCACGAGCTCCTTCCACGGGCCGCTCAGCCGGGCCTCGGCGACCCTCGCGTCGCGTTCGGACGACGAGCCGGCGGTCGTCTCGACTCGGATGGCGTAGACGTAACGGTCGGCGCCCTCCGGCGCAGCGGCCTCGTCCGACGCATCCCAGGGGCACGACTCGACGAGGGGCCACCACGCCGCGACGGACGACCCGTCCGACGCCGACACCGTCCACGTCCGGCTCAGGCCCGCCACACCGCCCGAACGCCGGACGGTGATCGTCAACGACTCAGGAACGCTCATCCACGCCGACACCCACCTTCTCCCACGATCCTCGCACAGCTCGCTCCACCGCGGAGCCGCTGCCGAAGCGGGCCGCCGCCGCTCGGACGGTGGCCGCGGCGAAGTCGTCGAAGCCCGCGGTGGCCGGCAGGCCGCCTCGCGTCGCCGTGTCGTACCAGACCGCTCCGGCCGTCTCCCAGGACGGGCCGCCCAGCTCGATCGCGGCGAGCGCGAAGGCGCGGTTGGGGATGCCCGAGTTGAGGTGCACGCCCCCGTTGTCGTCGGCGGTCTCGACGTAGTGCGCCATGTCGGCGGGCTGGGGATCGCGGCCGAGGACGTCGTCGTCGTAGGCGGTGCCGGGCGCGAGCATCGAGCGCAGGGCGCGGCCCTCGACCGCGGGAGTGAACAGGCCCTCGCCGATGAGCCAGGAGGCCTCGGAGGACGTCTGCCCGAGCGCGTGCTGCTCGACCATCGCACCGATCACGTCGGAGAACGACTCGTTGAGCGCGCCCGCCTGCCCCTGGTACACGAGCCCCGAGGTGAACTGGGTGACCCCGTGAGCGAGCTCGTGCCCGATCACCGACAGCGAGGCGGTGAAGCGGCCGAACACCTCGCCGTCGCCGTCGCCGAACACCATGCGGGAGCCGTCCCAGAACGCGTTGTCGTAGTCGTCGCCGTAGTGCACCGTCGCGTCGAGGGGCAGGCCCTCGCCGTCGATGGAGGGGCGACCGAAGGCGTCGAGGAGGAAGGCGTGCGTGGCGCCGAGACCCTCGTACGCCTCGTCGACGGCGACGTCGCCCGTGGCGGGGTCGCCCTCCCGGCGCACGACCGTGCCGGGGAGCCGTTCGCTTCCCCGGGCGTCGGCGATCGTCCGGCGCGGCCCGGCGGCGGTCGCGGTCTCCTGGCCCCTCGGCGGGGCGACGAGCGTGCTGCGCCGGCGCTCCTCGTGGAGCGGTGGCAGCTCGGCGAGGGCCCTCCTCGCCGCGACGACGGCGCGGTCGAGCCCGGTGTCGTCGGCGCGGGCGAGGCGGGCCAGCAGGTACGGCGGGACGATGTGGCGGCGCATGCCCGCGACTCTACGACGGCCTGCCGACATCGCCTCCGCCGTCGTCTCCGCCATCGCCGTGATCAGACGGCGGACCGCACGAGGCAGAGGAGGCCGGGGCGCGCATCCCACGACGGCACGTCGGCGAACCCGAGGCGCCGGTAGACCGCGAGGGCCGGAGCGCGCCACTCCCACACCGAGAGCCGGACGTCGCCCGGGGCGCCGTCGACGACGGCCGAGAGCAGCGCGTCGGCGATCCGTCGTCCGCGGTGGCCCGGATCGACCCACAGCCTCTTGATCTCGGTGCCCTCCGGGACGGCACGCGAGACGACGACCCCGACGGGGCGCTCGTCGTCGACGGCGAGGAGGACCTCGTCCCCGGCGAAGGCGAGAGCGGGGTCGTCGGCCTCAGCGGCGTAGCGCGGGGGCAGCGGATCGTCCGGACCGATCGGGTCGGCGAGGCCGCGGTCCGCCTTCTCCTGCTCGGTCTGGCGCAGATAGGCGCCCACGAGGACGCCGACGGCGCGAGCATCGACGCCGGAGAGGTCGGCCGGGCGCACGTGGATCATCCGACCAGCCTAGGCATCCGGTCTCGAGCGTACGCTCGGGGCATGCGCTTCCTGATCGCGATGTACGCCTCGCCGCGGGTGCCCCCGCCCACGCCGCAGCCCGATGCCGAATGGATGCGGGCCATGATCGCGTTCATGAAGCAAATCGACGTCGATCTGCGTGCGTCGGGGGAGCTCGTCGCCGACGCGGGCTTCGACCGTCCCGGCTTCACCGTGACCGCCGACGCCGTGACCCGGGAACCGCTGGCCGACGGGTCGCCGCTCATCGGGTTCTGGCTCGTCGACGTCGCGACCGAGGAGCGTGCCGTGGAGATCGGCCGTTCGATCGCCCACTGGTCGGGCGCGGTCGAGGTCAGGCCGGTCGGGGCGCCGCCCGAGGTCTGACCGGCACCGCGGCGATCTCGTCGCAGCGCGGTCCGCGTGTCAGGCCCGGTCGGCCAGGAGGCTCCGTGCGGCCTCGACGACGAGTGCCCGCTCGTGCGTGAGGGCGAACCGGTAGTCGCCCTTCTCGTGATGCGAGGGATCGCTCTCGCGCGCGACGAGCGCGGCGGCGAAGTCGGCGGTCAGCACGACGATGTCCCACTCCTCGAGGAGCGGATCGCCCTCCCCGATCTCGTGGACCCGGGCGCCGGTGGCCAGGAGAGCCGGGGAGACGCCCTTCGCGTAGGCGACGACGAGACCGCACTCGGCGGCGAGCTCGGTGTACCTCTCGAAGGTGGCAGGGCTGATGTTGGTCGACTCCTGGAACGTGGCGAGGACCACGGCGGAGTCGCCGCTCGTGCGTGCGCGGGCTTCGAGGAACACGCTCATCTGGACCAGCAGGTCCCGATGGGAGGGCTTCGTCTCGACGCGCGCGCTGACCACCTCGTAGGGCGTGCGGGCGAGCGGGGCGCTCGTCACGTGCGAGGACCGCAGGGGCACCCCGGAGAGCCTGCCCGCGTGGGGGACGTCCCTCATCGCCGCGCTGTAGAGCCACCCCTGGCCGTGCGTGGCCCCGAGCGCACGGGCCGTCACGAGATGCTCGTCGGTCTCGATGCCCTCCGCGATCACGACGACGTCGCGCCCGGCGAGATGCGCGTCGAGGGCGCCCATGATGCGCGCGAGGTCGGCGCTCGGACGGTCCTGCACGAGGCGCATGTCGAGCTTGACGATGTCGGGATCGAGCAGCGGCAGCAGGGCCAGCGAGGCGGCGTGGGCGCCGAGGTCGTCGACCGCGATGGCGTGCCCCGCGGCTCGGGCGGCATCGGCCATCGCGAGGAGCTCACCCGGACGAGCCAGCAGCGCGCGCTCCGTCAGCTCGATCACCACGGGCTGCTCGGGCGGGATCCGCAGCATGAGCCCCGCCTCGAACGACGCGGGCTCGATGTTGATGAGCAGGGAGTGCGCCCGCCGGAAGCCCTGCTCCCTGGCGGTGGCGAGGCTGGTCGCCCAGCAGTCGGCATCGAGCTCGAGCAGGTCGCCGCCCGTCCTGGCGTCCTCGAAGAACCTGTGCGGCGGGATGAGGAAGTCGCCGCTCTGCATCCGGCTCAGCGCCTCGTACGCGACCGGTTCGCCCGTCGACAGGTCGACGACGGGCTGGAAGACCGTGGAGAGCGTCGCGTCGAGCATCCTCAGATCATGACACGTCGCGACGACGCTCCCGTCACCGGGTGCGGGTCCGTCCGGTCTCGGCGCTCAGAACGCGTAGCGGATCGTGCACGAGGGCAGCTCCCGCGCGACGATCGCGCGCAGCTCCGCCACGGCGGAGGCCTTGAGCGCCCGCTCGTACCGCACGTTCACCGCGCCGTTCTCGGAGACCTTCGTCTCCTGGCGGTCCGGCGTCCAGAGCAGGTCCTCGGCTCGAGGGTGCCAGCGGAGGTTGACGTCGTGCAGGGCTGCGTTGTGGGTGAGGAGGATGACCTCGGCCTTGAGCTGGGCCTTGGCGGCGGGCCCGATCGTGTCGTCGACCTCCCTCAGCAGCCGGGTCCAGTCCTCCCGCCAGGTGGGGGTGAGGATGACGGGGGAGAGGTTCAGGTGCACCTCGTAGCCCGCCTCGACGAAGTCGTCGATCGCGGCGATGCGCTCGCGGATGCTCGACGTGCGGATGTCGGTGACCCGCGCGGTCTCCTCCGGCATCAGCGAGAAGCGGATGCGGACCCGGCCCAGGGGATCCCACTCGAGCAGGTCGCGGTTGACGTGCTTCGTGGCGAACGACGCCTTCGCCGTCGGGCTCATCCGGAACAGGTCGCAGAGATCGCGGACGTTGTCGCTCACCCGGGCGTCGACGGAGCAGTCGCTGTTCTCGCCGATGTCGTAGACCCACGACTCCGCGTCGCACTGATCGGGCTCCCGCTTCGGTCCCTGCTTCGCGATGTGGCGCGCCACGTGACGGGTGATCTGCTCGATGTTCGCGAACACCGTGATCGGGTTGCTGTAGCCCTTCCGCCGGGGCACGTAGCAGTAGGCGCACGCCATGGCGCAGCCGTTGGCCGTGGACGGCGCGATGAAGTCGGCCGAGCGCCCGTTCGGTCGGGTGACGAGGCTCTTCTTCACGCCGAGGACCAGCGCCTCGGTCTTGATGCGCACCCATCGCCAGGCGTTCGCCTCGTCGCCATGGAGCTCGGGGATCTGCCAGTGCGACGCGACGGGCACGATCTCGGCCTCGGGCCAGCGGCCGACGATCTCCTGCCCTCGCGGGAGGACGAGCGCGGCCTCCTCGGCGTAGATGCGGCGGACCTCGAGCAGAGGGCGCGGCCCACGGGTGGCGCCGGCGGGGTGAGGGCTCGAGGCGGGGCGCACGGTGACGACGCTACGCTCCGCCCCCGACACCGGGTCGCCCCGTCTTCGGCGCGAGCTCGTCCAGCGCCTCCAGCGCCTCCAGCGCCTCGCGCGCCCGCCGGATGCGGTCCGCCTCCGGTTCATCCCACCAGGCGGGACCCCGCTCGCCGAGCCCGTGCTTGGCCAGGCCGACCCTGCGGCGCGCGGCGGCCGCCGCCTCCGCGTCGCCGTGACGGGATGCGACGCCGACGGCCGACCTCGCCCGTCCGAGGTGCGATCGCAGGGCGTCGGCGACGTCGTCGGGCAGGAGCGGATCCGTGCGCCGCCAGCGGCGCCCGTCCACGACGATCCAGCGCTCGTCGTCGGCCGACGCGGTCATCCGCGGAGGCTACGCGGCGTCGTCGTCGGTCCGCGTGAGCACGAACACCGGGATGTCCCGCTCCGTGCGGAGCTGGTAGTCGGCGTAGTCCGGGTAGGCGGCGACGGCGCGGTCCCACCACAGGGCCTTCTCCTCCCCGGAGATCTCACGCGCGAGGTAGTCGTGGCGCTCGGCGCCGTCCTGTAGCTCGACGTGGGGGTTCGCGACGATGTTGTAGTACCAGACCGGGTTCTTCGGCGCGCCCCCGAGCGACGCCACGACGGCGTACTCGCCGTCGTGCTCGACGCGCATGAGCGGGGTCTTCCGCAGCTTGCCCGACCGGGCTCCGACCGTCGTCAGCACGATCACGGGCATCCCGCGCAGATCGGTGGCCCTGGTGCCTCCCGACGCCTCGTACTCCTCGGCCTGCTTGCGGGCCCAGTCGCTCGTCCCGGGTGCGTACTCTCCAGTCAGTGGCATGACTCGATGCTAGGCGCTCCGGCCGGAAGACGGGCGCGCGACGGTCAGCGCTTGCGTCCGCCGCGAGCGGGCGGCTCGGGGCGGAGACGGATGAGCCGCTGCGGACCGTCCTCGTCGAGCTCCGCGACGTCGTCTCGCGAGGTGAGGAAGTCGGTGAAGGAGCGGTAGCCGAGGGGCTTCTCGTTGAAGGACGGGTCCATCCTGCGCATCTGGTTCTTCACCGCGCCGGTGTTCAGCCACTCGTCGGCGTCGCCCTTCGCGTGCCCGATCTGCAGCGCGCGCACGAGCAGCTCGGTCGCTACGGTCTGCGGATCGACGTCGTCGGCCGGCTCGGGCTCGTCGTCGGCCGTGTCGTCGGCGTGCGAGAAGAGGGGCACCGCCGGCGGCTTGCGCTTGCCGCCCGACTTGGAGCGGGAGGCGTCGTTCGGCTCCCGGTCGGCCTCGGCCTCGGTCCCGGCGTCTCCGCCGCCCTGCCCGCCGCGTCGTGCCGCGGTGGCGGCGGCGGTGGTCGCCGCGACCTTCTCCACGCCCGGGAGGGAGTCGTAGTCCTCGAACTCGTCGACGGCGGCCGCGAGCGACGTGCTCGTCGACCCCGCGACGCCGATCCCGACCACGAAGCGTCCGAGACGCTTGGTCTTCTGCGCGAGGGCGATGTAGTCGGAGTCGCCCGCGACGATGATCACGTGCGTGAGGTCGGGCAGTCGGAAGAGGTCCTCCACGACGTCGACCGCGAGCCGGATGTCGGCGCCGTTCTTCGTGCCGCGGGTCGTGGTCGTGAACAGCTGCGTGAGGTCGACCGCCCGCGACATCAGCTGGCGCTGGTAGCTGGAGTTGACCGATGCGGACCAGTCGGCGTACGCCCGGTTCACGACGATCGTGCCGAACGAGGCGGCGAAGTCGATGATGGCGCTGAAGTCGACGGTCGCCGCGCGCACCCGGGCCGCGACCTCCTTGTCCGCGTCCGGGTCGGAGGCACGGAAGTCGCGCACGCCGTCGCGCTGGAACGCGTTGCGTCCGTGGAGCTGCTGGTACCGCGAGATGACGATGTTGTCGAAGTCGATGTAGAGGCCCACGCGGGCGTCGGTGGGTTCGGTCATCGTGCACTCCTCAGCCGGCGTCGGGTGCGCCCTGTCGTCGCTCCCAGTCTGGTGCGTCGGGTCGCGCGGCGCCAATCCCTCGTCTCGCCGGGCCGCGTCGCGGGCTCCACCGTCGTGTCCGATTCCCGCTAGAGGAGGTCGGTGGGACATGTGAGGATGCAGGCATGGACTTCTCGGAGCGGTACCGCATCATCCAGTCGCGGGATGCGCGATTCGACGGGCAGTTCATCACCGCCGTTCGCTCCACCGGCATCTACTGCCGCCCGAGCTGCCCCGCGCGGACGCCGAAGGAGGCGAACGTCACGTTCTACGAGACCAGCGCCGCGGCCCACGAGGCGGGCTACCGGGCATGCAAGCGCTGCCTTCCCGAGGCGGTGCCCGGCACGCCGGCCTGGAACCTGCGCGACGATCTCGCCGGGCGGGCCATGCGGCTGATCGCCGACGGCGTCGTCGAGCGCGAGGGCGTCGGCGGACTGTCGCGTCGGCTGGGCTACTCCGAGCGCCACGTGGCCCGGGTGCTCACCGAGCAGCTCGGGGCGGGGCCGCTCGCGCTCGCCCGGGCGCACCGGGCCCAGGCCGCGCGGACGCTCCTGACGTCCACCGGGCTCAGCATGGCCGAGGTCGCGTTCGCAGCGGGCTTCGCGTCCATCCGCCAGTTCAACGACACGGTGTCGGAGGTCTTCGAGCAGACCCCCTCGCAGCTGAGGGCACGGTACTCCGCCACGGGGGACCAGCCGGGCGGGAGCGTGCGGCTCTCGCTGCCGGCCCGCGAGCCGTTCGACGCCGCGGGTGTCTTCGCGTGGCTCGCCGCACGCGCCGTCCCCGGGGTGGAGATCGCGTCCGCCGACTCGTACACGCGGTCGCTCACGCTGCCCGGGGGACCGGCGTGGTTCACCGTGAGCGCGACCGCGGGCGGTGTGGCGCTCGAGGCGCACCTCTCGACCCTCTCCGACCTGTCGACCCTCGTCGCGCGGGTGCGGCGCCTGTTCGACCTCGACGCCGATCCGGTCGCCGTCGACGCCGCACTCGTCGACGGCGCGCTCGCCGACGGCGCTGATCGGGCGTCGAGCGGGTCGGCGCTCGCGGCGGCGGTGCGCTCGAACCCGGGCATCCGCCTGCCGGGCACCGTCGACCCCGCCGAGATGCTCGTGCGGGCGATGGTGGGGCAGCAGATCAGCGTGGCCGCGGCCAGGACCCACCTCAGCCGGCTCGCCGCGGTCGCCGGACGACCGCTGGCCATGGAGGGCGGTCCCGAGCTGCTCTTCCCCGACCCGGCGGCCATCGCCGAGCACGCGGAGGCGGTCACCGGCCCGCGTGCGCGCCTGGCCGCGTTGCGGGGCGCGGCGGAGGCCATGGCGTCCGGCTCGCTCGTGCTCACCAGCGGCGATGCCGCCGCCGAGCAGCGGGCCGCGCTCCTGGCGATGCCCGGGATCGGACCGTGGACGGCGGGCTACGTCTCGATGCGCGTGCTCGGCGCGCCCGACGTGCTCCTGACGGGCGACGTCGCCCTCCGCACGGGCGCGGCCGTGCTCGGCGCGCCCTCCGCGCCCCGCGAGCTCGCCCGCTGGGCGGAGGACTTCGCACCGTGGCGGTCGTACCTGTCGCTCCACCTCTGGCGTGCGGCGCTGACGGGCTCCGCCGCTCCGCGCCGACCCGGCGAGAGCGAGCCCCCGTCGCCGGCGCCCTCCCCGGACGCCGCTCCGGCCCCCTCGCCGTCCGCCGCGTCGGCGCCCTCTGGGTCCGCCGCGTCGGCGCCCTCGCCGTCCGCCACCCGGGCGCCCTCGCCGTCCGCCGCTCCGGCGCCCTCGCGGGCCCCCGCTCCGGCCCTCTCGTCGGCCACCTCGTCGGCGCCCTCGCGGGCCCCAGCTCCGACGCCCTCGCCGGCCCCCTCCCCGGATGCCGCTCCGACGCCCTCGCCGGCCCCCTCCCCGGACCGCCTCCCGACGCCGAGCGCACCGCCCCCTGGCCGCGCGCCGGCGTCTGCCCCGGCACCGGCGCCGGGGAGGCGACGCGACCCGCATCCGGCGTCCCCGCATCCGCGGACCACCCGCCCCCTCACGAAGGAGTCGTCATGACCCTCATCAGCCAGTTCGTCGACACACCCGACGGAGCGTTCGGCATCCTCTCCGACGAGGACGGGCGGGTGGTCGCCTCGGGGTGGACGGACCAGACCGACGCCCTGCTCATCCGCCTGGCGCCGGCAGCGCGGGACTCGGCCGTGGTCGCCGGCGTCACCCCGGCGGCCTCCGCGGTCGAGGCGTACTACGCGGGCGAGGTCGCCGCGATCGACGCCGTCGAGGTCGCGCAACGCGGCGGCCCGTTCCACCTGCAGGCGTGGGTGGGCCTCCGCGAGATCGCGCCCGGCCGCCCGCTCACCTACGCGCAGTTCGCGGCCGCCCTCGGACGCCCCTCCGCGGTGCGTGCCGCGGCGAGCGCGTGCGCCCGCAACGCTCCCGCCCTGTTCGTCCCGTGCCACCGCGTGCTCCGCACCGACGGCACAATGGGCGGCTTCGCCTGGGGCGTCCCCGTCAAGCGCTCGCTCCTCGCTCGCGAGGCCGCCGCCGCCCGCGCCCGCGCCTAGCCCCCGTCCTCCGCCGCCCGGCTTACATCCTGCTCCTCCGCCGAGTGGCGAGGATCCGCCCCCACAGCGCGTGCCGGAGGGCGAAATGTCGCCGCCCGGCGCGAGGATGCCCTGCTCCTCCGTCGATCGGCGTGAATCCGCCCCTTCCAGGGCGGGAGTGGTCCGGACGTCGCCGTTCGGCGGAGGCAAAGGCGGCCGCCTGCGGGTTGCGCCCGCCGAGGACTGCGTTGTCCCTCTCGGGCGGGGTCAGTGCGCGCTGGGCAGGCGTAACCCGCGTGGCGCCCGACTGCGCCGTGGCAGCGTCCGCGACGCCGACCGGCGTGAATCCGCCCTTCCGGGCGCGGGAGAGGTTGGGATGTCGCCGTTCGGCGGAGGCGAGGGCGGCCGTCTGCGGGTTGCGCCCGGCGAGGACTGCGTTGTCCCTCTCGGGCGGGATCAGTGCGCGCTGGGCGGGCGCAACCCGCGTGGCGCCCGACTGCGCCATGGCAGCGTCCGCGACGCCGACCGGCGTGAATCCGCCCCTTCCGGGTTCGGGAGTGGTCCGGACGTCGCCGTTCGGCGGAGGCGAAGGCGGCCATCTGCGGGTTGCGTCCGCCGGGGACCGCGTTGTCCCTGTCGGGCGGGGTGAGTGCGCGCTGGGCGGGCGCAATCCGCCTGGCGCCTCCCGCGATGGGGCTCCCGGGCATACGGGCGGCGGTGCGAGAAGGGGCCGAGTCGCGAGATACCGCCCCCCCGGGCGCAGGAGAGGGCGGGATGTCGCCGGTCGGCGAGGGCGAAGGCGGTCGCCGCGGGTTGCGCCCGCTGCGCAGTGCGTTGGACCTCGCTGGGCGGGCAGTGCGCCCTGGGCGGGCGTAACCCGCGTGGGGCCCGCCTGCGCCCTGCCAGCGTCCGCCACGCCGAGCGGCGAGAACCCGTCCCTTCGTCGTGGAGACGAGGGCGGGAGCTCGCCGGTCGACGAGGAGAGGGGCGCGGCGCGGCGCGGCGTCAGGCCGGGTCGGCGGCGAGCAGCTCGCGCACGCGCGGGATGACGACCGTGCCGTAGAGCTCGATGCTCCGCATCAGCGCCTCGTGCGGCAGACCGCCGTTGCCGTACTTGAGGTCGAAGCGGCCGAGGCCGAGCGTCCGCGCGGTCGCGGCGATCCGCTGCGCGACCGACTCCGGCGAGCCGACGTAGAGCGAGCCCGTCGTGGCCTCCTCGTCGTAGTGCGCGCGGGTCACCGGAGGCCAGCCGCGCTCGGCGCCCAGCTTGCCGAAGTGGCGCTCGTAGTACGGCCACAGCTCCTCGCGGGCCTGCTCGTCCGTCTCGGCGATGTGCCCGGGGGAGTGCACGCCGACGGGGAGCGCCTCGCCGCCGAGCTGCTCGACGGCCCGGTGGTAGAGGTCGACGTACGGCGCGAAGCGGGCGGGGGCGCCGCCGATGATCGCCAGCATGAGGCCGAAGCCGTAGCGCGCCGTCCGAACCACCGACTCCGGGCTGCCGCCGACGCCGATCCACGTGCGCAGCTGGCCGTGCTCGATCGGGGGATAGACGGCGGGCTGCCCGTCGCGCACGCGCGCGAACCGGTCGAGCTTCTCCTCGAAGAGGCGCTCGTAGTCGGCCAGGTCGAACCCGAAGAGCGGGAACGACTCCGTGAACGACCCGCGGCCGAGGATGACCTCGGCTCGCCCGTTGGAGAGCGCGTCGACCTCCGAGAAGCGCTGGAAGACGCGGATGGGGTCGTCGGAGCTGAGCACGGTGACCGCCGATCCGAGGCGGATGCGCTCGGTGCGCGCCGCGATCGCGGCCAGCACCACCTCGGGGCTCGAGACCGCGAAGTCCTCGCGGTGGTGCTCGCCGATCCCGATGAAGTCGACCCCGACGGAGTCGGCCAGCACGGCCTGCTCCACGAGGTTGCGCAGCACCTGTGCGTGGCTGAGCGGCTCGCCGGCCGCGTCGAACGTCACGTCTCCGAACGTGTCGAGCCCGAGCTCGATGTCCATGGTCTCCCCGATCTGTCCCGAGCGATGCACATTTCATGCACCTGCATGTAACCGTAACCCGGATGCGGTCCCCGCGATTCCCGCGAGCCCGTCGACCATAATGGTGCCGACGGAGGGAGCGACGATGGCGGACATCGTGACGGTGGGGTACGACGGATCGGACGCCGCGCGCGTCGCGCTCGACTGGGCCCTGCGCTACGCCGAGCGGGCGGGTCTGGACGTCGACGTGGTCTACGTCGCCGACACGTCATGGGACTCGCCGTCCTTCACCGCGGCCGAGCGGCTGAAGAGCCAGGGCGAGATCGTCCTCGCGTCCGACTCGTTCCACGCCCTCTCCAAGGCTCCCCACGTGGCGGTGACGAGCCGTGTGCTCACCGGACACCCGGTCGACGTGCTCACGGAGGCCTCCAAGGACTCGGCGATGCTCGTGGTCGGCACCTACCGCAAGGATGCGTACGAGCGGCTCACCACCTCCGCCGTCGGCGTCAAGGTGGTCGCGGGCGCGAGCGTGCCCGTCGTCGTGGTGCCGCAGACCTCGCCGGGCTCGCGGCGGGGCGTCGTCGTCGGCATCGACGGGGCCGAGCCGAGCGGTCGCCTCGTGGAGGCCGCGGCCGTCGAGGCGGAGCGTCTCGGCGAGCCTCTGCGGGTGGTGAGCGCGTGGACGCTCCCGCCCATGTCGACGCCGGAGTTCACCGACACCACCGACCTCTACGACGCGCTGGAGGCGCGGGCCCGGGAGATCGTCGACGAGGCGGTCGCGGCGGTGCGGATCACGCATCCGTCCCTGGAGGTCTCGGGCGGCGTCGAGCTCGACGCTCCGGTCACCGCGCTCACGCGTGCCGCGAAGGACGCGTCGCTCCTCGTGCTCGCCACGCACGGCAGGCACGGCCTCAGCCGCTTCCTCCTCGGCTCGGTCACGCACGACGTCGTCCTCCACGCCACGAGCCCGCTGCTCGTGCTGCGCTCGGCGGCTCTCCAAGCGGTCTGAGGCGCGAGCCCAGCGGAACCCGGTATCGTCGTCGGGTGCCTGAGAGTCCCGCCGCCCAGACGCCCTACGAGGTGCTGGGCGTGGCCGCAGGCGCATCCGACGACGAGCTCAGGCGCGCGTACCGGCGGCTGCTGCGGGAGACGCATCCCGACACCGGTGGCGACGCGGCTCGGTTCGTGCTCGTGCAGCGGGCGTGGGAGCGCATCGGGACCCCCGAGCTCCGCGCCGCCTACGACCGCGGCTCCGCATCGCGCACCTCGTCGCCCGAGCCCGCGAGCTACGCCGCCGGTGCGCGGGGGAGCGGAAGCACGGCTCGGCGTCCCGCGAGCTCGACGGTCCGCGCCCGCACGTACGGCCACCCGGGCGGCCAGGAACGGGAGATGTACCTCGCCCTGATGCGCGAGTGGGTCGGGCGCGGCGTCCACCTCGACGACCCCTACGATCCCGGTCTCGTGCAGCGGGCTCCTCGGGAGATCCGCGGCTGGCTGGCGAAGGCGATCGCCGAGGAGACGACCTCCGCCATCGTCGGCGATCTCGGCGTGGGCTTCACGATCTGGAACAACGTCCTCACGGGCCGCTCGATCGACGGTGTGGGGGAGACGATCGACCACGTCGTGCTCGGGCCCTCCGGCCTGTACGCGGTCCAGTCCGAGGACTGGGGGACCCCGGTGAGGCTGAAGAAGGACGATCTGGTCGGTGAGGGCATCCCCGCCGGCTACGAGCCGCTCCATCAGCTCCGGGGCGCCGCCCGCTCGCTCGGGCGGTCGCTCGGCGTCCGCTTCACCGGCCTCGTCGTGGTGGTTCCCGACGACGACCTCGAGGTGCACGCCGCCGTGGTCGAGCGCGGTCGGCTCGCCGGATCCGCGGTGGTCCGTCGAGCGGCGCTGCCCCAGCTCCTCCGCGACGGCACGGGTGCCGATCGGGAGAGCATCGATCGGGTCTTCGACCTCCGCACCCGGCTCCAGCAGTCCCTCCGGCTGGCCTGAGCGGCGTCGCGCTGGGCGACCGCGCGCCTCAGGTCGTCAGCAGGATCTTCCCGATGTGGGAGGACGACTCCATCAGGCGGTGCGCCTCCGCCGCGTCGGCGAGCGGGAACCGGGCGCCGGTGACCGGGCGGACGGCCCCGCTCTCGAACAGCGGCCAGACGTTCTCCGCCACGCTCGCCACGATCTCGGCTCGCTCCGCCAGCGGTCGGGCTCGCAGGCTCGTCGACCGGATCGTGCCGCGCTTGCGCATGAGCGCGCCGAAGTCGAGCTCGGCCGGGCCGGATCCGGCGCTCGCGATGTTCGCGATCCGGCCGTTCACGCGGAGCGCGGCGATGTTGCGGGCGAGGTAGGAGCCGCCCACCAGGTCGAGGACGACGTCGGCCCCGCCCTCCGAGGTCATCCGCTCGACGAAGTCCTCCATCGTGTAGTCGATGAGGATGTCGGCGCCCAGGCCCCGGCAGGCGGCGAGCTTCTCGGAGCTCGACGCGGTGACGGCGACCGTCGCCCCGAAGGCGCGACCCAGCTGCACCGCCATCGTGCCGACGCCGCTCGACCCGCCGTGCACGAGGAGCGTCTCGCCGGCGCGGAGGGCGGCGAGGAGGAACACGTTCGACCAGACGGTGCACACCGTCTCCATGAGCCCGGCGGCGTCGACGAGCCCGACCCGCTCGGGGATCGGCAGCGCCAGGGACCCGTTCACCACGACCTCCTCGGCGTATCCGCCGCCGGGGAGCAGGGCGCAGACCTCGTCGCCCACGGCGTGGCCCGAGTGGTCGCCCGCCCAGGTGACGGTGCCGGAGACCTCGAGCCCCGGCCAGTGCGGTGCTCCCTCGGGCGACGGGTAGTGGCCCTTGCGCTGGAGCACGTCGGCGCGGTTGACCCCCGCGGCGGCGACGGCGATCACCACGTCGTGCTCGCCCGGATCCGGGCGCTCGACCTCGGCGAGCTCGAGAGCGGAGGGGGTTCCGGGGGATACGACGACGACGGCCTTCACCTGTCCTACGTTACGACCGTGCTCGGCCCGGCCGCGCGGAGCGCATCCAGCACCCGGGGAGCCCGTGGTGCTAGACCGATGACCATGACCTCCCTCGACGCCTCGCTCACGGCCCTGCTCGACACCGTCCCCGCGCCCGCTGACGCCGACATCCGCGCCGAGCGGGTTCCGTACGATCACGACGGCACGGCTCTCGACGGGTTCCTCGCCTGGGATGCCGGCGCGGACGGGCCTCGCCCCGCGGTGCTGATCGTGCACGACTGGAACGGCGAGGGCGAGTACGTCCGGGTCCGGGCGCAGATGCTGGCCAGGCTCGGCTACGTGGCGTTCGCCGCCGACGTGTACGGCGTGGGCGTCCGTCCCGAGGGCGACGCCGCCGCGACGACGGCCCAGTCGTTCTACCGGGATCTCCCGCTGATGCGGGCCCGCGTGGCGGCCGGCTACGACGTGCTGCGCGACGACGCCAGGGTGGACCCGACGCGCATCGCGGTGATCGGGTACTGCTTCGGCGGATCCGCGGCGCTCGAGTTCGCACGCACCGGAGCGCAGGTGCGCGGCACGGTGTCGTTCCACGGATCGCTCATCACGCACGCACCCGCCGACGTGGCGCGCGTCGCCTCGCCGCTGCTCGTGCTCACCGGCGGATCCGACCCGGTGGTCCCGGACAGTGCCGTCATCGCGTTCCAGGACGAGCTGCGCACACGGGACGACCTCGACTGGCAGGTGGTGACCTACAGCGGCGCGCCGCACGCGTTCACCCGGCCGGGCTCGCCCGCCTATCGTCCGGTCGCGGATGCGCGCAGCTGGGCGGCCATGCGCGCATTCCTCGACGAGGTGATGGCCTGACGCGTGCCGAGCCCGCCCCGGGGGTCGCGGGACGGCCCCGCGCGGGTGGACACTGTTCACCTCGAGAGGAGTACGGATGCTCACGGTCACGGACACGTTCCAGGGGTTCAGCGTCGACGACCTGGAGGCGGCTCGGATGTTCTACGCAGACCGTCTCGGCTTCGAGGCGGTGCTCGGCGACATGGGCCTCGAGATCACGCTCCCCGGGGGCAGGAGCGTCTTCGTGTACGCGAAGGAGGACCACGAGCCGGCGACGTTCACGATCCTCAACCTGGCGGTCCCGGACATCGATCGTGCCGTCGAGGAGCTGGCCGCCGCCGGTGTCGCGCTGGAGCGCTACGACGGACTCCCGCAGGACGAGAAGGGTGTGATGCGCGGCCGGGCGGCCGGCAGGGGACCGGACATCGCGTGGTTCACGGACCCCGCGGGCAACGTGCTCGCCGTGATCGGCGACTGACCCGGCGGGACCGCCGCCCGCACCGTCCCGGCGCCTGACCCGGCGGGACCGCCGCCCGCACCGTCCCGGCGCCTGACCCGGCCAGACCGTCGGGCGCACCGTCCCGGCGGACGACGTGGACTCAGTCGGCGGCGGCGTCGATGATGTCGTCGTACTCGTGGTGCCGCTTCACCCAGGCGGCCACGAAGGGGCACTGCGGCGTGATGCGGAGCCCTGCATCCCGGGTGTCGGCCAGCGCGGCGGCGACGAGCTCGCTGCCGAGGCCCTGCCCCTCGTAGGCTGGGTCGACGACGGTGTGCGTGAACACACGCGATCCCTCGGCGTCGACGTAGTACGCCGTGCCGGCATCCGCCCCGTCGACCGTGATGACGTACCGGTGCCTCTCGGGCTCGTGCTCGACCTCGCGACTCATGCGCTCAGCCTACGACGGGCTCGTCGGCCGGCCACACCCCGGAGGTGGCCCGTCGATGGCTACCCAGCAGATGGGTGTCGACGATGCCGATCGCCTCCATCAGCGCGAACATCGTCGTCGGGCCCACGAACACGAACCCCTCCGCGCGGAGCGCCTTCGCCAGCGCGGTCGACTCGGGGCTCGTGGTCGGGATCTCGGCGAACGAGACGGGTGCCGGCGTGGTCGCGGGTCGGAACGACCACACGAGGTCGGCCAGGCCCCCTCGGTCGCGGAGCGCCACGGTCGCCCGGGCATTCGTGATCGTGGCGAGGACCTTGGCGCGATTGCGCACGATGCCCGCATCTCCGAGGAGCCGCGCGACATCGTCCTCGTCGTACCGCGCGACCGTGTCGGGGTCGAAGTCGTCGAACGCCTCGCGGAAGGCGGGACGCTTCCGCAGGATGGTCGCCCAGGACAGGCCGGACTGGAACGCCTCCAGGCTGAGACGCTCGAACACGCCCCGCTCGTCGCGGACCGGCATGCCCCACTCCGTGTCGTAGTACTCGCGGAGGAGCGGATCGACGGCCGCCCAGGCGGGCCGGGCGAGCCCGTCGTCACCGAGGACGAGCGGGGAGGGGGTCGGGGCGGCGTCCGTCATGGCAATAGTATGGAAGGGTCCACTGACAGGAGGGTTGCTCATGCTGGCTATCGCGGCGATCGGATGCGTGATCCTGTTCCTGGGAGGCATGTACCTCATGGGCCTGTTCTCCGACGCGTTCACGTTCTTCGGCGGCATCCTCCTGGTGTCGCTCGCGCTCTTCATCGCGATCAGCGTGATCCCGGCCCAGCGCCACAAGAAGCAGCAGCCGTAGCCCCCATCCGGAGCGTCGCCGGGCTTTGACTTCGAGCGCACTCGAAGCTCTACAGTGTCGGCATGACCCTGACGACCCCGAGCACGCTGTCCATCGCCGAGGCGGCGGAGCTGATCGGCGTCTCAACGCACACCCTCCGCTACTACGAGCGTGAGGGACTGATGCGCGACCCGGTCGCGCGATCCTCCGCCACGCACCGTCGCTACGACGAGGACGACATCGGCTGGCTCCGCTTCATCACCCGGCTGCGGGCCTCGGCGATGCCGATCGCGCGCATCAAGCAGTACACGGTGCTGGCGCGTCAGGGTGACGACACCACGGAGGCGCGGCTCGACCTGCTGCGCTCCCACCGCGCCGAGGTGGTGGCGCAGCTGGAGGAGATCCGGCACTCGCTCGAGGTGATCGACGCCAAGATCGACCACTACGAGCAGTCGCTCTAGGCGCTCGATCGCTCGAGTCGCTCAGGCGCTCGAGGCGCTCAGGCGGCGATGCCGCGCTTGTCGAGGGCGTCCTGCACGATGGTGAGGCCGGACAGCCCGGGCATCTTCGCGATGTGCGCGTCGATCTTGGCGGCCTCCTTGCGGCCGTCGGTGCCGCCCATCAGGTGGCTCATGACGTGGAACACCTCGTCGTCGGTCATGACGCCCGACCCGACCGGACCCCACGCCTTCGACAGGGCGAACCGCGCGATGACCTGCGCCTTCTTGCTCTTGGCGAGACGGTCGCGCGCCTGCGTGGCGTAGAACGCCACGTGGCGCGACTCCTGCTTCGCGATCCGGCGCAGCAGCTCGGCGAGCACGGGGTGCCCCTCGAGATCGGCGAGCCGGTTGTAGGCCGCCACGGCGGACCACTCGTTCGCAGCGCCCCACACCATGTGCACGGCGATGAAGTCCTTGCCGATGAGGTTGCCGAGCAGGGCCTGCTTCACCGGGTCGAGGCGGTCCTTCCAGCCGAGCTTCAGGCGGGTGGACTTGAGCTCGTCGTAGTCGACGACGATGCCGTGCACCTTGAGCACCGCGGCGAGGGCCTCACCGTGCCAGAACTCCTCGCGGTTCCACATCGTCATGAAGGCGGTGACGTCGACGTCCTTGTGCGAGGGGGTGACCAGCAGGTCGCGGAGGTAGCAGACCGTGTGGTACTCGATGTCGCACATGTAGCGGAGGCTGCGCAGGGTCGACTCGGGGAGCGGGTCGTCGCGGAACGACTCGAAGTCGAGGTCCTGCCACGTCACCTTCTCGGACGTGGTGGTGTAGCGGTCGATGTCGAAGGCCATGCGCGGTGTCGGGCCTCGCGCTCGTCAGGCGCGGGTCCGATCTCCTTTCTCGGGTTCCGATGCGTCGGTGGGGTGGCCGGGCATCATGCTCAGGGTACCGGCGCGTGCCTGCGACCTGGTGAACGTGCGGTTCCAGTCCTCCACCGTCCACTTCATTCGTTGCGCGTGGCGATACAGTTCGGTGTCGGGGTTGACCACGTGGGCGTTTCCCAGCAGCTGGAGCCAGGCGACGTCGGCGTGGCTGTCGCCGTAGCCGTACGACTGGGTCAGGTTCATGCCGTGCTCGCGGGCGTACTCGCGCAGCCAGGCGGCACGCGCCTCGTCGACCAGCGGCGGTCGCTCGAGGTAGCCGGTCAGCACACCGTCGACCGAGTGCATCCTCCCCGCGACGACGTCGTCGAAGTACTGCGCGAACGGCGCCGCGGCGGACTCGTCGGCCCCCGTGACGAGCACGGTGCGGTGGCCGGCCGCGCGGTGCTGCGCGACGCGAGCCAGCGCATCCGACAGGCCCCGGCTGCGCATCGCCTCACCGAAGCTGCCGTCGACGAGGCGCTGGACGTCGTCGACGCGGATGCCCCGGTAGCGGCGCATGAGGGTGCGGATGAACTCGCCGCGCTCCCGCCGCTCGGCGCGGAGGTAGCTCGGCACGGCGAGCAGGAGGCTGGCGAACTCGCCCGGCCAGGCCGCCTTGGGGATGAGGCCGGACCGGATCCAGAGGTACTGCTCGACGAGGTTCGACTCCACGACGGTGCCCTCGAAGTCGAAGACGGCGAGCACGTCGCTGCGGACCGGGAGCGCGCGCTTGGTGCGCTCTCGTGCTCCTTTGCGCACCGCGAACGCCTTGGTGAGCCCGGTGATCGACGGGAAGTGGACGTTCTGGAAGTAGTCGTGCCAGTCGATCTCGGCGACGTCGAACCGGGCGTCCTCCGGCGTGCCCTCCGGGAGGGAGTCGAGCAGATCGCGGGTGTTGCGGTCGTCGAAGATCAGCTCGGTCTGCACGTAGGCGCGGTACAGGTCGGAGAAGTACCGCAGCAGGTCGAGGCCGCGCTGCCGCTTGTCGAGCGAGGCGGTCCAGCGGCGGGTGCGCTTGGTGGACGGGAGCCGGGCGACGGTGTCGTCCAGAGTGCTCGTGAGCCGCTCCTGCAGGCGGAGGTTGCGCTCCAGCCGGCGACCGCCCGGGAAGTTCCACGACGGCACGGCGATGTCGCCGTTCTCGCTCGGCATCGGGTTCTTGGTGAAGAACTCGTTGACGTTCTCGTACATCTCGTGGAACGGCAGCGGGTTCCGGCCGCCCGAGGTGACGTGGTAGTACCGCGGCTCGTCGATCTCGGCGGGGCGCTGGGCCGCGGCGATGATCGCGTTCACCACGAAGTCGACCGGGATGACGTCGAGCACGGAGTCGGGGACGCCGGGGAACTCCGGGAGCTGGCCGCGGCCGTAGGCGAGGATGAGCGGGTCGGCGACCTTGAAGCCGTCGAGCCAGCCGGGGTACGGGTGACGCAGCGCGCTCTCGATGATCGACGGGCGCACGAGCGACAGACGGTGGCCGGCCTCGCCCCAGGTCTCCTCGGCGACGCGCTCGGCGAAGGCCTTCGTGAGCGTGTAGACGTCGGTCCAGCCCAGGCTCTCCGCGCGGATGCGGCCGTGGTCGACCAGGCGCTTGGTCACCCACTCGATGCGGGCCTCCTCGGCCGCCTTCGCCACGGCCTGGGGGCCGACCTTGCCGTGCTGGGCGCGGGCCTTCGCGAGGAAGCCGCGGAGCACCTCGGGCTGACGCGAGGCCATCTCGACCCGACGGCGTGCCGACTTGGCGGCGTCGTTCTCGGCGCGCCAGTCGATGGTGTGCTCGAGCTTGCGCTCCGGCGCGATGCCCTTGCGCATCCCGCCCACGTACGCGGTCGACACGTGCACGACGTGCGGGTCGGATCCGCTGGCCAGGAGTGCGCCGTAGAGACCGGTGGCGCCGTCGACGTTGGTCTGGAACGCCTCGTCGATGGGCGGGTCGAAGGAGACGGTCGAGGCGCTGTGCAGCACGACGTCGATGTCGCCGGGCAGGGTGCCGGGGTTCGCGAGGTCGCCGGGGATGACGGTGACCCGCTCGGCGACGAGGCGTGCCGCCTCCTCCTCGCCGACGCGCTCGCGCCAGGTCCGGAACACGGGCTTCTTCAGCAGCGTCGCCAGGCGCGTCTCGCCGGTGGTGCGCGACTTGGGTCGGATGAGGAGGGAGATGCGTGTGTCGGGGTGGCTCGAGAGCAGGCGCTCCAGGACCGCCTGGCCGACGAAGCCGGTGGCTCCGGTGAGGAGGACGTGTGCGGAGCCGAGGGTGGCGCCCGGGGAGGTGTCGTCGGTCATCCGTGGTTCTTTCCGTGTCGGAGGGAGGCGGCCGCGCGGCCGAGGGAGCGGGCGGCGGTGGGCACGAGGCCGGTCCCGCCGGTCGCCGCGCGGACACGAGCATGGGTGATGAGCCCGAGGCCCTGGAGCCCGGGGAGGAGGTCGACGCGGGCGTCGAGCTCCGCGGCGGTGGGGGAGTCGATCACCGAGTCGAAGAACGTCGCCGTCGACTCGGGCCGCAGGTCGCGTGCGCCGATCGGCCAGTCCAGGCGCGAGAGCGCGCGGCGGGCGAGGGCACGAGCGCGCTTCGAGCGGGACAGGCGGTCGTGGGCGTCCTTCTCCACGAAGACGAGGTGACGCCGCTTCACCGCCAGGATTCGCTCCACCAGCGAGAGCAGCTGCGGATGCGGATCCGCCGCGGCGAGGTTCCGGTACGCGGCCTCGCCCAGCCGGTCGTCGACCGCGACGGTCGCGAGGTGGACGCCGACCACGTCGGGTCCGATGGCGTTCGCGCGGAACGACTCCACGATCGGCGTCGCCCGCTCGCCGAGCTCGCGCAGCACCGCACGCCCGGGGGCGTGGTCGAGCTGGTCGCGGGGATCGACCGCGTGCGCCTCGGCGACCGCGCCGAGGGCGTCGGAGATCCAGAACTTCTCGAACGCCCAGGTGGTGAGGAAGGCGGTGACCCGCGCGTCCTTGTGGGTGGGCGTGACCAGCACGTTCCGCAGGTAGCTGAGCGTCGCGCGCTCGACCTCGCGGAGGTAGGAGAGCATCTGCACGGTGCGCGGCAGGAGCGCCCGCTGCTCGAACGCGGTCAGGTCGATCGACGGGCGGTGGGTGCCCACCGCGGTGCGCGCGAACTCGCGCACGTCGAAGTCGCCGTCGGCATCCATGGGGATGACTGGAGCGGTCTCGTCAGGCACTTCGGTCCTCTGCAGCGGCGGTCGGCATGGGGGGAGTTCGCGCAGGAGCGAACGACGCTACGCACTCCGTAGCGTATCCTAAGGACCATGGCGACGGCTCTGGTGACGGGTGGGACGTCGGGCATCGGCGCAGCGTTCGCGAGGGCGCTCGCGCTCCGCGGATACGACATGGTGCTCGTCGCCCGGAACGAGGAGCGGCTGGCCGCGATGGCCCTCGAGCTCGAGGCGTACGGGGTCTCCGTCGAGACGATCTCGGCCGATCTGGCCGTGCGCGCCGACGTCGATCGAGTGGCCGCTCGTCTGGAGGACGAGGATCGTCCGGTCGACATGCTGGTCAACAACGCGGGCTTCGGGCTGCACTCGTCGCTCATCGACCGCGACGTGAGCGTGCACGAGCAGGCGTTCGCCGTGATGTGCCTGGCCGTCCTCGTGCTCGGGGGCGCGGCGGCCCGCGCGATGACGAAGCGGCACCGGGGCACCATCGTGGTGGTCTCCAGCGTGGCGGGCACCATCGCCACCGGCAACTACTCGGCCGTCAAGGCCTGGACCACCGCCTACGCCGAGGGCCTGGCCGTCGAGCTCAAGCGCACCGGCGTGCAGGTCACGGCGCTCCTGCCCGGCTGGGTGCGCACCGAGTTCCACCAGCGGGCCGGCATCCGCACCACGTCCATCCCCGAGCAGCTCTGGCTCGACGCCGACGACCTCGTCGACGAGGCGCTCCGCGACGTCGCGAAGGGCAAGGTCATCTCCGTGCCGTCGGCGCGGTTCAAGCTGCTCCTGTTCTTCACGAGGCATCTGCCGCGCGCGACGATCCGCTGGATCTCGGGCAACATCTCGCGCAGCCGCAGCCGTCCTGTGGGAGGCTGAGGTCGCATGAGCAAGTACTCCCATCTGCTCCGTCTGCCGAAGGACCGCTTCACCTCCGGGGTGATGGCAGGGTTCCGGTTCGTCGCTCAGCGCATGCTGCTGAAGCCCGTGGTCTGGTCGATCACCGACGTGACCGTGCTCGGCAGGGAGCAGCTGAAGGGCTTCAACGGCGCCTTCGTCGTGGTGGCGAACCACTCCAGCCACCTCGACGCGCCGCTCATCATGGGTTCGCTCCCGCAGCGGCTCGCCCGCTACCTGGCAGCCGGCGCGGCCGCCGACTACTTCTTCGACGTGTGGTGGCGGCGCGGGCTCACAGCCCTGTTCTTCAACGCGTTCCCCATCGACCGCACCGGCACCGCCGAGCGCAAGGGCGTCTCCAAGAAGCTGCTCGGCCGCGGCGTCCCGCTTCTGGTGTTCCCCGAGGGGACCCGATCCAAGACCGGCGAGATGGGCGAGTTCAAGCCCGGCGCCGCCGGCCTCTCCATGCTCTGCGACGTGCCGATCATCCCGATCGCGCTCGTGGGCGCCAGCGACGCGATGCCGCGCGGGCGGAACTGGCCCAAGCCCGGTCGTCCTCCGGTCACCGTGGTCTTCGGTGCTCCGATGTCCGCTGCGCCCGGCGAGAACGCCGAGCAGTTCTCCGCCCGGGTCGCCCAGGAGGTGCGCCGCCTGCACGCGTCGCGCACCCCGAGCGGCGACCTCGGCTACGACACCTCCGAGAAGGGAGCCGCATGACCGGCGTCAAGCACATGAAGTGGTGGGGTTGGGGAGTCGAGGGGGTCGGCTTCCACTGGCAGGACAAGCCCGCGTTCCGCCCGTTCGTGCAGAAGGCCGTGGCCCTCGACGTGAAGGTGCCGCCGTCGAAGCCGATCGCCTTCGAGGACCTCACCGTGCCCGCGCCGATCCTCGCCGACGAGCTCCGCGAGACGCTCGAGCGGATCGTCGGGCTCGGCTACGCGCTCACCGACGACGAGTCGCGCGTGGTGCACACCTTCGGCAAGAGCATCCGCGACCTCCTCCGCATCCGCCGCAACGAGCTGGGCCGGGTGCCCGACATCGTGGTCTACCCGGCCGACGAGGCGCAGGTGCAGGGCGTCGTCGACGCCGCCGCAGAGGCGGGCGCCGTGATCATCCCCTTCGGCGGCGGCAGCAACATCGCCGGCAGCCTCGAGCCGATCCCGGGCGAGCAGCGCACGGTGATCTCGCTCGACATGGGCCGCCTCAACCGCGTGCTCGAGATCGACGAGTACTCGGGTCTCGCGCGCATCCAGGCGGGCGCCCAGGGCCCCGACCTCGAGGAGCAGCTGAACTCGAAGGGCTGGACGCTCGGTCACTTCCCCGACAGCTTCACGCACTCCACGCTCGGCGGCTGGGTCGCCACCCGTTCGTCGGGCATGCAGTCCGACAAGTACGGCGACATCGCCGACATCGCCCGCGGCCTGCGCATGGTGCGGCCGGGCGAGCTGGTCGTGCTGCGGCCGCTGCCCTCGACCTCGACCGGTCCGAGCGTGCGCGAGATGATCATCGGCTCGGAGGGGCGCCTCGGCGTCATCACCGAGGTCTGGGTGAACGTGCACCGGCAGCCCGCGGTGCGTGAGGTGCAGGCCTACTTCTTCCCCACCTGGGACGCCGGCCTCGCCGCGATGCACGAGATCGCCGAGAGCGACGCCTCGCCCTCGATCACGCGCGTGTCGGATGCCCGCGAGAGCGGGTTCTCGCTCGCCACGCGCAAGGAGTCGAAGGGCTTCAGCGCGGTGGCGCAGAACACCCTCATGAACGTGCTCAAGCGCCGCGGCTGGAACCTCGACGACATGTGCCTGTCGTTCATCGGCTACGAGGGCACCTCGAAGCACGTGTCCTACGAGAAGCGTCTGGTCGGCTCCATCGTGCGCAAGCACGGCGGCATCGGGGTGGGCAAGGGACCGGGCGCGCTCTACGACCAGAAGAAGTTCGACACGCCCTACCTCCGCGACTTCCTGCTCGACCGGGGCGCGGCCGCCGACGTGTCCGAGACCGCCGCTCCCTGGTCGAAGCTCAAGTCGGTCTACGACAACACGATCGCCGCCGCGAACCGCGCCTACGACGAGCTGGGCGTGCACGGCTGGATCATGTGCCACCTCTCGCACTCGTACCACTCGGGCGCCTGCCTGTACTTCACCTTCGCGTTCAAGCACGACGAGAACCCGGTGGCGCAGTACCAGGTCGTGAAGGACGCGATCCAGCAGGCGTTCGTCGACTCGGGCGCGACGCTGTCGCACCACCACGCCGTGGGCCTCGAGCACGCGCCGTGGATGGAGGAGGACATCTCCACCGGCGGCGTGCACCTGATGCAGGCGCTGTTCGATGCGGCCGACCCGCAGGGGATCCTCAACCCGGGCAAGATCCTCAGCCGTGGCTTCCACGCCGCGCCGGAGGAGCAGGCGTCCGCCGCTGCCGCCCCGGCCGCTGCCGCTCCGGCCGCTACCGCTCCGGCTCGGAAGCCTGCGGCGGCGAAGCGGTCCGCCGCGGCGAAGGAGTCGGCACCTGAGTCGACGTCGGCCCCGGAGTCAGCGCCGGCCACAGCAGAGTGAGGAGGTCGTCGGCCCAGCGCTCATCCGGCTCGCGCCCACGGATGACCTGGCCGACGGCCGACCCCAGCAGCACGCTCACCACGAACTTCACGTCGAGTCCCTGACGCAGGTCGCCGGCCGCGACACGCTCCTCGAGGAACGCGACGAGCGTGTGGCTGCGCATCCTGATCATCAGCCGCAGCTGCTCGGTGAACGGGGCGTCGTCGTCGACGAGGATCGCGGCGACGGTGCCCCGGCCCACGATGTCCTGCACGCGGACGCGGGCCTGGCCGAGCAGCCAGTGCAGGGTGTCGTACGTGGACAGCCCGGTCGGGAGCGTGACCTCGGTGGTGGCGGCGTCGATCGCGGCCGCCAGGAGCGCCTCGCGGTCCTCGTAGCGGCGGTAGATGGTCGTCTTCGCGACCCCGGAGACGTGGCTGACCGACTCGACCGTGACCGCCGAGGGGCCACGGTCGCGCAGCAGCGCCAGCGTCGACTCGACGATCCGGACATCGGCGTCTCGCGGATCCCGACCCTGCATGCACCCATCATGCCATCCGACCGGCACGGGATCCGGCGCGTCAGGCGGGCCGGATCGGCCGAGGGAGGACGTCAGGCCGTGGCGAGGCCTCGGTCGACCATCTCCAGCACACGGTCGGTGGCGTAGTCGACCATCTGGTCGTCGAGCCCGCGGAGGGGGCCGTCGATGACGAGCATCCCCAGGCCATGCACGGTCGCCCAGGCGACGAACTCCGCGCCCGGGCGCCGCTCGGCCGGCATCACCCCGGCCTCGACGAGCCGGTCGAGGGCGCGGCCGACGATCTGGAACGGCGTGAGCCCGGTCGCCCCCGCCTTGGCCGGGTCCTGGGCCTTGGCGAGGTCGTCGGGCACCGTGAACGCGGCGCGGAACAGCCCGGGCTGCTCGCGGGCGAACGCGACGTACCCGTATCCGACGGCCGAGAGCTCGACCCGGGCCCGGATCCGCTCGTCGTCGGCGCCCGCGCCGAGCGCCTCGTGCGAGGTCCGGGCCGCGACCTCGGCCTCGAGCCGATCGGCGACCAGTCCGAGGCAGACGTCGGAGACGGCGTGGAGCAGTGCCTCCCGATCGGCGAAGTGCCGGTAGGCCGCGTTCGGGGAGACCCCGGCACGGCGGGTGGCCTCGCGCAGCACCACCGCATCCGGCCCGCCCTCGCGAGCCATGTCGACCCCCGCAGCCAGCAGGGCTCCCCGCAGGTCGCCGTGCCGGTAGGTGCTGCGAGGTCCGTCGCCCCCGTCGGTCATGTGAACAGCGTACACATGACGTGCCGCGGCGGTCGGCGGATCACGCCGCGACGTCGGACTCGGAGTCGGCGATCGCGTTGAGCACCAGCACGGCCGAGTCGTTCGCCCCGATCGCGTACTCGTTCGTCTCGTCCTCGGAGCAGAGCTGGCCTGTCGCGATCTCCTCGATAGAGGAGACCAGAGCGCGGGCGCGCTGCAGCCGCATCTCGAGCTCGGCGATCAGCACGCCCCGCTCGGCCTGCGCCGCGACGAGCGAGTCGCTGAGCCGCTCGCGGTCCTCGAGCGAGATCGCGGAGTCGGACAGCGCGCGGTCGCGCTCGTCGGCGAGGGTGCCGATCTCGGCGCGCGCCTCCTGCAGCTGCACCTCGAGGTCGGCGATCCGCGACTTGGCCGTGGCGAGGGCATCCGGGTCGGCGATGCCCGTGGCGACGTCGGCCGAGACGTGCGACGAGGCACGGACGGGGACGATGCCGTCGACCGACCCGACGAGGTCGGTCGCGTCGATGCCCTCGAGGTCCTCGTCGGAGATGGCGGGGACGGGAGCGGCCGGCGCGGCCTCGGCGGAGGCGGCGGCCTCCGCGGTGCCGGAGTCGGCGGTGCCCGGGTCGGCGCTCGCGCCACCGCTCGAGCGCAGCGCGGACAGCTGGGCCTCGTGCGAGGTGCGCATCTGCTGCAGCTGGGCCTCGTGGCCGGCGCGCATGCTGCCGACCTCGGTCTCGTGCCGGGCCTCGAGATCGGCGAGCTTCTGGTCGTACTCGGTGCGGAGCGCCTCGATCGACCCCTGCATCTCGGCCAGCCTCGCCGCACCCGTGGTCTGCTCGGCCTCGAGCTCCGCCGCGTGCGAGGCCGCGAGCTGGTCGAGGGCGTCGGCGTGCTCGGCGCGCAGGCGCTCGACCTCGTCGGCGTACCCGGCGGCGGCGCTCTCGGAGGCGGTGGCGTGCTCCTGCTGCGTCGACAGCAGGAGGGCGGCGTGCTCGGCCGCGGTGGCCTCGAGGGTCGCGGCGTGAGCCGCGTGGAGTCCGGCGATCTCGGTCTCGAGCGCGGCGATGCGGGCGGCGCTCTCGTCGCTCATCCGTCCGACGGTCGTCGCGTGCTCGGTCCGGAGGGCGTCGACCTCCACGAGCCGCTGGCTCTCGAGCCGCTCGGTCTCCGACGCGAGGTGGTCGCGGAGAGCGGTGGTGTCGGCCTCGAGCTGGGCTCGGAGGGCAGCGGTGTCGGCGTCGTACCGGGTCTGGAGCTCGCTCAGCTCGGCCTCGCGCTGGGCGAGCGAGGCGGACGTGGCCGCCAGGCGCTGCTCCGTGTCGGCCAGGCGAGCCGCGGTGTCGTCGAGCACGGCCTGGGTCTGCGCCAGGCGCTGCTCGGCCTCCTCGCGTGCCCCGTCGCGCGACCGGCGGTCGTCGAACACGAGTCCGAGCTGGGAGCGGATGATCTCGAGGGGGTCCTCGGACTCCACCTCGTCGATCGGAGCCGGCGGCTCGTACGCCGGGCGGGCCGTGGGGTCGACGAAGTGGTGGCGGTAGAGGTCGTCGATCACGCTCTCGTACCGCGCCCGGAACTCCGGGGTCCCGATCTTCAGCGACGCGCCGACGAACGACAGAGCGGTGCGATCGCGTCCCGTCAGCGTGTAGGCCTCGGGATGCGGCTGCGGACCGTCGGCCGTCCCGCCGGTGGTGGGGCCGGTCGAGCCGCCCTGGTCGGGCGCAGGGGCGACCGCCACGGCAGCGGGCCGGTCGGGCTCGCCGTCGGGGGTGATCCCCAGTGCTTCGTAGTCGTTCGACGTGGCGTCGGACATGATCCTCCAGGCCAGGTGGGCGTCGGGTGAGGTCGTCTTCTCAGGGTACCGGGGGCAGCGCTCTGCCGCGTAGTCGCTCGAGCTCTCTCCGGTCGCGCTTGGTGGGTCGTCCCGCGCCGCGGTCGCGGAGACCCAGGAGCCCGGCGAACTCGCGCGGCGGGCGCTCGGGCGAGCGATCGTCGTAGGCCGCGGCGGCCAGCGGGGCCGAGACGCGCTTGACGAGGAGCTCCTTAGCGATGAGCACGCGGTCGAAGCCCTCGATCCGGATGCGGACCTCGTCGCCCACACGGATCGCCTGCGCCGCCTTCGCGCTCTGGCCGTTCAGCCTGACGTGCCCGGCTCGGCACGCCTGCGTCGCGAGCGACCGGGTCTTGTAGACGCGCACGGCCCACAGCCAGCTGTCGATGCGCACGCTCCCGGACATGCCCGACAGCTTAGGCACAGCAGCCTGGAGGAACGCGGAGTAGGGAGGACATGTGACCGTCGTCATCGCCTTCCTCGCCAACCTCCTCGTCGCCGTCGCGAAGACCTTCGCGGCCGTCGTCACGGGTTCCGCCTCCCTCCTCGCCGAGGCCGCGCACTCCTGGGCGGATGCGGGCAACGAGATCTTCCTCCTGGTGGCCGACCGGCGATCGGTCAGGCCGAAGGACGGCGCGCATCCGCTGGGGTACGGCCGGGAGGCGTTCCTCTGGTCGCTGTTCGCGGCCGTCGGCGTCTTCACGGTCGGCGCCGTGGTGTCGGTGATGCACGGGGTGCAGGAGCTCTTCGAGCCCGAGCCCGAGGCGCCCTCGGCGTACCTCCTCGGCTACATCGTGCTGGGCGTCTCCGCGCTGCTCGAGGGCACGTCGTTCCTCCAGTCCGTGGTCCAGGTGCGCCGTGGGGCGGGGAGGACACGGCGACGGCCGATCGACTACGTGCTGAACAGCTCCGACTCCACGCTGCGCGCGGTCTTCTTCGAGGACTTCGCCGCGCTGATCGGCCTCGGCATCGCCGCGCTGGCGCTGATGCTGCACCAGGTCACCGGGATCGCCGCGTTCGATGCGGCCGGCTCGATCCTCATCGGGGTGCTCCTCGGCGCCGTCGCGATCGTGCTCATCAACCGCAACTTCCGGCTCCTCATCGGATGGCAGCCCGGCACCGTCTTCCTGGAGCGGATGGGGCGGCTGCTCCTGTCGCAGCCCGAGATCCAGCGGGTCACCTACCTGCACCTGGAGTTCGTCGGACCGCAGCGCGTCTACCTGGTCGCCGCGGTCGACATCGTGGGCGACAGCCCGGAGCCGCAGGTGGCCGTGGCCCTCGCGCGCCTCGCCCGGAGGATCGAGGAGGACGAGGCGGTCGAGACGGCCGTGCTCACCCTCTCCGCCCCCGACGACCGCGACCTCGCCTTCGGCGACGCCACCGCTCCCGCTCCCGCTCCCGCCGACGGCGAGCGCGGGGGCGCCGCGTAGGCTGAGGCGGTGCAGCCGATGACCACGCTCCCCGAGACGGCGCCGCAGCTGCCGCATCCGTTCGACCCCGACGGGGCGTTCGACGCGATCTCGGAGTGGGCCGCCGCCGGCGGACGTCCGCTGTACCCGGCGCAGGAGGAGTCCCTCGTCGCCATCGTGTCGGGGGAGAACGTCATCCTCTCCACCCCGACCGGCACGGGCAAGTCGCTCGTCGCCCTCGCGGCCCACGCGGTCGCGCTGGCCCAGGGGATGCGCACGTACTACACCGCCCCGATCAAGGCGCTGGTGTCGGAGAAGTTCTTCGCTCTCGTCGACGTGTTCGGGGCCGCGAACGTCGGCATGGTCACGGGCGACTCGGCGGTCAACCCGGATGCGCCCATCGTCTGCGCCACCGCCGAGATTGTGGCGAACCTCGCCCTCCGCCACGGTGAGTCGAGCGACGTCGCACAGGTCGTCATGGACGAGTTCCACTTCTACGCCGACCCGGACCGGGGCTGGGCCTGGCAGGTCCCGATCCTCGCCCTGCCGCGCGCCCAGTTCGTGCTCATGTCGGCCACGCTCGGCGAGGTCGACTGGCTCGCCGCCGACCTCTCCCGCCGCACGGGGCGCGAGACCGCGGTGATCACCGGTGTCGACCGTCCCGTGCCGCTCACCTACGACTACGCCACCAGCCCCATCCAGGAGACGGTCGAGCGCCTGCTGCAGTCCGACCTCGCCCCGGTGTACATCGTGCACTTCTCGCAGCTCGCCGCGGTCGAGCGGGCGCAGGCGCTGTCGAGCATCACGGTGGCCCCGAAGTCGGTGCGGGAGCAGATCGCCGAGATCATCGGACCGTTCCGGTTCACGACGGCGTTCGGGAAGACCCTCTCTCGGCTGCTGCGCCTCGGCATCGGCGTGCACCACGCCGGGATGCTGCCCAAGTACCGCCGTCTCGTGGAGCGGCTCGCGCAGCAGGGGCTCCTGCGGGTGATCTGCGGCACCGACACGCTCGGCGTCGGGATCAACGTCCCCATCCGCACCGTGCTGCTGTCGGGACTGTCGAAGTTCGACGGCACGCGGATGCGCCAGCTCACCGCCCGCGAGTTCCACCAGATCGCGGGGCGCGCCGGCCGGGCCGGCTACGACACGGCCGGCCTCGTGGTGGTGCAGGCCCCGGAGCACGAGACCGAGAACCTCAAGGCGCTGCAGAAGATCGGCGACGATCCGAAGAAGCGGCGGAAGCTCATCCGCAAGAAGGCGCCCGAGGGGTTCGTGTCGTGGGGGCAGCCGAGCTTCGAGAAGCTCATCGACGCAGCTCCCGAGCGCCTGACCTCGTCGATGACGGTCACGCACGCGATGGTGCTCTCCGCGATCGCGCGCGGCGGAGACGTCGTGGGCACGATGAGGGGCCTCCTCGAGGAGAACCACGAGCCGCGGGCCAGGCAGCGGGAGCTGATCCGGCAGGCGCTCGCGATCTACCGCACCCTCCTCGCCGCCGACGTCGTCGAGCGTGTCGTCGACCCCGACACGGGGGAGACGATCGTCCGGCTCACGGTCGACCTGCAGCCCGACTTCGCGCTGAACCAGGTCCTCTCGCCGTTCGCGCTCGCGGTGGTCGAGCTGCTCGACCCCGAGGCGCCGGGCTACGCCCTCGACGTGGTGAGCGTGGTCGAGTCGATCCTCGAGGATCCGCGGCCGATCCTCGGCGCCCAGGAGGCGCAGGCACGGGGCGAGGCGGTCGCCGCGATGAAGGCCGAGGGCATCGAGTACGAGGAGCGGATGGCGCTGCTCGAGGGGATCACGTACCCGAAGCCCCTCGCTGAGCTGCTCTCGGCGGCGTTCGAGACGTACCGCCGCTCGCAGCCCTGGGTGGGCGACACGGAGCTGCGGCCGAAGTCGGTCGTGCGCGACATGTACGAGCGGGCGATGTCGTTCGGCGAGTACGTCGCGTACTACCGCCTCTCGCGATCGGAGGGGCTCGTGCTGCGCTACCTCTCCGACGCCTATCGCGTCCTCCGGCAGACGGTGCCCGACGACGCGAAGACCGAGGAGGTGCGCGACATCATCGAGTGGCTCGGCGAGCTGGTCCGCCAGACCGACTCGAGCGTGCTCGACGAGTGGGAGGCGCTCGCGGCCGGGCTCGCCGCGCCGAGCGCCCGCAGCGACGCGCCCATCGTGCCGCCGGCGCCGCGCACGCTCACGTCGAACGTGCGTGCGTTCCGCATCCTGGTGCGCAACGAGCTGTTCCGCCGCGTGCAGCTGGCGGCGCGGGAGGCGTGGGGCGAGCTCGGCGAGCTCGACTCCGCGTCGGGGTGGGATGCGGACCGCTGGGAGGACGCGCTCGCCGACTACTTCGACGAGTACGACACGATCGGCACGGGCCCGGCCGCACGGTCGGCGGCGCTGCTCGTCATCGACGAGGAGCCGGGGATGTGGCGGGTGCAGCAGATCCTCGACGATCCCGAGGGCGACCACGACTGGCGCATCTCGGGCACCGTCGACCTCGCGGAGAGCGACGAGCTCGGCTCCGCCGCCCTCCGCATCACCTCCGTCTCCCGCGTCTGAGCCCGGCGCGTCCGGCTGGCGGTTTCCGGCGCCGCCGGTGAGCCAACTCCGGACTTTCGGGCTTTGGCTGGGTAACTCCGGAGTTCTGGCGGCGTGTCGGCCTAAATCTCCGGAGTTGGCTCGGGGGCGAGCCCGCGCCGGCGGCCCGGGCGGGCGCGGGAGACGAGGTCAGGGGGAGACGAGGTCAGGGGGTGACGAGGTGGGGGAGCTGCCAGTCCCAGGCGAGGGCGGCGATGCGGAGGCCGGCGGTGAGGAGGAAGCCGACGGCCATCGCGGCGATCATGGGTGCGCGCATCCGCCAGACAGCCCACACGCCGAGGGCCCCGAGCGCCGCCGCCGACGCGTAGACGCTCGAGGTGAGCACAGTGGGCACGACGCCCGTGAGGAGGTCGCGGGTGATCCCTCCGCCGACGGCGGTGAGCGTGCCGAGGATGACGGTGACCAGCCCGTTCGATCCGTGGTCGACCGCCTTCTCCGCCCCGGTGACGGCGAACAGGGCCAGCCCGAGCGCATCCGCCACCGAGATCACGGCCTCCGGCAGCTCCGTGCCCGAGCCGACGACGCCGAGGGCGAGCGCTGACCCGCCGAGCGCGGCGACCAGGCGCGACGGCGACCGGAACGCGAACGGCGGCGTGTCGCCGAGCAGCAGGTCACGGAGGATGCCGCCGACCGTGCTCGAGGCGAGGCCGACCACGACGATCCCGAACACGTCGAGCCCGGCCAGGGCCGCCAGACGCGCTCCCTCGAAGGCGAACAGCAGCGTCGCGACGATGTCGGCCACGGTGAACGCGGTCGTCGCCGCACGGCTCCGAGAAGCGGGCGGCCGGGACGTCGCACCGGCAGAGCCGGCCGACGCGGCGGCAGTCACGCCCGGACCCAGCGTGTGAGGAGCACCGAGTCCGCCGCCAGCACGTGCGCGAGCCGCAGGGGCGTCGGCGCCGCGCTCCCACGGGCGATCCTCGGGCCGGCGCCGCCTTCGAGCAGCGGCGACACCGTGAGGCAGAGCTCGTCGACGGCTCCGGCGTCGATGAACGCACCGAACAGCGACGGTCCGCCCTCGCACAGGATCTGGTGCAGGCCCCGGGCGGCGAGGTCGGCGACCACCCGCTCGGGGTCCACCTGCTCGTCGCCCGCGACGACGACGTCCGCGACCTCGGCGAGCCGCTCCACCGCATCCGCCGGCGCCGACTCCACGGTGTAGACGATCGGACGTTCGGGGGCCTTCGCGAAGAGGTCGTCGTCCGGGTCGAGATCGAGCGAGCCGCTCACCACGGCCATGACCGGATGCGCGGCCAGCCCGGTCGCCGAGCGCCACTCCCGCATCGGGTCCGGCGTGACGAGCGCACCGTAGCCCTCCTTGCGCACCGTGCCGGCGGCGGCCAGCACCACGTCGGCGAGGCCGCGGAGGGTGTCGAACACCGTCTTGTCGGCGTCGCCGCCGAGCCCTCCGGAGAGCCCTGACACCGTCGCGGAGCCGTCGACGCTCGCGATGAAGTTGACGCGCACGGTGGTGCGGCCGCGGTCCGCGGGCGCGTAGCGGGCGATGATCCCGGCGTGATCGAGCGCGGATCCCGACGGCTCGAGCGGGACGATGTCGGTCATGGCGGCTCCTGGCTCTCGTGGATCGTGTCGGACGGGACGGGGTGACGGGCGGCGGATCGGGACGGGCGGCGGATCGGGACGGCGGGCGAGACGGATGGGACGGCGCTCACACGTTGTGCACGGGGTTCGCGGGCTCGCGCACCCCGAGCAGGGCCTCCATCATGCGCGCGGCCGCGACGGAGGCGCGAACGTCGTGCATCCGGAGGACCCGGGCGCCGAGCATCGCGCAGACGGTCGCGGCCACGAGCGAGCCCTCGAGCCGCTCGGACTTCGGCGCGTCGATGCTCTCGCCGACGAAGTCCTTGTTCGACACCGCGGCCAGGGTGGGGATGCCGAGCGAGGTGATCTCGTCCATCCGCCGGGTGAGCTCGAGCGTCTGCACGGTGTTCTTGTTGAGGTCGTGCCCCGGATCGACGAACAGCCTCGACTCGGGGATGCCCGCGTCGACCGCGCGCTGCACCCTCTCCTCGAGGAACCGACGGACCTCGCCGGCCACGTCGTCGTAGTGGGGGCGCGGGTACTCGGTGCGCGGCGCCGCGAGGCTGTGCGTGACGACGAGCGACGCCTCGGATGCGGCGACCACCGCGGCCATGTCGGGATCGCTGAGGCCGGTGGTGTCGTTCACCACCGCGGCCCCTGCCCGGATGCACGCCTCGGCCACCTCGGCGCGGAACGTGTCGACGGAGATCACCACGTCGGATCGCGCGGCGACCCGCTCGACCACGGGCAGCACGCGGTCGAGCTCCTCCGCGGCGGGGATCTCCGGACCGGGAGCGAACTTCGCTCCGCCGATGTCGACCCAGTCCGCCCCCTGCTCGGCCGCGGACAGCGCCGCCTCGACCGCGGCGTCGAGCGCGAACGTGGCCCCCTGGTCGAAGAACGAGTCCGGGGTGCGGTTCACGATCGCCATGACGGCGATCCGCCGCGAGAAGTCGATCGTCCTCCGGCCCATCCGGCGGACGGGATGGCTGAGCGGAGGGAGCAGCATGGGGTCATTCTCGCCGATCGCGGTGTCCCTGCGTGACGAGGTGATGGGACACCTCACATCGGCGTGAGAGGCTTGGGACCATGGTGACCCTGCCGGCAGGCCTCCCTCGTGATCCCGGCGACGCGTGGGTGGAGGGGCCCGACGGTCGTCGCTTCTGGGGACGGTTCGGCGCGGCGGGTCTCCTCGTGCACCACCCTCGGGGTGGCGTGCTCCTGCAGCACCGTGCGGAGTGGAGCCACCACGGGGGCACCTGGGGGCTCCCGGGCGGGGCCCGTCACGAGGGTGAGAGCGCCGTCACCGGCGCGCTGCGCGAGGCGCACGAGGAGGCGGGGGTCCCGGTCGACGAGGTCCGGCTCTCCTTCAGCTCCGTCCTCGATCTGGGCTTCTGGTCGTACGTGACGGTCGCGGTCGAGGCCGTGGAGCAGTTCGAACCCACCATCGGCGATGCGGAGAGCCTCGAGCTGCGCTGGGTGGCCGTGGACGAGGTCGACGCCCTCCCGCTGCATCCCGGTTTCGCGGCCTCCTGGCCCGCCCTCGCACCGAGGCTCGCGCCTCCCACGACCCTCGTCGTCGATGCGGCTAACGTGGTCGGCTCCCGGCCCGACGGCTGGTGGCGGGATCGGCCGGGTGCCGCCGAACGCCTGCTCGCGAGGCTGGGCCGGCTGGCCGAGCAGGGACTCCCTGCCGGCACGCTGGGGGAGTCGCAACCAGGATCGATCTGGGCCCGCATCGTCGTGGTGCTCGAGGGCAAGGCATCGGCGGCGGCGGATCCCGAGGAGCCGCCCGCGCCGGTTCCGGCCATCCGGGTGGTGCGTGCGTCGGGGGCAGGCGACGACACCATCGTCGACGTCGCGGCCGAGGCGCCGGGTACCGTCGTGGTGACCGCCGATCGCGAGCTCGCCGGCCGTGTGGAGGCTGCCGGGGCACGTGTCATGGGGCCGGGCGCGCTGCTCGAGGTCCTGGACGCGCTCGACGCGGCGCACTGAGGTCGCCTCGGGTCGGACGCCGTCGTCCATCACGGAATACGGCGAGGTCTCGCCTCAGACGGCCTCGCTCGAGCGGATCACGTGATGAGCGACAGACGCTCGACGACGACGCCGGCGTCGTCGGGGTCGCGTAGTCTGCCTGGACCATGACCCTCTCGCTCGATCCGGTCGCCGCGCACGCGGGAGCGCACGCGGGCGCGGCCGCGCCTGCGCTCGAGCACGAGTACCGTCCCGAGCACGAGGTCGACCTGCTCGGCACGCTCCACCCGCATCGGCGCGGCAGGCACGACCCCGCCACCGTCTTCGCCGACGACGGGGTCTGGCTCGCCTTCCGCACCGAGGAGGGCGCCGCGACCGTGCGGCTGACCCGCCGCACGTCCGGGATCCGGATGCAGGCGTGGGGGCCGGGGGCCGGCCAGGCGCTCGACTCGATCCCCGCTCTGCTGGGCGCCCACGACGACTGGTCCGAGCTCGACGTGTCCGCGCATCCGCTGCTCGCCGACGCCAGGCATCGCCACCCCGGTCTCCGCCTCACGCGGTCGCAGCGCGTCACCGACGCGCTCGCGGCGGCGGTGATCGAGCAGAAGATCACCTCCACCGAGGCGTTCCGCGCCTGGAGGGTGCTCGTGACCCAGCACGGCGACCCGGCTCCGGGCCCTGCTCCGCACCACATGCGGGTCCCGCCGTCGGCCGAGGGCTGGCGACGGATCCCGTCGTGGGACTGGCATCGGGCGGGGGTCGATCCGCGCCGCTCCCGCACGGTGGTCGAGGCGACCGCCCGAGGGTCGGCGCTCCAGCGCCTCGTCGGGCGCGAGGGCGCGGACGCCAGGCGGCTCCTCGAGACGTTCTCCGGCATCGGCGTGTGGACGAGCGCCGAGATCGTGCAGCGCACCCACGGCGATCCGGATGCGGTGAGCTTCGGCGACTACCACCTCTCGAAGACGATCGGCTTCGCCCTGGTGGGGGAGGAGCTCGACGACGACGGACTCGCCGAGCTCCTGGAGCCGTGGTCCGGTCAGCGCCAGCGGGTGGTGCGGCTGGTGCTCGCGACGGGCATCACCCGGCCGCGCCACGGCGCGCGGATCACCATTCAGGACCACCGAGGGCACTGACCTCCCCGAGGTTCACGCCGCAGTCCGGCCTAGCCCGATGTGGGCTCACCGAGGCGCGGGCTGAACTCAGCGCGCGAGCTCAGTACCAGTGGGGCGAACGCGACTGCCACTTCGACCACGCGGCGCAGGGCGTGCCGTAGGCGCGCGAGATGTACGACAGGCCCCAGTTGATCTGGGTCGCGGCGTTGGTCTGCCAGTCGGCGCCCGCGGTCGCCATCTTCGTCGCCGGCAGCGACTGCGGGATGCCGTAGGCCCCGCTGGACTCGTTGAGCGCGTTGGCCCGCCATCCGGACTCGCCGGTCCAGAGCGAGACGAGGCAGCTGAACTGATCGCCGCCCCAGCCCCACGCGCCCATCTGGCTGCTGGCATAGGCCTGCGCCTCGGCCGGGCTCATGATGGAGCCGCTGTCCGGCACCCACGCCGACCCCGGATCCTCGTCGTACCCGCCGGCGGCCGCTGCGGCTGCCGCGGCAGCAGCGGCTGCAGCCTGAGCGTCGGCGACACCCTGGCGGTAGTCCTTCTCGGTCTGCGCGCTGGTGTCTTTGAGCGTCGCGAGCTGGGCGTAGAGCGTGTTGCTCGTCGCCTCGGCCTCGGCCAGCTTCGACTCGGCGGCGGCCTGGGCGTCCTGGGCCGACTGCAAGCGCGTCGAGGCCTCGTCGGCCAGACGCGACCGCTCCGCCTCGGCCACCGACGCCTGCTCGGTGAGCGCCTGCGACGTGTTCTCGGCGGCGACGGCGGCGTTGCGGATGCCCGTGGTGGTCTGGGTGAGCTGGCTCATCGTCCCGAGCTGGTAGAGCAGGTCGTCGCTCCCCGCGGACCCGTCGAGGAGGAGGCTCATGGTCGAGTCGCCGCCCTGGCGGTAGAGGTGCGAGACGAGCTGACCCACCTGCAGCTTGGCCTGCGAGGCCTTGGCGGCGGCGGCCGTGGCCTGGGTCTGCAGCGAGTCGGCGAGGGAGGTCGCCGACTGCAGGTCGGCCTGGGCCTTGAGGTACTCCTGTCCGCGGGCGAAGGCCTCCTGCTGGAGCTGCGCGGTCTGGGTCTCGAGCCCGGAGATGAGCGAGGTGATGTTGTCGACCTCGGCCTGCTTCGAGGCCTCGTTGGCCTTCGCCGCCTGGACCTCGTCCCAGCTGGGGTAGTCGGCCCGCGGAGCGCTCGGCTGCACGGCGCCGGCGGCCGCGAAGGGGCTCGCGACGAGGGCCGCGGCGACGGCAGCGGCCACTCCGAGTCGGGCGACACGGGCTCTCATGCATTCGATGGTATGTGACGAGAGTGAAGGATGTGGGGACATTCCCGCGCGTCACACGACTAGCATCCAGTCATGAGCGAGGGGATCGTCATGGGGTGGAGCGAGTTCGCGGTGGCCTCGGCGGGAGCGGCAGGCGCGCTCGCGGGCCTGTTGATCGTGGCGATCTCGGTCAACATCAAGGAGATCATCGCCGAGGCCGTCCTTCCCGTCCGGGCGGGCGCGACGGTGGCGTCGGTGGTGGCCATCATGATCGGATCCCTGCTCGTCCTGCTCCCGGCCCAGCCCGCGGTCGCACTCGGCCTCGAGCTGCTCGCGGTGACCCTGTTCTGCGGCGCCTTCCAGCTGCAGGCGGCGCGCGCTCTGCTGCGCCACGGGGAACACGGTCCTCGCGGATCGCTCTCCGCGAAGGTCGCGCTGACCGTGGGGCAGCTGGTCCCCCTGCTCCTCGGCGCCCTGCTGGTGTGCGTCGGTCAGTCCGCTGGGATGTACTGGGTCGCCGGAGGGTTCCTCCTGATGTTCGTCGTCGCGATCCTCAACGCCTGGGTGCTCATGGTCGAGATCCTGCGCTGACGGTGGTTCCCGGTCGACTCTCGGGATGTCTTTCCTTCTGTGACACAGAAAATGTCACCTACAACGGAATAATGGTGGATCTGGATGCATTCGCATACATGAGGACGGCCACGTCCCATTCCAGAACACAGGAGGAGACACCATGACCGACACCATCGAGATCCCCGGTTACAAGGCCGGCACCTGGACCGTCGACCCCTCGCACAGCGAGGTGTCCTTCAGCGTCCGTCACCTGCTCATCAGCAAGGTCAAGGGCCACTTCAAGACCTTCAGCGCCACCTTCGTCACGGGAGAGAACCCGCTCGACACGAAGGTCACCGCAACCGCCGACGTCGCGTCGATCGACACCAAGGACGAGAACCGCGACGGGCACCTCCGCACGAACGACTTCTTCGACGCCCCCACCCACCCGCAGCTGACCTTCGTGTCGACCGGCGTGCGCAAGGTGGGCGACGACTGGAAGGTCGACGGCGACCTGACCATCAAGGGCGTCACCAAGCCCGTCACGTTCGACTTCGAGTTCGGCGGCTTCGGCCAGGACGCGTACGGCAACTACAAGGCCGGCTTCGAGGCCACCACCAAGATCAACCGCAACGACTTCGGTGTGAGCTGGAACGCTCCGCTCGAGGCCGGCGGCGTCCTGGTGGGCGACGAGGTCACCATCACGCTCGACATCCAGGCGGCGCTCCAGGCCTGACCCGGGCTCTGCTCCCGCGGCCCCGCCGCGGAGATCTGACGAGGCGGCGACTCCTGCACATGTGACCCCATCCGGGGCCGCATCCACAGGAGCCGCCGCTTCGCTGCGTCCGGGCGAGCTGACGGGCACACTCGTCGCCATGACCAGCGCCCTCCTGCTCCCCTCCGCCCTCCAGCGAACCGGCCGCGAGCTCCCGCTCGGCATCGAGCGCGAGCTCGGCTACCGCCCCACGGGCAGCCTCGTGCTCGCGGTGGAGCGGGGCCTCGGGAGCCTGGTGCGCGTCGATCTGCCGAGGAGCACCGGCGACGCGGGAGAGGAGCTCGGCCGAGCCCTCGCCGGTCTGCTGGCGCGCGAGCGCTTCGCCGAGCGGGTCGTGCCCGTGGTGTTCGCACCGGCCCTCGACGATGCCGAGGACGCCTGGGAGCACGGGGCCACGGCCGACCGCGTCGCGGTCCATCTCGGTCGAGCCGGCTTCGTCGTGCTTCCGGGTCTCGTCGTCGCGGGCGAGGAGTGGTCGCCGCTCGACCGCGTCCGCTGGCGGCCGTTGCGGGAGGGCGACGGCGTCCTCGCCGAGGGCGACGTGTCCGGGCCCGTCGTCCCGCGTCCCGCACCGCTGGCCCGCCAGCGGGCTGCCTGGGCCGGGTTGGCGGCCGCCCCACCGACGGCAGACCACGCTCTCGGACGGCTCCTCCGCTCACTCGACCCGCCGTCGCCGAGCGCCTCCGGAGAGACGGGAGCGCCGGCGGTCTCCGACGTCGAGCTCGTCGCCGTCGCCCATGCTCTCGACGATCCCGTCCTGCGCGACCATGTCGTGGCGGGTGTCCTCGGCGCTCGTCCCGACGGGTGGATCTTCGGCGCCCGTCCGACTCCGGGGCCCGGGGTGACGGCCCGCCTGGGCGCAGCGGTCCCGCTGCTGAGACGGGCCGCGTCGCTCGCGCCGGAGAGCCTCCTGCCGTCCGTGCTCACGGTGATCGCGCTCGTCGAGCTGGCGCTCGGCCGTGTGGCGAGCGCGCGGGTCCTCCTCGGCGCCGCTCTGGAGCAGGATCGCGACTACGCGCTCGCGGGCCTCGTCTCCCGACTCGCGGCGGCGGGCCAGGTGCCGCATCCCGACCGGTGGCCGGCTCTCACAGCACCTGCCACGCCCGGGTCAGCACGTCGCGGAGGATCTGCTCGATCTCGTCGAACTCCGGCTGCCCGATCGTCAAGGGAGGAGCGAGTTGGATGACCGGATCACCGCGGTCGTCAGCACGGCAGTACAGGCCCGCCTCGAACAGCTCTCTCGAGAGGAACCCGCGCAGCAGGCGCTCCGACTCGTCGGCGTCGAAGGTCTCCCGCGTGGTCTTGTCCTTCACCAGCTCGATGCCGAAGAAGTACCCGTCGCCCCGGACGTCGCCGACGATCGGCAGGTCGTGCAGGCGCTCGAGCGTCTGCCGGAAGGCGGGCGAGAGCTCCCGCACCCGGCCGTTCAGGTCCTCCTCCTCGAAGATGTCGAGGTTCTCCAGGGCGACCGCGGCCGAGACGGGGTGGCCGGCGAACGTGTACCCGTGGGCGAACGAGGTCTGGCCGGTCGCGAAGGGCTCGTACACGCGCTCGCTCACGATGGTCGCGCCGATGGGGGAGTAGCCGCTCGTCATCGCCTTCGCGCAGGTGATCATGTCGGGCACGTAGTCGTAGGCGTCGCAGGCGAACCACTCGCCGATGCGCCCGAAGGCGCAGATGACCTCGTCGCTGACGAGGAGCACGTCGTGCCGATCGCAGATCTCGCGCACGCGCTGGAAGTAGCCCGGCGGGGGCGGGAAGCACCCGCCGGAGTTCTGGACGGGCTCCAGGAAGACCGCGGCCACGGTGTCGGGGCCCTCGAACAGGATCATCTCCTCGATGCGATCGGCGGCCCAGCGTCCGTAGTCGTCGATCGTGCCGGTGTACCCCGACTCGGCGGCCCGGTAGAAGTTCGTGTTGGGCACCCGGAAGCCCCCCGGTGCGACGGGTTCGAACGGCTGCTTCATCGCGGGGATGCCCGTGATGGCGAGCGCGCCGTGGGGCGTGCCGTGGTAGGCGACCGAGCGCGAGATGACCTTGTGCTTCCCTGGGCGGCCGACCAGCCGCCAGTACTGCTTGGCGAGCTTGAACGCCGTCTCGACCGCCTCGCCGCCTCCGGTCGAGAAGAAGACGCGGTCGAGGTCGCCCGGGGCGTAGTGCGCCAGTCGCTCGGCGAGCTCGATCGCGGCCGGATGCGCGTACGACCAGATCGGGAAGAACGCCAGCTGCTCGGCCTGACGCGCCGCCGCCTCGGCGAGCCTGCGCCGGCCGTGTCCGGCGTTGACCACGAACAGGCCCGACAGCCCGTCGATGTAGCGCCGTCCCGTCGAGTCCCAGATGTGGTGGCCCTCGCCGCGCACGATGATCGGCACCCCCGTCTCGGAGTCGAACGCGGACTGCCGCGCGAAGTGCATCCAGAGGTGGTCGCGCGCCTTCGCGCGGAGCGTCCCGGTGTCGTCCTCGGCCTGGGTCATGTGCTCTCCCGTCGTCGCCAGCGATTCTGCCCGCCGGGCGGTCAGGGCTCAAGCGTCCGCAGCCCGGCGCACGGTGTACCGTGGCCGGATGGGGGAGCTGAGGTGCCTCTCCGCCGAGGCGGGATACACGGTGGTCGCCGCAGTCCCCGCGGTGGTCCTCCTGCCCGGCGACGCGGAAGGATCCGTGGTCGAGGCGGTCTGGCGGGCGTGCACGGCCGCCGACGCCACCCTCGAGCGGGTCGTCTCGAGCATCCCGACGAGGGGTTCCGTCGACTCGTTCCTCGTGCTCTGGCTCGAGGACGAGCCGTCCTCGCCGGCGCGGCCCTCCGGGCCTCCGTCCTCGCCGGCCGGGCCCTCCGCGCCGCCCTCGGCGCCCTGCCGGGTCATCGCTGTCGCCCGCGGTTCGGCGGCAGCCGACATCCGGTCTCCCGGCGGCGCCCGCCGGTTCGGCTCGGCGGGGGCGCTGCCCTGGCGGATGGCGGAGTTCGACGACGTCGAGTCCCTCGTCGCGGGCCGACTGCCGCCGTTGCCCGAGTCCCACCCCGTGGTGCCGCCGACCGCTCATCCGGTCGGCCGGGTCGTGGTGTCCGCCTCGACGGTGTTCTGGACGGCTGGGCCGGCGTCAGAGTCCCTCGGGGGAGTCGACGACGAGACGGTGATCACGCGCACCCGGCCGCGCCCCGAGTCCGCCCCGGTCGAGACCGTGCTCGAGCAGGAGCCGCCTCGACCGGCCGTGCGGTTCCGCGTGTCCTTCCCGGACGGCGACCGCGAGCTCGTCCGTCCGGTGATCGTCGGACGGCGTCCGAGGGTCCGCCCGGGATCGGATCCCGCGGCGACCGACGCCGTCGAGCTCGTGACGGTGGCGTCTCCGAGCGGCGTCGTGTCCTCGAGTCACGTGGAGATCGCCCGCGCCGGATCGACCGCCGTCGTCACCGATCTACGGTCCACCAACGGCACCGGGGTGACCCTCGGCGACGGCACGCGCCTGCGACTGCGTCAGGGCGACTCGGTCGCGGTCGCCGGGTCGGCTAGTGTCGACATCGGCGATGGAGTCATCCTCCGCATCACCCCGATCGATGAGGCGTCGCCGGGGCGGACGCCCCCAGATCCCCAGACAGCTTCCCGGGAGTTCACCACGTGACCCAGATCGGCCGCAGCACCGCTCGCGTGAGCGTCACGAAGGACGGCGCTCAGCCCAGGCGGCTCGTGCTGTCCTGGGCGGCCCTCACCGACACCGGCAACAAACGCCAGGTCAACGAGGACAGCGTCATCTCGGGCCTGCCGATCTTCGCCGTCGCCGACGGCATGGGCGGTCACTCGGCCGGAGACGTCGCCTCGAAGGCTGTCGTGGAGCGCCTCTCGGAGCTCCACGAGTCGGTGGTCACCCCGGTGCAGATCGAGGGCGCCCTGGGCCTGGCGCTGACCGACATCGATCGTGTGGGCGACGAGTCCGCACTGGGGACCGGGACCACGGTGACCGGTGTCGCGCTCGCAGACGGCGACGAGGGCCTCGAGTGGGTCGTCTTCAACATCGGGGACTCCCGGGTGTACTCCTTCCGGGAGGGCCTGCTCGAGCAGATCACCCGCGACCACTCCGTCGTGCAGGAGCTCATCGACGCCGGGCTCATCACGCCCGACCAGGCGGAGCACCACCCCGACAGCAACGTGATCACGCGTGCCATCGGCTTCCACGAGAAGCCGGTGCCGGACTACGTCACCGTGCCGATCGTGGCGGGGCAGCGGCTCCTGCTCTGCTCCGACGGACTCACCAAGGAGCTCACCGACTACGGCATCCGCCACTACCTCTCGACGGCGAAGACCGCCGAGAGCGCCGCGTCGGAGCTGGTGGCGGCCGCGCTGGCCAACGGCGGCCGAGACAACGTGACCGTGGTGGTCATCGACGTCGAGTCGGACGAGGCGATGGGCGACGCCGAGCCGCCGCGGGACTGACCGTGGCCAGGAGACTCCCGTCGCCGCCGCCGACGCTCCCCGGCTTCACGTCGGTGCGGGTGCTGGGCTCGGGCGGCTTCGCTGACGTCTACCTGTTCGAGCAGACCATGCCCCGACGACAGGTCGCCGTCAAGGTCATGCTCCCCGAGACGGTCGACGACGCGGTCCGCCGCATGTTCCGGGCGGAGGCCGACCTCATGGCCAGGCTCAGCGCGCATCCGTCCATCCTCACCGTCTACGAGGCCGGGGTCTCCGGCGACGGCCGGCCGTACCTGGTGATGGAGCTGTGCTCCTCCTCGCTCGGTCAGCGCTACCGCACGGCCCCGCTCCCCGTGGCCGAGGTGCTGCGCATCGGGGTGAAGATCGCCGGTGCGCTGCACACCGCTCACCAGGAGGGCATCCTCCACCGCGACGTGAAGCCGTCGAACATCCTCGTCACGGCCTACGGCGCGCCCGTCCTCTCCGACTTCGGGATCGCCTCCACGACGCGGGCGTCGCACCCGGGGGAGACCGTCGGCCTGTCCATCCCCTGGTCGGCTCCGGAGGTGGTGTCGGAGGAGACCACGGGCACCGTCGCCTCGGAGGTGTGGTCGCTCGGCGCCACGCTGTACTCCCTGCTGGCCGGGCGGTCGCCGTTCGAGGAACCGGGACGCAGCCTGCCCCCGGGGGAGCTCGTGCGGCGGATCACCCGAGCCAAGCCGGCTCGGATCGGTCGCGACGACGTCCCCGAGGCGCTGGCGCGCTGTCTCGCCCGCACCCTGTCGAAGAACCCCGCCGCTCGTCCCGCCTCGGCCCTCGAACTGCTGCGCGAGCTGCAAGGGATCGAGACCTCGCTGGGGCTGACCCAGACCGCGGCCGAGGTGGCGGTCGCGGAATGGGCGACCGACTACGCCCGCGACACCGACGATCGCACCGTCCTCAGCACCCCACCGGCCGGCGGCACCGTCCCGTCTCGGCGGCGACGCCGCCATCCGACCGCGCCCTCGGTGGGCGCCGTGGCTCAGTCCGCTTCGCACGACTCCGACCGGACCCACGTCGCCCGGGGCGGAGCCGCCCCGCGCTCCCGCCGTGCACCGCTGCTCCTCGGAGCAGGGGCGCTCGCGGTGGTGGCTCTCGGCGCGGGCGGCCTGATCCTCGCGCAGCAGGCCGCCCAGCCGTCCATCCCGAAGGTGGGGGAGATCACCGCGCGGGTCGAGGGCGACCGGCTCGTGTTCAGCTGGGCCGACCCGGGCCTCACCTCGCAGGACAGCTACCGCGTCGCCACCCGCGACGGGGTGACCTCTGTCCAGCGCACCGCCGAGTTCTCGGCCGACGCCACCGCGGGCGGCAGCGTCTGCATCTCCGTCGCCGTCCTCCGCGCGGGACGGGCCGGCGAGCCGAGCGCGGAGAAGTGCGCCTCGGTGCCGTGAGCAGGTCGGTGAGCGCGTCGTGAAGGGCGCACTGGGCACGGGTCGGATCGGCGGGTGGGTCGCCGCTCACCGCTCGGCCGCCGCGACGCTCGTCAGCGGCGGCGCGGTGGCGGCGCTCGTCGCCGTGGTCTCCGTCGTCTCCACGGGCTTCGTGGCGCAGCAGGTCGACCTCCACGACGGCACCGTCTGGGTGACGAGCGACCTGCATCACGCCGCCGGCCGCGCGAACCCGGTGGTCGGCGAGCTGAACGGTCTCGTGCCGCTCGGCGCCGGATCCCTCGACGTCGACCAGAGCGGGTCGACGGTCGTGGTGGCCGACCGGGGCGACGGTGAGGGCCGCCTGGTCGACACCGCGTCGATGACCGCCGACGAGTCGTTCCCCCTTCCCGCGGGCGAGGCGTCGATCGTGCTGAGCGGCGACCGCGCCATCGTCTGGTCGCCCGAGTCCGGTTCGGCCTGGTCGACCACGGTCCCCGCCCTCCCGGCCTTCGACCCCGACGCCGCCGCCGACGTGACCGTCGGCCCGACGGGGGCGATGGCCGCCTGGCAGGGGCGTCTCTACGCGGTGTCGCCTGCGACCGGCTCGGTGTACTCGCTGTCGAGCGGCGAGGCGCAGACCTCCCTCGCCGTCGACCTCGCCGCCGACGCCGACGTCACGATGACGGCGACCGACGCCGGCTGGATCGTGTTCGACCGCAGCACCAGCCGCGTGATCAGCGCCTCGGGCGCCGTCCCCGTCTCCCTCGACGACCCCGCCGGAGCCGTGCTCCAGCAGCCCGGCGAGGGCCGGGACGGCGTCCTCCTCGCCACCCGCAGCGGTCTGGTCCTGATCGACCCGACGACGGGCTCCACGCGCTCCCTGTCCGAGGGGCACTCCGGTGCTCCCGCCGCTCCGATCGAGATCGACGGATGCGGCTACGCCGCGTGGTCCGACGGCACGGGGTGGACCGACTGCGCGTCGACGGCAGACCCCGGGCGAGCGACCTCCGGCGAGGCCGGCGAGGCAGGCGAGGCCGGCGAGACGACGTTCGAGGGGATGGGATCGGAGTCGCGCCTCGTCTTCCGCACGAACGGCGACGGGGGAGTCCTCCTCAACGACCGGACGTCCGGACGTGCCTGGGACGTCGCACGAGACAACGCGGTGATCGACGACTGGGACCAGCTGCTCGACACCACGACGACCGACCCTCAGCAGGAGGACGCCGCCACCGACGCCCCCGACACGCCGGACCCGGTGCAGCAGCCGCCGGTGGCGGTCGACGACGACCTCGGGGCCCGGGCGGGTCGCGCGCAGGCGCTGCCGGTGCTGCTCAACGACTACGACGTGAACGGCGACACCCTCGTCATCGACGACGTCACCGTCCCCGACGGCGTGGACTGGCGGGTCGACGTCATCGACGACGGCCAGCAGCTGCAGCTCACCCTGCCGGGCACGGCGACCGGGACGCTCACGTTCGGGTACGGGATCTCCGACGGCCGGGGCGGGAGCGCCCGGGCGACGGTCGCCGTCACGATCCGCGCCCCCGGGGAGAACTCCCCTCCCGTGCAGGTCAGGCGGTCGACGCTCGACGTGGCGCTCGGGGCGCGAGCGACCACCGACGTGCGCAGCGACTGGTACGACCCTGACGCGGACCCGTTCTACCTCGCCTCGGCCGGGACCCCGCCGCCCGACTCGGTCACGTTCCGTCCCGAGGGCCAGGTGACGTACCTCGACTCCGGGACGTCCGCCGGTCCGCGCGACATCTCGCTCGTCGTCAGCGACGGAGCCTCGACCACGGCGGGGACGATCCCGGTGGTCGTGCACGACCCCGCCGACGTCCCGCTCGTCGCGGACGGCTTCGTGGTGTCGCTGAACGCGGGCGTCGAGGACACGGTCGAGCCCCTTCCGCATGTGAGGGGCGGGACGGAGGCGCTGCGGCTGACCACGGTCGGCGTGCGAGACGGCGTGACCGTCGACGCCGACTACGTCCAGGGCGCCGTGCGCCTGACGGCGTCGTCGGCCGGCACCTATCTGATCGACTACTCCGTCGCCGACGGATCTCGGACAGCGACGGGCACGATGCGCCTCGAGGTCACCGCCGTCCCGGATGCGAACAGCGCTCCGGTCACGGTGCCCCACACCACCTTCGTGCGTCAGGGCAGCAGCGTCGAGATCGACGTCCTGGCCGGCGACTACGATCCCGCGGGCGCCGTGCTCATCGTGACCTCCGCCGGCTCCGCCGCCGATCCGGGTGTCCAGGTGGAGGTCCTCGAGCAGAGGACGATCAGGGTCACGCTCACCGGGCCGCTCGCGGGAGGGTCGACCTCCTTCGCCTACACGGTCAGCAACGGACTCGCCTCGGCGGCGGGCTCGGTCACCGTCGTCGAGGTGACGCCTCCCGCCATCAGGCAGCCCCCGGTCGCGGTGGCGGATGTCGCGTCCGTCCGCGTCGGCGACGTCGTCGACATCCCGGTGCTCGACAACGACAGCCAGCCCGACGGCGACCAGCTCAGCCTCCATGCCGACCTCGCCCGCCCGCTGTCCGCCGGGTCGGGGCTCCTGTTCGCCTCGGGCTCCGTGCTGCGCTACCTCGCTCCGGCCACGCCCGGGGAGTACACGGCGGAGTACCGGGTCGACGCACCCGACGGGCAGTGGGCCACGGCGCAGGTCACGATCCGCGTGCGCGAGGCCGACGCCGCGTCGAACTCCGCGCCCGTGCCCGCGCGGGTCACCGCCCGTGTCCTCTCGGGCGAGACCGTCCGCATCCCCATCCCGCTCACGGGGATCGACCCCGACGGCGACTCGGTGCAGTTCGCCGGCGTCGACTCCGCGCCGGAGAAGGGCACGATCTCCGCCACGGGCGTCTCCTGGCTCGAGTACACGGCGGGCGACTACTCCGCCGGGACGGACACGTTCGGCTACACCGTGGTCGACAGCCTCGGAGCCCGGGCGAGCGGGACCATCCGGGTCGGCATCTCGCCCCGGGCCGACGGAGCGCGCCCGCCCGTCGCGACGCCGGACGAGGTCGTGGTCCGTCCGGGGCGCACCGTCCTCGTCCCCGTCCTCGCCAACGACTCCGACCCCGACGGCAGCCCGCTCAGCCTGGTCCGGGTCTCCGCGCAGGACGGGGCGGCCACCGCCGCCGTGTCGGGCGACCTCGTCGCGATCACGGCACCGTCGACGCCCGGGCGTTACGGCTTCGTCTACGAGATCGAGAACCAGCGAGGCGGGACGAGCTCGACCTTCGTCACCGCCGACGTCACCCCGGATGCGCCGCTCGCCCGGCCCGTCGTCTCCGACACCGTGCTCACCCTCGACGACATCGCGGGCCGCGACAGCGTCGACGTCGACGTGCTCGAGAACGTCTTCTTCGCCGAGGGGCCGGCGTCGCAGCTCGACCTCCGTGTCGGCGACGGGTACTCGTCCGCGGCCTCGGTCACGCCCGAGCACCGGCTGCGCGTCGAGGTCCGCGAGGGCCGGCAGATCATCCCGTTCACGGTCGCCCACCCCGAGGATCCGACCATCACGGCGTCCGGGTTCGTCTGGGTGCCGGGCACACGCGATGCGCTTCCGCAGCTGCGTTCCGGTGCACCGGCCCTCGTCGTGCAGAGCGGAGCCGAGCTGCGGATCCCCCTCGCCGATCAGGTCGTGGTCGCCGGCGACGGGACGCCCCGCATCTCCGATCCCAACACCGTCCGTGCCACGCACGCCGATGGGTCCTCGCTGGTGTCCGGCGACACGACCCTGGTCTACCGCAGTGCGGCCGACTACTACGGCCCGGCCTCGATCTCGTTCGAGGTCGCCGACGGCGCCGGACCGGATGCCCGGCGGGCCACGCTCGTGCTCCCCATCACGGTCAGACCCGCCACGAACCAGCCCCCCGTCTTCGACGGTGCCGTGATCGAGTTCGAGCCCGGTCAGCAGAAGAACATCGACCTCACGAAGCTGACGACCTACCCGTATCCGGGCGCGGGGAACCTGCTGAGCTACCGGGTGCTGGGGGAGGCGCCTTCCGGCTTCGCCTTCTCCCTCGACGGCACGACCCTGACGATGACGGCCGACCCGTCGACCCGGCGCGGGGCCACGGGCTCCCTCTCGATCGGCGTCGCCGACAAGCAGAGCGAGGGCCGCTCCGGCCGCATCGACGTGTCGGTCGTCGCGTCGACGAGGCCGCTGGCGGTCCTCGGCACCGACTCCGTGATCGCGCCGCGCGGAGGCACCACCACGGTCGACGTGCTCGCGAACGACCGGGCGGGCAACCCGTTCCCCGACGTGCCCCTCCAGGTCGTCGCCGTCCGGGGAACCGACTCCGCGACGCTCCCCGCCGGGGTGTCGGTGGCCACGTCGGCCGACAGGGCGTCGCTCTCGGTGACGGTCGCGGGCGACGCGGCTCCAGGCGACCTCACCCTGCAGTACCAGGTGGCGGATGCGACACAGGACTCCTCGCGGTACGTCTGGGGCACGGTCCGCGTCTCGGTCCAGGACAGACCGGCGCCGGTGACGGGTCTCGTGGTCGCCGGGTTCGGCGATCGCGAGGTGGACGTGTCGTTCGCTCCGGGCGCGGCCAACAACTCGGCGATCTCGGCCTTCCTCGCCACGGCGACGACGGCCTCCGGAACGTCGGTCACGACCACCTGCGCGACCACGCGCTGCACGGTGCGGACCCCGGGGAACGGATCGGCGTCCGCGGTCAGGATCACGGTCTCGGCGCAGAACGGCATCGGCGCATCCGATCCCACGCCGCTCGGCCCGCTGGTCTGGTCCGACGTGCTGCCCGGCCCGCCGACCGGACTGACGCTCACTCCGGGTGACGGCTCGATCCGAGCCTCGTGGAGCCCGGCGGTCGTCCTCGACGGCGGCTCGCCGGTGTCCGCCTACGAGGTGCGCGTCGACGGACGACTGGTGCAGACGTTGCCCGCCTGCTCGTCCGCCTGCGCCACCACCCTCGGGGGAGTCGCGAACGGCGTGTCGACCACCGTCGTCGTCACGGCGAAGAACGACGCGTACCCGGCCCTGGCGGTGTGGTCCGGCAGCGAGGCGAGCGGCACCACCACCCCCTTCGGCGCCCCCATCGCCTCGGGAGCGTCGGCCGTCGCCGAGACGGGCGCCGCGGGACGCGACGTCGTGGTGGGCTGGTCGGGCTTCGGCGACAACGGGAACCCGGTGGCGGGATACGTCGCCCAGCTCCTGCGCGCGGGATCCGGCGTACCCCAGGGGGCGCAGGCGTGCTCGGTGTCGGAGGGGAGGGTCTCCCTCCCCAGCGTCGGCGGCGACGTCCTCGCCCAGCAGCAGACCGGTGGTCCGGGAGCGGTGCGCTTCGCCTCGCTCGACGCCTCGAGCGCCGACTACTCGGTCGTCGTGTGGGGGTGGAACGCGGCAGGATGCACGCCGTCGGCGGTGCAGACCGTGTCGGTCTATCCCCGACCCGGTGTGCCCACGGCGACCGTGACCATGGTGCAGGACGGGTCGACGTGGGACGCCTACGTCTCGGTCAGCGGCGACGGATCGCGGTACCGCATCCAGCGCGTCGACGACGGCGGCGCCCCCGTCGGGGATCCGGCGGACTTCTCCGGCGCGGGCTTCCCTCGAGCGCTCGTCGGCGGTGCGTTCGGGGACGTGCTCCGCTTCCGGCTCCAGGCCTGCTCGGTCTGGTCGACGGTGCAGCTGTGCGGCGACTGGTCCACGCCGTATGCGGCCCCGGAGCCGTCCCTGACCTTCGACCTGGATCCCGATCCGCAGCTCGTCGGCGACACGTTCTCCTGGGTCAACCCGCCGGCCAACGGCGGCCTCCCCGCTGCGTTCGTCTGCGGTCGCAGCGGATCGGCGGCGACCGCCACGGCCACCGGACCGACCTGCACCGTCCCGCCGGGCGACGGAGCCCCCTGGCTCGAGGTCACCGTGGCCGGACACTCGTACACCGTCTCCGGATCGAAGGGATGAGCATGACCATGACACCCGAGCAGGCCACCCGCTTCGCCGACGTGTTCGCCCGCTTGGCCGCGGGCGTCGAGCAGGCGCTGCAGGGCAAGCCCCACGTCGTCAGGCTCTCCCTCGTCGCCCTGCTCTCGGAGGGGCACCTCCTGCTCGAGGATGCGCCGGGGACCGGGAAGACCTCTCTGGCGCGCGCGATCGCGCAGAGCGTGCGAGGGACCGCGAGCCGGATCCAGTTCACGCCCGACCTGCTGCCCGGCGACATCACGGGGGTCTCCGTGTACGACCAGAGCGCGCGCGCCTTCGAGTTCCGTCCCGGCCCCGTCTTCGCCACCGTCCTCCTGGCCGACGAGATCAACCGGGCCTCGCCGAAGACCCAGTCCGCCCTGCTCGAGGTGATGGAGGAGGGACGGGTCACGGTCGACGGCCGGTCGCATCCGGTGGGGGAGCCGTTCATGGTGATCGCGACGCAGAACCCCGTCGAGCAGGCCGGCACCTACCGTCTCCCCGAGGCGCAGCTCGACCGCTTCCTCATCAAGACCTCGATCGGGTATCCCGACCACGCCACGACCCTCCGCATCCTGGAGGGCTCCACGGAACGCGCGCACTCGACGGCGCTCCCGCCGATCATCACGAGCGAGGGGGTGACCGTGCTCGCCGCGGAGGCCCGCACGGCCCACGTCGACGCGTCGATCAACGACTACATCGTCCGACTGGTGCAGGCCACCCGTGACGCCCCCGAGACGAGGCTCGGCGCCAGCGTTCGCGCGGCGCTTGCTCTGTCGCGGGCGGCGAAGACGTACGCGGCGTCGTCAGGGCGCCACTACGTCGTCCCCGACGACGTGAAGGCCCTCGCCGAGCCCGTGCTGGCCCACCGGCTCCTGCTCGACCCCGAGGCGGAGTTCGACGGAGTCTCGGCGTCGAGCCTGGTCGGACAGATCCTGCTCGAGGTGGCACCACCCGGAGAGCCGACGGCCGCATGAGGACGCTCCCGGTGGCGGTCTCCGCCGGGGGATGGACGGTCCTCGGAGGCGGGATCGCGACGCTCGTCGCGGGTCTGGCCCTGGGCTGGACCGAGCTCGTCGTCATCGGCGTGGCGTGCCTCGTGACCGCGCTCGTCTGCGCCCTCCTCCTGCTCGGCCGCCGGGCAGGGCGCATGGAGATCTCCGTCGCCGAGCGGCATGTGGTCGCCGGTGCTCACGCCACCGTCTCGGTCTCCGTGCAGAATTCCACCCCGCGGCGTCTCCGCGCGACCGAGGCGGAGCTGCCGGTGGGAGTTCGGATCGAGTCGCTCGACCTTCCCGGAGTCCGCCCGGGAGGGGAGGTGTCGGCCACGGTCGTCGTGCAGACCCCGCGTCGTGGTGTGCTGCGACTGGGCCCGGTGCGCGTGGTCCGCCGCGATCCCCTCGGTCTTGCACGCCGCGAGGTGTCCCGATCGGATGCGCGGGACCTCTACGTGCATCCGCGGACGGTCGATCTCGCCGTGGCGTCGACAGGCCTGCTGCGCGATCTCGAGGGCCTCTCGTCGCGCGACCTCACCGACAGCGACATGGCGTTCCACACCCTCCGCGAGTACGTGCCGGGCGACGATCGCCGTCACATCCACTGGCGGAGCACGGCGAAGACGGGCTCATTCATGGTGCGCCAGTTCGAGCAGACGCGGCGCAGCCATCTCGTCGTCGCGCTGTCGACGCGTCCGGGAGACTACGCCGGTGACGAGGAGTTCGAGCTCGCGGTGAGCATCGCGGCGTCGATCGGAGTGCGCGCGGTCCGCGACGCCACGACGGTGAGCGTCCTCGCCTCGAGCGGCTCCGAGCGTACGACGTCCCTCAGCGTCCGTACCCCGCGTGACCTCCTCGACGATCTGAGCGTGGTGCACCCGGTCCCCGGGGCCCCGGGGCCGGCACGGCTCGCCCGGGGCATCGCCGAGTCGGGGAGCGGTGCCTCCGTGGTCCTCCTCGTGTGCGGATCGGCGGTGGCCACGCGGGAGCTCAGGTCGGCCGCGGCGGCCCTGCCGCCGGAGGTCGAGGTGATCGGGCTCGTCGCCGACCCGGAGGCGAGCGCGTCGATCGTGCCGTTCGACGGCATCCGCGTGGCCCGCATCGGCTACCTGGACGACCTCGTGCGCGCCCTGGTGAGGATGGCGGCGACGTGAGCGTCCTCCGCCCGGGAGGCACCCGCGCCCCGCGCGGCACCTCGTCCGCCTCACCCGCGCGATCCGCGTGGACACCGTCCGCGGCGCGGTCGCCGGGGCCGCCGCTCCGGTCGTCGGCGACGCGGTCGGGCGGACCGTCGGTGCCCGACCGGTCGTCTCCGTCCGCACGGCGCCGAGCACTCCTCGCCCTCGCCGCGGTGGGACTCGTGGTGATCGGTGCCGCGGCGTGGTGGCCGGTGTACGCCTCGCCGTGGTTCCTCGTCTGCGCCGGAGGAGCGCTGTTCGCCGGCGTCGCCCTCGCGGGGGCCGGAGCGGTCGCCCGGTGGAGGCCGCACGTGGTGCTGCTCGCCGTTGCGGGGGCCTGGCTCCTGCTCGGCGTCCCGCTCGCGGTCCCCTCCCAGGCGCTCTGGGGGGTGCTCCCCACGCCGCAGGGGCTCGTCGACCTGATCACGACCTCCGCGACCGGATGGCGCGCACTGCTCACGATCGACCCCCCGGTCGGCGACTTCCAGGCGCTCCTCGTCCCCCTGTTCGTCCTCGTCCTGGCGGCGAGCGCCTCGACGGTGTCGCTCGCGCTCCGATCGGCGCGGCCCGCGCTCTCGCTGCTGCCCCCCGTCGTCGTCCTCCTCGCCGGCCTCGCGTTCGGCGACGGGGAGCCCCTGGCGCCCCTCGCGCTCGGCGGCGCCTTCGCCCTCCTCGCCCTCCTCGCCCTGGCTCTGCTGGGGAGCGCGTCGATCAGCCGGACCCTCGTGGCCGGGCTCCTGGTGCTCATGACGGTCGCGGCCGGTCTCGGCGCGGGAGCACTGGTCGTCGGCGGCTCCCGGGCGGCGGTCCGCGACGCCGTGTCGCAGCCGTTCGATCCCCGCAGGCTCGACAGCCCGTTGAGCGGCTTCAGAGCCGACATCGTCGGCCCTGAGGCGGATGCCGTGCGGCTCGACGTCCCGTCCTCGCTGGCCGGACGGCTCGTGTCGATCGCGAGGATGGACTCGTACGACGGGGTGGTCTACCGGGCGGGCGACTCGACCGAGGCCTCCTCCCTGTTCTCTCGGGTGCCGCAGTCGATCGGCCCCGCCCTCCCGGGCGAGAGCGAGTACTCCCTCACCGTCGAGGCCGCCGGCGGCGTCTGGCTGCCCCTCCCGGGCGCACCGTCGTCGATCGAGTTCGACGCGGGCGCGGGATCCGGAACGGAGTCGACGAGCCCGTCCGGCGCCGCGGGCGTCGATCCGCAGGACGACCTCTTCTACAGCCGTCCGCTCGAGACCGCGGCCGTCAGCACCGGGCTCGTCGCCGGGACCTCGTATCGTGTGCGCTCGACCCTGATCGACGAGATCGCCGAGCCCGCCGACCTCGTCCCCGGTGCGGCCGCCGCGCCGTCCCCGACCGCGCCGCCAGAGGTGGCCGCGTGGGCGGCCGACCATGCGGATGCGGATGCCGACCCTGCAGAACGTTTGGCCTCCCTGGTCGATGCGCTCCGACAGGGCTACGTGAGCCATGGCCAACCGGGGGAGCCGTTCAGCCGTTCCGGGCACGGCGCCGATCGGATCGCGGAGCTCCTCACCGACGCACCCATGCTGGGCGACGACGAGCAGTACGCGGTCGCCGGGGCCCTGCTGGCGCAGCAGGTGGGGTTCCCGGCCCGTGTGGCACTGGGCTACCGGGTGCCGTCGAACCAGGACGGCGCCGATCCGATCGCCGTCACGGGCCGCGACACCGTCGCGTGGGTGGAGGTGCTCGACGCCGAACGCGGCTGGGTCGCGATCGATGTGACCCCGCTCGAGCGACCCGTGCCCGACGACGTCGACGAGCAGCAGTCGACGACCGTGCAGCCCCCGCGGGTCCTGCCGCCCCGTTCCAGCGACGAGAACATCCCGCCCGACACGACGACCACGCAGCCGACCGACCGGGACGAGCCGCAGCGCGATCCCTTCGCCGAGCTGCTCCGGGCGGTGGCGATCTGGACCGGGCTCGGAGCGGCCGTCCTCGCCGTGCTGCTCTCGCCCTTCCTGGCGGTCATCGCGGCGAAGGTCGTGCGCAGGTCTCGCCGCCGACGACGCGGCGACCCGCGGGACAGGGCCGCGCAGGCCTGGTCCGAGATCCGCGACGCCGGGGTCGACGCCCGTCTCCTGCCCCGGCGCACGTCGACCGCGCCCGCGTCGACCAGGGCCGAGACCGCGTCGGCGCTCGACAGCCCGGCCGCGCGCGACATCGCGGTGCTCGTCGACCGCGCGCAGTTCGCCCCGACCGTCCCCCTGCCGGCCGACCTCGACCGGATCTGGGCGCAGACCGACGAGGAGCGGACGCGGATCATGCGCACGGGTGGCCGGTGGTCCCGCCTGCGAGCGGCGATCTCGCTCCGATCGTTGCGCACGTATCATGGCAAGGGCGGAAGGCGGACGAGCGAGTGAAGTGCAGGACCTGCGGCATGACCCTGACCGAGGGCGCGCTCCTCTGCGGTGAATGCGGCACCTCCGCCCTCGCACCCGCGCCGACGCTCGGCGACACCGCCCGCTACGACCGTCGTGCCCTGCGTCGTTCGATCGCGGCCCAGGCGGCCCAGGCCGGCCGAGCGGCAGGCGTCGTGCCCGCGGCCGGCGGGCCCCGGCACGCCGAGCTGCCGACCACCGCGATCCCCACGGTCGAGCGGACACGGGAGCCGGCGGCTCCGGCTCCGTCAGCCTCGTCTCCGTCGTATTCCGCCGACGCGGTCGATCCTCGGGTGTTCAGCCTGGCCTTCAGCACCGGCGACACGGTCCGCGTCTCCGGCCACGGTCTCGTGGGCCGGAACCCGACGCCCGCGGAAGGGGAGTCGTTCGACTACCTCGTCCAGATCGTCGACCCCGACCGGAGCATGTCGAAGACCCACCTCGAGTTCGGTGTGGCCGAGGACGGCTTCTGGATCCTCGACCGCGGATCGGCCAACGGCACCCGCATCGTCGAGGGGGACGAGGTGGTCGACCTCGACCCGGGCCTCCGCGTGGTCATCTACCGCGGGCTGCGCGTCGAGCTCGGCGACCAGTACTTCGACCTGCACTGACCCAGGTGCACGCCGTTCGTGCACACCCGCTCGGATGCGCGAATCAGTCCACAGATCGGCCGTCGGCCGGGTGCGAGGCGGCTCGATCGGCTTCACTCGAGGCATGCTCTCCACCTCGGTCCTGCGCTCCCGATTCCTCGCCTCCTCCGCGCACAGCGCGCTCACCATGCGTGCGGGGGAGCACGTCCTCCTCCTCGCGGCGGCGGCCGTCGCCCGGGCCTTCCTGCGGGCGCGGCTCGTACGCCACATCGCCCTGGGCGGCACGGCCGTCGTGGAGACCGATGCGCCGCACGCGTGGTTCGACCATGCGAGACTCTCGATCTCCGCTCGTCGAGCCTCGAGCCGCGAGCGCGTGACCGTGCTCGACCCGCAGGGGTCTGCTGAGCTCACCGTCGAGCTCGCCCCGGTCGAGGTGGTGCACGCCGATCCGGCGTGCACCGTCATCGTCCTCGTCGCCCCACCCCTGGCTGAGGTCCGGAGGCGCGGTTCCGCGTCGCTGACGGCGGAGTGCGAGTTCCTCTCGGCGCCCGCCGCGGCAGGGTGGTTCACCCCGCCGCGGTCGCCTCTGAGCGAGGCCTTGCGAGCGGCGGATCCGGTCCCTCAGACCGCGTCGGAGACGCGGATGGTGCCCACCGGGAGACCGCCGCCTGTGACGACGAGGTCGAGGCCGTCGCGCACGCGGGCCACCGCATCCGAGGCGACCGCACCACGACGCTCGAGCAGGGTCAACGCCACGAGCGAGGCGGCCCGGAGGCTGCCGTCGAGCATCTTCACCGCCACCGCCGTGCCGTCCTCCGCCGCCATCACCATGACGCCTTCGGCGCCGAGCTTCGCCAGCACGCCGAGCTCGTCGATCACGACGGTGTTCGCGCGACCGTGTCCGTCGATGGCCCAGCCGTTCGCGAGGACGCTCGCCGTCAGGCGCGCGGCCGATCCCTCGCGGGCCGACCGCACGCGGCCGATCCCTCGCGCGAGGGCGGTCAGCGACATCGCGTGCACCGGAGCGCCGCAGCCGTCGATGCCGGTGTGCACGATCGGCTCGCCGGTGAAGTCGACGACGGTCTCGCGCACGCGCTCCTGGAGCGGGTGGTCGAGCTCGAGGTACGACCCGACGTCCCACCCCGAGTGCACGCACGCGAGCAGCATGGCCGCGTGCTTCCCCGAGCAGTTCATGAAGACGCGCCGAGGTCCGCCCTCGAGGGCAGCCGCCGATCGGGCGGCCGAGTCGCCGGGCCAGTCGGGCGGGCAGCCGAGGGCGTCCTCGTCGAGTCCGGCCAGCCGGAGGACCGACTCGACCACCTCGACGTGCTGAGGCGTCCCCGCGTGCGACGCGGTGGCGAGCACCGTCTGCACGGGATCGAGCTCGATCCCGGTGTCGAGCGCGGCGATGGCCTGGAACGGCTTCATGCACGAACGGGGGTACACCGCGATGCCGGGGGAGCCGAGCTCGGTCAGCACGGACCCGTCGGGCGCGACGACCACGGCCGAGCCGGCGTGCCGCGACTCGATGAACCCGCTGCGCTCCAGCACGGCGAGCTCGACCGACTCCTCGACCGTCGCCGTGCCGAGGGCGCGGGGCGCTCCGCTGTCGACGACCGGGTCGGCGTGCCGGCCGGTCATGCGCGGTCCAGGGCGGCGAACCCCTCCTCGAGGACGTCCAGGGCGTCGTTCAGCAGTGCGTCGGTCGCCGCGAGCGAAGGGAGGAATCGGAGGACGTTGCCGTAGGTGCCCGCGTTGAGGATGAGCACACCGTGAGCGGCGGCGTGCGCGACCAGCGCGTTCACCGCATCCGGGTTCGGCTCTCGTGTCGTCTCGGACGTGCCCGGCTTCACCAGCTCGATCGCGACCATCGCTCCGATGCCGCGGATGTCGCCGATGATCTCGTGGCGCTCCTGCAGGGCGCCCAGCCGGCTCTTCAGCACACGCTCGATGCGGTCGGCCTCGGCGAGGAGGTTCCCCGCGTCGATCTGCTCGAACACGGCGATGGCCGCCGCGGCGGCGACCGGGTTGCCGCCGAAGGTGCCACCCAGTCCGCCGGGCTGCGCCGAGTCCATGATCTCGGCCCGACCGGTCACGCCCGCGAGGGGGAGGCCTCCGGCGATGCCCTTCGCCGACAGCACCATGTCGGGCACGAGCCCGAAGTGCTCGCTGGCGAACCACCGGCCGGTCCGCGCCATGCCGCTCTGGATCTCGTCGGCGATGAACACGATGCCGTTCTCGGTGCACCATTCCTGGAGCGCCGGCAGGTAGCCCTCCGCGGGGACGACGAAGCCGCCCTCGCCCTGGATGGGCTCCACGACGAGGCAGGCCAGGTCGGCGGCGCCGACCGTCTTCTCGAGGTAGCCGATCGTGCGGGCCGCGGCCTCGGCGCCGGAGAGCCCGTCGTGGTACGGGTAGGAGTTCGGGGCGCGGTGGACGCTGCCCCCGAGCGGACCGAACCCGGCGCCGTAGGGCATGGCCTTGTAGTTCATCGCCATCGTGAGGTTGGTGCGTCCGTGGTAGGCGTGGTCGAGCACGGCCACCCCGCTGCGGCCGGTATGCTTGCGGGCGATCTTGACCCCGTTCTCCACGGCCTCAGCCCCCGAGTTGACGAGGACGGTGCGCTTGGCGAAGTCGCCGGGCGTCTTCTCGGCGAGGAGCTCGGCGACCCGCACGTACTCCTCGTACGGGGTGACGGTGAAGAGGGTGTGGATGACGTCCTGCAGCTGAGCCGCGGCGGCCGCCACGACGTGCTCCTCCGCGTGACCGACGGTGGTGACGCCGATGCCGGCGCCGAGGTCGATGAACTGGTTGCCGTCGACGTCGACCAGGATCGCTCCGGCCGCCTTCGCCACGTAGATCGGCAGCGCGGCACCCACGCCCGGGGGCACGACGGCCAGACGTCGGGCGTGAAGCTCCTGCGACCGGGGGCCGGGCACGGCCGTGACGATCTTCCGCTCCTGCGTGACCGCGGCGACGGGGGCTTCGATGGTGTCTGTCATGAGGATCGATCGTAGTCGGGCGCCCTCCGCACCGCGGGTTAGTCTGAGCGCGTGAACCGTGAACATCACTACAGCGTCGATGCGGAATGGCTTGGCAATAGGGGAACGGGCACATCCGCGTACCGCGAGTACGGACGCAGCAGCGTCGTCCGCGCCGAGGCCAAGCATCCGATCGAGGCCTCGGCCGACCGTATCTTCCACGGCGACGCGGATCGCTGGAATCCCGAGGAGCTCCTCCTCGCCGCGCTCGCCGAGTGCCACATGCTCTCGTTCCTGCACGTCGCGGTCCTCCACGGCGTCGTGGTCACGGGGTACACCGATCACGCGGAGGGCGTGATGGTCCAGGAGGGCGAGGGCGGCCGGTTCGTCTCGGCCACCCTGCATCCCGTGGTGGAGGTCTCCTCCGAGGTCACCGACGAGGAGATGGAGCGCCTGCACCACGAGGCCGCGGAGAAGTGCTTCATCGCGAACTCGATGAACTTCCCCGTCGAGCACGAGCCGTCCCTGGTCCGGCGCTGACCGCCCGGGGCGACGAGGAGCAGAGCGCATGAGCACGCCCACAGCAGCCCAGCGGAGGTTCGTCCTCGTCGTCGCGATCCTGGCGTCGTTCGTCTCCTTCCTCGACGGGACGGTCGTCAACGTCGCCCTGCCCGCCATCGACCGCGAGCTCGGGGGAGGCCTCGCGGCGCAGCAGTGGGTGGTCGACGCCTACCTCCTCACGCTCGGCGCCGTGATCCTCCTCGCGGGCAGCCTCTCCGACGTGTTCGGGCGCCGCAAGGTGCTCGCCGCGGGCCTGATCGGGTTCGGCGTCACCTCGGTGGTGTGCGCGCTCGCGCCGACGATCGAGGTGCTGATCGTGGCGCGCGGACTCCAGGGGATCGCGGGCGCGCTGCTCGTGCCGAGCTCTCTGGCCATCATCATCGCCACCTTCGAGGGGCCGGCCGAGTCGCGGGCGATCGGCACCTGGACCGCCTGGACGAGCACCGCGAACCTCGCCGGTCCCGTGCTCGGCGGCGTCCTCGTCGATCTCCTCTCCTGGCGGCTGGTGTTCGCGATCAACATCCTCCCCATCGCCCTCACCCTCATCCTGCTGCACCGGCTCCCCGCCGACCGGCCGCGCGAGGCGGGCAGCCGCGTCGACGTGACGGGTGCCGTCCTCGGCGTCGTCGGACTGGGTCTGCCCGTGTTCGCCCTCATCGAGCAGTCGCGATTCGGATGGGGGTCACCCGTCGTCTGGCTGCCTCTCGTCGTGGGGCTGGCGGCGTTCGCCGCGTTCCTCGTGTGGGAGTCGCGGGCGAAGGCGCCGATGCTCCCTCTCGACCTCTTCCGCGCGCGCAACTTCTCGGCGGGCAACCTCGCGACGTTCTTCATCTACGGCGCCCTGTCGCTCGGCTTCTTCGTGGTCGCCGTCTTCCTCCAGCAGGTGGCCGGTTACAGCGCGACGTTCGCGGGGCTGGCGGCCATCCCGTCGACCGTGCTGCTGATCGCGCTCTCGACGCTGTTCGGGACGCTGTCCGGTCGCCTCGGCCCTCGGCTCTTCATGACCGTCGGACCGCTCATCGCCGGGGTCGGTTACCTGCTGATGCTCCGGGTCGACGCCTCCGCCGACTACCTCACGCAGGTGCTCCCCGCCATCGCCGTCACCGGTCTCGGCATGGCGATCACGGTGGCGCCGCTGACCTCCGCCATCCTCGGTGCGGTGCACTCGGGCCGATCGGGCATCGCCTCGGCGGTGAACAACGCGGTGTCCCGCGTGGCGGGGCTCATCGCTATCGCGTTGACCAGCCTCATCGTCGGTTCGCAGCTCGACCTCGACGGCTTCCACCGCGTCGCGATCGTCACCGCGGCCCTGTTCGCCGCGGGCGGGGTGATCTCGCTGGTCGGGATCCGGAACCCCCGTTCCCAGGCGGCGGCCAGCTGACGGCAAGGCGCAGCGGCGAGACTGTCGCGGCGGCGGATCACGTAGTCTGTCGCAGACCCCCTCCCCAGACGACCAGAGGACTCATGCGCCGCCTTCCCGTGACACTGACCGCCACTCTCGCCACGGCGGCCGCGGCCGCCCTGCTCCTGGCGGGATGCTCGTCCAGCCCCGATCCGTCCGACTCCTCCGCGACCGCCGCCGCGCCGACGCCGGGCGCCGCGAGCTGCGCCGACTCGGGCAGCGCGTCCAACTCGGTCACCGTCACCGGCGACTTCGGCGCGGCACCGACGACCGCGTTCACCGGCCCGTACACGATCGACACCACCGAGCGCACGATCGTCACCCAGGGCGACGGCGACGAGCTGGCCGCGGGCGACATGGCCACCGTCGACTTCACGATCTACAACGGCAGCACCGGTGACAAGGTGTTCTCCACCTTCGACCAGGGCGCCACCCCGCTCCAGCTGACCGTCGACGAGTCCCAGTTCATCGTCGGAGTGGTGCGCGCGGTCAACTGCGCGCCCGTGGGCTCCCGTGTCGCCGCGGTCATCCCGCCGGCGGACGGCTTCGGCACGAACGGCAACAGCTCCCTGGGGATCGGCGCCACCGACTCCATGGTCATGGTGGCCGACATCGAGCAGCTCGTCCCGTCGCGCGCCGACGGCGCCGACCAGCCCGCTCAGGACGGATTCCCCACCGTCACCCTCGACGACTCCGGACAGCCGACGGTCTCCATCCCGCAGGCCGACGCTCCCGCCGATCTCCAGCTCGAGGTGCTGAAGAAGGGCGACGGCAAGACGGTCGCCGACGGCGACACCGTGACGGTCCAGTACCAGGGCACCATCTGGCGCACCGGCGAGGTGTTCGACCAGAGCTGGGGCCGCGGGCCCACCTCGTTCCAGACCTCCGGCGTCGTCCCGGGCTTCAAGCAGGCGCTCGTCGGCCAGACCGTCGGCTCGCAGGTGCTCGTCGTGATCCCGCCGGCCCTCGGATACGGCGACCAGGGCAACTCCGCCGCGGGCATCCAGGGCACCGACACGCTCGTCTTCGTCGTCGACATCCTCGCCGCCGACACCCCCCGCACCTAGTCCGCCCTTCCCCGGTCTCGCCAAGCTGGTGGCCTTTCGCCACGCTCATGCCTGTGGCGAAAAGGCGCCAGCATGGCGAAACGGGAGAGGATGGTCCGCATGCAGAGGGTTGTGATTCTCGGGTCCACGGGGTCGATCGGGACGCAGGCGCTCGACGTCATCCGGGCGAACCCGGAGCGGTTCGAGGTCGTCGGGCTCGCCGCGGGGCGCAACCGCGAGCTGCTTGACGAACAGGCTGCGGAGTTCTCGGTCGACGAGACCGCTCTCGGCGCCGACGACGCGGAACGGCTCGTGCGGTCGGTCGAGGCCGACGTCGTGCTCAACGGCATCACCGGCTCGATCGGCCTCGGTCCCACCCTCGCGACGCTCGAGGTGGGCGCGACCCTCGCGCTGGCGAACAAGGAGAGCCTCATCGTCGGCGGCGACCTCGTGACGCGTCTGGCGCGTCCCGGCCAGATCGTGCCCGTCGACTCCGAGCACTCGGCGATCGCGCAGGCCCTCCGCTCCGGCACGCACGGCGAGGTGTCCCGGCTCGTGCTCACCGCGTCCGGCGGCCCCTTCCGCGGCCGCAGCCGTGAGTCGCTCCGCGACGTCACCCCGGCGCAGGCGCTCGCGCATCCGACCTGGGACATGGGTCTCGTCGTCACCACCAACTCCGCGACCCTCGTCAACAAGGGCCTCGAGGTGATCGAGGCGCACCTGCTCTTCGACGTGCCGTACGCCGACATCGCCGTCACCGTGCATCCGCAGTCGATCGTGCACTCGATGGTGGAGTTCACCGACGGCTCGACCATCGCGCAGGCCTCGCCGCCCGACATGCGGCTTCCCATCTCGCTCGGCCTCGACTGGCCGCACCGCGTGCCCGGCGTGGGCACGCCCCTGGACTGGACCACCTCCCAGAGCTGGACGTTCGAGCCGCTCGACGACGAGGCGTTCCCCTCGGTCGCGCTGGCGAAGGAGGTCGGACGCGCGGGCGGCGGCTTCCCCGCCGTCTTCAACGCGGCGAACGAGCAGGCGGTGCGGGCCTTCCACGACGAGCGGATCGGGTTCCTCGACATCCTCGACACCGTGCGGCGTGTGGTCGACGAGCACAGCGAGGACGGCGGGGAGATCACCCGCGAGTCGCTCCTGGCCACCGAGACCTGGGCGCGCCGGGAGGCGGACCGCCTCATCGACTCGGCCGACTAGGGAGCGAATCCTCGAGGGAGCCTCGGTCTCCTAGGGCGTCCTTGGCCGGTGTCCAGCCGCCGGTCAGCGTGGTGACGGGGGCGGACTGTATCGTCCTCGTGTGGAAACCGTCCTCCAGTTCGTGCTCGGCGTCGCGATCATCGCCGTCGGCGTCGCCCTGTCGATCGGTCTCCACGAGGTGGGCCACCTCGTGCCGGCGAAGCTGTTCGGCATCAAGGTCACGCAGTACATGGTCGGCTTCGGGCCGACGATCTTCTCGCGCCGCAGGGGCGAGACGGAGTACGGCTTCAAGGCCGTCCCCCTCGGCGGCTACGTCGCCATGGTGGGCATGTTCCCGCCCCGGAAGGGCGGCGCGGCCACCGCCCAGAGCACCGGCTTCTTCCAGTCGATGATCCAGGATGCGCGTCAGCAGTCGGCGGAGTCGGTGGGCGACGACCTCGACCGCGCCTTCTACCGCAAGCCCGTCTGGCAGCGCATCATCGTCATGCTCGGCGGCCCCTTCATGAACTTCGTGCTCGCCATCGTCTTCTTCGCGATCACGGTGTGCGTGTTCGGCACCGTCCAGTCCTCGACCACGATCGGCAGCGTCAACACCTGCGTGCTGCCTGCCACGAGCGAGCGCCAGACCTGTGAGGACGGCGACACCCCGGCACCCGGCGCCGCCGCCGGCATCAAGCCCGGCGACCGCCTCCTCAGCGTCGCGGGTACCCCCATCGACAGCTGGGCCCAGTCGACCTCGATCATCCAGCGCTCGGCGGGCGACACCGTCCCCGTCGTCGTCGAGCGCGACGGACAGCAGGTCACCCTCTCCGTCACGCCGCTCCTCACCGAGCGCTACGTCACGAACGACGACGGCACCATCGCCAAGGGCTCCGACGGCCAACCGCTGACGCAGGAGGTGGGCTTCGTCGGCATCGGTCCCGCCAGCCAGCTCGTGCAGCAGCCCATCACCGCCGTGTTCCCACTCATGGGGCAGACCATCGGCAACACGGTCAACCTCGTGCTCAACCTCCCGCAGCGCCTGGTCGACGTGGCCAACGCCGCCTTCGGATCGGGTGAGCGCGATCCCAACGGACCCATCAGCGTGGTCGGCGTCGGCCGCGTGGCGGGCGAGATCGCCACGATCGACGAGATCCCGCTCGCGAGCAAGGCGGCGACCTTCTTCGGCATGCTCGGCTCGCTCAACATCGCGCTGGGCGTGATCAACCTCGTGCCTCTCACGCCGCTCGACGGCGGACACGTCGCGGCCGCGATCTGGGAGGCCATCAAGCGGGGCTTCGCCAAGCTGCGCCGGAAGCCGGACCCAGGCCCCGTCGACGCGGCGAAGCTCATGCCGCTCACGTTCGCCGTCGTCATCGTGTTCGTCGGCATGTCGGCCCTGCTCATCTACGCCGACATCGTGAAGCCCATCAACATCCTCGGCTGACGCGCTCACCCGGCGCATCCCGCCGAGTCACTCGGCCGGCGTACTCCCCGGGGAGTACGCCCGAGACCCCCTCCCGGGCGACGACCGCACGGTGACGCGTCGCTACGATCGGCACATGCGTCCCGCCGATCACCCCTCCGCGCCCGAGGGGTGGGGCCGCGCGGAGGGACCCTTCAGCGGCAGGGGTCCGCTGCCACCGCGCGCGAGGCTGCTGCTCCCCGTGGTGGTCTCCCTGGTGATCGGGGTGGGCGGTACCGTCTTCCAGCTCGGCGGGCTGCGGATGTGGGGGCTCGCGACCTGGCATCCGGTCGTCGCCCTCGCGTTCGCGGTCGCGGGTCCGCTGCTCCTCCTCGCCGCACGACGGTACCCGGGCCCGACGGTGGCCGCGGTGCTGGCGGTCACCGTCGCCGACGTCCTCGTCCAGCCGCACGTCGTCGCCCCGTTCGCCGCGGCGGCGTTCGCCATCGTCCTCGCCCTGGCGCGGGGAGCGAGGGTGTGGACCTTCGCCTCGGTCGCCGGAGCCTGGCTCGCCGGGCTCGCGGGGCTGTCCCTCATCGGAGAGGAGTGGCCGCCGCCGCGCCTGGTCGCCACCACGGTCGGCCTCATCGTCGCGCTCGGCGCGGGCGAGTTCCTCCGCACCCGGCGGCTGCGCATCCGCGAGCGGCAGCTGCTGTGGCAGCGCCGACGCGAGGACGCCGCCGCCGAGGAGCGTGTGCGCATCGCGCGCGAGCTCCACGACGTGCTGGCGCACTCCCTGTCGCAGATCAGCGTGCAGGCGGGCGTCGGGCTCCACCTCCTCGACGCCCAGCCGGAGCTGGCGCGATCCGCCCTGGAGAGCATCCGGGTCACGAGCCGCACCGCGCTCGACGAGGTGCGCAGCGTGCTCGGCGTCCTCCGCTCCGACGACCCGTCCCGTTCTGCGACCGTGGGCGCTGCAGACCTGCCCGGTGCCGGGCGGACGCCGCAGCCCGGTCTCTCGAACCTCCCGGGTCTCGTCGACTCGGTCGCGACCCCGACGATGACGACCTCGCTCGAGGGCGACATCGATCTCGACCTTCCGCCGGCCACGCAGTCAGCGCTCTACCGCATCGCGCAGGAGTCGCTGACGAACGCCGTGCGCCACGCGCAGGCCTCCGCAGTGGTCGTCCGGCTTAAACCGCTTCCGGGTGCGGTCGAGCTCACCGTCTCCGACGACGGCGTCGGACTCGAGCGCACCGAGCCCGGCCGCGGCATGCTCGGCATGCGCGAGCGCGCCGAACTGCTCGGCGGGACGCTGGACGTGGGACCGACGGAGGGCGGAGGAACCACGGTGCGCGCGACGATCCCGAGGAGACGGCCATGATCCGAGTCGTGATCGCCGACGATCAGCACCTCATCCGCGGCGGCTTCAGCGCACTGCTCGAGAACGAGCCCGACATGACCGTCGTGGGGGAGGCGTCGACCGGGCGCTCCGCCGTCGACGTGGTCAGGGCCACCCGGCCCGACGTCGTGCTCATGGACATCAGGATGCCCGACGGGGACGGGATCGAGGCGACGGCGGCGATCACCGCCGACCCCGCCCTGGCCGCCACCCGCACCGTCGTCGTGACCACGTTCGAGCTCGACGAGTACGTCGTCGACGCCATCCGCGCGGGAGCCTCCGGGTTCCTGGTGAAGGACACCGAACCGGTCGAGCTCATCCGCGCCGTCCGGGTGGTGGCGTCGGGGGACGCCCTGCTCTCGCCGAGCGTCACCCGGCGCCTCCTCGAGCGCGTGGCGCCGGCGCTGACTCCGATGACCGACGGCCTGCTGACCGAGCTCACCGACCGGGAGCGCGAGGTGCTCGCCCTCGTCGGCCAGGGGCTCACCAACGAGGAGGTCGCGGCCCGGCTCTTCCTCAGCCCGCTGACCGCCAAGACGCACGTGTCGCGGATCATGTCGAAGCTCGGTGCCCGCGACAGGGTGCACCTGGTCGTCACGGCGTACGAGTCGGGTCTGGTGCGTCCCGGCATGCGCCCGGGGGAGTAGCGCGGATTCGTCCTGGCGGCGGATTCGCGGAGGGCCATCGCCGGGGAGTGTGGTGGTGCGGTCGCTCCGGCCGCACCGTCGAAGGGATCCATCGTGTCCGCACTGCTCGCCACCGTCTCCGCCGCGGGGCCCGTCGCCCACCCCTGGGGCTTCGGACCCGGCCCGTGGCTGTTCATCCTCATCCCGCTGTTCTGGTTCCTCGTCCTCGGCCTCGTGTTCGCGCTCGTCGGTCGGCGACGCTGGCGGCGATCCGCACCCGGCTCGGCGTTCGGGCCGGGCTACGGCGAGGCCGGCTACGGACCCCAGGGCTGGGCCGGACCCGGTCGGAGCGCGGAGTCGACCCTCGCCGAGCGCTTCGCCCAGGGGGACATCGACGAGGTCGAGTACCGCGCCCGCCTCGAGGTCCTCAGGGCGAACCGGCCCTCCTGACGGCAGAGCGGATGCGGGCTGCCGCCGGCCCGCATCCGCCCGACCCGGTGCCGGATGGACGCTGATCGGGCGCTGACCGCTCGCCCAGAGAACGGACTTAGACTGGCGACGTGGCTGCAATCAACGTCGGGATCCCCCAGGTCCCCGAGACCCTCGCTCCTCGTCGCAAGTCCCGTCAGATCCGGGTCGGCAAGGTCCTCGTCGGCGGCGACGCGCCCGTGAGCGTGCAGTCGATGACCACCACGCCCACCACGAACATCAACGCCACCCTGCAGCAGATCGCCGAGCTCACCGCCTCCGGCTGCGACATCGTGCGCGTGGCCGTGCCCTCCCGCGACGACGCCGAGGCGCTGCCGATCATCGCCAAGAAGAGCCAGATCCCGGTCATCGCCGACATCCACTTCCAGCCCAACTACGTGTTCGCCGCGATCGACGCCGGCTGCGCCGCCGTCCGCGTGAACCCGGGGAACATCCGCAAGTTCGACGACCAGGTCGGCAAGATCGCCGCGGCCGCCAAGGCGGCGGGCGTCAGCCTCCGCATCGGCGTCAATGCGGGGTCGCTCGAGCCGTCGCTCCTCGCCAAGTACGGCAAGGCCACGCCGGAGGCCCTCGTCGAGAGCGCGGTCTGGGAGGCGTCGCTGTTCGAGGAGCACGACTTCCACGACTTCAAGATCTCCGTGAAGCACAACGACCCGATCGTGATGGTCAAGGCCTACCGCCTGCTCGCCGAGCGGGGCGACTGGCCGCTCCACCTCGGCGTCACCGAGGCCGGCCCGGCGTTCCAGGGCACGATCAAGAGCGCGACCGCGTTCGGCATCCTGCTCTCGGAGGGCATCGGCGACACGATCCGTGTCTCGCTCTCGGCCCCGCCGGCGGAAGAGGTGAAGGTGGGACTGCAGATCCTGCAGTCGCTCAACCTGCGCGAGCGCAAGCTCGAGATCGTCTCCTGCCCGTCGTGCGGCCGCGCCCAGGTCGACGTGTACACCCTGGCGAACGACGTCACCGAGGGCCTCCAGGGCATGACCGTCCCGCTGCGCGTGGCCGTCATGGGCTGCGTCGTGAACGGCCCGGGCGAGGCCCGCGAGGCCGACCTCGGCGTCGCCTCCGGCAACGGCAAGGGCCAGATCTTCGTCAAGGGCGAGGTCATCAAGACCGTCCCCGAGGCCGAGATCGTCGAGACCCTCATCGCCGAGGCCAACCGCCTCGCCGCCGAGATGCCCGCCTCCGCCGTCGGCACCCCCGAGGTCGTCACCGCCTGACCCGCCCGCCGGGGCTCGCCCCCGGCGCCCCGCCGCGCGGTCGTCTGGGGCACGCCTCCGGCGCCCCCCGCCTCGCGGTGGTCCGCGCGGGTGTCCGGGGCACGCCTCCGGCGCCCCCGCCTCGCGGTGGTCCGCGCGGGCGTCCGGCTCGCGGCGGCACTGCGGGTTCCGCCCTCGCAGCGTGCCGACGCCGCCGATACGGCCCTCTGTCGCTGTGTAGCGGGCGCAACCCGCTGTCAGCTGGCGGGCCCGTCCCACCGCCCTGGTGAGGGCACCACGCGGCACCTTCCGCCGACCGCGCCTCCTGCTGCGGGTTCCGCCCGCTCAGCACGTGGGAATCGCCCCTGCGGCGGCTCATCAGCTCTGAGGGGGCGCAACCCGCATGGACCCAGCCGAGGCGAGCCATCTCGGGTCCCGCCGCTCGACGCTGGCTGGCTAGTCGGGCCGGCCCGAGACGGGTTCCGCCCGCCCAGCGCGCCGTCGACGGCGATGCCGCGCTAAGCCGGCTCCCGGAAGGCGCAATCCGCGTGATCCCGTTCACCCGGCCACGGTCCGGGCCTGGCCCGCGGCCGGAGCTCGCTGCCGAGCCGAAGGGGGCGGCGGTCGCGGAGTTCCGCCCGACTCAAGCCGCGATGGTGGCCCAGGGTCCGGCTCGACTCACGCGGTGATGGCGGTCCGCGGGTTCCGCTCGCTCGGCGTGATGATGGTGGTCGTGGGTTTCGCTTGCTTGGCGTGGTGAGGGTGGTCCGTGGGTTTCGCTTGCTTGGCGTGGTGAGGGTGGTCCGTGGGTTTCGCTTGCTTGGCGTGGTGAGGGTGGTCCGTGGGTTCGGCTTGCTTGGCGTGGTGAGGGTGGTCCGCGGGTTCGGCTTGCTTGGCGTGGTGAGGGTGGTCCGTGGGTTCGGCTTGCTTGGCGTGGTGAGGGTGGTCCGTGGGTTCGGCTTGCTTGGCGTGGTGATGGTGGTCCGCGGGTTCCGCTTGCTCGGCGTGCTGATGGTGGTCCGCGGGGGTTCGGCTCGCTCGGCCTGGTCATGGTGGTCCGCGGGTTCCGCTTGCTCGGCGTGGTGATGGTGGTCCGCGGGTTCCGTTCGTTCGGCACGATGATGGTGGTCGCGGGTTCCGCCCGCTCGGCGCTGCGACGGCGGCCGGGAGGCGGCGTGCGCGCTGCCGGAGGGCGCAATCCGCGCCGTCGTCAGTGGGACCGACGGTGCTCGCCGCGGCGGACGATGTCGAGGATGGACTGGAGGCAGCGCGCCCAGTCGTAGCAGACGTCCCAGTGGGTGAAGCGGAGGACGAGGTATCCCTGCGCCGCGGCCTCCCGGTCTCGGCGCCGATCCTCCTTGAACCCCGTCGGTGTTCCATGCGTCTGGTAGCCGTCGACCTCGATGATGAGACGGTCTCCGACAAGCAGGTCCACTCGCCCGAGGCCCGGGATCCAGACCTGTGGACGGACGCGCACTCGCCGGCTCCGCAGGCCGAGACGGACCTTCGTCTCGAGTCCTGACTGGGCCGAGCCGTCGGTCCGCGCGAGGAGGGCTCTGTGCTTCTCGGGGAGGACGGCGAGAGCGTCGGAGAGTTCCGAAGGCGTCATCAGGCGACGGTTGAGGACCGAATCTAGCGTGGCCACCGCGTCGAGCATCGGTTGGCAGCGGACTGCGCAGGCGACTGCGGCGGGCATCGTATCGGCGGCGGCCATCGGGAGGGCCAGCGGAAGCCGATGCACGCGCATCCCCTCAGCCTCGAGCCGGTCGCGCTTCGCTGCGGTCCGCAGGTGGATCCCGTCGTCGGAGAGGACCCACACACCGGACCTGCGGAGCAGACTCAGACAGCTGAGCCGCCCGCCTGCGCGTACGGCCGCGACCGCTTCTCGGTCAGCGCTCTCGAGCGCCACCCACCCCTTCCGGACTCGGACGAGCGACCCGCGCCTGACGGCGTCGTCGATGGATCGCGGCCCGTGCCCTTCGCTGATGAGGGCGGCGCGAGGGGCGATCCCGCCGAGGCGGAGAACCGAGTCGAGGAGCATCGTCACAGGATGCTGCTCCCCTCGTCGCCGCGGGGCTCTCAAACGCTCTCTGTGGACAACGCGGCGTCGTCGGCCCAGTGTGGACGAGCCGACGACGCCCGGGAGTGCCCTCAGCTCACGACGGGAGGACGGGACACCCGTCGACGCCCTGCACGCACATGCTGAACGAGAACCCGATCAGGCCCATCGACGACAGAGCCCACAGACAGGCGACCGCGAAGACGATCGCCCCCGCGGAGACGACCACGCCCGCGGGCGCGACGGCGTCGGCCGAGCCGCGCGTCTTCGCCCGCACGAGAGCGACGATGCTGACGACGAGTCCGAGGACGGGGGCGACCAGAGCGAGCGACAGACCCACCACGCTGAGCGTGGCGGTCCCTCTCGGCTCCGAGACTTCGATGACCTCGCTGGAGCGTTCCATGGCGATCTCCTCTCGATGCCGGGGCTCAGTAGCCGTAGGAGAAGGAGGCGGAGAGGGCGCCGCCGATGGCGGAGACGATGCCGATCACCAGGCTGAGCGCCATCACGATGATCGCGACGATGACACCCCATCGGGCGAGAGCGTTGCGGTAGCCCGCGCGCTTCGACTGGTTCAGGGCCACGATGCTGAGGATCAGACCGATGAGCGGCAGGACGAACGCGAGGATCAGCCCGACGATGCTGAGCGTGCGGCCCGGGTCGTCGGCGACGGACCCTCCAGGCGACGGCGAGGGCGGCGCCGGGGGCATGGGTGCGTACTGGTCCTGGGACATGACTGGGTCTCCTCCATCTCATCCGGGCCGTCTTCGACCGGCCTCAACCGGGCGGTCTCCGACCGGCCTCAACCGGACCGTCTTCGACCGGCCTCATCCAGGCCGCCTCCGAGGGGCCTCATCGAGACCGACGTCGAACGGCCGACATCTGATCGAAGGTGACTATAGCTCATCTCTCGCCGGGCGCGATGCGAGCACCGGTGCGACAATGGCAGCGTGTCGAATCGCCCTTCCCCTCGACGGCCCGCCGGCAGGCCGCGCGCGTCGTCGAAGGAGATGCTCGAGGAGGCCGCGGCGGAGCTGTTCGTCGAGAACACCTACGAGCGCACGACCATCGAGCAGATCGCTCAGCGCGCCGGGGTGAGCCGCAACACGTTCTTCAACTACTTCGCGTCCAAGAGCGACCTGCTGTGGGCCAGGCTCGACGACGGGGTCGACCTCCTGGCGGAGCGTCTCGCAGAGGCGTCCACGCATCCGATCGACCCCTACGAGGCGGTCGAGCGCGCCGTCGCCGAGACGCTCGAGGGGCTGGCGCGCGGGCCCGCGCCGCTGGTGCTCACCCAGTACGAGGTGATGGGCGTCGACGACGACCTCCGCGCCGGCGGGCTCACGAGGGCCCTCCGTCACGCCGAGGTGATCGAGCGCTTCCTCGCATCGCGCCTGGGCCCCGAGGCGCCCTCGGCCCGAGCGGTCTCCCTCGCGGTGGTGGGCGCCGCCGCAGCGGCCGTGGGCGAGTGGGCGACCGCGGGACCCGACCGCACCGGCCCCGGCAGCTACGCGATCGCGGCGGTGCACCCGGTGCTGGCCGGGTACCGGGCAGCCGACGGGGCCCTGCCCGCCGAAACAGCGCCCCATAGCAGCCGGGAAGGCCTGTAGAATCTCCTCTCGACGACGTCGATCCGGCCATCACCGGGGAGTCTCCGGAAGAACGGCGAGAGCTCAGTAGAACCGGGCGGGCGGGCCCGACACAGCCCAGACGAGCGGCCAGACGCAGAAGCAGCAGACGCACCACGCGGAAGCACATGCACCACGCAGACGCACTGGCAAGCGAGGTGGTACCGCGGATGCGGAGCGCAGCTCCGGGTTCGTCCTCGTGGAAGAGCCTTCCAGTGGAGAACCATGGTCTACCCCAAGTCCGACCCTGCAGACTTCGCCCCCGAGCACGGCGAGGCGAGCGAGCTCGCGTCGACCGTCGTGCCGTCGCCGCACTTCCCGACCATCGAGGACGGTGTGCTCGCGTTCTGGCGCAAGGACGACACCTTCCGCGCCTCCATCGCGAACCGCGAGGGCCGCGACGAGTGGGTGTTCTACGACGGCCCGCCGTTCGCGAACGGACTGCCCCACTACGGGCACCTGCTCACGGGCTACGCGAAGGACGTCTTCCCACGCTTCCAGACGATGCGCGGGCACCGCGTCGACCGCCGCTTCGGCTGGGACACGCACGGCCTGCCCGCCGAGCTCGAGGCGATGAAGCAGCTCGGCATCACCGAGAAGAGCCAGATCGAGGAGATGGGCGTCGAGGTCTTCAACGCCGCCTCGCGCCGGTCGGTGCTGCAGTACACCCGCGAGTGGCGCGACTACGTCACCCGTCAGGCGCGCTGGGTCGACTTCGACAACGACTACAAGACGCTCGACATCACCTTCATGGAGAGCGTGCTCTGGGCCTTCAAGCGGCTCTACGACAAGGGGCTCGCCTATGAGGGCTACCGGGTGCTGCCGTACTGCTGGAAGGACGAGACCCCGCTCTCGAACCACGAGCTGCGGATGGACGACGACGTCTACAAGATGCGCCAGGACCAGACCGTCACGGTCACGTTCCCGCTCATCGGCGCCAAGGCCGAGGCGCTCGGCCTCACCGCCGTGCGCGCCCTGGCGTGGACGACGACGCCGTGGACGCTGCCCACGAACCTGGCGCTCGCGGTCGGCCCCGACATCGAGTACTCGGTCGTGCCGAGCGGCCCGAACGGCACCCCCGACGCCGAGGTCCACTCGCGCGCTGGAGCTGGGAGCGACGATCCGGTGGATCGTCGCCGCGACGCCAGCGCCGACGAAGCTGTGCTTCGTCGGTTCGGCGAGAACACCGAGGTGCTGGCCGCCGAGTACCTCCTCGCCTCCGACCTCGTCGGCGGCTACGCGAAGGACCTCGGCTACGACTCCGCCGACGAGGCGCGCGCCGCCGTCAGCCGCACGATCCTCGGTCGTGAGCTCGAGGGTGTCGAGTACGCCCGCCTCTGGGACTACTACGCCGACGTCGAGAGGTGGGGCACGCAGAACGCGTGGCGCATCCTCGTCGCCGACTATGTGTCGACCACCGACGGCACCGGCATCGTGCACCAGGCCCCCGCCTACGGCGAGGAGGACCAGCGCGTCTGCGAGGCCGCCGGCATCCCCGTCATCATCTCCGTCGACGACGGCGGCCGCTTCCTCAGCACGGTGCGAGACGTCGAGGGCATCCACGTCTTCGACGCCAACAAGCCGCTCACGCAGATGCTCAAGGCCGACGGCAGGCTGATCCGTCAGGCCAGCTACGAGCACAGCTACCCGCACTGCTGGCGCTGCCGCAATCCGCTCATCTACAAGGCCGTCTCGAGCTGGTTCGTGCGTGTCACCGAGTTCCGCGACCGCATGGAGCAGCTCAACCAGGAGATCGAGTGGGTCCCCGAGAACGTCAAGGACGGGCAGTTCGGCAAGTGGGTCTCCGGCGCCCGTGACTGGTCGATCTCGCGCAACCGGTACTGGGGCTCGCCCATCCCGGTGTGGAAGAGCGACGACCCGAACCACCCCCGCGTCGACGTGTACGGCTCGCTCGAGGAGCTCGAGCGCGACTTCGGCACGCTTCCGCGCAACCGCGACGGCGAGCCCGACCTGCACCGCCCGTTCATCGACGAGCTGACCCGCCCGAACCCCGACGACCCGACCGGGAAGTCGACCATGCGCCGGATCGAGGACGTCTTCGACGTCTGGTTCGACTCGGGTTCGATGCCGTTCGCGCAGGTGCACTACCCGTTCGAGAACGAGGAGTGGTTCGCCACCCACAGCCCGGCCGACTTCATCGTCGAGTACATCGGGCAGACGCGCGGCTGGTTCTACGTGATGCACGTGCTCTCGACCGCGTTGTTCGACCGGCCCGCGTTCAAGAACGTGATCAGCCACGGCATCGTGCTGGGCAGCGACGGGCAGAAGATGTCGAAGTCGCTCCGCAACTACCCCGACGTCAACGAGGTCTTCGACCGCGACGGGTCGGATGCGATGCGCTGGTTTCTGATGTCGTCGAGCGTGCTGCGCGGCGGCAACCTCATCGTCACCGAGGAGGGCATCCGCCAGGGCGTGCGCGAGCTGCTGCTGCCGCTGTGGAGCACGTACTACTTCTTCACCCTCTACGCGAACAGCGCCGGCGAGGGGCACCGGGGCTACGAGGCGCAGTGGCGCACCGACTCCACCGACGTGCTCGACCGGTACCTCCTGGCGAAGACCCGCGAGCTGGTGCACGACGTGACCCGCGACCTCGAGGGGCTGGATGCGACGCTCGCCTCCGCCAAGCTGCGCGACTTCGCCGACGTGCTCACCAACTGGTACGTGCGCCGCTCGCGCGAGCGGTTCTGGGAGGGCGCCGACACGGCGGCGTTCGACACGCTGTACACCGTGCTCGAGACCGTGCTGAGGGTGGCGTCGCCGCTCGTGCCGCTCGTGGCGGAGCACATGTGGAAGGGCCTCACCGGCGGCCGGAGCGTGCACCTCGCCGACTGGCCGAACGAGAACGCGTACCCCGCGGATCCGGGTCTCGTGCACGCGATGGATGCGGTGCGCGGCATCTCCTCGACCGTGCTGTCGCTGCGCAAGCAGCACGGGCTCCGCGTGCGTCTGCCGCTGGCCCGACTGACGGTCGTGGTCGACAACGCGGCGAGCCTGGCGCAGTTCGAGGGCATCCTCCGCGACGAGCTCAACGTCAAGGACGTGACACTCGTCGAGCTGCAGGACACGAGCGCCGCCGAGTTCGGCATCACGTCGCGCCTCACCGTGAACGCGCGCGCCGCCGGCCCCCGGCTCGGCAAGCAGGTGCAGCAGGCCATCAAGGCGGCTCGCGACGGCGAGTGGACCGAGCAGAACGGGGTCGTCTCGGCCGGCGGCATCGAGCTGCAGGAGGGCGAGTACGACCTGGTGCTCGAGACCGGCGCCGCCTCGGGCGGCTCGGCCCTCGCGCTGCTGCCCGCTGGAGGGTTCGTGCTGCTCGACACCGCGACCACGCCCGAGCTCGAGGCCGAGGGCCTCGCGCGCGACGTCATCCGCGCCGTCCAGGACGCCCGCAAGTCGGCCGGCTTCGACGTGAGCGACCGCATCGTGCTCGACCTCGTCTTCTTCGACGAGGCGGATGCGCGTGCCGTCACCAGCGCGTCCGGCGTCGTCGACGTGGCGGGCGAGACGCTCGCCACGAACTACGCCGTCTACTCGCCCGACGAGGTGCCGGCCCTGCGCGAGCACTCGTCGGCGCTGGCCTCGGAGTGGCTGCCCGGCCTCGTGGCCTTCGCCCCCGAGCACTTCGTGAGGATCCCCGAGAACACCTACGCGAACACCGGCGAGTTCGTCGTCGCCGTGGGCCGTGTGAACAGGAGCGCCGATGTCTGATCACGGATTCGACGAGAACGAGGACGAGCAGCCCAACCCCGAGGAGATCGGCCCCGAGGAGATCGGCCCCGACGACCTCGAGGAGCTCGATCCCGAGGAGCTCGCCGAGCTGGCGGAGGAGGGCGAGGCCGAACGGGTCGCGGCTCGTCTCGAGGAGGCCGGCGAGGACGCCCCCGACGAGTTCGTCGACGAGGGCGACGCCGTCTACGACGCGCTCCTCGCGCGCCTCGGCGAGGCCGCCCCGCAGCCGCGCCTGCACGCCACCCGACGGGCCGTCGAGCTGCTCGGAGACCCGCACCGGGCGTACCCGATCATCCACATCACGGGCACCAACGGGAAGACCTCGACGAGTCGCATCGCCGAGAGCCTCCTCCGTGCCCTGGGCCTGCGCACGGGCCTGTTCACCAGCCCCCACCTGGTGCGGGTCAACGAGCGGATCGTGATCGACGGCAAGCCCATCTCGAACGAGGCGCTCGCGTCGAACTGGCGCGACGTCGAGCCCTTCCTGGCGATCGTCGACGGAGAGCTCGCCGCGGCCGGTGAGTCGCCGCTGACGTACTTCGAGGCGCTCACCGTCCTCGCCTACGCCTCCTTCGCGGAGGCCCCGGTCGACGTCGCCGTGATCGAGGTCGGGATGGGCGGCGAGTGGGACTCGACCAACGTGGCCGATGGCCAGGTCGCCGTGTTCACGCCGATCTCCCTCGACCACACCGACCGCCTCGGCACGACGGTGGCCGAGATCGCCCGCACCAAGTCGGGCATCGTCAAGCCCGCGGCGCAGGTCGTGTCCGCCGCCCAGCATCCCGACGCGCTCGCCGAGCTGCGCCGGGCCGCCGAGCTCACCGAGTCGACGTTCGCGCTCGAGGGCGACCGCTTCGCCCTCGAGGAGTCGTCGGTCGCCGTCGGCGGTCAGCTGGTCAGCATCCGCGGTCTCGCCGGCCGCTACGACGAGGTGTTCCTGCCGCTGTACGGCACCCACCAGGGTCACAACGCCGCCGTCGCGGTGGCCGCGGTCGAGTCCTTCCTCGGGGGCGGGTCGCAGCGGCTCGCCGATGACGTGATCGCCGAGGGCCTCGGACAGGTGACGTCGCCCGGTCGGCTGCAGCTCGTCGGCACCGAGCCGACGGTCCTGGTCGACGCCGCGCACAACCCCGGAGGCGCCGAGGCGCTCGCGCAGGCCGTGGGGGAGTACTTCACCTTCGGACGCGTGATCGTCGTGCTCGCGGTGCTGCAGGGCAAGGACGTCGAGGGGATCGTGCGTGCGCTCGACCCGATCGCGGCCGAGTTCGTGATCACCTCGTCCGCGAGCGAGCGCGCGATCGACCCCGACGAGCTCGCCGCCGCGGTCGTGCGGATCGTCGGCGCCGATCGTGTCAGCGTCCAGCCCGACCTCGAGTCCGCGCTCGACGAGGCGCGCGACCTCGCCGACGACGCCGAGCAGGGTGCGGTGCTCGTGACCGGCTCGATCACGCTCGTCGGAGACGCCATCTCGATCGCGGAGCGCGGGGGCTGGAAGCCGTGAGATCCGACTCGGTCAGGCAGATGCTGGCCTCGATCGTGCTCGGGTTCGAGGCCGTGATGTTCTTCTTCGCGGCCCTGGTCGTGTTCGGCCTGAAGGCGCTCCCGCCTGCCCCGGCGCTCATCGGGGGCGCGGCCGTCTGCGTGGCCCTCCTCCTGAACGCCGTGCTCGTGCGTTACCGGTGGGGCTACTGGCTCGGCTGGGTGATGCAGGGTGTGATCGCGGCCACGACGGTCCTGGTGCCCCTGATGGGCGTGGTCGCCGTCATCTTCATCGGCATCTGGGTCTACGTCATGGTCGTGGGCGCCCGTATCGACAGGCAGAAGGCGGCTAGGGTCGATGTGGAGCATCCGCCGGAGTCGGTGGAGGAAGGATGAACGTGAACGTCAGTGCTGAAGAGACCCTCGTCCTGGTCAAGCCGGATGGCGTGGCCCGCAACCTCACGGGGGAGATCCTGCGCCGCATCGAGGCGAAGGGGTATCAGCTCGTCGACATCAAGGTCGTCCAGGCCGATCGCGACCTCCTCGCCGCGCACTACGAGGAGCACGTCGGCAAGCCCTTCTACGAGCCCCTCGTGGAGTTCATGGAGTCGGGTCCGATCGTGGCGATCCGCGTGGCGGGCAACCGTGTCATCGAGGGCTTCCGCTCCCTCGCCGGCACGACCGACCCCACCACGGCGGCGCCCGGGACGATCCGCGGCGACCTCGCCCGCGACTGGGGCCTGAAGGTGCAGCAGAACCTCGTGCATGGCAGCGACTCGCCCGAGTCCGCTGCGCGCGAGCTCGCGCTCTGGTTCTGAGCGGCCTCGGCCCAGGCTGGTCCTGACGCGAGCGGTCGGGCAGGATGACCGTATGGCACTGCTCGACCGCTTCGCCGGACCTCACGAGGCCTACCGGGTCGGCTTCTACCGCGGCGACGACCACGACTTCGACGTCCGGATCCTGCTCGGCATGGCGGCCTACGGGGCCACCGAGCCGGGCGAGGTCCTCGCGACCATCGCCGACGTGTCGGACGGCGACCACCAGGGCTGGTTCGACGCGTGGAACGACCTCGGACGACGTCTGACGGTCGCCGCCGAGGCGGCCGCGGCTGCCGGGCACTCCGAGAGCGCCTCGCGCCTCCACCTGCGCGCGGCGTCCTACCTGGGCACGGCGCTGCATGGCGTCGACGCGCTCGCCGACCAGTCCGTGCTGCTTCCCGTCTTCCGTGCGCAGCAGGCCGCGTGGAACGCGTTCATCGACACCACGTCGGTCACGACGGAGCGTCTCTCGATCCCACTCGGCGACATCACGATGCCCGCGGTGCTGTTCTCGCCGAGCGGGGACGACGGTGCGCGCCGGCCGACCCTCGTGATGGTGAACGGCAGCGACGGAGCCACCAGCGACCTCTGGGCGTCCGGGCTCGCCGGCGGTCTCGCCCGCGGCTACCGGGTGCTCGTCTTCGACGGACCAGGGCAGCAGACCCTCCTCTTCGAGCAGGGCATCCCGTTCCGTCCCGACTGGGAGGCGGTCGTGACCCCGATCGTCGACCTGCTGCTCGACCGCAGCGACGTCGACCCCGAGCGGCTCGCCCTCTACGGGATCAGCCAGGCCGGGTACTGGGTGCCGCGCACGCTCGCCTTCGAGCACCGCTTCGCCGCGGCGATCGCCGACCCGGGTGTCGTCGACGTCTCGGAGTCGTGGCTGTCGCACTTCCCGAAGAGCATGGTCTCCCTGCTCGACAGAGGCGAGAAGGAGAGGTTCGACCACGAGATGGAGCTGGGGATGCGGTTCGCCGGCGGCCTCGCCGCCAGCTGGTCGTTCCGTGCCCGCCCCTACGGCACGCAGGGCTACTTCGACACGATGACCGAGGTGCGGAGATACACGATCACCGACGAGCTCGCCGCGAAGATCACCACGCCGCTCTTCATCACCGCGCCGGAGGGAGAGCAGTTCTGGCCCGGTCAGTCCGAGCGGCTCGCCCAGCTCACGTCGACGGTGTCGACCCTCTGCCGCTTCACCAGCGCCGAGGGCGGCGACCACCACTGCCAGCCCCTCGCACGTCAGCTCACCGATCAGCGCATGTACGACTGGCTCGACGAGCGCCTGGCCTGACCACGGGAGCGCGACGGGGCGACGCGCCGCAGGTCAGCTGTAGAGCAGGATCGTGGTGATGGCGTCGAGTCGCAGCTGGGCGATGAGGACGATCGCCAGGTAGCTCAGCAGCACCAGCGTCCAGGTCCACGGGTAGAAGACCCGCACGGCGTTCTGGAAGGCTCCGAGCCTGCCGAAGTGGCCCTCCTTGATGTTGTAGGCCGTGACGTAGAAGAACATCGGGATGACGACCGACCAGGTGAGCATGCAGTACGGGCAGAGCGTGCCGAGGACGTAGATGCTCTGGATCATCAGCCAGATCACGAACGTCAGCGCCAGGGCGAACCCGAGGTTGAACAGCAGCCAGAACCACCGGGCGTAGCGTGCCCCGGCGAGGATCCCCATCCCCACGACGATGGGCGCCACGAAGCACGCCACGCCGATCACCGGGTTCGGGAACCCGAACAGCGACCCCTGCCAGCTCGCCATGTTGGGTCCGCAGGTGACCAGCGGCGAGATGTTGCAGGTGGGCGTGTACGACGGATCGATGAGCGTCTGGATCCGCTCGAGCGTGAGGTCGAATGCCGCGTAGAACCCGATCACGCCGGTGACGATCAGGAAGATCGCGAGTCCGATCGGGCGACGGGAGACGGTCGGGGATGCGGGCACGCCGCGATTATGGCACGCCGTCTCGCGAGCCCACTGAGCGCGCCCGGTCGGTCGCTTCACGGTGCCGGAGGGAATGCGTGCGATAATGGGGGCGCGGGACGCAGGGCCTCTACAGGGGCCGTCCCACGAGGCTTATCGGGCCGAGCATCCGGATCGTCCGGGTGACATGCCCGACACGAAACAACGAGAGTTCGGAGCCACGAGGCCGGCGAATGGAGCCGGGAACTTCGGCTCCGCCAGAGAGTACCTGCCGGTGAGGCGTGACCTCGCGGCTGGTGAGGAGTGCACCAGAGATGGTGGAGAACGATTCGAACAACGGTGATTCAGGACAGTCGGAGGAGAAGGGGAGGAAGCGGAGGCTCTTCGGCGTGCGGCGCAACACGCGTCGTGTGCAGCAGCCCGGCCTGACGGCCGACGCGATCCCCGCATCCGATCCGCAGGACGACCGCGAGGTCGGAGCGGACGTTGACAGCGCCGCTTCCGCTGAGGCCACCACGTCCCCGGCGCCCGAGGCGTCGGCGAGCGAGGGGAGCGCGCCCGAGGCGTCGGCGACCCACGATGCGGCGAGCGGCGTGTCGGCCGACGGCGCGCCCCAGGACGCCGCGCCCGCCGATCCCGCATCCGCATCTGCATCCGCTGCAGCGGACGTCGTGTTCGACGAGCACGAGGACGAGCCGGGCCTCGACCCGTTCATCCCGGGCGGCCACTCGGCGCCGACGGCGGCACCCGCCGTCCCGCGCGCGATCAGCACGACCTCCCTGATCTTCCAGGCGCCCGACCTGCCGGACCTGCCCGACCTCCCGCCGCGGCCCGAGGCCGACGACGACCGCGAACCCGGCGTGCGGCGCCGTTCCCGTCGTCGCTCCGGCGACGAGGGCCGCACCGGCGAGGGCGAGCGCGACCGCGAACCGCGCGAGCCCCGTGAGCCGCGCCAGCGTCCGCAGCGCGAGCCGGAGCTGATCACCGAGCCGCAGAAGGTCAAGGGCTCCACCCGCCTCGAGGCCAAGAAGCAGCGCCGCCGCGACGGCCGCGACGCGAGCCGTCGCCGCCCGGTCATCACCGAGGCGGAGTTCCTCGCCCGCCGCGAGGCCGTCGACCGCGTGATGGTGGTGCGCTCCAAGGCCGACCGCATCCAGATCGGCGTCCTCGAGGACGGTGTGCTCGTCGAGCACTACGTCGCCCGCTCGCAGGAGGCGTCGCTCATCGGCAACGTCTACCTGGGCAAGGTGCAGAACGTGCTCCCCAGCATGGAGGCCGCCTTCGTGGACATCGGCCGGGGCCGCAACGCGGTGCTCTACTCGGGCGAGGTCGACTGGGACGCCGCGGCCGAGAACGCGGGCGCCGGGGGCAACCAGCCCCGCCGGATCGAGCTCGCGCTGAAGTCCGGCGACACCGTGCTCGTCCAGGTCACCAAGGATCCCGTCGGTCACAAGGGCGCGCGCCTCACCAGCCAGATCTCGCTGCCCGGTCGCTACCTCGTCTACGTGCCCAACGGCTCGATGAACGGCATCTCGCGCAAGCTCCCCGACACCGAGCGGGCGCGGCTGAAGCGCATCCTCAAGGAGGTCCTCCCCGAGAACCAGGGCGTCATCGTCCGCACGGCGGCCGAGGGGGCCACCGAGGAGCAGCTGACGCTCGACGTCAACCGCCTCATCGCCCAGTGGGAGGATGTCAGCGCCCGCTCCGCGAAGCAGCAGGCTCCGGCGCTGCTGCACTCCGAGCCCGATCTCCTGATCAAGATCATCCGCGACGTCTTCAACGAGGACTTCCACAAGCTCGTGATCGCCGGCGACGACGCGCGGGCGACCATCGAGAACTACCTCCGCGCCGTCGCCCCCGACCTCCTCGACCGGGTCGAGAGCTACGAGGGCGAGAAGGACGCGTTCGACGAGTACCGCATCTCGGAGCAGATCGAGAAGGCCCTCGACCGCAAGGTGTGGCTGCCTTCCGGCGGCTCGCTGGTCATCGACCGCACCGAGGCGATGACGGTCGTCGACGTCAACACGGGCAAGTTCGTCGGATCGGGCGGCAACCTCGAGGAGACCGTCACGAAGAACAACCTCGAGGCGGCCGAGGAGATCGTGCGTCAGCTCCGGCTGCGCGACATTGGCGGCATCATCGTCGTCGACTTCATCGACATGGTCCTCGAGTCGAACCGCGATCTCGTGCTGCGGCGACTGGTCGAGTGCCTGTCGCGCGACCGCACCAAGCACCAGGTGGCCGAGGTCACCTCGCTCGGCCTCGTGCAGATGACGCGCAAGAAGCTGGGTCTCGGACTCCTCGAGTCCTTCAGCGAGCCCTGCGACGTCTGCGCCGGTCGCGGCATCATCGTGCACCACGACCCGGTCCTGAAGCACCGGCAGTCCGGCAACGGCAACGGCAGCGGCTCGAACGGCGGCGGCCAGAACGGTGGCGGTCGCCGTGGTCGTGGCGGCTCCGGCAACGGGGGCTCGGGGTCCTCCACGGGCTCGTCGTCGGGCGGCAACGCCTCGGGCAACGGCGGCACGCACACGATCACGCCGGGTGCGAAGAACGCGCTGGCCAAGATCGCCGCGTCCACCTTGGGCCACGCCGCAGGGAGCGATCAGCCCGACGAGGGTGTCGCCGCTGAGGCCTCGCCCGAGGTGGCGTCGGCGTCGGCGTCCGCCGGACAGGCGGCGACGGACGCCCCCGCCGGTGACCGGTCCTCGTCCGAGCAGGGCACATCGGAGGCGCCCGGCCGTTCCCGCCGCCGTCGCGGCCGCGGACAGCGTTCCGAGGATCGTGCTCCTCAGGGCATCGACGAGTCGTCCACGGCCGACTCCGCGCCGGAGCGTGCGGAGGAGCCGACCGGAGGCTCCGCCACCGCGATCGTCGTCGAGGAGACCGAGGTCGTCGTCGAGGAGGTCGAGGTCGCGATCCTCGACATCCCGCTGCCCAAGTCGGAGCGCTCTCCGCGCACCGATCCGGCCGAGGCGAGCCAGCTCCTCGACGCCGTGCTGGAGGCCCTGCCGGCGCCGAAGCAGCCCGGTCAGGGCCGTGGACGGAGCCGTCGCGTGAGCACGGCCGCCGTCACGGCGCCCGCCGAGCAGCAGGACTGACGGCACCCACGTCGATCAGCGAGAAGCGGCCCTTCCCGAGATTGGGGAAGGGTCGCTTCTCGCTGCTCGGGGTGCTTCTGTGCTTCCCGTGTGCTCCCGCGCGAGCCGCGCGCGCCCGTCAGCGGGCCGGGTCCGCCCGTCAGCGGGCTGGGCGCGTCCCGGCGTGCCGCACGGCGTCGCGGTCGCGTCCTCGCACCCGCAGTCCGCTCGCGCGGAGGCGGACCACCAGCTCGCGATAGCCCACCGGATGCGCTCCCGCGGCGACGAGCTCGTCGTAGCGCTCCTCGGGCACGTCGTAGTGATCCAGGTCGAAGCTCCGAGGAGGCAGGCCCAGGCGTGCCGCGAACGCGTGCAGCTCGGCGAGCGAGACGTCGCTCACGAGGTGGCCCCACAGCCGTCCGTGCGCGGGCCAGGAGGGACGGTCGATGAGCACGGTCACAGTGCCCAGTATCCCATCGGCCGCGTTTGACCGGTCCTCCGCCATCAGGTAGAGTTGACCGCTGGTGTGCGCGGGCGACCCTTCGCCCGCCAGACACCAATGTCTTCCAAGCGCCGCACGTGAGCGCTTCGAGAAATCCCAACAGTGAGGTACGTGAAGTGGTTTACGCAGTTGTGCGCGCCGGCGGCCGGCAGGAAAAGGTCGAGGTCGGCTCGGTCGTCACCCTCGACCGTGTGAAGGCCGGAGAGAACGGCACCATCGAGCTCCCCGCGGTGCTCCTGGTCGACGGTGAGAACATCACCTCCGACGCCGCTGCGCTCGCCAAGGTCGTCGTCACCGCCGAGGTCCTGGGCGACCTCCGCGGCCCGAAGATCGTCATCCAGAAGTTCAAGAACAAGACCGGGTACAAGAAGCGCCAGGGCCACCGCCAGGAGCTCACCCGCGTCAAGGTCACCGGAATCAAGTAAGGAACAGGGCAGATGGCACACAAGAAGGGTGCGAGCTCCACTCGCAACGGTCGCGACTCGAACGCCCAGCGTCTGGGCGTGAAGCGCTTCGGCGGCCAGGTCGTCAACGCCGGTGAGATCATCGTCCGCCAGCGCGGAACCCACTTCCACCCCGGCGTGAACGTCGGCCGTGGTGGCGACGACACGCTGTTCGCCCTCGCCGCCGGCTCCGTCGAGTTCGGTGCGAAGGGCGGCCGCAAGGTCGTCAACATCGTCGCTGCGGCCGAGTAGGTCCAGCGCAGCAGAGCATGCGAGACGAGGGGCGGGCGTGATGCCCGCCCCTCGTCGTCGTCTCCGCCCCTCCCCATCCCGTACCGCCACCCGAGAGGAACGACCGTGGTCACCTTCGTCGACACCGTGACGCTGCACCTTCGCGCCGGAGACGGCGGCAACGGCTGCGTGTCCGTCCGCCGCGAGAAGTTCAAGCCCCTGGCCGGCCCCGACGGCGGCAACGGCGGCAACGGGGGCGACATCGTCCTGGTCAGCGACCCGCAGACCACGACATTGCTCGGCTACCACCGGCATCCGCACCGCACGTCGCCGAGCGGCGGGTTCGGCATGGGCGACAACCGCAGCGGGGCCGACGGCGAGCTCGTGGAGCTCCCCGTCCCGGTGGGCACGGTGGTGAAGTCGCCGACCGGCGAGGAGATCGCCGACCTGTCCGAGCCGGGGATGCGCTTCGTCGCCGCCGAGGGCGGGCACGGCGGTCTCGGCAACGCCGCCCTGGCGAACCCCAAGCGCAAGGCCCCCGGCTTCGCGCTGCTGGGCACGCCGGGCTGGCAGGGCGACCTCGTCCTCGAGCTGAAGACGGTGGCCGACGTCGCCCTCGTGGGCTTCCCGTCCGCGGGGAAGTCGAGCCTCGTCGCCTCCCTCTCGGCGGCCAAGCCGAAGATCGCCGACTACCCCTTCACGACGCTGCACCCGAACCTGGGCGTCGTGCAGGCCGGCTCCGTGCGGTACACCATCGCCGACGTGCCCGGTCTCATCGAGGGCGCGAGCGAGGGCAAGGGCCTCGGCCTGGAGTTCCTGCGCCACGTCGAGCGCTGCAGCGCGCTGCTGCACGTCCTCGACTGCGCGACCCTCGAACCGGGCCGTGACCCGATCAGCGACCTCGACGTCATCCTGGCCGAGCTCGCCGCGTACCCGGTGCCCGAGGGGCAGGTGCCGCTCCTCGAGCGCCCGCAGCTCATCGCGCTCAACAAGATCGACGTGCCCGAGGGGCGCGAGCTCGCCGACATGGTGCGCCCCGATCTCGAGGCTCGCGGATACCGGGTCTTCGAGATCTCGACCGTCAGCCACGAGGGCCTCAAACCGCTGTCGTTCGCCCTGGCCGAGGTGGTCGAGGCCGCCCGCGTCGTGGCGGCCGAGCAGCCCGAGCGTCCGCGGATCGTGCTCCGGCCGAAGGCCGTCGACGACGCCGGCTTCACCGTCCGGGTCGAGGGCGGAACGTACGGGCCGGTGTACCGCATCCTCGGAGCCAAGCCCGAGCGGTGGGTCGCGCAGACCGACTTCGCGAACGACGAGGCCGTCGGCTTCCTCGCCGATCGCCTCAACAAGCTCGGGGTCGAGGACCAGCTGTTCCGCGCGGGCGCGCAGGCGGGGTCGACCGTCGTCATCGGCGAGGGCAACGGCGTCGTCTTCGACTGGGAGCCGACGCTGACCTCCACGGCCGAGCTCATCACGAGCCCGCGCGGAAGCGACGCCCGACTCGACGACAACCGGCGCCGGACCAACGCACAGCGCCGCGAGGACTACCACGACCTCATGGATGCTCGAGCCGAGGCCCGAGCTGAGCTGGTCCGCGAGAAGGAGGCCGGTCTCTGGGCCGACGACGACCTCGCGGACGACCGTGACGAGGAGACCGGACGGTGACCCGCGAGCCCGTGCGGCTCCGGTCCGGCATCGCGCAGGCGCGCCGGGTCGTCGTCAAGGTGGGCTCCTCGTCGATCTCGGGGCCGAACGTGGGCCAGATCGAACCCCTGGTGGATGCGCTGGTCGCCTCCTACGGACGTGGCACGGAGGTCGTCCTGGTCTCCTCGGGCGCGATCGCGACGGGCATCCCGTACCTGCAGCTCGACGGCAGGCCCGACGACCTCGCCACGCAGCAGGCGGCGGCCGCGGTGGGGCAGAACGTCCTGATCTACCGGTACCAGGAGAGCCTCCGCCGCTACGGCATCGTCGCGGGCCAGGTGCTGCTCACCGCGGGCGACCTCGAGAACCCCACCCACCGCAGCAATGCCCAGCGCGCCATGGAGCGCCTGCTCGGGCTGCGCATCCTGCCCATCGTCAATGAGAACGACACGGTCGCGACGCACGAGATCCGCTTCGGCGACAACGACCGTCTCGCGGCGCTGGTGTCGCAGCTGATCGGCGCCGACGTGCTGGTGCTGCTCTCCGACGTCGACGCCCTCTACACCCGTCCTCCCCACGAGCCGGGCGCGATCAAGATCGAGCACGTGCCCTTCGGCGACGACCTCGCCGGCGTCACGTTCGGCGAGGCCGGGGCGGCGGGCGTGGGCACCGGGGGAGCGGGCACGAAGGTCTCGGCCGCCCGTCTCGCGGCCGCGTCGGGGACGGGCGTGCTCGTCACCTCGACCGCGCTCGTCGCGGAGGCGCTCTCCGGCGCCGACATCGGGACGTGGTTCGAGCCGGGCGAGCGCCCCGCGCCTCCGATGTCGGGGTCCGTGTCGCTCGTGCGCTGAGCGCGTCGGCCGGGGTCGGCCGTGACCCGCGGCGCGCGTCGTAGAATTCGAGGATGCCCGACGCTTCCGTGCTCGCCCCCGTCGACGTCGCCGCCTTCGACGCCAAGCTCGCCGCCTCGCGTGCCGCCTCCCGTGTGCTGGCGACCGCGACGACCCAGCAGAAGGACGCCGCTCTCGAGGCCATCGCCGCCTCGATCGAGACCGCGGCCGACCGCATCGTCCCTGCCAACGACCTCGATCTCGCCAACGGCCGCGAGAACGGCCTGTCGCAGGGACTGCTCGACCGTCTGCGCCTGGACGAGACGCGCCTGATCTCGCTGGCGGCCGCCGTGCGCGAGGTCGTCGGGCTGACCGACCCGGTGGGGGAGTCGGTCCGCGGCCGTGCCCTCCCGAACGGGCTCCGCATCGACCAGGTCCGCGTGCCGCTCGGGGTCGTCGGCGCGATCTACGAGGCCCGCCCCAACGTCACCGTCGACATCGCGGCCCTGGCGCTCAAGAGCGGCAACGCCGCCGTGCTGCGCGGCGGCTCCGCGGCCGAGAACACCAATCGTGTGCTCGTCGAGCTCCTCCAGGACGCGGTGGAGTCGGCAGGGCTTCCCCGCGGGAGCGTGCAGACCGTCGACGAGTTCGGACGCGACGGGGCGCGGGCCCTCATGCGCGCCCGCGGAGCGGTCGACGTCCTGATCCCGCGTGGCAGCGCCGGCCTCATCGAGACCGTCGTGACCGAGTCGACCGTCCCCGTCATCGAGACCGGCGCCGGCGTGGTGCACGTCTTCCTCGACGAGTCGGCCGACGAGTCCTGGGCGGTCGACATCGTCCACAACGCGAAGGTGCAGCGCCCGAGCGTCTGCAACGCGCTCGAGACCCTCCTCGTGCACGAGGCCGCCGCCGATCGCCTGCTCGCCCCCGTGCTGGGCCGGCTCCGGCAGGCGGGCGTGACCATCCACGGAGACGACGCCGTCCGCGCTCGCTTCGCGGACGCGGTCCCCGCCGACGACGAGGATTGGGCGACCGAGTACATGAGCCTCGACCTCGCCGTGCGGGTGGTGCGCGACATCGACGAGGCCATGGACCACATCCGGACCTACTCGACGCATCACACCGAGTCGATCATCACGAACGACCTGCGCAACGCCGAGCGCTTCCTCGCGGAGGTCGACTCGGCCGTCGTCATGGTCAACGCGTCCACCCGGTTCACCGACGGCGGCGAGTTCGGGTTCGGGGCCGAGGTGGGCATCTCCACGCAGAAGCTGCACGCCCGTGGTCCGATGGGCCTGCCGGAGCTGACCAGCACGAAGTGGCTCGTGCGAGGGTCCGGTCAGTCGAGGGCCTAGCCCCCCCCCCGGTACGTCGTGGTCTGCACGGCGGGGACGGCGCACACGGTATCGTAGAGAGGGCGTCCGCGACAGCGGGCGGCGAAGACGACAGCAGGAGAGTCGATGTCTGTTCTGGCCAGTGTGCTCGCGGCGACCGAGGGTCACGTCGAGCTGCCCTTCCCGCCCATCGTCTTCGCGCTGATCGCGGTGGTCTTCTTCGCCGTGGCCGGCTTCATCACCTGGAGCTACCGCGACGTCGCGAACCGTCACTCCGCGAAGGCGGCGAAGTGGGCGGCCACGCACGACGTGCACGGCCAGCCCGACCGCACGGGTGCCGACCACTGACGCTCTGAGCGCATGACGGCCCGCAGGCCGCGCATCGGTGTGATGGGCGGCACGTTCGACCCGATCCATCACGGTCACCTCGTGGCGGCCAGCGAGGTCGCCACCGGACTCGATCTCGACGAGGTCGTCTTCGTCCCCACGGGGCGTCCGTGGCACAAGGAGCCCGCCGCCCCGGCAGAGCACCGGTACCTGATGACGGTGATCGCCACCGCCTCCAATCCGCGCTTCACGGTGAGCCGGGTCGACATCGACCGAGGCGGCACCACCTACACGATCGACACCCTGCGCGACCTCCAGGCGGAGCGCCCCGACGCGGAGCTGTACTTCATCTCCGGGGCCGATGCGATCGCTCAGATCCTCAGCTGGAAGGACTCCGACGAGCTCTGGGGACTCGCCCGTTTCGTGGCGGTCTCCCGGCCCGGTCACACCTTCGCCATTTCGTCTTTGCCCGAGCACGACGTAAGCTATTTGGAAGTTCCGGCGCTCGCCATCTCCTCGACAGACTGTCGAGCCCGGGTTGGCCGGAATTTTCCGGTGTGGTATTTGGTACCCGACGGTGTCGTTCAGTACATCACCAAGCACCACCTATATCGGAGTGTTGAATGAGTTTGCCGCACGATGAGCAGCCGCTGACCCGGCGTCAGCTGCGCGAGATGGAGCGCCAGAAGCCTCGCAAGGAACGCGAGGCCGATGCGCGCGCCGCCGAGGAGGCGGAGGCCGCTCGCAAGGCGCAGGCCGAGCAGGAGGCGCAGGAGCGCGCTGCTCAGCAGGCCGAGCCCGCGCAGAGCGCTGCGTCCGAGTCCGCGCCGAGCGCCGCGCAGGAGCCCGAGCAGAGCGCCGCGCAGGAGCCCGAGTCGGCCACGGTCGCGATGCCCGTCGCCGCCCAGGCCGACGACGAGCCGGTCGTGCCCGAGATCGTCTCGTCGCCCGACGACAGCGTCGACGACTCCGAGCCGTCGGATCGTGGTGAGCCCGTCATCGACGTCGTGGCGATCTCCGAGCCGATCGTGGTCGAGCCCCTCACGGTCGACGAGTCCCCGCGCGACCGCGAGCCCGTGGTCGAGGAGATGGTGATCGACGTCCCGATCGCCGAGACCGTCGACCCCGCCCAGGAGGCCGCGGCCCACCTCGACAGCGTCGACGGCGAGGACGAGCTGGCCCCTCGGTTCCAGGGCGGCACCGCCTCGCGGCCCGCGCCGACCCCCGATCAGCCCGCGTTCGACGACCTCATCTCCGCGCGGAACGCCGCCGCGGCGAACTCGATCTCGACGACCAGCGCCCTCGTGCTGCCCGCGGTGCCCGGTAGCTCCGACGTGGGCACGGCGCTCGACGAGACCGGCGAGGTCATCATCACCGGCTCGATCGACCTCCCGCCGAGCTTCGGCTCGATGGGGGCGCCCGCCTCCGGCATCGAGGCCCACGACCTCGACTCCCTGATCGACAGGGCGGAGGCCGACCAGCACCGCTCCGACGTGGCGCCGGTCAGCGCCGCTCGCGCGATCAGCACCAACACGGGGGCGACCTCGCTCATCACACCGCCGAAGCGGGCCCGGGCGAACGCGCCGGTGGTCCTCGCGGTCACCGCGGGTGTCCTCGCGGTCGGCGTGATCGGGCTGCTGCTCTCCGTCTTCGTCTTCAAGCTGTTCTGAACCCCGTGACAGCCACCCCCACCTCGATAGAGCTCGCACGACTCGCCGCTGAGGCAGCCGACTCGAAGCAGGCCGACCACCTCGTCGCCCTCGACGTCTCCGGTCCGCTGCCGCTGACCGACGTCTTCGTGCTCGCCTCGGGGCGCAACGAGCGCAACGTCACCGCCATCGCCGAGGAGATCCAGGACCGTCTGGCCGAGGCCGGCGTGAAGGCGATCCGCCGCGAAGGGCTGAGCGAGGGCCGCTGGGTCCTGCTCGACTTCGGCGACATCGTCGTCCACGTCTTCCACGAGGAGGACCGGATGTACTACTCCCTGGAGCGCCTCTGGAAGGACTGCCCGGTGATCCCGCTGCACGTCGCCGCCGGTTCGCAATCCGAGTCCGAGGTGTAGTAAGCTATCAGGGTTGCTCCGGCAGGTTCGGGGCAGAGAATGGGCCTGTGGCGCAGTTGGTAGCGCACCTGCATGGCATGCAGGGGGTCAGGGGTTCGAATCCCCTCAGGTCCACCAGAAGTCCACGTCAAGCCCCGTCTGAGAGAACATCTCGGACGGGGTTTCTGCTTTTCTGGTCTCCCGCGTTGTTTCGCCACGCCCTTGGCGTTTCGCTGCACGCATGAGCATGGCGAAACGCCATGAGTGTGGCGAAACGCGTGCTGGCGGTCGGGCGCGCTCGCGCGGTCAGGGGCGGGAAGCGAGGTGGTGCTGCATGCGCGCGAGGATCGCGGCGCGGAAGGGGAGCTTCGCGGCGGCCTTCACCGGGGAGAGGCCGTGGATCGACTCCGTGGTGAAGTCGGGGTCGGGCTGCTCGAACCAGAGGTCGTAGATCGGGGCGAGGTCCTCATCCGTGTACTTCATCGCGAGCACCTCGAGGAACGGCAGACGGCGGGCGTCGTCGAGGGCGTTCACGTCGGCGCCCCGCTCGATCAGGCGGCGGGCGAGCAGCGCATCCGCCGCGACGTCGTGCTTGACCTGGCCGAACAGCACGTGGAGCACGGTCGCCCCGTCGGCGCCAGGACCGCCGAGCGGGCACCCTCGGTCGAGGAGGTCGTTCGACACCTCGTATCGCGAGGCGAGGTCCTTGTTGCCGAGCGCCATCATCACGAGACTCCGACCGTCGGCGGTGAGCTCGCCGACGCGCGCCGGGTCGAAGATCGCGTAGAAGTCGGCGGCGGGCTTCATCCGGGCCGTCAAGAACACATCCATCACCCGTAACCTACGGCCCGTGAGGCCCGTCGTCGAGCCCGTCCCGTCGGGTCGAGTTCTCGGTCAGGTAGCGCTCCAGCAGGGCGACCGCCTCCTCCGGCGTGACGGCGGTCGGTTCCGTGAGCACGTGCAGGGCGAGGCCGTCGAGGAAGGCATGGAGCTCCGCCGGCGGGCGGGTGAGCCCGACCTCGACGGCGACGGCGTCGCACGCTCGCCGGACGTCGCCGTGCAGCGTCGACGCCGTCTTGCGGAGTCCGGGATCCGTCAGTGCCAGGATCATGAGCTGCAGCTGGGCGCTGAGCTCGAGTCGGCGTGGGGCGTCGAGGGGGAGCAGCTCGCTGAGGACGGCGACGCCGAGCGGGATGCCCGAGCCGGACAGGCTCCGCACGCGGTCCGTCGCGCGCGATCGGATGAGCTCGAAGCAGTGCACACGCAGAGCGTGCTGGGTGGGGAAGGCCCGACGCAGCGACGCCACGGCGAGCCCGGCCTCGGCAGCGACCCTGCGCACGGACAGCGCGGCGAGCCCGTCTCGCTCGAGCACGGCGAACGCGGCGGCGGCGATCACTCGATCGCGCTCGTCGTGGTCGATCAGGCGGGGCATCGGGTCAGGCCTCCGCTGGCGTGCGGCGCGGCCAGATCGTGTAGCTGATGGCCCACAGGGCGTCGATGGCCACGAGGAAGCCGAGGACGGGGAAGAGCCCGTCGAGCTCGGACGTGCGCTCGGGATCGCCGACGAGCCAGACGAGAGCCAGAAGGATGCCTCCGGCGATGGCGGCCGCAAGCATCGTCCGCGCGACATCGCGCCAGCATGCTCGCGTGTACGCCCAGCCGGTGAGCTTGGGCGGCAGAGGGACCTTGTCGACGAGGTGGGCGACGCGAGCGTCCGCCCAGGCGATCATGCGGTGGCCGTACGCCACGGAGATCCCGATGTAGAGCGCCGCCAGCCCGTGATGCCAGGAGGCCGTGCCCCCGCCGAGGAGATCGACGGTCACGAGTGTCAGGAGGACCGCGTCTATCACCGGCGCGGCGATCAGCAGTGCTGCACCCAGCCGGCGCCTTCTGAGGACGTACCGAGCGCCGAGTCCGGCCAGGACAGCGAGCCAGAACCCGGTCTCGCACGCCACGATCGCGATCAGCACCATCGGCAGCTCCTTTGTTAGTACGACTGTACTCACTAGAAGTCACGGGCGCGACCTGTCTTGACAGAAGAACAGTAGCGATATATCGTTACTACATCGCGACACGATCGCGATGTTCAGAACTTCGACACATCACTCGAAAGGAGATGCCACCATGCGTAGCATCCACGATCCCCAGTTCGGCGGCTTCGGTCGTCGTCAGCACGGCCGAGGGCCGTCCTTCCCCGAGCGCGACCCGCGCAGTCACGGCCACGGCTTCGGCCCGGGCGGCTTCGGTCCCGGCGGCCCGGGCTTCGGCCCCGGCGGCTTCGGACCCGGCGGACCCGGCTTCGGCCCGCGTGGCCCGCGTCGTGCCGGCCGCGGCGACGTCCGCGCCGCCATCCTGTCCCTCCTCGCAGAGGCTCCCTCGAACGGCTACGGCCTCATCAAGGCGATCGCCGAGAAGACCGACGGCGTCTGGCGTCCGAGCCCCGGCTCGGTGTACCCGACGCTGCAGCAGCTCGTCGACGAGGAGCTCATCGAGGCGCGCGGCGAGGGCCGTCGCACCGAGTTCGAGCTCACCGAGACCGGCAGGTCCTACGTGAGCGAGCACGCGGACGAGCTGAAGCAGGCCTGGGAGCAGGCCTCGGCCGGCCGCTCGGCCGCCGACGCCGCGTTCCACGAGAGCGTCGGCAAGCTGTTCGGCGTCGTCCAGCAGTTCCGGTTCGCCGCCAGCGACGAGCAGCGGACCGCCGCCGTCGAGAAGATGGACGAGGCGCGCCGCGCCCTCTACCTGATCCTCGCCGACTGACGTCCGGCGTCCCGACGCAGTGCACCCCGGCCGGTCCGGGGTGCACTGCTTTAAGCACTTCTCCCGATGCCCTCTGCCCTCCTCAGAGACCATCGTCGACCGTGTCGGAGGAACCGGCACCGGATCACACGGAGGAGACGACCATGCAGATCGGCGAGTACTCGTTCCCGCACCTCTACCAGGCGGAGGAGGAGCAGTTCACGCGCGAGCTCGAGTGGCGACGGATCGCCGAGGAGAGGGCGGCCGAGTCCGGGGCGGGTACGGAGGGAACGTCCGCCCGTCGCGCCTCCCGTCGAGCGAGCACGCTCCGGCGTCTGCTGTCGCACCCCGGTGGCACGATGTAGACATGCAGACCAGCCGAGCCCTCATCGGGAGGGAGGACGATCTCGACGCGCTGCGCTCGATGGTGGCCGCCCTCGAGGGGCCGCCCGGTCCTGTCCAGGTCCTCGTGCTGGCCGGCGAGGCGGGCATCGGGAAGACCCGTCTGGTGAGCGAGCTCCTCGAGGATGGAGAGCAGGGGCGGGAGGCGATCGTCGTCCGGGGGCAGTGCATCGATCTCGACCGCGACGCTCCTCCCTACGCGCCCGTGCGGTCGCTGCTGCGATCGCTCCTCGCCCGAGTCGGGCGCGAGGCGGTCCTCGAGGCTGCCGGGCCGTCCGTCGGTGCGCTGGCGCTCCTCGTCCCCGAGGTGGCCGACCAGGCGTCGGTCGCGACGGCCGACGGCGCCGACCGTCTCTTCGACGCGGTCGCGGTGCTGCTGACCACCCTCTCGGCGGAACGCCCGCTGGTGGTCGTGGTCGAAGACCTGCACTGGGCCGATCAGGCGTCGCTCGCCCTGCTCCGGTACCTGGTCCGGGCGGGGGAGGCGGCGCGCGTCCTGCTGGTGGTCACCGTGCGCAGCGACGAGCTCGGAAGCGCGGGCGCCGTGCGAGGCTGGCTCGCCGACCTCGAGCGGCTGCCGAGCGTCAGGAGACGCACGCTCTCCCGTCTCTCACGACGCCAGGTGAGGCAGCTGGCCGAGTCCCTGCGTCCCGCTCCGCTGTCGTCGAGCGACGTCACCCGGGTGTACGAGCGCTCCGAGGGCGTCCCCTTCTATGTGGAGGAGCTCGTCTGCTCCGGCACGTTCGATGCGCAGTCGGAGTTCCCGGAGACCCTCCGGGATGTCCTCCTCGCCCGGTACGCGACCCTCGCCGACTCCACGCAGCGGCTGGTCCGCGTGCTCTCGGCCGGCGGCGACCGCGTCGCGCACGACGTGCTCGACACCGTGCTGGCGGTCTGGCCCGGCTTCGCCGACACCGAGCTCGTCGACGCCGCCGTCAGGGAGGCGGTCGCGTCCGGCCTGGTCGAGATCGACGGCGACACGTACGCCTTCCGCCACGCGCTGGTGCGCGAGGCTGTCCACGGCGAGCTGCTCCCCGGAGAGCGTGTGCGGTTCCACACCGCCTACGCGCGGGCCCTCGAGGCGATCGCGGCCGAGCGGGACGTGGATCCGACCGCGCTGTCCTACCACTGGCTGGCCGCCCACGACCTTCCCGCCGCCTTCTCCGCCGCGGTCGCGGCCATGGCCCGTGCCAGGGCGGCCTTCGCCTTCGCCGCCGCCGCCCGCATGGGCGAGCGCGCGCTCGATCTGTGGGACACGGTTCCCGACGCCGAGGAGCGGGCGGGGCGGAGCCGGGAGCAGCTGCTCGCCGAGACCGCGTACATCCACCGCAACGCCGGTGAGAGCGAACGCGCCCTCGCCCTGATCGACGAGGCGATCTCCTGCTCGCGCGACGCCGAGCCGGAACGGATGTCGCGGCTGCTCCGCGACAAGGCGTCCTTCCTCGCCAACCTGGGTCAGCCGGGCTCGATCGACCTGCTCGAACGGGCGGTCGGTCTCGTGGCCGACCGGCCGGCCAGCGTCGTGCGCGCGAACGTCCTCGGCGAGCTCGCCGCACGGCTGATGCTCGCCGCCCGCTTCGACGAGGCGGTGCGGATCGCGCAGCGCGCGTACGACGACGCTGCCGCCGTCGAGTCGCCCGCGCGGATGTCGGTCGCCTCGAACATCCGCGGCAACTCGCGTCTGGCGCTCGGCGAGATCGATCTCGGCATCGCCGACCTGCTCGAAGCCGGACGGCTGGCCGAGCGGGAGACCGCCGACTCGGCGCGCATCCGGTTCTGGGTCAACCTGTCCGACGCCTACAACGTGCTGGGGCGCTACGACGACGCGCTCAGGATCGCCGAGGAGGGGGTGCTGGGCGCGCGGGCTCGAGGCGTGGAGCGCACGTCCGGCGTGATCCTCCTCGCGAACACGGTCGCTCCGCTCGTGGCCACCGGTCGGGTCGAGGAGGCCGAGCGGGCGCTGTCCCGAGCCATGGAGCTCGATCCGCCGATCGGTTTCTCGGCTCACCTCATCCGCCACTCGCTGCAGCTGATGGTGTGGCGCGGGCGGGTGGAGGAGGCTGCGGCGATGCTCAGCGCCTCTCGTGCCCAGCTCGATCTGCAGGCGCGCATCGATGCGCAGTCCCGGCTCGAGCTCGCGGCCATCGCGGGTGAGGTCGCGCTCGAGGGCGGCGACCTGCCGTCGGCGTGGCGCGAGGTCCGGATCCTCTTCCAGCCGGAGCATCGACCGTTCCCCGCGTTCGACCTGCCTCTCGCACTCGTCGCGGCGCGCATCCTCGGCGAGGCGTCCGCTCGCGGTGTCGCCGTCTCGCCGCCCGACGCCGCCGAGCGCGTGCTGGCCCTCATCGACGACCTGCAGTGGTGGCCGACGGCGTCCGCTCATCGGGCACTGGCCGCCGCCGAGATCGCGTTCGACGACATCGATCTGTGGCGGACGGCCGCCTCGGCCGTCGACGCTCCCACGTCCCCCCTCCAGCAGCGGGCGAGAGCCCATGCCAGGCTCGCGTCCCTCGAGGCGAGGGGAGCCGGGGGAGCCGACCGCGCGGCTGCGGTGACCAGCGCGGAGGCGGCCGCGGAGCTGGCCGCGCGCGCCGGGATGACGAGGATCGCATCCGAGATGGCCGCGCTGCGGACGCGTCTTCGCAGCGGATCGTCTGGTTCGGCCGATCCCGACGCGCTGACGGAGCGCGAGCACGACGTGCTCGAACTGCTCAGCCAGGGAGCGAGCAACCGGGAGATCGCCGCGCGTCTGTTCATCAGCGCGAAGACCGTCAGCGTGCACGTGTCGAACATCCTGCGCAAGACGGGAGCCGCCTCCCGCACCGAAGCGGTCTACCTGGCCGGTCGGCGGCGCTGAGCGATGCCTCCGCGTCCTCGCACAGCAGCCGCTCGGCACGACAGGATGAACGCATGATCTCGATCGAACTGGCCCGCGCGCTCCGGACAGCCGGACTGCGGTGGCATCCCGTCTCGGGCGACCGGTTCCTGATCGAGTCGAGCGCGGCCGATCCCGGCGCCGGCGCCGACGTCTTCACGGTGAGCGAGATGACGGTCGACGTGCACCACTTCCCTACGGGGAGCCAGATCGGCTTCAACGGCACCACCGAGTGGGCGCTCGACTCCGTCGACCTGGGCGACACCCTCTGGCTGCCCCGCGAGGATCAGCTGCGCGCGCTCCTGCGCGACGGCTTCCTGTCGTTGCGGGTCGTCCGCGACGAGCTGGAGCCCGAGGCGTACGAGGTGCGGGCGAGCCTCCTCGGTGTCGAGCGGGTCTTCGTCGCGGCGACCGCGGAGGATGCCTACGGCGAGGCCCTTCTCGACCTCATCGTGCAGAGCCTTGTGGGGGAGCCGGAGTCGGTGCTCCCGCCTAGGCTGGAAGCATGACCGTTCCAGCAATCCCCGAACTGACTCTCAACAACGGCACCGCCATTCCCCAGCTGGGGTTCGGCGTCTTCAAGGTCGACCCCGACAAGACCTCGCGCATCGTCACCGACGCGCTGGAGGTCGGCTACCGCCACATCGACACGGCGAAGATCTACCAGAACGAGGAGGGCGTCGGCCACGCGATCGCCGAGTCCGGCATCGCCCGCGACGAGCTCTTCATCACCACGAAGCTCTGGAACACCGACCAGGCGGATGCGGAGGGCGCCTTCGAGAAGAGCCTCGCGCGGCTGCGCCTCGACTACGTCGACCTGTACCTCATCCACTGGCCGAGCCCGCAGCAGGATCGGTTCGTCGACGCCTGGAAGGCCCTCGAGCGCATCGCGGCCTCCGGTCGTGCGAAGGCGATCGGCGTGTCGAACTTCCAGGTCGAGCACCTCCAGCGCCTCCTCGACGAGACCGAGGTGGTCCCGGCCGTGAACCAGATCGAGCTCCACGTCGACTTCCAGCAGCGAGAGCTCCGCGAGTTCCACGCCGCCCACGGCATCGCGACCGAGGCCTGGGGGCCGCTCGGGCAGGGCAAGATCAACGACTCGCCCGAGCTCGCCGCGATCGCGGAGGCTCACGGCAAGAGCGTCCCGCAGACCATCCTCCGCTGGCACCTGCAGATCGGGAACGTCGTCATCCCGAAGAGCAACCAGCGCGAGCGCATGGCGCAGAACATCGACGTGGTCGACTTCGAGCTCAGCGACGACGAGCTGGCGACCATCGCCGGCCTCGACCGCGGCGAGGACGGCCGCAACGGCAGCCACCCGCTCGAGGTGAACTGACCCGGTCGGTCCCGACCGACGACCCGGTCGGTCCCGGTCAGCTCGCGGCGGCGGGGGAGTGCTCCCGCCGCCGCGGGAGCCAGGGCACGATCGCCGAGGTCGTGCGGCGGTAGTCGGCGTACTCCGGGTACTTCGAGAGCGAGATGCCCTCGGTGAACGCCGTCGACCCGATGAAGAGCAGGGTCAGCAGCACCGCGCCGATCACCGTCCAGTCGAGCACGGTGCCTGCAGCGACGGCGCCGAACAGGAACACCACCCACCACTGGGCCTGCTCGAAGAAGAAGTTCGGGTGACGGGAGAGGCGGAAGAGCCCGGTCTGCAGGAAGCGCGGATGCGGGGTGCGGCCCGCCGCGGTCTCCGCCGCCTTCCACCGATGGAACTCCCACTGCTGCTGGTCGGCGATGGTCTCGCCCGCGAGGAGTGCCAGGAAGACGACCCCCAGCACGACGTCGAGCGCTCCGAACGGCGTGCCCGCGTGCTGCAGGGCCGTGAAGGCGGGCAGCGTGATGAGGAGCAGCAGCACGTTCTGGTACACCGTGATGAAGAGCAGGTTGAACACCTGGAACTGCCACGGACGCATCCGTGCGCGCAGCACCGCCCACCGGTAGTCCTCGCCCCCCGGCGCGTACCCGCCCTTCCGGGCGAAGTTGAAGGTCAGCCTCGCTCCCCAGAGGGTGACGAGCACCGCCATGAGCACGAGGCGCGGGTCCATGCCCGAGAACGCGGCGAACACCCAGAGGTAGGCCACTGGCACGATCGACCACACCCGGTCGACCCACGACGTGTCGCGGGTGATGAGCGACAGCAGCCAGACGGCCAGGCAGGTCCCGGCGCAGATCCACAGGCACACGAGGAGCGCATCCATGGTCCGCAGTCTAGGTGCGACTCTCGGCGTGCGCGCGGACAATTCGCGGTTCGGGCGCATCCTCGATCGACTACGCTGGACGGGAGCGTAAGGAGGGCGACGACCATGGCAGACGACGCGAACGACGAGAAGACGACGCGCATCCCCGTCGCGCCCATCACGGGCGACACGACGTTGTCGTTGTCCGACGAGTTCGCCGCCCAGCTGGCCGCGCTCGAGGGCGGTGTCTCCAACGAGGAGCTCGACTCCATCGCGGCCCTGCCGTCGGGCAGCGCGCTGCTGATCGTGCGGCGCGGCCCCAACTCGGGCGCCCGATTCCTCCTCGACACCGACACCACCACCGTCGGTCGGCACCCCAACGCCGACATCTTCCTCGACGACGTGACCGTGTCGCGCCGTCACGCCGAGCTGATCAGGCAGGGGCACGGCTTCCGCGTCCGCGACCTGGGCTCGTTGAACGGCACGTACGTGGAGGGCGTCCGCGTCGACGAGGCTCTCCTCGAAGACGGCGCCGAGGTCCAGTTCGGCAAGTTCCGGCTCACGTTCTACCCATCGCGCATCGACGTGGTGGCCGCCGCGGGAGAGTAGTGCCCGCCGCAGCACGTCCCAGCACCGCTGGGCGCAGCACGTCCGTGCCCTCGCAGGGGCCTCTCCTCGGGATCGGGCAGGTGCTCGCGAAGCTCTCCACCGAGTTCCCCGACGTCTCGGGCTCGAAGCTGCGCTTCCTCGAGGAGCGCGGTCTCGTGCATCCGGCGCGGACGCAGTCGGGGTACCGCAAGTTCTCCGCCGCCGACGTCAGCCGGTTGCGTCTCATCCTGAGCCTGCAGCGCGACTGCTACCTGCCGCTGGCGGTCATCAAGGACTACCTCGCCGACGTCGACGCGGGGCTCAACCCGCCGATGCCCGGTGCGGTCCTCCCCGCCGGCGCCTCCATCCTCCCCGGTGGCCGGCGCTTCAGCCGCGACGAGCTCACCCGCGAGGCGGGCGCCACGCCCATGCTGGTGCAGGATGCGTTCACGGCCAACGTCATCGTGCCCGCCGACTCCTACGGCGAGGACACCCTGGCGGTGCTCAAGGCGCTCGTGCAGCTGCAGCGCAGCGGCATCGAGCCTCGGCACCTGCGGGGGTTCCGGCAGGCCGCCGAGCGCGAGCTGTCGCTCATCGAGAGCGCCCTCATGCCCGTCGCGAAGCGACGCGATCCGCAGAGCCGAGCGAAGGTCGCCGAGCTGGCGCTCGAGATCGCGGGTCAGCTCGAGGTGGTGCGGAGCTCGCTCATCCGTGCGGCGCTGGGCCGCATCGTCCCCTGAGCCGCGTGGGCTGTTCGCGCGGGCGGCGCGACACGCCGGACGCACTCCGGCGGATGTCTTTGCTCCGGGGTGCCGCGGAAGCTACCGTGGGGGAAGACACATCGACGGATGCGGGTCGTTCACGACGGCCGGATGACGGAAGGCGCTGATGAGCGAGTCAACCCAGAGCGACGGTTCTCGCTACGATCTCGGCCTGCTCTTCACCGACGGCCTTCCCGACCTCGATGACGCCAGTGGATATCGCGGCGCCGTCGCGGCGCGTGCCGCGGGCATCACCTACCGCCAGCTCGACTACTGGGCGCGCACGGGGCTCGTCGAGCCGACCGTCCGCGGTGCCGCAGGGTCGGGGACGCAGCGTCTCTACGGCTTCCGCGACATCCTCGTGCTCAAGCTCGTGAAGCGTCTGCTCGACACGGGCATCTCGCTGCAGCAGATCCGCACCGCCATCAACCAGCTCCGCGAGTCGGGCATCAACGACCTGGCGCAGACCACGCTCATGAGCGACGGTGCGAGCGTCTACCTGTGCACGTCGAACGACGAGGTCATCGACCTCGTCAGCCGCGGGCAGGGTGTGTTCGGCATCGCCGTGGGCAAGGTGCTCCGCGAGGTCGAGACCAGCCTGGTCCAGATCGAGCCGGGCGTCGCCGACCCGATGGACGAGCTCGCCGCTCGCCGCGCCGCCCGCAAGATCTCCTAGCGCGCGCCGCGCCGGCCGCCGCGGACTCTCGTCCGACAGCCATCCCGCGTTTCGCTGCCTCTTTGGCGTTTCGCTAGGTCATTGGGCGCGCGAAACGCCAAAGAGGCAGCGAAAGCAGGAGGGACCCGGGCGGGTCAGGCCTTCGCGTCGGCGTACTCGCCCACGCGGCCCGTGCGCATGACGCGCTCGAGGAGGAGGTCGAAGTTGCGCGCCATCTCCTGAGCGCCCTCGCCGGGCCACACGTGCAGCGGCTTCGCCGCGCCCTGCGCCTGCTGCAGCGAGGTGCGCTCGGGCAGCTGAGGGGAGAGGACGAGCGGGCCGAACATGTCGCGCAGCTCCTTGATGCGGAACTGGTGCTCGAGGGACTGCGACCGCACGCGGTTGACGATGATGCCGAGCGGCTGGAGTCGCGGCGAGAGACCGCGGCGGATCTCCTCGATCGCGCGCAGCGCGCGGTCGGCGGCGGCCACCGAGAAGAGCCCGGGCTCGGTCACGACCGACACGCGGTCGGACGCCGCCCACGCGGTCCGGGTGAGCGCGTTCAGCGACGGGGCGCAGTCGATGAGCACGAGATCGTACTCGGACTCGACGGTGGCCAGGGCCTCCTCGAGCTTCCAGATGTCGCGGATGCTCGGGTGCGGTCCGTCGAAGTTCAGGGCGGAGGGGCTGCCGATGAGGACGTCGATCTTGCCGCCGCGGTCCTTCGTCCACCCGCTCGGGGCGATCGCGGAGCGCACGACCTTCTCCTTGGGAGAAGCCAGGACATCGGCGATGTTGCCGTGCCCGGAGGTGCGGATGTCCATTCCGGTCGAGACGTCCGACTGGGGATCGAGGTCGACGACGAGAGTGCGGAGACCCTTGCTGAACGCTGCAGATGCCAGTCCGAGCGTCACCGTGGTCTTGCCCACACCCCCCTTGAGGGAGGAGACGCTGAGTACATGCACAGTCCTTTACGTTACCTTCACTAGGCTTGGAGAACCTAACCGTTCGCTGGACGTGGTCCGTGCGGCGGCGGTGATCACTCTCGGCCCGACGCGTCGCCGACGGATCGACGCATCCCTGACGAAGAGGTACAGATGTTCTCGAAGATCCTTGTGGCCAATCGCGGTGAGATCGCGATCCGGGCGTTCCGGGCGGCGAACGAGCTGGGTGCGGCGACGGTGGCGGTGTTCCCCTATGAGGACCGCAACTCGATGCACCGGTTGAAGGCGGATGAGGCGTACCAGATCGGTGAGCCGGGGCATCCGGTGCGGGCGTATCTGGATGTGTCGGAGATCATCCGGGTGGCGCTGCTGTCGGGCGCGGATGCGATCTACCCGGGTTACGGGTTCCTGAGCGAGAACCCGGAGCTGGCGGCGGCTGCGGCGGCGAACGGGATCACGTTCATCGGTCCGGCATCGACGGTGCTCGAGATGGCGGGCAACAAGGTCACGGCGAAGGAGCACGCGATCGCGGCCGGGGTGCCGGTGCTGAGGTCGACTCCGGCGTCGCGCGACATCGAGGAGCTGCTGGCGGGCGCGGAGGAGGTCGGGTTCCCGATCTTCGCGAAGGCCGTCGCCGGTGGCGGCGGGCGCGGGATGCGCCGGGTCGAGACCCGTGAAAAGCTCCGCCCCGCGCTGGAGTCCGCCATGAGGGAGGCGGACAGCGCGTTCGGCGATCCGACGATGTTCCTGGAGCAGGCGGTGCTGCGTCCGCGGCACATCGAGGTGCAGATCCTGGCGGATGCGGCGGGCACGACCCTGCACCTGTTCGAGCGGGACTGCTCGGTGCAGCGCCGCAACCAGAAGGTGGTGGAGATCGCGCCGGCGCCGAACATCTCGGAGGAGCTGCGTGCGGCGCTGCACCGGGATGCGATCGCGTTCGCCCGGTCGATCGGGTACGTGAACGCGGGGACGGTGGAGTTCCTGGTCGACACGGCGGGGGAGCGTGCCGGGGAGCACGTGTTCATCGAGATGAACCCGCGCATCCAGGTCGAGCACACGGTGACCGAGGAGGTCACGGACGTGGATCTCGTGCAGTCGCAGATGCTCATCGCGTCGGGCAGCACCCTGGCGGAGATGGGGTTGTCGCAGGACACGATCCGTCTGCATGGGGCGGCGTTGCAGTGCCGGATCACGACGGAGGATCCGACGGACAACTTCCGTCCCGACACCGGCCGGATCACCGCGTACCGGTCGCCGGGTGGTGCGGGGGTGAGGCTGGACGGCGGCACGGTCGAGGTGGGTGTGCAGATCAGCCCGCACTTCGACTCGATGCTGGCGAAGATGTCGTGCCGTGGCCGCGACTTCCCGTCCGCGGTCCGGCGGGCCCGGCGCGGGCTGGCCGAGTTCCGGATCCGGGGTGTGTCCACGAACATCCCGTTCCTGCAGGCCGTGCTGGATGATCCCGCGTTCGCGGCCGGGGACCTGTCGACGTCGTTCATCGAGGAGCGGCCGTGGCTGGTGCGGGGCCGGGCGTCGAAGGACCGGGGGACGAAGATCCTGAACTGGCTCACCGATGTCACGGTGAACCAGCCGAACGGCGCCCCGGCGACGACGGTGCATCCGGTCGACAAGCTCCCGGAGATCGACCTCACCGCCGCGGCCCCCGCCGGGTCCCGGCAGCGCCTGCTCGAGCTGGGCCCCGCGGGCTTCGCGGCGGCGCTCCGCGCGCAGACCGCTCTCGCGGTGACGGAGACGACGATGCGTGACGCGCATCAGTCCCTCCTGGCCACTCGGGTGCGCACGAAGGACCTCGTCGCGGTCGCACCCTACGTGGCGCGGATGACCCCGGGGCTGCTGAGCATGGAGGCGTGGGGTGGTGCGACCTACGACGTCGCGCTGCGGTTCCTCGCCGAGGATCCGTGGGAGCGGCTCGCCGCGCTGCGTGAGGCGCTGCCGAACATCGCGATCCAGATGCTGCTGCGCGGCCGGAACACCGTCGGCTACACCCCGTACCCGACGGAGGTGACGGACGCGTTCGTGGCCGAGGCGGCGTCGACGGGGATCGACGTGTTCCGCATCTTCGACGCCCTGAACGACGTGTCGCAGATGCGTCCCGCGATCGACGCGGTCCTGGCCACCGGGACGACGGTCGCGGAGGTCGCGGTCTGCTACACCGGCGACCTCCTCGACCCGGGCGAGGACCTCTACACCCTCGACTACTACCTACGCCTGGCCGAGCAGATCGTCGACGCCGGCGCGCACATCCTCGCCATCAAGGACATGGCCGGGCTGCTGCGTCCCGCCGCGGCCGCGACGCTGGTGTCGGCGTTCCGCGACCGCTTCGACCTGCCCGTGCACGTGCACACTCACGACACCGCCGGCGGGCAGCTCGCGACCCTCCTCGCCGCCAGCGCCGCGGGCGCGGACGCGGTCGACGTCGCGGCGGCGCCGATGTCGGGGACCACGTCGCAGCCCTCCGCATCCGCTCTGGTCGCGGCGCTCGCTCACACCGACCGCGACACCGGCCTGGACCTGCAGGCCGTGTCCGACCTCGAGCCGTACTGGGAGGCGGTCCGGAAGGTCTACGCCCCGTTCGAGTCCGGCCTGCCCGGCCCGACCGGGCGCGTCTACCGACACGAGATCCCGGGCGGGCAGCTGTCGAACCTACGGCAGCAGGCCATCGCCCTCGGCCTCGCGGACGACTTCGAGCTGATCGAGGACCTCTACGCCGCCGCGAACGAGATCCTCGGCCGCATCCCCAAGGTCACGCCCTCCTCGAAGGTCGTCGGCGACCTCGCCCTGCACCTGGCCGCGGTGAAGGCCGACCCGAAGGACTTCGCCGAGAACCCGCAGAACTACGACATCCCCGACAGCGTGATCGGGTTCATGGCGGGCGAGCTCGGCGAGCTCCCCGGCGGATGGCCGGAGCCGTTCCGCACCAAGGTCCTCCAGGGCCGCGACGTCAAGGTCGGGGTCACCCCGCTCAGCGACACCGACCGCGCCGACCTCGCTCCCGACGCCGAGCCCGCGACGCGCCGGCAGGCGCTGAACCGGCTCCTGTTCCCCGCCCCCACCCGCGCGTTCGACTCCAACCGGGACCTGTTCGGCGACCTGTCCGTGGTCGACACCGTCGACTACCTCTACGGCCTCCGCCAGGGCGAGGAGCACGTCGTCGACATCGACAAGGGCGTCAAGCTCTACGTCGGCCTCGAGGCCATCTCCGAGCCGGACGACAAGGGCATGCGCACCGTCATGACCACCCTCAACGGGCAGCTGCGCCCCGTGTTCGTCCGCGACCGCTCCGTCACCGTCGAGACCAAGGCGGCGGAGAAGGCCGACCCCGCTCAGCCCGGACAGGTCCCCGCCCCGTTCTCCGGCGTCGTCACCCTCAAGGTCGCCGTCGGAGACACCGTGGCCGCCGGCCAGGCCATCGCCACCATCGAGGCGATGAAGATGGAGGCAGCCATCACCACCCCGGTTGCGGGTACGATCTCACGTCTGGCCATCCCCACCACCCAGCAAGTCGACGCCGGCGACCTCCTCGTCGTCATCACCCCCAGCGCCTGACCGCGCCTCAGCACAGCAAGGAGCGAACGCGATGAGCGTCCGTGAGATCCGCATCTTCGGCGACCCCGTTCTCAAGACGGTGTCCGCCCCCGTCGAGGAGATCGACGAGGGCGTCCGGCAGCTCGTCGAGGACCTCCTCGACAGCGTGAAGGTGCCCGGGAGGGCCGGGGTCGCGGCCTCGCAGATCGGCGTGAACCTCCGCGCCTTCAGCTACAACGTCGACGGCAAGGTCGGCTACGTCATCAACCCGGTGCTCGTCGAGACCTCGGGGGAGCCGGAGCTGATGGACGAGGGCTGCCTCTCGGTGCCCGACCTCTGGTTCAAGACCAGCCGCCATCCGTACGCGAAGGTGCGCGGCATCGACCTCGACGGCAACGAGATCGAGGTCGAGGGCACGGGTGTGCTCGCCCAGGCGCTGCAGCACGAGACCGACCACCTCGACGGCCTGCTGTACCTCGACCGTCTCGACAAGCCCACCCGCCGGGAGGCGATGCGCCAGGTCCGCGAGTCCTCCTGGTTCTGACCCCGGCTCCCGTCCTCCCGTTCCGCCACCCTGCTGCCCTTTCGCCACGCGCATGCATGTGGCGAAAGGTCAGGAGAGTGACGGAACGGGGGAACCGCTAGAGGACGAGCGACTGGCCCTGGGTGGCGGGGGCGGCGTCGTAGATGGCGTCGATGGTGGCGGCGTAGTCCTTCACGATGACGGCCCGCTTGATCGAGAGCTTCGGCGTGAGGTGCCCGCTCGCCTCGGTGAGGTCGTTCTCGAGGATGACGAACTTGCGGATGGACTCCGCCCGCGAGACGTTCTTGTTCGCCTCGTCGACGGCTCGCTGGATCTCCGCGAGCACGGCGGGGTTCTGCGCCGCCTCGGTCACCGTCATGTCGGCCCGCTGACCGTTGTTGCCGAGCCACACCGGCAGCATCTCGGTGTCGAGGGTGACGAGCGCCGAGATGAAAGGACGCTTGTCGCCGACGACGACCACCTGACCGACGAGCGGGTTCGACCGGATCGGGTCCTCGAGCGCGGCCGGAGCGACGTTCTTCCCTCCGGCGGTGACGATGATCTCCTTCTTGCGCCCGGTGATGGTGAGGAAGCCGTCCTCGTCGATCGAGCCGAGGTCGCCGGTCTTGAACCATTCGCCGTCCATGACCTCGGCCGTCGCCTCGGGGTTCTGCCAGTACCCGCCGAAGACGTTGATGCCCTTGACGTGGATCTCGCCGTCGTCGGCGAGGCGGAGCCCGACGCCCGGGAGCGCCGGGCCGACGGTGCCGATCTTGAACCGGTCGGCGAGGTTCACCGTGGCCGGCGCGGTCGTCTCGGTGAGGCCGTAGCCCTCGAGGATCTTGACGCCGAGGCTGCGGTAGAAGTGGCCCAGGTGGTGGCCGAGCGGGGCCGACCCGGAGACGGCGTACTCGACACGGCCGCCGAGCGCCGCGCGGAGCTTCGCGAAGACGAGCTTGTCGAACAGGGCGAACCGGAGCTTGAGACCCAGCGGCACCCGACCCGCGTCGAGCGCCTCGGAGTGCGCGACCGCCGTCTCGGCGGCCCTCCGGAAGATCTTCCCCTTGCCGCCGGACTCCGCCTTCTGCTCGGCCGAGTTGTAGACCTTCTCGAACACCCGCGGCACGGCGAGGAGGAACGTCGGCTTGAACGAGCCGAGCGCCTCGAGCAGCCTCTTCGTGTCGGCCTGGTGGCCCACCTTCACGCCGGCGTGCACGCTCATGACCGAGATGAAGCGGGCGAACACGTGCGCCGTCGTGATGAACAGCACGGTGGAGGCGCCGGGCTTGACGACGTCCGACATGGCGACGGCGGCGTTCCGCGACAGCTCGACGAAGTTCGAGTGCGTGAGGATGCAGCCCTTCGGACGCCCCATGGTGCCGGAGGTGTAGATCAGCGTCGCGAGGTCGGACCCCTTGGCGAGCCGACGGCGCCGCTCGACCTCTTCATCGGGGACGTCGATGCCCGAGGACGCCAGCTTGTCGAGGTCGCCGAGGTCGACCTGCCAGACGGTCGTGACGGCGGGCAGGTCGGCGCGCACCTCGTCGAATCGGGCGAAGTGCTCGGCCGTCTCGACGATGATCGCCGTGGCTCCGGAGTCGCTCAGGTTCCAGGCCACCTGGGTCGGCGAGGACGTCTCGTAGATCGGGACGAGGACGGCGCCCGCGAACCAGGTCGCGAAGTCGATCACCGACCACTCGTAGCGCGTGCGGCACATCAGGCCGATCTTGTCGCCCGGCTGGATGCCTGACGCGATGAGGCCCTTGGCCACCGCCGTCACGCGAGCGAGGAATTCGGCGGACGTGATGTCGCGCCATCCCGTTCCGTCGGGGACGGCGAACAGCGGGGCCTCGGGGGAGAGGCGCACGCGCTCGACCAGCAGGTCGGTGCAGTTGGCCTCCGGGTCGGCCGTCACCACGGCCGGAGTCGAATACTCCTTCACGGCAGCTCCTTCGGTACCGTCGTCGATCAATTCCCTTACACTCTACTTGGCGTGCTCGGGCCCTGTTTCCTGGGCGGAGCCCATCTACAGCGAGTGGGCCCCCTGAGCGCCCCCGACCGTCCGGAAGCAACAAGGAGTGGCATGCGCGCGATCGGGATCGACATCGGGGGCACCAAGATCGCCGGAGCCGTCGTCGACGAGCTCGGCAACATCCTCGCCCAGGATCGTCGCCCCACCAGCGCCTCCGACCCTCAGGTCATCGAGGACACGGTGGTCGACATGGTGCGCACGCTCGAACTGGGCCACGACATCCAGACCGTCGGCGTCGCCGCGGCGGGCTTCATCGACGCGGCCCAGTCGGTCGTCTACTACGCGCCCAACATCAACTGGCGGCACGAGCCCTTCCGAGAGAAGCTCGAGGCCCGACTGAACAAGCACATCCTCATCGAGAACGACGCCAACGCCGCCGGATGGGCCGAGTTCCGCTTCGGAGCCGGTCGGCTGGTCAGCGACATGGTCACCCTCACGATCGGCACCGGTGTCGGCGGGGCCATCGTGTCCGGCGACCGTCTGTTCCGGGGCGGCTTCGGCGCCGCGGGGGAGATCGGGCACCTCCGGGTCGTGCCCGGCGGACTGCCCTGCGGTTGCGGCGCGCACGGCTGCATCGAGCAGTACGGTTCCGGCCGGGCGCTGCAGCGCATGGCGAACGAGCTCGCCGACGCGGGAGGCATCGGTCAGGCTCTCGCGGCCCGACGTGCCCGGCACGGGACCCTCGACGGCGTCGACATCGCGGAGCTGATCCAGGCCGGCGATCCGGGGGCGCTCGCCGCCCTCCGTCAGCTCGGCGGCTGGATCGGCCAGGCCGCGGCGAGCCTGGCGGCCGTGCTCGACCCGCAGATGTTCGTCATCGGCGGCGGGGTGGCCCAGTCGGGCGATCTCCTGCTCGACCCCATCCGCCTCGCGTTCCTCGAGGCGCTCCCGGCCCGCGGCTACCACCCCGAGCCCGAGTTCCGGATCGCCGAGCTGGTGAACGACGCCGGGGTCGTGGGCGCTGCCGACCTCGCGCGCGGCCTGGCCGAGGTGCACTGAGCACGATGTTCTACTTCCTCGTCAAGCTGCTGCTCGCCGGTCCGGTGCTGAAGACGCTCTTCCGCCCCTGGGTCATCGGCTACGAGAACATCCCCACCAAGGGCGCGGCGATCCTCGCCAGCAACCACCTCTCGTTCAGCGACTCGGTGTTCCTGCCGACGATGCTCGACCGGCACGTCACCTTCCTGGCCAAGAGCGACTACTTCACCAAGCGCGGGCCGGCCGGACTCCTCATGCGCCTGTTCTTCAACGCCGCAGGGCAGCTCCCCATCGACCGGTCGGGGGGCAAGGCCTCCGAGGCGTCGCTGAACACCGGACTGAAGGTCCTCGCCCAGGGCGAGCTGCTCGGCATCTACCCCGAGGGCACCCGGAGCCCCGACGGGAAGATGTACCGGGGCCGCACCGGCGTGGCCCGCATGGTGCTCGAGGCGCACGTCCCCATCATCCCCATCGTCATGGTCGACACCGAGAAGGTGATGCCGCTGCACTCCAAGCTGCCGCGCATCCGCCGCATCGGGATCATCATCGGCAAGCCGCTCGACTTCTCCCGCTTCGAGGGCCTCGAGTCGGACCGGTTCATCCTGCGGAGCGTGACCGATGAGATCATGTACGAGCTGCATCGCATGAGCGGGCAGGAATACTCCGACGTCTACGCTTCTTCAGTGAAGGAGAAGCGCGCGCGCAAGCGTTGACGACAGAACACAGGGAACGGGAACAGAGACAGTGGTAGATCCGACCGAGATCATCGTCGAAGCAGATGAGGCAGTGATCGAGGGTCTCGACTATTGGCGCTCCCTCCCGGTGAAGCAGCAGCCGCAGTGGCCCGACACGGCCGCCATGGAGGCCGTCACCCGCGAGCTCGCGACGATGCCCCCTCTGGTGTTCGCGGGCGAGGCCGACAACCTGCGGTCCCGGCTCGGCGAGGCCGCGCGCGGACAGGCCTTCCTCCTCCAGGGCGGAGACTGCGCCGAGACGTTCGCCGGAGCGACGGCCGACAAGATCCGCGACCGGGTCAAGACGATCCTCCAGATGGCGGTCGTGCTCACCTACGGCGCCTCGATGCCGGTCATCAAGATGGGGCGCATGGCGGGGCAGTTCGCCAAGCCCCGATCGAGCGACACCGAGACGCGAGACGGCGTGACGCTGCCCGCGTACCGCGGCGACGTCGTCAACGGCTACGACTTCACCCCGGAGTCCCGAGCCGCCGATCCCGGTCGTGTGCTCCAGGGCTACCACGTCGCCTCCTCGACGCTGAACCTCATCCGGGCGTTCACGCAGGGCGGGTTCGCCGACCTCCGACAGGTCCACACCTGGAACAAGGGCTTCACCTCGAACCCCGCGAACGTGCGCTACGAGCAGCTCGCCGGTGAGATCGACCGCGCGGTGAAGTTCATGGTGGCGTGCGGGGCCGACTTCGAGGCGCTGAAGCGCACCGAGTTCTACGTCAGCCACGAGGCGCTCCTGCTCGACTACGAGCGGCCGCTCACGCGCATCGACTCCCGCACGGGCCTCCCGTACGACACGAGCGGCCACTTCGTGTGGATCGGCGAGCGGACCCGCGACCTGGACGGCGCGCACGTCGACTTCCTGTCGCGCGTCCGCAACCCGATCGGGGTCAAGCTCGGGCCCACCACCACGGCCGACGACATGCTCCGACTCATCGACAAGCTCGACCCGCAGCGCGAGCCCGGCCGTCTCACCTTCATCACGCGCATGGGCGCCGGCAAGATCCGCGACGCCCTGCCCCCGCTGCTGGAGGCGGTGAAGGGCAGCGACGCGCTGCCGCTCTGGGTCACCGACCCGATGCACGGGAACGGCCTCACGACGCCGAACGGCTACAAGACCCGACGCTTCGACGACGTGGTCGACGAGGTGAAGGGCTTCTTCGAGGCGCACCGTGCCGCGGGCACGTACCCGGGCGGCATCCACGTCGAGCTCACCGGCGACGACGTCACGGAGTGCCTGGGCGGATCGGAGCAGATCGACGAGGCGACGCTGGCCACCCGGTACGAGTCGCTCTGCGACCCCCGCCTGAACCACATGCAGTCGCTCGAGCTCGCCTTCCTCGTCGCCGAGGAGCTGAAGGCCACCGGCAGCACGCGCTGAGCGCGTCCGCGCGCTCCCACCGGATGCAGGAAGCGGCCCGTCCCCTCGGGGGCGGGCCGCTTCCTGCATGAGCGCTCGATCAGCCGGAGGCGGTGATCCCGAGGTTGACGTTCGTGCCCTTCTTGACCGAGGTGCCCACCGAGGGCGAGACCGACTGCACCTTCGTCAGCGCGTTGGGGATCGCATCCCAGAACACCGAGTAGACGGGCACGAGACCCACCGCCTGCAGCGCCTGCTTCGCCTCGTCGCGGGTCAGGCCCTCGACGTTGGGGACGGGCACGGGCGCCGGCCCGCGCGACACGTCGAGGACGACGGAGTCGCCGGGGCGAACCGGGTCGGTCTGCACGGTGGCCTGGTAGACGGATCCCTCCGGGACGTCCTCGTTGTAGTCCTGCGCGCCCTCGGTCGCGACGAGGCCGACGGCCCCGAGTGCGGCCTTCGCCTCGTCGAGCGTCTGTCCGGTGACATCGGGCACCGCTCCGAGCGACACGACCAGGTCGATGGTCTGCTGCTCGCCGTACTCGGATCCGAGGGCCGTGCCGGACGGGTCGGTGGCGGCGATCACGACCCCGGAGGCGACGTCGGAGGAGAACTGGGTGGTCGACGTGCCCGCGGTGAACCCCGCGGCCGTGATGGCGGCGCGCGCGTCGGCCTCGGCGAGACCGGCGAGGGTCGGCACGGCCAGCATCGCGGGCCCGCTCGAGACGATCACCGTGACCGCCGATCCGCTGCGGATGCTCGTGCCGCCAGGCGGGTCGGTGTCGATGACGGTGCCGGCGGCGACCGTCGGGCTGGTCTGCTGACGCTGGTCGGGCTTCAGCCCCATCTCCTGCAGCTGCGCCAGTGCGCTGTCGGGTGCGGATCCGGCCAGGGTCGGGATCGTGGTCATCGAGCCGGGCCCGGCGGAGTACCACCATCCCGTGCCGCCCAGGCCGGCGGCGACGACGAGGACGGCGACCAGGAGCCACCACCCGCGTGCACGACGCCGTCGGGCCTTCCGGGCGACCAGCTGGACCGTGGCCTCGGGACCGGCGGCCTCGGCGGCCGCCTCCTCGGCGGGCACGGAGGGCGCGGTGAACACCGTGGTGGAGCGGTCGTCCGGCGAGGGGCCGAGCGCTTCAGGAGGCAGCAGCATCGTGCGCTGCGACGCCGTGCCGGCGTGGCGGACGATGCCGAGCCCGGCCTCCACCTCGCGCAGCCGGTCGAGCATCTCCTTCGCGTCGGCGGGCCGTTCCTCGGGATCCTTGACCGTCGCCCACAGGATGAGGTCGTCGAGCCCCTCGGGCACCTCGGGGTTCGCCGAGCTGGGCACGGGCATCGGCTCGTTCGCGTGCTTGAAGGCGATCTGCATCGGCTGGTCGCCCGTGAACGGCTGCGCCCCGACGAGCATCTCCGAGAACATGATGCCGGCGGCGTAGACGTCGCTCCTGGTGTCGGCGACGCCCCGGGTGAGGAGCTCGGGGGAGAGATAGGCGATCGTGCCGAGGAGCGCCTGGCCGGTGGCCGTGTTGGCGCTCGCGGCCCGCGCGAGGCCGAAGTCGCCGATCTTGATGCGCCCGTCGTCGGCGAGCAGCACGTTCTCCGGCTTGAGGTCGCGGTGGACGATCCCGGCCTTGTGCGCTGCTGCGAGGCCGCCGAGCACCGCATCCATCACGTCGACGGCCTGCTCGATCCCGAGGCGTCCCCGCTCGCGGAGCAGGTCTCGGAGCGTCATGCCGGGGAGGTACTCCATGACGAGGTACGCCATGTCGGAGTCCTGGCCCTGGTCGAACACGTTCACCACGTTCGGATGCGCCAGTCGCGCCGCCGAGCGCGCCTCACGGACGAAGCGCTCCCGGAAGACCTCGTCATCGGCCAGGTGGCCGTGCATCACCTTGATCGCGACCCGGCGGTCCAGGCGGAGGTCGGTGGCGACGTAGACGGTGGCCATGCCCCCGCGGGCGATGCGCGACTTCACCTGGTACCGGCCGTCGATGAGTCGGCCGAGCATGGGGTCGGTGGTCGCGCTCGTCACGCTGGAAGTCTAGGTTCCAGGCCGGCCGGAACCCGGGAACGACCCCGGAAGGTCGCCTCTGCGGAGGGTTCTTCCATCCATTCTTTATCGTTTCGTGACGCAAGAGGATTCTCGGGTCCCGGGTCCGGCGTGATTGTCTGTACTCGTGACCGAACCGTCCACCTCGTCCTGGCTCACCGTTCCCGACCTCGTGGAGGAGCTCGGGCTCACCCAGAGCCGCGTGCGCCGCCTCATCGAGGAGCGCGCGCTCGTCGCCGTCCGGCGCGACGGGAAGCTCGTCGTCCCTGCGCTGTTCCTCCGCGACGGCGAGCCGCTGCATGAGCTCAAGGGCACCGTGCTGGTGCTCGCCGACAGCGGCTTCGACGACGAGGGGATCGTCGACTGGCTGCTCTCCGACAACGACACGATCGGCGTGCCGCCGATCGAGGCCCTGCGTGCCGGTCGGAAGACCGAGGTCCGGCGGGTGGCTCAGGCGCTCGCGCTCTGATCCGTCCGGGCCTCACGCCCTGCGTTCACCGCAGCCCCTCCCGGGACAGGCGCGTCACGCGGCGCGGTCCGTGATGCGCCGGGCCAGGCCGACCAGAGCCTCGCGCGACTCGTCGTCGAGCGCGAGGTCGTCGAGGTTCTCGAGCGCGAGCGCCACGTTGCCCTCGATCAGGCGCTCGGCCTCGTCGAGCGCGCCGGCCTCGCGCATGGTCTGCTGCAGCATCCGGACCTGGGACTCGTCGAGGTCCGGATCGCCGAGGAGCTCGTCGACGAGCCGCTTGGCCGACTCCGACAGGCGGGAGCGCGTATAGGCCACGAGCAGGGTCCGCTTGCCCTCGCGGAGATCGTCGCCGCTGGGCTTCCCCGTCACCTCCGCGTCGCCGAAGACCCCGAGCACGTCGTCGCGCAGCTGGAAGGCGATGCCCAGCGGCAGGCCGACATCGCGCAGGCCCTCCACGAGGGAGCTCCGCCCGCCCGCCGCGGAGGCGCCGATCGCCAGGGGCGCCTCGACGCTGTACTTCGCCGACTTGTAGACCATCACGCGCTCGGCACGCCGCACGGGGGAGAGCTCGCTCGGCGCCCGCCACGCCCGCTCCTCCATGATGTCGAGGTACTGGCCGAGCGTGACCTCGGTGCGCATGAGATCGAAGGCCTGGCGAGTGGCGCGCGCGTGCGTATCGGGAAGGAGCGCCAGCGCGCCGGAGACGAGCTCGTCGCTCCAGGCCAGGAGCAGGTCGCCGAGCAGGATGGCGGCGCCCTCGCCGAACCCCGCTGCCTCGCCCTCCCAGGACTCGTCGAGGTGGAGCGACTCGAACCGGCGGTGGGCCGCGGGCATCCCGCGGCGGGTGTCGGATCGGTCGATGATGTCGTCGTGCACGAGCGCCGCGGCGTGGAACAGCTCCAGCCCCGTGCAGAGGTCGACGATCGCGGGGGAGAGGTCGGCGGAGAGGCCTCCGGCCGCCCGCCAGCCCCAGTAGCAGAACAGCGCTCGGAAGCGCTTCCCACCGCTGAGAAGATCCCGGGAGAAGGTCTCGAACGGGGCGAGCTCGGGGGCGATCTGACGGAGGATGAGAGAGCGCGATTCGAGAAATCCCACGATTCGTGCGTCGACCTGATCGACCAGGCGCGAGCTTTGGTTCACGCGCCTAGCCTAGCCAGACCGTGCGCACTACAATCGCGAGTATCACGCACCGGTCAAGAGCCTGAAGGTGAACGCACGATGCCGCTTTCCGAGCAAGAGCAGAGACTCCTCGATGAGATGGAGCGCAGTCTCTACCGTAACGACGCCGATTTCGTCTCGGCGGTCAGCGGCAGAGGCCGGGTCAACTACGGCGCCCTGGTGCTGGGCATCCTGGTGGCCATCGTCGGCCTGGGCGTGGTCATCGCCGGCGTGATCCTCCAGCAGCCGCTCATCGGGCTGCTCGGCTTCGTGGCCATGTTCGGCGGGGTGCTGCTGTCGCTGCGTCGCACCAAGCGCGTGGGCAAGGCGTCGAGCACTCCCTTCCCCTCCACTCCCACCCCCTCGGCGACGCAGGGTGGGTCGCGCGGCTTCATGGACAAGCTCGGCGACCGCTGGGAGCGCCGAGAGGGCGACGACCGCGGCGAGTAACCCTCCACACCGCTCCACACGGATCAGACCGGCCTTCGGGCCGGTCTTTTTTTGTGCTCTCCGAACCCCGTTCTTGGACCCGCTTCCTCCACTTCCCTCCACCCGCCTTCTTCCCTGCAATCACGCGGATCTCGACACGCCGAAATCGCCAATCGGCGGCCTGCTGTGGTGTTTGTGGAGGGTAGTGGAGTAAAGTGGAGGCCAAGCCCACCAGTCCTGGCCGGAGAGATGTGAGGGGAGACGTGTTCCTTGGTACGTACTCCCCACGCCTCGACGAGAAGGGGCGGATCATCCTCCCTGCCAAGTTCCGCGACGAGCTGGCGGGGGGCGTGGTCATGACCCGCGGGCAGGAGAACTGCATCTACGTCTTCTCCACCCGGGAGTTCGAGAACCTGCACGAGAAGATCCGTCAGGCGCCGGTCACCAGCAAGCAGGCCCGTGACTACCTCCGCGTCTTCCTCTCCGGCGCCAGCGCCGAGACGCCCGACAAGCAGAACCGCATCACCGTCCCCGCACCCCTGCGGGCCTATGCCGGCCTCGACCGCGAGCTCGTGGTCATCGGCGCCGGCACCCGAGCCGAGATCTGGAACGCCGACGCCTGGAACGCCTACCTGGCCGAGCAGGAGGCCGCGTTCTCGTCCACCGAGGAGGAGGTGATCCCCGGACTGTTCTGATCCGCATGTCGTGACTCCCAGCTGTTCGACGCCCTGACGCACTTCCCCAGCGCCAGGTCCCGGACGGATGGGGATCAGGGCAGGCGGCCGGACCCTAGGGCGCACCATGGACGATCTCTCCCGCATCCACACCCCTGTTCTCCTCGAGCGCACGCTCGAGCTGCTCGCCCCCTCGCTCGAGCGCGAGGGCGCTGTCGTGGTCGACGCGACGCTCGGTCTGGGCGGACACTCCGAGGCGCTCCTCGAGGCGCATCCGAACGTCCACCTCGTCGGCCTCGACCGCGACACCGCCGCGCTCGAGCTCGCCGGGCGTCGGCTGGAGCGGTTCTCGGCACGCACCGACCTCGTGCACGCGGTGTACGACGAGCTGCCCGACGTGCTCGACGAGCTCGGCATCGAGGAGGTGGACGGCATCCTCTTCGACCTCGGCGTGTCCTCCATGCAGCTCGACGAGGCGGATCGCGGCTTCGCCTACGCGAAGGACGCCCCACTCGACATGCGGATGGATCCGACGACCGGCCCCACCGCCGCCGAGGTGCTCGCCACGTACTCCGAGGGCGATCTCAAGCGCATCTTCCGCGACTACGGCGAGGAGCGCCTCGCGGACCGGTACGCCCGGGCCATCGTGAACGAGCGCCAGGCCGCGCCTCTCGACCGCTCCGGGCGCCTGGTCGACATCCTGAGCGCCGCCACCCCCGCCCGCCTCCGTGACGCGGGGCATCCTGCCAAGCGGGTCTTCCAGGCTCTGCGGATCGAGGTCAACCAGGAGCTGTCCGTGCTCGAGCGGGCGATCCCCGCCGCGGTCGACGCCCTGGCCGTCCACGGTCGCCTCGTCGTGCTCGCCTACCAGTCCCTCGAGGACCGCATCGTCAAGCGCGAGCTGCAGCGGCGATCGACCTCCACCGCGCCGGCCGGCCTCCCCATCGAGCTCCCCGAGCATCGGCCCGAGCTGAAGCTGCTCGTCCGCGGCGCCGAGCTGGCCGATGACGAGGAGCGCGCCCGCAACTCCCGATCCACCCCCGTCCGGCTCCGCGCAGCGGAGCGTCTGAGGAGAGCCGCATGAGCCAGCCCGCCCGAAGCCACATGGTCCGGCCCGCCGCTCTCCGCGGTTCGGCGGCGCCGGTGCTCGGCGACGAGCTCGAGCCGGAGTCGCCCAGCACCACCCGTCGTGCCGACGGGCGACCGGCGACACCGCGGCCCCGGTTCACCATCGTCCCCTCGCGGGCCCAGCGTCGGCGCCGCCCGAAGATCGCCTACGCCGCCGTCGTGATCGCGGGGGTGCTGGCCATCGTCATCGCCCAGCTCACCCTCTCCGTCGGCCTCTCGCAGGGTGCCTACGAGATCGAATCGCTCCAGTCGTCGCAGAAGGAGCTCGACCGCACGAACCAGACGCTGTCGGAGCAGATGGACAAGCTGTCGTCCCCGCAGAACCTCGCCTCGCAGGCGGAGACGCTCGGCATGGTCTCGAACAGCGCTCCCGTCTACCTGCGTCTCTCCGACGGCGCGGTGCTCGGCTCGCCGGCACCGGCCGCGGCCACCAGCACGGTGACCGGCGGGGGGAACCTGATCGCGAACTCGCTGCTGTCGCCGCCGACGGCTCCGACCGGGACGACGGACGCTGGCGCGCCGCCCGCGACCTCCGGCTCCGCCGACGTACCGTGGTCCGGAACGCTGCCGTCGCCGACCACCCACTGACCCGCTCCCGTCCGCACGTCCCCAGGAGGATCCAGGTGATCGCTGTCAGCCGCTCCACGAGAAGGAGGACGGCCCTCGCCGTGCTCGCTGTGGTGGCGCTGGTGGGGGTGTTCATCGTGCGCCTGGTGTCGATCCAGATCGTGCAGGCCGACGAGCTCAACGCCCAGGCCTTCGACAAGCTCTCCGCCCAGACCGAGACCTACGGCCTGCGCGGGGACATCACCGACTCCGACGGCACCGTGCTGGCCACCACCGTCCTCACGTACGACGTGACGGTCGCTCCCAACCAGGTGGTCGACCTCGAGAAGACCGACGACGCCGGCACCACGACGACGGTGACCCCGCGGCAGATCGCGGAGAGCATCGCCGCGATCACCGGGCAGTCCGCCGACGAGGTCTACGCCGCGTTCACCTCCGATCCCACGTCGAACTTCGCGTACGTGGTGAAGGGCATCAGCGTCGACCAGTTCCGCGCCATCCGCGACCTCGGCGTCGACTGGCTGTACTACTCCTCGGTGCCCAAGCGCACGTACCCCAACGGTGCGGTCGCCGGCAGCGTGGTGGGCTTCGTGGGCAGCGACGGCACCGGCCAGGCCGGTGTCGAGCAGCTCGATCAGACGTGCCTCGCCGGCACGGACGGAGTGCAGACGTACCTCCGTTCGGGCGACAACGGCGGGGTCGCCATCCCCGGCAGCACCGAGACCACCGTCCAGGCGCAGGACGGCGGCACGGTGGTGCTGACCCTCGACAGCGACCTGCAGTACTTCGCGCAGCAGACCCTCGCCGCGCGGGTGCAGGAGGTCCAGGGCGCCTGGGGCACCGTCGTGGTCCAGGAGGTGAAGACGGGCAAGCTCCTGGCCGTCGCCGACTACCCGAGCGTCGATCCGAACAACGTCGACGGCACGGATCCGGCCAACCGGGGCTCGATCGCGTTCCAGGCGCCGTTCGAGCCCGGCTCGACCTTCAAGGCGCTCACGGCCGCCTCGCTGGTCGATTCCGGCACGGCGAACGTCGGCACCCAGGTCGAGGCGCCGTACGTCTACACCGACGCCAACGGCGCCTCGACGAAGGACAGCGAGTTCCACACCGACCCGCTCCGCCTCACCCTGGCCGGGGTCATCCAGGAGTCGTCGAACACGGGGACCGCGATGCTCGGCGAGCAGATGAGCCCCGAGCAGCGCTACGACTACATGATGAAGTTCCACCTCGGCGAGGCCAGCGAGGTGGGCTTCCCCGCCGAGTCGGGCGGCATCATCCACCCCTGGGACGAGTGGGACGACCAGACGAACATGACCACCACGTTCGGTCAGGGCCTGTCGACGACCGCGGTCCAGGTCGCCAGCATGTACCAGGCTCTGGGCAACGGCGGGGTGCGCCTGCCCGTCCAGCTCGTGGAGGGCTGCAAGCAGGCGGACGGCTCGATGACCGACGTCCCCTCGGGCTCGGGCGAGCAGGTCGTCTCGGCGCAGGCGGCCACCGACACCGTCAACATGCTCGAGACGGTGGTCACCGGCGGATACGCGTCGAAGGACCTCCAGATCCCCGGCTACCGCGTCGCCGCGAAGACGGGAACCGCCCAGATGAGCGACGGCAACGGCGCCTACGGGTCGAGCTATATCACGTCTCTGGCCGGTCTGGCTCCCGCCGACGACCCCCAGTACGTCGTTTCGGTGACCATCGCCAAGCCTGTTACCGTGGAGTCTGCTCTGGCAGCCGCGCCGGTCTTCCAGAAGATCATGTCGCAGGTCCTGAAGGAGCACCGGGTCCAGCCGTCCACCGTGCCGGCGCCCGACCTCCCCACCACCTACTGACCGAGCGACTCGAGGAGACCATGACCGATCGGATCCCTTCGGCGCTCCGGCCCGAGCATCCGATCCCACGGTCGCTCTCGCAGCTGGTCGAGGAGGCGGGCTTCGACGCCTCCGGTCTCACCGGCGACGTCGAGGTGACGGGGGTCTCGCTGTCGTCGAAGGACGTCGCTCCCGGCGACCTCTACGCCGCGCTGCCGGGTGTGCGCCATCACGGTGCGAGCTTCGCCGCCGACGCGGCCGCCTCCGGCGCCGTCGCCGTGCTCACCGACCCGGCGGGCGCCGTCCTGGCCGCCGAGTCCGGGCTTCCGCTCCTCGTCACCCCCGAGCCCCGGGCCGCGCTCGGCGAGGTGGCCGCGTGGGTGTACCGCACCCGCATCGACCCTCCGACGATCTTCGGGGTGACCGGCACCAACGGAAAGACCAGCGTCGCGTACCTCGTCGAGGCCGTGCTGCGTCAGCTCGGCGTCGTGGCGGGCCTGTCCACGACCGCGGAGCGGCGGATCGGCGACGACACGATCGCCAGCAAGCTCACCACGCCCGAGGCCACCGAGATCCACGCGATGCTGGCGCGGATGCGCGAGGCCGACGTCCGCGCGGTGGTGCTCGAGGTGTCGGCGCAGGCCGTCACCCAGCACCGTGTCGACGGCATCGTCTTCGACGTCGTGGGCTTCACGAACCTCACCCACGACCACCTCGACGACTACTCCTCGATGGAAAAGTACTTCGAGGCCAAGCGCGCGCTCTTCGACCCCGATCGCGCGCGGCGCGGCGTGGCGATCGTCGACGGCGAGTACGGCCGTCGTCTCGCGGACGAGTCCCGCATCCCGATGGCCACGATCGGCACCCGCGACGACGTCGAGGCCGAGTGGTCGCTCACGGTCGACGACGAGGCGGAGGACGCGACGTCGTTCACGCTCGTCGCCCCCGACCGCCGGACGCTCTCCACGAGCGTGCCCCTGCTGGGCGCGTTCATGGCCTCGAACGCCGCACTGGCCCTGGTCATGCTCGTCGAGGCCGGCTTCGACCTCGACGCGATCGCCCACGTGCTGGAGCGCGACGGCGGCATCGACGTCTACATCCCCGGACGAGCCGAGAAGGTCTCGGGCGACCGCGGTCCGACGGTCTACGTCGACTACGGCCACACACCCGACGGCTTCACCGTGATGCTCGAGTCGATGCGCCGTGTCGCCACGGGACGCGTCATCATGGTGTTCGGCGCCGACGGCGACCGCGACACCACGAAGCGCGAGGAGATGGGCGCGATCGCGGCCAGGCTCGCGGACGTCGTGGTCATCACCGACTTCAACCCCCGCTACGAGGATCCGGCGACCATCCGGCGGGCCCTGATCGCCGGCGCGACCGCGGCGGTGCCCGACCGCGAGATCCACGAGATCGCCGATCCGAAGGCCGCGCTGCGCGCCGCTCTCGATCTCGCCGCCGAGAACGACATCGTGCTCTACGCCGGTCCCGGGCACGAGGACTACCACGAGGTCGCGGGGGAGCGGATCCCGTACTCCGCCCGCGACGACGCACGCCGCGCGCTGCAGGAACGAGGCTGGCTCTGACATGCTCGATCTGACCCTCACCGACATCACCGACATCCTCGGCGGACGTCTGGTGCTCACCGACTCCGCGGTCGCCGCGGGATGGGCTCCCGAGTCCGTGGTCTCCGGCACCGTCGACACCGACTCGCGCCTGATCGGCGAGGGCGACGTGTTCGTCGCCAAGCGCGGCGAGTCCGACGACGGCCACCGCTTCGTGCCGAACGCCGTCGAGGCCGGTGCGGCGCTCGTGATCGTCGAGCGCGAGTCCGACGTCGCCGTGCCGCAGATCGTCGTGCCGGACAGCGTCGACGCGCTCGGCGCGTTCGCGACGGAGGTCGTGCGCAGGGTCCGTGCCCTCGGCCGGCTGAAGATCGTCGGCGTCACGGGATCCAACGGCAAGACCACCACGAAGAACCTGCTGCGGTCGATCCTGGAGCGCGTGGGCGAGACGGTCGCTCCGCGCGACTCGTTCAACAACGAGGTCGGCGCCCCGCTGACGATGCTCAAGCTCACCGAGAGCACCCGATTCCTGGTCGCCGAGATGGGTGCGAGCGGGAAGGGCGAGATCACCCGGCTGGTCCGCATGGCGAAGCCCGACGTGGGGGTCGTGCTCATGGTCGGGCTGGCTCACGCGGGCGAGTTCGGCGGCATCGAGACCACGCTGATCACGAAGACCGAGATGGTGAAGGATCTCGAGCCCACCGACGTCGCCGTGCTCAACGTCGACGACCACCGCGTCGCGAGCATGGCCGACAAGACCGCTGCTCGAGTGGTCTGGTTCGGGCTCGGCGAGCGCGCGGAGGTGCGCGCGACCGACATCGACGCGAGCGCGATCGGCACCTCGTTCACGCTGCACCTGCCCGACGGATCGTCGTCGCCGGTGCGGTTCGGCGTGCTCGGCGAGCATCACGTCATGAACGCCCTGGCCGCGGCGGCCTCCGCCCACGAGCTCGGCGTGCCCCTGGACGTGATCGTCGCCGGCCTGGAGTCGGTCACGCGCGCCGAGCGGTGGCGCATGGAGGTCATGGGCGGCGGTGACGGGGTGGTGGTCATCAACGACGCCTACAACGCCAGCCCCGACTCGATGGCCTCGGCGCTGAAGACCCTCGCGCAGATCGCCCGACCCGATCAGCGCACGGTCGCCGTCCTCGGCGAGATGAGCGAGCTCGGCCCCTACGCCGTGGAGGAGCACGACCGCATCGGCCGCCTCGTGGTGCGCCTCAACATCGCCAGGCTCTACGTCGTGGGCGAGGGAGCCCGCGCCCTGCACCTCGCGGCCAATCACGAGGGCTCCTGGGACGGCGAGGCCGTCTTCGCGGCCACCGCCGACGAGGCGTTCGACCTGATCCAGGCGGATGCGCGCGAGGGCGACGTGATCCTGGTCAAGTCGTCCAACTCGGCCGGGCTGCGCTTCCTGGGCGATCGTCTCGCGGAGGCGCACTCGTGATCACCCTGCTGCTCGCCGGCTCGCTGTCGTTGGCGTTCTCCCTGTTCATGACCCCGGTGTTCATCCGCCTCTTCAAGCGGTTCGCCTGGGGGCAGTTCATCAACGTCGACACCCCCGAGTCGCACTACGTCAAGCGCGGGACGCCCACCATGGGCGGCATCGTCCTCATCATCGCCACGCTGTTCGGCTACTTCGTGTCGGCCATGGTCACGCAGGAGCCCCCGACCGTGTCGGGCCTGCTGGTGCTGTTCCTCATGACGGGCCTCGGCGTGGTGGGCTTCATCGACGACTTCCTGAAGGTCCGGAAGGAGCGCAGCCTCGGCCTCGGCCCAATCGCCAAGATCGTGGGCCAGGTGGTCGTCGGCGTGGCGTTCGCGCTGCTCGCGATCCAGTTCCCGAACTCCCGGGGCGAGACGCCGGCCTCGACGAGCATCTCCTTCATCCGCGACCTGCCGTTCGACTTCCTGTCGTGGGGCGTGGTCATCGGTGTGATCGCGTTCGTGATCTGGATCGGCCTCATCGTCATCTCGACCTCGAACGCGGTGAACCTCACCGACGGCCTCGACGGCCTCGCACCCGGCTCGAGCATCCTCGCCATCGGGTCGTTCATCATCATCGGCTTCTGGCAGTTCAACCAGTCCTGCTCGAACGTCAACATCGACCCCGACGTGCTCTACAAGTGCTACGACGTACGCGACCCGCTCGACCTCGCGGTCGTCGCGGCCACCGTCGTCGGAGCCCTCATCGGCTTCCTCTGGTGGAACACCAACCCCGCCCAGATCTTCCTGGGCGACACCGGGTCGCTCGCCCTCGGCGGCGCGCTGGCCGCACTGGCGATCCTCGCCCAGACCGAGCTGCTCCTGATCTTCATCGGCGGCATCTTCGTGCTCGTCGCCGGTCAGGTCGCGGTGCAGCTGACGTACTTCAAGCTCACGAAGGGCAAGCGCATCTGGCGGGCGAGCCCGCTCCATCACCACTTCGAGATGAAGGGGTGGGCCGAGGTCACCATCGTGGTCCGGTTCTGGATCATCGCCGGCCTCTTCGTCGCCGCCGCGGTGGGGTCGTTCTACCTCGAGTGGCTGTCGAGCTGATGGCGGCGTCCCTCGACGAGCTCACCAGCTGGCACGCCGACTGGAGCGGACTCAAGGTCGCCGTGCTCGGTCTCGGCGTCACCGGGTTCTCCGTGGCCGACACGCTCACGGAGCTGCGCGCCGACGTCCTCGTGGTCGCCGAGCGCGCGAAGCAGGAGTACGTCGACCTCATCCCCGTCATCGGCGCCCGCCTCGAGCTGGCCCCGGCGGGGGAGGTGCCGGACGCGCTGCGTGCCTTCGAGCCGGATCTCGTGGTCGCCTCGCCCGGCTACCACCCCGACGACCCGCTGCTGGTCTGGGCGGACGAGCGGGCGATCCCCGTCTGGGGCGACGTCGAGCTGGCCTGGCGGCTCCGCGACAAGGTCGGCCGGCCCGCCGACTGGATCGCGGTCACCGGGACCAACGGCAAGACGACGACGGTGCAGCTCACCGCGGCGATGCTGCTGGCCGGCGGCAAGCGCGTCGCGCCGTGCGGCAACATCGGCATCCCGGTGCTCGACGCCATCCGCGATCCCGAGGGCTTCGACGTGCTCGTCGTGGAGCTGTCGAGCTACCAGCTGCACTCGCTCCACTCGATGTCGCCCTACGCCGCGGTGTGCCTCAACATCGCCGAGGACCACCTCGACTGGCACGGCTCGATGGACGCCTACGCCGCGGCCAAGGCGAAGGTCTACGAGCGCACCCAGGTGGCGTGCGTCTACAACAAGGCCGATGAGCGCACCCTCCGCATGGTCGAGGAGGCCGACGTGGTGGAGGGGGCACGGGCCGTCGGGTTCGACCTCGGCGTCCCGGGCCCGAGCGACTTCGGCGTCGTCGACGGGATCCTCTGCGACCGGGCGTTCTTCGCCGAGCGCCGCGACTCCGCGCTCGAGATCGTCACGGTCGACGAGCTGCGCGCCCGCGGACTCGGTGCACCGCACACCGTCGCCGACGTGCTGGCGGCGTCCGCGCTGGCCCGCAGCTACGGCGTGCCGATCGACGCCATCCGTCAGGCGCTGGCCGCCTTCACGCTCGACCGTCACCGGATCGAGCACGTCGTGACGGCGGGAGGCGTGACCTGGGTCGACGACTCCAAGGCGACGAACCCGCACGCGGCCGGCGCCTCGCTCACCGCCTACCCCTCGATCGTCTGGATCGTGGGGGGCCTGCTCAAGGGTGTCGACATCGATCCTCTGATCGCCGCGTCGGCCGCCAGGGTGCGCGCCGCCGTGGTCATCGGGGTGGAGCGCCAGGAGGTGCTCTCCGCATTCGCACGACACGCGCCCGGCCTTCCCGTGTTCGAGGTCGCTCACGATGAGACTGAGGATGTGATGGCCGAGGCCGTCGCCCTGGCAGCCGCAGCCGCGGCCCCGGGCGACGTGGTGCTCCTCGCACCGGCAGCGGCGTCCATGGACCAGTTCGCCGACTACGCCGATCGCGGCGACCGCTTCGCCGCCGCGGTGAGGGCGCACACCGAGAACCACCCGGGAGGCCTGCAGGATGACGTCGGAGAGCCTCCCCTCGAATAGCGCGGGCGGCGGTCGCGCTCGAACGGCGCGCATCCGTCTGGGCGAGGTCGTCACGGCGGAGTCCGGCAACTACTTCCTGCTCCTCGGCACGACGCTGTTCCTCGTCCTGCTGGGCCTGGTCATGGTGCTCTCGTCCAGCTCCATCGACTCGTACACGGCGCGCCAGGGCTTCTTCGGCGTGTTCTGGAAGCAGGGGCTGTTCGCGCTCATCGGCATCCCGCTCATGCTCGTGGTGTCGCGCATCCCCACGCGGTTCTGGAAGCGCTGGGCATGGGTGGGCCTCGCGGTCGCGCTGGCGGTGCAGATGCTCGTGTTCACCCCGCTCGGAGACGAGGTGGGCGGCAACCTCAACTGGGTCGCCATCGGCGGGTACACCTTCCAGCCGTCGGAGCTCGTGAAGCTCGCGCTCGTCATCTGGCTGGGCACGATCATGGCGAAGAAGGAGGCCCTGCTCTCGCGCTGGGGTCACCTGGTCATCCCGGTGTTCCCCGTGACGGCCCTCGCGCTCGGCCTGGTGCTCATCGGTGGCGACCTCGGCACCGTCATGATCATGGCCGGGCTCGTCCTGGGCGGCCTCTTCTTCGCGGGCGTCAAGCTGCGGATGCTCGCCGTGCCGATCCTGGTCGGAGCCACCATCGCGGTCGTCGTGGCGTTCTCCAGCCAGAGCCGCTCCGACCGCATCTTCTCCTTCCTCAGCGGGACGAACGCCGACTACCAGGGCGTCGACTGGCAGACCCAGCACGGCGAGTGGGCGCTGGCGGGCGGCAACCTCTTTGGCGTCGGGCTCGGGAACTCGAAGGCGAAGTGGTCGTGGCTCCCGGCGGCCGACAACGACTACATCTTCGCCATCATCGGCGAGGAGCTGGGGCTGGTCGGCGCTGTCGTCGTGCTCCTCCTCTTCGTCGCTCTCGCCATCGCGTTCGTGCGGATCATCCGCTCGACCCACGACATGTTCGCCCGCGTCGTCACCGGCGCGGTCATGGTGTGGCTGATCGGGCAGGCATTCGTCAACATCGCGGTCGTGCTCGGCCTCCTCCCGGTCCTCGGCGTCCCGTTGCCCCTCATCTCCTCGGGAGGATCCGCGCTTCTGACGACCCTCGCGGCCATCGGGATCGTGCTCTCGATCGCGCGAGAGGTCGGCCGCGACACGCGGGTGGGGCTCGAGGCATGACGACGTACCTGCTCGCCGGCGGAGGCACGGCGGGCCACGTGAACCCGTTGCTCGCCACCGCCGACGCCCTGCGTGCGGCGGAGCCCGACGCCGAGGTGCTCGTGCTGGGCACCGCCGAGGGTCTCGAGGCCCGTCTGGTGCCCGAGCGCGGGTACGAGCTGCTCACGATCCCGAAGCTGCCCTTCCCGCGGCGACCGAACCGCGCGGCCGTCGCGTTCCCCGGCCGGTTCCGCGAGACGCTCCGTCGCGTTCGAGGGCTCATCGAGGACCGGGGCGTCGACCTCGTCGCGGGCTTCGGCGGGTATGCCTCCGCTCCCGCCTACCTCGGCGCTCGATCCACCCGGCGTCCCCTCGTCATCCACGAGGGGAACGCCCGTCCCGGCCTGGCGAACCGCCTCGGCGCCCGCTACACGCCGCACGTGACCACGACGTTCTCGAACACGCCGCTTCCGCACGCCACCCTGGTCGGCATGCCCCTGCGTCGCGAGGTCACCGCGCTCAGCGATCCCGCCGTCAAGTCCGCGGCCGCGGGCGAGGCGGCGTCGGCCTTCGGACTCGACGCCGGGAGACCGACGCTCCTCGTGACGGGCGGCTCTCTCGGAGCCCGGCGGATCAACGCGGCCGTCCACGCCAATGCACGTGCTCTGGTCGACGCCGGATGGAACGTCCTGCACATCGCCGGGGCCCGCACCGAGGTGGACGATCCCGGCATCCCCGGCTACGCCTTCATGACCTACTGCGACCGCATGGACCTCGCCCTCGCCCTCGCGGACTTCGCCGTCTCGCGCGCCGGGGCGTCGACGGTGTGCGAGCTGGCCGTCGTCGGGCTGCCCGCCGTGCTGGTCCCGTACGCGGTGGGGAACGGGGAGCAGAGGTTCAACGCCCGCGACCTGGTCACAGCGGGCGGTGCTAGCATCGTCGCCGATTCCGAGTTCACCGCCGACCGGTTCCGGGAGGTGGTCCTCCCGATCCTCGCCGATCGCGACAGGGTCGAGGGCATGGCCGTCCGGGCCTCCTCCGTCGGCATCCCCGACGGCGACAGACGACTCGCGGAGATCATCCGGTCGGCCGCGCACGACGCGTGAACCGCCACGAAGCCCTGAGGGAGCGCCACCCGTGATCAAGCCCGACCTCGACCTCCCCATCCCCGACGACCTCGGGGCCGTGCACTTCGTGGGGATCGGCGGCTCCGGCATGAACGGCATCGCCCGCCTGATGAAGGCCGCGGGCATGACGGTCACCGGCTCCGACCGCACCGACTCCGCGTATGCCGAGAAGCTGCGCGCGCTCGGCATCCCGGTCGCCGTGGGCCACGATGCCGCGAACGTCGGCGACGCCGACACCCTCGTCTTCACCGGGGCGCTCTGGCCCGACAACCCCGAGTACCTCGTCGCGAAGGAACGTGGGCTCACGATCCTGCACCGGTCCCAGGCCCTCGCCTGGCTGGCGAACCGGAGGCGGCTCGTCGCCGTCGCCGGCGCGCACGGCAAGACCACCTCGACGGGGATGGTCGTCACGGGCCTGCTCGGGCTCGACCAGGACCCGGGCTTCGTCAACGGCGGCACCATCTCCGCGCTCGGCACGAGCTCCGCCGCGGGCAGCGGCGAGCTCTTCGTCGTCGAGGCCGACGAGTCCGACGGCTCGTTCGTGCTCTACGACACGGCCGTGGCGCTCATCACCAACGTCGATCCCGATCACCTCGACCACTACGGGTCGGTCGAGGCGGTGGAGGACGCCTTCGTGCGCTTCGCCGACGCGGCCTCCGAGCTCGTCGTGATCTCGAGCGACGACGCCGGCGCGCAGCGGGTGCGGGCCAGGATGGCGCATCCGCACGTCATCACCTTCGGCGAGGCGGCCGACGCCGACGTCCGGGTGGTCGACGTCGTGACGGACGGTCCCGTCGCGTTCACGCTCGTGCACCAGGGGGCGACCGCCTCGACGACCCTCGCCGTCCCCGGCCGCCACAACGCGATCAACGCGGCCGGCGCCGTGGCCGTGCTGATCGGCCTCGGGTTCGGCCTCGCGGAGGCCCTCGACGCCGTCGCCGACTTCGGCGGCACCGGGCGCCGGTTCGAGCTCCACGGCACCGTCGGCGGCGTCAGCGTCTACGACGACTACGCCCACCACCCCACCGAGGTCGACGCCGCGCTCACGGCGGCCCGGACCGTGGTCGGCGACGGGCGCATCATCGCCGTCCACCAGCCGCATCTCTACAGCCGGACCAAGCTCATGGCCGGGGAGTTCGCGGAGACGCTCGAGCGCACGGCCGACTACACGATCGTGCTGGCCGTCTGCGGCGCCCGCGAGGACCCGGTCCCCGGCGTGACGGGCGAGCTGGTGTCGGAGCGCTTCCAGGATCCGGAGAAGGTCGTGTACGTCGACGACTGGCAGCGGGCGGCGGATGTGCTGGCCGCCTACGCGAAGCCCGGCGACTTCGCGGTGACCCTGGGGTGCGGCGACGTGAACCTCATCGTCCCCCAGCTGCTCGCCTCGCTGGCGAAGGCCGCGAGCGGGCAGTGAGACGTCCGCCCGGCCTGACCCCGCCGCCGGCGCCGCCTCCGCCGCCGACCCCGCCGTCGTCGCCCGCATCGTCGACGACGAGGTCGGCGACGAAGCGGGCGCGGTCCACGCCCGACGCCTCCTCGTCGGAGGCGCGGGAGGCGGCGACGACGGCGCGGAAGGGACGCTCGCGTCCGGCCGATCCGAGTCCGCCCCGCGACGCGGACGAGCATCTGACCGAGCCGATCCTCCTCGACCGCACCGCGCTGCGGGGCGGCGGACGGACGGCGGCGCCCTCCGAGCCCGCCCGGACCTCCTCCGAGCCCACCCGGTCGGGCCGCTCCAACACGGACGCGCGTGGCACGAACGGGCGCGACACGGCCGGGCGCGACTCGGACGGGCGTCGCAGCGGGCGCGGCAGCGCCTCGGAGCTGCGGCGGGCCGTGCGCGCGCGGCGCCGCTACGAGCGGCAGGAGGCGCGACGCTTCACGCAGTGGAGCCGACGGCGCCGGATCTCCTGGCTCGTCGGGCTCGGAGTCGCCGTGGGCCTCGTCGTCGTGGTCCTGCTCGCGGCGTACTCGCCGCTGCTCAGCGTGCGCACCATCGAGGTGACCGGCACGTCGCGCCTCGACGCCGCGACCGTCGAGGCGGCGGTGTCCGACCAGCTGGGCCGGCCGCTCGCGCTCGTCGACGAGGGCGCCATCCGCGAGGAGCTCTCGCAGTTCCCCCTGATCAAGTCGTTCGCGATCGAGGCGCTGCCCCCGTCGGGCCTCGGCATCCGGATCGTGGAGCGCACGCCCGTGGCGCAGGTGCAGACCCCGGAGGGCTGGAACGTCGTCGACCCCGCCGGGGTGGTCGTGCAGTCGTCGCCGCAGCAGGTGCCCGGCTACCCGGTCTACGACCTGGCGGGGACGCAGCTGGGCGGGGCCGCCTTCACGGCGGCGGGCACGGCTCTGGCCGCTCTGCCCGCCGACCTGCTCGCCCAGGTCACGAACGCGACGGCGGCCACGCCCGACAGCATCACGTTCACCTTCGGCGCCGCCGGTCAGCGCGTCGTGTGGGGGAGCGCGGAGCAGTCCGCGCTGAAGACGCTGATCCTGCAGCGCCTCATCGCGACCCAGGATCCGGCCCGGGCCGTCGAGTACGACGTCTCGAGTCCGGAGAGCCCGGTGATCCGAGGCGGATGATCGCCGACACGCGGGCGGGTTGTGGGCGTCTGCGTCCCGGGTGACCTACCGTCATCCGTAAGAATTATCTACTCGGAATAACTTTAAGTTTCTACCTGAACTTTAAGGTTTGCTGCGGAGGCCGGACGTGACTTCAAACCAGAACTACCTCGCTGTGATCAAGGTCGTCGGCATCGGGGGCGGCGGCGTCAATGCGGTGAACCGGATGATCGAGCTCGGCCTCCGGGGCGTCGAGTTCATCGCCATCAACACGGATGCCCAGGCTCTGCTCATGAGCGACGCCGACGTCAAGCTCGACGTGGGCCGCGAGATCACGCGCGGCCTGGGCGCCGGCGCCGACCCCGAGGTCGGCCGCCGTGCCGCCGAGGACCACGCCGAGGAGATCGAGGAGGCGCTGGCCGGCGCCGACATGGTCTTCGTGACCGCGGGGGAGGGCGGCGGCACCGGCACGGGTGGCGCGCCGGTGGTCGCGCGCATCGCGAAGTCGATCGGCGCGCTCACGATCGGTGTCGTGACGAAGCCGTTCGGGTTCGAGGGCAAGCGCCGCCAGGCCCAGGCCGAGGCGGGTGTCGCCACGCTGAAGAACGAGGTCGACACGCTCATCGTCGTGCCGAACGATCGCCTCCTCGAGATCAGCGACCGCGGCATCAGCATGCTGGAGGCGTTCTCCACCGCCGACCAGGTGCTCCTCGCCGGTGTCCAGGGCATCACCGACCTCATCACGACCCCGGGCCTCATCAACCTCGACTTCGCCGACGTCAAGTCGGTCATGCAGGGCGCCGGCTCCGCCCTCATGGGCATCGGCTCCTCGCGGGGCGCGGACCGTGCCATCAAGGCGGCCGAGCTCGCCGTCGCCTCGCCTCTGCTCGAGGCGAGCATCGACGGTGCGCGCGGCGTGCTGCTCTCCATCCAGGGCGGATCGAACCTCGGCATCTTCGAGATCAACGACGCGGCGAAGCTCGTGCAGGATGCGGTGCACGCCGAGGCGAACATCATCTTCGGTGCGGTGATCGACGACACCCTCGGCGACGAGGTGCGCGTCACCGTCATCGCCGCGGGCTTCGACGGGGGCGAGCCGCAGCCCGTCGTGGAGGGGCGCCGCAGCTTCGTGGCCAGCGACGACTCGACCGACTCCTACGGAGCCGAGTCGTCGGTGTCGAGCTCGCCTCGCCGCGAGCAGCGCACCGAGCAGGCGAACGACGAGAAGGCCCCGTGGTCGTCCGCGTCGCCCGAGCTGGGGTACACCAGCGCGGTGGCACTCGACCCGGCGTCGGAGGACGACGACGCCGACCTCGACGTCCCCGACTTCCTGAAGTGACCTCGAGGTCGCATCGGTGACCCCCGGACTCCCGGAGCGGCTCGACGACATCGCCGACCGCATCCACGACGCCTGTCGCAGCGCCGGGCGCGATCCCGTCGAGATCACGCTCATCGCCGTGACCAAGTTCCACCCGGTCGAGCTGATCCGCGACCTGGTCTCGCTCGGGCTCCACGACATGGGCGAGAACAGGCACCAGGAGGCGCGCGAGAAGGCGGCGGAGCTCGCCGACCTCGACATCACCTGGCACTTCGTCGGTCAGCTGCAGCGCAAGAAGGCCAAGCAGGTGAGGGAGTACGCGTCCGTCATCCACTCCGTCGACCGCGCGGAGCTCGTCTCCGCGCTCGCCTCGGACGAGTCGACCGTCGGCTGCTTCGTCCAGGTGAACCTGACCGACGATCCCGAGCGCGGGGGAGTCCGTCCCGAGGGCGTGCTGCCGCTCGCCGAGTCCGTGCTCGAGGCCCCCGGTCTCGACCTGCTCGGGGTGATGGCCGTGGCGCCGCTCGACGAGGAGCCCGCCCGGGCGTTCGAACGTCTCCGGCGCCTCTCGGACGACGTCCGCACACTCGACCCGCGCGCGTCCAAGATCTCGGCGGGCATGACGCACGACTTCCCCGAGGCGATCGCCGCGGGCGCGACACACCTCCGGATCGGGACGGCAATCACGGGAAACCGGCCGACCCGCGATTAATCTTGCGGTCAAGCCGACTTACGCAACCGGAGGTTCACATGGCCAACCCGCTCCGCAAGACCATGGTCTACCTGGGTCTCGCCGACGAAGAACTCGAGTACGAGACCCCTGCCGCCCCCGCCGCGGCGCCGGTCGCTCCCGTTCCGCAGCCGCAGCCTCAGGCGCAGGCCGCCCCGACCGCGGCGCCCGCGCAGACGCGTGCGCCCGTGACCCCCCTCCGCAAGAACGCGCACTCCCACTCTCACCAGAAGAATGCGGCCCCGGCAGACATGAACGAGATCCTCACCGTCCACCCGAAGCAGTACCGCGACGCCCAGGTCATCGCCGAGAACTTCCGCGAGGGCATCCCGGTGATCATCAACCTGTCGCAGATGACCGATGCGGATGCGCGCCGGCTCATCGACTTCGCCGGCGGCCTCTCGCAGGGGCTCTACGGGAAGATCGAGCGTGTGACGAGCAAGGTGTTCCTGCTGTCCCCGGCCCACGTCGCCGTCTCCGGCGACAGCGGCCAGGAGGCTCGCACCGAGTCGTCCTTCTTCGTGCAGCAGGCCTGATCCTGCTGCTCGCGCGACGTGCCGTCCTAGACACGAGATAATCACCAGGTGGGTTCTCTCGTCGCCATCATCGCGACCGTCGCGTACTTCCTCCTCCTGCTGTACTTCTTCACGATGTGGGGACGATTCGTCCTCGACCTCGTGCGGACGGTGCGGCGCGGTTGGCGACCCCGCGGTGCGCTGCTCGTGGTCGCCGAGGTGGTCTACACCGTGACCGACCCGCCCATCCGGTTCTTCCGCCGGATCATCCCGCCGCTTCGGCTCGGCGGGGTCGCGCTCGACTTCGGCTGGTCGATCGTGATGCTGATCGTGATCATCCTGATGTCGGTCGCGGGGTTCCTCCGGGGCGTGTGAGGACCCGTGGGCCCTCGAGGAGCCCATGTATCCTGAAGGAACAGGACGGCCCTGCAGTCAGGCCGTTCACAAGACGTTTGTCGTGAATGTTGCTACGGTTAGCAACGCGTTATCACTGTTCCGACAGGCACCCTGTTCGTCAAGTACTGAAGGTGGAAGACCATGGCGTTGACTCCGGAAGATGTCGTCAACAAGCGATTCTCACAGACCAAGTTCCGTGAGGGCTACGACCAGGACGAGGTCGACGACTTCCTGGACGAGGTCGTCGTCGAGCTGCGTCGCCTGACGCAGGAGAACGAGGAGCTCAAGGCCCGCCTGGCCGCTGCCGGCGAGGGAGCCCCCGCCGAGGCGCCTGTCGCTGAGACCGCTCCTGCTCCCGTCGCGGCTGCGGCCGAGACCCCCGCGCCGGTGCCGGCGCCCGTGCCCGTGCCGGCCGCTCCGGCCGCCGAGGCCGACGACGAGTCGGTCAGCACCACCAACCTCCTCCAGCTCGCGCGCCGTCTGCACGACGAGCACGTCAAGGAGGGTGCTGAGAAGCGCGACGCGCTCATCGCGGAGGGCCACGCCACCGCGGCGCGCATCGTCGCCGAGGCCGAGACCAAGCAGCGCAACGAGATGGCGCGCCTGAACCAGGAGAAGGCCGCCGTCGAGCACCGCATCGACGAGCTGCGCACGTTCGAGAAGGACTACCGCTCGGGCCTGAAGTCCTACATCGAGGAGCAGCTCAACGAGCTCACCTCGAAGGACGCCGACAAGAGCCCGGCGCCCTCCTCCAGCTTCAGCGGCTTTGGAGGCTGACGCTTCGAAAGGGCGTCCCCGGGTCCTGATCGTCCTCGTCCTCGTCGCCCTCGGCGCGTTGGCGCTCGATCAGCTCGCGAAGTACCTGGTCGTACAGAACCTCGAATTGGGTGAGGTCGTCCCTGTGGTGGGCGACCTCATCCAATTTCGTTTCGTGAAGAACTCGGGTGCCGCCTTCTCGATCGGAAACGCGTACACGTGGATCTTCTCGATCCTCGCCGCCGCCGTGACGGTGTTCATCATCTGGTTCGCCCGGCGCATCCGCTCGTTCGCCTGGGCTCTGGTGTTCGGTCTGCTCCTGGGCGGCACGCTGGGCAACCTCTACGACCGGCTGTTCCGCGAGCCGGGCTTCGGCGTCGGACACGTGGTCGACTTCATCACCATCCCGCTGCTGCCCGCGATCTTCAACCTGGCCGACGTGGCGATCTGCTGCGCGATGGGACTGTTCATCATCCTCACGATCCGTGGCGTCGGTCTCGACGGCCGCAGGGCGAGCGAGCGCAAGCACGAGGGAGCGGACTCGGAGCAGCCCGCCGACGAGCAGGTCTGATGGAGTCACGGACCCTGCCGGTTCCCGACGGCCTCGACGGTCAGCGCGTCGACGCCGGGTTGGCCAAGCTGCTCGGCTTCTCCCGGTCGTTCGCGGCCGAGGTGGCCGACGCCGGTGGCGTGAGCCTGGACGGCCGCACGGTCGGCAAGTCCGATCGGCTCCGGCGCGACGGGTGGCTGTCGGTCGAGTGGAGCCCCCGGGAGGAGCCCCGGGTCGTCCCAGTGGTGGTGCCCGAGCTCGACGTCGTGTACGACGACGACGACATCATCGTGATCGACAAGCCGGTCGGCGTGGCCGCGCATCCGTCGGTCGGCTGGGAGGGTCCCACGGTCCTCGGCGCCCTCGCCGGTGCCGGGTACCGGATCGCCACGTCCGGTGCGCCCGAGCGTGCGGGCATCGTCCACCGGCTCGATGCGGGCACCAGCGGACTGATGGTCGTCGCCAAGTCGGAGACCGCCTACACCTGGTTGAAGCGGGCATTCCACGACCGGACGGTCGAGAAGGTCTACCACGCGCTCGTGCAGGGTCATCCGGATCCGACGGCGGGCACCATCGATGCCCCCATCGGTCGGCACCCGCGATCCGACTGGAAGTTCGCCGTCGTCGCCGACGGCAAGCCGTCGGTCACTCACTACGAGACTCTCGAGGCGTTCCGGGCCGCGACCCTGCTCGAGGTGCACCTCGAGACCGGGCGCACCCACCAGATCCGGGTGCACATGGCGGCTCAGCGCCACCCGTGCGTCGGCGACGCGATGTACGGCGCCGATCCCGTGCTCTCCGAGCGGGTGGGGCTCTCGAGGCAGTGGCTGCACGCCAAGCGCCTGGGATTCATCCACCCCGCGAGCCGGGAGTACGTCGAGTTCGAGACCGGGTATCCGGCCGATCTGCAGCACGCGCTCGACGTGATCTCGGCCGACTGAGCGCCCATCGGGGCCGCCTTCGGCGCGGCCCCGACCACACCGTCGTCGGGGCGTTTAGACTGATGCGACCGACAACACGAGCCGGAGATCACGTGCCTTCGTCGACCGATTCCTTTGTGCATCTGCACGTCCACAGCGAGTACTCGATGCTCGATGGAGCGGCTCGCGTCAAACCCCTGATCCAGGCCGCCGTCGAGCAGGGCATGCCCGCCGTCGCCGTCACCGACCACGGCAACATGTTCGGCGCCTTCGACTTCTGGAAGACGGCGACCGAGGCCGGCATCAAGCCCATCATCGGCACCGAGGCCTACCTCACACCGGGCACGCACCGGACCGACAAGACGCGTGTGCGCTGGGGCAACGGCGGGGGAGACGACGTCTCCGGCGCCGGCGCGTACACGCACATGACGCTCCTCTCGGCGAGCACCGAGGGGATGCACAACCTCTTCCGCCTGTCGTCGCTGGCGTCGATCGAGGGCTACTACTTCAAGCCGCGCATGGACCGCGAGCTGCTCTCCCAGTACGGCAAGGGGATCATCGCGACCACGGGGTGCCCCTCCGGCGAGATCCAGACGAGGCTCCGTCTCGGGCAGTACGAGGAGGCGAAGAAGGCCGCGGCGGAGTTCCGCGACATCTTCGGCAAGGAGAACTTCTTCTGCGAGATCATGGATCACGGCCTCGAGATCGAGCGCCGGATCATGACCGACCTCATCCGGCTGGCCAAGGAGCTCGACCTCCCGCTCGTGGCCACGAACGACCTCCACTACACGCACGCTCACGACGCCAAGAGCCACGCGGCACTGCTCTGCGTGCAGTCCGGGTCGACCCTCTCCGACCCGAACCGCTTCAAGTTCGACGCCGACGAGTTCTACCTGAAGACCCCGGCCGAGATGCGCTCGCTGTTCCGCGACTACCCGGAGGCGTGCGACAACACCCTCCTCATCGCCGAGCGCTGCGACGTGAAGTTCGACACCAGCGCCAACTACATGCCGCGGTTCCCCGTCCCCGAGGGCGAGACCGAGGCGTCGTGGTTCGACAAGGAGGTCGAGAAGGGCCTCCTCGAGCGCTACCCCGACGGCGTGACCGACGCGGTCCGCAAGCAGGCGGACTACGAGAAGGGTGTCATCACCCAGATGGGGTTCCCGGGCTACTTCCTCGTGGTGGCCGACTTCATCAACTGGTCCAAGCGCAACGGCATCCGCGTCGGCCCGGGCCGTGGCTCCGGCGCCGGCTCCATGGCGGCGTATGCCATGAAGATCACCGATCTCGATCCGCTCCAGCACGGCCTCATCTTCGAGCGGTTCCTCAACCCCGACCGCGTCTCCATGCCCGACTTCGACGTCGACTTCGACGAGCGTCGTCGCGGTGAGGTGATCAAGTACGTCACCGAGAAGTACGGCGAGGAGCGCGTCGCCCAGATCGTCACCTACGGCACGATCAAGGCCAAGCAGGCGCTGAAGGACTCGTCCCGCGTGCTGGGCTTCCCCTTCGGCATGGGGGAGAAGCTGACCAAGGCGATGCCGCCCGCGATCATGGGCAAGGACATCCCGCTGTCCGGGATCGTCGACAAGGAGCACCCGCGCTACAAGGAGGCGGGCGACGTCCGCGCCATCCTCGAGACCGACCCGGAGGCGCGGACGGTCTTCGACACCGCGCTCGGCATCGAGAACCTCAAGCGGCAGTGGGGCGTCCACGCGGCGGGCGTCATCATGTCCAGCGACCCGCTGATCGACATCATCCCGATCATGAAGCGGGAGCAGGACGGCCAGATCGTCACCCAGTTCGACTATCCGGCCGCGGAGTCCCTCGGCCTGATCAAGATGGACTTCCTGGGGCTGCGGAACCTGACGATCATCGACGACGCGCTCGACAACATCGAGTCGAACCGCGGCTTCCGACCGGTGCTGGAAGACCTCTCGCTCGACGACGAGAAGGCCTACGAGCTCCTCTCCCGCGGCGACACGCTCGGAGTGTTCCAGCTCGACGGCGGGCCCATGCGATCGCTGCTGCGCCTGATGAAGCCCGACAACTTCGAGGACATCTCCGCGGTCATCGCCCTCTACCGTCCGGGCCCCATGGGCGCGAACTCGCACACGAACTACGCGCTGCGCAAGAACGGCCTCCAGGAGATCACGCCGATCCACCCCGAGCTCGAGGAGCCGCTGAAGGACATCCTCGACACCAGCTACGGCCTCATCATCTACCAGGAGCAGGTGATGGCGATCGCGCAGCGGGTCGCCGGCTTCTCCCTCGGACAGGCCGACATCCTCCGCCGCGCGATGGGCAAGAAGAAGAAGTCCGAGCTCGACAAGCAGTACGAGGGCTTCTCCGGCGGGATGATCGCGAACGGGTTCTCCGAAGAGGCGATCAAGATGCTGTGGGACATCCTGCTGCCCTTCTCCGACTACGCCTTCAACAAGGCCCACTCGGCCGCCTACGGCGTGCTCTCGTACTGGACGGCGTACCTCAAGGCCCACTACCCGGCCGAGTACATGGCCGCCCTCCTCACCAGCGTGGGCGATGCCAAGGACAAGCTCGCCATGTACCTCAACGAGTGCCGTCGGATGGGGATCAAGGTCCTCCCGCCCGACGTCAACTCCTCCATCGGCTTCTTCGCCGCCGTCGGGGCCGACATCCGCTTCGGCCTCGGAGCCGTGCGCAACGTCGGGACGAACGTGGTCGCGTCCATCCGCGAGGCCCGCGAGCAGAAGGGCGCGTTCGAGTCGTTCGGTGACTTCCTGAAGAAGCTGCCGCTGACCGCCCTCAACAAGCGGACGGTGGAATCGCTCATCAAGGCCGGGGCGTTCGACTCCCTCGGCGCCACGCGGCGTGCGCTCATCGAGGTGCACGAGGGCATGATCGACGCCGCGGTGGGGGAGAAGCGTGCCGAGGCGAACGGCCAGGTCGGCTTCGACTTCGCCGACCTGTGGGACGAGCCGCAGGCCGAGCACGCCATCCCCGAGCGGCCGGAGTGGGCCAAGCGCGACAAGCTGGCGTTCGAGCGCGAGATGCTGGGGCTCTACGTCTCCGACCATCCGCTCGCGGGTCTCGAGCTCGAGCTGGCGAAGCAGGCGTCGACCTCGATCCTTGACCTGCTCGAGAGCGAGCACACCCAGGACGGAGACCAGGTCACCGTCGCCGGCCTCATCACGAGCGTGCAGCACCGCGTGGCTCGCAACAGCGGCAACCAGTACGGCATGATCCAGATCGAGGACTTCGCGGGCGAGATCACCGCGATGTTCATGGGCAAGGCCTACCAGGAGTTCGGCCCCGCGCTCACCGCCGACACCATCGTGGTCGTGCGCGGTCGGGTGAGCATGCGCGACGACGGCATGAACCTCCACGCCTACAGCCTGTTCCAGCCGAACCTCGGGGAGCGCGGGTCGAGCGGTCCGCTGCAGATCTCGATGTCGGAGGCGCGGGCGACGACGGAGACCGTGCAAGCGCTCGGCGACGTCCTCATCCGCCACGCCGGCGACACCGAGGTGAGGCTGAAACTCGTGAAGGCCGACAACGTCCGCGTGTTCGAGGTCCCCTATCCGGTGTCGGTGACCGCCGACCTCTTCGGCGAGCTCAAGTCGCTCCTCGGCCCCCACTGCCTCACCTGACGCCGCCCGTCGTCCCTGGATGGGTGTCCGGAGGGCCGGGTCAGGTGGGCGGACTAGGCTTGGATGCCGTGATCCGCATCATCGACCTCCGTGGGCAGACGCCCTCCCGCAGCGATCTCGCCCGGCTCGTGCCGCGCGCCGCGACCGACGTGTCGGTGGCGCATGCGGCGGCTGCCGAGCTCGTCGAGGAGGTGCGGTCGGGTGGCCTCGGCGCCCTGCAGCGGCAGGCCGAGCGGTTCGACGGGGTGGTGCCCGGATCCGTGCGTGTGTCGGCCGACGACATCCGCGCCGCCGTCGCCGCGCTCGAGCCGCAGGTGCGTCTCGCGCTCGACGAGGCGATCGCCCGGGTCCGCCGTGCGACCGCCGCGCAGGTGCCCCCGCCCGCGCGCACCGAGCTGGGCGACGGGGCCGTCGTCGAGCAGCGCTGGCAGCCCGTGGAGCGCGTGGGCCTCTACGTCCCCGGGGGCAAGGCCGTGTACCCGTCGAGCGTCGTGATGAACGTCGTGCCCGCGCAGACCGCGGGTGTGGGCAGCATCGCCCTGGTGTCGCCTCCGCAGCGCGACTTCGGCGGTCAGGTGCACCCGACCATCCTCGGCGCCGCGGGCCTGCTCGGCATCGACGAGGTCTACGCCATGGGCGGTGCGGGCGCGATCGGCGCGCTCGCCCACGGTGTGGCCGAGATCGGGCTGGAGCCCGTGCAGGTCATCACCGGCCCCGGCAACGTCTACGTCGCCGCGGCGAAGCGGGTGGTGCGCGGCACCGCCGGCATCGACTCCGAGGCCGGGCCGACCGAGATCCTCGTCATCGCGGACGGGTCCGCCGACCCCGGCTTCGTCGCCGCCGACCTCGTCAGCCAGGCCGAACACGACGAGCTCGCGGCCGCCGTGCTGGTCACCGACTCCGCGGAGCTCGCGGACCGCGTGATCGACGAGCTCCGCTCGGTCGCCGCCTCGACCACGCACGCCGAGCGCGTGGGCATCTCCCTCGGCGGCCCTCAGTCGGCGATCATCCTCGTCGACGACCTCGCCACGGCGGCGGCGGTGAGCGACGCCTACGGACCCGAGCACCTCGAGATCCAGACCGCCGACCCGGATGCGACGCTCGCGTCGATCCACAACGCCGGCGCGATCTTCCTCGGCGCCTACTCGCCGGTGAGCCTCGGCGACTACCTGGCCGGGTCGAACCACGTCCTCCCCACCGGCGGACAGTCGCGGTTCTCCTCGGGCCTCGGCGCCTACACGTTCCTGCGCCCCCAGCAGGTGGTGCGCTACGGACGCGAGGCGCTCGAGGCGGTCGCCCGCGACATCCGCTCGCTGTCCGACGCCGAGAACCTCCCCGCTCACGGCGACGCCGTGGCGGTCCGCTTCGCCCAGGGCTGAGCCCGACCGAGGGGGTGTCGCCACCCGATACCCTGGAGGTGCCATGTACTGCCCCTACTGCCGCCACCCCGACTCGCGAGTCGTCGACTCCCGCACCACCGATGACGGTCAGGCCATCCGCCGACGCCGTCAGTGCCCGGAGTGCGGCCGCCGGTTCAGCACGACCGAGACCGCCAGCCTCGGCGTGATCAAGCGCTCCGGTGTGGTCGAGCCGTTCTCCCGCGAGAAGATCGTCAGCGGCGTGCGGAAGGCCTGTCAAGGCCGCCCGGTCACCGACGGCGACCTGGCCGTGCTCGCGCAGCGGGTCGAGGAGATCGTGCGGCAGAGCGGCGCGGCGCAGATCGACGCGAACGACATCGGGCTGGCGATCCTGCAGCCGCTCCGCGAGCTCGACGAGGTCGCCTACCTCCGCTTCGCCAGCGTGTACCAGGGCTTCGACACGCTCGACGACTTCGAGGCGGCCATCACCCTGCTCCGCGCCGAGCACGCCGACCGCGCCCAGCGTTCGGCCGGGCTCGCCGAGTAGCGCCCGTGTACGAGCTGCTGTTCCGCACCGTCCTGTCGAGGATGGACCCGGAGGATGCGCACCACCTCGCGATGCGGGTCATCCGCCTCATCCCGCGGCTGCGGCTCGACCGCCTCGTGCACCGCTTCACCTCGGCCGACGTCGACCTGTCGGTGAAGGCGCTCGGGCTCACGTTCCCCACGCCGTTCGGCGTCGCCGCCGGCTTCGACAAGGATGGGACGGCCATCGACGGCCTCGCCGCCCTGGGCTTCGGACACGTCGAGGTCGGGACGATCACCGCCCGTCCGCAGCCGGGCAACGACCGCCCGCGCCTGTTCCGGCTCATCGCGGATCGCGCGGTCATCAACCGGATGGGGTTCAACAACCGGGGTGCTGCCGCCGCCGCGCTGCGACTGGCCCGGACCAAGCGGAGCGGAGCGGGACGCGCCGTCATCGGCGTGAACATCGGCAAGAGCCGGGTGGTCTCGGTCGACGACGCGATCGCCGACTACGTGCAGAGCGCGCGAGCGCTGGCGCCGATCGCCGACTACCTCGTGGTCAACGTGTCCTCGCCGAACACGCCGGGCCTGCGCGGATTGCAGGAGCTGGATCTGCTCGCACCGCTGCTCGAGGCGGTCAAGGCGGAGGCGCGGAGCACGCCCCTGCTCGTCAAGATCGCCCCCGACCTCACCGACGAGCAGCTCGACCGCATCGCGGAGCTCGCCGTGTCTCTCGGCCTCGACGGCATCATCGCCACGAACACCACCCTGTCCCGCGAGGGTCTGCGGACCCCGGCCTCGCACGTCGAGGCGCTGGGGGCGGGCGGCCTGTCGGGCGCGCCGCTGGCGGAGCGCTCGCTCGCCGTGCTGAAGCGCCTCCGCACGGTCCTGCCGCCGGAGTTCTGCGTGATCTCGGTGGGTGGCGTCGACACCGCGTACGACGTCGAGCAGCGTCTCCTCGCCGGGGCGACGCTCGTGCAGGGCTATACGGCGTTCCTCTACCGAGGCCCGTTGTGGGCGAAGCAGATCAACGTCGGGCTCGCCCGTCTCGCCCGCACCCGCGTCGAGCGCTGACGCGCCGTCCGCGCGCCCGTCCGTCTCCGTTTTCGCTGCCTGTCTGACCTTTCGCGTGGTCAGTGGGCCCGCGAAAGGTCAGAGAGGCAGCGAGAACGGGTTCAGCTCGGGTACTGGCCGCGCTTGACCTGCGGCTTCGGCAGGCGCAGGCGGCGGAACTGGAGCGACCGCATGGTGGCGTACCAGCGCAGGCCGCGCTCCACGTTGCCGGCGCCGAACTTCTCGCGCAGCGCCTTCATGACGCGCCAGCCGAGGAAGAGGCAGTCGAGGATGACGATGGCGATGAACGCGTAGAGCGCCAGCATCGTGTACGCCTGCAGGTCGGGGATCGGCACGATCGTGGCGATCAGCACGAGGAACATCACCGGGATGAGGAACTCGCCCAGGCTCCAGCGCGCGTCGACCCAGTCGCGCACGAACCGGCGCTGCGGGCCGCGGTCGCGGACCGGCATGTACTTCTCTTCGCCGTTCGCCATGCCGACGCGGGCCCGGTCGCGCAGCTCCTGCTGCTTGCGACGGGCCTCTTTCGCGGCCTCCTTGCGGTCGCCGGGGACGAGGGGGCGCTTGTTGGCGGCCTCGCGCTCCTTGCGGCTCGGGGTGGCGTGCCCCTTGCCCGCGCCCGGCGTCTCTGCCGGGGTCTCGATCGTCTCGTCGACGCTCGTCTTCGTCTTAGCCACTTCGAATCCTCGTCCTGTGCGGTCTCTTAAGATTACCCGCATGACACTGAGCACTCCCAGGAAGGATCCCGCGGCGCTGTCCGAGGGCGAGCAGGCGGTCGTCGAGGCCGTCCAGGCGGCACTGCCGCAGAGCATCGCCGACCTCGGCGGACTGGTGCGCATCCCCTCGGTCTCCTGGTCGGCCTTCGATCCGGCGGAGGTGCAGCGCAGCGCCGACGCCGTCGCGGGGCTGCTGGACGGGACGGGCTTCTTCGAGAGCGTCGACGTGCTCCGCGCCCCGACTCCGTCCGGCGAGCTCGGGCAGCCGGCGGTCCTCGCGTCCCGTCCCGCGCGCGGCGACGCGCCGACGGTGCTGCTCTACGCGCACCACGACGTGCAGCCGCCCGGCCGCGACGAGGACTGGGACACCCCGCCCTTCGAGCCCACCGTGCGCGGAGACCGGCTGTACGGCCGGGGAGCCGCCGACGACAAGGCGGGCGTCATGGCGCACGTGGCCGCCGTGCGTGCGTTCGTCGAGACCGGGGGAGCCGCATCCGACCTCGGCGTCGTGGTCTTCATCGAGGGGGAGGAGGAGTTCGGCTCGGCCTCCTTCGCCGCGTTCCTCGAGGAGAACCGCGACCGCCTCGCCGCCGACGTCATCGTGGTCGCCGACTCCGACAACTGGGACACGTCCACACCGTCCCTCACCGTGAGCCTGCGTGGCAACGTCACCTTCCGGCTCACCGTCTCCACCCTCGGCCACGCCTCGCACTCCGGCATGTACGGGGGAGCGGCCCCCGATGCCATGCTCGCCGCGGCTCGCCTCATCGACTCGCTCTACGACGCCGACGGGGCCGTCGCGGTCGACGGGCTGACGGCGCATCCGATGGAGGTGCCCGAGGTGACGGAGGAGCAGTTCGCCGCCGACGCCGCACTGCTCGAGGGTGTCGGCTCCGTCGGCACCGGACCGGTGCTCGAACGGCTGTGGGCGAAGCCCGCGCTCACCGTCACGGGCATCGACGCCCCGGATGTGGTGAACGCCTCCAACACGCTCCTCCCGTCGGTCTCCCTGCGCGTGAGCTGCCGCGTCGCCCCGGGCCAGGACGCCCAGGACGCCTACGAGGCGCTCGCCGCCCACATCCGCTCGCACGCGCCGTTCGGTGCGCACACGGAGATCACCGAGGTGAGCACGGGGCAGCCGTTCCTCGTCGACACCTCGGGCTGGGCGGTGGCCCTCGCCGAGCAGGCCATGGCGGATGCCTGGGGTGCGTCGCCGAAGGAGGTGGGCGTGGGCGGGTCGATCCCCTTCATCGCCGACCTGGTGCGCGTGTTCCCGCAGGCGCAGATCCTCGTCACGGGTGTCGAGGACCCTGACACCAGGGCGCACAGCCCGAACGAGTCGCTCCATCTCGGGGTCTTCAAGCGCGCGATCACCACCGAGGCGCTGCTGCTGCACCGACTCGCGTCCGGAGCACGCGGATGAGCGCCGCGACGGGCTCCGTCCGCGGGTCGGGAATTCTCCGGCGGACGCCCCGGTTGTCGGGTTTAGACTTCATCTACGCTTCGACCGGAAGGACGTCCCGATGAGCGACACGACCCTCACCACCGACGTGGCCGCGCCCGCCCACGCCGTGCAGCTGACCAAGACCGCCGGCGACAAGGTGCGCAGCCTCCTCGAGCAGGAGGGGCGCGACGACCTCCGCCTCCGCGTGGCCGTCCAGCCCGGTGGCTGCTCCGGCCTGATCTACCAGCTCTACTTCGACGAGCGGATGCTCGACGGCGACGGCGTCGTCGACTTCGACGGCGTCGAGGTCATCGTCGACAAGATGAGCGTCCCGTACCTCGACGGCGCGACCATCGACTTCGAGGACACGATCCAGAAGCAGGGGTTCACGATCGACAACCCCAACGCGACCGGCTCGTGCGCCTGCGGCGACTCGTTCCACTGAGCGAACTTTATCTTCGGCGAAAGGCCGTCTCCCTCGGGAGGCGGCCTTTTCGCATCCTGCCGCGGAACGACGGGGATCTCGGCCGATCCCGGGACGATCGCGGACTGTAGCACCCGCGTGGCCGTGACTGCGACCCCTTCGACGAACCAGTAGGCTTGTCGGAGGTCACATACACTTCTGGTGTAGCTTCCCGAAAGGTCACTGGTGCGCTCGAAACGACGTCTCAGATGGGCTGCGATCCCGGTTGCAGCGGTCATGGCGTTCATCCTTGCCGGATGTACGCAGGAGCAGATGCAGGGGTGGCTGCCGACCGAGCCGGGCACCACGAACAACGTCGATCGTGTGATCGGCCTCTGGGTCACGTCGTGGATCGTGCTGCTGGTCGTCGGTGTCGTCACCTGGGGCCTCACCATCTGGGCGATCGTGGTCTACCGCCGTCGCAAGGGCCAGACCGGTCTGCCGGCGCAGCTGCGCTACAACATGCCGATCGAGATCTTCTACACGATCGTCCCGCTCATCCTGGTGCTCGGCTTCTTCGCCTTCACCGCCCAGGACCAGAGCGCGATCGAGGCGAAGTACGACAACCCGGATGAGGTCATCCAGGTCTACGGCAAGCAGTGGGCGTGGGACTTCAACTACGTCAGCCAGGACGTCTACTCGCCCGGCATCCAGGGCCAGCCCGACCCGGACGACGCGAACGGCTCGCTCGTCGAGTCCGAGATCCCGACCCTGTACCTGCCCGTGGGCAAGAAGATCGAGATCCAGCTCGACTCGCGCGACGTCATCCACTCCTTCTGGGTGATCGACTTCCTCTACAAGAAGGACATGCTGCCGGGCAAGACGAACTACATGTACGTCACCCCCGAGCGTGAGGGCACCTTCGCGGGCAAGTGCGCCGAGCTCTGCGGCGAGTACCACTCGATGATGCTCTTCAACGTGAAGGTCGTCTCGCAGCAGGAGTACGACGACTACATCCAGTCGCTGAAGGACGCCGGTCAGACCGGGATCCTCGGGCCGGAGTACAACCGCAACGACAACCTCCCCGGGATCGGTACGCCGGCGAAGGAAGAGACCCCCGAGGCCGCTGCGGTCTCGAACGCAGGATAGGAGCGGCAGCAGTGACTGCGACAGTAGCCGTATCGCCGGCGGGCGTCAGCGCCCGCCCGGGCCGCGAACGCAAGGGCGGCGTCGTGGTGCGGTGGATCACCACCACCGACCACAAGACCATCGGGTACCTGTACCTGATCACCTCGTTCCTGTTCTTCTGCCTCGGCGGCGTGATGGCGCTGGTCATCCGCGCGCAGCTGTTCGAGCCCGGGCTCGAGCTGGTGGCCACGAAGGACCAGTACAACCAGCTGTTCACCATGCACGGCACGATCATGCTGCTCATGTTCGCGACCCCGCTGTTCGCGGGCTTCGCCAACGTGATCATGCCGCTGCAGATCGGTGCGCCCGACGTCGCGTTCCCGCGACTGAACGCCCTGGCCTTCTGGTTCTTCTCGTTCGGATCGCTGATCGCGGTCGCCGGCTTCCTCACCCCGCAGGGTGCGGCCTCGTTCGGATGGTTCGCCTACGCGCCCCTGTCGTCGACGACGTTCACACCGGGCGACGGAGGGAACCTCTGGGTGTTCGGCCTGGGCCTCAGCGGCTTCGGCACGATCCTCGGCGCGGTGAACTTCATCACCACGATCATCACCATGCGTGCTCCCGGCATGACCATGTTCCGCATGCCGATCTTCACCTGGAACATCCTGGTGACGTCGATCCTCGTGCTCATGGCGTTCCCGGTGCTGGCCGCCGCGCTCTTCGCTCTCGGCGCCGACCGCGTCTTCGGGGCGCACATCTACGATGCGGCGAACGGCGGTGTGCTGCTGTGGCAGCACCTGTTCTGGTTCTTCGGCCATCCCGAGGTGTACATCATCGCGCTGCCGTTCTTCGGCATCGTCTCCGAGGTCTTCCCGGTCTTCAGCCGCAAGCCGATCTTCGGATACAAGACCCTCATCTACGCGACGATCTCGATCGCGGCGCTCTCCGTCACCGTGTGGGCGCACCACATGTACGTGACGGGATCCGTGCTGCTGCCGTGGTTCGCGCTCATGACGATGCTCATCGCCGTGCCGACGGGTGTGAAGATCTTCAACTGGATCGGCACCATGTGGCGTGGCTCGGTGACCTTCGAGACGCCGATGATCTGGGCGATCGGCTTCCTCATCACGTTCACCTTCGGTGGTCTGACCGGCGTGATCCTCGCGTCGCCGCCGCTCGACTTCCACGTGTCCGACACCTACTTCGTGGTGGCGCACTTCCACTACGTGGTGTTCGGAACGGTCGTGTTCGCGATGTTCTCGGGCTTCTACTTCTGGTGGCCCAAGTGGACGGGCAAGATGCTCAACGAGCGTCTGGGCCACTGGCACTTCTGGCTGCTGTTCATCGGCTTCCACACGACGTTCCTCATCCAGCACTGGCTGGGCGTCATCGGCATGCCGCGTCGTTACGCGACCTACCAGCCCGAGGACGGGTTCACGTGGATGAACCAGCTCTCGACCATCGGTGCGTTCATCCTCGCCGTGTCGCTGATCCCGTTCTTCCTGAACGTGTACATCACCGCGCGACGCGCACCCAAGGTGACCGTCAACGACCCGTGGGGCTACGGCCGCTCGCTCGAGTGGGCCACGTCGTGCCCGCCGCCGCGTCACAACTTCACGTCGATCCCGCGCATCCGCTCGGAGTCGCCGGCGTTCGACCTCAACCACCCCGAAGCCGGAATCCCGGTCGGTGTGGGCCCGGCGAAGGACGCTCCCGATGCCCCGACCTACGACATCGCGAAAGGCGAGGTGAAGTAGCGCCATGCGCGTCAACACCAACCTCTTCTGGATCCTCACGGTCTTCATGATCCTGGCCGGGGCCGTCTACACGACGTGGTCCGTCCTCGAGACGGGCGCCGTCGAGTGGGTCGGCACGGTCGCGATCTTCCTGACCGGCATCCTCTCCGCGTTCCTGGCGTTCTACCTGCGCCTGGTGCACCGGTCGCAGGGCAGCGAGCTGCCGGAGGACCGCCTCGACGCGAACATCGACGACGGCGACCCCGAGGTCGGATTCTTCAGCCCGTGGAGCTGGTGGCCGCTCGTGCTCGGCTTCTCCTGCGCCATGCTGGTCCTCGGCCTCGCGGTCGTCGTGTGGATCGCCTTCATCGGCGTCGTCGTGCTGATCGTCGCGATCGTCGGCTGGACGTACGAGTACTACCGCGGGCACTTCGCCCGCTGAGCCCCGCGCTCGCGCCTCAGGGCCCTCACGCTCCGCGTGGGGGCCCTTCGCGTTGTGTGCGCGACGTCGCCCCGGGCGCGTGCGTGGTCGGTCCGGCGCGGTGCCGTGCGGTGCGGGTGCGGTGCGCCTGCGTCCGTATTCAGGAGCTACGCCTGTTTTCAGGACGCTTCGTCCTGAAAAGGGCCGGATGAGCACATGCGTCCTGAATACGGAGGTCGCTGCGGGCGTGCCCGGTGTGCGGGTGGGTGGGGCGCGTGTGTGCGTCTGGCTGCTACGTCGCTACGCGACGCCTCTGGGGGTCGTGGTCGGGCCTGCGTGGATGGTCACCGCCGAGGCTGACCCGCGCGCTGCTTGCGGATGCGAGATGGCTCCGTACGGTTGGTCGCCACGCTCGGAGGGGACTGAGCCGGTGTTGCGCGCCGTCCTAGTCTGCTCGGCGAGGCAACTCTGGATGTTCGGGGCGACACGCCGTCAGGAGTCCGGAGTTGGCTCGGGGGAGGGCGAAAGTCCGGAGTTGGCGTAGCGGAAGCGCGGCTGTGTCGAGGCGCGCGCGACGGGCATTGCGGGGGCGTTGCGCGGCTGGTTCATGCCGCCGTCGTCCGGGCTGGAGGTAACTCCGGAGATTTGGGGTGACACGCCGCCGGATTTCCGGAGTTGGCTCGGGGGGAGGGCGAAAGTCCGGAGCTAGCTCTGCGGAGGTGCGGATGCGTCGTCGCGTGCGGACCTGGGCCGGCCTCTGCGTGCGCTCGGCGCGGGACGACAGACGGAGTGCCACACGTACAAGCAGAGGGGCCCCGCAGCGGTGCTGCGGGGCCCCTCTGGCGGGACGGACGGGCGGGACGCTAGTGGGTGCCGTGCGAGTCGCCGTGGCCGGACTCGAGCTCCTTGCTCGTGACGGGGGCGATGCGGTCCTCGAAGAACCAGCGGGACATGCCGGCGCGGAAGCGCTGGGCGCCCGTGATCTTGCCCTGGGCGTTCGGACGCAGCATGAGCGGCTGGTACACCTCGTAGTCGGTGAGGCGCCAGCGCTCGTACTCGTCGAGCTGCTCGTGGACCTCGATGTACTCGCCGCCCGGGAGGCGGACGATGCGGCCCGACTCGAAGCCATGCAGCACGATCTCGCGGTCCTTCTTCTGCAGCGCGAGGCAGACGCGCTTCGTGATGAAGTACGCGACGAACGGTCCGAGCACCGCCCACGCCTGGCAGACGTGGATGACGCCCTCGATCGACAGCTGGAAGTGCGTGGCGATGAGGTCGGACGAGGCCGCGCCCCACAGTGCCGCGTAGAAGGTCACGCCGGCCGCGCCGATGGCGGTACGGGTCGGAGCGTTCCGCGGACGGTCGAGGATGTGGTGCTCGCGCTTGTCGCCCGCGACCCAGCCCTCGACGAACGGGTAGATGGCGACCAGAGCGAGGAGCAGGACGAGCGCGATCACCGGGATGATGATGTTGAACGACCAGGTGTGGTCGAGCCACACGAACTCCAGGCCCGGCGGGATCAGACGCAGAGCGCCGTCCGCGAAGCCGATGTACCAGTCGGGCTGCGTACCCGCCGACACCGGGGACGGGTCGTACGGTCCGTAGTTCCAGATCGGGTTGATCGTGAACAGCGACGCGATGAGCACGATGACGCCGAAGACCAGGAAGAAGAACCCACCGGCCTTCGCCGCGTACACGGGGAGGATCGGGTATCCGACCACGTTCTTCTCGGTCTTGCCCGGCCCCGCGTACTGCGTGTGCTTGTGCACGACGACGAACACGAGGTGCAGCGCCAGCATCGCGACCAGGATGGCCGGGAGCAGCAGGATGTGCAGCGTGTAGAGGCGGCCGACGATCGCGGTGCCCGGGAACTCGCCGCCGAACAGCAGGAACGAGATCCAGGTGCCGACGAACGGCAGACCCTTGATCAGACCGTCGATGATGCGGAGACCGTTTCCGGAGAGCAGGTCGTCGGGCAGCGAGTAGCCGGTGAAGCCCTCGGCCATCGCCAGCACGAACAGCACGAAGCCGATCATCCAGTTGAGCTCACGCGGCTTGCGGAACGCACCCGTGAAGAACACGCGCAGCATGTGCAGGCCGATGGCCGCGATGAACAGCAGAGCCGCCCAGTGGTGGATCTGACGCACGAGCAGACCGCCGCGCACCTCGAACGAGATGTGCAGGGCCGAGTCCATGGCGGAGGACATCTCCATGCCCTTGAGCGGCACGAAGGGTCCGTTGTAGACGACCTCGGCCATCGAGGCCTGGAAGAAGAACGTCAGGAACGTGCCGGAGAGCACGATCACCACGAAGCTGTAGAGCGCGACCTCGCCGAGCATGAACGACCAGTGATCGGGGAAGATCTTGCGCCCGAACTCCTTGACGACCGCCGAGATGGTGGTCCGCTCGTCGAGGTAGTTGGCTGCTGCGCCGACGAACCCGCCGGGCTTCGCGGGAGGGCGGATCGAGGAACCGGGCGCCGCAGGTGCGTCGCCCGTGCTCGAGGGCCTCTCGATGGTGCTGGTCATGAACGCTCCCAGAAGCTAGGTCCGACGGGCTCGTGGAAATCGCTCTGCGCCACGAGGTATCCCTCAGCGTCGACCTCGATCGGCAGCTGGGGGAGGGGGCGCTTCGCGGGCCCGAAGATGACCGCAGCCTCGTTCTTCACGTCGAACGTGGACTGGTGGCACGGGCAGAGGAGGTGGTGCGTCTGCTGCTCGTACAGCGCCACAGGGCAGCCGACGTGCGTGCAGATCTTCGAGTAGGCCACGATGCCCTGGTAGGACCAGTTCTCGCGTCCGGGGCTGATGTTGAGGTCTGCGGGGTTGAGACGCATGAGCAGGACGGCGGCCTTGGCCTTCTGCTCGAGACGGTCGTGCTCCTCGTTGAGGCCCTCGGGGATGATGTGGAACACCGAGCCGATGGTCACATCCGACGCCTTCACCGGCGCACCGGTGGGGTCGAGCGTGAGGCGGGTGCCCTTCTTCCACATCGTGTGGCTCAGCAGCTCGACCGGGTTCTCGTTCTGCGGCGCCAGTCCGCGGAAGAGCACGATGCCCGGCAGCGGGAACGCGAGCAGCGCACCGATGAGGCTGTTGCGGATGAGAGTGCGACGGCCGAACCCGGACTCCTCGTCGGCCTCCTTGAAGATCTCGACCGCGCGCTCGCGCGTCTCCGCCGAACCCTGGACGGGGTGGCGGATGTCGATGCCCTCCTTGTCGGCCATCAGGGCCTTGCCCCAGTGGACGGCGGCGAGCCCAATGCCGAACAGCGCCAGCGCGGAGCCGAGGCCGATGAACAGCGTGTTGAGGCGGAGCGCCTCGGTGCTGCCGTCCTCGATCGGGAACGCCATGTACGCCGCGATCGCGAAGATGCTGCCCGCGATCGACAGGTAGAACATCGTGTAGACCTGGCGCTGCGCGCGCTTGTTGGCCTTCGGATCGGTGTCGGTGACGCGGAGGCGGTGCGGCGGCTCGCCCGGGTTCTGGAAGTCGGAGCCTGCGACGGCGGTCCCTGCGGACGCGCGGTCCCTCGTGTCGACGGCAGACGATCCCGAAGTGGAGTCCACTTCGCTCAGCTCGTCATGTGCCATTGCCTACCCCTTCGAAGATTGCTGTGTCGTTGTCCACGGATGCGGTCTCAGTTGGACTTCGCCGTGAGCCAGACCATGATGCCGATGACGGCGGCCAGACCGAAGATCCAGATGAACAGACCCTCGGCGACCGGGCCCAGGTTCCCGAGCTCGAAGCCGCCGGGCGAGGGGTTGTTCTGGATGTACTTCAGGTAGGTGATGATGTCGCGCTTGTCTTCCGGCGAGATGTTGTTGTCGTTGAAGACGGGCATGTTCTGCGGGCCGGTGAGCATGGCCTCGTAGATGTGCTGCGGCAGGACGCCGGTGAGCTCGGGGGCGAACTTGCCCTCGGTGAGCGCACCGCCCGCGCCGGCGACGTTGTGGCACATGGCGCAGTTGATGCGGAACAGCTCGCCACCGTGGGTGGCGTCGCCGTCGGCCTGCAGGAGGCTCTCATCGGGGATCGACGGTCCGGGGGAGAGCGAGGAGACGTAGGCGGCGAGCGCGGCGATCTGGTCGTCGGTGAACTGGACCGGCTTCTCCATGGCCTGGGGACCCTGCATGGCCATCGGCATGCGGCCGGTGCCCACCTGGAAGTCGACGGCGGCGGAGCCGACGCCGAGCAGGGCGGGACCGTTGTCGGTGCCCTCGAGCGAGAGGCCGTGGCAGGTGGCGCAGTTGGCGGCGAAGAGCTTCTGGCCCTCGTCGATGGTCTCCTGGCTCGTCGAGCTCGTGTCGGCCGAGGCGCTGGAGGTGTTGCTGAACAGCGCGTACCCGCCTCCGGTGACGACGAGTCCGATCGCGATCAGCACGACCGTCGCCAGGGGGTGGCGTCTGCCGGCTTTCCTGCTCGTGCGAGCCATTCTCTCTACTCTCTCTGGACTGCGTTCGGGTGCGCGGTGGGTGGAGCCGACGCGCTATTTCAAGACGTAGATGACCAGGAAGAGGCCGATCCACACGACGTCGACGAAGTGCCAGTAGTAGGACACGACGATGATGCGGGTGGCCTCCTTGTGGCCGAAGTTCTTCACGGCGAAGACGCTGCCGAGCATGAGGAGCATCGCGAGCAGACCGCCCGTGACGTGCAGGGCGTGGAAGCCGGTGGTGAGGTAGAAGGCCGAGCCGTAGGCGTTGCCGTCGATGGTGATGCCCTCGCTGACCAGCGTGGCGTACTCGAGCACCTGGCCGCAGACGAAGATCGCGCCGAAGACGTAGGTGAGGAACAGCCACTCGGTGAGGCCCCAGTTCCAGGGCTTCCAGCTGGTGCGCTTGACCTGGCCGCGCTCGGCGGCGAAGACGGCGAACTGGCACCAGAACGAGCTGATCACCAGGATGATCGTGTTCACGAGCGCGAACGGCACGTTCAGGGTGTTGGCCATCTCGCCCCACGCCTGCGGGTTCGTCGACCGCAGCGTGAAGTAGATGGCGAACAGGCCGGCGAAGAACATGACCTCGCTGCCCAACCACACGATCGTTCCGACCGCCACGGTGTTGGGCCGCTGCACCAGCGGGACTCCCGGAGTTCTGGTCATAGAGCTGCTCGTCACAGATCCATTATGTCCGATATTCACAGCTGGTTTTCGCAATGGGCGTACCTCCGCGCTGTATCCGCGGACCGTCCCGGCGTGTCTGGGAGTCCCCAATAGGATCGCTGCATGGCGCACTCGTTCACCTGGCCCGAGACCATCGCCCGACTGCTCGCCGGAGAGGACCTCTCCATCTCCGAGGCGACGTGGGCGATGGACGCCGTGATGGAGGGCGACGTCACCGAGGCGCAGCTCGCCGGGTTCCTGGTCGCGCTCCGGGCGAAGGGCGAGACGGTCGACGAGATCGTCGGCTTCCGCGACGCGATCCTCGACCACGCGCTGCCCATCTCGATCGACCCGATGGCCCTGGACATCGTGGGCACGGGCGGTGACCGGTTCGGCACCGTGAACGTCTCGACGATGGCGTCGATCGTGGCGGCCGCGGCGGGTGTCCCCGTGTTCAAGCACGGCAACCGCGCCGCGAGCTCCAAGTCCGGCTCCTCCGACGTGCTCCGGGCGCTCGGGGTCGACCTCGACCTCGAGCCCGACCGGGTGGCCTCGGTGCTCGTCGAGACGGGGATCTCGTTCGCGTTCGCCTCGAAGTTCCACCCGGGCTTCAAGAACGCGGCCGCCGTGCGCGGAGAGCTCGGCGTTCCCACCGTCTTCAACTTCCTCGGCCCGCTGTGCAACCCGGCGCGGACGGAGGCCTCGGCGGTGGGTGTGGCCCATCTGGACCGGGTGCCGCTCATCGTCGGGGTGTTCCAGACCCGTGGCGCGACCGCCCTGGTGTTCCGCGGCGACGACGGCCTCGACGAGCTGACGACGACGGGGCACAGCCACATCTGGGAGGTCTCGCGCGGATCCGTCAAGGAGCACGACCTCAACCCCCGCGACCTCGGGATCCGCATCGCCCGGATCGACGATCTGAAGGGCGGCGACAGTGAGCACAACGCGGCCGTGGTGCGGGCGACCCTCGAGGGCGAGACCGGGCCCATCCGCGACATGGTGCTGCTGAACGCGGCCGCGGGGCTGGTGGCGTTCGAGCTGGCCGCCGATCCGGAGCAGATCGACCGGACGATGGTCGACCGCATCGGCGAGAAGATGGCCGTCGCCGCGCAGGCGATCGACTCGGGGGCCGCGTCGGCGAAGCTCGCGGAGTGGGTCGCCGCCTCGCGCGCCTGAGCGCCGCCCTCGTCGCACGGGCCGCACGGGCCGCTTAAGCGGCTTCGTCCAGCTTTCCGTCGCGGATCGGCGAGATCACGACGGAAAGCTGGACGAAGCCAGGTGGGGCGTGCCCCGGATCAGGTGAGGATGGGGAGCAGCGGGATCGCGGCGAAGCCGGCGAGGACGCCGCCGATGATGGGGCCGACGACCGGGACCCACGAGTAGGACCAGTCGGACGAGCCCTTGCCCTTGATCGGCAGGATGGCGTGCACGATGCGCGGTCCGAGGTCACGGGCGGGGTTGATGGCGTAGCCGGTGGGTCCACCGAGGGACGCGCCGATGCCGATCACGAGCAGCCGCACGGGCAGCGCGCCGAGTGCGGCGAGGCCGCCGTCGCCCTGGCGTCCGCCGCCGAAGCCGATGACGACGAACACGAGCACGAAGGTGCCGATGATCTCGGTCACCAGGTTCCAGCCGTAGGAGCGGATGGCCGGGCCGGTGGAGAACACGCCGAGCTTGTTCGCCGGCTCGGGCTCCTCGTCGAAGTGCTGCTTGTAGGCCAGCCACACCAGTACCGCACCGATGATCGCACCGATCATCTGCGCCCCGATGTACGCGATGACGGAGAGGAAGGTGACGTCGACCTGCGTGGCCGCCGATCCGAACGTCTTCGCGCCGTTCGCGACCAGGCCCAGCGTCACTGCGGGGTTGAGGTGCGCGCCGGACGCGTAGGAGACGATGACACCGGCGAAGACGGCGAGACCCCAGGCGACGTTCACCATGAGGAACCCGCCGTTGAAGCCCTTGGTCCGGATCAGGGCGACGTTCGCCACCACACCACAGCCGAGGAGCACGAGCATCGCCGTGCCCACCAGCTCCGACAAGAAGTCGATTCCGAGATTGTCCACGATGACCTTCCTTCTCACAGTTCGACCACACGTTGCGATCGCGCCGTGACGGGCGCTGAGGCGAGCATAGACCCAGAGACTTCCCAGACTGAAGCGCTAAGGGAGCGTTTCGAGAAGGCCGTGTCGGGCGTCGGAAGTTGTCCGGACAGGCGCGCACAAGGGCTCTTCCGTCACGCTCGCGCGACGGCGTAGATTGATCCCGGATGACCCGACCCGGGCTTCCGCCATGGGCGCACGCCCGGTCGAAGGGGACTTTCAATGAAGAAGCTCATCAACGATCCGAAGAACGTCGTCGCCGAGTCTCTCGACGGCCTCGAGCTCGCGCACGGCGACATCCTGCGCGTGCACCGCGACCCCGACTTCATCGTGCGCGCTGACGCCCCGGTCCAGGGCAAGGTCGGGATCGTGAGCGGCGGCGGCAGCGGGCACGAGCCGCTCCACGGCGGCTTCGTCGGCTACGGCATGCTCAGCGCCGCCGTGCCGGGCGCCGTCTTCACCTCGCCCACTCCCGACCCGATCGTCGAGGCGACGAAGGCCGTCGACGGCGGCGCGGGCGTGCTCCACATCGTGAAGAACTACACCGGTGACGTGCTCAACTTCGAGACCGCGGCCGAGCTCGCCGAGGCCGAGGGCATCACGGTGAAGTCCGTCATCATCGACGACGACGTCGCGGTGCAGGACTCCACGTACACCGCAGGCCGCCGCGGGGTCGCCGGCACGGTCTTCGTCGAGAAGATCGTGGGAGCGGCGGCCGAGCAGGGCGCCGACCTCGACGCCGTCGTCGAGCTCGCCCAGCGTGTCAACGCGAACGTCCGCACGATGGGCGTCGCGCTCACGGCCTGCATCGTCCCGCACGCCGGGGTGCCGAGCTTCGACCTCCCCGAGGACGAGATCGAGATCGGGATCGGCCTGCACGGGGAGCCCGGCCGCGAACGGATCAAGCTGGAGCCCGTCGACGTGATCGTCGACCGGATGCTCGACCCGATCCTCTCCGACCTCCCCTTCGCCTCGGGCGACCGGGTCGCGGTGCTGGTGAACGGGATGGGCGGCACCCCGCTCATCGAGCTGTACATCGCGCTGCGTCGTGTCGGCCAGGTGCTGGAGGAGAAGGGCATCAGCGTGCTCCGCACCCTCGTCGGCAACTTCACCACCTCGCTCGAGATGCAGGGCATGTCGATCAGCGTGCTGCGGCTCGACGACGAGATGATCGAGCTGTACGACGCACCCGTTCAGACCGCCGCCCTGCGGTGGGGGAGGTAGGAGCATGAGCCTGGGCATCACCTGGACGACGGACTGGATCCGGAGGACCGCGGAGGTCATCGGCGAGCACCGGGTCGAGCTCATCACGCTCGACCGCGAGATCGGCGACGGCGACCACGGCGAGAACCTCGACAGGGGGTTCACCGCGGTCCTGGCCAAGCTCGACGGGCTGTCGCCCGAGGCGGCTCCGGGTGATGCCCTGAAGCTCGTGGCGACGACCCTGATCTCCACCGTCGGCGGCGCATCCGGCCCGCTGTTCGGCACCGCGTACCTGAAGGCCGCGGGCGCGGTCGGTCAGGCGAACGAGCTCGACGGCTCCGCGGTGGTGGCGCTCCTGACCGCGGCCCGCGACGGCATCGTCCTCCGCGGCAAGGCCGAGGTGGGCGACAAGACCATGGTCGACGCCTGGACTCCGGCCGTCGACGCGGCGGCAGCGGCGCAGGAGGCGGGGAGGAGCGAGGCCGAGATCCTCGACGCCGCCGCGACGGCCGCCGCCGAGGGCGCCGCCGCGACCGAGCCGCTCGTGGCTCGGAAGGGCCGCGCGAGCTACCTCGGCGAGCGCGCCGTGGGGCACCGGGATCCGGGCGCCCAGTCGACGGCCCTCATCCTGCGGGCCGCCGCCGATGCTGCTCGGGGCGACTGAATGACCGAGCGCGTCGGCCTCGTCCTCGTCTCGCACAGCGCTGCGATCGCCGAGGGCCTTGCCGCGCTGGCGGGTCAGATGGCGCCGTCGACGACGCTGGTGCCGGCCGGGGGGACCGACGACGGCGGGATCGGCACGAGCTTCGACCGTGTCAGCGCTGCGCTGGCGGAGGCGGAGTCGGGATCGGGCGTCGTGGTGCTCTGCGACCTCGGCTCCGCTTACCTCACCGCGGAGACCGCGCTCGACTTCCTCGACGACGAGGCCCGTGCCTCCGCGCGCATCGTCCAGGCCCCTCTCGTCGAGGGCGCCGTGGCCGCCGCCGTCGAGGCCGAGTCGGGTGCCGCGCTCGACGCCGTGGTCGCTGCGGCCCTGACGGCGTGGGACCACGAGGAAGCCGCGGACGGCGCCTCCGCCGAGGGTGCGGCGGTCGCTGCGGACGATTCTGGGACCGAGGAGCCGGTCGGGTACCGGCGGTCGGTGACGATCGTCAACAAGGACGGCCTCCACGCCCGGCCGGCCGCCGAGTTCGTGAAGCTCGCCACCACGTTCCCGGTGAAGGTCACGGTGAACGGCACCGACGCGAAGAGCCTGCTGGGGATCATGTCGATGGGGCTGACCCGGGGCACCGACGCCGTGGTGGCGACCGACGATCCCGCCGGACGCGAGGCGGTCGATGCCCTCGCCGACCTCATCGAGGGCGGGTTCGGCGAGGCATAGCACAGTCCGACCACCCCGCCGGGCGTGCGACACTGGAGCGTACGTCGTCACGTGGAGGAGGTCGGGGCCGCTGTGGCTTCAACGAAGTGTCCGGTCTGCGGCAAGGCCGTAGCCGTCGGAATCGTCTCAGGGATGCTCGTCCAGCACGAGGACAAGCACGGCGCCCGGTGCGAGGGCAGCGGTCAGGCGCCCGCGCCCGTCGCGGTCCGCGCCCCGTCGACCCGGGCAGCGGGCGGATCGTCCCGGTCCGGCACCGCCAAGGCGAAGGACGCCTCGCCGGCGACCAAGGGCGGCATGAAGGTCTCGCGCGTCGAGGTCGACCCCGAGGAGCTCAAGGCCCGCCAGGAGCGCATCGCCCAGGCCCGCGAGGAGCGCGCCCGCGCTGCCCGCGAGCGGAACGCGACCGGTCTGTCGTACTTCGACGAGCCCGGCGGTCGCTGAGCCCGGCTGAGGCGAGTCGGGCCGACCCGAGTCGCTCGAGCGGATCGGCCCGCGCGGATCGATCGGCGCGCCTCAGTCGACCTCGTCGTTCAGCGCGTCGACCGCCTGGATGAGCGAGTCGAGGGCGTTCTGCAGGTTGTGGAGCGCCTGGCGCTCGACCGAGTCCTCCGGCAGCTTCTGGATGTCGAAGCTGGCGAGGTTCGCGTACTCACGGGCGTTGGAGAGGAAACCCTCCGCTTCGAGATCGGCCATCTGAGGACTCCTTCGTGTCGTCGTCGCGTCGCCGGGGCCGGCGCCTGGTGCAACAGTATCGAGCGGGCACGACGCAGCACACCCCCGTGTCGGACTCCTGTCGGGCCGATGCCGCACGGCTAGGCTGACCGCATGGTGCGCACCGAGGATCCCGCCGCGCGGATCGTCACGGTGCCCAACGTCATCACCGTGGCGAGGCTCCTCCTTCTCACGCCGCTGTTCGTGGTGCTCCTCCTCGTGGTCGACTCGCCCTTCTGGGCGCTGGTGGTCGCCGTCGTCCTGGGCGGCACGGACTGGGTCGACGGTCAGGTGGCCCGACGGTTCCACCAGGTGTCGGATCTCGGGAAGAAGCTCGACCCGGTCGCCGACCGGATCAGCCAGTTCACGGTCTGCGCCACCCTCGTCGTCGCCGGGCTCGTCCCGGTGTGGATGGCGCTCGTCATCCTGGTGACGGACCTGCTCCTCGGCATCGTGATCCTCATCCGGAAGCCGGGGATCGTGCCCGTGCGCTGGATCGGACGGATCCGCACCGCCCTGCTGATGGTGGGACTGCCCTTCGTGCTGCTGGTCGAGGCGTTCTGGCCCGGCAGCGAGGCCCTGCGGCTGACCGCGCTGAGCGTGGTGGGCGTGGGCGTCGTGCTCCACGCGATCGCCAACCTCGTCTACGTCTGGTCGCTCCTGCGCGGGACGGCGCACGCGCATCCGGATGCGCATCCCCAGGTCGACTGAAGCGACGCCACCCCGCCGAGAGCGCCGACTGACGGACACGACGCGCAAACCGACGCAGTCTTACGTCCTGTGTCGGCCCCCGAGCGGGTGTCGTCGAGCCTTCCCTACCGTCGAGGCATGGCAACACGCGTCGACGTCATCGTGGTGGGCGGAGGAGCGATGGGGTCGGCCGCGGCCTGGCATCTCGCGGGCAGGGGTCACGACGTGCTGCTCCTCGAGCGCTTCGCGCCCGACAGCCCCCGCCGCGCCTCCCACGGCGAGAGCCGCAACTTCAACCCCGGCTACGTGGACCAGACGTACCTCGGGATGCTCCGCGAGTCGCTGCCGCTCTGGCGTGAGCTGGAGGCGGAGAGCGGACTGACCCTGCTGGAACGGAACGGGATCGTGCACCACGGCGCGTACCCGGACCTCGACGGTGCCGCCGAGCGGCTGCCGCGCTTCGGCTTCGAGGTGGAGCGGCTCGCGCCGGACGAGGCCGCCGATCGCTGGCCGGGCATGCGGTTCGACCGGGAGGTCCTGCACATCCCCGACGCGGGGAGGCTCCGCGCGGCCTCCGCGCTCTCCGCGCTCCAGGGCAGCGCCGTCCGTCACGGCGCGGTGATCCGCCACCACGCGAAGGTGCAGCGCATCCGGGTGCTCGGCGACGATCGCGCCGCCGTGGAGGTCGTGCCGGTCGACGATGACGACGAGGTCACGGGGGCGGTCGAGAGCGTCGAGGCGTCGAGCGTGGTGGTCGCCACGGGAGCCTGGACGAGCAGGCTGGTGGGACGGCTCGTCTCCCTGCCGAGCCTCGTCGTCACCCGTGAGCAGCCGATGGTCTTCGACGCCGTCGGCACCGCGAGGTGGCCCGGGTTCAACCACTGGCCCGAGGAGGGCGGCCGACGCTATCGGGGATGGCGCGGCGTCGTCTACGGCGGTCCGGAGGGCGGCGGGGTCAAGGCCGGATGGAACGCGGCCGGACGTGTGGTCGATCCCGACTCGCTCAACCCCCGACCGGATCCCCGGCAGCGTGTCGCCCTGCAGCGCTACGTCCGCGAGTGGCTGCCGGGAGCGGATCCCGACGTCTTCGTCGAGGACGGCTGCACGTACACCACCACACCCGACTCCAACTTCATCGTCGACCGGATCGGCCCGCTCGTGGTGGGCGCGGGCTTCTCCGGACACGGCTTCAAGTTCACGCCCGTCGTCGGGCGCCTGCTGGCCGACCTCGTGGAGGGTCGCAGGGCACCGGCCCTGTTCTCACTGCGCGCCGAGCAGAGGGTCGCCAGCTAGCCCCAGCACGAGCCGCGCCGGGGCGCATCCGCAGCGTCAACGTTCGTCACAGAACACGCGCTCGGAGCCGCACTTTACGCATCGGGTCGGCGGTGACCGGCTGGACGCGACACCCCCGCCGCGCGCCCCTAGCGTGGCGGCGGGGCACCGGCCCTGCATCCAGAGACAGCCATCACACGAAGGGATCCGTCAGATGAGAAGAAAGAGGTGGTGGGCGCTCTCCGCAGCGCTCGCAGCGGTGGTGGCCCTCGCGGGCTGCTCCGCCCCGGCATCGGGAACGGACGGCTCGGGCGCCGACGGCGACCCCCAGTACGGCGGAGACCTCGTGGTCGGGCTGTACCTCGAGCCGCTCGCCCTCGACCCCCACCGGCAGGGCTACTGGGAGACCTATCGAGTCAGCCGCAACATCTTCGAGGGGCTGACCAAGGAGGACACCAGCGGAGCGACCGACCCGACCGAGATCCAGCCGTCGCTCGCCACCGACTGGACCACCCCCGACGGCGGTCGCACCTGGACCTTCACCCTGCGCGAGGGGGTCACCTTCGGCGACGGCAGCCCGTTCGACGCGGAGGCCCTCGACAAGAACGTGCGCCGCATCAGCGATCCGACGTACGAGTACTACGACGAGAAGAGCGCGAAGTCGCTCTCCGTCTGGTTCTCGACGTTGACGGCAGGCACCGTGATCGACGATCACACCTACCAGTTCTCGTTCTCGCAGCCGTTCCTCGGCTTCCCGCGAATCCTGGCGCAGTCGATGGCGACGCTCACCATCGGCAACCCGGCGGTCTGGGAGCAGTACGGCAACGACGGGTTCGCCGACCACCCGGACGGCACGGGTCCCTACCTGTTCGAGTCGCGCACGGTCGGCGACCGCATCGTGCTGAAGAAGAACCCGGACTACTGGGGGGATGCGCCGTACCTCGACTCGCTGACCTTCCGGATCATCCCGAACAACCAGACCAGGCTCGCCGCCCTGATCAGCGGCGAGGTCGACCTGATCAGCTACGTGCAGCCCGAGGACGTCCAGACCCTCGAGAGCCAGGGCTTCCAGGTCCCGGACGGCACCGGCTCGTCGCTGCTCTACATCTCGTACAACTTCAAGAACCCGGCCTTCGCGGACGAACGGGTGCGCCAGGCCCTGATCTACGGTCTGGACCGGCAGAAGCTGTCCGACGAGCTCTACAACGGGTACGCCCAGCCCCAGTACTCCTTCGAGCCGCCGGGGAACGAGGCGTTCGACCCGGAGGTGCGCGACTTCGAGTACGACCCGGACAAGGCGGTCGAGCTGCTGAAGGAGGCGGGCTACGGCGCCGGAGACCTGAGCTTCACGATCGTCGTCGACGTGGCCAACCAGAACACCGCGGAGTGGTTGCAGTCGCAGTACAAGGAGATCGGCGTGGACGTCGACATCGTGAGCCTCGACCGCACGAGCTACATCGCCCGCGCCTACAGCCCCGAGCCGAACGACGGCCTCAGCCTGGACGAGTACGGCGGCACCTACGCCGAGTGGCTCTACCAGGGCTTCAACGGACTCACCGGTAAGGGTCTCGACAAGTCGCAGTTCCCCGACATCACGTCGGCACTGGATGCGGCTCTCCACACCGACGACGCGGAGGCACGCATCGACCTGTGGAAGCAGGCGGAGGAGACGCTCCGGAACGACGCCGTCGTGATCCCCACGGTCAACCTGACGAAGTACTACGCGCTCGGCCCGAACGTCCGCGGGTTCGTCTGGCCTTCCACCAACTGGTACGACCTCACCAAGGTCTGGTTGGCGGACTGACACCCATGGGTACGCTCAAGCACATCTCCTGGCGGCTGCTCACCATGCTGCCGGTGCTCCTCATCGTCTCGGTGCTGACCTTCCTCATCGGCAGGCTCACCCCGGGGGACCCCATCCAGGGGCAGTACGCGCGTACCCTCAGCCCGGAGCAGATCGAGGCCCTCAGGCAGGCCTACGGCCTCGACCTGCCCCTGTGGCAGCAGTACCTGAAATGGCTCGTGGACCTGTTCACGGCGGGCGGCGGTCAGTCGATCGTGCAGAACGCGCCCGTGTTCGGGATCCTGTGGCCGAACTTCCTCAACACCCTCGTGCTGGCCGCGGCCGCCGTGGTGGTCTGCGCGGTGGCCGGCATCGCGATCGGCGTCATCGCCGGGGTCAACCACCGCGGCGCCCTCGACCGCTTCTCGATGCTCATCGTGCAGGTGGGCAGCAACCTGTCGGTCTACTGGTTCGGCCTCATCCTGATCTGGGTGTTCGCCCTCCAGCTGAAGTGGCTGCCGGTGAGCGGGATGCAGTCGAGGAACGGCGGGGGGTTCTCGGACCTCCTGCTGCACCTCGTGCTCCCCGCGATCTCGGCCGCGCTCATCTCGATGCTCGTCCTCGCCCGCTTCACCCGGGTGGGCATCGTGCAGGAGGCGCACTCCGACTACGTGCGCACGTTCGCCTCCCAGGGTGCGGGGCGCTGGCGGCTGTACGGCAAGCACATCGGGCGCAACATCCTCCCGCCGGTGGTGAACATCATCGGCCTGGAGATCGGGACGCTGATCACCGGGGTCATCTTCGTCGAGAGCGTCTTCAACTGGCCGGGGATCGGCACCCAGCTGCTCAATGCCGTCAACGGCAAGGACTATCCGCTCATCCAGGGGGGCGTCGTGCTCATCGCGCTGTGCTACCTCGTCGTCAACCTCGTCACCGACGTGGCCGTCGACGCTCTCAACCCGCGCCTGAGGAGGCTCTGATGGCCGTCTTGCCCACGTCGACCGGCGACGCGCTGACCTCGCTCCGCGGGCCTGCCCGACGCCGACGCCGCCGGAACCGGGGTCGCGTCAACGCTCAGGTCGTGATCGCGCTCGCGATCATCGCCGTGCTGGTCCTCGTCGCGCTGCTCGCGCCCGTGCTGGCGCCCTACGACCCCGAGAACGGGGATGCGGCCCTGAAGTACCTGCCGTTCGGTGCGCCGGGCCACCCGTTCGGCACCGACGAGCAGGGGCGAGACATCCTGTCCCGCCTCATCTGGGGCGGGCGCACCTCGCTGCTCGTCGCGATCCTCGCCGTCGCGGCCTCCACGCTCGCGGGCAGCGTGCTGGCCCTCATCGCCGGCTTCTCCGGCGATCGGGTGTCGGGGATCATCATGCGCACGATCGACGTCATGTTCGCCTTCCCGGTCATCATCGCCGCGCTCGCCTTCGCGATCATCCTGGGACCGGGCATCGGCGTGGTCGTGCTCGCCATCGCGTTCCTCGCGACGCCCTACGTCACGCGCGTGATCTTCGCGGAGGTGAAGCGGCATCGCGGTCGCGAGTACGTCGAGGCCGCCGTCTCGCTCGGGGCGGGCTTCTGGTCGATCCTCTTCCGGGAGGTGCTGCCCAACGTCGCGGGTCAGATCGTGGTCTACGCCACGGGTCTCGTCGGCGGCATGGTGGTGTTCTCCTCGAGCCTGAGCGCGCTGGGCATCGGCGTCCAGCCTCCCGCGGCCGACTGGGGGCGCATGATCTCGGAGGGCGCGAAGGTGATCATCTCCGGCAACGTGGTCCCGGCCCTGCTGCCCGGCCTCGCCGTGCTCGTCGTGGCGCTGGCGTTCAACTGGCTCGGCGACGGGCTCAACGACCTGTTCGATCCGCACAAGAGGAGGTCGCGCTCGTGACCGATGTGATCGTGGAAGACCGCCCGCTCGTCGACGGGCCCGGCTCCGGCCGACCGGTCCTCGAGGTCCGCGACCTGGTGGTCGAGTTCGGCCGCGGGCAGGACGCGCGTCGGGTCGTCGACGGGGTGTCGCTCCGCATCCTGCCGGGCGAGACGTTCGCGCTGGTGGGGGAGTCGGGCTCGGGCAAGAGCATCACGGCCTCGTCGATCCTCGGTCTGCTGCCCGACGACGCGGTCGTCGCGGGCGGCTCGATCCGCCTGACGGGCGAGGAGGTGGTCGGCCTGAGCGAGGCGCGCCTGCGGTCCTTCCGCGGTCGGCGCGCGGGCATGGTGTTCCAGAACCCGCTGTCGTCGCTGGATCCCTCGTTTCGGGTGGGGAACCAGATCCGCGAGGTGGTGCGCCTGCATCGTCCGGACGCGGGGCGCCGCGAGCAGGACGTGGTGGCGCGGGAGTGGCTCGACCGGGTGGGGATCCGCGATGCGGACCGCGTGCTCGCCTCCTACCCGCACGAGCTGAGCGGCGGGATGCGGCAGCGGGTGATGATCGCGATCGCCATGCTCTCCGGCCCGGACCTCCTCATCGCCGACGAGCCGACGACGGCCCTGGACGCGGTCGTGCAGAAGCAGATCCTCGACCTGCTGAGGAGCGTCGTCGCCGAGACCGGCACGTCGCTGCTCATCATCACCCATGACTTCGGTGTGGTCTCCTTCCTCGCTGACCGGGTCGCCGTCATGAAGGACGGCCGGATCGTGGAGCAGGGCCTCCGCGACGACGTGCTCGACCACCCGGAGGAGGAGTACACGAGGAGCCTCATCGACGCCGTGCCGACCGTCGGCGCCCGGTTCGTGCTCGAAGCGGAGGGACTGCCCCGCAGACTGCGGCGCCGGGAGGAGGGTCGGGTCGCTGCGGCCCCCGCCGCCGCGTCGGGCGGAGCGGCACGCGTCACCGACGCGGTCACGCTGCGGTCGGATGCGGCGGGCAGGGAGTTCGTCGTCGGCGGCCTGGGCACGGGGCAGCCGCGCCGGAGCTTCCGCGCGGTCGACGACGTCTCGCTGGAGATCCGTCGCGGCGAGGTGTTCGGGCTGATCGGCGAGTCGGGTTCGGGGAAGTCCACGTTCGCCCGCCTCGCCGGGGGGCTCGTCCCCGTCAGCGAGGGGACGATCACGGTGCACGACGTCGACATCACCCGGCTGTCCGGGCGTGCGCTCCGGGCACAGCGCCCGCGCATCCAGTACGTCTTCCAGGACGCCACGGCGTCGCTGAACCCGCGAGTGAGGGTGGGCGAGCAGATCACCCGGCCGCTGCTGAGGTTCGGCAAGGCGGCGAGCACGGCCGACGCTCGCGCCAGGGCGGCGGAGGTCGCCCTGCTGGTCGGTCTCGGCGACGAGCACCTCGGGCGGTACCCGCACGAGCTGTCGGGCGGCCAGCGCCAGCGCATCGGGATCGCCCGGGCCCTCGCGCTCGAACCGGAGCTGCTCATCCTCGACGAACCCACCTCGGCTCTCGACGTCTCGACGCAGGCCACGATCATCGACCTGCTGCTCGACCTGCGCGACCGGCTCGAGCTGACGTACCTCTTCATCGGGCACAACCTCGCGATCATCGAGTTCTTCTGCGATCGGATCGGCGTGCTCGAGCAGGGCAGGCTGGTCGACGTCTTCGACGCCCACGACCTCTTCGCCGCCGAGCGCTCGCCCGTGACGCGCGACCTGCTCGCGGCGATCCTCCCGCCCCGCTGAGCGCGCGTCCGCGGGTCAGCCCGGCGGCATGCGGGTCGAACGGCGAGAAGACGCCCCTTCTGCGTTCCGCAGGGGGCGTCTTCTCGCCGTTCGAGCTCGTTCAGGCCAGGGCGTGGGTCGCGGGGGACCAGCCGAGAGCGGGGGCGATCGTGGTGACGAGGGCGTCGATGGTGGCGCGCGCGTGGGCAGCGTCGAAGGTCTCGTGATACGAGGAGTTGGCGACCAGGTGAGTGGCGTGGTCGCGCAGCACGGGGTCGCGGCGGGCATCCTCGACGACGTCGTCGGGGGAGCCGAAGAGCGCCACGCGCTCCAGGTACTCCCGCGGTGTCACGCCGGCCAGGCTCGGGTTGCCGCTCAGCTGAGCGCGCTCGCCGAGCGTGCCCACGCGCGCGGCGAGCGTCGGATGCAGCCGGGCGACGACATCGTCGCGGCTGTCGCCCACGTAGAGGAATCGGAACGCCGCGACTCGGGGTTCGCTCTCCGGGTGGGCGCGACGCAGCTCGTCGACGTAGGCAGCCGACTTCGGGTGCTGACCGCTGCCCGCGGGATCGAAGAACGCCCCGAGCTGGATGCCGTGGTCCCTCCGCGCGGCGGCGCGAGCCCGCTCCTCGCTGGTGACCCCTTCCCAGACGCGACGCGTGACCCCGGGGACGAAGGGCTGGATCCTCGGGGATCCGGCGTCTGCGAGAGGCTCCCCGCGCAGGGCCGAGTCGAGCCTCGCGATCCGTCGGTCGTACAGCGCGTGCCTCCGCTCGGAGTCGAGACCGAAGGCTGCGAACCCCGGGAGGTTCGCGCCGCCGGTGCCGACGCCGAGGTGCACCCGGCCGCCCGAGAGGACGTCGAGGACGCCCGCATCCTCGGCGAGACGGATCGGGTCCTCGAGGGGGAGCGTGACGATCCCCGTCCCGAGCGCGATCCGGCTGGTCTCCCGCGCCGCCGCGGCGAGCAGCACGAGGGGCGACGGGATCGGGCCGGGCGTGACGTCGAAGTGGTGCTGTCCGATCCAGACGCCGTCCACGCCCGCGCTCTCGGCGTAGCGGATCGTGGCGATCACGTCGTCGTAGAGCGCGGCGGTGGCCGCGACGCTGCGGTCGGCCAGACCCAGGTTGAACGCGATCCCGAGACCGGCCAGCGCGGACATCAGCGCAGGACCGGGGTGGCGGAGGAGGCGGCGAAGTGACCGCGCAGCGTCTCCGTCTCGTACTCGTGGCGGAACAGCCCGCGGCGGCGCAGGAGCGGCACGACCTCGTCGGCGATGACCTCGAGGCCGTCGATCAGCCGGTCGGGCTGCAGGTTGAAGCCGTCGATCGCGCCGGCGCGGAACCAGTGCTCGATGCGGTCGACGAGCTGCTCGGGAGTCCCGACGAAGCCGCCATGGCCCGACCCGGTGTACCGGGTCTCGCGGAGGTACTCGCGGACCGTCGGCCGCGTCTGGCGGATCCGCTCGAAGATCGACTGCCGGAAGCCGATGCTGCCCCGGAACGTGGTCGTGTCGAGGGGTCCGTCGAGGAGCTCGTCCGGGAACCGCTCGTCGAGTGGCAGCGTGGACACGTCGAAGCCGATCGCCTGCGAGAGCCACTGCGTGGAGTAGCTCGCCGGACCGAGGTCGTGCAGCTCGTCGCTGCGCCGGCGGGCCTCCTCCTCGGTGCTGCCGAGCGTGAGCAGCAGCCCCGGGAGGATCTTCACGTCGTCGGGCGAACGCCCGAAGTCGATCGCGTTCTGCTTGACCTCCCGGTAGTGCTCGAGGGCGCTCTCGAGCGTCAACTCGGCCGCGAACACCCCCTCGCCGACGCGCCCGGCGAGCGCGCGCCCTTGCGGCGATCCGCCGGCCTGGAACAGCACCGGACGGCCCTGCTTCGAGGGTGGGACGGTGAGACGGCCCTCGACGTCGAAGAAGCGACCGTGATGCGTGACGTCGCGACCCGAGGCGGCCGAGTTCCACAGCTCGATCACGAGGTCGACGAACTCCGAGGCGCGGTCGTAGCGCTCCTCCCGTCCCAGCACGTCCGTCAACCCGAAGTTGTTCGCCGAGCCCTGATCGCGCGACGTGACGACGTTCCAGGCAGCCCGGCCGCCGGAGACGACGTCGAAGCTCAGGAGACGCTCGGCCAGCTCGTACGGATCGTTGAACGTCGTCGAGGCGGTGGCGATGAGGCCCACGCGGCGGGTGGATCGCGCCACCCAGGACCACGCGATCGTCGGATCGAGGCGCGGCGCGTTGCCGTCGTAGGTCGGATCGCCGAGCTGCGACCCGTCGGCGAGGAAGATCGCGTCGAGCGTGCCGCGCTCGGCCAGCTCCCCGATGCGACGCCAGTAGGCGGGCTCGAGGGGAGAGAGCGGCGTCAGGAGATCGGTCTGCCATGCCGCCGGGAGATACCCCAGCGTCAGCACGTTGATCCCGAGGATGACGTGTCCGTCGCGTCCGGTTGCCATGTCGACTCCTTCTCATCGTCGTCCGCCCGACGTTAGAGCGGTCACCGGATCGGGGCGGGGACGGCGACACACTGCTCAACACAAGCGCCGGAGCCCCGGATGTGTGACGCCGTGTGACCGCGGGGCGTCCTGCGGCCGGAGGCGGTTCCTAGCGTGGCCGGGGACGCAACGACTGAAGGAGGATCCGCATGGGCACGCAGCGACGGCCGCGGTTCGCGGTGGGACTGACCGGGACGCACCTCGTGCAGCTGGTCGCGGACTCGGGCTCGCCCGCCCTCGAGGGGCTCGACGGGCTCGGTGCCGCCTTCCTGGCCCTCGGCACCGACCGGGCCACGGGAGAGCCGGGTCGCACGACCCTCGACCCGAGCGTCTCCGCCGCAGCGCTCGCGGCGGCGACGGCGACTCCGCTCCTCGTCGTCGGGGCGCCTCAGCGCGACCACCCCTACAACCTCGCTCGTCGGATCGCGTCGCTCGACCACCTGTCCGGTGGGCGCGTGGGAGTGCTCCTCGCCGAGCGCGACGCGTCCGCGCCGCTCGACGCACCCGGCCGCGAGGCGTGGGGCGGAGCGCGCCTGTCCGGCGGAGCACCGCTCGGGCCGGAGACCACACGGGACACCGCCCTCGTCCTCCGTGCGCTCTGGCAGAGCTTCCCGATCGACGCCATCGTCGCGGACCGGGAGACCAGGGTGTACGCCGACGCCGATCGGATCGTGCACATCGACCATCACGGGGTCTTCGACGTCGCCGGTCCGCTCACCGTCCCGACGACGCCGCAGGGGACGCCCGTGCTCGGCTGGTCCGTCGGTACCGCCGCCGAGGCGGCCGCGGCCGTGAGACTGGCCGAGCTGGTGGTGGGCACGGCGGAGCTCGTCCCGGTGGAGGCGGCTCCCGTGGTCTACCGCCCCGTCCGCCTCGAGGACGCAGCGGGACCCGACGGTGGGGGCCTCGACGGTGCGGACCTCCTGCTCCTGCCCGATCCCGGCACACCGCTCGACGCCGTGATCGGGATCGCCCGGGACCTCCTGGACCGGGGCGTGGTCGAACCCTCGACGGGCAGCACCCTGCGCGAGCGGATCGGCCTCGGCCCGGCGCTCGCGGTGCTCGAGGGTGCTCGGCCGGCCTTCGCCCGCGCCCCCGAGAGGCGAGCCTCGTGAGCGGGGTGTGGCCCCCGCACTACGACTGGGAGGGGTTCGGGTTCGACACCCGCCAGGTGCACGCCGGCGAGCAGCCCGAGCCCGGGCACGGGTCGCGCGTGACCCCCATCCACCTCGCCAACGCCTTCCGCTTCGAGTCGTTCGATCAGACCCACGGACGCTTCGCCGGCACGGACGAGGGGCAGCTCTACTCGCGGCATCTGAACCCCACGAACGCGGTCGCCGAGGGCCGCATCGCCTCGCTCGAGGCCGGCGCCGGCGCGGTCGTGGTGGGATCGGGCACGGCCGCGATCTCGACCACGCTCATCGCCCTGCTCGAGGCGGGCGACCGCTTCGTGTCGACGGCCAGCATCTACAGCGGGACCCAGATCCTGTTCGATCGCGCCCTCAAGCGCCTGGGCATCGGCGTCGACTACGTGCACGACTGGCACGATCCGGCCGAATGGGCGGCCGCGATCGGGCCGTCGACGAAGGCGGTGTTCACGGAGACGATCCCGAACCCCAAGAACGACATCGTCGACGTCGAGCTCGTCGCCCGGATCGCGGCGGACGCCGGCATCCCGCTGGTGGTCGACAACACCGTGGCGACGCCGTACCTCGTCCGCCCCCTCGAGCTCGGAGCGAGCATCGTCGTCCACTCCTCGACGAAGTTCCTCGCCGGGCACGGCGCCGGCATCTCGGGTGCGGTGGTCGACGGCGGGACGTTCGACTGGCGGGGCAGCCCTCGCGCGTATCCGCTGCTCACCGATCCGCAGTCACCGGGCGCACCGTCGTTCCTCGATCGGCTCGGCCCCCGCCATGCGTTCGCAGGCTACCTGCGGCTCACCGCGGTGAACGACCTCGGCCCGGCCCTGTCGCCGTTCACCGGCTTCCTCCTGCAGCAGGGCATCGAGACCCTCTCCCTGCGGATGGAGCGTCACCTGGAGAACGCGGTCGCCGTCGCGCGCTGGCTCGCGGACCAGCCCGAGGTCGAGAGCGTCGACTACGCGGGTCTGCCCGGCCATCCCGATCACGCCCTCGCCGAGCGCCTCTACGGAGGGCGCACCGGATCCGTCTTCGCGTTCACCGTCGCCGGGGGCCTCGACGGCGCCCGCATCCTCATCGACCGGCTGCAGGTGTTCTCCCGCATGACCAACATCGGCGACACCCGGTCGATGGCCATCCACCCCGGGACCACCACCCACCTCTCGTTCGACGACGAGCGTCGTGCCCGGCTCGGGATCCCCCCGGGCCTCATCAGGCTCTCGATCGGGATCGAGACCCTCGACGACCTGATCGCGGATCTCCGCCACGGCCTTGACGCTGTGGCGGCCGCCGGGCTCGCCGCAACCGAGGACCACGTACTCGTAGGAGGACACCGATGACCACGACCATCAGCCAGGATCTTCTGGCCCCGCCCACCGCGGACGACGCGGAGCTCGCCGCCCGCTTCGCGCCGCTGTTCGAGGAGATCGCCGCCGGCAACCTCGAGCGCGAGAAGGGACGTGTGTTCGGCTACGACGACGTGCGACGCCTGGTCGCCGCGGGTCTCGGACGTCTGCGCATCCCGGAGGCGCTCGGCGGCGGGGGCGCCTCGCTGCGGCAGACCTTCCAGCTCCTCACCGACCTCGGGGCGGCCGATCCGAACATCGCGCACGTGTTCCGCAACCACCTCGCCTTCGTCGAGGACCGTTTGAACGCGCCGCCCTCGCCCGCCAACGACCTGTGGCTGGAGCGCATCCTCGGCGGCCAGTTCGTGGGCGGCGGCTGGACGGAGGCGAACAACGGCTCGTTCAGCGACCTCAAGACCGTGCTGACGCCAGACGGCGACGGGTGGCGGCTCACCGGTGCGAAGTTCTACGCCACGGGGAGCCTCTACGCCGACTGGCTCGACGTGCTCGGACGCACGGAGGACGGGCGTCTCATCACCGCGCTGGTCCGGCGGGATCAGCCGGGTGTCGAGCTCGTCGACGACTGGCGGGGGTTCGGTCAGCAGACGACGGCCAGCGGCAGCGCGAACTACCGGGGTGCCAGGGTCGAGGACATCGACGTGTTCGAGGCCGGAGACCGCTTCAGCTATCAGAACCTCTTCTACCAGACCTCGCTCCTCGCCATCCTCGCCGGGATCACCAAGGCCGCGCAGCGCGACGGGATCGCGGCGTTGAAGGCCAGGGCCCGCACCTACTCGCACGGCCTCGCCGGCACCGCCGCCGACGATCCGCAGCTGCTGCAGGTCATCGGACGGATCTCCGCCCTGGCGTTCTCCGCCGAGGCGGCGGTGCAGCGATCGAGTGCGACGCTCGACCCCATCGCCGCCGCTCACGCCCGCGGCGATGCAGAGGCGGAGCAGCGGGCGCTGGTCCTCGCCACCGTGGAGACGACCCAGGCGCAGGTGGCGATCATCGAGGCCGCGCTCACCGCGACGACCATCGTGTTCGACGCGCTGGGCTCGTCCGGGGTGTCGAAGGACCTCGCCCTCGATCGCCACTGGCGGAACGCGCGGACCCTGGCCTCCCACAATCCCCGGGTCTACAAGGAGCGGATCCTCGGAGACTGGTTCGTGCGGGGGACCGATCCCACCGACGTCTACGGCGAGCTGCGCGCGAGCGCGGGGGGCCAGGGCGCATGACGGCGCTGAGAACACGAGGTCGGCGTGCGTCGGAGGGACGACGCATCGTGCAGGGACAGCGCAGCGTGCGTGGGAGACAGACGCGCACCGCGCATGGGAGACAGCAGCGCAGCGTGCGTGAGACGGCGCAGCGTGCGTGAGACGGCGCAGCGTGCGTGAGAATGAACATCAGCGAATGACAGGGCGCGCGAGCGCGGCCCGGACGGAAGGGACGTCGCGGTGACAGCACCCCGCATCCACATCCTGCACGAGAACGACGACTGGCTGCCGCCCCTGCGTGCGGCGCTCGAGGCCGCCGGCGTCCCGTTCGAGGAGTGGCGACTCGACGGCGGGTCGATCGACCTCGCCTCGACCCCGCCCGAGGGCGTGTTCTGGTCGAGGCTCAGCGCGTCGTCGCACACCCGCGACCACGAGCACGCGAAGGAGTACGCCCGCGCCGTCTACCGCTGGCTCGAGGCCCACGGCCGGCGCGTGGTGAACGGCAGCCGGGTCGTGGAGCTCGAGGTGAGCAAGGTGGCGCAGTACGCCGCGCTCGCCGCCGCGGGGTTCGACGTGCCGCGCACGATCGCGGTGTTCGGCACCGCCGACCTCGGCGCGCGTGCCCGCGAGCTGCCCCTGCCCTTCATCACCAAGCACAACCAGGGCGGGAAGGGGCTGGGGGTGCGCCGCTTCGACTCCTACGAGGAGTTCGATGCCTACATCGCGGGTGGTGAGTTCGAGCAGCCCGTCGACGGGATCACCCTGCTCCAGGAGTACGTGCAGACCGCGGAGCCCTTCGTGACGCGCGCCGAGTTCGTCGGCGGCGATCTCGTGTACGCCGTGCGCGTCGACACGTCGGCGGGGTCGTTCGAGCTCTGCCCGGCCGAGGCCTGCGCCGTCCCGGCTGCGGACGTCCCGGGAGGCCCCGCCACCGTGGCCGGACTCCTCGGGAACCCGGTCGCCCCGGTCCTCGTGCAGGGGTTCGCCGCAGCGGCCTGCGATGTGCCCGGCGCGTCGCTGTTCTCCGTGCGCGACGACGTCGACGCCGCGCATCCGTTCATCGAGCGGCTCGGCGCGTTCCTCGCCGCTCAGGGCGTCGAGGTCGCGGGCGTGGAGTACTTCGAGACCGCCGACGGGCGGCTCGTGCCCTACGACATCAACACGAACACGAACTACAGCCCGGACGTCGAGTCAGCGACCGGCGCCGCCGGTGCCGCGGCCGTGGCCGCCTACCTCGGCCGTGCCCTCGCCGCCGACTACGCGGCGGTGAGCGCATGAGGTTCGGCTACTGGACCCCGGTCTTCGGCGGCTGGCTGCGGAACGTCGACGACGAGGAGACCCCGCTCACCTTCGAGCACATCGCCGAGATCTCACGGACGGCGGATGAGGTCGGCTTCGACGTCACGCTGATCCCCGAGCTCAACCTCAACGACATCAAGGGACTCGACGGGCCGACCTTCGACGCGTGGGCCACGACGGCCGCCGTCGCCGCAGTGACGAGCCGCATCGAGATCATGACGGCGCTGCGGCCGAGCTTCCACCCGCCGGCGCTCACCGCCAAGCAGGCCGCGACCATCCAGGCGATCGCGAACGGGCGGTTCACGCTCAACGTCGTCTCGGCGTGGTGGGAGGAGGAGGCCAGGCAGTACGGCGTGACCTTCCAGGAGCACGACGACCGCTATGCCGTGAGCACGGAGTACGTCGAGGTGCTGCGCGGACTGTGGTCCGAGACCCCGTACTCCCACGCGGGGTCGTCGTTCCAGCTGAGCGAGACCTACCTCGAACCGAAGCCCTCGGTGCTGCCGCTCATCTACGCCGGCGGCGAGAGCGAGGCCGGACGCACCGCGATCTCCTCCTTCGCGGACGCGTACCTCACCCACGGCGGCACGGTCGAGGAGCTGCGGGTGAAGATCGACGACATGCGCCGGCGCCGCGAGGAGGCGGGACGCGAGCCGTTCCAGCACTTCGGCATGGCGGCGTACGCGATCGTGCGCGACACCGAGGAGGAGGCCCAGGCGGAGCTGGACCGCATCACGGACGTGCGCGAGGGGGCGGCCTACGAGTCGTACCAGCAGTTCGTCAGCCGTTCGCACCTCGACACGGCGGTGAGCCTCCGCGACTACTCCGTCTCGAACCGCGGGCTCCGCCCCGAGCTCATCGGGACGCCCGACCAGGTCGCGGCGCGCATCCGCGAGTTCGAGGCCGTCGGCGTCGACACCCTCCTGCTCCAGTTCTCGCCCGCTCTCTCCGAGCTCGAGCGCTTCGCCCGCGACGTCATCCCGCGGCTGCGGTAGCTCCGGCGGCTGCGCGGCCGGCGGCGCTCCGAGTGCTCACGATGCGCGGCATCACGCACGGGATCGCGCTGACCGTGAGCAGTCGGGGGGCCTCCGAGCTCAGGCGAGGTCGCGGAGTCGGGCGGCGACGCCGCGGTCGCGGCCGGTGCGGCGCTCGGAGGTCACTGCGATCACGAGGAGCACGGCTCCGGCCGTGGCCAGGGTGATCCACCAGGGCGCGGCGCTGATCGACTCCCCGATCTGCACGAGGAACACCACGGCGTTCTCGATGGGCAGCACGACGATGCCGAGGATGAACGGGGCCGCCAGCTTCCGCAGCGATCCGACGAGCACCGCCCCGATCGCGAGGGCGATCACGAGGATGGCCCGCCAGGTGAGCGGATCCGTCCCGGTCGCGAGGATCGACGGCAGGAGCAGCACGACGAGGCCCGGGGTGAGGAGCGCCCAGGATCCCGTGAACCGGGCGGGCCACGAGTCGAGGGAGGAGGAAGGGGCGCCCTCCGTCGCCGGGCGGCGCAGCCACAGCACCCCCGCGGCGAGGAGCGCGACGCCGAGAGGCACCGAGTAGGCCTCGACGCGCAGCTCGCGTTCGCTCCAGCTCGCGACCGCGAGGCACCACGCCGTGAGGAACTGGAACCACACCGGAGGAAGAGCCGTGGGTCGCATATCGCGGAGGCGAGCCGCCGTCGCCACCATCAGCGCGAGCACCCCGAGCGAGAGAGCGGCGAGAAGGCCGATCGCGAACCAGCTCTCTCCCCGTGCGGCGATCGGGCCCACGGCGAGCAGAGCGAGCACGGGCGCCGACAGCCATCGCCGGCCGGCCGGCCCGACATCTCGGCGGAGCGGCATCGACGCCGCGAGGGCGAGCAGCGCCGACAGCAGGGAGACACCCGCGCAGACCGCCATCACGGCGGATGGATCGCTGCCCGCAGGAGACGGGTCGAGGCCGAGACCCCATCGCACGGACTGGATCGCGGGTGCGCTCCCGGTCACCATCGCGGTCACGGCGAGGATCGCCGTCACCTCGCCGTGCAGCTCTCGCCGCCACAGGAGTGCCGCTGCGCCGAGGGCGACGACCGAGGCCGCCGTGAGGACCCCGAGCCGGACCGGACCACCCGCACCCACGCCCGCCGCGAGCAGCACGAGCGAGGGTGTCACGGCCGCGGCCAGTCCGCCCGCCGTGAGAGCGAGACCGAGTCCACGCCGATCGGCGCCCCTCAGAGCGAGTCCGAGCCCGATGCCGGTCGCGACGAGGGCAGGGGGCAGGGTGTAGGCCTCGAGCACGCCGACCTCGGCCATCGCGAGCAGCGACCAGAGCGCGCCGGCGAACGCGGCTCCCGCGAGCGGCGCGGCGTACTGGCGGCCGGTGACCCGCGCCGACACGAGGAGCCCGACGCCGAGGATCCCGAGGACCAGAGCGGATGTGCCGAAGCCGGCCGCCGTGCGGGCGAGTGCGAGCAGCACGGCGAGCGCGGCGGTGACGAGCGACGAGGCCTCGAGCGCGTTCGTGCACCACCGGACGTCGGCCGAGGACAGCGGAACCCGGGTGAGCAGTCGTCGGAGCGCGGGCGCGCTCGGCAGCGCGACGGCGACCACCGCGGCGATGACCGGCAGGGTCACCGGGGAGGCGCTGATCGCCAGCACCTGGGCGCCCAGGCAGATCACGATGACGGCGAGGGCCGGGACGACGAGGGCGGCCGCTCCGACGCGGATGGCGCGGGCGAGCCCGGCACGCGGCGTGGCGACCAGCGCGACCGCGAGGAGCAGGATGAGCGTCGTCGACAGGGCCGTCCACCCGCTTCGGACCGCCAGGACGGACGCCACCCCCGCGAGGAAGGGCACGGTCGTCACGACGAGCACGGCGTACCACCAGCGGGTCGGCACCCGACGGAGGAGGGTCGTGGCGAGCGCCACCACGGACGCGGCGCACGTCGTCAGGGCGAGCACGGCGATTGACTCGAGTCCCGTGAGCGCGAGCAGACGCGCCGTCACGAGCAGGGCGAAGGCCAGACCGACCGCGAGGTGGAGATGCCGGAGGTGGGCGGGGACGAGGAGTGCGACGGGCACGAGGGCCAGGAGCACCGGCACGGCGAGGGCGAGGAGCGGTCCGGTGGCGAGGAGCACCCACGCCGCGGCGATGAGGAGCGCGAGATGCGCTGCGGTGGCGAGCGCCGCACGGAGCGACTCCGGAAGCGGCCTGACCCGGGTGGTCGCGAGGACCGCGCCCGACGAGGCGAGAGCCACGCCGAGGGCGACCGACGCCCTGACTCCGAGGGGGAGCACGACGAGCGCCGCCAGGCTCGTGAGAGCGGTGGCGAAGAGCCAGCCGGTGGTCGTCGTCCATGCCCTCGAGAGCCGCGCGTGCCCGCCGCGGAGGGCCCACCCGAGGGATGCCCAGGCAGCCGTCGCCGCAGCGAGACCGGCGAGGGACGCGATCTGGAGCGGGGTCCCGATCGGCTGCGGCGGGGCGAAGCCGACGACGCTCCCGAGCAGCGCGAACGGCACGGCCATGATCAGGACGAGACCGAACACGAGGGCAGGCAGGGCCGTGGCCGTGAGGATGCCGGCGGCGGCGATCGCCGCCGCGGCAGCACGGGTGCCGGGGACCAGGCGAAGCGCCGCCGAGACGAGCACGCACGCGAGGAGCGCCCCGAGCGGGACGGCGGCGACGAGGACGCTCGGGTCGCCGTCCGGATCCTGAGCGACAACGAGGGGGAGCAGAGCGCCCGAGGCCACGAGGTCGGCAGCGAACACGGCGCTCCACAGGCGCGGCGCGACGCGCACCGACGCCAGTGCGATGGCGGCGGACGCCGCCAGCACGGCGCACAGGAGCGGGGCTCCGGTCGAGCCCATCGCCCACAGCGCTCCCAGGACAGCGGCCGACGACCACAGCAGCTGCAGCGCGAGCAGGAGGACGCGCTCGGGTCGCCTGTCCAGTCGTCCCGAGCGATCGCGCCGAAGCATCGCCGACCCGCCGAGCGCGATGGCGGCCGCGGCGAGATGCCCGCCGGCGACGATCCACGGGGACGACGACGCCGCGGCAGCGAGGACCGGTGCTGTCGTCGCGGCGATCAGTCCGGCTCCGAACCAGCCCCGGAGCCGGACCCGTGCACCCGCGACGAGGAGCAGAGCCGCGACGATGGCGAGGCTCCCGGCGCCGAGCAGCCACCTCTCGGGGACGCTCCCGCCCAGCGCGGCGACGGACTGCACGTCGATCAGCACGAACACCAGCGCGAGCATCCCGACCGCCTCGGCCGAGAAGCGCAGCCGAGCCCGCGTGAGCAGCAGGGATGCGCCGGCGAAGAGGACCGTGACGCCGCCCACGATGAGCGAACGCAGCCCCTCGTCGCGCAGGTCCGGGTTGAAGAAGGTGAACACGATGGCGGCCACCGCGACCAGCCCTGCGCCCGCCACGGCGAGCACGGACTGCACGCTGACCGGGGACTCCGGCCTCGAGACCGGAGTGCCGGTGCGGGCATCGGCGATCACGGCGACCGGCACGGTGTCGGGCCTCGGAGACGGTGGGACGGCGTCGACGTCGACGGGGAGGCTCACGTAGCCGCCCCGACCGGGTGGTGCGGACGGGAGATCGAGGGCGGGGCGCGTGTTCGCCGGGATCGTCTGATCGAGCGGTGCGGGCGCGGGCGACGACAGCGCGGCGAGGGCCTGCTCGAACTCGATCAGCGCTCGCGACGCGTTCACCGCCGAGCGCCACACCGAGACCCCCGCCGCGCCGCCCAGCACGGCCCCGCAGGCCTCGCAGCCCACCCGACCCTGGATCGGCGCTCCGCAGCGCGGGCAGCGGGAGGAGTCGAGGAGCCTGTGTCTGGTCTCGGCGGTCCACGGTTCAGCCATGGGCCGAGTGTCCCGGGAACTGCTGCGACGAACCTGAGAACTGCTCGACCCCCGAGATGGCCGCTCGATGTGCAGGACAGCGTGCTCAGCGGCGGAGGGCGGCGCGGGCGAGGCGGTTGCCGAGGAGCTGGACGAGCTGCACCAGCAGGATGATGACGAGGACCGCGGCCCAGGTCACGGCGGGCTCGAACTGGCGATAGCCGTACTGGATGGCGAAGGTGCCGAGACCGCCCCCGCCGACGTAGCCGGCGACCGCGGACATGTCGACCAGGGCCACGAAGACGAACGTGTATCCCAGGATCAACGGACCGAGTGCCTCGGGCACGACCAGGGTGGCGAGGATGCGCATCCGGCCCGCCCCCATGGAGCGTGCCGCCTCGATCACGCCGGGCTGGACGGTGAGGAGGTTCTGCTCGACGATCCGGCTGATGCCGAAGGCGGCCGCCAGCGACAGGGTGAAGATGATCGCCGTGTTGCCGATCCCGGTCCCGACCACGAGCCTCGCGAGCGGCTGGGCCGCCGCCAGGAAGATGATGAACGGGATCGGGCGGAAGACGTTCACCAGCACGTTGAGCACGGCGGACACGGGCCGGTTCGCGTAGAGGTTCCCCGCGCGCGTGACGTAGAGGGCCATGCCGAGGAGCAGCCCGCCGATCCCGCCGAAGAGCAGGCTCAGCCCGACGATGAAGAGGGTCTCGTAGGTCGCCTCCCACAGCTGGGGGAGGAGACGGATCAGGTCGTCCATCAGGCTCCTCCGTCTCGCCCGGGTTCGGTCACGTCCGTGCTCTCCCGGATGCGGTCGAGCGCCGCGTCGATGGAGGCGTCCGGTCCGGTCAGAGCGAGCGTCAGATGCCCGAACGCCCTCCCGCGGATGTCGTTGATCCCGCCGTACACGAGCTCGAAGCCGACCCCGGACTCGGCGAGGGTGACGAAGACCGACGCCTGCGAGCGCGTCCCGTCCCGGAACGAGAAGGTAACGATCCGGCCCGGATGCCGTTCCCTCAGTGCCGCGAGCTCCACCGGCGAGGGGACTCCCCGCACCACCGTGGACACGAAGCGCTCGGAGGCGTCCTCGCGCGGCCGGGAGAAGACGTCGAACACGTCGCCGTGCTCGACCACCCGTCCTCGGTCCATCACGGCCACCTTGGTGGCCAGGCTCTGGATGACGTCCATCTCGTGGGTGATCACGAGGATCGTCACCCCGAACTCCTCGTTCACGCGCCGCAGGAGCGCGAGGACCTCCTGCGTGGTGTCGGGGTCGAGCGCGCTGGTGGCCTCGTCGGCGAGCAGGATGCGCGGACCGGTCGCGAGCGCCCGCGCGATGCCCACCCGCTGCTTCTGGCCGCCCGACAGCTGCTCCGGATAGGCGTCGGCCTTGTCCGTCAGGCCCACGAACGACAGCAGGTCGTCGACGCGCGAGCCGATCTCCCGGGCCGGACGCCGGGCCACACGGAGGGGATAGGCGATGTTGCCGCGGACCGTGCGCGAGGAGAACAGGTTGAACTGCTGGAAGATCATCCCGATGCCGAGCCGGAGCTTCCGCAGCTCGCGCTCCGGCAGTGCCGTGATGTCGCGGCCGTCGATCAGGATGCGGCCCGTGGACGCCGGCTCGAGCGCGTTGACCAGACGGACCAGGGTGCTCTTGCCCGCACCCGAGTAGCCGATGATGCCGTAGACGTCGCCCTGCTCGATCTCGAGCGAGACGTCATCGACGGCGACGAGCGGTACCCCGCCCCGGGTGGGGGCGGGGTACCGCTTCGTGACGTTCTCGAGGGTGATCAGCGCCATCCGGTCAGCCCTGGTGGGCGCGGGTGTCGGCCTCGACCTTCTCGAGCGACGCCCGCAGATCGTCGACCGGGGTCTTCAGGAAGACGGCGGTGCCGCCCGAGGCCTCCTGCACGCCGTCGAGCACGGACTGCGTGTCCTGGTAGACCTCGACCAGCTTCTGGTAGGTCGGGTCGTCCGCATCCTCCGCTCGAGCGGCGAAGACGTTCACGTACGGCAGGGCGTTGGGGTCGGACGGGTCGTCCTTGGCGATGGCGTCCGCCGCGGTGAGGCCGGCGTCCTCGACGAAGTCGTTGTTGATGATCGCGGCGGCGACGTCCGGCAGCGACGTCGGGGTCAACGAGGCCTCGAGCGTCGTGACCTTCACCTTGGAGCCCGCCTCGTCGATGTCGTCGAGCGTGGCGAAGATGCTCCCGCCGTCCTTCAGCTTCACGAGGCCGGCCGACTGCAGCACGAGGAGTCCTCGTGCCAGGTTCGACTCGTCGTTGGGCACCGCGACGGTCTCGCCGGCGGGGATGTCGGCGACCGAGTCGTACTTCGTCGAGTACAGGCCGAGCGGGTAGATCGCCGTCGCGCCGATCGGCACGAGGTCGGATCCGCTGGAGACGTTGTACTGGGACAGGTACACGATGTGCTGGAACTGGTTGAGGTCGAGCTCGCCCTCGCTGAGCGCCGGGTTCGGCTGCGCGTAGTCCGAGAAGTCGACGATGTCCACCGCGATGCCCGCGTCGGCCGCCGCCTGCTTGTACGTCTCCCAGTACGGGTCGCTGGCGCCGACGACCCCGATCCTCACCGGGTCGCCGGTGCCCGCGTCACCGCTTCCGGAGGCGGTGCCGGAACCGGCGCAGCCCGCGAGGACGGCGAGCAGGGGGAGTGCCGCTGCGGCGGCGAGGAGCTTGGTCCTGATGGTCATGGTGCATTCCTTCCGTGGTGCATCGACGACCGTAGGAGGAGGCATCGGGAGGCGAGGCCCTCGGGGTAAGCGGAGGTAACAGTGTCGGGAGTTGGGCGCGGGATTGGCTACCGTTGTAGAGCAGCATCCCCACAGCACCCACCCGAACCGAGGTACCACCATGTCCGCATTCGCGCGTCGAGCAGGAGCGGTGGTCGTCGCCGCCGGTCTGCTCGCCTCCGTCGCCGCCTGCTCCTCCGGGGGGTCCTCGAGCGGTGACTCCACGTCGTCGGCCGACGGCGACAAGTCGATCGTGCTGATCACGCCCACCCCCATCGGCGCCAACAACTTCCTCCAGCTCGCCGCGGACGGCGCGAAGGAGGCCGGCGAGAAGTACGGCGCCAAGGTCGACGTCTTCGAGAGCGAGGACCCGACGAGCATCCAGCAGAACATCGACGCGGCGCTGCGCGAGAAGCCGGACATCATCATCGGCGTGAGCTTCAGCGTGCTCGACCAGATCACCGAGGCCGCGGCCGACAACCCGGACCAGCAGTTCCTGCTGATCGACACCTCGGCCGACGACCCCACCCCGAACCTCACCGCCGCGGTCTTCAAGGAGTACGAGGCGACCTACCTCACCGGCGTCGAGGCCGGGCTCCTCAGCCAGAAGAAGGACGTCGGCGTCGTGGCCTCGCTCGACACGCCGTTCCTGCACCGCTGGGTGGACCCGTTCTTCGCCGGCGCCCAGAGCATCGACCCGACCATCAAGACCGCCGTGCAGTACGTGGGCGGCGACAACCCCTTCGGCGACCAGGCCCGCGCCAAGGCGCAGGCGCAGATCCTCGCCGACGGCGGGGCCGACTACATCCAGGCGGCCGCGTCCGGCGGCAACACCGGCGTGTTCGAGGCCGCGGCCGAGAACGGGTTCAAGGCGTTCGGCGTCGACACGAACCAGTGCCTCGACTCGCCCGGGAACGTGGTCGACAACGCGATCAAGCGCGTCGACGTCGCGCTCGTGAACTCGGTCGGCGACATCCTCGACGGCAAGACCGGCGGCTTCACCTCCTACGGTCTCGCCGAGGGCGGCGTGAGCCTCACCGGCCTCGAGGACGGCGTGGCCGACTCGCAGTGCCTCATCGCCGACCACCCGGACGTCATCGAGAAGGTCAAGGAGGTGCGCGACCAGATCGTCGACGGCTCGCTCACCGTGACGGACCCGCTCACCGCGGGATGACGACGTCCCCAGACGTCACCGCCTCCGTGGTCGGGCCGCTGCCGGCGGTCGAGCTGCGGGGGATCGGCAAGAGGTTCGGCGCCGTCGTCGCGAACGACGGCGTCGACCTCGTGCTGCGCACCGGGACCGTCCACTCCGTCATGGGGGAGAACGGCGCGGGCAAGTCGACCCTGATGTCGATCCTCTTCGGGCTCGAGCAGCCCGACTCCGGCGAGATCCTGGTCGAGGGCCGACCGCGGAGGTTCGCCGGTCCGCTCGACGCCATCGCCGCGGGCCTCGGGATGGTGCACCAGCACTTCCGCCTCTTCGACAAGATGACCGTCACAGAGAACGTGGTGTACGGGGCCGAGCCCCGCCGCCGCGGCCTGATCGATCGGCGTGCCGCCCGGGAGCGTGTGCTCGAGCTCAGCGAGCGGTACGGGCTCGACACCGACCCGGACGCGGTCGTCGGCCGCCTCTCGGCCGGCGCGCGCCAGCGTGTCGAGATCCTCAAGGCGCTGCACCGCGACGCCAGGATCCTGATCCTCGACGAGCCCACGGCGGTGCTCACGCCCGCGGAGGTCGACTCGCTGTTCGCGGTCATCCGCCGCGCCGCGGACGCCGGCTCCACGGTCGTGCTGGTGACCCACAAGATCCACGAGGTCCTCGCGATCAGCGACGACGTCACGGTGCTCCGAGACGGCCGCGTGACAGGGCGCTTCGACGCGCGTGCCGCCACCGCCGACCAGCTCGTCACCGCCATGACGGGCCGGGAGGTCACCGTCGTCCGCAACCCCGGATCCGGCGAGCCCGGCGACGTCGTGCTCGCCGTGGAGGGCCTCGGGCTCGACGAGCGGGGGACCGTCGTGCTCGACGACGTCTCGCTCGAGGTGCGCGCGGGGGAGATCGTCGGCGTCGCCGGGGTCTCCGGCAACGGCCAGCACGAGCTCGCCGCGGCGATCCTCGGGACCCTCGGCACGGATCGGGGCCGCATCCGCCTGCACGGCGACGACCTCGGCCGCTCGTCGGTGCGCGACCGTCGTGAGCGGGGCATCGCGCTCATCCCGGAGGACAGACGGGCGGAGGGCACGGCGGTGACGATGTCGGTCGCCGAGAACCTCACCCTGGGCCATCATCGGGACGCGCCCGTCGGCCGTCGTCGCGGCTGGGGGCGCGGCTGGATGTCGCTCCGCGCGGAACGAGAGCGGGCGCGGCAGCTCATCGCCGACTACGGCGTGCGCGCCGCGGGGGAGCAGCTGCCCGTGGGCGCCCTGTCGGGTGGCAACGCGCAGAAGGTCGTGGTCGCCCGCGAGCTCTCGCACGGTGCACCGCTCCTCGTCGCAGAGCAGCCCACGCAGGGCGTCGACGTGGGCGCGATCGAGTCGATCCACGCCCGTCTCCTCGAGTACCGCGACGCGGGCCGGGCCGTGCTCCTCATCTCGCATGAGATCAGCGAGCTGCAGGCCCTCGCCGATCGCGTGCTCGTCATGTACGCGGGGCGGATCGTCGCCGAGCTCGACCGCGACGACGCGACCACCGACCGCATCGGAGCCGCCATGGCGGGAGTGACACCGTGACCATCGCCCCCACACCCCTCCCGCCCACGGTCGAGCCCGCCGGCTCCCAGGACAGGGGCCTTCGCAGAGCGCTCGGCGTCGCGCTCCGCCACCCCGTCGTCGTCCCGGTCGGCGCGGTCATCGTCGCCCTCCTCATCGGCGCGGTCATCATGCTCAGCGCGGGTCTGAACCCGCTGGAGGCCTACTCCGCGGTGCTCACGGGAGCGCTCGACCCCGATTCGCTGGACTACACCATCTCGGTGTGGGGCTTCATCTGCGGCATGGCCGTCGCCGCCGCCATCCCGCTGCGGATGGGGGAGTTCAACATGGGCGGCAACGGCCAGATGGTGCTCGGCGGTGTGACGGCCGCCGTCATCGCCGGTCAGCTCGGCCTGCCCGGCATCCTCGCCGTCCCGCTGGCGGTCGTCGGAGCCGTCGTCGTCGCCGGTGCGTTCGGATCCCTGTCGGCCCCGCTCGCGACGCGGTTCGGGATCCCGATCATCATCTCGACGCTCCTGCTCTCCCCGGTCGCCGTGGCGGTCGTGTCCTACCTCGTCCGGTATCCGCTGGCCGAGCAGGGCTCCGCGGTGGCGCAGACGCCCCGTCTCCCGGCCGACGCGCGGATGCCCGGGCTGGGCGACTTCTCCTACTCCACGTGGGGCCTCATCCTGATCATCGCCGTCATGGTGATCTTCTGGCTCGTCGACTCCCGGGCGGCGGTGGGGTTCGAGCTGAGGACGGTCGGCGCCAACCGGCGGTTCGCCTCCTACGGCGGAGTGCGGGTGGGACGGCTCGCCTTCGGCGCGATGGCCACCGGCGCCGCCGCGGCGGGTCTCGTCGGCGCGATCATCGTGCTCTCGCCGCCGTACCGCCTCATCGACGGAGCGCTCACCTCTCCCGGCTACACGTTCGCCGGGCTCGCGGCCGCACTGCTCGCGGGAGGGCGTCCCGCGCTCATCCCGGTCACGAGCATCCTGTTCACCGTCCTCCAGGTGGGCGGGGCCGCGATGGAGCGCACGGCCGACGTGCCGCGCCAGCTCTCCGACGTCCTGCAGGGCGTCGTCATCGTGGTGCTCGCGCTCCGCACGATCATCGACCAGCGCCGCACCGAGAGGAGCAGCGCCTGATGCACGTCTTCGAGCTCGGATTCGTCGCCGCCGTCCTCCTCGCGGCCACCCCGATCCTGTACGCCTCCCTGGCCGGCGCGATCTCCGCCCAGGCGGGCGTGTTCAACATCGCCCTCGAGGGGCAGATGCTCTGGGGCGCCTTCGCCGGCGTCGCGGGCAGCTACCTCACCGGCAGCGCCTGGGGCGGGCTCGCCCTGGCGATCGTGACCACGGCGATCTCGTCGGTCGTGCTCGCCGTCGGGGCCGCCCGCTGGAACGCTGACCCCATCATCATCGCAATCGGCGCGAACCTGGTCGCCGTGGGCCTCACCGGGTTCCTGCTCCGGGTGCTGTTCGGCGTCTCGGGCACCTTCGCCCCGACGGGGCTGCAGGGTCTGCCGAAGATGGCCTTCCTCGCCGACGTCCCCGTGATCGGACCGATCTTCGCCGGGCAGACCGTCCTCGTGCCCCTCGCCTTCGTCGTGATCGTCGCCGTCGGCCTCTGGCTGAGGTCGACGCCGGCCGGCCTCCGGCTCCGGGGCGTGGGCGAGCATCCGGAGGCGGCCACGACGCTCGGCATCGGCGTCTCGTCGTACCGGATGTGGACCGTGATCGTCGCCGGCGCCCTCTGCGGGGTCGCGGGGGCGCAGCTCTCGCTCGGCAACGTGACGGTCTTCACCGAGAACATGACCGCAGGGCGCGGCTGGATCGCCGTGGCCGCCGTCATGCTGGTGTCGTCGCGGCCGCTCTGGCTGCCGCTGGCCTGCCTCGGCTTCGGCGCGGCCGAGGCCCTCGGCTTCCGGCTCCAGGGCATCGGCGCTCCGCAGCAGCTCACCGACGCCGCCCCCTACGCGATCACGCTCGTCGTGCTCGTGCTCACCCGCATCCGCTTCACCCGGCGCCGCGACGCCGTCCTCAGCTCCTGACCCGAAAGGCCGCCATGACCTCCGACGCCCCCCGTGAGACCCGGCACGTCGTCCTCGACACCGACACCGGCATCGACGACGCGCTCGCCCTGCTCTACCTGGCCGGACGCGACGACGTCGAGCTGTCGGCGATCACCAGCGTGTACGGCAACACCCCGGTCGAGTCGGCCCTGACCAACATCGCACGCGTGCTCGCGGTGGCGGGCCTGGAGGACACCCTCGTCGCGAGGGGAGCGGCCGGGCCGATCACCGGCGAGGCACGGATCGCGTCGCACGTGCACGGCCATGACGGGCTGGGCGACCTCTGGAGCGAGCCGATCGCCCCGAAGAACCTCTCCCCGCTCTCGAGCGCCGAGCTCCTGGTCGAGCTGGGCCGGTCGCGCCCGGGCTACTACGACCTGCTGCCCGTCGGACCGCTGTCGAACCTCGGCCTCGCGCTCGAGATCGAGCCCGACCTGCTGACCCTCTACCGCTCGGTCGTCATCATGGGGGGATCCGGTCCCTTCCCGCCGCTCGGAACGGTGCAGATGGTGGACGCGAACATCCACAACGACGCCGAGGCCGCTCGGCGGGTGTTCGCCGCGCCGCGGAACCGGCTCGTGATGGTGGGGGTCAACGTCACCGCGGGCACGATCGTGGACGAGCAGGCGGTGCAGGCCCTGCATCGCGCGGGCACCGAGTGGGGTACGTTCTCGGCCCAGGTGCTCGAGGCGTACATGGACTTCTACCAGTACGCCTGGGGCCGGCGTGTCTCGCCCGCCCACGACGGCCTCGCCGCGGCCCTGCTGGTGCAGCCGGAGTGGATCACCGCCGAGGCCACGGGTCCCGTGAACATCACGAGCGACGGCTTCGCCACGCGCGCTCACCTCATGCGCACGTCGACCGGTCTCCCGGTCAGCTGGGCGAGCGAGGACGCACCCGACACCGTCGTGGTGCTCGACGTCGACCGCGAGGCGTTCCTCGCCGACTTCGTGCGGGTCCTCAGCGGTCGCTGAGGTGGGCGGCGGTCGCTGAGACGAGCGGGGGCGCTGGGGTGAGCACGGGTCGCTGAGGCGAGCCGCCCGCCGACCTCCGTCAGGCGCCGTGCCGTCGCCGTCGCAGGTCGTCGGCGACCAGGCGTCCCAGCTCGCGCCGCGAACCTGCGTTCACCTTCGTGCGGGCCTGATAGACGTGCGACTCCACCGTGCGGACCGAGAGGAAGAGCCGGACGGCGATCTCCCGGTTCGACAGCCCCTGCTCGACCAGCAGGGCGATCTCGCGTTCGCGACGCGTGAGGTCGTCGGCGACGTACCGCGGCGCACGTCGGCCGAGCCGGTCGACGTGCCGCGCGTCCTCCTGCGGCGCTGACCCGAAGCCGGACGCGAGACGGGTCGAGGCCGCGCGGCTCCTGTGCGGCCTCGTCAGCTCCAGCACGGCGACACGTCCCCTGCGGGACCCGGCCTCGTCCGCCTCGGCCAGGCGGACGAACGCCTCCGCGTTCGTCCGGGCGAGGCGGAACATCGCACTGCGGTCGACGACGGCGCTGTCGACGCTCTCCAGGACGGTCCGGGCGTCTCGATCCCGTCCCACGAAGCCGAGGGCGGGAGCCAGGGTGAAGTGCAGCAGCGGCAGCCATCGACCCACCGCCAGCAGGGATGCCCGTCTCCCGGTCGAGGACAGGTCGAGCACCGCCGTCTCGTGGTCGCCTCGGCCGGCCGCCAGGACTCCCGTGCACATCCCCGCCAGCGCGAGGGCCAGGGGATCCCCGCCCCGTACCGCCCCGGCGAGGGCGGTCGTGACGCGGTCGGCGAGCGTGTCCGGCTCGCTCTCCTCCACCGCGGAGGCCAGCACCTCGAAGCAGAGGATCCAGAGCTCCGCCGCGGGTTCGGGGGAGGCGGTCCGGAGGCGGGTCCGCTCCGCCTGGGCGAAGGCCGCCCGTGCCTGGTCGGGCCGGCTCAGGTGAGCGCTCGCCAGGCCGACGACGAGGTGAGCGGCCAGCCGGGTCCGGCGATCCGCCTGCTCGTCGTCGGCGATCGCCCCTGCCAGATCCCGCGCCTCGTCCCAGCGCAGGGCCAGGGCCGCGCGCTCGGCGCGGAGAAGGGCCGCGCCGAGGGTGGCGGCCCGCTCCACCCTGCCCGCCGCGAGCAGGCGGTGTTCGAGGACGTCGACGCTGTAGTCGTGCGCTCCGGCCATCCACAGCGCCTCCCACCAGCGGATGATCCTCGTCAGCATCTGCGGATCGACCGTCGCGAGATCGATCCCCATCAGACGGTGGGCGGCGGCGTCCTCGCGGCGGAGCTGCGACAGGGCCCGGCAGGCCTCCAGCTCCGACTCGGCGGTCCGCTCGGCGGGGAGGAGCAGGTCGGCGTAGTCCACGGCGAGGGCGGCGTTGCCGTGGTCGTTCTCCCTCTTCGCGGCGGAGGCGAGGACTCTCGCCCGCAGGTCCGAGCCGAGCTCGCTCGCCGGGGGATCCGATTCGAGGCCCCTGTGCCACCGCTCGGCGACGTAGGTGGCGAGCGGTTCGCTCCACCACGGGGTGTCCGGCCGCAGCATCCTCGTGCAGGCGCGCCCGAGCATGCCCTCCACGGCCTCGGCGTCGGCGCGGCGTCCCGCGGCGCGGGCGAGCAGCGGATCGGCGGAGAGGTTCCGGAGCGGTGTGCCGTCGTCGACGAGGACATGACGCGCGAGGAGCCGGTCGATCACGCCGCCGTCGAGGAAGCGGGACGCGTGAGCGCGTCCGAGTCCGGGCAGGCGTCCGAGGAAGGCCGCGGCCTCGGCCTCCTCGTCGGTGAGGTCGGCGACGGCGGCGTCCGCGGCCGCCGCGAGACGGCTCCCCGGGGCGGGATCCGCGATCGCCGTGAGCGGCTCGCATCCCTTCTGCAGCGCCGAGCCGGCCTCGGCCGCCAGCTCGAGGAGGAGTCTCCTCGAGCCCGCCGAGTAGGCGATGATGGCCGCTCTCGTGACGGAGTCGAGGCGGGCTGAACCGGGCAGCGCGTCGAGGAACGTCGCGGCGTCCTGGCGGTCGAGCTCGTGGAGATCCCAGCGGTCCGCCACGCCGTGGAGCCAGAGGTCCGACGCGAGGTCGCGGCCCGGGGAGCGCTCGCCGGCCCGCGCCGTCGAGACGCCGAGGAGGAGGCTGGCACGGTCGGCGTAGACGAGGGTGGCCAGCGCGGTGGCGGAGTGGCCGTCGAGCTCCTGGACGTCGTCCACGACGATGACGAGGCGCGCCTCGACCGGCTGTCCGGACAGTGCGGCGCGCATCCGATCGTCTCCGCAGTGCTCGAGCGCGGCCCTGGGGACCCGGGAGATCGCCCGCCCCGTCCGCAGGCGGACCGCGCGGGTGCCCCGTCGTCGGATCTCCGCGATGATCGCGTCGAGGAGATGGCTCTTCCCCGTTCCGACCGCACCCGACACCACCACGCTGCGCCCGCTCAGCACCGCCGTGCTGATCGCGCTCACGTCGCGATCCGATCCGATCACGTCCGCCCCAGCGGACGGGTGCTCCACAGATCCGGTCATGCTCACCCCCAGGCGGTGGGTCCTCCCCATCGACCCCGCGGAACCGCCCCGACCGCAGCGTCCCGCCTCACGCTACCGAGCGCCCCGGTGGATGTCCTGCGTAGTGGTACCGAGCGACTACCGAGATCGGACGGACGGACTACTGAGAGCGCTACCGAGAGGGCACGCCCGGCGAGCGGTCGAGAGCGGCACACGGAGGAATCGCTGGTCCCACTACCGGGTTCCCGCATCAGCCCGTGACCGCGCCGGGAGTCCGCCCTTAACGTCCAGGCAGATCCGACGACGGATCCGGCGAGGAGGCGACGGAGCCTCCCGCCTCCCGCCAACGACATGGGGTGGAACGGACATGGAAACTCAGACCAAGCGCGGCCTCACCAGGCGCAAGGTGTTCGCGATCGCGGCAGGCTGTGCGGCGATCGGGATCGGGGCCACGGCGACGCTCGCGGCCTGGACGGACAGCGAATGGGTGTTCGGCGGCGACGGGAGCGGCGGGCCGGGCATCGGCACGTCGACCTTCTCCGTGCAGCAGAGCACGGATGGGGGCGCGACCTTCAGCGACGAGCCGGACAACCCCGGCGGCGAGATCGTCTTCACCCCCGACGCGCTGAACCTCACTCCCGGGGACTCGATCTACGCCGGCGTGGCGTTGCGCACCTCCGCCGACTCCGTGGCGGGCGACGTGAGCCTGCTCCCGGCCGTCGCGGCGACGGGCATCGTCACCGACGACCCCGCCGGTCTGCTCTTCGACACGCTCGACGTGGCGATCGTCACCGATGACGCCCCGTTCACCTGCAACGCGGCCGCCTTCGCGCCCGGCAGCCCGGCGACCCTCATCGGTGCGGGCGACCTGGACAGCACCGGGGGCTCGCCCTCGCAGGCTCTGCTCGCCGCCGGTGGATCCACGCAGTACTACTGCTTCCAGATCCTCCTGCCCGACCCGCTCCCGGTCACTCCCGGTGGCGCGGACGACTTCATGGGCCGCACCGTCGCTCCCGCCTGGGAGTTCTCGGCGATCTCCTCGTGATCGCGGGCGGCGGCTGATCACGATGCACTCCATCACCACCGCCGCACCCCGCCGCGGGCCCGTGCATCACGCGCGGACCCGCGGCGCCTCCCACCGTGCCGCCCCGGAGGCCCGGACCGGCACGGCGAAGGATGCGGTGCTCACCGTCCTGGGACTGATCGGGATCGTGTCCGTCCTCTGGCTCGTCGCGGCAGGGGCGTTCCACCTCTCGGTCATCGTCTTCGTCACCGGGTCGATGACCCCGACGCTCCCGACCGGGTCCGCGGCGATCGTGCAGCAGGTCGAGGCCTCGGAGCTCCGGATCGGCGACGTCGTCACCGTTCCGAAGCCCGACAGCGGGATCCCGGTCACCCACCGCATCGTCGACATGGCCGTCGTCGAGGGCTCGCCGGACGAGCGTGCCCTGACCCTCAAGGGCGATGCCAACGACATCGTCGATCCGGTGACCTACACCGTGACGGGCGCCCAGCGGGTGATCGCGGGCGCACCGGGGCTCGGATGGCTGGTCATCGGTGCGAAGACCCCCGTCGCGATGGTGGCGATCACTCTCGCCGTGGCCCTCGCGATCGCCTGGGCGCTGTGGCCGTCGCGCCAGCGCACCGACTCCTAGGAGGACATCTCGTGCATCACACATCTCGGCTCGCTCGCGCCGTCGCCGCCGGCGTCATGGCGGGCGCCTCGTCCCTGACGTTGGCGGCGGGGGGAGTCGCCCTGGCAGGGGCGGCGCACGCCGCGCTCATCGACGTGCCACCGACCGGGCAGCCGGGTCGGCTCGTCCTGTCGTCGGATCCCTACCCGGCGGAGTTCCTCGACCTCTCGCCGGGCGACGCCGGGTACTGGGAGGTCGGAGCCAGGATCGAGGGCGCCACCAAGGCGACCCTGTCCCTCGAGCTGCGCAAGTCGGGCGACCTCGTCGAGCATCCGCGCGGTCTGTCCATGACGGTCGACGTCTGCGCCGTCGAGTGGACGGGCCTGGACTCGATGCCCGTCTGCCCGACGGGAGCGGAGCGGATCACCGTGGCCACGCCGGAGGACGACTACGCGACGTCGAGCCCCACGTTCGACCTCGAGCCCCTGACGGCGGCGGCTCCCGAGTACCTTCTCATCACCCTCGCCGTCGAGGACTCTCCCGAGGCGCGCGCGGACCAGACGCTCATGGGGCTCACGGGCGACATGGCGGTGGGACTCACCGCCAGCGCCTTCGACGACGTGCCGGTCCGACCGGGCGGTGGTGGGGGAGGGACGCTCCCGAACACGGGCGGGAACCTCTGGGCCCTCGGCGCCGTCGGTGCTCTCGCCGCGGGCCTGCTCGGCATCGGCACCGCATTCCGCATCTCTCGAAAGGAGGAGGAGCGATGACGAGGACGAGATCCCTCTCCCTCGGCCAGGTGCTCGCCGGGGTCTCCGTGGCGGCCGTCGCCGTCGTGGTGGTGCCGCTCGGCGTCTCGGCGACGACGGCATCCTGGCCCGACAGCGAGTGGGTGCACGGCGCACCCCTCGGGACGCAGACGCTCGACTGCGGGACGACGACGGGCTTCGCCTCGACCGCGTCCGGCCGATTCCTCTCGGGAGAGCTCCTGGGGACCGACCTCGACACGATCCTCGCGCTCGAGGGCGTGAGGACCAGCGTCGATGCGGCGGGCACTCCGACCGTCGACCCCGCGGACGCCCTGGATCAGGGCTCCACGCCGCCGACGTACACGTACACCGATCCCCTCGAGATCTCGCTTCTGGGAGGGATCGCGGGGCTCGACCTGACCGGTCTCGAGGTCGGTCTCCCGGTCGGATCGGCCGGTGCCGTGAACCAGTACGCCCAGGCATCCGGCCTCGGCACCGCCGCCGGTGCCGCGGGTCTCGTCAGCGACTCGGGCGGCGTGCTCGTGTCGCAGTACGCGGCCGACGACACCCTGCCGGAGCCCGCGACGATCTCGCTCTCCTCGCTTCTCCCGGCGGTGACAGGGATCGCAGATCCCGAGCTCGAGGTCGGAGCGGTGGGCGCCAGCTCGCAGCTCGACGGCTGCGCGGCCCTGCGGTCGATCCTCTGGAACGACGGACCCGCGGTCGAGGCCGATCGCGAGTACGGGATCGCCGGCTTGGACCTCGCTCTCGAGAGCGCCGTCCTGGGTGCGATCATCACCGACACGAACACGGCGGTGACGAGCATCAACGCCGCACTGAACGGTCTGCTGGGTCCGAGCGGAGGCATCGCGACCGCGATCAACGGGCAGCTGAACGTCGGCCTGGGATCGATCACCGGGGTCTCCCTCGGCGCCACCACCGGGACCGTCACGCTGTCGGGTCTCGACATCACCGGAGCGGTGACCCCGTTGCTCACGGCTCCTCTGAACGACCCGTACGTGTCGATCGACCTCTCCGCCGGAACGGTGGACGTCGACCTGGCCGCGCTCCTGAACGGTCCGAGCGGGCTCAACGGCCTCGGTCCGAACACCGAGCTGCTCCTGAACGCCGCGGTGGTCGACAACATCGTCGACCGGGTGGGCGACCTCCTCGACACCAGGGTGCAGCAGATCACGAACGCGATCACCACGGCGATCCGGGCGGCGACGCTCACCGTGAACCTCTCGACACCCCTGAGACTGGTCGTGCTCGGGTCGCCGGTGCAGGTCGCGAACGTGGCCGTGACGCTGAACACGACGCTTGCGGCGCTGTTCGACGGGACCGCGACCTTCGGCGTCAGCCTGAACGTGCTGTCGGGCCTGTCGTCCGCGGCGGAGCTCGCGCTGAGCCTCGTCGAGGGGCTGCTGAACACCGCGATCACGGGGTTGAAGACGAGCCTGGTCTCGCCCGTGGCCACCGTGATCGCCAATGCCGTGCTCGGCACGATCACCACGCTCGGATCGACGCTCGCCGGGAGGGTCACGCAGGTGGTGGATGCCCTGGCAGCCGTGCTCGCGCCGCTGCCGGGTGTCCTCTCCATCACGGTGAACGTGCAACCGGACCAGCCCGGCGCACCGGATCCCGGGGACTACATCCCGCAGTCCGGCGACTCCACCGCGGAGTACGCGGTGACCGCGCTCCGGCTCGGCCTCCTCGATGCGCTCGGTACCGTGGGCGCGGTGGAGTTCGGTAGGGCCTCCGCCGGTCCGGTCACCGCCCCCTGACCGCGGCGGGGATCGTCCGTCCTCCCCACCGCGGACGATCCGACGGTCGGGCGGCCGGCACTCACGTGCCGCGCCGCCCGGCCCTCTCCCGCGCGGGCAGGTACAGCAGCGCGCCCAGCGTGCTCGCCAGACCCACGGCCACGAGCACCGGTGCCGTCCCGATACCCTCGGAGAGCGGCAGCACGACGAGCAGCAGCAGGCTCGTGCTGCCTCCCGCCACAAGGGAGTTCACCGACAGCACGGTGGCCCGGGTGCGGGCATCCGCCCGCTGGTGCAGGAGAGCGTTGTGGGCCGGTCCGGCTGCACCGTGCGCGAGGTAGGCGAGGCAGTACCCGACCAGCAGTCCGACGACGCCGGCCAGGAGTCCCATCACGGCGACGAAGACGCCGTTCAGGATGCGCGCCGCGATGGCGACCCGGACCACGCCCAGGCGCGGGACGAGCAACGCGCAGAGCGCCGACCCCGCGGCGAAGACACCCCAGGCCACGGCCGACACCGGTCCGAAGATCGCGGCGGCATCGACGGCGTCGGTCAGCTCGGCGAGCCGGATCGGCGTCAGCGTCTCGAACCCGATCATCGCCAGGGCCCAGGCGACCTCGACCAGGACGAGGCAGCGCAGCACACGGTCGCGGGCGACCACTCGGATCGCGGCCCTCAGCGTCGTCCACGGCGACGCGCGGCCGCTCGGGAGGTGATCCGTTCGGGCCGGCGGTGCAGGTCGTGCTCGCCGGACGCGCGGTTCGTCCACCAGGACGGCCAGCAGGACGAGGTGGACGGTCTCGATCGCGAGGGCGACGAGGAACGGGAGGACGAGCGGGTCCAGCCCCGGTACCGGGGCCCACCAGACCAGCAGCCCGCCGGCCGCGGAGCCGACGGCGATCGACGCACCGAGCACCGTCGATCCCCGGCCGAGGGACCGTGCGACGCGGACCGGCGCGACGTCCGGGCCGAGGGCGTCGACGAACCAGGCCTCGAGGGGGCCGGAGTCGAGAGCGCGGAACACCCCCTGCACCAGCAGGGCGAGCGCGAAGCCGACGAAGTCGGTCGCGATGACGACGAGGACCGTGGCGGCGATCGCCGCGATCGCGGCGAGGAGCAGCACCGGACGCCGCCCGAGGGAGTCGGCGAGGCTGCCGCTCGGGAGCTCGAGCGCGAGTACGACGAAGCCCTGGATCGACAGCAGCACGCCGACCTCGGCGATGGAGAGCCCGCGTTGCAGCGCCAGCAGGATCGTCAGACCGAAGACGACGCCCACCTGCAGCCACCGTGTGCTGGTGAGGAGGAGGAACCGGCGTTCGAGCGATCGGGCCGAGAGGGCGCTCATCGGTCGCGCGGCTGCGGTGACTCGATCGGCGGATCGAGGTCGATCGGGCTGAGGAACTGATGCACGTGGATGCGCCGCGCCTCGGGGTTCTCACTGCTCCGGTACCGGTCGAGGATGGCGCCGAGCTCGGCACGGAGGCGCTCCGCCGCAGCGGCGTCGTCGACGAGGACCACGCTGTCGTCGAGGCCCATCGCGTCGACCCAGTCGGCGGGCCAGGCGTCGGCGGCGTCGAGCCACCGCTCGGCGCGCCCGGCGAGCTGCCTGACCCAGTCACGCTGCAGCCAGCCGAGGGCGGTGCGCGCATCCTCGTCGTCGGCGAAGTCGGACTCGGTCCAGGAGTGGAAGTCGGTGCTGGCTCGCCAGAGGCGACGCCGGCCCACACCCTCGTCGGTGTCGACCACCAGCCCGACACCCTCGAGCGCGCGGAGGTGGTAGCTCGTGGCCCCCGTGTTCGTCCCGAGCTGCTCGGCCAGCTCGGTCGCCGTCGCCGGTCCGTGCAGGCGGAGTGAGCCCAGGAGCCGCGACCGCAGAGGGTGCGCGAGCACGCGCACCGCCTTCTCGTCCAGCCGCATGCCGGTGTAGTCGGTGTCGCTCATGCCTCCACCCTGTCATGCAGAGAAAGTGTGCACAAGTTCTGTGCATACGCGATGGAGCTGATGCGCGGGTTGCATCGCGTACCCTCGAGAGCATGACCGAGATCACCTCCACGCCCGTGCGCCAGGTGCGCCCGGCCACCGAGGGGTGGTCGCAGAAGCTCGATGCCGAGGGCCGCCCCCTCCTGCAGTTCGGGTCGCCCAAGCGCGGCAAGCCGCCCGTGCACCTCGCCGACCTCACCGCCGCCGAGCGCGTGGAGCGCATCAAGGAGCTCGGGCTGCCCGGCTTCCGGGCCAAGCAGCTGGCCACCCACTACTTCACGCACTACACCTCCGATCCCGACGACATGACCGACCTCCCGGCGGCGGGCCGCGAGGAGCTCGTCGCGGGGCTCCTCCCGCCGCTCCTCACCGAGGTGCGGCGGCTCGAGACCGATCGGGGCGACACGATCAAGTTCCTCTGGCGCCTCCACGACGGAGCGCTGGTCGAGTCGGTGCTCATGCGCTACCCGGGCCGCATCACGCTCTGCATCTCGTCGCAGGCCGGATGCGGCATGAACTGCCCGTTCTGCGCCACCGGCCAAGCGGGTCTCACGCGCAACATGTCGACGGCGGAGATCGTCGACCAGATCGTGCGTGCCAACCGCGCCCTCGCGGCGGGCGAGCTCGGGGGCAAGAAGCGCGGCGAGACGACGCCCGAGCGCGTGAGCAACATCGTCTTCATGGGGATGGGGGAGCCGCTGGCCAACTACGCTCGCGTCGTCCAGGCCGTGCGCACGATGATCGCCCCCCAGCCCGAGGGGCTGGGGATGAGCGCCCGCGGGATCACCGTCTCCACGGTGGGCCTCGTCCCGGCCATCAAGAAGCTCGCCGCGGAGGACATCCCGGTCACCTTCGCCCTCTCCCTCCACGCGCCCGACGACCAGCTGCGCGACGAGCTCATCCCGGTGAACTCGCGCTGGAAGGTCGACGAGGCACTGGATGCGGCCCGCGCCTACTTCGACGCCACCGGCCGTCGCGTCTCCATCGAGTACGCGCTCATCAAGGACATGAACGACCACGGCTGGCGCGCCGAGCTCCTCGCGGAGAAGCTGAACGCCCGCGGCCGCGGCTGGGTGCACGTCAACCCCATCCCGCTCAACCCCACTCCCGGGTCGATCTGGACCGCCTCGGAGCCCGCCGCTCAGGCCGAGTTCGTTCGACGGCTCGTGGATGCGGGGGTGCCGACGACCATCCGCGACACCCGCGGCAAGGAGATCGACGGCGCCTGCGGTCAGCTCGCGGCCGCGGACTGACGCCGTCCCCGTGGCGTCGCGGGCGCGGAGGGACGGCGACGGGACGCCCGCCGCTCGCGGCGCGGATCAGTCCTCGGGGATGTCGCCCGGGGTGACCACCGACGGGTACGCCGCGGGGAGCTGCTCGAGCGCGGGCGTGGCGTGCGAGGCGGCGTCGAGCAAGTAGATCTGCTCGAGGAGCCTGATCGTGAGCCTCGTCGGCCCGGCGAGGAACTCGGCCTTCCACATCGACCGCGCGGCCGGCGCCGCGCCTGCGGAGACCGCCTCCGTGAACGCGGTGGCCGCGGTCCGCGCGCCCTTCCACCCCTCACCGGTGATGCGCTGGGTCGCGATCACCCAGCGCGCGAGCGTGACGTCGAACAGCAGACCGTCGCGGGAGCGCCAGTCGTCGCCCGACGCCCGCTGAGCCGCCTCGAAGACCGCCTGCCACTCGCGCGGTTCGGCCCGCGAGGCGATGAGGAGCGTGGTGCGGGTGACGAAGTAGTCCTGGATGCGGACCACCTCGTCGAGCACGACCGTCTCGCCGATGGTGTCTGAGGTCACGTGAAGGGATCCTTCTCGTCAGGTCGGGCTCGGGTCGGTCGGGGTCACCCTAGCAGCGCTGTCCGACGAGGAGCTGGACCCGACGCGGCGTGCTACGCCCCGTCGCCCGACCCGGCCGGGGCGGCGCGCGCGGCTCGGAGCGCCGCACGGCCCGAGGGCAGCAGGATCGCGATGACGACCGTGACGATGGTCAGCGCCCCGGCGACGACGAGCAGCGTCTGGACGCTGACGACATCGGCGGCCGGCCCGAACACCAGCATGCCGGCCGGGGTGGCCAGGGCCATCACGATGCTGACGTAGCTGAACACCCGGCCGTGCATCTCGGGCCTCACCGTCTCCTGGATCAGCGTCATGAAGGGGGCCGAGAACCAGGGCACCAGCAACCCGAACAGGAACATCAGCACGTAGAACACGAGGAGCGTGGGGCTGAGCCCCATGCCGACGGTGAGGACGGCGAACCCGAACGTCGAGATCAGGATGAGCGTCATGGGCGGGCGCTTGGCGAGCACCGTCGAGACCAGAACGCCACCCGCGAGCATGCCGAGCCCGAAGGCGAGCTCGAGCACGGTCAGCATCCACGCCTCCTCGCCGAACGTGCGCGCGACCATGAGCGGGGTGATGAAGGACGGGGCGACCGTCAGGAGGAAGATGATGGCGAACACGACGAGGAGCCAGCGCACGACGCCGTTGCTCCAGATGAAGCGCATGCCCTCCACGAGGTCGGTCCGGTACGACGTCCGGCGCTCGGCGACCCGCTCCAGGGTCGGGACCCGGACGAGGGCGAGCAGTCCGATGCCGATCGCCGCGGTGACGACGTCGATGAAGAAGGCAGGGACGATGCCGAACAACCCGAACACCGCCCCGGCCGCGGCAGGCGCGAGCAGGGTCATCGCGGACTGGATCGTCCCGAACAGGCCGTTCACGCGCATCAGCTGATCCGGCGGGGTGATCTGCGGGATCATCGCCTGCACCGCGGGGGTCTGGAACCCGGCGCCGACCGAGCGCACGCCGACGGCGAGCAGGATGATCCAGAGATCGGTGACGCCCGCGAGCATGAGCAGGGCGAGGGCGAGCGTGGTGACGGCGATGGCCCCGTCGGAGAGCATCACGAGGACGCGCCGGTTCATCCGGTCGGCGAGCGTGCCGCCGAAGAGGGAGACGACGCCCTGGGGGGCGAAGGCGGCGAGGGCGTAGAGCGCCACCGCCAGGCCCGACTTCGTCTCGAGCGTGACGTACCACATCACCGCGTACTGGACGATCATGGAGCCGAACAGTGAGACGGTCTGCCCGCTCAGGAACAGCCCGACGTTGCCCTTCCACGCGGGTGCGATCGCGGGCGCGGTGGGCGGATCCGCGGTCGCCCGCTCGTCGTCGGGGGTCATGTGAACAGCGTACACATGACCCCCGACAACCGGGCCGGTCCGACACCGCGACCGACCGGGGATGCCTCAGGCGGAGTCGCGGATGTCGCGCACGAAGTTGTCGACGTGCACGCGGAGCGCCTGGATGCGGCGCTCGCGCTCGGCCGCCTGATCGAACCCGATGTACGCGGGAGGCGCCGGCCTGCGCACGTTCGCCGGGCACTGGAACTCAGCGCAGACGAGGGTGCCGACGGTGTCGCCGTTGCGACCCGCCTTGCCCGCGCGTCGGGCGCTGAACATGACCACGTCGTTGGGGAGGGTGACGTCCTCGCACCACGAGCACTGCGGGCGCGCTCGGATGCGTCCCTCCGACTGCCGGAGGACGATCCCGGTGGGCTCGTCGTCGAGGAGGGTGATCACGCAGCCGACCATCGGCTGCTTGCGGTCGCGCCATCCGAGGTAGTCGAGGCGATCCCACGGGAGCTCGTCGAGGGCGGGCAGGAGCAGCGAGGCGCGCTCGCGCTGGGAGACGTTGATGAGACTGGCGCGGATGTCGCGCTCGGTGAGGGTGTGCATGAGGTTCCTTGCGTCTGGAAGAAGCCCGCGCCTGGCTCCAGGAGCGGGCGGGGTTCAGGGTCAGACGGGACTACCTCGGGTCGGCGCCGAACGCGCCGAAGACCTCCCTCTGCCGCGAGGGCTTCGTCTCGGAGATGTGCACGAGTCAAGCCTACGCCGCGAGGGAGGTCCGTGGCCTCTGCCGCATCGGGAGGCGGCAGGGGTGGAGCGCCGCGCTACGTCAGGGCGTCGGCGACGGCCTTGACGTTGGCGGTCATCCACGAGATGTAGTCGTCCCCGTCGGGAAGCGTCTCGGTGAAGCCGACCACCGGGATGCCCGCCGCGGTCGCGGCGTCGGCGACCTGTTGGGTCTCGCCCCCGACGGTCTGCTCGTTGTAGGCGAGCATCGCGACCGCCTTGTCGGTCATGAGCTGGATCGTCTCCTGCAGGACGAGGGGCGGCACGTCGGTGCCCTCCTCGATGGCCTCGCTGAACTCCTCCGGGGTCTTGTTGACCAGGCCCGCGGCCTCGAGCAGGTAGAGCGGCACGGGCTCGGTGATCGCCACTCCCTCACCGCTGTGCTTGGCCTTGATGTCCTCGACGCTCGTCGTCAGCGTCGCGAGCTGCCCGGAGAAGGTCTCGTAGTTGGCCTGGAACGTCGCCGCGTCGGCGGGGTCGGCGTCACTCAGCGCCTGCGCGAGCTGCTTGGCGAGCGCGTCCATGGCCGGGAAGCTGTACCAGACGTGCTCGTTGAACCCCTCGACGTGATCGTGGCCGTCACCGTCGTCGGCACCGTGCGTGTGGTCGGCATCCTCGGTGTGGGAGGGATCGTCGGTGTGGGAGGCGTCGTCGCCCGCGTCCGCGCCCTCGGTGGGCATCAGGCCCGAGATCTCGGCGGCGTTCAGGACGACCGCCCCCGTGTTCCCCGCCGAGGACAGCATGGAGTCGACGAAGGGGTCGTATCCGCCGCCGTTCTCGATCACCACGGTGGCCTCGGAGAGGGCGAGCTGGTCGCGGGCCGTGGCCTCGTACTCGTGGGGGTCCTGGGCCGGGTCGTCGATGATGCTCGTGACCTGGACGTCTTCGCCCCCGATCGCCTGGGCGATGCTGCCGTACACGTTCGTGGAGGCGACCACGCTGAGGGTTCCGGCCCCGGCGGACGCGGACGGACTCGTCGAGGAGGGGGTGGACGAGCAGGCGGACAGCAGGGCGATGGCGGCGAGCGCGCCGGTGGCGACGACGACGGGACGAGACTTCATGCCGTCAGCCTAGACGGTAATGATAACCGTTCTCAAATCGAGGACGGATCTCAGGTGCACCAGCTCGGCATGAAGCCGTTCACCGAGCGCGAGGAGTCGCCCGTGGTCAGGTCGACGAAGTACGTCAGCACGTTCTCGTAGCCCGTCACGGTGTACGTGTCGACGCGGGCGTCCTTCGACACCACCTCGACGGCGAGGTACTGGCCGTTGGGGGAGGCGCAGAAGTCGGTGATGCGCGATCCTTCCGTGGGCGGGGCGAACACGGTGCGCACGCCCTCGGGGCCGGCGGACACCAACCTGGACCCGAGCGGCGCGGTGGACTGCGCGTAGTCGACCCGATCCAGCTGCTGCACGTACTGGTCGGCCCCCGTGGGGACGATCTTCCCGGGATACTCGTCGGGTTCGGCCTGGATCGGCGTCCTCGTCCAGGGCGTCGTGGCGCCGTCGGTGAGGTCGATCGCGGAGTCTCCCTCCGGGTCGCCGACGATGAGGGTGGCGGACCCCGGCAGGAAGCCGCGGATCTCGGTGTGGCGCCCGATCGGCGACGAGGTCCCGGTGAGCCCGTCGACCAGGTAGAGCTGCTGGTCCTGGGCCTGGGCCACCAGGCTCGACGTGCCCGGGACGAAGGCCCAGGACACCACGTAGAGCGGTTGGCCGTCGAGCGAGGTCACGACCACGGGTCGTCCGGAGGAGGCCGTGGGGTCGTAGACGAGGAGGGCGCTGCGGTAGGTGCTGCCATCGTCGGCGGTTCCGCCGTTGACGGTGTAGCCGAACAGGCCCGCCGAGGGCGCGGAGCGCAGGGTGGTGATGATCGCTCCGTCCGGGGTGAACACCGGGTACGGCCCCGCCCCGTCGGTGCCGTGGAGGACGAGCGAGTCGGATCCGTCCGCTGCGGACTCGACGGTGGCGATCATGCTGTCGGTCGCCGCGAACTCCTCGATGCGCTCCGCGGTGGCCGGCGCTGCGCCCGAGCCGGAGGGGTCGACGACGGTGCTCCGCACGATGGAGTCCGGCATCTTCACGTCGGAGGCGTCGTGCCGGTAGTCGCGCACCAGCGTGTAGACGTCGGCGTCGGGAGTGGTGAACGAGTACGAGGACGTCGCCTCGGTGCCCGTGTCGGAGCCGCGCAGCGCCACCGACACCGTGTACTCCGTCGCGTAGCGGAGCATGCCGTCGAACGTGACGACGACGCTGGACCCGTCGGACGCCACCGAGTACGGGACGTCGGGCGTGATGGTGATGTCGTCGGGGGTGACGGCGTCGGTGCGCTGGTCGACGTCGAGGGTGAGCCGCTGGCCGGCTCGGGACACCGCGGCGGTCTCGTTGACGGATCCGGACGAGACGCGGGGCCCGCGCACCACCGACGCCACGCCCAGCCCCGCCGCGAGCACGGCCAGGATGCCGATCGTCGCGAGGACCGTCGTCGTGAAGTGCGGCCCCCGAGGGGCACGGGAACCGCGTCTGCTCGTCCTCTCCTCGGCGGTCATCCCGACCAGCCCCTGCGGGTCCGCGGTCCAGCGGCTCGGATCAGCGGTCGTGCGAGGTCAGTAGTCACGAGGTCAGTAGTCACGAGGTCAGTAGTCATACGGATCGCTCGGCTCGTCGATCGGCTCGAGCACGGTCGGCGTCAGCGTGTAGGCGGCGGTGCTCGCCGACACCGGGTTGGGCGAGAAGGCGCCGGTGACGTGGACCCAGGCTCCCTCCTGGACGGTGTCCTGCCATCCCGGGCTGTAGACCGGCACGCCCGCGGGCTGGGCGTCGACCGCGCAGCAGGTGATCACGTAGCGCGCCACGTAGAGAAGGTCGGGGCTGTCGGGGGAGGCCATCACGAACCCGGTCAGGTCGGCCGTCCGGCCGTCGGCGAAGTCGCCGCCCTGGCGGAGCACCGACGCCCAGTCCTTCACGCTGAAGGTGGCCGTGTCGGTGCCCGTGAGCAGCTCGGTCGAGGGGGCGGACACGGTCGTGGCGTTGTCGAGCTGGGCGGTGCTCGCCGAGGTCGTCGACAGCGTCGAGGGCGGGAACACCACGAGCACGACGGCGGCGACCGCCACGGCGACCAGCGTGCCCGCCGCCGTCAGTCCGCGCCGGACGGGGGATCGACCGCCGGTGCCGTGGTCGTGCTCGTGGTCGTGCCCGTGCTCGTCGTCGGCGTCGCCGCGGGCCGGCACGAGGGCGAACGCGGCGATCACGGCGACGCCGGCGATCACCGCCATGACGACCGTGAAGACGAAGTACCGGGGATGGATGTACAGGCCGAGGCTCCCGTCGACGGCGAGCCAGAGGATGGCGGCCACGCCCAGCAGGCTGATGACGACGCCGCGCCAGCGGTCGAGCAGTCTAGACAAGCAGGTTCACCCCGAATCCGAGGACGAGCGTGGTGAGCGCCACCACGCTGACGAGCACGACGAGGGCTCTCGTCGTGAAGGTCGTGCGCATCATCGCGATCATCTTCACGTCGACCATCGCGCCGAAGACGAGGAACGCGACGATCGATCCCGGCGTGAACGTCGCGCCGAAGGCGAGGATGAAGAAGGCGTCGACGTTGGAGCAGATCGCGACGATGAACGCGAGGGCCATGAGCGCCAGCACCGACCAGATCGGGTTCGCGCCGAGCGCCCCGAGCACGTCTCGGGAGACCCCGACCTGGATGGCGCCGGCGATCAGCGAACCGATCACGAGAGCCGGCAGCATGGTCGCGGTCTCCTCCGCGAAGCCGGCGACGGCGCGGCGCATCCGACGGCCGCTGACCGGATGGTCGCGGTGCACCCGGCACGAGGCCGAGAACTCCGGGGTGAGCAGCCGCTCGGGCTCGGGGTGGCGGCTGAACAGCCAGCCGACGAGGTTCGCGATGACGAAGCCGCCCACGATGCGCCCGGCCAGGATGCCGTCGTTCCAGCCGAACGCCTGATACGTCGTGACGATCGTGACCGGGTTGAGGATGGGGGCGGCCAGCAGGAACGTGGCCGCCTCGGGGACGCCGACGCCCTTGATCACGAGTCCGCGCGCCAGGGGCACGTTGCCGCACTCGCAGACGGGCAGGAGCACGCCGAGAAGGGAGAGGACGGCGCGGCGGGCGGTGCGATTGCGGGGCAGGATGCGGTGGATCACCCGGTCGGGCACCCAGATCTGCACGACGACCGACAGCAGGACGCCGAGGAACACGAAGGGCAGCGACTCGATGATGACGCTCGTCGACAGCGTCACGAAGTCGCGGAGCGCCTCGGGCAGGGACAGGTCGTCCCAGCCCGCGGTCACCGTCCGGATCGCGATCAGGGCCGCGAGGGCGGCGACCCCCACGCCGAGGCCGAGCAGGCTGCTGCGGCGCCCAGGGCGTGCCGTACCCGCGGGCGATGGCCCGCGGCGTGTGAGGAGGTCGCCGGTCACGGGCACATCGTACGGGCCCCGCCTCGGCGCACCCTCCGCTTCCGGTGAGCGGATCGCGCAGAGGGGGGACGCGGGACTCCCTGCGGCGGAGACGAGCTCCGCTCCGCTAGCGTGACCGCATGACGATGTCCGACGGTCCGATGCCGGCTCCGGAACGGAGGCGTCCGCGTCTCAATCCGTTCTCGATCGCTCTCGCTGCGGTCGCGATCTCCGGCATCGTGGGCGGGATGCTCCTCGAGTTCGCCGCATCGACGGCGTCGACCGACTGGACCCTGGGGTACGCGGACTCCGCCGCCTACGCCGCTGCGGCATGGACGCGGTCCAGCGCCACGTGGTCGAAACTCCTCCTCGTGAGCGGCGTCGTCGGATTCGTGGGCTGTCTGGTCGTCGAAGGTGTGGCGTGGGACGCCCGGAGGCGCCGGTAGCTGCCCTCTGGACCCTGCTGCACGCTCGGCGTTCGCGGATCGGGGTCTGGATGTTCGCGGGTTCGGGGACTGTGGCGACATGATGCCTGCGGCGTCAGGCTGCTCGGCCAGGCAAACGGAGGGCGGCGCCGTCAGGAGAGGAACTCCGTGATGACGTCGTCGAAGGAGGGGACAGGGGAGAGGCCGAGTGACGCGGCGCGGGGGGTGGAGAAGCGCGAGGGCCAGGTGCCGACGATCGCCTCGATGGCCGGGTCCGGGATCCAGTCGACGAGGGAGGCGACCTCGGGCCCGGCGATGCGGCCGAGCGCGGCGACCATCTCGCGCGGGGTCGTCGTCAGGGCGGGCAGCGACATCGCCGTCGTGCTGCCCCACTCGGCGTCGGTCACCTCGAGGGCGCGCAGTATCCCGGAGAGGGTCGCGGAGGGCGACGACAGGGCGACGGGCATGTCGGGGTCGACGGGGCAGGCGGCCCGGACCCCGGCGAGCGGCTCGCGGATGATCCCGGAGAGGAAGCTCGACGCGGCTGCGTTCGGCCTGCCGGGCCGGACGGCCACGGTCATGAGACGAACGCTCCGCCCCCGCACCAGTCCCCGCCGGGTGTAGTCGGTCACGAGGTGCTCGCCGATCAGCTTCTGGATGCCGTAGCTCGACTGCGGGGTCGGGAGGGTGTCGTCGGCGATCACGCCGAGCGGAGCCAGGGCGGGGTCGCGCCCGAACACCGCGAGCGAGCTCGAGAACACCAGCACGGGCGGTGTGCGCCAGGTCCGCACCGCGTCGAGGAGGGCGCGCAGCCCGTCGAGGTTGCTGCGGAGCCCCGCGTCGAGATCGGCCTCCGCCGCTCCGCTGACCACGCCCGCGAGGTGGACCACCGCGTCCGACTCGCCGATCGTCGCGAGGACGTCCGGATCGTCGAGCGACCCGACCACCGCGGTGACGCGCGGGTCGTCGGCGAGGTCGGGCTGCGGCGGGACCACGTCGAGCAGCACGAGCCCGGACACCGCGTCGGGCGTCGCGCCGCCCACGCCCACGGCGGACGAGAGGAGCCGTCGGGCGAGGAGCGTACCGAGGAAGCCGGAGCCTCCGGTGATCAGGATGCGCATGCGTGCTCCAGGGGGATGGTGTGCCGTCGGGTGAGGTGGGTGCCGCGGGAGCCGGAGCCGCCGGTGATCAGGATGCGCATGCGTGCTCCTTCAGGTCGGTCTCGAGCGCGTCGAGCCAGCGGCCGAGGCTGTCGCGCGCTTCCTCGGTGTCGGGGTAGCGGCAGCGGAGGTGCATGCCGGAGGTGTTCACGATGAACCAGATCATGACGGCGTCGGTCGAGATGACCGCGGAGACGTACTGCGCCTCGAGCTCGGCGGGCAGGGCGACCGGCAGGCGTCGGACGTCGAGCCACGACAGGGCGAACATCCCCCGCGGCTCCACCATCCCGCCGTACGGGGCCAGCAGCGGAGCGAGCGGGTACCCGCCGAGCGTGATCGCCCGGGCGACGTCGGCCGCGCAGGCGACGGGATCCGCGTCCTCGCACTCCAGGATCGAGTTCGTGATGAACCAGCCGACGGAGTGGCGCCAGCGCTCCTCGAACCTGCTGTGCACGGGGAACACCGCGCGCAGTGGCGCGTCGGCCAGGCGCCGGGTGACGGAGGCGAGCGAGGCGGTGGCGAGCGAGAGCGCCCGGACCCCGCGGGCCCGGGCAGCTGCCTCGAACCGCGACAGCTCCTCCGGACCGAGCACGTCGCGGATCTCCACCACGGCCTCCCTCGGTTCGGCCAGCGTCCCGAGCGGGAGCGGGAAGGCGGGCATGACGCCCCCGGTGTCCTCGAGCGCGGCGGCCCAGTCCCGTCGCACCTCGTCCGGTGCCGGGGGCATCGCCTCGAGCGCCGCCGTGTGCTCCGCGAAGGCGGGGAAGGGCGGGCCGTCGTCCCGGACGGCGCCCGCCTCGCCGGATGCGGCGCCCGCCTCGCCGGATGCAGGGAGCGTCCGGTCGAGCAGACCCAGGACATCGCGGCCGAGCACGGCGAGCGACCACATGTCGACGTGGGCGTGGTCCGACGCGATGACGCACATCGGCCGGCGGTCGGCCTCGCCGTCCCCGGGCTCGACGAGGCACACGAGGTGGGACGGCGCGGCGAAGGGCCGGCACTCCGTGTCGAGCACCGCGCGCAGCACCGCCCGGGCGTCCTCGCCGGCGCCGACCGGATGCTCGGACCAGCCTGCCGAGGCGACCTCGGTCTCGTGGAGCCGCAGGGCGCCGTCGTCACTCCGCGAGAAGACCGTGCGCAGGGTGCCGTGGCGGGCGACGACCTCCAGCCACGCCGCCTCGAGCTCGGCCGTGGTCGTCGGCCGGGGGAGTCGGAACGCCAGCGCCATCCACGACCCCGGCCGGTCGCCGGCGCCGACATGGCGTCCCTGATCGAACGACACGGGCACCTCCCGGACCGGATCGCCGACCGCCCGGAGGCGCAGGCTGTGCAGTCGACCGGTCGACAGCGACATCTGGGCGACGGTGGTGAGGCGCATGGCGTCGTAGTGTAGGGATCCACGGTTTCGAACAGATTGCGGAGGCGGTGTGCCGGTACTCGACGTCCGCGGCGCGACCATCGACTACGAGATCGAGGGATCCGAAGGGCCCCTCGTGGTGCAGCTGCACGGACTCACGTCCAGTCGCACACGGGACGCGCTGCTCGGGCTCGACCTCGGCCGCTCGTTGCGGGCCCATCGCATCCTCCGCTACGACGCCCGAGGGCACGGACGCTCGACGGGGTCCACGTCGAAGGGCGACTACGGATGGCAGGCCCTCGCGGGCGACCTCCTCGCCCTCCTCGACCACATCGCTCCGGGGGAGCGGGTGCACGGGGTCGGGCCCTCGATGGGCACGGGCACGTTGCTCCACGCGGCCGTCCAGGATCCCGAGCGGTTCGCCACCCTCACGCTGGTGACCCCGCCCACGGCGTGGAAGCGGCGCAAGGAGCAGGCGGCCGTGTACCTCCGGAACGCCGATCAGGTCGAGCGCCTCGGGACCGTCGCGCTCGTGGAGTCGGGCAGCACCGCGCCCGTGCCGCCGGCCCTCGCCGACGCGCCGCTCACGCGCCCTACCGTGGCCGAGGATCTGCTGCCCACCGTGCTCCGAGGGGCCGCGAAGACGGACTTCCCGCCGAAGAAGGCGATCAAGAGGATCGAGACGCCCACGCTCATCCTGGCCTGGACCGGCGACCGCACGCATCCGGTCAAGACGGCGAACACGCTGGCGGAGCTGCTGCCGCACAGCCGGATGGTGCTCGCGCGCACGCCGTACGGGGTCATGGCGTGGCCGGGCCTCTTCGCCGAGCACGTCACCCTCCACGAGTAGCGGTGCTCGCGCACGCCGTACGGGGTCATGGCGTGGCCGGGCCTCTTCGCCGAGCACGTCACCCTGCACGAGTAGCGGTGCTCGCGCGCGCGCCGTCTCGGGTCGTGGCCCGGGCGCGCACCCCCGACGCCGACATCAGCCCCGGCCGGACACCTCCACCCGGTAGGGTTCGCGCGTGAGCTCGGCCGTCGACGACATCCCCGCCTCCCGCGCCGGAACGCCGTGGGAGGTCTTCCGCGTCTTCCTCCGCCTGGGGGTCACGTCGTTCGGCGGCCCAATCGCCCATCTCGGCTACTTCCGCGACGAGATCGTGACCCGGCGCCGGTGGCTGGGCGATCGCGAGTACGGCGACCTCGTCGCCCTCTGCCAGTTCCTGCCCGGGCCGGCCTCGAGCCAGGTGGGCTTCGGACTGGGCCTGCTGCGCGCGGGTCCGTTCGGCGCGCTCGCGGCGTTCCTCGCCTTCACGCTCCCGTCCGCGATCCTGATGGTCGCGTTCGCCTACGGCGCCGCGCTGTTCGAGGGACCGGTGGGCGCCGGCATCCTGGACGGCCTGAAGATCGTCGCCGTCGCCATCGTCGCCCAGGCCGTCTGGGGGATGGCGAGGACGCTCACGCCGGACGCCCGGCGCGCCGGCATCGCCGTCGTCGCCGCGGTCCTGGCCACGGCGCTCGCCGGCTCCCTCGGGCAGATCGGGGCGATCGTAGTGGGTGCGGTCGCCGGTCTCCTGCTGTGCCGAGCGGCGCCCGCGGAGGCCGACGATCTCGTCCGCTTCCCCGTCGCCCGGTGGGCGGGGGTGACGTGCCTGGTGCTCTTCGTGGTGCTTCTCGTGGGCACGCCCGCGGTCGTCGCCCTGACCGGGTCGGGCGGTCTCGACCTGTTCGACGCGTTCTACCGGGCGGGCGCCCTCGTCTTCGGCGGCGGACACGTGGTGCTGCCGCTGCTGCAGGCCGGAGTGGTCGACACGGGGTGGGTCTCGGACGGCCAATTCCTGGCCGGATACGGGGCAGCGCAGGCGGTGCCGGGTCCGCTGTTCACGTTCTCGGCCTACCTCGGGGCGCTCTCGGACGTGGGTCCGGGGGGAGTCGCGGGTGCGGCCATCGCCCTCGTCGGAGTCTTCCTGCCCGGGTTCCTGCTGCTCACCGGGGTGCTGCCGTTCTGGAACGGCTTCCGCCGGCGCACCTGGGCTCAGGCGCTGATGCGCGGGGCGAACGCGGCGGTGGTGGGCATCCTCGCCGCGGCGCTGTACTCGCCCGTCTTCACCACCGCGATCGTCGGACCGGCGGAGTTCTGCCTGGGCCTGGTGTGCTTCGTGCTGCTCATCGCCTTCCGGCTGCCCGCGTGGGCGGTGGTGCTCGTCGGAGCGGCCGGCGGGGTGGTGCTCGCATTCCTTCCCTGACCGGCCCGCACCCCGGCCTGCCGGCACGCGCCCCGGCCTGCCGGCCCGCACCCCGGCCTGCCGGCTCGCGCCCCGGCCCGCCCGGCTCACGCCGGCCCCGACCGTGACCAATCCGCCGGGCGGCTCGCTCCGAACCTCCTGATGAAGACGCGGGAGCACGACCCGGTCGCGACGGTCAGGAGGGTTTCCTGCAATGCTGAGGATCGTGAGCAGCGAAGAACCACCGCCCGGCCAGACAGAGGATCCGGTGGCGGTGCCGCTCGAGGATCTGATGGCCGGGATCGCCCAGGGCGACCAGGAGGCGTTCAGCGCTCTCTACGACCGCACGGCGTCCCGGGTGCTCGGCCTGGTCCAGCGTCTGCTGATCGACCACGCGCAATCGGAGGAGGTGACGCAGGAGGTGTTCCTGGAGGTCTGGCGCACCGCGCCGCGCTTCGACGCGACGCGCGGCAGCACGATGTCGTGGTTGCTCACGATGGGTCACCGCAGGGCGGTGGACCGCATCCGCTCCTCCCAGTCGAGCCACGATCGCGATGAGCGCATCGGCATCCGAGATCTCGAGAGCGGCTACGACGTCGTCGCCGAGTCGGCCGAGATCCGGATCGAGAACGAGCGCGTGAAGCGGGCGCTCGCGCAGCTCACCGAGCTGCAGCGGCAGGCGATCGAGATGGCCTACTACGGCGGTCTCACCCACACCGAGATCTCCGCGACGCTCTCCGTGCCGGTCGGCACGGTCAAGACCCGGCTGCGCGACGGGATGATCAGGCTCAGGGATGCGATGGGAGTGACGGCATGACCGGCGATGGACTGCGACCCGGTGACGACCTCGACCGGTCGGCCGCGGCCGCCGCGCACGCGCTCGACGCGACCGACCACGAGGAGGCCGCCGCCGTCGAGCGGGCCGCCGACCGGTCGTCCGTGGCGCGCGAGGAGCTCGACGCCTTCCGTGAGACGGCGGGGATGCTCGGTCTCGCCGCGGCTCCCGTCGAGCCGTCGGCGGCGCTCAAGTCGGACCTGATGGCGAAGATCGCCCTCACGCCCCAGGACCGTCCGGTCGCGGATCGTGAGGTCGCGGCGGCGGAGGACGCGTCGAGGGATCCCAAGCCCGACAGCCCTGCAGCCGACGCCCCGTCAGCCGACGCGGGCCTGGCCCGGCTGGGCCTCGTCGACTCCGTCCCGCTCCAGGCGGACGACCCCCGGCTCGGCGGAGAGCCTGCCGCCGAGCCGTCCGGCGGCATCGAGGACGAGACCACGGTGTCCTCCCGCACGGGATCGCCCTCCCAGGCTGAGCGCCGGGCGGAGCGCAGGTGGTTCTCGCGTCCGGCGCTGCTGCTCGGCGGCGTCGCCGCCGCGGCCGCGCTGCTGGTCGGCGGTGTGGCGGGTGCGGCGATCACGAGCTCCGTCACCGACACGTCCGCGGTGACGGCGTCGGCGGAGCAGCTCGCCGCCATCACCTCGGCACCCGACTCGAAGACGGCCCGATCGACCATGGAGGACGGCAGCACCGCGACCGTCGTGTGGTCGGACTCGATGGCGCAGTCGGCCGTGCTCGTCGACGGGCTGAGCGCCCTGCCGAGCGACCGGACCTACGAGGCCTGGTACGTCGGCTCCGACGAGGTCGTTCCGGCGGGCACCTTCCAGGCCGGCGACGGCACCACCTGGCACGTGCTCGACGGCTCGATGACCCACGGCGCCGCCATCGCCGTGACCGTCGAGCCGGCCGGCGGATCGGACCAGCCGACGTCCGTCCCGATCCTGGTGGTCGAGAGCGCATGACCAGGCTGCTCGTCACCGGCGGCGCGGGCTTCATCGGCGGGGAGATCGTCACCGCCGCCCTCGACGCGGGCTGGGACGTGCGCATCCTCGACTCCCTCCGCCCCGACGTGCACGGCCCCGCGCTCCCCGCGGTCGACCCGCGGGCGGAGCTCGTGGTCGGCTCGGTCACCGACCCAGACGACGTCGCCGGTGCCCTGGCCGGGGTCGACGTGGTGTCCCATCAGGCCGCGAAGGTCGGCCTCGGCGTCGACTTCTCGGATGCGCCCGACTACGCCGGGAGCAACGTCACCGGCACGGCCGTCGTCCTGGCCGGCATGGCCGAGGCGGGCGTCCGCGCGCTCGTCGTGGCGTCGTCGATGGTGGTCTACGGCGAGGGCGCCTACCTCGGTCCGCGCGGCCTGGTCCGTCCTCCCGCGCGGGCGGTCGCCGATCTCGACGCCGGGCGCTTCGACCCGCGCGACCCGGAGACCGGGATCGCGCTCGTGCCGACCCTCGTCGACGAGAGCGCGCCGCTCGATCCCCGCAACGTGTACGCGACCACGAAGCTGGCCCAGGAGCACCTGGCGTCGTCGTGGGCCAGGTCCGTCGGCGGTACCGTGATCGCGCTCCGCTACCACAACGTCTACGGTCCGGGCATGCCGCAGAACACGCCGTATGCGGGAGTGGCGTCGCTCTTCCGGTCCGCCCTCGAGCGGGGAGAGGCTCCACGTGTGTTCGAGGACGGGGCGCAGCGGCGCGACTTCGTGCACGTCCGTGACGTGGCCCGCGCGAACGTCGCCGCCCTCGACGCCGTGCGGCACCCGTCCGCCGCGTTCCGGGCGTACAACGTCGGCAGCGGTCACGTGCACACGGTGGGCGAGGTGGCGGCGGCGCTCAGTGCGGCCGCCGGCGGACCGGAGCCCGTCGTGACGGGGGACTACCGCCTCGGCGACGTGCGCCACATCACCGCCTCATCGCAGAGGATCGCCGACGACCTCGGCTGGGCGGCCACCGAGCCCTTCGACGACGGGATGCGCGAGTTCGCGAGCGCGCCGTTGCGCTCCGCGGTGGTGGCGGCCTGATGGCCGACGCGACCGTCGACGTCATTCTCCCGGCGCTGGACGAGGCACGAGCGCTGCCCTGGGTCCTCGGCAGGCTCCCCGTCGGATACCGCGCGATCGTCGTCGACAACGGGTCCACCGACGGCACCGCCGAGGTGGCGGCCGAGCGCGGCGCCACCGTGGTCACCGAGACCCGGAGGGGGTTCGGGTCGGCGGCTCACGCGGGGCTCGTCGCCGCCACCGCTCCGCTCGTGGCGTTCTGCGACGCGGACGCCTCGATGGACCCGGCTGAGCTGCCCCGCCTGGTGGAGTACGTCTCCGGCGGGCGCGCCGACCTGGTCCTGGGGCGCCGGCGACCGAGTGCGCGGGGCGCCTGGCCACCGCACGCTCGGGTGGCCAACCGAGGTCTCGCGGGTCTGATCCGTCGCGCCACGGGGCTGCGCCTGCACGACCTCGGTCCGATGCGCGTGGCGCGCCGGGAGGACCTGCTGAGCCTCGACCTCCTCGACCGGCGCAGCGGCTACCCGCTCGAGATGCTGCTGCGCGCCTCGCGGGCGGGATGGCGTGTCGTCGAGCTGGACACCTCGTACGCGCCCCGCGTGGGGCGCTCGAAGGTCACCGGCACCGTTCGCGGCACGATCGGAGCGGTGCGCGACATGTCGAGGCTCCTCAGGGCGGGCTGAGCGAGCCGGTCGGCCCTGCGGCTCCGACCATCGGAGCGGTGCGCGACATGTCCCGGCTCCTCCGAGCGGGCTGAGCAGGACCGGTCGTCCGCGGGGGACGCTCCTGGTTCCTGGGAGCACGCTGAACAGAATCGCCCTCCGCCCCATCCGACTCGGCCTCCGCCGCGAATGACCCATGCAGGAGTCATCGAGGAGGTCGCCGTGGTCGCCGCAGTCGTCATCGCCAAGGAGTGCGTTCCGGGCCGGGTGAAGACCCGACTCAACCCGCCGCTGAGCCTCGAGCAGGCGGCCGAGGTCGCTGCCGCGAGCCTGGCGGACACGGTCGACGTGATCACGAGCCTCCCGTTCACTCGGCGGATCCTCGCGTACGCGGGGGAGAACGCCCCCGTCTCGGCCGACTGGGAGGTGCTGCCGCAGACGTCGGGCACCCTCGACCTCCGCCTCGGCGACGTGTTCGACGCCGTCGGGGAGCCGATGGTGCTCATCGGCATGGACACGCCGCAGGTCTCGGCGAGACACCTGGTGCCGCTCCTGCGCGGGTGGCCGGACGATGCCGACTCCGTGTTCGGTCCGGCGCTCGACGGCGGGTTCTGGGCGCTCGGCATGAGGGAGCCGGACGGCGACCTCATCCGCGGCGTGCCGATGTCGCAGGACTTCACCGGCCGGGCTCAGCTGGCGCGGCTCCGCACTGCGGGTCACCGGGTGCGGATGCTGCCCGAGCTCGACGACGTCGACACCGTCGACGACGCCCTCCGCATCGCGGCGGAGGCTCCCCGCACCCGGTTCGCGGCCGCCCTCCGGGGTGCCCTCGGCGAGATCGGCGCCGTCGAGATCCCCGTCACGGCCTGAGCGAGAACAGCAGCCCGGCGTCCTCGCTGCCTGAACCTCTCGCGTGGCCCTTGCCTCCGCGAGAGGTCACAAAGGCAGCGAGAGTCGGGGGCCCCTCACGGCCTGCGGCGGGACGCTATCCGCGTGCTCATGGCGATCGCCAGGCAGACGAGGGCCGTCACCGCGGCGAGCGCGACCCACATCCACGCCAGTCGCGCGGCGTAGTCGAACGGCACGACCGTGGGGTTGGGGTTGCCGATCGTGGTCGCCCGGATCTCCGGCACGATCACGAGGGTGAGCACGGCCCCGACCACCACGGCGACCTGGGCGACGACGAGGTACACGGGGCGGATCCGTCGCCCCGTGCGCCTCAGCAGCAGATCGAGGCCGAAGACGACGGGCGCGAGCACGCCGTCGTGGAGCACGATGGCGGCGAGCAGCCACGCGCCCACGCCGACGATCTGCGGGACCGTCTGCTCGGCGGCCAGCACCACCGCTCCGAGTGCGATGACAGCGGCGCCCGCCGCGATGAGGATCCGTCTCGCCCACCTCATGCCGGGTCCACCTCGATCCGCGAGAGCCACTTCGTCTGGAGCACTCCCGGCCTTCCGGGAGCGATGATGCGGGCCGGGTAGCCGTGCTGGAGGTCGAGGTCGGCTCCGCCCAGTCGCAGAGCGACGAGCGTCGAGGGATCGGAGGAGTACTCGCCGCCCATCCGGGTCTGCCGGTAGGCGCCCTCGGTCTCCAGGCTCGTCACCGTCACCGGCGCATCCGGGCCGGCGCCCACCTCGTCGAGCAGGACGCGGACCGGGACGCCGGTCCAGGTGGCGGTCTGGCTCCATCCCTCGACGCACGCGATCGGCAGCTCGGCGGTGGTCTGCGGGAGGGCGAGCAGCTCGGCTCGGCTGAACGCTCTGGTGGTGGCGCCGGCGGTGACCACGAGCGCCCAGCCCGGGTCGAGAGCGGATGCGCTCACCTGCGCCTGCTCGGCCGTCCGGTTCACCGGGAGGGACTGCGGCCCGTACCCCTGCTTGCGCGGGGCGAACACGTTCACCGGGTCGAGGACGCGGAAGGACTGGCCGGCGGTGAGCGCGACGACGCCCACCACGGACGCCCCGACCGCCGTGAGGAAGCCGCGTCGTGAGACCTCGGGGGAGCGGCGCGGGGTCTCATCGATCCAGCGGAAGACCCGCCCCGTGAGGCCGCGAGCCGGCGCCGTCGGCTGCTCCACGTCGTCCGCGGACTCCGCCCGCCGCCTCGTCCAGTAGCGGGCGATCACGGGCAGCTTCACGCCGATGTGCACCGCCAGCGAGCCGATCACGACGAACGCGAGGGCGAAGTGCACCTCACGGAAGCCGAACGGCCACGGGTACCACTGGAAGGTGTTCACCAGCCCGATCGCGACCTCGACCAGCGAGGCTCCGACGAACAGCGCGATCGAGGCGCGCTCGAGCAGGTGCAGCGGTCCGCGCACGAGCGGAGTCTGGAAGAGCTGCGGGTAGACCGCGTAGAGCTTTCCGAGGATCAGCGGGACGCAGGCGATGCCCGCCGTCACGTGGATGCCCTGGGTCACCTGATACAGCCAGGACGGCGAGGGGGAGAAGCGCATCCCGGGCAGGGGCTCCTGGAGGAAGTGGCTGTAGAGACCTGTCGCGAAGCAGATCAGGAACGCCGCTCCCAGCAGTCTGCCGATGACGACCGCCATCCGAGGCGTCCTCGACGGCGTCGTGAGTGCGATCCGCGTGCGATGGAGCAGTTCGCGCATGTCCGCCCCCTCTCGTCGGTTCGGTGCAGAACGGATTCGGATCCCAACCTGAAAACGGGCTGGGAAATGTCGGGTCCGACCCCTCTGACGGACCGACGGCGGCGAACCCCCGGTGTCCGGCAATCGCCACACGAAGTGAGGAATGACAACAATGCGTACTTTCACGAAGGCCGTCATCGGAGCCGCTGCCGCGGGAGCCCTCGCGTTCTCGCTCGCCGCCTGCTCGGGATCCAGCTCGTCCGACACCGGGAGCGCGTCCAGCCCGTCCGCGTCGTCGACCCCGACGCCCGTGGCGTCGATCCCGGAGCTCACCGGGAAGATGACGCAGGTCACCGTCGACAAGGGCTTCCTCGACGCCCTCACCTCCCTCGGGCTCACCCCCGGGGTGGTCGGCACCGCGACGCTCACCGACGGCGTGCTGAGCTTCCCGATCACGGGCGGCAACGTCGACTACTACGACCCGAACCAGCCCTACCGCCCGTACGTCCAGGGTGAGATCGACCACGAGGGCTCCGGCCTCTCGCTCAGCGCCGGTGGGACCACCGTCGAGCTGACGAACTTCACGATCGACCCCGGCACCTCGAAGCTGTACGGCGACGTGTCCGCGAACGGCTCGCCCGTCGTCCAGCAGGCCTTCCTGTTCGACCTGGACGGGTCGACCCTGAAGCCGCTGCAGACCTCCGGCGACACCGCGATCCTCGAGGGCACCACGGTGCACGTCTCGGCGGACGCTGCGGCCCTGCTGAACAAGACCTTCAACACCGACGCGGTCAAGGAGGGCCTGCTCGTCGGCGTCGCGAAGATCACCGTCAACACCAAGTAGTGCCCGTCACGGCGCCGGGGGTGTCAGCTCGAAGGAGCGACACCCCCGGCGCTGTCGTCGTCCGGGGACGACGGCCGACCCCGGGCAGACACCACCCATCCAGTCAGGAGCACCCGCGTGACAGGAGCACCCGCGTGACCGAGCCGAGCCGCGATCCGCGGAGACGCCGCAGCATGGCCGCGCTCGCCGCGCTGGCCGCGCTCGTCGGAGCGCTCGCGGTCGCCGTCGTGATCGGCGTCATGGCGTCGCGCATGCAGCTCTTCGACGGCTCGCAGGCGCCCGCCTTCGTCGTCATGACCCTCCTGGCCTGGCTCCTCTTCGGCGTCTCGATGGCGCTGCTCGGGCGGGTCCCCGACCGCGCGGTCCCGGCCGTGGTGCTCCTCGGAGCCGTGCTGGTCGGCGGGGCTGCCCTGGCCGGCCCGCCCAACACGAGCACCGACTCCGCGCGGTACAGCTGGGACGGGATCCTCCAGAACGAGGGCCTCTCGCCCTATGCCGACGTGCCGGCGGCGGATGCGCTCGCTCCGTATCGCACCGACTGGCTCTTCCCGACGACGAGGGTCTTCGAGAACGGCACGCTCGAGTGCGCGGGACTGCGCATCGACGGCACCAGGACCGTGCCGGACGACCAGCCGCTCTGCACGGCGATCAACCGCCCTCAGGTGCCCACGATCTATCCGCCGTCAGCCGAGCTGTACTTCGCCGGCGTCCGGGCGGTCGTCCCGGTGGACGCCGAGTACTGGCCGTTCCAGGTGGGCGGACTGCTCGTCTCGCTCTCCGTGACGACCATGCTGCTGCTGGCGCTGCGGCGACGCGGTGCGGGGGACCGCTGGCGATCGGCGCGCTGGGCGGCCGCCTGGGGATGGTGCCCGTTCGTGGCGACCGAGGCGGTCACGAACTCGCACGTCGACGTGCTCGGCGCCGCCCTCGCGCTCGCGGGCAGCCTCGTCGTGGTGTCCGCCGCGCGTCGGCGCACGCGCCGCGACCGCGGAGACGCGGCCGCCCGCGAGAGCCGCGGGGGCCGGAGACTGCGGCTCGTCGCGGGCGGCGTCCTCCTCGGAGCCGCGGTGGCCACCAAGCTCGTCCCGGCGATCGTCATGCCCCCGCTCCTCAGGGTGCGCGGAGCGTGGCTCGTGGTGGCGGCGTCGCTCGCGACCTTCGCCGCCCTCTACGTCCCGTTCGTCGCCCAGTCCGGTCCGGGGGTGCTGGGCTACCTGCCCGGGTACCTCGGCGAGGAGGGCTATCAGGACGGCAGCGCGTTCGCCCTGCTGTCCCTCGTCCTCCCCGGCCCGGTGGCCGTCCTCCCCGCGGCGGCGATCCTCGCCGTGACCGCGGTGCTGTGCATCCGTCACGCCGACCCGACCGCGCCCTGGGTCGCCCAGACCGTCTTCATCGGCACCACGCTCCTCGTCGTCAGCCCTCGCTACGGCTGGTACGCCCTCCTGCTCATCCCGTTCGTCGTCCTGAGCAGGCGCTGGGAGTGGTTCGTCGTCCCGCTCGCCCTTTCGCTCGACATGATCGCCCAGTCGGTGCTCTTCACCCGGTTGAGCCTGCTCGTCGCGGTCCTCGTCGTCCTGGCGGGATGGTCGATGCGCAGAGCGCTCCCCGACGCATTCCGCCCGTTGTCAACCTCCTGAGAAGAATTCCTCTAGCGGCATGGACTGGCATCCATACTGATCACGTCCGCCCCGACGCCCGATGGAAGGCCCGTGTGCTCCCCAACGACGAGACCGTCCGCTTCCTCAGCGTCGACGGCGCCTACGAGCCGAGCGAGGCGGCGCAGCCCTTCGCGGCCTACCTCGACGACCTGACCACCGACGATCTCGTCGGCTTCTACCGTGAGATGGTCGTCGTGCGTCGCATGGACCAGGAGGGGCACAACCTCCAGCGCCAGGGCCAGCTCGGCCTGTGGGTGCCCTCCCAGGGTCAGGAGGCCGCGCAGATCGGGTCGGCGCATGCCGCTCGGCGGCAGGACCACCTCTTCCCGTCGTATCGCGAGCACGCGGTCGCCTACGCCCGCGGGGTCGATCTCATCGGGGTGGTGGCGCTCCTGCGCGGACTGACCCACGGTGGATGGGACGCGACCGATCCGACGAACGGGAACGTCCACAACTACACGCTGGTCATCGGCTCGCACGCCCTCCACGCCACCGGCTACGCCATGGGCGTGGCGCTCGACGGCATGGTGGGCACGGGTACCGAGGACGACACCGCGGTGCTCTGCTACTTCGGCGACGGAGCGACCAGCCAGGGCGACGTCAGCGAGGCGTTCGTCTTCAGCGCGAGCAGCCAGGCTCCCGTGGTCTTCTTCGTGCAGAACAACCAGTGGGCGATCTCCGTCCCTGTCACGACCCAGTCGAGGGTGCCGCTCGTCGAGCGACCGCGGGGGTTCGGCATCCCGAGCACCCAGATCGACGGCAACGACGTCCTCGCCTCGTATGCCGCGACGCGAATGCACCTCGACGCGGCTCGGGCGGGGGAGGGACCGCGCATGATCGAGGCCCTCACGTACCGGCTCGGCGCCCACACGTCCTCCGACGACCCGACGAAGTACCAGGCGCCGGAGCTGCTCGCCGAGTGGCAGGCGAAGGATCCGGTGCCCCGGCTCCGTCGGTACCTCGAGTCGCTCGGGGTGGACGGGGCGACCTTCGAGTCGATCGACGTCGAGGCCGAGGACCACGCCGCCGACATCCGGCGTCGCACGCACGAGCTGCCCGTCCCGGAGGCCTCGGCGCTCTTCGACCACGTCTACAGCGAGCCCCACCCGGTGATGGTCGAGCAGAAGGACTGGCTCGCGCGCTACGAGTCCTCGTACGGCGCGGCCTGATCCCGTTCCCCTAGGGTCGAGGGGTGAGGGCTCCACGCGAGGGTGACGACAGCCCCGGCCGATCCGGCCGGTGGGCGACGACGGAGGTCGATCCGCAGACGCTCCGCGGACTCTCGATCCTCTACTCGCCGCGGACCGACGGCCGGGCCGACCCCGGCGAGGTGGTCTGGACGTGGGTGCCCTACGAGGAGCACGACGGACGGGGCAAGGACAGGCCCGTCCTGGTCGTGGCCTCGCTGCCGGACTCCTCGCTGGTCGGCGTGCAGCTGACCTCCAAGCCGCACGACGACCGGTGGACGATCGGCATCGGACCCGGCGCCTGGGACTCCAGCGGCCGACCCAGCTGGGTCAGGCTCGACCGGGTGTTCCTGCTCCACCAGGCCGGACTGCGGCGTGCCGGCGTGGCTCTCGACGCCGCTCGGTTCCGCGCCGTGAGCGCCGAGCTCGCGCGGCGGCACGGCTGGCCCGCCGTCCGTCCCCGCCGCCGCGGCCTGCGCGGCCTGCTGTCCCGCCTCCTCGGTCGCGCCTGACCGGGCTCCGTCCGCCCCAGGGTCTCCTCCGTCCGTCCGCCGTTCGGTCAGGGTTCATCGCCCGAGAGGGAACCCGGGGACGGCTGGAGGAATGCTCAGAGGTGTTGCGGCGAACCCGACTCCGGATGTCACTGAGAGGGATGACCAGGCACCCGCTCGACGACGCGCCCGACGCGCTGCTCGTCGCTCGCGCCGGAGACGGCGACGTCTCCGCGTTCGAGGTGATCGTCCGTCGCTACAGCCGCCGGCTCCGTGCCTACGCATCTCGCATGATGGGCTCGTCCCTCGAGTCGGACGACGCCGTGCAGGACGCCCTCATCGCCGCATGGGACCGCATCGACACCCTCGAGGACGGCTCGGTCCTCCGGAGCTGGCTGATGCGGATCGTGACGACGAAGTGCCTCGACCGCATCCGCCGCAGGAAGGACCACCTCGTGCTGGAGGAGAGCTGGACCGTCTCCGCCCCCTCGGTCGACCTGCCGGAACGCCGGGCGGAGGCCGCGGCCGCACTCGGAGACCTCGACGCCGCCCTCAGCCGACTGCCCGATCTCCAGCGCCAGACCTGGATCATGCGAGAGTGGGGTGGAGCGTCCTACGACGAGATCGGGAACGCCCTGGGCATCGCACCCTCGACGGTGCGGGGTCTTCTGGCCCGGAGCAGGCGGACGTTGATGACCGACATGGAGGGATGGCGATGACTGACGACCAGCGCGACCTCTTCGACGAGGACCGGCTCGACGGGCACACCGTCGAGGAGCTCTCCGACTACCTGGATGCGGGGCGCCAGCCGGCGGATCCCTCCATCGACGACTCGGCGGGCTGCCAGATCGCGCTCTCGGCCCTCGAGCGGCTCCGGGCGACGTCCCTCAGCGCGCTCGACGCCGCCGAGAGCGCCACACCCCACGACGAGGGCTGGATCCGCGGGGTGATGGCCGACATCGCCCTGGACGCCCACGCCGGACGTGACATCCCCATCCCGTATCCCGACCCCACGGTGCGTCTCGCCATCACGGAGGGCGCCGTCCGCGAGCTGGTCCGGTCCGTAGGTGATGCCCAGGACGGGCTGCTCGTGGGTCGGGTGCGGCTGCAGGGCGACGTCGAGACGTTGGGAGCGCCCGTGGGGCTGCAGATCACGGTGACCGTGGCGTACGGGTTCGAGATCCCCGTCGTCGTGGCGGCACTGCGGGCGGCCGTGCGGGCGGCGCTCCTGCACCACGTCGTGCTCGACGTGGACGACATCGAGGTGACCGTCACCGATATCCATGGACTTCCCGAGGAGCTGCGATGAACGATTCCATCCTGAGCGAGGCGCTCACCGGGAGGCTCTCGGAGGTCGAGGGCGTCTCGCGCCTCTACCGCACCGGCGCGCTGGGCGGCCTGCAGGCGATCGTGACGCGCGGCGAGCCGACCGCGAGCGTGAGCACGTCGGAGGACTCGACCGTCGTCGTGGCGAACCTCGGGGTGACCACGGCCCGACCAGCGTGCGCCACGCTCGTCGAGGCGGCCGACGCGGTCGTCGCTCAGCTGCGATCCGACGGCGTCGTCGAGCGCGACGTCACGCTGCGGGTGTGCCGGATCCTCTGATCCCCGACCTCAGCGCACCCGGCGGCGGAAGAGCACGACGGCGGCAGCCCACGTGACGAGCAGGATGCCGACGCACCACGCGAGGGCGACCCAGAGCTGCCCGCCCACGGGTTGCCCGGCGAACAGGGCGCGCAGCGAGTCGACGATCGCCGTCACCGGCTGGTTCTCGGCGAACCACCGCACCGGGCCGGGCATCGACCCGGTGGGCACGAACGCCGAGCTCAGGAACGGCAGGAAGATGAGCGGATAGGAGAACGCGCTCGCGCCGTCGACGGTCTTCGCGGTCAGCCCGGCGATCACCGCCAGCCAGGTGAGCGCGAGGGTGAAGAGCACGAGGATGCCGGTGACCGCGAGCCAGTCGAGCACGCTCGCCGAGGAGCGGAACCCGATGAGCACGGCGACGCCCACGACGACGGCGAGGGAGATCAGGTTCGCGGCGACCGACGTCAGCACGTGGGCCCAGAGCACCGAGGAGCGAGCGATGGGCATCGACTCGAAGCGCTCGACGATGCCGCCCTGGACGTCGAGGAACAGCCGATACGCGGTGTAGGAGATCCCGGAGGCGATCGTGATCAGCAGGATGCCCGGCAGCAGGTAGTCGACGTACGAGCCCTGCCCGGCTCCGCCGCCGATGTCGACGGCTCCACCGAGCACGAAGACGAAGAGGAGCAGCAGGGCGACCGGCATGACCGCCGTCGTGATGATCGTGTCGGGGCTGCGCAGGACGTGGGTGAGCGAGCGGCCGGTGAGCGTGACGGTGTCGTCGACGAAGTGCGTCGTCATGATGCGGTGTCCTTCTGGGTCAGGGCGAGGAAGACCTCCTCGAGGGAGGGTTGCCTCACCACGTACTCGGTGTGCGCCGGAGGGAGCAGGGACCTCAGGTCCGCCAGGGTGCCCTCGACGAGGATGCGGCCCTCGTGGAGGATCGCGATGCGATCGGCGAGATGCTCCGCCTCCTCCAGGTACTGGGTGGTCAGCAGGACGGTGGTGCCGTCCGCGGCGAGCCGCGTGATGGCCCGCCAGACCTCCTGCCGGGCTTCGGGGTCGAGTCCCGTCGTGGGCTCGTCGAGGAAGACGACCCGGGGATCGCCGATCAGGCTCATCGCGATGTCGAGCCTGCGGCGCATGCCGCCGGAGTAGGTGTCGGCCCGTCGGGATCCCGCCTCAGTGAGGGAGAAGCGCTCGAGGAGCTCGTCCGCGACCGCCCCGGGGCTGCGCAGGTGGCGAAGTCGCGCGATCAGCACCAGGTTCTCCCGGCCACTGAGCCTGCCGTCGACCGCGGCGAACTGTCCGGTGAGGCTGATCGCCGCCCGGACCCCGCTCGCGTCGCGGTCCACGTCACGCCCGGCGACCGTCGCCGTGCCCGCGTCGGCTCTCAGCAGGGTGCTCAGGATCCTGACGAGCGTCGTCTTCCCCGCGCCGTTGGACCCGAGGAGCGCGAACACGCTCCCGGACTCGACGCGGAGATCGACTCCGCCCAGCACGGCGACGTCCTTGAACGACTTGCGCAGGCCTCGGACGTCGATCGCCGCGGTGCTCATGACCCGTCACCGGCGAGGTCGTCGATGGTCCTCGTCAGTCGAGCACGCTCCTTCGCGATCCATCCGCCGTCGGAGTACGTCCTGGCGAAGGTCTCGGCGAACTCGACCGGGTCGGCCCCGACCAGGTCCCGGACGGGGGTGCCGTCGGCGGCAGCGCTCTCGAAGAGGTCGGCCAGGTCCTCGAACAGCAGGACGAGCTGCCGTCCGTCGGTGGGCGTCTCGCCGGAGTTCATGAGGTACCGCTCCACCGCGTCCACGGTGGCCCGGTACGGCTGGGGCAGCGCCTTCGTGCGCGCCTTGTAGGCCCGCCAGCGCTTCTTCTCGCCGATGATCTTCGCGGCGATGTTCGACAGCGACATCAGTTCTCTCCTTCTCGGTGGAGCCGATCGATGCGTTCTGCGAGGAAGCTCCAGTTCCTCCAGAACTCGTCCAGGTAGGCGCGCCCGGCCGCGTTGAGCGTGTACACCTTGCGGGGAGGGCCCTTCTCAGAGGGCACCTTCTCGACGTCGACGAGCTTCCTCTGCTCCATCCGCACGAGCAGGGCGTACACGGTGCCCTCGGCGATCTCGCTGAAGCCCTGCTCGCGGAGCCACGCGGTGATCTCGTACCCGTAGGCGGCTCGGCTGGCGAGGATGGCGAGGACGATGCCCTCGAGAGTCCCCTTCAGCATCTCGGTGATCTGCTTCGGCACGTGGCCTCCTACTCAGCGTCGCTGGTATTCAGTGTCGTTGACTACCAGTACATAGTATCGCTGAATAGTGATCCGTCAAGGGGCGGCGGGACGGATCGTCGAGAGGATGCCCGGGTGCCGGTGGGCGGGCTGCCAGGTTCGGCGCGTAGCGTGGGTCGCATCCTCGAGGAGCTCCTCATCACGACGGCTGGGAAGTCGAACCCGATCGGTCAGGAACTCTGTGAGCCTTGCGTCGTCCGCCGTCCGCACCACCACCCCGCGTCGAGATCGTCCCTCGATCACGAGCAGCTACACCACGCTGATCGCCAGCGTCCGCGAAGCCGGTCTGCTGCGGCACCGGCCCGGCTTCTACTGGGCGGTCTTCGGTGGACTGGTCCTCGCCCTCGGCGGCGCCATCGCCGGGTTCGTCCTCCTGCAGGAGTCGTGGTTCCAGCTGCTCATCGCCGCGGCGCTCGGCATCATCTTCACGCAGTTCGCGTTCCTCGCCCACGAGGCGTCGCACCGCCAGATCTTCGCCGACGGCCGTCGCAACGACCGCGCGGGACGGGTCCTCGGCACCGCGTTCGTCGGCATGAGCTACCAGTGGTGGATGACGAAGCACACCAAGCACCATGCCAACCCGAACCGGGTGGGCAAGGATCCCGACATCGAGGTCGACACCGTCTCCTTCCTCGAGTCGGATGCCGCCCGTCAGCACGGCCTGATGGCCCTGGTGACCCGGAAGCAGGCCTGGCTGTTCTTCCCGCTGCTGCTTCTCGAAGGCCTCAACCTCCACTACCTGTCCGTCAGGTCGCTCCTGCGCCGCGGCCCCGTCGACGGGCGGGTCCTGGAGCTGTCGACGATCCTCCTCCGCCTGGGCCTCTACATCGGCGTGATCTTCTGGGTGCTCCCGGTCGGCATGGCCTTCGCGTTCCTCGGTGTGCAGCTGGCCGTGTTCGGGTTCTACATGGGCGCCTCGTTCGCCCCCAACCATGTCGGCATGGCGATCATCCCGGCCGACTCGAGGATCGACTTCCTGCGCAAGCAGGTGCTCACCTCGCGGAACATCTCCGGCGGACTGCCGATGACGGCGCTCATGGGCGGCCTCAACTACCAGGTCGAGCACCACCTGTTTCCGAGCATGTCGCGCCCCGCGCTCGCGCGGGCGAGGCACATGGTCATCGCGCACTGCACCGCCAACGGCATCCCGTACACGGAGACCAACCTCGTGGTCGCCTATCGGCAGGTCCTCGGGTACCTGAACCGCGTCGGGCTCGCGGCCCGCGACCCCTTCGACTGTCCACTGGTGAACGCGTACCGCAGACGCTGAGTGCGCGGCGGTCTCACCACGGGACCGCTGCACTCACCGTCCGGGACGAGCGAGGAAGTCGCGGAGGAGGTCGAAGACGATGTCGCCCTCCGGCGACTGGACGTCAGGGAAGAAGTAGTACCCGTGCGGCATGCCCTCCGGCCAGTAGCCCTCCACCTCGACGCCCGCAGAGGCGAGTCGCTCGGCGAACGCCTTGGCCGAGTCGACGATCGGGTCGTGAGTCCCGGCGGTGAGGAACGTCGGAGGGTATCCCGTCAGATCCGCTTCGAGCGGGCTCGCCAGTGGATCGTCCCACGCCGTCGTGGGGAGATACGCGCTTCGGATGAACCCGAAGAAGGCGCTGTCGTAGACGATGCCGCGCGGTGCCAGGCGCTGGAATGAATCCCATCGCTCCTGGGCGAAGTCGACGAACGCCCCGAGCATGACGACGGCACGCGGGGCCCGCAGGCCCCGTCTCGCGGCGACCAGGGGGAGGGCGGCGGCGAAGTTCGACCCGGCTGAGTCGCCGGCCGCCACGACCCCGACGTCGGTGCGGCCCCCGAGGGCGCCCGCCGAGGTGCAGAGCCACTCGTACACATCCGCGACGTCGTCGAGCGGGGTCGGGAAGGGGTGCTCGGGGGCAAGGCGGTAGTCCGTCGACACCACGATGACCTGGGCGTCCCGGGCGATGCGGCGGGTGATGTAGTCGGTGTCGTCGCACGATCCGACCGTGAAGCCGCCGCCGTGGACGTAGAGCACCACGGGGTGCGGGCCCTCGAGTCCGACGGGCCGGTACACCCGGGCTCGCGCGACGCCGTCGCGCACCGGAAGGTAGACCACCGTCGAGCGCACCCCGGGCACCGCCTCCGCGCCCGACCGCGGTGTGAGAGCGGGATCGGGCCGGGCGTGGCTGTCACCGATGTACCCGCTCCGCACCGGGGCGATCATGAGGTCGCGCAGCGCCACCGGTTGGCGGTTGTTCGCGATCACCCGGTACGACGGCATCGCGGGGTCGTCGGTGGTGAAGAAGGACAGCCCGTCGATCGGCCGGACGGCGGTGACGTCGTATGAGCCGTCGGGGATCGCGAGGAGCGAGGTGTCGATGTGGGGATCGGAGGGCTCGGCGCCCTGCTCCGTTGCGGCCATGGTCCCCACCCTCCCCGCGCCCGTCTCTGGCGTCGCGCGGACGCCACGCTACCGGAGTGGAGCCGGAGGAGGAGAGGCCCTGGCTGCGGCTCGCCGCATCCGCTATGGTCGCTCCACGAGCACGGAGGGGGTCAGGATGACGGGGGACACGCCGAAGGCAGGCCCGGGGAGCGCGGGGGCCCAGGAGGTGCCGAACCGCGTCGTCGGCCTGCTGCCGTTCGCGGGCGTCGTGCTCTTCCTCATCGCCGAGATCGTGACGATCGCGGTCTCGGGAACGGGCGACCTGCTCTACAGCACGACCCAGAACGCGGTGCTGTTCCTCATCGGGTCCTCGGGGATCGGGAACGGGATCGCCCACCTCTTCTTCGGTCCGGCGATCGCCCGTTCGATCGGGTGGACCCCAGGACCGTTCCAGTACGAGGTGGGGGCCGCGAACCTCGCCATCGGCATCGCGGGTGTCACGGGCGGCTTCTTCGGGCCGGAGTTCTGGCTCGCGGTGATCATCGTCGACCTGGTGTTCCTCGTGCTGGCCGGAGTCGGCCACATCCGCGAGATCGTGAAGAACCACAACCTCGCCGTCAACAACGCGGGGCCCATCCTGGTGCTCGACTTCCTGATGCCGCTCGTGGCCCTCGGACTGTGGCTCTGGCTCACGCTCTCCTGAGCGACGCTCCTGCGGCGTCAGTGCTCGCGCTTGATCACGAAGTAGGAGCCGCGGATGGTTCCCGCGAGCTTGGACCTCTGGCGAGCGAACGTGAAGGCCGCGAGCTCCTCCGGCACCTCCATGCCGTCGGAGAGCTTGAACCCCACGGCCCGTTTCCCGCCCTCCTCGAGGGTGTACATCACGTTGATCGAGAGTCCGCTCTCGTAGAACACGTACGCCATGCGGATGCCGTCGACGACGAACTCGGTGACCTCCAGCGGCCGTGAGGCGATCTCGAGGCCGCGCTCGTCGTCGAGGATGCCGTGCACCCACTCGACGATCTCGGGCGCCTCCGACGCCGGCACGACGGCGAAGTCGTGGTCGTACTTGTTCTTGAAGTAGCGGGCCTCGTTGGCGCGGAGCCCGGCGAGCGCCTCGACGACGGGCGAGGACTCGAGCCCTGCCGTCGAGACGCTGGTGAAGTCGACCGTGTGAGCCATGCCCCCATCCTCCGGCATCCGCGACCTCGTCCGCCAGGCCGTGCCGAGGGCGTCGTCGGCCCGGGCGATCACAGGTTGATGAAGGCGCCTTCGAGGCCGTGGAACGCATCCTGCAGCGACTCCGACAGACTGGGATGCGTGTGCACGTTGCGCGCCAGCTCGTGCACGCCGAGGTCCCACTTCTGGGCCAGCGTGAGCTCGGGGAGCAGCTCCGACACGTCGAGTCCGACGAGGTGCCCGCCCAGCAGCTCCAGGTACCGCCGGTCCGCCACGAGCTTCACGAAGCCGCCCGCGTCGCCCAGGGCGTGCGCCTTCGCGTTCGCGGACATCGGGAACGTCGCCACGACCACGTCGTATCCCTCCTCGCGCGCCTGCTGCTCGGTCAGCCCGAAGCTGGCCACCTGGGGCTGGAAGTAGGTCGCCCTCGGCATCATGCGGTAGTCGCCGAGGGGCATCGTCTCGGCGCCGGCGATGGTCTCCGCGGCCACGATGCCCTGCGCCTCGGCGACGTGCGCGAGCTGGAGCTTGGCCGTCACGTCGCCGATGGCGTAGAGGCCCGGGGTCGTGGTGCGCATCCGGTCGTCGATCTCGATGGCGCCGCGCTCGGTCAGCCGCACTCCCGTGGTCTCCAACCCGTAGCCCTCCACGTTCGGAGCGAAGCCCACGGCGATCAGGGCCTTGGCGGCGGTGATCGAGCCGGGGTTTCCATCACGATCGACGTAGCCGACCGTGACCCGGTCCCCGTCGTCCTCGACCGACAGCACGCGGGTGGAGGTGAGGATCGGCACCCCGAGCGCGCGGAAGCGCCGTGCCACCTCCTTCGACACGTCGGCGTCCTCATTCGGAAGCGCACGGTCGAGGTACTCGATCACGGTGACGTCGACGCCGAACGCGGACATCACATAGGCGAACTCCAGCCCGATCGCGCCGGCGCCGATGATGACGATGTCGTCGGGCAGCTCGCGGGTGAGGATGAGCGACTCATACGTGACGACGTTCTCGCTGAGCTCCACGCCGGGCAGGAGCCGCGTGGTGGAGCCGGTCGCGATGATCGCGTCGTCGAACGTCAGCTCCGTCGTGGTCCCGTCCGTCAGGGTGACTGACATCGACCCGGGCCCGGTGAAGGTCCCCTCGCCGTCGTACTGCGTCACCCCGTTCTTGCGCATGAGGAACCGGACGCCCTTCGCGCGGGCGTCGCTCACCGACCGGCTGCGGTCGAAGGCGGCGCCGTAGTCGAGAGAGACGTCGCCCGAGATGCCGAACGTGCTCGCCTCGGTGGTGACCATGCGCCCCACCTCCGCGTTGCGGAGCAGCGTCTTCGCGGGGACGCAGCCGACGTTGAGGCAGACCCCGCCCCAGAACCTCCGTTCGACGACGGCGACGTCGAGTCCGAGCTGGGCCGCTCGCACGGCGGCGACGTAGCCGCCAGGGCCCGCGCCCAGGATCACCAGGTCGTGGTGCGTCATCGGATGCTCCCCTCGGGTTCGCGGGTCAGCCGCGCGGCGATGCGGTCGCGCGGCACGACGGTCTCGCCGTCGGCCACCGCAGCGGCCGCCAGCGGGCTCCCGGACTCGGCGTCGACGAAGCTCAGCAGCGGCTTCCTCGGGCTCGGGTGGTGGCGGTCCGCCCATCCACCGAGGGCGAGCAGCACGACGGCGAGGTCGCGGCCGGCCTCCGTCAGCACGTACTCCTCGTGCGTCCGGCCGGTCTCGGGCTTGTAGGAGCGCCGCTCGAGCACCCCGCCCTCGACGAGGCTGCCGAGACGAGCGGTGAGCACCTCTCGGGGGATGCCGAGGGAGTCGTGGAACTGACCGAAGCGCGTGGCCCCGGCGAGGGCGTCGCGCACGATCATCAGCGTCCACTTCTCTCCGAGCACGTCGAGGGAGCGGGCGATGGGACAGCGGTCGTCGCCGCCGAGGATGCCGAGCATGCTCATAGTGTAGCTGAGTTCGACAAGTGAACTGCGGTGCATTAGAGTCTGGATTCCGAACTCAGCTACGAGGCCCGCGAGAGCGCGGCACGGATCCCGTAAGGAGCAGATCATGGACATCTCCGGAACGACGGTGCTGGTCACCGGTGCGAACGGCGGTCTCGGCCGGAACTTCGTCGAGCAGGCGCTCGCCCGCGGCGCCTCCCGCGTCTACGCCACCGCGCGGAGGCCTCGGCAGTGGGAGGACGCACGGGTGGAGCCGCTCGCCCTCGACGTCACCGACGAGGCGAGCGTCGCGGCCGCCGTCGTCGCAGCCCCTGACGTGGACATCGTCATCAACAACGCCGGCGTCGGCGGCGCGTCCTCCTTGCTCGCCTCGAGCGTCGAGGACGTCGAGCGCGTCTTCGCCACCAACGTCTTCGGGGCGCTGCGTGTCGCCAAGGCCTTCGCTCCCGTGCTGGCGTCGCGCGGGGGAGGAGCGCTGGTCGACGTGCACTCGGTGCTCAGCTGGCTCGCGATCGCCGGCGGGTACTCCGCGTCGAAGGCGGCGCTCTGGTCCCTCACCAACTCGCTCCGTGTGGAGCTCGCCCCTCAGGGCACCCTGGTGGTGGGGGCGCACCTCGGATACACCGACACCCCGATGATCGCCGACGTCGACGCGGAGAAGAACGACCCGGCCGAGGTGGTGGCGAGCATCTGGGACGCGGTCGCCGCCGACGAGGACGAGGCGCTCGCCGACCAGGTCAGCCGCGATGTGAGGGCGGCGCTCTCCGGTCCCGTCCGCTCGCTGTACGCGCAACTCCTGGCGAACTGACGCCCCTACCCCTCGGGAGAGGGCCCGACAACCTGCTCGCGGCCTGAGCCGGGCCGGAGTAGGCCGGGAGGATGAGAGCTCTCACCTGGCAGGGAACGATGAAGGTCCGCGTGGAGGATGTCCCGGATCCGGTGATCCAGGATCCGGGTGATGTGATCATCCGGATCACCTCCACCGCGATCTGCGGGTCGGACCTCCACCTGTACGACGTCCTCGGGCCGTTCCTGTCCCGAGGCGACGTCCTGGGGCACGAGCCGATGGGGATCGTCGAGGAGGTGGGCCCGGGCGTGACCACGCTGGCACCCGGCGACCGGGTGGTCATCCCGTTCGTCATCGCCTGCGGACACTGCTACATGTGTCAGCGCGGGCTGACCACGCAGTGCGAGACCACGCAGAACCGCTCCAGCGGGACCGGCGCCTCGCTCTACGGCTACACGGAGCTCTACGGGTCGGTGCCGGGCGGTCAGGCGGAGCGCCTGCGGGTGCCGTTCGCGGACTTCAACGCGCAGAAGGTCGGCCACGACCTCCCCGACGAGCGGTACCTGTTCCTCAGCGACATCCTCCCGACCGCCTGGCAGGGGGTCCAGTACGCGGGCCTGGAGTCCGGCGACGTGCTCGCCGTCATCGGACTCGGCCCGGTCGGCCAGTTCGCGGCCCGCATCGGCGTCCACCTCGGGCATCGCGTGATCGCGGTCGATCCAGTGCCCGAGCGTCGGGCGATGGCCGAGCGTCACGGCGTCGAGGTGCTCGATCTCACCGACGACGTGCTCGACCGGCTCCGCGAGGCGACGGACGGTCGCGGGCCCGACGCCGTGGTGGACGCCGTCGGGATGGAGGCGCACGGCAACCCCGGCGCCGCGTTCGCCCAGTTCGCGGCCGGGCTGCTGCCCGATCCGCTCGCCAAGAAGGCCGCCACCACCGTCGGGGTCGACCGCCTCGCGGCGCTCATGCTCGCCCTCGACTCGGTGCGTCGCGGAGGGACGGTCTCGCTGAGCGGCGTGTACGCCGGCGCGGCCGATCCGATGCCGCTGATGACGATGTTCGACAAGGGCCTCACGATCCGGATGGGGCAGTGCAACGTGCACCGCTGGCGTGACGAACTGCTTCCCCTCGTGGTGGATCCGGCCGATCCGCTCGGCGTCACGGACCTCGTCACCCACCGCGTGCCCCTCGAGGAGGCAGCGCGGATGTACGACGTGTTCAAGGAGAAGCAGGATGGGTGCATCAAGGTGGTGCTCACCCCCTGAGGGGCTGCGCGATCGGAGCGGCGCAGGGAACCACGCAGCCGGCTGTGATCCGAGGGAAGCGCCTTCGACCTAGAATCGCGATATAGAGACCCGACCTGCCCCCCGTCGAGTCGGCCCCTTCATCACGATCGGGCTGCTCGTCCTCGCCGTCGTCTGCGTAGCGACCGGCTTCCTCCCGCCCGCCGACACGGGGGCGCTGCTGGCACGCATCGCGCCCGTGCTCGGCTTCGTCGTGGCGATCACGATCGTCGCCGAGCTCGGGAGCGAGGCGGGCGTCTTCGAGGCGCTCGCCGAGCGGATGGGCCGGTGGGGTCGTGGACGTGTCGTGGCCCTGTGGGCCTCGGTGATCGTGCTGGCCGTGCTCAGCACCGCCTTCCTGTCGCTCGACACGACGGCGGTCCTCGTCACGCCGGTGGTGGTCCTCCTCGCCCAGCGCGTCGGGATCTCCCCGATCCCGTTCGCGCTCGCCACCGTGTGGCTCGCGAACACCGCATCCCTCCTGCTGCCGGTGTCGAACCTGACCAACCTGCTCGCAACGGACAGGATCGGCGGGGGAGCGGGTGCCTTCCTGGCGCTCAGCTGGGCGCCGGCCCTGGTGGGGATCGCGGTGCCCGTCATCATCCTCAGCATCCTCTACCGCCGGTCGTTGACCGGGTCGTACACGGTCGCCCCGGTGGAGCGCAGCGATGATCGGGTGCTGCTCGTCGTCTCGGCCGTCGTCACCCTCGTGCTCCTCCCGATGCTCGTCATCACCACCGAGGTGTGGATCCCGGCGTCGATCGCGGCCGTCGTGCTCCTCGTGCTCTTCGCGGTGAGGCGCCGGTCGGCGATCCGCGTCGGCCTGGTCCCGTGGAACGCGATCGGCATCGCGCTGGCGCTCTTCGCCCTGGTCGAGACGGCGCACGCCCACGGCCTCGAGGACCTCCTCGCCAGCGTCGCGGGAACGGGGACCGGCCCGCTCGACCTGCTGCGTCTGGCGGCGCTCGGCGCGCTGGGCGCGAACGGCATCAACAACCTGCCCGCCTACCTCGTCCTGGAGCCGCAGGCGGCGGGCGAGCCGCTCCGGCTGATGGCGCTGCTCATCGGTGTGAACCTCGGCCCGCTCGTCAGTCCGTGGGCGTCCCTCGCGACGCTGCTGTGGCACGACCGCGTGGTGTCGCTGGGAGTGACGGTGCGCTGGGGCCGCTTCGCGCTGATGGGGCTGGTCGCCGTCGCGATCATGATCCCGCTCGCGACGATCCTCCTCGCGCTGGTCCACTGACGTCGATCGGGCGACGGCTCGCGCCGGGAGCCCGGATGTCGGATCCCGGCAAGGGTCTTGCCTGCGGATGCGGCGGATTCGCAGGCTTCCCGCCCTCCATGGCCGGTCGTGAGACGCCGACGTACGGTGAGTCGCATGCCTTCGATGTACGACGCCCAGGACCCCATCCACCAGTACCCCGGCCCGCCGTTCCCCGCGCAGCAGCAGAGCGGCCCCGGCGACATCCACGAGATGGACCCCGCGCCCGACCACGGCGAGCAGAGCTACGTCGGCAAGGGGCGGCTCGAGGGCCGGAAGGCCATCATCACCGGAGCGGACTCCGGCATCGGACGAGCCGTCGCCATCGCGTACGCCCGCGAGGGCGCCGACGTCGTCCTCTCCTATCTGCCCGAGGAGCAGGATCAGGCCGAGGAGGTCGCCGCGCTGGTGCGCGATGCCGGTCGGCAGGCCGTCCTCGTCCCCGGCGACCTGCAGGACGAGCAGGCGAACGTCGCACTCGTCGAGACCGCCGTCGAGGAGCTCGGCGGCGTCGACATCCTCGCCCTCATCGCGGGCGCCATGCCCACGGTCGACAGCATCGACGACTTCGAGACCGAGACGCTCGACCACGTCCTCAAGACGAACATCTACCCGCTGTTCTGGACGACGAAGGCGGCCTCCCCGCACCTCCAGCCCGGTGCGGCCATCATCACCTGTGCGAGCATCCAGGGCTACGTCCCCTCGCCGCAGCTCGCCGAGTACGCCGTGTCCAAGGCCGGGATCGTCAACTGGACCCGGGCCATGGCCCAGCAGCTCGCGGAGCGCGGCATCCGTGTGAACGGCGTCGCGCCGGGGCCGGTGTGGACGCCTCTGCAGCCCGCGTTCGTGCCGAACGAGAAGATCGAGTCCTTCGGGAGCGAGGCCGCGTACGGCCGTCCGGCCCAGCCCGCGGAGCTCGCCCCGCCGTTCGTGCTGCTCGCCTCCCAGGAGGCGAGCTACATCAGCGGCGAGACGATCGCCGTGACCGGCGGCACGCCGACCCACTGACGGGAGCGGACGGTGGACCTCGGACTCTCCGGTCGCGTCGCCCTCGTCACGGGCGGTGACTCCGGCATCGGCTGGCACACCGCTCGACTGCTGCTGTCGGAGGGGGCCACCGTGGTCCTCTCCGACAGGGAGCAGTCGCGGCTCGACGCGGCGGCGGCCGAGCTGCGGGCGCCCGACGGGAGGCTGTTCGCGTTCGCCGCCGACGTGACTGACGTCGGTGCGCTCGCCGAGTTGCATCGCCGTGTGACGGAGGCGGTCGGAGCCATCGACATCCTCGTGCAGTCCGCCGGCGTGACGGGGGCGCAGGGGCTCTTCCACGAGATCGACGACGAGGGATGGACGTCGACGATCGAGACCGATCTGATGGGCCCGGTGAGGCTCACCCGCGAGTTCCTGCCCGATCTCCGCTCCGGCGGGTGGGGCCGCATCGTGTATCTCGTGTCGGAGGACGCCGTGTAGCCGTACGACGACGAGCTGCCTTACTGCTCCGCCAAGGCCGGGGTGCTCGCGCTGGCGAAGGGCCTCTCCAGGTCCTATGCCCTCGAGGGGCTGCTGGTCAACGCGGTGTCGCCGGCCTTCATCCGCACTCCGATGACGGACGCGATGATGCAGAAGCGCAGCGAGCAGCTCGGCGTGACGGTCGACGAGGCGGTCGAGTCGTTCCTCGAGGAGGAGCGGCCGTACCTGGAGCTCAAGCGTCGAGGCGAGCCGGAGGAGGTCGCGAACGTCATCGTCTTCCTCTGCTCCGACCGCGCCTCCTTCGTGAACGGATCGAACTACCGCGTGGATGCGGGGTCCGTCGCCACGATCTGACCCTGTCGTCGATCCGAGTGCCTCGAGGATCCGGTGCCGCGGCTGTGGCACACTGGCGAAAGCCACCCCGTGATCGGGGGTCAGGAGACAGGAGCACGCATGGAGCTGGGAGAGCTGGGGGCGCAGGGTCTGCCCGCCGCCGTCGCGGAGGCCTACGGGGCGACCACGGTGCAGGAGCTCGCCGACAGCCTCGGCGTGAGCACTCCGCCCGGGCCCGAGTTCTCCGCAGAGGCCGACGCGGCCTGGCGTGCTCTGAAGGCGGGCGACGTGACCCCGGCTCGCCGAGTGCTCGTCGAGCGGCTCGGCGTCAGCGAGGAGCGTGCCGACGAGGCGCTCGCCAAGGCGCCCGTGGCCGTCGCCGCGTTCTCCCGACCGGGCCGTCACGCCGCCTGACGGGCCGCCCTTCCCGCCGGGCGATCCGCTCGATCAGGCCGTCGCGGTCCGGATGCGGACCTCGCGCTCCATGCGCTTCTCGTGGCGCTCGCGACCCTTCACGGCCTCCCGCTCGCGGTCGCGTGGCGGCGCGTTCGTGACGAGCCCGTCGAGGAGCCTCCGTGTCGCTGCGGCGATCTCGTCGATGGCCTGGTCGAACGCGGCGGCGTTCGCGCGCGAGGGATGCGTCGACCCGCTCACCTTCCGGACGAACTGCAGAGCGGCCTCCCGTACCTCGTCGTCGCTCGTGGGCGGCTCGAAGTTGTGGAGCACTCGGATGTTCCTGCACATGCGGCAGAGGATACCGCCGCGTGCTTCGGTGTCTCCCAGGCTCTGCGCTCGCCAGGGGCGACGCTCGTCAGGCGCGGCTCTTGTCAGCCCCGGTCGTGGAGCGTCACGTGGTAGCCGTCAGGGTCCGCGAATGTGAAGGTGCGCCCGAAGGGACCGTCGATCGGGGCGGCGACGATGGGGTGGCCGTCCGCGACGAGCGCGTCGTGGATCTCCTGGACGTCGGTGGCGTGGAGCCAGATCGCCGCGCCGATCCCCGGACGGTCGACCGCGTCCAGATCCGTTCCGGGGACGATGTCCCTGAGGGCGAAGGCGATCGGGGCCGTCTGGAACACCACGGCGTGGGGCGGGCCCGCGGGGGAGCGCACGAGACCCAGGTACTGCTCGTAGAACGCCTGCGAGGCGGCGAGGTCACGGACCTGCAGCGAGATGAAGTCGGGGCCGGTGACGGGCATGGGGATCTCCTCGTGTCGATGCGCCTGCTGTGTCAGATTCCTGACATGAGGACTCTATGTCAGAATACTGACATGGTGCAAGACGGACCAGGGATCGAGCTCGAGACGTCGCTGGGATATCTCCTCAAGGAGGTGTCGAGCGTCCTCCGTGCCGAGATGGAGGAGGTCCTCCGTCCGCTCGGGATGACGGTGACGCACTATTCGTGCCTCGAGCTGCTGGCGCAACGGCCCGGCCTGTCGAACTCGGAGCTCGCGCGGGGGACGTTCGTGACACGGCAGTCGATGAACGTGCTGCTCCAGTCGCTGGAGCGCGACGGGATCGTGACGCGGGCATCCGAGCCCGCGGTGGGCAAGGTCCTCCCCACGCGGCTGACGCCGCGGGGCCGCCGGAGTCTCGAGAAGGCCTCCGCCGCCGTGCGCTCAGTGGAGGACAGGATGCTCAGCGGCCTCAGCGTCGCCGAGCGATCCGAGGCCCTGCGGATCCTGAGGGGCATGGCCGGCTCCCTGAGGCAGCGCGAACCGGCGTCTTGACCGCGCAGCGTCGCGTGGGACAGGGCTCCGCGAGGGGATCGGTGCGCTCGAGCGCTGGGCGGGCGCCGCGGCTGAGTCAGCGCGGCGAGGGGGTGGCGGCGGAGCCGGTCTCGCGTGAGGCGGCACGCGCGCGGGCGCGGATGCCGGCGATGACCTCGGTCTTCGCCTCCGCGTAGTCGTTCATGTCGTCCCATCGCCTCTCGAGGAGCGCCCTCTTCGTCTCCTCGTAGAGCGCGCGATCGGCCGCGTGCGAGCGCAGGCGATCGCGCAGGAGGAGGTACTCCTCCACCGCGGGATCGTCGTGCTCGTAGACGTGCACGTGGACGTCGCGAGCCGCTGTGCGCACGAGTCGGTGACGGGGCTCGCGGACTCGGAGCAGGTACCCCGCCTCGAGCAGCGGAGCGAGGTAGTCCTCCTCCGCGGTGATGTCGTCGACCGACACGACGATGTCGACGATGGGCTTCGCGGCCAGTCCGGGAACGGCCGTGGATCCGATGTGCTCCACGCCGAGCGCCGCCTGGCCCAGTGCTCCGCGGATGCGCTCCCGGTGCTGGCGGAAGATCACCGGCCAGCGCTCGTCGTACTCGTGGAGCTGGAGCTCGAGGCGCTCCGGACCGCCGATGATGTCGACGTCCGTGACGTCGGGGCGGCGCGGGGTGCGGTTCGGGCTCACGTCTCCATTCTCGCGTGCGGCGTCGTGCTGATGCCGGAGACGGATGGCTGCGGGGCGTCGCGTCTCGTGCTTCCTCTCCGGGTCATGGCTGGGTCGGGAGGGTGGTCGCCGTCGGGTCGGGTTCGTGACGCAGGATGCGGGGAACGGATGGCTCTGTATGGTGGGTCGACCTGTGTGCAGTGTGTACGCGCGGCGGCCGTGCGGACGTACATGGTCTTCGCACCTGAATCGGCTTCCGGGGCTGGTGCATGGATTCGGGCGCGGCGGAGTGCCTGCGCCACGGGTCGGCAGGGCGGCGCCCGAAGGGCGGGCGGGTCAGTAGGGTGGCGGGCCGGTCGGTGGTGGGGTGTCGCGGATGCGCGCGAGGGTCTCCTGGGCGCGCCGGGTGCCGTCGAGGAGGGCTCGGGCGGCGGGATGTGTGGTGCTGGTGCGGCCGAGGGGGCTGGTCCAGGTGAGGGTGCGGTCGTCCTCCTGGGTGACGTCCCATCCGGTGGCCTGTTTCAGCCGGTGGTGGCCGCGGCAGAGGTGGCTGAGGTTGGTGGTCGCGGTCTCACCGTCGTACTGCCAGTCGAGCGTGTGGTCGGCGTCGCACGCGGAGGCGGGACGACCGCAGCCGGGGAAGCGGCAGATCTCATCCTCGAGGCGGAGGCGCCGGCGCATCGCGGCGGGCACCCGGTAGGAGTCGCGGCCGACGGAGACGATCTCGCCCGTGTCGGGTCTCGTGAGGATCCGCGTGAAGGTGGGGGCGAGACCGGCCAGTCGGCGAGCGGTGTCGGGGCAGATCGGGCCGTATCCGCTGAGGGTGCCGGGCTCCTGTTCGACGCCGCCGCCGGCGCCGGCGCTGCGGGCCCCGTCGGGCGCGGCCGCGGCGGGGTCCGAGTCTGCGAGCGTGAGGGCGGGCACCGTGACCAGGAGGGCGACGGGGACCGTGCCCAGCGTGGCGGCGGGACCGCCGAGCAGCATGTCGACCGCGACGTCGACCCTGAGCTGCCCGATCGTACGGGGCTCGTCGACCGTGTTCAGCGCGCGGGCGTGCGCGTCGAGTCGCTGCTCGATGGCGTAGACGTTCTCGGCAGAGGTGGTCAGGTGCAGCGATGCCATCCCGTCCCAGCCCGGCTCGAGCCAGACGGAGCGTTCCCCGAACGCCTGTCGGGTCCGGGTGGTGATCGACTCGGGGTGAAGACGCTCGCGGAGGCGGGTGGCCGTCGTGTGGAACCGAGCAGGGGTGAGCGTCTCCGCGAGGGGGAGCACGGCGGCCTCGAACGCGGTGCGGGCGGCCCCCTCGGGAAGGGAGCAGGCCTGGGCGACGATCTTCCTGGCGTGCTGGCGCGAGACGGCGCCGGCGCTCAGAGCCTCCAGGGTGGTGGGGAGCTCGCGGACGAGGGTCTCGGCGTCGTCGACGTCGGCGTGCACGCTCCTCTCCGACACACGCAGCGCCGTCGCGATCTCCGCTGCCATCGAGCGGCGCTCCATCGCCCGACCCTCCACCGGTCGGTCGGGGTGGAGGAGGACCGCACCCCGATCGGTGAGAGTCGCGTACTCGGCCAGCACCCGCATCCGCTCCGCTTCGAGGGCGGCGGCCTCGCGGTGCAGCTCCTCCAGCCGCCTGAGGAGTCGCTCCTGCCCGCGCCGGACCTGGACCACGCCCGGATGGAAGGCGCGCGGAGCCTCGAACCGGGGCCCTCGGCCGAGCTCACTGCTCATCGCTTCCATGAGAGAAACTCAACCACCCACCACCGACACCAGCCGCACCCGACGGCGACACGTCGAGGAGGGCGGGCGACGCGGCCCGCGCCGACGTCAGTGGGCGGCGGTGGTCGTGGCCGAGCGACCGCGCACGAGTCGCGAGATCCCGAGCACGATCCCGACGATGACGAGCCCGAGCAGCATCCCGAACACCGCCGAGTAGGCGGTGTCCGCGAGCCAGACGACGACGGGACCGGTGGCCTCGATCGCGTGGGTCACGACATGGAGCAGGTCGTAGGGTCCGGTCCACAGGGTCTCGGCGAGGTTCGCCACGACGAGGTGACCACCCACCCAGAGCATCGCCACGGTTCCCACCACGCTGATCACGCGGAACACGGCGGGCATCGAGGCGACGATGCGGACGCCGGTACGGCGCACCTTCCGCGCGGGGTTCTTCATCATCTGCAGGCCGATGTCGTCGATCTTCACGAGGAGGGCCACGGCGCCGTACACGAGGGCGGTCATGCCGAGCGCGATCACGGCGAGCGCCCCCAGCGTCCCCCAGAACCCGAGTCCGGTGTCGAGGCTGTCGAGCGCGATCAGCATGATCTCGGTGCTGAGGATGAGGTCGGTGCGGATCGCTCCGAAGACCAGCTTGCGCTCGTCGCGCGCACCCTCCTCCGATTCCCCGGGTCCGTGGTGCAGCCCGAACCACTCGAGCACCTTCTCCGCGCCCTCGAAGCAGAGGTACGTCCCGCCGATGATCAGGAGGAAGGGCAGCACCCACGGCGCGAACGCGGTCAGCAGCAGCGCCACCGGGATGATGATGATGAACTTGTTGAACAGGCTCCCGAGCGCGATGTTGCGCACCACGGGCAGCTCGCGCGCCGGGGAGAGACCCTGGACGTACTGGGGGGTCACCGCGGCATCGTCGATCACGACACCCGCCGTCTTCGCGCTCGCCTTGAGGGCTGCGGTCAGGATGTCATCCACCACCGCGAGCAGGCCGACCGACATGATGGACTCCTCGAGCGCTGGGGACAGGGGGGGGGGATTCGTCACCTCGGGCGACGGTTCCACAGTACCGGGGTCGGCGCCCGCGCCGACGCGCTGCCGGGGGGCCCGTGTCGGTGGTCGCTGCGACGATCCGTGTCATCGACACCGGGAGGCGACGCATGAGGGGTGAGGCGACCGTCCTCCATGCCGATCTTGACGCGTTCTACGCCTCGGTGGAGCAGCGCGACGCACCCGAGCTGCGCGGGCGACCCGTCATCGTCGGGGGAGGGGTGGTGCTCGCCGCGAGCTATGAGGCCAAGGCCCGCGGGGTCCGCACGGCCATGGGCGGCAGGCAGGCCCGCGACCTCTGTCCCGACGCCGTCGTGGTGCCCCCGCGGATGGAGGCGTACTCGGCGGCGAGCCGAGCGGTCTTCGCGATCTTCCGCGACACGACACCTCACGTCGAGGGGCTCTCCATCGACGAGGCGTTCCTCGAGGTCGGCGGGCTCCGCCGGCTCTCCGGCACTCCCGAGGAGATCGCGGTGCGACTGCGGCAGCGGGTCCGCGCCGAGGTGGGCCTCGCGATCTCGGTCGGCGTGGCACGGACGAAGTTCCTCGCCAAGGTGGCGAGCGCGGTGAGCAAGCCCGACGGGCTCCTGATCGTCGAGCCGGATCGCGAGCAGTCCTTCCTCCTCCCGCTCCCTGTCGAGCGCCTCTGGGGCGTGGGCGCGGTGACCGCCGAGAAGCTGCATCGGCTCGGCATCCGCACCGTGGGCGAGCTCGCCGAGCTGGAGGCCGCCACCGCGGAGCGTCTGCTCGGGCGCGCCGCCGGAGCCCATCTGCACGCCCTGGCGCGGCTGCGCGACCCGAGACCGGTCGACTCGACCCGCCGCCGGAGGTCGATCGGCTCGCAGCGCGCCCTCGGCAGCCGTCCCCGCACGGCCGACGAGCTCGACCTCATCCTGACCCAGATCGTCGATCGGCTGGCGCGTCGCCTCCGCGAGGGCGGGAGGGTGTGCCGCACCGTCGTCCTGCGTCTGCGCTTCGGCGACTTCGTGAAGGCGACGAGGTCCCACACGGTCCGACCGACCGACCGCACCTCCGTGGTGCTCGACGTCGCACGCACGCTCCTCGCCGCCGCAGGTCCGGAGATCGCGGAACGGGGCATCACCCTCATCGGGCTCTCCCTCGCCCAGCTCTCCCCGGCCGACGGCCTCCACCCCGAGCTGCCGATCGAGTGGGGCGACGACGCCGGGCTCGACACGGTCCTCGACTCCGTCCGTCAGCGCTTCGGTGCCGAGTCGCTCTCCCGCGCCGCACAGCTCGGCCGTGACCCCGGGTGGTCCACACCCGTGCTCCCCGAGCACGAGTAGGGAGGGGGCGTGCCGAGGGAGGATGGGGGAGTGAGCGAGAACGGACCCCTCTTCAGCATCGATCGGATGGACGTCGGCCCGGATGACCTGCCGGCGCAGCTGCCTGTCCGCGCGCGTCTCGTCCGGGTCATCGCGGGCCCGGATCGCCCGGACTACTGCCTCGCCGTGGCGGACCGGCCGCTCCGGCACCGGACCTCCCTCGAGCAGCTCCGCGCGGCAGGGGTCGATCCCGCGTCCGCGGATCCGCAGATGATCAAGGTGGACGAGGACGGAGCGGTCGACCTCCTCGTGTTCGGCCTGGTGCTCGCCGCCCGCGTGCAGGGCGAGCAGCTCCACGCCGGGATGCGGGGCCTCGCCGCCGGGCTCGCCTACGTCGTCGACAACACCCTCCTGCGCGACCCCGTCCTCGACCTCCGCAAGGCCCTCTACGTCGCTGTCGTCGACGTCACGGACCGCTCCGACGAGACCCCCTGACGCCAGCCCCCGGCGCCGCGGGCCCCCACGCGGTCATCGGGAAACGGTCCACCGGGGTCGGTCGACGCCGTGGGGTCAGTAGTCCTCGCGGCGTTCGTCCTCGATGCCCAGCCGGGTCTCCGCCTCGGCCCATGCCTTCAGTGCGAGTGTCAGCTGGTCCCTGACCCACTGCGGGGGAAGCGTCCCCTCCGCCTCGAGCTCGAGAAGCCGCTGCATCCGCTCGTCCGCCGAGCCGCTCAGGTCCTCCAAGGTGCCCTCCTCGATCCCGTCCATCAGCCGCTCAGAGCAGCCCCTGGTCCTTGAACATCCGCCGGAGCTCGAGGATCGGTGCCTCCGCGACGACACCGCTGCGCGGACGTTCCAGGTCGACGCGGTCGTCTCCCATCCGGATGGTCGCCTTGGCGCCTCCGCCGCTCTCCTCGACGTCCGCGATCTCTCCGAGCATCGCCAGCAGTTCGTTCCACGAAACCCCGTGCGTCGTCGGATGGAAGCGGATCTGGTCCAGCGTCCGTCGTGCGGCCGCGCTGAGGTCTTCGGGAAGTCGCATGCTCTCACTCTCCTCTGGGGATACAGAGGCTACCGACGGTGCGGGCCACGAGGTTAGGACGTCTGTCGAAGCTCCTGCAGCGGGTCGAGGGCGCGCGACGGAGCAAGATCGACGGGGATAGTTCGACCAAGTAGCATTTCGAACTTGAAGGAGATCTCACCTGAGGAGGTGCAGTGCCGGTCACGCGTGCCAAGGCACTCGGCGACTACCTGCGAGCGCGCCGTCATCTCGTGTCGCCGGTGACCGTGGGCATCCCGGTGGAGCCCGGCAGGAAGGTCGCAGGACTCCGGCGCAGCGAGGTCGCGACGCTGGCCGGCGTCAGCGAGCAGTACTACCTCCGGCTCGAACAGGGCCACGACCAGCGACCCTCGGAGCAGGTCCTCCTCGCGCTCGGCAGGGCCCTCCAACTCGACGAGTACGCGCTCGACTACCTATTCAGAGTCGCCTACGCCGCGGAGGGGACGCCCGCCGTGGACCCCCTGGCGGAGGAGAGCATCACCGAGCTCCTCGAGCACTGGAGTCACAGCGCGGTGATCGTCAGCGACGGCAACCACGACATCGTCGCGGTGAACCGTCTCGCCCAGCAGCTCGGCCAGGGGATGCTCGAGGTGGGGGACAACAGCGTCGTCGCCTACTTCTCCGATGAGGTCCGCGAGGTCACGGTCGACTGGGAGCACGGTGCGGCGAACACCGCGGCGTCGCTGCGCTTCCACAGCGATCCCCTCAGTCCCCGGCTGCAGGAGATCGTCGATCAGCTGACCGCATCCAGCCCCACATTCGCGAGACTCTGGCCGCGGCACGACGCCTGGCCCGTCGCCGACGGCAGGACGCAGATGCACGTCGAGGAGTTCGGGACCTTCGACGTGGAGTTCACGACCCTCGTCGTCCCCGGCCGTCCCCGTCACGTGCTCACGATCATGTTCCCTCCGGCGGACTCCCCGGCGGCGGCCGTGTTCGCCTACCTCGCCGCGCGCTGACCCGACGCGATCCCGACGCGGCGGCGTCGGACGTCCGGCGACCCGGGCACGAATAATGGAGGTAGCATTCCAGAAAAGGGAGGGCGGCGATGACGGGACGGACGGCAGAGGCGCCCAGACCCCGCGTCGGCATCCTCGTCTTCGACGGGGTCAAGCTCCTCGACTTCGTCGGTCCGGCCGAGGTGTTCCACGAGGCGTCCCAACGCTGTCCCGGCTACGAGCTCGTCGCCGTCTCGGTGGACGGACACGACGTCACCTCCTCGATGGGCGTGAGGATCGGCGTGCACCACTCGGTCGAGGAGATCGATGCCCTCGACACCCTCGTCGTCCCCGGGTCCGAGCGGGCCGTCGAGGTGTTCACCCCTCCGGTGCTCGATGCCGTCCGCACGCTCGCGGCTCGGTCCGATCGCGTGGCGTCGATCTGCACGGCCGCGTTCGCGCTGGCCTCGGTCGGCTTGCTCGACGGTCGGAAGACGACCACGCACTGGAAGTTCGCCGCGACCCTGGCCGCGGCGTTCCCGCGTGTCCGCGTCGAGAGCGATGCGATCTTCGTCAAGGACGGACGTCTGCACAGCTCGGCGGGTGTCGCCGCCGGGATCGACCTGGCGCTCGCCCTGCTCGAGGAGGACTACGGCGCCGACGTCGCGAGGAGCGTCGCCCAGCTGCTCCTGGTCTACATGAAGCGATCGGGCTCGCAGTCCCAGTTCTCGGCGTCGCTCAAGGGCCCGGCCCCGCGGTCGACCCTGGCCCGCTCCATCACCGACCACATCCACGCCGACCCGACGCGAGACCATTCCGTGCAGGAGCTCGCCCGCCGCGTCAACGTCAGCCCCCGGCACCTGACCCGCCTCATGCGGGAGGAGCTGGATGCGTCGCCGTCGGAGTACGTCAGCGCCATCCGTCTGGACCTCGTCATCGGTCACCTTGAATCCGGCACGACCGTGTCGGAGGCCGCTCGCGCGACGGGCTACCGCTCGCCCGTGTCGCTGCGGCGAGCGTTCGTCTCCCGGTACGGGATCACGCCGTCGGAGTACCAGAGGCGATTCCAGACCAGCCGCTCGGCGGGCTGACCGGCGCCCGCAAGGGCCTTCCCCGCGGAAGCCGCAGAGCCTAGCCTTGCACCATGGATGCCAGCGCAGGTTCGCCGCAGCGACGAGCCCGCCAGGGTCGGGCCCTCGCCTTCTGGGAGACCGTGCCCACGATCCTCGTCGACCACCGCCTGGACGTCCTCGACTCCAACGTGCTGGCGCAGGCCCTGTCGGAGGCGTTCCGACCGGGAGAGAACCTGGCCCTGTTCAGCTTCCTCTCGCCCGACCGCGACGCCTCCGATCCGCGGTGGAAGGAGATGTCGGCGGTCGTCGCGGGACTCCTCCGGGAGTCGCTCGACGAGCGCGACGAGGACCGGGGCTCCCAGCGCATCGTCGGCGAGCTGTCGAGCAAGTCGCGGGACTTCGCGGAGGTCTGGGCGTCGCCCGAGACGGTCGCCCGCACGAGGGGGGACATCGCCTTCGAGGGCACGCGAGCGGGGGACCTGCGGATGAGCTATCAGATGCTGAGCGTCCTGGATCAGGACGACAGCGCCCTGATGGTGTTCGTGCCGTCCGACGAGGCCTCGCGGACGGCGTTGGACCGGCTGAGGTCGGATCTGGCCGTGAATGCGGTCGCGGCACCCTGACTCCACGACGCCGGGGCCGCGGGCCGCGCGGCGATGTAGGCGATCGCCCTGGCGGCGGGGGAGCCCGGTTCACCGAACAGAGCCGTGATGAACTGGCCGGCCGAGCGGGGGACCTCCAGCGTCTGGAACCGGAAGTCGATCCACCCGAGCGGCTCCACGTAGGCCCGCTTCGTGCCGTGGAGCTGAGGTCGGGCGAGATGCTCCGCCCAGACGGTGCGGAACAGCGGGTACCGGGCGGAGAGCATGCCGACGATCTCGTGGAGTCGCCGATCGTCGGGATCCGCGTGGAAGCGGAGCGAGGCGGTCAGCTCGCGCAGCGTCCCCTCCCACTCGCTCAGCTGGTGCGCATCGAGGAGGCGCTGATCCGCGACCCCGGCGAGGTAGGCGTGATAGCCGGCGTAGGCCGAGACGAGCATGTTCGTCCCGGGCACCGCGATCCCCGGCGCGATGCCCGCCATGAGCGGGTTCACCGCGAGGACGTCGTGCTGCCCGTCGGAGACGTAGGCGGGGGTGTTCGACCACTGGTCCAGGAGCTGCAGCACGCTCGGGGCGACCGAGCCCTGCGCGGGCAGGCGGCGCACGAACGGTCGGGGTCGTGCCAGCTTCAGGAGGTACTGCCGGCTGTCCTCGTCGAGGAGCAGCGCGCGGGCCAAGGCGGTCAGGACCTGCTCCGACGGACGCTGATCCCGCCCCTGCTCGAGGCGGAGGTAGTAGTCGGGGCTGACGCCGGCGAGCGAGGCCACCTCCTCGCGTCGGAGGCCGGGGACCCGCCTGCCGGGCTGGGGATCGATGCCGACCTGCTCCGGCTTCACCTGCTCGCGTCGAGCGCGGAGGAACTCCCCTAGGGGGGTGCTCCTCCGGGTCGCGGGCATCTCAGGTCCTCTCGCGGGTCGCGGCCAAGGCTCTCCTCCCATTCTGCGCGGCGGCCTCCGCCGGCACGGGACGGATCCCGCCGTCCGTGCGCCGTTTCAGGACATGTTCGTGATCCCGTCGAGCTCGACCCGCGGACGGTCCGCCGACCCGACCTCGACAAGCTCCACGGCGAGCCGGGCGGGGCGTCGACACCCGGCCCGACGATCGCCGGATCAGATGCGGCCGGTCGCCTCCCAGAAGCGCAGGAGCTTGAGGCAGATGTGCAGGGCGCTGCGGGACATCCCGTCCTCCAGCGCGGACCGCACGACCGGAGGCAGGTTGTCCAGGCGGTAGTAGAGCGTGGTGCGATGGATGTGGAGCTTCTCGCAGGCGTCCCGGACGCGCCCGCACGCATCCAGGAACGTCTCGACGGTCTCCAGCTGCAGCGCGTTGCCGTCCTGCCAGAGGGTGATGGCGGCGGGGGAGAAGGTGCCGACGATGCTGCCGTCGCCCGCGATGGAGTCCAGGAGCACCCAGGCCCCGAGTTGGGAGATGTCGGCGAGGCCGTCCAAATGCGGCAGCCAGGTCACGATCTCCGCAGCCCGTCTGGCCTGCTCGGCGGCCACGGCCAGGTCGTCGTCCCGTCGATCCAGGCGCGCGGACCCGATCCCCAGGAGGGGAAGCCCGCGAGCGCGCGCCTCGCGTCTGATGACCTCGGCGACATCGTCAGCGTGCCCATCCGTGCCCTGGGAGGTCGGAGTCCGGCCGACGAAGTAGAGGATGCCGTCCCTCTGGCCGAGGAAGGTGAGGTCAACCCGCCGCGAGGAGCCGAGGTGGCGGCCGAACGAGAGCCGGTCGAGCACGCCGGTCCTGGTGTCCACGGAGACCGCCCGGACGAGGGACCTCTCACCTCGCTCCAGCCAGTGGCGCATGGTCGCGGCCGAGAACGCGCGACGGCGCGCGGCGGGATCCTCGGAGAGCAGGCGGGCCATGGTGGCGGCGTGCGAGGTGTCCTCGACGCCTCCGCTCTCCAGGGCCAGGATCTGCCGGACGGCTCCGGTCGCGACGTCGATGGCGGAGTACTGCGCGGAGGTCAGCGGCCGCTGGTCCTCCTCCGCCAACCACAGGGTGCCGAGCTGCCCGCCCTCGTCCCGGATGGGGACGGCGAGGGTGCGCTGCGCATCGCGGGGACCGCTCGCCGCGACGGTGACGTCATCGGTCCGATCGATGACGACGCTGCGGCCCAGCATCTGGGCGAGCTCGTCCACGACGTCTTGCAGGTTCACCGGGAGTCCCCTCCCCGAGTCGAGTCCATGGTTCCGAGTCTCGTGGATGCAGGGTTCCCGGTGGATGACCCGGGCGAGACCTCCTTCCTTCCGCCCATCACGGGGAAGAGGCGCGAGCGAGGGGTCGATGCGCGTGCCGCCGTGCGCCGTGAGGGGGTGAGTGCCCCTGCCGTCCCCACTCTGGAGGAGCGATCAGCCCGCTATCGTGAGCGCCATGAGTGCGAAGCCCCGCGGTGTGCCCCCGGAGCTCGAGGAGATGATCGATTCGTGGGCGGCGATCCCGGCGTTCATCCGCGACCGCTACCTCACGGTGGTCGCCGCGAACGGGCTCGCGCGGAGCGTCTCCCCGTCGTTCCATGAGGGTGTGAACCTGGTCCGCAGCACGTTCCTGGACTCCGACGTCCTGCACACGAGTCCGCACCCCCGGCTGATCGCCGAGCACGTCGCCGGGACCCTGCGGGAGTCCCTGTCCCGGCACGAGTCCGACGGCGACTTCGAGCAGATCGTCGAGGAGCTGTCGGCCGCGAGCACGCAGTTCGCTGCGGCGTGGAACGACGAGGAGGCCGTGCCAGGCGAGCAGGACACCTTCACCTTCCCTCACGACATCGTGGGAGCGCTGACCCTCGGATATCAGCAGCTGAGCATCCCCCGTCACTTCGACCTCACCCTCGTCGTCTGGCGACCGGCGGACGAGCCGTCCCGGACGGCGCTCGCCGAGCTGGCGGAGATCGCCTCAGGGGCGTCGGAGGCCTGACACCGAGCCTGCTCGACTCGTCGCAGTCGGTCTCGACGTCCGTCCGAGGCCGTGCTGCGGGTTGCTCATGGCGGCCACGGTAGGGCAGCCCGGGACGAACGGTGACGCTGGCCGCCCCCCCCGGGCACTCGGGCGGGAGGGCCGGAGGGGGGTCACTCCTCGGGTGCGGCCGTCTCGTCCTCGATGGCCGCGTCGTCGTCCGCAGCCTCGGCCGCCCCGGCGACGTCGAAGCCGTCGCCGTTCGGGTTGCTGTCGTAGGGGATGGTCATGTCGTGCTCCTCTCCTGGGCGCCGGCGTCCACGCGGCGTCCTCACCCACGGTAGCGAGTCGCCGAGATGCCGGCGACGGGGGATCCTCGGCATGATTCGCGGGCAGTGCCCGGGGGTCAGTCGGGACGGCCGTTCGCGAGGCCGAGGCCGAGGCCGTGGCCGCTATCCGGTGACCGCACCCTCGCCGGGCGGCAGCATGGTCAGCATCGCCACCGCCGCGCTGAACCCCAGCAGGGAGGCGGGGTCGGTCAACGACCTCCCGGTCAGCTGCTCGATCCTCCGAAGGCGCTGGTTCACGGTGTTCGGATGGACGCGCATCACGGCTCCGGTGGCCGTCCGGTCCAGCCCGTTGTCCAGGTGGACGTGCAGGGTGCGCAGGAGATCCGACCCGCGCCGCGCGTCGTAGTCCAGCACGGCGCCCACCTGATCGGTCACGAACTCCCTCAGGGCCGAGGTGTTCTCCACCTGCAGCAGGACACCGACGACTCCGAGGGACGCCGGGGCGACGGGGGCGTCGACGCTCCGGCCGGAGGCGCGGACGAACGCGTGGGTCCCCCGGGCGATCCGCACGGCTTCGGGCAGCGACCGGCGCGCGCTCCCGGAGGAGGCGACCAGCACCTGACGAGAGGGCAGGCCCGCCGTCAACGTGCGGTGGCAGGCTTTGGCCGCCGTGTCGGCGTCGACGGTGTCCGGCCACATCGCGACGAGGAGGCCCCGGTGGATCGCGACCAGCGGCGTGACCGTGACGCCGTCGACCGTCACCTGGGTCCGGGACAGCATCGACAGCGCCGAGAGGAGCCGGCCGTCGCTCATCGGCACGTCCTCCCGCTCCCGGCCGGCGATGTCGTCGGCGTGGGGCTCGCCTGCCGGGGCGAGCTCGAACGTCGCGACGACGGCGCAGGTCATGCGGTGCAGGTCTCGCCCGAGCGCCTCGGCGCGTCGGACGTTCTGCTCGGTCACCCCGAACAGCAGGACATCGCTCAGCAGGTCCCCGTGCAGGCGGAACTCCGCCTCGAGGGCCGTCCGCTCCCGCAGCAGCTCGAGCGCCAGGACCACCACCGCGTGACCGATGGCGAGCTCGTCCAGCTCATCCAGCCGCATCCCGTCGAGATCGCAGACGACGAGCGTCCCGACGACCTCCGCCTCGAGCCGCACGGGCGTGGCGAGCTCCCGCCCCTGGGTCTGCCATGTGCCTGCCTCGCCGATGATCTCGCCTTGGGAGTCCAGCAATCGCAGCGGCCGGTGGATGAGTCCCTGCGTGGCTTCGAGCACCCCGCCGATGCCGCGTGACTCCAGCGACACCTGCAGGAGGCTGTGGTGCATCGCCTGGCTGCGCTCCAGGCGGTCGCGCTGCTCCCGGAGGGACGCGTTGGCCAGGCGCAGCTGCTCCACCAGCCCCGCAGAGGCCAGGGCCGCGGCGGCGTGGTTGGCGAGCAGCGTCATCCGCTCGATCTCCTCCGCCGTGTGGTCGTGCGCCCGCGAGTGGTAGCCGTTGAGCGTGCCCAGGGCTCTGTCGGGGCCGCGCAGCGGGACCGAGATCATGGACCGATAGCCCTGCTCGTGGGCGACACCGCCCCAGGGGGCGAATCCCTGCTCGGTCTCGATGTCGGCCACGGCGACGGGGGCGCCGGCGTGGAACGCCCGGCTGGACGGCGCCGTGCTGGCCAGCCCGACCGGGTTCCGTCGGTTGATGCCGTCCACGTACTCGTCGGAGAGGCCGCTCCACCCCGCCAGCACGAGCGCCTGTCGGTCGGTGTCGGGGACCAGGACACCGCAGAAGTCGAAGCCGAGGAGGGTCCGTGCGGTCTCCGCGACGAGGGTGAGGGCCTCCGCGAGAGGCATGCCTCCCGACGCGACGTCGCTCAGGATCCTCAGGCGGTCCAGCCACACCGTGAGCTCGTCCGTCATCCTGACAGTGTGCGCGCGCACATCTCACGAGGTCAAGTGTGTCCTCAGAGACATTGAGCGACCGATGATGGCCCGGCACACTGGCTGAAGAGACGTCGCTCGATCGGACGATCGCATCGAGACGACACGACTCGACCTCACGAAGGAGTGATCCCCCGATGACCGTCACCGCACCCGCCTCCGTCGACACGAGCCAGCCGTACGAGCGCGACGGGCGCCTCGTCCGCGACATCGTCGACCCCTCGACCGGCGCGACGATCGAGAGCGTCCCGGAGTTCACCGCGGCGGACGTCGACGTCGCCGTCGAGCGTGCCGCGCGGGCGTTCGAGACCGGGGCGTGGCCGGCCCTGACGCCCACGCAGAGGGCGCGCATCCTCCTGCGGATCGCGGACGAGATCGAGCAGTCCACGGAGGAGCTCTACCGTCTGGAGGCGGCCAACAACGGGCGTCCGGTCACCGAGACCCGGGCCCAGCTGTCCCGGGTGCCGGAGTGGTTCCGCTACAACGCGGGCCTGCTCGCGGCGGAACGCACCTCCGTGCTGCCGAGCGACGGCCCCTACCTCACGTACCAGCGCCGAGCGCCGCTGGGCGTGTGCGGGATCATCACGCCCTTCAACCATCCGATGCTCATCCTCGCCCGCAGCCTGTCCGCGGCTCTGGCCACCGGCAATACGGTCGTCATCAAGCCGAGCGAGCTCACCCCGCTGACCACCCTCGCCCTGATGCCGATCCTGGAGCGCGCCGGGGTCCCCGATGGTGTCGTGTCCGTCGTGACGGGCGCCGCCGAGACGGGCAAGCGGCTGACGGAGCACCCTCTGGTCGCGAAGATCACCCTCACCGGCGGGACCGAGACGGGCCGATCGGCTGCCGTGGCCACCGCACGACGCTTCGCGCGGATGACCGCCGAGCTCGGCGGGAAGACCCCCCTCCTCGTCTTCGACGACATCGACGCGAAGGTCGCCGCCGAGGGTGCGGCATTCGCCGCGTTCGTGGCCGCCGGCCAGTCCTGCGTCGCCGGATCCCGGTTCCTCGTCCAGCGCGACGTGTACGACGGGTTCGTCGCCCACCTCACCGACATCGCCTCCGCGATCCGGCTCGGCGACCCGAGCGAGGCGGCCACCCAGATGGGCCCGCTGATCAGCGAGCGCCAGCGCTCCAAGGTGGCCGCGCTCGTGGACTCAGCCCGTGAGGAGGGGGCCACGATCACCACCGGTGGGGTGGTGCCCGACCTGCCCGCGCCGCTGTCCGACGGGTTCTTCTACGCGCCGACCGTCATCGCCGACGCGAACATGGACATGCGGGTCGCGCGCGAGGAGATCTTCGGCCCCGTCGCGGTCGTCATCCCGTTCGACGACGAGGCGGAGGTGCTCGCGATGGCCAACGACAACCCCTACGGTCTCGGAGCCGGTGTGTGGACCCGCGACATCGCTCGGGGGCATCGGGTCGCGAACGGCATCAGGGCGGGGATGGTGTGGATCAACGATCACCACCGTCTCGAGCCGTCGCTGCCCTGGGGCGGCATCAAGGAGTCCGGGATCGGGAAGGACGCCGGCATCGAGTCCTTCCAGGAGTTCTCCTGGCTCAAGACCGTCGTCACCCGGATCTCCGAGACCAGCGTCGACTGGTACGGCGGAGCCGACGAGCGACTGAACTGACCACGCACACGACGAGACAAGGAAGAAGGACACGTCAATGGCGACGCAGATCCGCACCGCACCCCGGGTGGGATGGCGGCAGGAGATCACCAGGGCGCAGTGGCTGGTCCTGGCCGGCACGATGCTCGGCTGGGGGCTGGACGGCTTCGCGGGCAGCCTCTACACGCTCGTCCTCGGACCGGCGATGGGGGAGCTGCTGCCGCACAGCGGCATCGAGGTGGGTCCCGCGACGATCGGGCTCTACGGCGGACTCACGGTGGCGCTGTTCCTGGCCGGCTGGGCCGTGGGCGGGATCCTCTTCGGGGTGCTCGCCGACTACCTCGGCCGGACCAGGATCCTCGCCGTCGGCGTCCTGGTCTACGCGGTGTTCACGGCCGCGGCGGCCTTCGCCGACACCTGGTGGCAGCTCGGCATCCTGCGGTTCATCGCGGGGCTCGGCTCGGGCGTCGAGGCGCCCGTGGGTGCAGCCCTCATCGCCGAGTCGTGGCGGAACCGCTACCGCGCCCGGGCCGGCGGCATCATGATGTCGGGCTATGCGGCGGGGTTCTTCGCCGCCGCCCTCGCCTTCGCCCTCCTCGGCGGGCTCGGATGGCGCTTCATGATGGGCCTCGCGGTGCTCCCCGCCATCCTCGTGTGGTTCATCCGCCGGTTCGTGAAGGAGCCGCCGGAGTCGAAGGAGGCCATCCGCGCCCGCCGCGAGCGCAAGCGTGCCGGGATCCGGAGCAGCAAGGACGCCTTCGTCCTCCGGCGGCTGTTCATGAAGCCGCTGCTTCGACCGACGCTCGTCTGCACGGCCATCGCCACGGGAGCCCTGATCGTGTTCTGGTCGGTCACGACCTGGTACCCCCAGATCATCCGGCAGATGGGCACGGCCGAGTCGTGGACCGACGCGCAGACCGCTCAGAACGTCGCGCTCGCCTCCATGCTGTTCAACGCGGGCGGTGTCGTCGGATACGCGGCGTGGGGCTTCATCGCCGACAGGATCGGGCGGAGGCCCACGTTCCTCCTCACCTTCGGGGTCGCGGCCGTCGCGATCGGCTTCCTCTTCCCGTTCGCCCACACGTTCACGGTCTACGCCATCGTGATGCCCGTCCTCGGGTTCGCGCTGTTCGGATCCCTGTCCGGCGCGTTCATCTACAGCCCCGAGCTGTTCCCCACCAGCGTCCGCGCCACCGCCATCGCGTTCTGCAACAGCGTCGGCCGGATCTTCACCGCGGCCGGGCCGCTGGTCGCGGGGGTCATCGCCGCCTCGTGGTTCGCGGGCGACCTGGGCATCGCCACGACGGTCATCTCGGCCTTGGGGATCATCGGGCTCGTCGGCGTCGCGTTCGCCCGGGAGACCAAGGGGAGCCCGCTGCCCACGGACGAGCCCTCGGCGCAGCCGATCCCGGCCACCACGGCGTGACGTGGACTCCCTCACGGCAGAGCACGAAGAACAGGACGACACCATGACACTCCGCACGACGCACCCCCGCACCACCCGTCCCCGCACCGCGGCCCCCGCGAGCGACACCTACCGAGGCAGGCGCGCCGTCGTCATCGGCGGTTCCATCGGCGGCCTGACCGCGGGGCTGCTCCTGCGCGACATCGGCTTCGACGTCGACGTGTACGAGCGGGCCGGCACCGCTCTGCACGGTCGCGGGAGCGGGATCGTCCTGCAGCCGGACACCCTCCGCTGGTTCGTGGAGCGCAGCGACGCCGATCCCTCGGCCCTGGCCACCTCGACCTCGTGGGTGCAGTACCTCGACCGGGAGGACCGCATCCTCTCGCGGGATCAGCGGACGTGGCAGTACACCTCCTGGGGCACCTTCTATCGCGCCCTGCTGGCCGACTTCGGCACCGAGCACTACCACTTCGATGCTGCCGCCGTGGACTTCACCCCCGGTCCGACCGAGTCCTCCGTCGTGTTCGCGGACGGGCACTCCGAGACCGCGGACCTCGTCGTGTTCGCCGACGGCATCGGATCGATCGCCCGCGACCGCTTCGATCCGCAGGCGCTCAGCCGGTACTCGGGCTATGTCGGCTGGCGGGGCACGGTGCCCCTCCGCGATCTGTCCGACGGCACGAGGGACCTGATGAGCGACGCCATCAGCTACTCGGTCGTCCCCCACTCGCACATCACGCTCTATCCGATCCCCGGCGAGGACGGGACAGGGCCGGACGAGCAGCTGATGAACTACGTCTGGTACCGGAACGTGGAGGAGGGCGCTGCGCTGAACGAGCTGCTCACCACCCGGACCGGACGGACCGGCACGGTGTCGGTCCCGCCCGGCCAGGTGCAGGAGGCGTTCCTCGCCGAACTGCGTGCGACCGCCCTCGACCAGCTCGCGCCCGCCGCCGCGGAGGTCGTGGTGAAGACCGCCGATCCGTACCTGCAGGTCGTCATCGACACCCGGTCGTCGCGGATGGTGGTCGGGACCTCGGTGCTCCTCGGCGACGCCGCCTGCAGCGCTCGACCCCATGCCGCCGCCGGCACGGCGAAGGCGGCCGCCGACGCCTGGGCGCTCCGCGACGCGCTCCTGGCCGCCGATGGAGACATCCCCGGGGCTCTCCGTGTCTGGGAGCCGCCGCAGCTGCAGATGAGCGAGGCCCTGCTGACCAGGGTGGTCGAGATGGGGGAGCGGTCCCAGTTCCTGGGGACCTGGTACCCCGGCGACCCGACCCTCCGGTTCGGCCTCTACGGGTCGGGGATCACCGAGCCGGAGACCCAGCCGGACTACTCCGCCTTGGCCGCGACCGCCTGACCGGCACCGATCTCGCGGCAGACACCACAGAACACCGACAGGAGAACACCATGAGCGACTTCCTCGCAGACCTGCCCCTGGCAGGCACCCTCATCGCCACCGGGTTCGAGGGCTGGTCCGACGAGCTGAAGGACGAGTTCGCCGACCACGCCTTCGACGGCGCCGTCGGATCCCGGCTGCTGAGCGAGACGCCCCGCGCACGGATCTGGGAGATCCGGCTCGCGCCCGGGGAGCGCTGGCACGCCCACCGGCATGTGCTGGACTACTTCTGGACGGCGATCAACGCTGGCACCAGCCGCCAGCACACGTTCGACGGGACCACCCGCGACGTGTCCTACCACGCCGGCGAGACCCGGTACTTCCACTTCGGCCCCGGCGAGTACCTCCTGCACGACATCCAGAACGTCGGCGACACCGAGCTGATCTTCACCACCGTCGAGCACCTCGACAGCGACAACGAGCCGCTCCCGCTGGAGCGCTCATGACGTTCACCCTCCGTCCGGGCCCGGTCGACGTGCATGCCCACTGGCTGCCGAGGGAGCTGTTCGGACTCCCGCCCGGCGCGCCGTTCGGGGCCATCACCGACCGCGACGGCGAGCTCCACGTCGGCGAGACGCCGCTGTCCATCCAGACGCGCCTGATGAGCGACGTCGACGCCATCCGCGTGGACATGGACAGGGCGGGGATAGGAGCGCGGGTGCTCTCGGCCCCGCCGTTCGCGTTCGCTCGCGACGACCTCGACGGCGCGACCGACTACGTGGCCTCCTTCAACGACGCGCTGGCCCGCGTCGTGCGCGACGGCGGAGGAGCGTTCGGCGGATTCGGTTCCGTCACCCTCGCCGACCCCGACGTCGCGCGTCGCGAGATCGAGGTGCTCGCCGCCTCGGAGGGCATCTACGGGATCGCGATCCCGCCCGTCCTCGCCGACTCGTCGCTCGACTCCGAACCGCTGGTGTCGGTGCTGGCGGCCGCGGCGGAGAACGACCTGGCGGTGCTCGTGCACCCGATGCAGCTGCCGTCGCCGACCCTCGCCGCGCACTACCTGGTCAACCTCCTCGGCAACCCCGTCGAGACCGCGACCGCCATCGCGTCCCTCCTCCTCGGCGGGATCGCCGAGAGGCTCCCGGATCTCAGGATCTGCTTCGTGCACGGCGGCGGATGCGCCCCGGACCTGCTCGGCCGATGGGATCACGCCTGGCGGGCCCGCGCCGACGTCTCCCGCTCCTCGAGCACACCGCCTAGCGAGGGGTTCACGCGGATCTTCCTGGACACCGTCACCCACGACGAGGATGCGTTCCGCCTGCTGGCGCAGAAGGCGGGCGAGCACCGGATCGTGCTCGGCAGCGACTATCCGTTCGACATGGCGGACGGTGACCCGGTCGCCCACGCGCTGTCGTGGGGTGCGGACGAGGCCGCACTCGCCAGAGCGGCGAGGGAGCTCCTCGGCCTGTAGCAGGGGTCGCGGGCAGGCGAGCGCCGCGGTGTCGGACCGATCTGGACGATTGTCGATTGCACTCGACCTCCGGCGTGCTGTGTCATCAGAGGTGAACGCCGTCGGCGATGACACGGTCGGAGGAGAAGCCATGGACAGCGACGAGACCATTCCACACCACGAGACACCGACGTTCGGTGACCCCGACCTGCCGCCCGAAGGCGAGTCGAACACCGTCGACGACCAGGCGGCCCTGACGATGACGGGACCGCAGAACCCCGTCATCGCGAGCCAGTTCCCCAACCAGATCGACGCTCCCGGCACCGACATCAGCACCCAGGCGTTCTTCTGGTCCTCCTTCAACATCTCGCCCCGTCGTGTGCAGCGCGGAGGGTGGGCCAGGGAGCTGACCAAGGCCGACTTCGCGATCTCGGATGAGATCGCCGGCGTCAACATGTACCTCGAGAGCGGCGGCATCCGCGAGCTCCACTGGCACCAGACCGCGGAGTGGGCCGTCATGACCCGGGGGAGGTGCCGGGTGACGACGATCAGCCGCGCGGGGCTGCCCAGCGTCGAGGACGTCGAGGAGGGCGACCTCTGGTACTTCCCCGCGGGGACGCCTCACTCGCTGCAGGGTCTCGGCCCGGACGGAGCCGAGTTCGTCCTGGCGTTCGACGACGGCGCGCAGTCGGAGTCGAACACGCTGCTGCTCACCGACTGGTTCGCCCACACGCCGCCGGAGGTGCTGGCGAAGAACTTCGGGGTGGCGCAGGAGACGTTCAAGGACATCCCGCTCCACAACCTGTGGATCTTCCCCGGCGACGAGCCGGGTGAGCTCGAGAAGGACCAGGCCGACGCGAACGTGACCTGGGGTGCGGCCGAGCCGATCATCTTCCGGCTCTCGCGGTCGCAGCCCGTGCACTCCAACAGCGGCGGCAGCATCCGCATCGCCGACAGCACGAACTTCCCGCTCTCCAGCACCGTCGCGGCGGCGCTGGTGACAATCGAGCCGGGATCGATGCGAGAGCTGCACTGGCACCCCAACGCCGACGAATGGCAGTACTACCTCCGGGGGTCGGCGCGGATGACCGTCTTCAACACCGGACCGCACGCCAACACGACCGACTTCCGCGCCGGCGACGTCGGTGTCGTGAAGCGCAACTACGGTCACTACGTCGAGAACACCGGCGATGACGTGCTGCAGTTCCTCGAGGTGTTCAAGGCCGACAGGTACGAGGAGGTCTCGCTCGCGAACTGGCTGTCGCACGTCCCGCCGTCGCTCGTGGCCGCGCACCTGAACGTGCCCGAGGACGTGATCGCGACGTTCCCGCGCGGAGCCCAGGGCATCACGCCGATCCGCTGACGGCGGTGACTCGGCTGACGGCAGTGACGTGACGGAGAAGGGTCCCGGTGCGGTGCTCGGGACCCTTCTCCTTCGGGGTGCTCAGGCCTTCACGCCGAGGGCGGCCTTGGTCGTGCGGAAGGTCTCGGGCGCGAACACCGCCACCAGGGAGGAGACGATCGACGCTCCGCCGCAGAGCAGGATCGCGGGCCACCAGTTCGTCCCGCCGGCACCGAAGCCCTGCGCGATCGCCGGTGCGAACCCGGCGAGCAGGATGCCGAGCATCAGGCCGACCGCCATGCCCGTGTACCGCACCTGCGCGGGGAACTGCTCCGGGTACCAGGTCGCCCCGACGGTGATGGGGATGCAGTAGAAGATGCCGATGCCGATGACCCCGGTCAGGTACACCATCGGGATGTTCCCGGCGTCGATCGCGACGAACAGCAGGGCCATGGATGCGCTCGCGCCGAGAGATCCGACGATGAACAGCGGCCGGCGTCCGAACCGGTCGGAGAGCAGCCCCGACAGGGGAGCGGCGACGACGGCGACGAGGTTCCCGAGGGACACCACGGCGAGCATCACGGCGCTGGGGATCCCGTTCTGCGTGCCGTAGGCGAGGGCGAAGACGTTGAAGATGGTGCCGACGATGTTGACGGTGCTGAGGAACAGCACCCGCACGGTGGTGCGCCAGTGGTCCTTCAGGAGCACGGCGATGGGCAGCTTGGCGCGGGACTCGTCCGCCTTCATGGCAGTGAACGTGTCGGGCTCGTCGAGCTTGCGCCGCAGCAGATACGCCACGACGGTGAAGACGCCGCTGATCAGGAACGGGATGCGCCATCCCCAGCTGTACAGCGCCTCCTCGGGCAGCAGGGCCACCGGGATGAACACCAGGCTGCCGAGGGCGATGCCGAACTGCATGCCGCTCATGGTGAAGCTGGTGTACCAGGCTCGTCTGCCCTCGGGGGCGTGCTCGACCGTCAGCGACGTCGAGCCGGGCGACTCCCCTCCCGCCGACAGCCCCTGGACCAGTCGGAGGAGGACGAGGAGGGCCGATGCGGCGTAGCCGATGGCCTGGAACGTCGGGAGCGCTCCGATCAGGAACGTCGCGATCCCCATCAGGGCGATGGTGAGCACGAGCGCTCGGCGACGACCGAACCGGTCGCCGATGTGTCCCCACAGGACCGCGCCGAGCGGACGGACGACGTAGGCGACACCGAACGTCGCGATGGAGAGGAACGTGGCGGCCGCGCCCGACTCGGGGAAGAACAGCTTCCCGAAGATCAGCGCGGACGCGGAGCCGTAGACCAGGAAGTCGTAGTACTCCAGCGCGCTTCCGAAGAAGCCCGAGACGGCGGCACGACGGACTCTCCGTCGGGCCGTGATGACGGTGTCGGCGTCGAGGATGGCGGACATGTGATCTCCAAGGGGAATGGTAGGGCGCCGGTCACGAGAACTGGGGCTGAAGGGTGATGGGGGAGAGCCGGATCTCCTGCGGACCGGCGGTGGAGTCGAAGCCGACGGCGTAGAGTCCGTCGCTTCGCCCGTTGAAGCGGAGGTCGACGCCGAGCCCTGAGATGTCGATGTCGCCCAGCCAGTCGCGGAGGTCGTCCTCCGTGCCGCCGAGTTCCAGGGACGTGACTCCGAGCCCCTCGACCTCGCCGGTGCCCGGCTGAGGCGCCAGCAGGCTGGAGTGGCTGTCGAGATCCGAGACGTAGTAGATGTTCGGCTTGCCCAGGAGCCAGGAGTGGAGGAAGTCCGGGGCGTGGGCGGCCTTGCCGCGCTTCTGGCCGGGCACCATCAGCACCTTGCCGCCGGCGATCTCCGTCGACACCTCCACTCCCCGGTGAGCGGCGAACGCCTCGATCTCGGCCATGTCGTCGCTGCGCAGGCAGAGGCCCGCGAAGCAGTCCCCGGCTGCGGTCTGGCGCTCCAGCTCGAGCGCGACCGGGTGGCCGTCGAGGATGTTCCGGTGGTCGACGATGCTCTCGATCTCGACGTAGACGGTGCCACCCAGCGAGAGGATCTTCTGGCCGAGACCGAGACCCGGGAACCAGCCCCCGTCCGCGCTTCCGATGCCGGTCTCGCGGCTGAGCTCCACGGTCGTGCGGTACAGGTTCCCGGACCAGATCGCGATGTGGTCGAGTGCAATCATGCATGCTCCCTCTGATGCGGAAGTCGCAGATCCGGCCTCGACGCTGTCCTCGGCAGGGGAGGGCATCGACGCCCGGGTCTCCGACTTATTTCAAATTCGAAGATAGAACCCACACGTTACCGCAGAACGCGTCTTTTGTTTCAAATTTGTAAAGACGCGAGGGAGACCTCGCCCTAGGCGAGGTCGGCGACTCGGGCGCCCGTCAGGAAGCGGGCGGCGCGAGATCCGGGGTCATGCCGCCGGTCTCCTCGCCGCGCAGGTGGATCTGGAGCGCACCCAGCGCCCGGTAGGTCGCCTCCACCTGCGCCCGCGACAACGGCGCGATGGTGGCCTCGACGATCATGTCGTTCTGGGTCTGGGAGACGTCGCGGAGCATCTGCCTGCCCTCGTCCGTGATGCGGGCCAGGACTCCCCGCTCGTCATCCGGGGCGACGACACGGGTGACCAGACCGGCCTTCTCGAGCTGCGAGACCTGGTAGGTCAGGGCGCTCGGGGTGCTGACCAGCTTGTTCGCCAGCTCCGTCATCCGGATCTCCCCGCCGGCGTTGCGCAAACGGATCAGCACCTCGTACTGGGAGTACTTGATCCCCGTGTGCTCGCGAGTCGCTCGGTCCGCGCGACGTTCCAGCAGCTTCCCCACGTCGATCAGTCGCTCGAACAGGGCGAGCTCGGTAGGGCTCAGCTTCTCAGCCACGGTGTCCTCCCGCTCGTCGGCTCCACGACATGGTACCCACCGGCGGCGCGGCCGGCAGGGACTGGACGAATGTCTGAGGATCGGGCTCCGTCATCCGGCTACTGTGAACGGGCTCGCCTCACCCGCGGGGAGCACACCACCTGATCGTCGTCCGGGCACGCCCCGGCTCGACACCGAACTGGAGGCCGACCATGCCATTCGTCACCACGGAAGACGGCGCTGAGATCTTCTACAAGGACTGGGGCCCGAAGGATGCCCAGCCGATCATGTTCCATCACGGTTGGCCGTTGTCGTCGGATGACTGGGATGCGCAGATGCTGTTCTTCCTGCAGCACGGGTACCGTGTGGTCGCCAGCGATCGTCGTGGGCATGGCCGGTCGTCGCAGATCGACACCGGGCATGACATGGACCACTACGCCAGCGACGCCGACGCGGTCGTGCAGCACCTGGACCTGACGAACGCGATCCACATCGGCCACTCCACCGGTGGCGGTCAGGTCGCCCGGTATGTCGCGAAGTACGGGGAGCCGCAGGGTCGGGTGGCGAAGGCGGTGCTGGTGGCGTCGGTGCCGCCGCTGATGGTGCAGACCGACGCGAACCCGGAGGGTACCCCGATCTCGGTGTTCGACGGGTTCCGCAGCGCGTTGGCGGCGAACCGGGCGCAGTTCTTCCGTGATGTCGCGGCGGGTCCGTTCTACGGGTTCAACCGGGAGGGTGCGGAGGTGTCGGTGCCGGTGATCGACAACTGGTGGCGTCAGGGCATGACCGGGAGTGCGCTGGCGCACTACGAGGGCATCAAGGCGTTCTCGGAGACCGATCAGACCGAGGATCTGAAGGCGATCAGTGTGCCGGTGCTGGTGACGCAGGGTGATGATGACCAGATCGTGCCCTACAAGGACGCGTCGCTGAAGCAGCACGAGCTGCTGCAGAACTCGACGTTGAAGATCTACGAGGGCTACCCCCACGGCATGCTCACCACCCACGCCGATGTCCTGAACCCCGACCTCCTCGCCTTCATCCAGGCCTAGGACCAGACCACCCACGAACCGAAGCGGCGCGGCAGGAGAGACCCTCCTGCCGCGCCGTTCGTCGTGGGAGCCGCGTCAGCGCGGGTCGGGGACGAGGCCCTCGTCGTCGAGCTCCCGCCACATCTCCTCCGGGATCTCGGTCGCGGCGCGCGACACCGTGCTCCGGACGTGGTCCGGGGTGCGGCAGCCGAGCACGACCGAGGCGACCGCAGGGTGACGGAGGGCGTACTGGACCGCGGCATCAGGCAGGGTGACGCCGTGACGGTCGCAGACGCGGGCGACCGCCCGCGCACGCTGGACTACGGAGGCCGGCGCCGGTCCGTAGTCGAACACCGCATCGTCCGGCACGACGGCCGAGCTGAGCAGGCCCGAGTTGTAGGCCGCAGCGGCGACCACGCTCACCCCTCGCTCGAGCGCGAGGGGGAGCAGCTCCTGCAGCGCGGTCTGATCGACGAGCGTCAGCCGGCCCGCCACCATGACGACGTCGACGTCGGTGCGCCGGACGAACTCGGTGAGCATCGCCGCCTGGTTCATGCCCGCCCCGATGGCGCCGACGACCCCCTGGTCCCTGAGCTCCACGAGCGTGTCGACACCGGTCGTGGATGCGGCGTCCCAGTGCTCGTCGGGGTCGTGGAGATAGACGACGTCCACGCGGTCGAGGCCCAGTCGCTCGAGGCTGCCCTCGAGCGATCGGAGGATGCCGTCGCGGCTGAAGTCCCACCGCCGCCGGAGGGTCGCGGGCACCACGAACCCCTCGTCGTCCTGGCGGCCGGACCCCGACGGGTCCGGCTCGAGGAGGCGCCCCACCTTCGTGGACAGCACGTACTCGGTGCGGGGTCTCGCGTGGAGCGCGTGGCCCAGTCGCCGCTCCGACAGGCCCAGGCCGTAGTGCGGGGCGGTGTCGAAGTACCGGATCCCCGCGTCCCAGGCCGTGTCGACCGCCGCCTGGGAGGTCGCGTCGTCCGTCTCCCGGAACAGGTTGCCCAGCTGCGCGGCGCCGAAGCCGATCTCGGTCAGGCTCTCTCCCGTGCGGAGCGCGCGATGCCTCACGCGGGGACCTCCTCTCCCGAGTGGATGAGCCGGATGATCTCGTGGCTCATCCGGTCGTAGTCGTGGGAGTTCGCGAGCTCTCCGGTGATGACGAACCGGTCCATCACGGCGACGCGGTCGGCGAGCGTGACCATCTCGGCCAGGTCGCTGGAGATGAGGAGGATGGCCATGCCCTGCTCGGCGAGCCGCCAGATCAGCTCGTAGAACGATCGTTTGGTCCGCAGGTCGATGCCCACCGTCGGCTCGTCGATGATGAGGATGCGCGGATCCGCCGCGAGCCACTTGGCCAGCGACACCTTCTGCTGGTTGCCGCCCGAGAGACGGCCGACCAGCTGCTCGTGAGACGAGATCCGGATGTCGAGCTCGTCGACCCAGCGCTGGGACAGCGCACGCTCGCGTCGTCCGCTCACGAGGCCCGGCACGCGGGTGAGGGTGGACCAGACGGTCACCGCGATGTTCCGGGCGATGTCCTGCTCGAGGAAGACGCCCTCCTCCTTGCGGTTCTCGGTGACGTAGCTGAGGCGGTAGCGGTGCAGGGCCTGTCGCACGGATCGGATCCGGGCCGGCTCGCCGCCGACGAGGAGCTCGCCCTCCGTGATCCGCTCCAGGCCGACGATGGAGCGTGCCAGCTCGGTCCGTCCCGCCCCGACGAGCCCGTAGAGCCCGACGATCTCACCGGGGCGCACGGCGAGGGAGACATCCCGGTGACCGGCGGCGGTGGTCACTCCCCGGAGCTCGAGGATCGGTGCGCTGTCCGGGCGCGACGCCCTGGACGGGACCGTGAGCGATCCGAGGGCACGGCCCACCATGGTGTCGACGATCTCGTCGTGGGGATGCTCGGACAGCGGCTGCGACTCCAGGACCGAACGGCCGTCGCGGAGCACGGTCACCGTGTCGCAGTGCGCGTAGACCTCCTCGAGCTTGTGGCTGACGAACAGCACCGCGGCGCCCTCCTCGCGGAGCCGATCCACCACGCGGAACAGACGGTCGCCCTCGGCGGCGCTGATGGAGGCGGTCGGCTCGTCCAGGAGCAGGACCTTCGTCTCGGTGTAGAGGGCTCGAGCGATCTCCACCAGCTGCATCTGCGCGGAGGAGAGCTCGCTGATGGGCGTCGACGGGTCCAGGTCGACGTCCAGCATGTCGAGGCAGCGGGCGGCCTCGCGCTTCACGCCGCCCCAATCGATGCGTCCGGCCCGCCGGGGCATCCGACCGAGGACGATGTTCTCCCCGACGGTGAAGCCGCGGATGACGTTGCGCTCCTGGTGCACGACCCCGATGCCCGCGTCCCGTGCGTCCGCCGGGGAGTCGAGCGAGAGGGGCGTGCCGGCGACGAGGATGCGTCCCGAGTCCGGCTGATGCACCCCGGTGAGCGCCTTGATGAGAGTCGACTTCCCCGCGCCGTTCTCGCCGAGGAGGGCGTGCACCGTCCCGGACTCGAGGCGGAGCGACACCGAGTCGAGCGCCTTGACGCCGGGGAACGTCTTCGTGAGGCCGACGGCCTCCAGCAGCATGGTCATCGGGCCGCCTCCACGGTGGTCTCGGTTCCGGAGGGGGTTCGGGCGGCGGTCGGTGGGCGACCGGCGGCGCGGGCGCGGTCGGCTCCCCGGCGTCGCTCGGCGCGCGTGTGCCGCACGCGGTCGAGTGCGACCGTGCCGAGCACGACCGCGCCGATGACGAAGTTCACCCACGCGGGTGCCAGCTGGAACTCGGCGCGAGCGGTGTCCACCAGCCGCACGACGGTCGCGGCGAGGACGGTGCCGAGCACGGCGACGGTGCCCCCGGTGAGCGAGACCCCGCCGATGATCGGAGCGGCGAAGCTCGGGAGCAGCCAGTCGCCGCCGACGCTCTGGTTGATGCCGGGCAGCGACGCGACGCTGACGAGCGCGGCCACTCCGCACAGCAGGCCGGACGCGGTGTGCGCCACGATCACGCTGCGGTCGTTCGAGATCCCGGCCAGGCGAGCGGCCTCGGGATTGTCGCCGCTGGCCAGCAGCTGTCGTCCGGTCACCGTGTAGCGGAACGCCAGGGCGACCGCGATCGCCACGACGACCGCGAGGAGGAACATCACGGGGATGCCCAGCACGCTGGCCCTGCCGAGGTCGGCGAGCGGGGCCCAGGACGTGGGCGCCACGGTCCGTGTGTTGACGAGGGCGTACTGCGCGCCGAGGAGGATGGTCATGGTCGCCAACGTGACGATGAAGCCGTTGATGCGGGTGAGGACCACGAGCCAGCCGTTCGCGAGTCCCGCCAGGGCTCCCACGACCAGCGGGACGAGGGCGCCGAGCCAGACGGGCAGGCCGGCATCCGCCATGAGGACCGCGGACAGAGCGGAGGCGACGCCTCCGATGGCGCCGACCGCGAGGTTGAGCTGACCGACCGCGACCGTGATCATCTGCGCCAGGCCGATGAGGATGGGGACGGCGAGGAACTGGAAGAACGTGCGGAGGCCGACGGGGGAGAAGAGGTCTCCACCGGAGACGATGCCCAGCACCACGGTGCCCGCCACGATGATCAGCACCAGCGTGGTGCTCTGCGACCGGAGGAGCCGCCTGGTCAGGTGCGTCATGCGCGGACCCCCTCGGACTCGGTCTCGACGTCGTCGCGGGTGTCGACCACGGCGGTCGAGGTGTCCGGGGTCCTGCCTCGACGGAGCCGGATCTCCCGCACCCGATCGGCGGACAGGGCCACCAGCAGGATGATGCCGAGCAGGACGTTCAGGGTCTCGATGCCCACCCCGAACAGCTCGAGGCCCTTCCTGATCACCAGCGTCAGGGTGATGCCGAGGACCGTCCCGACCACGGAGACGTACCCGCCGGCGAGCAGGGTGCCGCCGAGGATCGGACCGACGAACGACTGCAGCATGAACTCGTCCCCGATGGCGGGGGTGAACGAGCCGATGCTGCAGGCGAGGAGGATCCCGGCGGCGGTCGCGAGCAGACCCGACAGGGTGTGCGCGAGCACGATCCGGCGGGCGGTGGGGATGCCGGAGAGCTCGGCCGCCTTGACGTTGCTGCCGGTGAGCAGGAACTCCCGGCCGTACCGCGTCCTGGAGTAGAGGACGCCCACGGCGGCGAGCACGATCAGGACGGGGACGACCATGATCGGGATCGCGGAGGGACCGCAGTAGCCGAGGAGGCAGACCTGGGCGAAGGTGTTCCGGCCGAGGACGTCGAATCCGTCGGGTTTGACCGTGAACGCGGATCCGGTGCTGAGGGCGGCGTAGACCGTGGGCACGAGGCCGAGGAGGGCGAAGCTCATCGCCAGCGTCACGATGAACGAGTTCACGCCCGTCCTCGCGATGATCCAGCCCGTGAACGCCCCGATGAGCGCACCGCCGACGAGCCCGGCCGCGATCCCGAGCACGAGGGGGAAGGACAGGAGGTCGAACGTGATGCCCGTGATCATCGCCCCGAACGCGGCCATGTTGCCCACCGCGATGTTCATGTGGCCGATGGACAGGACGACCATCTGCGCCACCCCGACCACGGCGAAGATCGAGATGCTCGTGAGCAGCGGGGCGATGACGAACGGGCCGTTCAGGAACGAGGGCTTCACCAGCACCAGCACCACGACGAGGACCGCGATGATGACGACGAGCACGAAGCGCGGTGTCGCGACGGAGCGTCTGAGCAGCGAGGGGCCGTGTCCAGCCGGTGTGCTGACGCCAGTGGCCGACGCCGTGACACGTCTGCCCGGGTTCATCGGATCACTCGGCGGACGCCCGGGATCACGTGATGCGCTCATGCGACCACGCGGGCATCGATCGCGTCCCGGTCCCACTCGATCCCGAGCCCGGGCCGCTGGGGCGCGAGGGCATGGCCGTCGACGATCTCCATCTCCGTGCGGGTGATCGCCCGGAGCTGAGGGATGTGCTCGACCCAGCGTCCGTTCGGCACGGCGGCCGCCAGGCTCACGTGCAGCTCCATGAGGAAGTGGGGGCACACCGAGACGTTGAAGGCCTCGGCCAGATGCGCCACCTTCAGCCAGGGCGTGATCCCGCCGATGCGGGCCACGTCGACCTGCACGATGCCGGCAGCGCCCCGCTGGAGGTACTCGCGGAACTGCGCGATCGAGTACATCGACTCTCCCACGGCGACCGGGATGGACGTGGACCGAGCGAGCGCGGCGTGCCCGGCGATGTCGTCGGCGGGGAGCGGCTCCTCGAACCAGGCGAGGTCGAGCGATTCGAAGGCGCGAGCACGCCGGACCGCCTCGGCGCCCGTCATCGACTGGTTCGCATCGACCATGACGTCCACCCGGTCCCCGACGGCGTCGCGGACGGCTCTGAGGCGTTCGACGTCGTCGGCGATGCGCGGGGAGCCCACCTTGATCTTGAGGCCTCCCCAGCCCTCGTCCACCGACCGGCGGGCGCCCGCGACGAGCTCGTCGACGGACAGGTGCAGCCATCCGCCCTCGGTGTCGTACAGCGGGACCTCGCGTCGGAACCCGCCCGCCGTCTTCCACAGGGGGGCGTCGGCGCGGAGGGCCTTGAGGTCCCACAGGGCCGTGTCGACGGCCGCGAGCGCGAGCGAGGTGATCGCCCCCGTGGTCGTCGCCCGGGTCGAGGCGAACAAGGTCATCCAGACGGACTCGATGCGTTCCGCATCCTGCCCGGGGAGCAGGGGGAGCAGGTGGTCGCGCAGCATGGAGAGCACCGCGCGACCACCGGTCCCGATGGTGTAGGAGTAGCCGGTGCCCACCAGCCCGTCGTCCGTGGTGATCTCGACGAAGATCGTCTCCTGCTTGACGAAGCTCTGGACGGCGTCGGTGCGGACGGTTTCGACCTCGAGGTCGACGAGCGAAGCGCGGGCGTGGGTGATGGTGGGCAAGGCGGTCTCCTGGGTTCGTGACGAGCGGGTGTTGGGGGACGTTCTACGAGCAGGTGAGGTACTCGTCGTCGAAGTCCTTGAGGAGCTGATCGCTCGCCGCCTTCCGCTCGTCGTCGTACGTGGCGACGTTGTCCTTGGTGACGATGAACGAGCCGGAGTCGACGACCACGCCGGGGTCGGACATGGTGCACTCCTTGCTGGCGAGCTTCGCCAAGGCGTAGCTGCCCACGTAGGCCTGACCGGTCGGGTTCTGGGCGACGGTGGCGTAGACCGTGCCGTCCTGGATCGCCTTGATGATCGTCTCGTCGTCGTCGATGGCGACGAGCTTGATGGGGAGTCCCGATTCGGCGACGGCGGTCGCCGCGGCCACCGCCGGGTTGTACGCCGTCGAGACGATGCCGGTGATCTGGCTGCCCTGCGAGGCGAGGAGGTCCGCGACTGCCTTCTGAGCCGTGGTCAGGTCGGTGTCGATGTCGGTGACGTCGGGCAGCAGCGTGACGGCGCCGTTCGTCTCGGCGACGGCCTTCTTCACCCCGGCGATGCGGCGCTGGGTGTTCGAGTCGACGTTGATGCCGGTGAGGTGGGCGAGAACGCCCTTCCCGCCCATGGCCTCGATGGTCGCCTTCGCCGCCTTGTAGGCCGCCTCCTCCGTGTCGGTGGAGAGGCAGAAGTCGGCGTCGTTCGTGTCGCCGGCCGGGCACGAGCCCAGCGCCGCGGTGGCGATGCCGTTCTGCTTGAGGTTCTGGAAGGTGGAGTTGATGTCCGTGGGGCTCACCCCGAACACGCCGAAGCCCGTGTAGCCGTTGGCGACGAGGGAGTTGATGACGTCGTTCTGCTTCGTCTGGTCCCAGCCGGCGGTCTCGTTGAAGGTGACGTCCCCCAGGCCGAAGGTGCTCTTCGCCTCCTCGCCGGCGGCGATCCAGGGCTGGAAGTACGGGTGCGGTCCACCGGGGACGAGGGCCACCTTCACGGTGTCCATGCTCGCGGCCTGTCCGCCGCCGGAGGTGTCGCTCTGCGGCGTGCATCCGCTGAGCAGGAGTGCCGCGGTGGCGACCGTGGCCATCGCGAAGGGGAGGAAGGTGCTGCGTCTCATCGTTGAGCCTCTCTGAGCCAGGAGTCGTGGCGCCGGGAATCGTGACGCCCGGAATGGTGGCGGGTCAGGATCCTATTGGATTTCCCTATAGGATTTTCCACATCGTGCACGATAGATTGGGTCGTGTCAATCGGCGCAGGGAGGCGAATGCTCGAAGGCAGCTTCATCGGGGCCCTGCAGCCGGCCCTCGACGGCCCGCGCCCCACGGAGGCCCATCAGCGACTGCGCGCGCTCATCATGGCGGGGGTCATCCCGCCCGGGCAGCGCATCAACATCGAGGACGCCGCCCGTCAGCTCGGTGTCTCACCCACGCCCGTCCGCGAGGCCCTGGCGGGCCTCGAATCCGAGGGGCTCGTCGTGAAGGTGCCGCTCAGGGGGTACCGCACCACCGAGCTGCTGACGCGGGACGAGCTCGTCGAGCTCTACGAGCTGCGGAACGTCCTCGAACCCCACGCCGCCGCCGCGGCGGCGCGCAGACGGGACCCCGGCTCGGTGCAGGCGCTGGGGGAGGAGCTGGCCACCATGGCCACACGTCCCGCGCCGCTTCCCGCGATCGAGCTGTCCGCCCACGACGAGCGGCTCCACACGCTGATCTTCGAGGGGGCCGGCAACGGCTTGATCACCCGGACCTACGGGCGGACCCACTGCCACCTGCACATCTTCCGCCTCTCGTACTCCGGGACGTACGGGCACCACACCGTCGACGAGCACGCGGTCGTCGTCGAGGCGATCGAGGCCGGTGACGCGCTCGCCGCCGAGGCAGCGATGCGCGACCACCTCGACCGGTCCCTCGCCCGCGTGCTCGACGTCTTCGCCTGAGCGCCCACGCGGGCGAGTGTCGGATCCGCGGGGCCCGCGACGCTCGGGGCTCAGATCTCGGCGAGGAACGTGTCGATGGACGACCAGGTGGCGTCGGGGTTCTCGAGGTGCGGCAGGTGCCCCGCAGCCGGGATCAGGACGAACCGGGCGCCCGGGATGGCGTCGGCGACCGCTCGCCCGTAGTCGGGGGTGACGACGCGATCGCTCTCGCCGTAGAGGACGAGAGCCGGCACGTCCACCGCCCCCAGACGGGCGAGAAGCGTCGGGTCGCTCATGGCCCTTCCCGCCAGCGTCGCCATGGCCCGCCCGTTGGACTGCTGGATGGCTCTGGCCGGCCGTCTCCGGGGTCTCGTCGCCGGAGGGCCGCGGGACCTAGGTCCGTCTCCCGGGCCCCGCGGGCCTGGACGCTGGTGACCATGATCTCGTCCCGCCCTCTCCGGATCGTTCTGATCGCGCTGCTGGTCTTCGGAACGGCCTCCGCCCTCCTCGGCGCCGTGATGGGAGTGCTGTTCGACGGGGCGGGGGTCCCGGTGGAGTACCTCACGGGGAGTCTGTTCACCAGCTACCTGGTGCCCGGGCTGATCCTCGGTGTCGTCGTCGGCGGCTCGCAGGCCATCGCGGCGCTGGCGCTGATCCGGCGGGCGCGATCGGCGCTGATGGCGTCGGCCGTCGCCGGGTTCGGGATGCTGATCTGGATCTTCGCCGAGCTGGCGATCATCGGCGAGTACTCCTGGTTGCAGACCCTCTACTTCTCTCTCGGCGCGCTGCAGGTGATCGCGGTGCTGGCGCTGCTGGGCATCGCCCCGCGGATCGTCCGCGCCGACGGGGCGGGCTGACGCCGAGGCGGTGGACCCAGGTCCCTTGAGCGTCGTGACGCGTGCACCCTAGGCTCGGGCTGAGGTGAGCGGGCGGATGGCACGGACGGCGCAGGCGAGCACAGGCGGGCGCCCTCCGACGAGCCCGGACCGTCCGCCCGGGTCGGCGAGCCCCGAGGCCCGCCGGACCGGCGGGCTGGGGCCGGCCCTCCTCCTCCTCGCCGTGTTCGCGCTCGCGTTCGGCGCCCTGCAGCTCGCCGCCGGGACGCTGGCTCCGGTGCCGTACTGGGTGCCGCTCGCCTTCACTCTCGTGTACTCGATCTGGGCTGCGGCCGGCATCATCGCCTGGTGGCGGCGTCCGCTGAGCGGGACGGGCGGGCTCCTGCTCGTGGGCGCGCTGGCCGTCTTCCTGGGCGGCGCCGGCAACCTCGGCCTCCCCGGGCTCGTCGAGCTGAGCACGGTCTTCGCCACCGCGATCCTGGGCGTGACCGTCCACCTGCTCCACGCCTTCCCAAGCGGCAGGCTGCACGGCGCGCTCTCCGTGACGACGGTCGCAGTCGGCTACGGCGTCACGTTCCTGCTGCAGATGCCGCTCTACCTCCTCCCACCAGACGCATCCGGGCTGCGGATCGCCGCCCAGTGGGTGCAGAGCATCACCGGCCTCGCGGTGATGGTGGTGACCGCCGTGGTGCTCGCGCGGCGGCTGCGCTCGGCCGACCCGAGGAACCTGCGGGTGCTCCTCCCGCTCTACGCCTACGGCATCCTCGCCGTGCTGCTCATCCCGCTCTCCGCGAACCTCCTCGGTCTCCTGGGCGGCGACTCGAGCGCGGTGGGCGTCGTGCAGCTCGTCGTCCTGGCGGGTGTGCCCGTCGCCTTCCTCGCGGGCGTGCTGCTCGGGGGCTACGCCCAGACGGCCGACGTGGATGTGCTGAGCGCCTGGCTCGGCACGGCCACTCCCACGAGGACCTCGGTCGGGTCGGTGCTCTCCCGGTCGCTCGGCGACGACTCGCTGCGGGTCGCGTACTGGTCGGAGGAGCGGGAGCTCTTCATCGACGAGGACGGTGAGCCCACGGACGTCCGCGACCAGCTCCCTCCCCGCCTGTGGGAGGAGGTCCGGGTGGAGTCGAGGCTCGTCGGCGCCATCAGCTACGACGGGCGGATGATCGGCGACCGCGAGTCGGTGCGCCGCGCCGGCCGCGTGCTCGGCATCGCCCTCGACCGGGAGCGGCTCACCGCGGCGCTGCTCGCGAGCAACGAGGCGCTGCTGCGCTCGCGGCTCCGTCTCGTCGAGACCGCCGACCGGGAGCGCGGACGCATCGCCCGCGACCTCCACGACGGTCTCCAGGTGCAGCTGGTGCTGCTCGCCCTCGAGGCCCAGCAGATCGCGAACGCCGACGATGCCCACCCGTCCACGACCGAGGCCGCCACGGCGCTCCGCCATCGCATCGACGAGGCGGCCGCTCAGCTGCGTCGACTCGTCCACGCGGTGCTCCCGTCGGCGCTGGTCGAGCGCGGGCTCACGGCCGCCACCGAGGACCTCGTCGACCGGCTCGACATCCCCGCGACCCTGACGAGCGACGTCGACGACCGCGCCCTCGAACCCGCCCTCGCGCAGTCGGCCTACCTCATCGTCGCCGAGGCGCTCACCAACGCCGTGAAGCACTCGCGGGCGCGATCGGTCGCGGTGGAGCTTCGACGGGAGGACACCGCCCTCGGGGTCCGTGTCGTCGACGATGGAGCGGGCGGGGCGTCGCTCGAGAACGGCACGGGGCTGAAGGGCCTCGCGGATCGCGTCGACGCCCTCGGCGGATCCTTCGTCGTCACGTCTCCGGTGGGCGGGGGCACCGAGGTGAGAGTGGAGCTGCCGTGCGGGTCGTGATCGGCGAGGACGAGGTGCTGCTGCGCGAGGGGCTCGTGCACCTGCTCGAGAAGGACGGGATCGAGGTGGTGGCTGCCGTCGGCACGGCGGTCGAGCTCGAGACGGAGGTCGACCGCCTGAGCCCCGATCTGGTGGTCACCGACATCCGCATGCCGCCCTCGCACACCGACGAGGGTCTGCTCGCCGCCCTCCGCATCCGACAGGCCCACCCGGCCGTCGCGGTGGTGGTGCTCTCCCAGTACGTGCAGCGCCGCTATGCCACCGAGCTGCTCGAGCAGCGAGACGGCGGGGTGGGCTATCTGCTGAAGCAGCGCATCGCCGACGTACGCACCTTCACCGCCGACCTCCGGCGGGTGCAGCAGGGCGGCACCGCGCTCGACCCGGACGTCGTCGCCGTGCTCGTCTCGCGCGCGAGCAAGGCGGGAGAGGCGCTGAGCGGTCTCACCCCGCGTCAGCTCGAGGTGCTCGGACTGATGGCCGAGGGACGCAGCAACGCGCACATCGCCGCCCGGCTCGGCACCTCGGAGAAGGCGGTGGTGCAGCACACCTCCCGCATCTACGACGCCTTCGGGCTGCCCGTCGCCGCCGACGACCACAGGCGGGTGCTCGCGGTCATCCGCTACCTGGCGGCCGCGGGCAACGGCGGCGCGCCCCCTCAGTAGAGGCTCATGATGAGCGCCTTCGCGATCTCCGCCGCCGGACCCTGGCCGTTCGCCGCGGGCGCGAGGTTCGCCCACACGACGAGGGTGGCGTCGTCGGTCGGGTCGTAGCCCATGAAGGAGTTGTAGCCCGGGAGCTCGCCGCTGTGCCCGTAGAAGGCGCCGAACCTCGCGATGTTCCAGCCGTAGGCGGCGGAGGACGGGTCGTCGGGATCGGTCGGCACGGCGCTGTCGAGGCGCTCCTGCTGCAGCTCGGGGCTGAGCAGGGTCCCTCCCTTGCCGCCGAGCGCCTCCACCCAGTCGGCGAGATCACCGGCCGTCGAGATGCCCGCGCCTGCGGACCAGGCCCAGGACGGGTTGTCGAGAGTGCCGTCGGTGGGGGAGAAGGAGCCGTCCTCCGCGCCGGCCAGCAGGTCGGGAGGGAGCTTCGAGGAGCCGAGCGTCCCCACGTTGGTCCACCAGTAGTACCCGTCGGAGTAGGGCGCCGGCAGGCTGCTGTCGTCGAGCGCGGGGAACGAGGTCTCGGTGAGGCCGAGGGGGGTGAACAGCCTGTCCTGGTAGATCTGGGCGAGCGGCTTGCCGTCGAGCTGCTCGGCGATGAGGCCGAGCAGCACCGTGTTGGTGTTCGAGTAGTGGTAGCCCTCTCCCGGCGCGAAGTCGGGCGGCAGCGCGAGACCCATGGCGAGCAGCTCCTCGGGCTGCCAGACCCGCTGAGGATCGGCGTCGAGTCCCGCGTTGAGCTCGTACGTCTCGGTGTAGTTCGCGAGCCCGCTGCGCATCATGAGCAGCTGCTCGATGGTGATGTCGTCGCCGTTCGGGACGTCCGGGCGGTAGGTGGACACCGGGTCGTCGAGCGCGATCCTCCCCTCCTGGACGAGCTGCAGGATGACCGTGCCCGTCCAGGTCTTCGTGTTCGAGCCGATGCGGATGTGGTCGTCGACCGACACCGGCGTCGAGCCTCCCGGGCTGGTCACCCCATAGGTCGCGGTGATCTCGCCCGCGGGGGAGCGCAGCAGCATCACCGCACCCGGCTGACCGTACTCCGCCGCCTTCTGCTCGAAGAGCGCGGTCAGCGCCGCCTCGTCGATCGGCCCCATGGTGGGCGATTCCGCCGCGTCGGAGGGGACGTCCGAGGAGGTGGATGTGGGTGCCGGCGCGGGCTGGCCGGTGCAGGCGGAGAGGCCCACCATGGCCAGCAGCAACCCGCCTGTCGCGATGGTCGTGATCGTCCGTGACCGCATCCGTCTTCTCCTCACGAGGTGGCGGCGTCCGTGAGCACCGCGGCCAGTGCCCGGAAGGCCGCGTCGGCGGGATGGACCCCAGGGATGTTCGATTCGTTCATGTAGACGACGATGCTCGCGCCGGTCTCGGGGTCGTAGAAGGTGGCCGCTGTGAACCCGACGCCCTCGCCGTTGTGGCCCCACCAGCCGTTCGTCTCTCCGATGCCCACGGCGTACAGGTCGTAGGGCGGTCGGGGGATCTCGTGGCCGACCTCGCGGAGCTCCTGGGTCTCGGGCTTCACCAGGGCGCCCGAGCCGAGGGTGTCGGCCCACACCCGCCCGTCGTCGAGGGTGGAGAACAGCGACCCCGCCGGGCCGAGGATCGACGGGTTCTCCTGCTGCGGCTGGAGCGTCCCGTCGGCCTGGACGTAACCGGTCGGATGGGGGCCCGTCCAGTCGTCGACGTCGGTGATGTACCGGGTCCCGGTCTGGCCGAGCGGGTCCAGGATCCGCTCCCGCAGGGCGTCTGCGTAGGGCTGCCCGGTGACCTTCTCGATCACCGCGCCGAGCAGGTTCGTGTTGGCGTTCGTGTACAGGTAGTCGGTACCCGGCTCGAACTGGGCGGGCTGCCCGACGACGAAGGCGTTGAGCTCGTCGAGCGTGTACACCTTGCCGGGGTCCTTCTGGAAGTCGTCGAGGAAGGCCTCGCCAACGTAGTCGGCATTGCCGCTCGACATGTTCGCCAGCTCGAGCAGGGTGATGCGGTCGCCGTCCGTGATGCCGTCGACGTACTGGTCGATCGTGTCGTCGAGCGAGAGCCTCCCCTCGTCGGCGAGTCGGAGGATGAGGGAGACGGTGTACGACTTCGTGACGCTCCGGATGGGCCAGCTCATGTCCGTGGTCACCGGCACGTTCCCGGCCACGTCGGCCACGCCGATCGCCGTCGTCCACGAGCCCTTCCCGGGGATCCACACCCCGGCTGCCGCCCCCGGGACGTCGTACTCGGCCATGACCCCCTCCACGGCGCTCTGCAGCCGCGTCTGCAGCTCGGTCGGCAGCTCGCCCTCGGGGGCCGCCGGTCGCGTCAGCGCGGGGGCGGCCGAGGGTGGCGCCGACGGGCTCGAGCCGCCCTCGCCGCCGGCGCTCGTGCACCCGGCGAGGAGGACGGTCGACGCCGCCGCGAGGACGAGGAGGAGCCGCGAACGTCGTGGGATCTGCGGTGGACGGTGCGGCATCGTTCCTCATTCCCCACGTGCCGCGGGTGCGGCCGGAGACGGGCACGGTGGAGCACGCCTCGGTCACCAGGCTGACCGAGGCGCCCATCCCCGGGCAATAGACCTGGGTCCCCATCGTCGGGTCGGGGAGTTCACGCGCGGAGCGGATCGTTCACCGCGACCCTCTACGATCGTCTCCGTCCGCCCCACCCGGAAAGCGACCATGACCACTACCGAACGACCCGCCGTGCTCTTCGTCTGCGTCCACAACGCCGGACGCTCCCAGATGGCCGCGGGCTACCTCACAGCCCTTGCCGGCGATCGAGTCGACGTGTTCTCCGCCGGAAGCGAGCCCGGCGATGAGGTCAACCCGACCGCCGTCGCCGTCATGGCGGAGGAGGGCATCGACATCGCAGGCGCCACGCCCCGCATCCTCACCACCGACGCCGTGCGACAGGCCGACGTGGTGATCACGATGGGATGCGGCGACGCCTGCCCGATCTTCCCGGGCAAGAGGTACGAGGACTGGGAGCTCACCGACCCCGCCGGCCAGCCCGTCGAGGTCGTCCGCGCCGTCCGCGACGACATCCGCGCGCGTGTCGAGGAGCTCATCTCGGAGATCGCGCCCCGCTAGGGTCGCCCGGTCGCCGGAGGTTCCCGTCGTGCGGGGGTGGCGATCCGCGGCGATGCGTCGTGCAGCGGGCCGGGCGCCGGTCTCGCGCTGTCACCGATGGCCCGGCGCAGGTCGGCACGCTGGCGGATCCCGGTCTTCCGGAAGACCCGGAGGAGGTGCGTCTCGACGGTCCTGACCGAGATGACGAGGTGGTCCGCGATCTCGCGGTTGGACAGGCCCAGGACGGCCAGCTCGGCGATCTCGAGCTCGCGGTCCGAGAGCTCGCGGGTCGCGTCGTGGCGGGTGCCGAACCATTCGCTGCCGCAGAGAGCCGTCTGCTCCGCTCCGAGCCTGCTCGCCGCGGCCGCCGCTCGCGCGTCTCCAGCTGCCGTGTGCAGCTCGGCGGCGGTCGCGTACGACTGGGCGGCGTGCCCGCGCATCCCGAGCCGGACGGCGGTGTCGGCGATGGCCTCGAACTCGGCGACGAGGCCCTCCGTCGCTCCGGTCTCACGGCGCGCGAGGGCCCGTGCCTGCCGCACCAGGAGGGCGATGCACTCGCCCTCGACGAGGCCGGCGAGCTCGTCGACCTGATCGATGACCCGTGCGGCCGCGCCCGCGCGCGCGGCCCCGCTGAGGGCGATCATCTGGAACAGCGGATAGCCGTATCCCGCGTGGACGGCGGCGGCGTCGATGAACGACCGGGCCGCGGCCTCGGGCTCACCGGCGCTGAGCTGCATCCAGCCCTTCGCGTCGTCCAGCCAGCCGGCCACGAGAGGGCCGCCTCCTGCCTCGAGCACGGGCGCGAGGACGTCGGTCGCGGCGGCGTGGTGGCCGGCGAGGGCCAGCGCCTTGGCGAGTGACACGTGCGCGAGCAGGGCGGGTTCGGCGAATCCCTGCTGCTCGAGCGCTGCCAGGGCGCTGCGCAGCACGGGGATGGCCTCGGAGACCCGACCGGAGTGCTGAAGCCCCAGGCCGGTGCACCAGCGACAGAGCGCCTCCTGGTCCGACCGTCCGAGACTGGCGGCCTCATCGCCCAGGAATTCCAGCTCGAGGAGGGTGCGGTCGAAGGACTGGTCCCACATCCGCGTGTAGATCCGGCCCCAGCGCACTCGGAAGGTGTCGGCGCCCGCGTCGCGCAGCATCCCCTCGGCCTCGACGAGCAGATCGACCGCGGCGCCGGTGCGTCCCTTCATCGCCATCACGGCGGCGTCGAACCCCATCCGCTCACCACGCAGGACGATCGCCTCATCGGCCCACACGCCCGCACCGATCGGCGGATCCGGCCGGGACAGCGCGGCCAGCTCGGCGTCGTCGGCCGGAGCGCCCTCGACGCCGTCCCGCTCCTGTGCGGCGAGGGACGGGACGTTCCACTGGGACGTGGGATCGTCCCGCCGTGCTCGGAGCAGCCGGACCAGCTCGCGAAGGGTGCGGTCGTGTCGGGGGAGCAGCCGCGACGGATCGAGCTCCTCGAGCCGCTTCAGGGCGACGGCGGACCGTCCCGACTGGGACTCCGCGACCGCCAGGACGAACGTGGCCTCGACGGGCGCCCCTTTCATGAGCGCCGCCGTGGCCAGATGCTCGGCGAGGCGCGTGCGAGAGGCACGCAACGCGGTCTCCGCTGCTCGGGCGAGGGTGGTCCCGTCGAGCTCCCACCCGAGAGGCAGGGCGAGCCGCGCGAGGCAGACGAGCTCGGCGTCCGTCGCGTCGCCGGGCGACCGCGTCGTCAGGTCGGCGACGATGGCATTGCTCAGCCGCCGACGTCGAAGGCGCGCCATGCTGCGGACCAGCATCAGCTCGCTGACGGGATCATGGACCCGGGAGACCGCGCCGTCCGGGTGATCCACGATGTCGAGGAGGCCCCGTTCTGCGAGCATCTCGATCGTCGGGCGCGGGTCGATGCCGAGGATCTGCTCGAGCACGATCCGTGTGCGGTCCGTCCCGAGCTCAGGCGCCAGGGCCACCACGTCGATGACCGTCTCGACCGGATCGACGGGGTCCTCGAAGCCCATCCGGGAGAAGATGAGTCGGCGGAGGCTCTCGATCGGGGGGATGGGCGCTTCGAGCCTCCACTGTCCGTCACGGTCGACGAGGGATCCCACGGCCTGCAGGTCGTGCAGGGCCTCTCGGAGCACGACGAGATCACCCCCGTCCCGAGCCGGTATCAACGCCGGCACGATCTGGGGATCGAGCGGCCCGCCGAGGAAGCGGTGGCTCAGCCTCAGCATCGCCTCCCGTCCCCACGGAGCGAGACGGACGCGAGCGAGTCCGTTCTCGTCGACGAGGCGGCGGAGCCACCCGTCGAGCGGGGTGCTCGTCGACTCGATGACGACGGGGACGACCAGTCCCCGGGCCACGGCCTCGGCCGCGCGACGGCGGCCGGCGGCGTCCGTGGATCGATCCTGATCGTGGACCCGGATCCGACGACGCACCGGCTCGGCCAGGCCCGCGACTACCGTGCGCACGAGGTGGGACCGACCGGATCCGGGCGGGCCGGAGACCACGATCCCGCGGCCCGACTCGAGGGCCTCCCGGACCACTCGAACCGACTCGTCGCGATCGACGTCGAGCTCGATGTCACTCATCGTTCCGCCTGACCACCCGCACCCTCGTCAGCTCATGGGATCCACGCCAGGATACGGACTCCTCAGCCGGGGGTGGAGGACGCGGGTGTCATAGGGGATGCACAGGGCTTCATGGACTGCCCATGGACGAGTCCTAGCCGGCGCTGGGATCCGCCGGAGACAGTCGATGTCGTCACCCCACGAAATCCGACGAAAGGTCTCCCATGAAGCGCATCCCCGACCCGGAGCCGACACCCGACGGCCCCGCCTACGAGGGTCGCCTGCTCGACCACGCAGACGAGCCGGTGGTCGATCAAGGCGCCGCCTTCGACATCCGCACCCTCATCAGCCGGCGCGGCGTGCTGAGCCTCGTCGGTCTCGGGGTCGGCGCGGTGGCCCTCGCAGCGTGCACCTCCACGACCACCGGCGGATCCTCGAGCGGCAGCGGCGGATCGGCCGGGGGCACCTCGACGGGGACGGCGACTCCGTCCACGGGAGGCGGCTCGTCAACGCTCCCGGCCGGTGAGATCCCCGACGAGACGGCCGGGCCCTACCCGGGCGACGGATCGAACGGCCCCGACGTCCTGGAGCAGTCCGGCATCGTCCGCAGCGACATCCGATCCAGTCTCGACGGCGGCGCCACCGCGACAGGAGTGCCGATGACCCTCACGCTCACCCTCACCGACATGGCGAACGGCGACGCGCCCTTCGAGGGGGTCGCGGTCTACGTCTGGCACTGCGACGCCCAGGGCCGCTACTCGATGTACTCGGAGGAGATCGAGGGCGAGACCTACCTGCGCGGCGTGCAGGTGGCGGATGCGAACGGCCAGGTCTCCTTCACCTCCGTCTTCCCGGCGTGCTACTCGGGACGGTGGCCGCACATCCACTTCGAGGTGTACCCCGACGTCGGCTCGATCACCGACTCCACCAAGGCGATCGCCACCTCGCAGGTGGCCCTGCCGCAGAGCACTTGCGAGGACGTCTACGCCCTGTCGGAGTACTCCGGCTCGTCGTCGAACCTCGCGCAGGTGAGCCTCGACAGCGACAACGTCTTCGGCGACGACGGTGGCGCGCTCGAGCTCGCCACCGTCTCGGGCGACACCGGCGCCGGCTACCTCGTGTCGCTCGCGGTCCGCGTCGACACCGCCACCACCCCCACCGCAGGCGCCGCCCCCTCCGGGGGACCCGGCGGTGGCGGCACCGGTCCGGGCGGCACGCCGCCCCAGCGCTGATCCAGCCGCTGCCACCTCACTCCGCCCCACCCCCACCTCACTCCGCCCCACCCCCACCTCACTCCGCCCCACCTCACCTCACCTCACCTCACCTCACCTCACCTCACCTCACCTCACCTCACCTCGGGTCCGCTGCCGGATGGGCTGCGAACCCGCCTCGAAAGGACATCATGGGCTTCTTCCAGAACCTCACGGGATGGCACGCGCTCATCCTCCTCGCCGTCGTGCTGCTGCTCTTCGGCGCCGCCAAGCTACCCGCCCTCGCCCGGAGCGCCGGCCAGTCCATGCGGATCTTCCGCTCCGAGATCAAGGATCCCGATGCCTCGGGGAAGCACCCGGGCGAGGCGTCCGAGGCCGAGACCGAGACCGGGGTGGTCGCCACTTCGCCGTCGGCATCCGCCCCCGCCACCCGGCAGGGGCGTGACGCGGCGGCGCTGGGCGGCGGGAGCGCATCCGCATGACCGCCGCCCCCGCGCCGGCGGAGGCCGGGGCGCCGCCGAGCGCTCCCGCCGGTCGGCGGATGCCGCTCGGATCACACCTCCGCGAGGCGCGGCGGCGCCTCCTGGTCGCGGCGATCTCGATCGCGGCCGGAGTGGTCGCGGGCTGGTTCCTCGCGGATCCGGTGCTCGACGTGCTGCGGGCTCCCATCACCGCGCTGGCCGGGACGCGCTCGGCGAGTCTCAACTACGACAGCGTGAGCGGCGCGTTCGAGCTGAGGATGCGCGTCGCGCTCCTCACGGGCGTCGTGCTCGCGGCTCCGGTCTGGCTGCACCAGGTCTTCGCGTTCGTGATGCCCGGGCTCACCCGCCGCGAGCGCCGCTACACGCTCGGGTTCACCCTCGCCGCGCTGCCGTTGTTCCTCGCCGGATGCGCCACGGGCCTCAGCATCTTCCCGCACATGGTCGAGCTGCTGGCCGGCTTCGTCCCGAGCGAGGACACGAGCATCCTGCAGGCGTCCGACTACGTCGACTTCGTGCTGAAGCTCGTCGTCGCGGCGGGGGTGGCCTACGTCCTCCCCGCACTCGTGGTGCTGCTGAACCTCGCCGGCGTCCTCCCGGCGGTCCGCATCCGGGCCGGATGGCGCTGGATCCTGCTCGCGATCGTGCTGTTCAGCGCGATCGCCACGCCGTCCGCCGACGTCGTGTCGATGCTGCTGCTCGCGGCACCGATGACCCTGCTGTTCGCGGCCGCAGCGGTCGTCGCCCACCTGCACGACCGGGCGATCGTGCGCCGCCTCGCCCGCTGACCGCCCTCCCCGAAAGGACACGCCGTGTTCGGACTCAGCCTCGAGAAGCTCGTCGTGCTCGCCCTCATCGCCGCCCTCGTCCTCGGCCCGCACCGTCTGCCGCACTATGCGCACCGCCTCGGCGAGCTCGTACGGTCGCTGCGCGACCTCCTCGACGTCGCCCGGGACAGCGCTCGGGCCGAGATCGGCGGCGAGCTCTCCCTCGACGAGTGGCGTCGACTCGACCCGCGCAGGTACCATCCCCGCTCCCTCGTGCGCGAGGCCCTCGCCGACGACACCGCCCCGGCCGGAGGCACCCCCGCGGACCCGCATACGTCGCGCGAGAGTGCCACGCCCCCAGACGCGATCGCGCCGTCCGTGCCGCGCCGCCCGCGCTACGACAGCGCGGGCAGGGCCCTCCGCACGCCGCTCTGAGCGGGGATGTCTCGCGGCGTAGGCTCGACCTCCGGGGGTGGAGGATGACCGACAGTGCTCCGCTGGACATCCCGGAGATCGTGGGACGGCTCCGCCGGTTCGGTGTGGTGGTCGAGCCGGGGCTGTCTGCGAACGAGCTCAGTGCGTCGGAACGACGGTATGGCGTCACGTTCAACCCTGAACATCGGTGGTTCCTCTCGCAGATCTCACCTCGGGGGCGCGGGTGGTGGGACTGGAGATCCGACACACCGGCCCTGCGGCAGGCCATCTCCCGTCCCGTCGACGACATCCTGAGATCGGTGAACGACGGGGTCTTCTGGTCACCCGAGTGGGGAGTCCGTCCCGAGACCACCGCGGAGCGCAACGAGGTGGCCAGGTCCGAGAGCGCGGGCTGGGCCCGGCTCGTCCCGCTCGTGGGACGCCGCTACGTTCCGGAACACATCGGCGGCGAGCACTCGCCCGTCTTCTCGATCGTCGACGACGACATGATCCTCTACGGACGATCGCTGCGCGAGTTCTTCGACAACGAGTACGGCGGCATCGCGCTACCCGCGGTCGCACGCGACGATGACGCGGCATCCCCGCTCTACGCCCCCTGGTCGAGGTGGGTGTTCAGTCCGTGATGCAGGGCTCGGCCGGCCGGAAGGCTCTCCGGGCCCGGCTGCGCGCCGATAGGAGGGGCGACTGACGCACTCACCCTGCAGGGTGACGTGATTGCGGCGGACGGCTGGCACGATGGGGGAGTGGTCGGTCGCTGGGACGCGTGGCGGAGGGTCGCCGTCGTCTCCCAGCCCGTCCTGGTCGTGGCGAGTGCGCTCGTGGTCGTCGCGATGGTGCAAGCGGGATCGCCGGTCGCGATGATCGGCGTCGTCGTGGTCATGGCGGTGGCGCTCCACGTCGCGCTGTACGTCGCGGCTCGGCGGGTGGTGCTGGCGTTCGTCATCGCCTCCGTCGCGATGGTGGGCCTCGCGATCGTGCCGATGCCCGGCTGGTCGACCGGGGTCCTGCTTCCTTCCGCAGGGTGCTTCCTGCTCGTCGGCTGGCGGCTGGTCACCACGGCCGCGCCGCCGTGGCCGGTCCTCACCCTCGTGGTCGGGATCGCCGGTGTCGTCCTGGCGGAGTGCTGTGCGGTCGCGCGCCTCACCGACGCCCGCGTCGACGGCGTGCAGCTGCTCGAAGCGCTGACGCTCCTGACGATCGTCGCCGGCGTCTGGGCGGCCGCGCGTCGCAGCCGGGCTCGAGCCGACGCGATCGAGGCGGACGAGCGGGCTCGTGTCGACGCAGCGAGGCGGGCGGAGCGGGCGAACATCCGGCGGGATCTCCACGATGTCATCGGGCATTCGCTCGCTCTGATGGTCGCTCAGGCCGAGGCCGCCCGCATCGGAGCCCGCGACGAGGCCACTCGGGAGTCGATCGGGCAGATCGCGGAGACGGGGCGCGGGGCTCTCGCGGGGCTCCGCGCGATGCTGCCGATGCTCGACGCGACCTCGCTCGGCACCTCGACCGTCCCCTCTCTCGAGACGCTCCCCTCCCTGGTCGACGCGGCATCGACGCCGATGCACGCGGTGACGTTCGTCGAGGCCGGCACGCGCGGCGCGGTCGCGGCCGACGCCGAGCTGGCGCTCGTGCGTGTCGCGCAGGAGGGGATCACGAACGCGCTCCGGCATCTCCTCGCTCCGGTGACCGTGGCCGTCCGACTCACGTGGTCAGCCGGTGCAGCGACGCTCGAGGTGCACGACGACGGGGGAGTCGGGCACCAGCCGAGCGTCGGCGCGGGCTCGGGCTTGATCGCCCTCGCCGAACGAGTGGCCGCCGCAGGCGGCACGTTCGACGTCGAGCGCGACGCCGCCGGCTGGCGTCTGCGCGCCACGGTGCCCGCGCGGACCAGCTCGGCGGTGACGGCGGACTCGTCATGACACCGGTGCGAGTCCTGATCGTCGACGATCAGGCCCTCCTGCGCACCTCGCTGGCGACGGTGCTCGGCGCCGACCCCCGGATCGACGTCGTCGGCGAGGCGGGGGACGGGTTCGAGGCGCTGGAGATCCTCCGCTCGCACCGTGTCGACGTCGCCCTCATGGACATCAGGATGCCCGGGCTCGACGGCATCCAGGCGACACGACGGATCGCGCGACTGTGGCCCTCCACCCGGGTCCTCATCCTCACCACCTTCGACGCGGACGACCTCGTGATGGGCGCGCTCCGCGCCGGCGCGAGCGGGTTCCTCACGAAGGACGCCCGGCCCGAGGCGCTCGTCGGGGCCCTCTGCGACGTGGCGAACGGGACGTCGGTCCTGGCTCCGCAGGTCGTCAGCGCAGTCATCGAACACGCACGTCGACGGCCGACGCCCGACCTGGACGTGCTCGCGTCGCTGTCTCCGCGTGAGGTCCAGGTGCTCGACCTCCTCGCCGCCGGATGCTCCAACGCCGAGATCGGCGAGCGACTGCACCTCGCCTACGACACCGTGAAGACGCACGTGCGGGCCGTGCTGACGAAGCTCGGGCTGCGCGACCGCGTGCACGCCGTGATCTTCGCCTACGAGCACGGCCTCGTCCCTCACCCTCGGGGGTGACCCAGAACCCCTCGGGCGGGCGATGCCTGCCGCGATCACGCGCGAAAGACTTCAGTCGCGGCGACGCGCGCCGTTCAGCCCGAGGAGCCACCGTGAACGACCCAGTCCGCACCGCCGAAGCATCGGCGGCCGTCACGAGCGACCGTCTCGGTCTCGTCGATCGCCGCGCGTTCGCCTGGTTCCTGGGTGTGCTGGCTGCCCTCACCACGGCGGTGCTGGCGCCGCTGTGGCTGACCGGAGCCGACGCCGACACGTTCAACGCCGTGGTGCCCGCACTCTCCTGGGCCCCCGCGCTCTCCGCCCTCGCCGCTCACCTGCTCGCCCGTCGCCGCGCATCCTTCATCAGGTGGGCCGCGATCCGCCCCTTCGCGTCTCGGCGCATCCTGGGCACGTGGGCCCTCATGCTCGGGGTCTTCCTCGTCATCCCGGCCGCGTCGACCGGCCTCGGCGTGGCCACCGGCGTCGTCGCCTGGCAACCCTCGGCCGACGCGTGGAGCTTGGTTCCGCTCATCCTGCCCTTCGCGCTCCTCGGCCTGCTCACCGTCACGGGCGAGGAGATCGGTTGGCGCGGGGCGCTGCAGTCGACCCTCGCGCCGTGGGGAGCGTTCCGCGCGAGCGCGGTCATCGCGCTGCTCTGGATGGTGTGGCACCTCCCGCTCACCCTCGGGTACGCCTCGAGCGGCGACCTCGCACTCCGCGAGGTCGGCGCGACGAGCATCGATCTGCTCATCATCGGCTTCGTGCTCTCCGCAGCGCGGATCATGTCCTCGTCGATGTGGCCGGCCGCGTGGGCCCACGCTCTCATGAACTCGACGCTGGTCTTCGCGGAGTCCGCCCTCACCACCCCGACACGGGAGCTCGCCGACGGGCCGTTCTGGGCGATGCAGGCCATCACCTGGGCGGTCGCTGCCCTGGCCGCGCTGGCCACGATGCTCATCGCGACGAGGGCGACGCGCAGCTGACGCTCCCCGCCCGGCGGTCGGGCGGGGGACCGGCGAACCCTTCACGCGGCTCGCGGCCCGCAGGGCGGCGGAATGATGATTGCGTTTTCGCCGGTCATCTGACAACGTTGTCATGAACCCGCTGGCAGGACTGCCGACGGGACACCGATCTGGAGATGCCTCGATGATGAGATCCCGCACGCTGATCGGCGCGCTCGCCGCCGCCGTGCTCGGCGGTGCAGCAGCACTCGTGCCGATGACGAGCGCCGTGGCCGCGGAGCCAGCCCTGGTGGACGACCCGGTGCAGTACGTCGACACGCTCAACGGCACGGGCACCGGAGGGGAGTCGGTGGGGTCGATCAACAACTTTCCCGGGGCCACCGTGCCGTTCGGGATGGTGCAGTACTCGCCCGATACGACCAGCACCTATGCCGGCTACCACCACGACAACGACCGCTCGACCGGGTTCAGCATGACCCACGCCTCCGTCGGCTGCAGTGCGTTCGGCGACATCCCGATGCTGCCGACGACCACGCCGATCGGCTCCGACCCGTGGAGCGCGTCGGAGCGCATCGCGCACGACGACACCGAGGTCGGCACCGCCGGCTACTACACCGTCCGGTTCCCCGATACCGGAGTCTCGGCTGAGCTGACGTCCACGACCCGCACGGGCATCGGCGACTTCGACTACCCCGACGACGGCCGCCCGGCCCTGCTCCACATCCGCTCGGCCGGCTCTCTCGCCGGCAACTCGGACGCGAGCATCGCCATCGCCGAGGACGGCACGGTCACCGGGTCGGCCACCACCGGCAACTTCTGCGGCAAGGGCAACACCTACACGGTGTACTTCGCGATGCGGTTCTCGCAGCCGGTCCAGGCGTTCGGCACGTGGGAGGGGCAGACGGTCACGCCCGGAGCCCGTGCCGCAGACGGCAACCGCAGCGGCGGCTGGGTCGAGTTCGCGTCCGGCAGCGACGTCGAGGTGCAGACGGCGCTCTCCTACGTCAGCGTCGACGGCGCGATCGCCAACCTCGATGCCGAGACCAGCGGGTTCGACGCCGCACGCGCCGCGGCGACCACGCAGTGGAAGGACGCGCTCTCGCGGATCGCGGTCGCGGGAACGGATGCCGGTGACCTCGAGACGTTCTACACCTCGCTCTACCGCTCGCTCCTGCATCCGAACACCTTCGACGACGCCGACGGACGCTACATCGGCTTCGACGGCGCGATCCACTCGGTCGAGCCGGGCCACTCGCAGTACGCGAACTTCTCCGACTGGGACACCTACCGCTCGCTCGCACCTCTGCAGGGGATGCTCTTCCCGGCCCAGGCGAGCGATATGGCGCAGTCGCTCGTGAACGATGCCGTGCAGAGCGGGTCGTACCCGCGCTGGGGCCTCGCCAACTCGGCGACCGGGCAGATGACGGGCGACAGCGTCGTGCCGCTCATCGCCAACCTCCACGCCTTCGGTGCCGACGACTTCGACCTCGACACCGCCCTGCAGTACATGGTGAAGAGCGCGACCGAGGGCGGCGCGGGTCTGAACGGGTACGTGGAACGGCCGGGCATCGCGTCCTACCTCGAGCGCGGATACGCGCCCCAGACGCAGGAGTTCCGTGGCGACCATCGTGTCGTCGGCGCCTCGATCACGCTCGAGTGGTCGATCGACGACTTCGCGATCTCGCAGTTCGCGGCCGCGCTGGACGACGACGCCACGGCCGATGCGTTCGCCGACCGGGCGCAGTACTGGCAGAACCTCTTCAACCCCACCACCGGATACATCTCGCCGCGCAGCGCCGCGGGCGCGTTCCCCGACGGCCCCGGCTTCGTCGAACCCACCTCGGGCTTCGGGCAGGACGGCTTCGACGAGGGCAACGCCGCCCAGTACCTCTGGCTCGTGCCGCAGGACGTGTCCGGCCTCGTCACCGCCCTCGGCGGCCGCGACGCAGCAGCCGCGCGGCTCGACGACTTCGTCACGAAGCTCAACGTCGGCCCGAACGAGCCCTACCTGTGGGCGGGCAACGAGCCGGACTTCGGGGTTCCCTGGCTCTACGACTACCTCGGCCAGCCGTGGAAGACGCAGCAGCTCGTCGACCGCATCCGCACCGAGCTGTTCGCCCCGACGCCCAACGGCGAACCGGGCAACGACGACCTCGGCGCCCAGTCGAGCTGGTACGTCTGGGCGGCCCTCGGCCTCTACCCGGCCACACCGGGCACGACCGTGCTCGCGGTCAACACCCCCGCGTTCGATCAGGCCAGGATCAGCCTCGGCGACGGCGCGACGATCGACATCTCCGCTCCCGGAGCGTCCGGCCCCGACTGCGCCCGCTACATCGCGGGCCTCTCCGTCGACGGCGCGCCCACCGGCACCTCGCTGCCGGCCTCGATCGTCACCACCGGCGGCTCGGTCGACTTCACGCTCTCCGGCACCCCCGACACGACCTGGGGCACCGAGGTCTCGGCCGCCCCGCCGTCGTGGAGCGACCGCGGGACCCCGGTGACCGCCAACGCCTCCCCGTCGAACCTCGCCGTCGCACCGGGTGCCTCCGGCGCACTCGACGTGGACGTGCAGGCCATGCGCGGCGGAGTGACCGACTTCACCGCATCCGGAACCTCGGTTCAGCCGGGGATCACCGTCGGCACCGCCGCCGGGTCGGTCGACGCCACCGGCTCGGGTCACGCGGCGATCTCCGTGAACGTCGACTCCTCGGTGCCGGACGGCTTCTACCCGGTCGACGTCACCGTCTCAGCGGCGGGCGTGGAGAGGGTGTCGACGGTGATCGTCGACACCTCGCGTCCGGGTGGTCTGGCGTCGTACTACGACGTCGTCGGGACTGCTCCGGAGGCGGACGCCGCCGTGGCCGACTTCGACGGAGCCGGCAACAGCTACTCCCGTGAGCAGCTCGCGCTGCACGGCGTGACGCCGGGCGCGTCGATCCCGGTGGGATCCACGGCGTTCACCTGGCCGTCATCGCCCGTCGGGCTTCCGGATGCGGTCATCCCGGCTGGGCAGGAGATCACCGTCCCGTACTCGCCCACGCAGCTGAGCTTCATCGGCGCCTCGCGCGACGGCGGCTCCGAGGGGGATGCGACCGTCACGCTGGACGACGGATCGGTCGAGGTCGTGCACGTCGGCCTCGGGGACTGGGTGCTCCCGTCGTCCGACGGCAGCCCGGTCTACGGCGATTCGGTGGTCGCGAAGATGGCCGAGCGCAACGCGAACTCCAGCGTGCACGGCGCCTACGTCTTCGCCAGCCCGATCTGGACGGTGCCCACGGGCCGGACCATCGTGTCCGTCACCCTGCCGCAGCAGGAGCGCATGCGACTGTTCGCGCTGGCGACCGACGGAGTGGCTCCGACCCCGGAGCCCACCTCGGTGGTGCTCTCGTCGCGCACGGTCGACCCGACCGTGGGATCGGAGCTGTCCCTGTCGGCATCGGTGACGCCGGCTCAGGCGGCGGGGACGGTCGAGTTCTTCGACGGAGACGAGCGGATGGGGGCCGTCGTGATCGGTGCAGTGGCGCCGGCGTCGCTGGTCGCGGATCCGACGTCGCGCGTCGCGGCGGCGGCCGGCGCGGCTGAGCTCGTCGTCGTGCCGGAGGCGGAGGGCTCGCACGTGTACACGGCTCGCTTCACGCCGACGGATCCGGATGCGTTCGATGCGTCGGTGTCGGAGCCGCTCGTGGTGGTCGTCGCGCCGGCTGACCCGGGGACGCCGGGTGAGCCGGGGACGCCGGGGACGCCGGGGACGCCGGGGACGCCGGGGAACCCTGGGACGCCCGGGGGGCCTGGCGCGGGTGGGCCTGGCGCGGGCTCGGGGTCCAGCACCTCGGGGCAGGCCGGCCTCGCCGCCACCGGCACGGATGGCGCGCCGCTCCTGGCCCTGGGCGGGTTCGCCGCCCTGCTGGCTGCGGCGGGCGCGGCCGTGCTCGTCGCGACCCGCCGGCGCCGCGCCTGACGGTGCGGTCGTCATGACGGCGGATCGCGCGGCGCCGGTAGGGGAGAGGAAGGGGCGGCCGGGCCGCCGGCGTCGTGGAACGATGGAAGCATGTCGGCCCTGATCGTCGCGGTCCACCGCAGCGCCTCGCATGGTTTCAGCAAGACGACGCGCGGTTCGGTCACGCTTCTCGAGGGGCTGGGCGTCGAAGGCGATGCCCACTGTGGGGTGACGGTCCAGCATCGGTCGCGGGTCGCCGCCGATCCGTCGCAACCCAATCTGCGGCAGGTGCACCTCATCCACGAAGAGCTCTTCGACGCACTCCGTGAGAGCGGGTACTCGGTGGCGCCCGGGGACCTCGGGGAGAACATCACGACACGCGGCATCGATCTGCTCTCGCTTCCGGTGGGCGCACGACTGACCCTCGGCACCGCGGTGGTGACGATCACAGGACTGCGGAACCCCTGCCAGCAGATCAACGAGTTCCAGCCCGGCCTGCTCAAGCACGTGGTGCGCTCGGAGGGAGACGGGCGCGTCGTCCGCCTCGCCGGCGTCATGGGGATCGTCTCTCGTGGCGGGCGGGCAGCCGCCGGAGACCCCATCGACGTGCAGCTGCCCCCGGAACCGCATCTCCCGCTGACCCGCGTCTGAGCGTGCTAGGAGGCTGCGTGCGTGATGCCGCAGTCGAGACCTCGTGACTGCGGTGCATCACGGCAGAGGGCGCTGCTCTTGGCACGACGTCAGTCACCCCCGCAGTGTTCCTGTCTGGGGCTTCGGGGCGGTGCGGCGGGGTGGGATGGCGATGCCCAGTCCCAGCAGCGCGGCGACGGCGAGCACGATGACCTGGGCGGTGCCGTCGGCCGGGGTCACGTGGTCGAGGCCACGATCGACAGCAGCACGTGGTGGCCGACACCCGTGGTCTGCTCGGCCGCCAGCATCCGTTCCGTGGTGCCCCGGAAGAACGCCGTCGCGGCCGCGGCATCCATCTCGGCCGTGTTGAGCACGTCCACGACCACATCCGCTCCGGACATCGCCTCGCCGAGGCCCTCGCCCGTCACCGCATCGACACCGTTCTGCCGCGAGCCGATCCGCAGGGTGTGCCCGAGTTCCCGCAGTCTCGCGCCGAGGCGGCGTCCGACATGTCCGTTGCCGCCGACGATGAGGATCTCCATGACTGTCCCTTCCCTGGCCGATTCGTGCCGGTCACAGGGATGACGATGCAGGTTCGCCGGGTGTGAGGTCAGTGCGCGGGGAGCCAGGCGGTGAGCTTCTGCGGATCGACCTGCAGCCGCACGTCGGTGACGCGGCCGCCGTGCACGTTGACGTTCACCACGGCGCGCACCTCGCCGCCGTCCAAGGCGGTGAAGGCGACGCCGTCGCCCGTACGATGCTGCTCGAGCGCGAAGGCGGGGCTCTTGCGCGTCGAGGGCCTGCCGGACGCCGCCGCTCCGAACTCTCATCGCAGAGATGCCGCCGAGCCGCGCACGCGCTTTCCGCTAGGGTGATCCCGTAGATCCGCGTCGAACCCCGGGGGAAGAGTCGATGAAGCACGTCGTGAGGGCAGCCTGCGTCTTGGGGACGGCAGGTGTCCTCGTTCTTGCGCTGGGAGGATGCGCCAGCGGTGGTGCGGAGGACCCGATGGCTGCTGAGGCGACATCCCTTGCGGACCCGACAGGGACGACGGCGCCCGTCGAGGAGGAGGTCGTCGCCGAGGAGACCGAAGCGGAGACCGACGCTGACACGGTCTGCGGGTACTACTTCCCGGCTCAGATGAAGATCGCCGCGCTGCAGCCCGAGAGCATCGAAGACACGTCGTCGGTGGCGACGGTGGGCGGGGTTGCGCTTCCTGCTCCCGACTGCGCGATGCGCATCACCCTCGGCAACGGCGCCACGCAGATCAATCTCGGATGGGACTCCATCGAACATGCAGCGATCGGCGGCCCGTTCCTGTCGGCCGGTTACACGGACGGCTACGCCGGGTATGAGAAGACCGCCGATGAGGCCAGCTACAACATCGAAGGAGACGGGGTCGTCGTCGCCAGCATCGACGCGGGCCTTTCGATCGACCCGAACGTCCGTCCTGGAAGCGTCATCCTCTCCTACGTTCCCTGATGCTCCGGCGAGGGACCACAGGAGTGCGCGCCCTCGTCGGCGGCTCGGGATGTCCCGGCCGCGTCTCTCACGACCTGTACGATCTCGTCAAGCCCGTCCACCGTGGGACGGGCGCTCTGGGGGAGTGACAACGTTGATCGGTGCAAAGGTAAGCAAGACCAGGTGGAGTGCGGCCGCAGGCGCGATCGTAGGGGCGGCGGCGGTGCTGCCCTTGCTTACCGGGTGCACCGTGACGTTCGGAGGAACGCCGGAGCCGGAGCGAACCGCTATGGCGAGCGATCAGGTGGCCGGCTACTTCCTCGACATCTACTGCCCGTCGCAGATCGCGATCTCTCAGGGCCCCTCCAGCATCAGCGCCCAGTCCAACCTGTCTCAGAAGCTTGGAGTCGACATCGGCAGTTCTGAGAGCTGCGAGGGTCGCTGACGCCCTGGTGCTGGAGTGGGGGAGTGGCATCGGACGTAGCGCCACGGCGCACGAGCAGAAACGAGCGAGAGCCCTCGAACGATGCTTGGGCACAAGGCCTGACGCATCTTCAGCTCGTTGAGCGCGGCTGGTCTGCGACGAGCTCGGCCTGGAATTCGGCGACGTCCTCAAGTCAGCACACATCCGCGGAGCCTGGTTTCATCCAGGCAACCAAAGCCACTCAAGTTCCCGAACTTCAGTGCTCGCAGCGTGTTGTCCCGCGTGGGCTGCTTAGGGCCGCTTCTTGGGCCGATATCAGGGTCCGGGAGAAGTCGATTATGCGGCTGTTGACATAATGTGCATTATCAGCGCTTCGGCGACGGCCGCGGGCGGGCGGATCAGAGCGGCGCGGGACCGAGCATCCGCTCGAGCAGGACGCGCAGCGCGTCGCGATCTGCTGCGTCGAGTCGTCGGATGATCGGCTCCACGGCGAGGCGGACGTCGTTCTCGATGCGGCGGGCCGCGGATTCGCCGTCGGGTGTCAGTGTGACCTCGACGACACGCTTGTCGGATTCGCTCGGACGCCTCTGGACGACGCCTCGGCGCTCGGCGCGATCGATCAGGCCCGACAGCGTCGACTTCTCCAGGCCCAGGTGGTCGGCCAGGCGCTTCATCTGGGGAGAACGTCCGCGGAGCGTTCCCAGGAGACGCAGCTGCGTGATCGAGAGGTCGTTGTCGGCTGCGATGCGGTTGAGCGCGCTCGTGAGCACGAACGCCGTCTGGGCCAGGGCGTCGACGAGAGCATCCTGGTCCTCGTCCTGGGCGGGCGACGATTCCTGCATCGATCCTCCTTGTAGTTCGCACTACGAATTACTATAGTTCGTGATACCAACTATACCAGGAGGAGCCATGCACGCCGCCGTCGTCACCGATCTCGATCAGGTCCCCCAGTACCTCGACGCGCCCGATCCGGAGCCCGCCGGCCCGGAGCAGTCCGTCGTCGAGGTGCTCGCCTCCGCGCTGCATCCGCGCGTCCGATCCCAGGCGGACGGGTCGCACTACACCGAGACCCTCCCCCTCCCCTTCGTGCCCGGGATCGACGGCGTGGGGCGGGATGCGGAGGGCCGTCTGCTCTACTTCGTCGTCGACGGGGGTGCCATGGCCGAACGCGCGGTGATCGATCGGCGCGCGAGCGTCGTCCTCTCCCCCGCCATCGACCCGGTCCGCGTGGCCGCGGCCATGAACCCGGCGATGTCGTCGTGGATCGCCCTCCGTCGCCGCATCGTCCTCCCCGCCGAGGCGCACGTCGCGATCCTCGGAGCGTCAGGGAGCGCCGGACGGCTGGCCATCGAGGTCGCGCGGCATCTGGGAGCGGCCCGCGTCTCCGCCGTCGCTCGCGACGTCGCGTCCTTCGACGACCTCCGTGCCCTCGGAGCCGACGACACGGTGACGTTCGAGGAGAGCTCGACCATCTCCTCCGCCGACGTCGTGCTCGACTACGTGTGGGGGTGCTCCCGCGGCGGGCGCCATGAAGGCGATCGTCCAGGCCCGCCCCGACCGTGGAGCAGCGTTCTCCTGGGTCCAGATCGGCTCCGTCGCGGGCGCCGAGGCGCCCATCCCCTCCGCAGCGCTGCGGGCGTCCGGGCTGCGGATCGTCGGGAGCGGACAGGGCTCGGTGAGCACGCGCGACATCGTGGCGGAGCTCCCCTCGCTGGCCGAGTTCATCATGTCCGGGACGCCCCACGTCTCGGCCCGAGCCGTGCCGCTCCGCGACGTGGAGAGCGAGTGGTCCGGTCCCCGATCGGCCGCGGCCCGCACGGTCCTGGTCCCCTAGGCGCGGGAGGTGGCCCGGAGACCCGGGATCAGGTAGCGGGGATGAGCTCCCTCGTGATCCGGCGACGGAAGACCCAGTAGGTCCAGGCCTGGTAGGCGAGGACGACCGGCAGGGCGATGGCCGCCACCCAGGTCATCACGGTGAGCGTGTACGGGGTGCTCGACGCGTTCGCGATGGTCAGCGAGTTCGCCGGGTCGTTCGACGCGGGCATGACGTCCGGGAACAGGGCCGAGAACAGGGCGAGCACCGCCACGCCGATCGTCGCCGCGGTCAAGCCGAAGGCGGTGCGCTCCGCGGCCCGGGCGTTGGCGAGCACCGCGGCGATGAGCAGGACCGCGGCGACCGCCGAGAGCAGCCACGACGCGAGCGTGCCGTGGGCGAGATCCGTCCAGAGGAGGAACGCCGCGGCCGCGACGATCGTCACGAGGCCGGCGCGGGTGGCGAGGCGCCGCGCTCGGCTCCGGATCTCGCCGTCCGTCTTCAGCGCGACGAACACCACGCCGTGGGTGAAGAACAGCAGCAGGGTCGTCGCCCCGCCGAGGAGCGCATAGGGGTTCAGCAGGTCGAGGAGCGTGCCGAGGTAGGTGTGGTCCGCATCCATCGGCACGCCCTGCACGATGTTCGCGAACGCGACACCCCAGAGCAGGGCCGGCACCGCCGACCCGACCACGATCATCCCGTCGAACCACCGCGTCCACCTCAGGCCCTTGCCCTGATGCCGGTACTCGAACGACACCCCACGGGCGATGAGCGCGAGCAGGATGAGGAGCAGCGGCAGGTAGAAGCCCGAGAACAGCGTGGCGTACCACTCGGGGAACGCGGCGAAGAGCGACGCGCCGGCGACGATGACCCAGGTCTCGTTGAGGTCCCAGACCGGGCCGATGGTGTTGATGAGCACACGACGGTCGGTGTCGTCCCTGCCGAGGAAGGGCAGCGACATCCCGACGCCGAAGTCGAAGCCGTCGAGCACGAAGTAGCCGATGAAGAAGAATCCGACGATCCAGAACCAGAGGGTGGCGAGATCCATGGGTGTCTCCTAGTAGACCGTGGTCGTGAGCGAGGGGCTGTCCTGCGAGGCGTCGTCGTCCGACGGATCCGGACCGGGACCCTTCCTGATGGCCTTGACGATGAGCCGGAACTCCACGACGGCGAGCGCGCCGTAGACCAGGGTGAAGGCGACGAGCGACGCCACCACGTCCCATCCGTTGATGCCGGGCGACACCGCATCCTGGGTCTTCAGCAGTCCGAAGACGATCCAGGGCTGCCGACCCATCTCGGTGAAGATCCAGCCGACCGACATCGCGGCCAGCGGGAGCGGGAAGGCCCACACTCCGATGCGCCATATCCAGGTCCGGCGAGGAGCCCGCCCCCGACGGGTCAGCCACAGCCCCGCGATCGCGATCAGGATCGAGACGACGCCCAGCCCGATCATCCACCGGAAGGCCCAGTAGGTGATCCAGACGGTGGGCATGTAGTCCCCGGGCCCGTAGAGCTGCACGTACTGCGCCTGGAGGTCGTTGAGCCCCTCGACGGTCCCGTCCAGGGTGTGCGTCGACAGGAACGAGAGCAGGTAGGGGATGCGGATCGAGAACAGCTCGCTGGATCCGTCCGGAGTGCCCCATGTGAACAGCGAGAAGGAGGCGTTCGCGCCGGAGGCCGTGTTGTACAGGGCCTCCGCCGCCGCCATCTTCATCGGCTGGGTGTCGACCATCACGAGCCCCAGCTGGTCCCCCGACAGCACCGTCCCGACGCCCGCGATCACCATCATCCACAGGCCCACCTTGAGGATCGGGCGCATGGTGTCCTCGCCTCGGTTCCTCGCCAGGTGCCAGCAGGCGGCGGCGATCAGCAGGGCCGCCGTGACCATGAACGCGCCGAAGATCGTGTGCGGGAACGAGGCGAGCGAGACCGGATTGGTGAGGACGGCGCCGATGTCCGTCAGCTCGGCCCTCCCCCGGGCCTCGTCGAGCTGGTAGCCCACCGGGTTCTGCATGAAGGCGTTGGCCGCGAGGATGAAGTACGCCGACAGCACCGTCGCAGCCGCGGTGAGCCAGATCGAGGCCAGGTGGACGCGCTTCGGGAGCTTGTCCCAGCCGAAGATCCACACGCCGATGAAGGTCGCCTCGAGGAAGAAGGCGAGGAGGCCCTCCATCGCCAGGGGCGCTCCGAAGATGTCTCCGACGAACCGCGAGTAGTCGGACCAGTTCATGCCGAACTGGAACTCCTGCACGATCCCCGTCACGACGCCCATCGCGAAGTTGATCAGGAACAGCTTCCCGATGAACCGCGTGATCTGCAGGTACCGCGCCTTCCCGGTCCGCACCCACGCCGTCTGGAACAGCGCGACCGTGGTCGCCAGGCCGATCGTGAGAGGGACGAAGAGGAAGTGGTAGATCGTCGTCAGCCCGAACTGCCAACGCGACAGGAGAAGAGGATCGAGGAGGTCGGTCACGAGGATCAGGATGTCGGTCCGGTGACCGCGCGGACGGGACCAAAGACCTGCGGGGATCCGACGGGACCTATGTCACCTCCTGACGGGCCCGACGTCGGCAGGGTCGAGACATGGACTGCGTGATCCTCTTCGACGCCGCCTCCCCTCCCACGGAGCCGCTCGCTCGGGCGATGGCCGAGGCCATCCCCGGCGCCGACGTCACCGTGCTCGACATCGACCGCGCGGCCTCCCTGCGGTGCGATCTGCTCATCGTCGGGGCGGGCGTGCGGAGGCGTTCCGGGCGGGCCCACCGGGATTCCGGGTCTGGCCGTCCGGAGGCGGGCGGAGATCCGGTCGCGGCCGTGATCGGATCGGTCGCCGGCCTCACGGCGCGCGGTGTCGAGGGGCACTGGTACGGCGCGTTCGATACCCGGAGGTGGTCGCTGCTGCCCACCCTCTGGACGCTGAGCGAGAAGGTCGACACCGCTCTGTTCCGTCAGGGCATGAGGCCGGTGCTGCCCGCTCGGAGCTTCTCGCTCGCGAATCCTTCGGCGCCCTCCTCGGCCGAGCTGGCCGACGCCGCGGCCTGGGCAGGAGAGCTGTCCGCGGCGACGCGCGCCCGACTGCGGACCCTGGCGCGGGTCGTCCGTCCGACGGCGTGAGAGGACCTCAGGGCCGCGCGGCCCTCTCGCGTGGAGCGTCGAACGGGATCACCGCGACCGGCCCGCCCGGGTTCATCAGCAGGTCCATGCCCGTGGCGCCGAGTGGAAGGGGCGCGTCGTCGCGCCGTCGCCCCACCACCGTGAGCTCGGCGGACTCCGACGCCACGGCGAGGCTCTCCCCCGCCGGGGCCGACGTCCGCCGTGCGCGCACGGTGAGTCCGGGCATCGTCCTCCGCGCGATCGCGACGGCACCCTCCAGACGTCGCGACTCCTCCACGTCGTCCGGTCCGGACCCGGCGCGGAGGACGACGAGCTCGTGACCGGAGTGGGAGGCCGCGTGTGCGGCGAACTCCACCGCCGCCGTCTCCCCGGCATCTCCGAGGCCCACCACGACTCGGCGGCGCTGGCGCCGGCCTTCCGTCGGGATGACGATGAGCGGTCTCGTGACGAGCGGGGCCAACCGGAGACCGAGCGATCCGAACACCCGTCCCTGGGCGAATCCGGTCTTGTGCGTGCCCACGACGAGAGCGGATGCCGACCGGGCGGCCTCGGCCAGCCGGGTGACCGGGTGGCCGTGGAGCAGGCGGCACGCCACCTCGACCTCGGTCGGGCCCGTGCGCGCGTGCTCCGTCTCGCGGGCGAGGAGGCCAGCGGCCCGCTCGCGCCGGTCGCGGAGCACGCTCGCTCCGAGCCGGCCCCGGTCGTCGTCGACCACGTGCACCAGCTCCACGCTCTGCCCGTGCGTCCGCGCCCAGCCCAGCGCCCATCCGAGCGCCGTCCGACCGGCCAGCGTGCCGTCCACTCCGACCAGCATCGTGCCGCCCATCGCACCTCCTCGAGTCCGCTCCGATGCTCGCCCGATCGGAGCCGCCGTCGTGGGTCGTAGGTCCCGTCGCCTCGCGCTCGAGCCCCCTGAGGGGTGCGCGGGGCGGTGCTAGCCTGGTCGACGACGTGAGCGTGGGAGGGCCGCGATGAGCGACGAGACCTCTCTCGATCCCCACGGGCACGGGTCCCGGTCGCCAGGGGTCGGGGGCCGCTCGCAGCACCGTCGTCCTGACGCCGGCACTCGTGCGCACGACGTCGTCGACCGTGCGGAGCAGGTGCTCCGGGCGCAGGAGCGGCTCCGATCGCTTCTCCGCGCGAGTGCGGCGGTGAGCGCCGAGATCGACCTCACCGCGGTCCTGCAGCAGATCGTCGACTCCGCGGCCGAGCTCGTGGACGCGGAGTACGCCGCTCTCGGTGTCATCTCCCCCACCGGCGGACTGGAGTCCTTCATCCACACCGGGATGTCCGCCGACCTGGTGGCCCGCATCGGGCACCTGCCGGAAGGACACGGCCTGCTCGGCGCGGTCATCGAGGAGGCGAGCCCCATCCGTCTCGATGACCTCGCGTCCGACCCGCGCTCCTCCGGCTTCCCCGCCCACCACCCAGACATGCACGGGTTCCTCGGGGTGCCCGTGAGGGTCGGCGACACCGTCTACGGGAACCTGTACCTCGGGAACCGGCGCGGGGGCGGCTTCTCCGCCGAGGACGAGGAGCTCGTCTCCGCGCTGGCGGTGACGGCCGGGAACGCGATCCGCAACGCCCGCCTGTTCCGCGAGACGCACCTGCGCGAGCAATGGATGCGGGTCACCGCGCGGCTGACTCCGATGCTGCTGGGCGCCGAGGAGGACGACGCGCTCGGTCTGATCGTCGACGAGCTGTTCGCCGAGTCCGGCGCGGAGCGTGTCGTCCTGCTCGTGCCCGGCCCGGATCCGCTCACCGTCCGGGTCGCTGCCGTCCGCGGCGTCGGGGAGGACGCCCTGCTCGACGAGGTCGTCCCCGCCGCGTCGACGGTGGCGGGCATCGTGCTGGAGAGCGGCGAATCGCGCCTGTCAGTCGGAGGAAGGCTCAGCGGACCGGCCGATCCGCTCGCCCTCGTCTCGGGAGGCGAGATCGGCGCCACCGTGTTCGTGCCCTTCACCACCCGGGATCGGACCTGGGGCGTCCTCGGCATCGCGAGGGCTCCCCGCGCGGGACAGTACGGCGAGGTCGAGAGGACGGTCGTGTCGGATGTCGCCGCGCGGCTGAGCCTCGCCCTCGAGCTCGCTCGTGCCCGTGAGGCCGAGCAGCGCGGTCTGCTGCTCGAGGACCGCGCCCGGATCGCCCGCGACCTGCACGACCACGTCATCCAGCTGCTGTTCGCGACCGGTCTCGACCTCCACAACCTGGCCGCGCGGCCGCACGATCCGGCCGAGACGGCTCTGCTCGAGCAGTCGATCTCGCGCCTGGACGAGAGCATCACGAAGATCCGGACGATCGTCTTCGCCATCAACCCGCCTGCCCAGCACGGCGCGCCCCTCGCTCGGCACCTCCTCGTCGACCTCGCAGCGGAGGCGTCGAAGCTGGTCCCGCGATCGGTCGACGTCGCCTTCGCCGGGCCCGTCGACATCATCATCACCGGCGAGCTCCTGAACGACGTCACCGCCGCGGCCCGGGAGATGCTGAGCAACGTCGTCCGGCACGCTCGTGCCACCACGGTCGACCTGTCGGTGACGGTCGGCGAGACCCGGATCGACGTCACCGTCCGCGACGACGGCGTGGGCTTCGACTCCACCCGTCGCAGCGGCGGGCTCAAGAACCTCGGTGATCGTGCCCATGCCCGCGGCGGGGACGTCTCGGTCACGAGCGCCCCCGGTGCGACGACGGTCCGATGGACCGTGCCCGTGCCGTGACCACCGCGCCGGGACCGCGCCGCTGTGACCCCGAGAACCCTCCGCCACGAACGTCGATCTGAGAGGACTGCGATGATCCGGATCTTCCTCGTCGATGACCACGAGCTCGTGCGCCGTGGGGTGGCCGACATGCTCGAGGTCGAGGACGACCTCACCATCGTCGGCGAGGCGGGGAGCATCGCGCAGGCTCTCGCACGGCTCGACGCCGTCATGGCCGACGTGGCGATCCTCGACGTCCGTCTGCCCGATGGCAGCGGCATCGACCTCTGCCGGCAGATCCGATCGAAGCACCCGGAGCTGCGGTGCCTGATGCTCACCGCCTACGACGACGACGAGGCCACGATGAGCGCGGTGATGGCGGGAGCGGCGGGATACGTGCTGAAGGACGTGCGGGGGCCGGACCTCGCTCGTGACGTCCGCCAGGTCGCCGCCGGTCGACGGCTCCTCCACGCCGCGGCCGTCACGAAGCTCGAGTCCACGCTGTCGCAGCCGGAGTCCGCGGATCCGAGGTTCGGGTCCCTCGGACTCCGGGAGCGGCAGATCCTCGCCCTCATCGGTCAGGGGATGACGAACCGGCAGATCGGAGAGCAGCTGGGACTGGCGGAGAAGACGGTGAAGAACTACGTCTCCAGCCTCCTCGAGAAGCTGGGCCTCGAACGTCGGACCCAGGCGGCCGTGTTCGAGGCCCAGCACCGGCTCGACAAGCGGGGCTGAACGGGCCGGCGCTGGTGCTCCCCCCCCCCCCCCCCCCCCCCCCCCCCCCCCCCCCCCCCCCCCCCCCCCCCCCCCCCCCCCCCCCCCCCCCCCCCCCCCNCGGGCGCGCTCCGGAAGAGCACCTGACTGTCATGCACGAGGTAGTTGATGGGGAAGATGTCGGCACCCTGCGGATCGATGACGGCGAGACGTCCGAGGCCGCTCCGACTCAGGCGTGCCCAGCAGTCCTGCTCGGTCAGCGGGTGGACGTCGTCCGCGTGAGGGTCCTCGGGTGGGAACGGGTAGTCGTGGGGCATGGTCTCCTCCGTGGGTGCGCTCAGGGTGCGGTGACGGGCGGGCTCGGGTAGGTGAACACGAGCCGGGCGGGGACGGATCCGGCGAGTACCTCGTCGACGGCCTCGTTCACCTCGTCGAGGGCGCGGGTCTGCGTGAACACCCTGGTCCGGCCTGCCGCGTGGAGATCGAACACCTCGGCCAGGTCCTGGCGGGTGCCGACGATGGAGCCGATGACGCTGATCCCCTTGAGGACCGTGTCGAACACCGGGACCGTGAGCTCGCCCGCGGCAGGCAGCGAGACGAGGACGAGTCGTCCGCCGCGGTTCAGGGAGTCGAACGCCTGACGGGACACCGCGGGCGCGACGGCCAGGACGACCGCGACGTCGGCGCCGCCGAGCTCGGCGAGGGCCGCGACGGGATCGGTCAGCGCTGCGTTCACCACGTGGTCGGCCCCGAGCTCGGCGGCCAGGGCGAGCTTCTCGTCGGCGACGTCGACGGCGACGACCTTCGCGCCGACGAGGCGGGCGTACTGGACCGCCAGGTGACCCAGCCCGCCGATCCCGAACACCACCACCGTCTCCCCCGGGACGACGTGGGCGTTCTTGATCGCCGCGTACGTCGTGACGCCGGCGCAGGTGAGCGGAGCGGCCTCGACCGGATCGATCCCCTCGGGCACCGGGGTCGCGAACCTCGCGTCCGCGACCGCGTACTCGGCATACCCTCCGTCGATCGAGTAGCCGGTGTCGTCCTGCTTCTCGCATAGGTTCTCGCGACCGCTCACGCAGTATCGGCACTCGCCGCAGGCGTGCCCGAGCCAGGGCATCGCGACCCGCTGACCGACCCACCGGGTCTCCACCCCGTCGCCGAGCCGCTCGATGATGCCGACGCCCTCGTGCCCCGGGACGAAGGGCAGCGACGGTCGGACGGGCCAGTCGCCGCGCATGGCGTGGATGTCGGTGTGACACAGACCGCATGCCTCCAGGCGCACCAGCACCTGTCCGGGTCCGGGCCTCGGCACGGCACGATCCTCGACCACCACCGGTTCGTCGAACGCTGTGACGACTGCTGCGCGCATCCTGTGCTCCTCGTGTTCGCTGTGGACAGCGCCCACTCTTCCGGTGCGCGCGACCGTCCCACGGGTCGAAGGTCCCGCGGGGTCTCTCACCGACGCCTCGGAGACCGCTAGATTGTGCACCAGACATCACGAAGGGGGCCCTCCATGTCCACACCCACGCAGACCGACCAGCCCGGCGGCTTCTGGCTGTTCGCCGGAGACATCACCGACGCCGGGCGGCGCTGGCTCAAGACCGGGCTCTGGGTCAGGGCGGTGCTCTCGCTGCTGCTCGGCGTGGTGATCCTGGTGCTCGCCTTCAACAACCCCGACGCGATCGCCTGGACCATCGCGCTGCTCTTCGCGATCTACTTCTGGGTGGTCGGCCTCGTGCGCATCGTCCAGGGCATCGTCAACAAGGACTACTCCGGGGGGATGCGGGCGCTCAACATCATCCTCGGCGTGCTCCTCGTGATCGCCGGCGTCATCGCGATCCGGAACCCCGTCGTCTCCCTGCTCGTCCTGGCCTTCGTGGTCGGGTTCTCCTGGATCTTCGAGGGCATCCTCGCCATCATGGAGACCTCGAAGGACTCCTCGAAGTGGCTCGGCACCGTCCTCGGCGTGTTCTCCCTGCTCGCCGGCATCGTCGTGATCTTCCTGCCGCTCGAGTCGATCTCCGTGCTGATCCTCTTCGCCGGCGTCTTCCTCATCGTCTCCGCCATCATGTCGGCGGTGACCGCGCTCATGCTCGGCCGCGGCCCCAGGACCGCCGCGTAGACCGCCCGAGCCCGGGGCACTCCCTGCAGCGGCTCTACGACAGGACGCGGGCGAGCACGGCGGCGAGGTCGTCGGGCTCGACCGCGTCGTCCGAGGAGGACAGCTCCGCGAGCGTGAACCAGCGCCACGCCTGCACGTCGACGACCTCCTCGGGCGTCCAGTTGTCGGCGATCGGGTCGAACGGCTCGTCGACCCTCAGCAGGTAGTACTCCTCGTGGTAGTCGCGCAGCACGCCGGGTGAGGGCTCGCCCACGAAGTCGCGCGCCCAGACCGGCGAGCCGAGCCCCCCGGGCTCGACGACGAGTCCGGTCTCCTCGAACAGCTCGCGGACGGCGCCGTCGAGGTGCGTCTCCCCCGCTTCGAGGTGGCCGCCGGGCGTCAGCCAGCGCACGGGGTTCGACGGCACGTCGGGTGCCGTGTAGAAGAGCAGCGTGCGATCTCCCGCCGCGACGATCACACGGGACTTCAGGATGATCGGCGACGCGGACGAGGTCACGGCCGGGTCACTCCTCGCTCTGGTCGAAGTCGGAGATGTCGCCGACGTAGCGCGTGTGGTTCGCGGGGATGGGGTCGATCGCGGCGGACGCGACCTCGGCGGCGAACTCGCTGACGTTGTACAGCTTGCCCGCCGACTCGCGCCGGGATCCGATAGCGCCGGGGTTCATCCGCTCGAGGAGCGTCGCCGTGATGGTGCCCTCGATCATGTCGCCCGACACCACGACGAACTCGATGCCGGCGGCGTCGAGCTCGGGCAGCATCGCGCGCAGGGCATCCTCTCCGGCGCGCTTGCTGCGCGCGACGGGCTCGTACTCGGGCATCGTGGGCGTGGTGCGGATGAAGTGCGCCTGGTGGCTCGTGACGAACACCACGCGCGAGCCGGGCTCGAGGAGGGCGAGCGCCCCCTTCAGCACGTTCACCTGGGCGTCGCGGTTGAGGGTCATCGCGTAGTCGTCGCCCATGCCGGACTCCATGCCGCCCGAGGCGTTGAGCACCAGCACGTCGAGCCCTCCGAGCTCGGCGTTCACGCGGTCGAACATCGCCTGGACGCTCTCGGGGTCGGTGAGGTCGGCGCCGACGATGAGGGCCTGTCCCCCGTTCTCGCGGATCGCGTTCGCGATCTTCGCCGCGCGCGCCTCCTTGTTGCGGTAGTTGATGACGACGGAGGCGCCGGCCTCGGCGAAGTAGCCGACGGTGTCGGCTCCGATGCCCCGCGACGAGCCGGTGACGAGCACCCGCTTCCCGTCGAGCGAACCTGCGGCGAGGGGGTTGGACACGTGCGACTCCTCAAAGACTCGGGAAGGACCATCCGAGACTAGCAACTCGCCGCGGATCGGCCCGCTGAGCGGGCTGACTGGTAGCGTCGGAGGTGACACCGCAGGGAGGAGGTCGCGTCATGGACTTCATCCAGACGTACGCCTGGATCTTCTGGCTCGGGCTGATCCTGCTGTTCGTGATCATCGAGATGTTCACGCTCGAGTTCACGTTCCTGATGCTCGCCGTCGGCAGTGTCGCGGGTCTGGCCTCAGGGCTCCTCGGCACCCCCTGGTACCTCCAGGTCGTGATCGCCGCGGTCCTGAGCGTGCTGCTCATCCTGCTGCTCAGGCCCCCGCTGCTGCGGCGGCTGAAACGGGGCGCCGACCCGGCCAGGAGCAACGTCGACGCGCTCCTCGGGCTCGACGGCGTCGTGCTGTCGACCGTGACCGCGCTGGCCGGTCAGGTGAAGCTCGCGAACGGAGACACCTGGACCGCTCGTCTCGCCCCCGGCGTCACGGTGACCGACCTCGTGCGCGGCGAGCGCGTCGAGGTGGCCGCGATCGACGGCGCCACCGCCCTGGTCGCACCCTCTCAGAGCAAGGAGCCCATCGTATGAACGACGTCGTCACTCAGGTGATCGTGGTCGCCGTCCTGCTCATCGTCGTCATCTTCGTGATCGTGGTGATCGCGAAGTCGATCCGCATCATCCCCCAGGCCAACGCCGGCATCGTCGAGCGCCTCGGGCGCTATCACAAGACGCTCATGCCGGGCCTGAACGTGATCGTCCCCTTCATCGACCGGCTCCGCCCGTTGATCGACCTCCGGGAGCAGGTGGTCTCGTTCCCGCCTCAGCCGGTCATCACCGAGGACAACCTGGTCGTCTCGATCGACACCGTGGTCTTCTTCCAGGTGACGGATGCGCGTGCCGCGACGTACGAGATCGCCAACTACCTCGGGGCGGTCGAGCAGCTGGCCACCACGACGCTGCGCAACGTGGTCGGTGGGCTCAACCTCGAGGAGGCGCTCACCAGCCGCGACGAGATCAACGGGCAGCTCCGCATCGTGCTCGACGAGGCCACCGGCAAGTGGGGCATCCGAGTCTCACGCGTCGAGCTGAAGGCGATCGACCCGCCCACCTCCATCCAGGACTCGATGGAGAAGCAGATGCGCGCCGAGCGTGAGCGCCGCGCGGTCATCCTCACCGCGGAGGGGACGAAGCAGGCGCAGATCCTCGAGGCCGAGGGTACCCGGCAGGCCGAGATCCTCCGCGCCGAGGGTGACGCCAAGGCCCAGGTCCTCCGCGCCGACGGTGAGGCCCAGGCGATCACCACGGTGTTCGGGGCCATCCACGCCGGCAACCCCGACAACCTGCTGCTGGCCTACCAGTACCTGCAGACACTGCCGAAGCTGGCCGAGGGCAGCGCGAACAAGCTGTGGGTCATCCCGAGCGAGCTGACTGAGGCGCTGAAGGGCATCGGCCAGGCGTTCGGCGACCGTGGCGCGGCCGCGGCCGGCGGTGTTCCGGGTGCTGCCGGTGTGGCAGGGCCTGCCGGTTCTGGGCCAGTTGGTTCTGGGCCATTTGGTTCTGGGGCGGCCGGTGCTGCCGCGCCTGCCGGTTCTGGGCCAGCCGGATCCGGAGCGCCGGGCGGCGGCACTCCTCGCGTGCCCGCCGCCCCTACGACATCCCCGGCCCCGCCGGCGCCTCCCGCCTCGACACCACCGGCCCCGGCAGACCCCGAGGGCTCCGCCACCATCGGAGGCGATGCGGCCACCGGCTCAGGCGACGCCGGTGCCGGGCCCGCGCCCCAGTAGAGCGCGGGGAGCGTACTTCGCTCCCCCGCTCCCCCGCATCTTCGCGCACAGGGGTCTGGCGCTCGACGTCCCGGAGAACACGCTCGGTGCGTTCCGCGCCGCCCTCGCCGTCGGCGCCGTCCATCTCGAGACGGACGTGCACGCCTCCTCCGACGGGGTGGCGGTGATCAGCCACGATCCCACGCTCGAGCGGGTCGCCGGTCGGCCCGATCGGGTGGCCGACCTCACCCTGGCGGAGCTGCGCTCGATCGACCTCGGCGGCGGGGAGACCTTCGTCACGCTCTCCGAGGCGCTCCTGGCCTTCCCGGAGGCCCGCTTCAACATCGACGTGAAGGCGGACGACGCCTGTCGCCCCACGGCGGAGGCGGTCCGGGCAGCGGGGGCGATCGACCGGGTCCTCATCACCTCGTTCGACGTCCGGCGGAAGAGACTGACCGCCAGCGCGCTGCCCGGCGTGGCGACCTCGGCGTCCGCGGCCGAGTTCGGCCCGGCCCTCGCGTTCGCGAAGCTCGGCTGGGCCTGGGCGGTCCGTCGCATCCTGCGGAACGTGGATGCGGTGCAGATCCCTCCGCAGGTCTCCCGCATCGGCACCGTCACGCCGCGCACCATCGACGTCCTGCACCGCGCCGGGGTCGAGATCCACGTCTGGACCATCAACGACCCGGTGGTGGCGCGGGACCTCCTCGTGAGGGGCGTCGACGGCCTCGTCACCGACCGGGCCGACATCCTCGTTCCCCTCGCCGCCGAGTTCAAGCCTGTTCGCTGAGAGAGTACTGACAATAGCGGCCCCCGGAAAGGTTACGCGGAGGTGCGCGGTTTAGAACTGTGGAAGCAATGCGAGAGGAGACCACACAATGGCGGATCGCAGCTTGCGCGGGATGCGACTGGGCGGACAGAGCCTGCAGAGCGAAGAAGGCGTCGTCTTCTCCGCCCGTGCGAACTACACGTACCACTGTGAGAACTGCGGACGAGACACCGACATGGTGTTCGCCGCCGACGCGGAGGCGCCGGAGACCTGGGAGTGCAAGTCCTGCGGTCACGAGGCGACGCTGATGGTCGGCGACAAGCCTGTCGAGATCGACCGCAGCAACGAGAAGACACCGCGCAGCCACTGGGACATGCTGCTCGAGCGTCGCACGCGCGACGAGCTCGAGGAGCTGCTCGAGGAGCGCCTGCAGTACCTGCGCGCGCGTCGCGGTGGCGGCAAGGCCACGGAGAAGATCGGGGCCTGACCCCGGGGAGCTCCCCACACACAGCGCCGTACGGGCGAGACCCGTGCGGCGCTTTCGTGTATCCGCGCGGACCTCGGCCCCCGGCGGGTCAGGGGCGACGGGGGCGCAGCGGGCGCGCGGTGAGGGCGACCGCGAGCCCGAGGAGGCCGAAGCCCGCGCCGAGCCACTCGAGCTGGCCGCCGACGACGCTCGCCGGGGTCAGGGTCGTCGCGAGCGGGACGTCGGCGAGCATCGTGCCGGGCTGAAAGGCGGGGATCTCCTCGATCGTGGAGCCGTCGGGGGCGATGATCGCGCTCGTCCCGACCGTGGAGATGTTGACCACGCTCCGACCCAGCTCGATCGCGCGCAGACGGGCGATCGCTAGCTGCTGGAGGTTCTCGTCGGTCCGGCCGAAATCGGCGTTGTTCGTCTGCGAGAGGAGCACCTGGGCGCCCTCGAGCGTGGTCTCGCGCATCACGGCGTCATCGGTGATGTCGAAGCAGATCGAGATGCCGGCGATGATCCCGTTCACGTCGAACGTCATGTCGGTCGACCCGAACTCGTAGTCCCGGGTCACCAGGTCGACGAGGTCGGGCGCCAGGGCGTGGAAGAAGTCGCGGGCCGGCATCCACTCCGCGAACGGCACCGGATGCCGCTTGTCGTAGAAGTCCTGCACCCGACCGTCCTGCCAGAGCAGCGACGTGTTGTAGACCTTGTCGCCACGCACCTGGATGGTGCCGGCGATGATCGGAGCGCCTCCGAGGGTCGCGCTCACCTCGTCGAGCGCGGCGGCGGCGTAGGGGTAACGCGCCGGGTCGAGGTCGGAGCCGTTCTCGGGCCAGACCACCATGTCGGGATCCTGCCCGGCGAGCGTCAGCGATCCGGCGACGTGGTCGCTGAGGATGTCGCCGGGCGAGTGCTGGGAGAACAGCCCGGCATCCGAGTTTCCCTGCACCGCGGCGATGCGGGAGGTGCCCTGAGTTGGCGCGGGCCAGGCCGGCACCGCGAGCACGGCCGCCATCGCGATCCCCGCGGTGAGGACGCGGATGCCGGGCCGCAGCGGGGACTCCCGGGCGACCTGGATGAGGAAGGCGACCAGCCAGACGAGCACGAACGAGAGCCCGGAGATCCCCACCCACGCGACGAGGTCGGACGTCGGGCTCTCCGACTGCGACATCGCCACACGTCCCCACGAGAAGCCGCCCCACGGCCAGACCGCGGAGACGCCCTCGCGGAGGATCCACAGTCCGGCGATGACGAGCGGGAGGACGCCGAGCCTGCCCCAGCGGCTGGGCCATGCCCGGTCGGCGCGACGGTATACGAGCGCGATGAGGAGCGACCCGGCGGCGAAGTACAGGCCCATGAAGCCGGCGAGACCCAGCCAGGGCACCGGGCCGAGGTAGAGGGTGAGCCAGAAGATGTCGACACCCCAGAAGACAGCTCCCGCCACGAAGCCGATGAGGAGAGCCTGCCACCAGGACCGACCGATCAAGGCGAGCAGCACCACGGCGACGCCCACGAGCGTGAACGGCCACCACCCCTTGTCGGGGAACCCGGCGTCGAGCGCCACCCCCGCCGCGGCGGCAGCGAGGACCGCGAGCCAGAGGGGCATCACGGGGCGGACGAAGCGAGCCCGATCCAGGCTCTCATCCAGACGCGGACGGCGGGCGGGCGAGGAGAGCGTCGCCGAGCGTCGGCGCACGGAGGGGTCGCGGGCGAGGGTCGTCATCGGGTCGGCATCCTCCTCTGCTCAGGCCACCGAACTGTAGGCGACGATGCCGTGGCGGACCGCATCGAGCGCACTCCGTGCGGTGCGGGCGACCGCGCCGTCGGCGGTGCCCTGGAGCTGGTCGAGCAGGTCGATGGTCTGCTTCGCCCACCGGACGAAGTCGCCGGCGGCCATGTCGGCCTCGCCCAGCACCACGTCGAGGGAGGCGCCGCGAGCCCAGAGGTGCATGGCCGCGCTGAGACCGGTCGCGAGGGGCTCGCTGCCGGGCAGCCGGTGCTCGCGCTCGATGTCGTCGACCGTGGCCCAGAGCTCCTGGGTCTTGTCGAGCGCAGCTCGGAACGCCCCGCGCGGCAGACGCCGGTCGTAGCCCTCCGGCTCCTCGCGCCGCGGCTCGTAGACCAGGGCACAGGCGAGGGCGGCCAGGCCGGCGGGGTCGAGGTCGCGCCACACCTGCCGGCGCAGGCACTCGGCGACGAGGAGGTCGCGTTCGCCGTAGATGCGCTTCAGCGTCCGGCCGTGAGGGGTGAGCACGGTCTCGCCCGCGTCGTCGGTGGTGAGGTATCCCAGCTCGACGAGCACGTCGGTGACGCGGTCGAACAGCTTCGCGATGACGTTCGTCCGCGACTGGATCTGCTGGGTCAGACGATCGGTGTCCTTCTTCAGCGTCGACCAGCGCTCGGCCCAACGGGCGTGCGACTCGCGTTCGGCGCAGCCGTGCACGGGATGCGCGCGGAGCTGCTTCCGGAGCTCGGCGATGCGCCGCTGCCGTCTCTCGCGCTCCGCGTGCGGCCTCGGATCGCCGCCGTTCCTCCCCGCGGCCGCGCCGGCCCGCTCGAGCGCGGTGAGCTCGCGGCGGATGCCGAAGTACTCGCGCGCATCGCCGAGGTGGCAGGCCATCGCCTGCTCGTAGCCGGCCAGCGACTCCTCCTGCTGCTTGACCTTGCGGGCGAGGTCGACCACCGCACGGTCGGCCTGGAACTGCGCGAAGGAGGACTCGAGGACCTCGCGGGTGCGCGTGCGTCCGAATTGGTCGATGAGGTTGACGGCCATGTTGTAGGTCGGTCGGAAGCTGGAGTTCAGCGGGTACGTCCGGCGCGAGGCCAGCGAGGCGACCTCGTGCGGGTCGAGCCCATCCGTCCACTGGATGACGGAGTGGCCCTCGACGTCGATCCCGCGGCGACCGGCGCGACCGGTGAGCTGCGTGTACTCCCCCGAGGTGATCGGCACGCGCGCCTCGCCGTTGAACTTCTCGAGCCGCTCGAGCACGACGCAGCGGGCGGGCATGTTGATGCCGAGCGCCAGCGTCTCCGTGGCGAAGACCACCTTGACGAGCTTCTTCTGGAAGAGCTCCTCCACCACCTCCTTGAAGGCGGGCAGGAGCCCCGCGTGATGGGCGGCGACCCCGCGCTGGAGCCCCTCCGTCCACTCCCAGTAGCCCAGGACCGCGAGGTCCTCGTCGAGGAGGGTGCGGCAGCGCTCCTCCACGATCTGGCGGATCTCGTCGCGCTCCTCGGCCGTGGTGAGCCGCACTCCGGCACGGAGCACCTGCTTCACGGCCTGATCGCACCCCATCCGGCTGAAGACGAAGAAGATGGCGGGCAGCAGGTGGTGCTCGTCGAGCAGGCGCACCACGTCGGGGCGGTCCATGCGCTCGAGGCCGCGCGGGCGCCCCGCTCCTCGCTGCTGTCGGCCGCCCTGCTGGCGACCGCGGCCGTGCGGCCCCCTCCCCCGGCCGGGCACCTGGTTCCAGGAGGCGTTGCGGGCCAGCTGCACCAGCTCCGGGTTGACCCGGTTGCTGGCCGCCCGCCCGGTGGAGTCGAACAGGTCGACGAGCTTCGTCTTCACCAGCGCGTGCTGGTCGAGGGGCACCGGTCGTTCCTCGGAGACGATGACCCGCGTGTCGCCTCGGACGGCCTGGAGCCAGTCGCCGAACTCCTCCGCGTTCGACACGGTCGCCGAGAGGGACACCAGCCTGACGGAGCGCGGCAGGTGGATGATGACCTCCTCCCACACGGCGCCGCGGAAGCGGTCGGCGAGGTAGTGCACCTCGTCCATCACCACGAAGGCCAGCCCGGTGAGGAGGTCGGAGTCGGCGTAGAGCATGTTGCGGAGCACCTCGGTGGTCATGACCACGATGCGCGCATCCGAGTTGACGTTGGTGTCTCCGGTGAGGAGGCCCACCTCGTCGGGCCCGTACTCAGCGACGAACTCCTGGTACTTCTGGTTGCTCAGCGCCTTCATAGGTGCGGTGTAGAAGAGCTTGTCGCCCGGCGACTGCATGGCCAGGAACGCGGCGAACTCCGCGACGGCGGTCTTCCCGGCTCCGGTGGGGGCGGCGACGAGCACGCTGTGACCGTCCTCGATCGCGCCGCAGGCCTCGATCTGGAACGGATCGAGGTCGAAGGCCAGGCCGTCGCGGAACTGGTTCACCGATGGGTGGCCGGCGCGGCTGCGGCTGGCGGCGTAGCGCTCGGCGGGGCTGAGCGTCTCTTCGGGCGGAGGGGTCATGTGGCGGGAAGCTCCAGATCGAACTGCTGCTGCGTGCGGCGGACGCGCCGGTCGTGCAGCCAGGCGATGAACGCGGCCCCGAAGAACAGCAGCACCATGGGGATCGCGAGCAGGAACATCGAGACGATGTCGGCGGCAGGGGTGGCGATCGCGGTGAACAGGGTGATGGCGAGCACCGCCCAGCGCCACGACTTGAGGATGGATGCGGCGCTCACCACGCCGGCGAAGTTGAGCAGCACGAGGAACACCGGCAGGACGAAGCCGATGCCGATGGCGACCATGAGCTTGAGCACGAAGTCGATGTAGTCGCGCGCGTTCAGCACCGAGGTCGACCCCTCAGGCGCGAACCCGGTGAGGAGGCTCACCATGTGGGGCAGGACGAACCAGCCCGCCGCGCATCCGGCGAGGAAGAGGGGCACCGCGGTGAGCACGAACCCGACGGCGTAGCGCTTCTCATGCCGCTTGAGGCCCGGCATGACGAACGCCCAGATCTCGTAGAGCCAGATCGGCGAGGACACGACGAGGCCCACGGTGAAGGAGATCTGCAGGCGCAGGTCGAACGCCGCGGACACGTCGGTGAAGTTGAGGCTCGCGTCGCGTCCCTGCGCCGCGGCGAGCTCGGTGATCGGCGCCCGCAGAGCGCCGAGGACCCAGTCGGACAGGATGTACCCGAAGACCATGCCCGCGAGGACGGCGAGTGCGGCGATGAAGAGCCGACGGCGAAGCTCGACCAGATGGGCGCCGAGGGACATCCGGCCGTCGCGTGGGCGCCTCTGCGTGGTGGAGGCCACGACCCGTTACGACTTCGGGTTGTTCTGGCTCTCGGCGACCGAGGTGACGTGCGCCGTGTCGTCAGCACGAGGCGTGGAGGTCTCGGTGCTCGCCGAGGGGGTCGTCCCGGTGGACGACGGCTGGTCGTCGTCCTTCATCGACTTGACCTCCTTGCGGAAGATCCGCATGGACTGACCGAGGCTGCGCGACAGGGCGGGAAGACGCGTCGCTCCGAACAGCAGGAGCACGACGAGCAGGATGACGATCAGATGCGGCCATCCGAACGCATTACCGAACATTGTCTGCCCACTTCCTGAGGTGCTCGAGAGATTCGGGACTGACGAGCAGTCTACCTCGCGTCAGTCGAGCTTGTCTGCGAGCCTCCTTCGCTTCCTGACGGCGGGAGGAGCGGGCGTCGTGGCGTCGTGCGACCTCGGGATACCCGACGGCGATCGCCCGCTCCGGGACGTCGGGTTCCAGCTGCTCCACGGTGGCCATCAGGGTGGCGACCTTGTCGTTCAGGAGGGCGAGCTCGCGGTACGCCGCCATGAGCTTGCGGAACAGGCGGTAGCCGAGGAGAGCGACGGTGCCGAGCAGGGCGAGCACCAGCACCACCCAGATGATCAGCCACGCCCACCACTGCATCGTCTCAGCCTACGGGGTCGGTGGCCGGCCGCGGGGTGATCAGCTCGTAGCGGTCGAGGGCCGCGGTCGCCCAGGCGGCGACGGCGTCGCGCGCCTCCGGTGGATCGATGATCGAGACGGCGGCGGAGAGCCCGGTGACCATCCGCTTGAGACTGTGGATGTGGGCCACGCGGATGCGGGCCCTCACTCGGCCGTCGGGGCCCGGCTCGCCGAGTCGGTCGAGCGTCGAGGTGTACTCGCCGAGGAGCGGGAGCGCGCTCGGGTCGACCGCGATGGTGACCGTCAGGTCGGCGTCCCCGCCCTGGAAGAGGCTGTCGCCGATCGCGACATCGTCGTGCAAGGCGACGGGGACGTCGGTCACCCGGGGCGACGACATCCGGTCGAGGCGGAACGTGCGGACCGAGCGGCGGGTGTGATCCCACGCGCGGAGGTACCAGTCCTCGTTGTCGGAGTCGATGCGGAGCGGGTCGACGAGTCGGCGCTGGCTCTCCCCCTTCGCGGTGAGGTAGTCGAACTCCAGCTGCACCCGTCCGGAGACGGCCCGGCGGACCTCGGCGAGGTTCGCGGTCGCGTCGGTCGAGGCGATGGCCACCTGGCTGGGGGCGTCGGAGGCGCCGCGGGCGAGCTTGTCCATCAGGGAGGAGTAGAGCCCGCTGTCGACGTTCTCCGGCAACGACTGGAGGTACTGGAGGCCCGCGATGAGCGCCGCCGCCTCGCGCGCGGAGAACCTCGGCGAGTCGTCGAGCGCGACCAGGTGCGTCAGCACGATCTCGTCGTGCTCCTCGAGGTCGGTCCACGAGATGTCGAAGAGATCGCCGTGCTGGTACGAGAGGGTGTCGCCCGGGACGCCGGAGACCGCGATGAGCGAGACGGCGTCGCGGATCTGCTTCTCGGAGACCTGGAAGTGCTCCGCCGCCTCGGCGACCGACACGCGGCCGGCGTCGACGAGGTAGGGCACGAGGGCGAGGAGGAACGTGAGCTTGTCCTGCGCGTAGGAGAAGGACTGGCGTCCGGGGGCGGCCATCAGCTCTCCTCTCCGTCCTCGGCCTGCGTCTGTTCGTCCTCGGCCTGGGTCTGCTCGTGGGCCGGCGCCTGCTCATGGGTGGCGGGGGCGTGCATCCGTTGCGCGCGGCGGAGGCGCGCGACGACCGCCATCACCAGGGAATCGGGCGAGAGGACACGCACCTCGGGTCCGAAGCCGGCCAGCTCGTCGGCCAGCAGCTCCGGGTCGGTGTAGTGCAGACGGATGCGGTCGTCGCCGGAGGGCTCCGCGCCACGCCGCTGCCGGAGCCGGACGTCGGCGTCGCTGCCCGCGACGGCCTCGATCTCGGTGACGTTCGCCGACCAGATGGCGTCGAGCTCGTCGAGCGCGTCGGCCGCCCAGGTGCCCTCGCGCCGCTCGATCGGCTGGCGGGTCACCCGCACCGGCCCGGTGATGCGGGAGAGCAGGAACGTGCGCTCGCCGTCGACACCGTGGTCGTAGCCCTTGAGGTGCCAGCGACCCTGATGCTGCACAAGCGCCAGCGGCGACACCGTCCGCTCCCTCGCGGCGCCCGAGCCCGGCTTGAGGTAGGGGAAGGTGACGCGGACGCCCTTCGTCAGCGCGTCGGTGAGCGGCTCGAACGAGACGTCGCGGGTGCGGATGCGCGGGGCGTACCCGATGACCGGCTCGGTCGACTCGACCCCGAGCGAGCGCATCTTGAGCAGGGCGCGCTGCGACTCCCGCGAGAGCGAGCCCTCGCGCCACGCCATCGCCGCGAGGTTGAGCAGGGTGCGCTCCGCCGGGGAGAAGGTGATGTCGGCGGGGAGGTCGTACGCGGCCCGCGGGATGCGGTATCGCAGCGTCTGGTTGTTGCCGGGGTCGTTCGGCGACTCGATCGTCTCGAGCGGCACACCCAGGTCGCGGATGTCGTCCTTGTCGCGCTCGAACTGGCGCTCGAGGCTGGTGTTGTCGCCCGTCGAGTCGTAGCGCTGCCGATAGCCCTGCACCGTCGACAGGATCTCGGTCTTGGTCAGCCCCGACTCGGTCGCGATGAGCGCGAGCACGAGGCTGAACAGCCTCTCCTCCACGGGGACAGGCGCAGGGGAAGTGTTCTGCGGCGCCACGCCCAGAAGTCTATTCGCCGCAGGTCTAGCGCTGCTGCTGGATCTGCAGACCGGCGGGCAGGATGCCGAGGATGTCGATGACGTACACGCTGGCCGCCTGCGAAGCGTTGGCCGACGAGGACGCTGCGTCTGCCGGGACGACGGCGATGATCTCGTCGCCGACGTTCGCTCCCACCATCGCATCGGAGATCTTCTCGACGCCGGAGATGGAGGGGTCGTCGTTCGACTTCGCGGAGAGGGCCTGAGTGCTGCCCTTCTCCCACGTCGAGGCTGCGACCTTCTTCGTGTCCATGTTCACGGAGGTGAACTGGACCAGCAGGGTGTCGCCGTCCTGGACCTCGGGGCCGTCGCCCTTCTTCAGTGCAGTGGACCGGAAGGTCGTCTCATCGGTGCCGCTGACCACCGTGATGCCCGGTCGGCCGGTGTCGTCGTGCACCACGCTCGGGAAGCCCGCGACGGCCGGGACATCGCCGCCGGACGCAGCACGCGGGTAGGTCGCGTCGACGTCGACGACCAGGACGAACGCCGGCGTCTGAGCGTCGCTGTCGGCAGGGAGCGTGAGAGCCACGCGGGATCCCGCGTTGACGCAGGCCAGCGCGGAGTCGAGGCCGGGTGCCGGCGCGCCCTGCTGCGTGAGCGTCCATAGCTGCTGGGCGCCCTCTTGGTACGACGTCCCGGCGACCTGCTCGCCCGTCTCGGCGTTGTAGACGGAGTAGTCGACGAGGACCGTCCCGCCCTCGCCGGTCTGGGGGCCGTCGCCCTGCGTGAGGATCGTGCGCTGCACATCCGTGGAGTCCAGGGGCGTCCCGAAGGTGACCGTGGGAGCCTTCCCGAAGTCGCCCGTCACGTCGATGCCCTCGCTGGCGGGACCGGAGGTCGCCGCGCCCGTGCAGTCGGGCGTCGAGGGCGAGCTGCAGGCCGCGAGGCCGACGAGCAGGCCCGCTGACAGGACAAGCGCGAGGGACTTGCGCACGGATCCTCTTTCCTAGGGACGAGCAGGGGCGTCGAGCGGTCGGCCGCAGGCGGTCGCTCCGAGCGGACCTAGCCTAGTGCACCGCCGCTGGGCGCTTCATCGGCGTCGGATGCGGCCGGATCGACGGCGTCGGCCTCCCGCGCCTCGCGGTCGAGCGCGGCCTGCGCCGTCGCATTCGCCTCGCGGACGCGCTTCCGCAGAGCCTTCGGGCTGGCGGAGCGCTCGCCGAGCGCGCCCGGCGTCCAGGCCTCCACGTCCTCGTCGGTGTACTCCGACTTGGAGGCTCGCCGCTTGAGCTCGGGGAGCACGGCTCCCCGCGCGAGACGGCGCGCGGTCACCAGGAAGCCGGTGTGGCCGATCATCCGGTGGTCGGGCCGGACCGCGAGGCCCTCGACGTGCCAAGTGCGGACCATGGTCTCGGAGGGCTGCGGAGTGGTGAAGTTCCCGCTGTCGCGCATCGCCTCCACCACGCGGGAGAGCTGCGTCACCGTGGCGACGTAGCAGAGCAGCACTCCCCCGGGCTTCAGCGCGGCCGACACCGCGTCGATGCACTCCCACGGGGCAAGCATGTCGAGCACCACCCGGTCGACGGATGCCTCTCCGTGCACCTCGGGCAGCGCCTCGACGAGATCGCCGACCGTGACCGTCCAGTTCTCCGGGGTCTCGCCGAAGTAGGAGGTGACGTTGGCGGTCGCGACGTCGGCGAACTCGTCGCGGCGCTCGAAGCTCGACAGGCGGCCGGTCGGGCCGATGGCGCGCAGCAGCCAGAGCGAGAGCGCGCCGGAGCCGACGCCGGCCTCCACCACGGTGGCGCCCGGGAAGACGTCCGTCAGCTGCAGGATCTGCGCCGCATCCTTCGGGTAGACGATCGCCGCGCCGCGCGGCATCGACATCACGAAGTCGTTGAGGAGCGGACGGAGCGCCAGGTACTCGACGCCGACGGTGTTCGTGACGACGCTGCCGTCGGGCAGGCCGATCAGCGAGTCGTGCTCGATGGCGCCGCGGTGCGTGTGGAAGACCTTGCCCGCCGACAGCGTGATGCTGTTGAGCTTGCCCTTCGGGCCGGTCAGCTGCACTCGGTCGCCCTCACGGAAGGGTCCGCTGTACACGGTCACGGGGTCTCCTCGACGATCGGGGTGGGTGCATCGGTCCGGGTGCGGGGATCCGCTCCCCGAGCCGCGCGATGCTCGGCCAGCACGTCGGCGAGGTCGTCGACGGTGCGGCCGGCCAGGGTGGTCCAGATCGCGGTCGCTCCGGTGTCGTCGAGGTTCAGCATGTGCTGCACGCCGACGGTCGCGGCGCCCGCGGCGACGGCCGACGTCACGCCGGCCACCGAGTCCTCGATGGCCACGCAGTCGGCCGCGTCGACGCCGAGCGCCCTCGCCGCGGCGAGATACGGCTCCGGATGCGGCTTCGAGTGCTCGACCTCGTCGCCGGAGACCACCAGGTCGAACGCCTCGAACGGGATGCTGTCGGCGACCTCGCGGGCCATGCGGCCGATCGACATCGTCACGAGCGCGGTGCGCACGCCGCGGTCGCGCAGCTCCCGGAGCAGCTCGACCGCGCCGGGCCGCCACGGCACCTCGGAGCGGATGTGGTCGATCACCCCGTCGGTGGCCGCCTGGATGATCTCCTCCTGCGGGAGGTCGACGCCGAACTCCTGCAGGAGCCTCGCGCTGTGGTCCATGCCCTGGCCGATGAGCGTCTTCGCCGCCTCGGCGGTCCACACCCCGCCATGGGCCTTCACCATCTCGCCCTGGACGCTCATCCAGTAGGGCTCGGTGTCGACGATCGTGCCGTCCATGTCCCAGAGGACGGCGGCGGGAAGGGGTGCGGTCACGGGCCACGAGTCTAGCGGGCGAGGTTCCGCATCCCCGGTGACGGCCTATCCTTGGATGACGGCGCCCCGCATCCGCTAGACGACGGGATCGCGCCGACGACGGAAGAGGTTCATCACGGCTACTGACAAGACCTTCCTTCGGGGCAGGATCCTGCTGGTCGCGTTCGAGGGATGGAACGATGCCGGCGAGGCGGCCACGGGTGCGGTGCGCGTGCTGAAGGACCAGCTCGACCTGCTCCCCATCTTCGAGGTCGACCCCGAGGACTACTTCGACTTCCAGTTCAACCGTCCCACCGTCACCGCCGACGACGAGGGCAAGCGCGGACTGGTCTGGCCCGGCGCGGTGCTCTACGGCCCGCGCGACGCCCGCTCCACCTCGTCCGACGGGGTGTACCTGCTGCTCGGGACCGAGCCCTCGCGCAGCTGGAAGCGGTTCACCCGGGAGATCATCGCGACCGTCCTCACCGAGGAGATCGAGAGCGTGGTGTTCCTCGGGGCGATGCTCGCCGACGTGCCGCACACCCGCCCCATCTCGGTGTTCGCGTCGAGCGAGAACCCGATCGTGCGCACCGAGCTCGAGATCGAGCGCTCCAGCTACGAGGGTCCCGTGGGCATCCTCAGCGTGCTCGCCGAGGCGGCCGAGACGGTGGGCGTCCCGACGATCTCCGTGTGGGCGTCCGTTCCCCACTACGTTCACAACGCTCCGTCCCCCAAGGCGACGCTCGCGCTCATCGACAAGGTCGAGGAGCTGACCGGGCTCGACTTCGACCGCGGCGAGCTCGCCGACGAGTCGAGCGCCTGGGAGTCGGGCATCGACGCCCTCGCCGGCGAGGACGACGACATGGCCGCGTACATCCAGCAGCTCGAGCAGGCGCGCGACACGGTCGACTCGCCCGAGGCGAGCGGCGAGGCCATCGCCCAGGAGTTCGAGCGCTACCTCCGTCGCCGCGGCGACGCTCGGGGTGAGGGTCGCGCCGGCGGCGACGAGCCCTGGCGCCGCGACTAGCGGTACTGATCTCCCCGTTTCGCCACACTGAGGTGGTTTCGCCACGTCGATCGGTATGGCGAAACCACCTTGGTATGGCGAAACCCGCCGAAAGGGAGGCTAGAGGCGGATGCCCAGGAGGGCGTCGAGGACCTCCGCGGCGAGGGCGCGGGCGCGCGGGGTGCGCGGCACGGAGAACCACGCGTCGAACTCCGCGAGGGCGGACGGGGTGTCGAGGTCGTCGCGCAGGTGCGTCCGCACCCGGGAGCGGAGCACCGCGGCGTCGGCCTCGTCGGTGTCCTCCGCCACGACGCCGCTGAGCGCGTCGTCGACGATCGTCGGAGCCGTGCGCCAGCGCGCGAGGCGCTCTGCGGCGACGGCCTCGTCGCCGTCGAACCACTCCCAGTCGTCGCGGTAGTGGTGCGAGAGCACGGCGAGGCGGATGGCGGAGGCCTCGACGCCCTCCGCGCGCAGCCGCGAGACCAGCACGAGGTTCCCGAGCGACTTGCTCATCTTCTCGCCCTGGTAGGCGACCAGCCCGCCGTGGGCGTTGATCTCCGCGAAGCGTCCCCCGGCGATCCCGGTGGCATGGGCGGCGCTGAACTCGTGGTGCGGGAAGACGAGGTCTCCCCCGCCGCCCTGCACGGAGAGCGGATGCGCGAGCGAGTCGAGCGCGATGACCGCGCACTCGATGTGCCAGCCGGGACGACCGCGGCCGACCACGGAGTCCCAGGACGGCTCGTCGGCTCGCGCGGCCCGCCAGAGCAGCGGGTCGAGAGGGTCGCGCTTGCCCGGACGGTCGGGGTCGCCGCCGCGCTGCCGCGACAGCGTCTCCATCTCGGGTCGTTCGAGGTCGCTCTCCGACCCCAGCGTCCATCCGGTCGTGGTCTCGGCGGCGGCGATGTCGAAGTAGAGGTCCTCGGCGCCGGGAACCTCCGCGTCGGGCGTCGGCACCGCATAGGCGAGCCCCCGGTCGCGCAGGGTGGCCACGCCCGCCGCGATCTCGTCGATCCGCTCCGTGACGGCGACGTACGAGTCCGGGGGGATCACCCGCAGCGCCGCCATGTCGGTGCGGAACAGCTCGACCTGCTCGGCGGCCAGCTCGCGCCAGTCCACCTCGGTCGCCGCAGCGCGCTCGAGCAGCGGGTCGTCGACGTCGGTGATGTTCTGCGTGTACCGCACCTCGAGTCCGGCGTCGATCCAGGTGCGGACGAGGGTATCGAACGCGAGGTAGGTGGTCGCGTGTCCGATGTGGGTGGCGTCGTAGGGCGTGATGCCGCAGACGTAGAGGTCGGCGCGACCGTCGCGACCGGGCGCCTCGACGAGCCCCCGGGTCGCGTCGTCGTGCAGGTGCACGACCGACTCGGCGTCGGATGCGGGCAGCTTCGGGATCTCGGGTCGCGACCAGGAACGCACCGGATCAGCCTAGCCGCGCTGGGAGGCGGCGGCCGTCACGCCCGGATGAGCCCGAGCCCGAGGAGGACGAAGAGGAGCAGGCCGAGCACGATGCGGTAGATCACGAAGGGCAGGAAGCTGCGCTTGGAGATGTAGCTCATGAAGAACGCGATCACGACGAAGCCCACGACGAACGCGATCAGCGTCGCCACGGCGGTCTCGACCGGGCCGAACACCTCCGGGACGCACCCGGTCGAGGGATCGACGCACGCGTCGGTGAGGCCCTTGTAGAGCTGGTAGAAGCCGCTGAGGAACACGGCGGGGATCGCGAGCAGGAACGCGTAGCGCGCTGCGGCGCGGCGCTCGTAGCCCAGGAAGAGACCGGCCGTGATCGTGCCGCCGGAGCGGGAGACGCCGGGGATGAGCGCGAGCGACTGCGCCCCGCCGTAGATCAGCGAGTCGCCCACGTTCAGATCGCGGAGACGGCGCTTCTTGGCGCCCACCGCATCCGCCACGCCGAGGAGGATGCCGAAGACGATGAGCATCGTGGCGACCACCCAGAGCGAGCGGAAGACCGTCTCGATCTGGTCCTGGAAGAGCAGGCCGAGCACACCGATCGGCACGCTGCCGATGATGATGAACCAGCCGAGCTTCGCGTTCGGGTCGTTTCGCGGGATGCGTCCGAACAGGGACTTGAACCAGTTGCCGATGATGCGGGTGACGTCGCGCCAGAAGTAGATCAGCACGGCCGTCTCGGTGCCCAGCTGCGTGATCGCCGTGAACCGCGCGCCGGGGTCGGCCCCCGTGCCCAGGAACTCGCCGACGATGCGCAGGTGCGCGCTCGAGGAGACGGGGAGGAACTCGGTCAGACCCTGGACGAATCCGAGGATGACGGCGTTGAGAAGGTCCATGGCTCCCTAGGTGCCGGGCCGGCGCGGAGCGGGCCGGCGGAGAGGGGCGGGGCGCGATCAGTAGCGCAGGAGGAGGTCCGTCAGGACGTCCGTGCCAAACACTAGCGCGTCGAGGGGCACGCGCTCGTCCACGCCGTGGAACATCGCAGGGAAGTCCATGTCGGCCGGGAGGCGCAGCGGCGCGAACCCGAACCCGCGGATCCCCAGCTCGGACAGCGCCTTGTTGTCGGTGCCGCCGGAGAGCAGGTACGGCAGCACCTCCGCGCCCGGGTCGTGCCGCTGGAGGCTCGCCACCATCGCGTCGACGAGCGGACCGTCGAAGGTCGTCTCCAGGCCGATGTCGCGGTGGGAGACCACGATCTCGACGTCGTCGCCGATCAGCTCGCGGATGCGGGCGAGCACCTCGTCCTCGTGGCCCGGCAGCACTCGCACGTCGATCATGGCCTCGGCGCGGTCGGGGATCACGTTGTGCTTGTAGCCGGCGGTGAGGCCGGTGGGGTTGGTGGTCGTGCGCAGCGTGGCGGAGATGAAGCGGGATGCGGTGCCCGTGGCGATGGCCACCGCCTCAGGACCCGCGGCCTGGAGGTCCTCGCCGAGGAGCTCGGCGACACGCTCGAGCAGCTGCTGGGTGGTGGCCGTGAGGTGGAGCGGCCACTCCTGCTCCCCCAGTGTCGCGACGGCGCGGGCGAGTCGCGTGACCGCGTTCTCGCGGTTGATCTGGGAGCCGTGGCCGGCCGTGCCGCGCGCGACGAGCTTCAGCCAGAGCAGCGCCTTCTCGCCCGTCTGCACGAGGTAGGCGCGCTGCCCGCGCAGGTCGACGGAGTACCCGCCCACCTCGCTGATCGCCTCGGTCGCGCCCGCGAACAGCTCCGGGTGCTCGTCGACCAGGAAGTGCGAGCCGAACACGCCGCCGTTCTCCTCGTCGGCGAAGAACGCCACGACGAGGTCGCGCTCGGGCTGCCGGCCCGACGAGAGGATGCGGTCGAGCGAGGCGACGATCATCGCATCCATGTTCTTCATGTCGACCGCGCCACGGCCCCAGAGCATGCCGTCGCGCACGACCCCGCCGAACGGATCGACGGACCAGTCCTCCGCCATCGCGGGCACCACGTCGGTGTGCCCGTGCACCACGAGGGCGGGCTTCGAGGAGTCGCGGCCCGGCACGCGGGTGACGATGCTCGTGCGCTCGGGGGCGGCGTCGAACGACTGCACGGTCAGCCCCAGCCTTTCGAGGTGCGCGGCCAGGTACTCGGCCGCGGGGGTCTCTCCGTTCGACCGCCCCTCGCCGTAGTTGGAGGTGTCGAAGCGGATGAGATCCCGGGCGATCCGTGCGGTCGGCTCGAGGAGGTCGTCGGCGGGCTCGGTCATGCGTCCACGCTACTGCGGGATGTGGTCGGAACCCCGCTCCGAGTCGTGCTATCGTCTATTCCTGGCCGGGAGAGATCCCCGGCCGGCGACACTCGTCCGGGTGGCGGAAATGGCAGACGCGCTAGCTTGAGGTGCTAGTGCCCGTATAGGGCGTGGGGGTTCAAGTCCCCCCTCGGACACACACGAAGGGGCTCGACCAGGCGGTCGGGCCTCTTCTCTTTCCTCCGGAGTCTTTCGACCTTCTTTCCGTCTGTCTGCGGGCGCTATCCTCTCGTCCGATGGGGTTGTCCCATCGCAGAGCAGAGGGGACGGCACATGGCCGATCTGATTGTCATCGCGTTCGACACCGAGAACGACGCCGAGGGTGCGTACGAGAAGGTCCAGGAGCTCCAGGGCGACCTCATCGTCGAGCTCGCGGGCCTGGCGCTGGTCAAGGTCGACCAGGAGGGCAAGACGCACGTCTCATACCCCGGTGGTGTGGGCAACGTGGGTCTCGGCGCCGCCGGCGGGGCGCTGTTCGGCGCACTCATCGGCATCATCTTCTTCGTGCCGTTCATCGGCCTCGTCTTCGGCGGCCTCTTCGGCGCGCTGTTCGCGGGCCTGGACCGCACGGGGCTGAACGCCGAGTTCCGCGCGCAGGTGAAGGACTCGGTCTCGGCGGGCAAGTCGGCCGTCGTGCTCTACGCGACGAAGCTGACCGAGGACAAGTTCGCGGCCGCGCTCGCGCCCTTCCACGGCACCGTCATCAAGACCTCCCTCTCGGCCGAGGACGAGAAGACGCTCATCCACGACCTCGGCGGCGCCGAGTCGGCGCCCGCCGCTCCCGCCCAGGCCTGAGCAGCGCCACGCCCCATGTCGCGGTGACGCGTCACCTCGACACCGGATCCCCGGAAGCCTCGCCCCTACGGCGGGGCTTCCGCCGTCTCGGTGTCGTGGTGACGGCCTACTTCACGCCGCTCATGAGCTTGCGGACCCACGGCGTGGCGATGATGAGCGCCACACCCACCGCGATGGCGACGATGCCCGAGATCCCGAAGTAGGGCACCTGGTCGCTCGGCGTCCCGGTGCCGTAGAACGTGGCGAGCTGCCCCGAGATGGCCGAGCCGAGGGCCACCGAGAGGTAGAACAGCGCGACCATCTGCGTCCGGAACGCCTGCGGCGCCAGCTTCGTCGAGAGCGACAGCCCGACCGGGGAGAGCAGCAGCTCGGCGATCGTGAACACCAGCAGGATGCCCGTGAGGGCCAGGAGCGGCGTCCCGCTCTGGCCGGCGTTCGCGAAGGGCAGGAAAAGCAGGAAGGCGACGCCCATGATGATGACGGCCGCACCGAACTTGTAGGGCGTGGCAGGCTGTCTGTCGCCGAGCCTCGTCCACAGGGCGGCGAAGACGCCGGACAGGATGATGATGAAGATCGGGTTGATCGACTGCACCCAGGCCGCGGGCACCTGGAACCCGAACACGTCGAGGTTCGTCAGGTCGTCGGCGTAGAACGGGATGACCGTGAACTGCTGCTGGTACAGCGACCAGAACGCCACCGAGGTCAGGAACATGGGGATGAACGAGAGCACCCGGCGGCGCTCGGTGCGGTCGGTGCGCGAGCTCGTGAGGATCACGACGAAGTACGCGAGGGCGGCCGCAGCCGTGACGACGACCACGGCGAGGGCGATCGTCGAGTCGTTGAGCACGCCCAGCAGCACGAGCGCGACCACGACGATGACCGCGACGACGACGGCGCCGAGCATCAGGAGCCTGCCGCGCAGGCCCAGCGGGTTGGGCACCTCGTGGGCCTTGTCGGGCAGGCTCCGGCGGCCGATGGCGTACTGGGTGAGCCCGATCGCCATGCCCAGGGCGGCCGCTCCGAAGGCGTAGTGGAATCCGAGGGACGTCTGCAGCGCGCCGGTCAGGATGGGGCCGAGGAAGGCGCCGAGGTTGATGCCGAGATAGAACAACGAGAAGCCGGCGTCGCGCTTCGGGTCCTTCTCGGCGTACAACGTGCCAACGATGGCGGTCGAGTTCGCCTTGATGCCCCCGGATCCCACGGCGACCAGCAGCAGGCCCACGATCACTCCGGAGAAGCCGGGCAGCACGGCGAGGGCGATGTGCCCGAGCATGACCACGATGGCGCTGAAGAAGAGCACCCGCTCCGACCCCAGGATGCGGTCGGCCAGCCACCCGCCGAGGACCGTGGCGAGGTAGACGGCTCCGCCGTAGGCGCCGAGGATGTTCGCTCCCGCGGTCTGAGGCAGGCCGAGCCCGCCCTCCGAGACGGAGTAGACGAGGTAGAACGCGAGGACCGCCTGCATCCCGTAGAAGGAGAACCGCTCCCACATCTCGACACCGAAGATGTGCACCAGCGACCAGGGCTGCCCGAAGAAGGTGCGTTCGCGTCGCGCGGGTGCGCCGGCGTCCGGCGTCGATGTCGTCATGGGTCTCATAGTGGCAGAGGACACGACGTCCGCCGGGATCCGGGACCGCCCCCGAATGGGGCGACACACCGGTCGTGAGTGGCGGCGCGACGCTCAGCTCGAGCGGGTGCCGCCGAGCCACTTCCGCACGGTCACGATGCGGGACTGCAGCTGCGTGACGCTGGCCTGCGCCACCGCCGGCCCGCCGCAGATGCGACGCAGCTCGGCATGGATCAGCCCGTGCGGCTCGCCCGACGTCTTCGACCACAGCCCGACCAGGCTGTTGAGCAGGCTCCGCTGCTCCTTCAGGTCGCGATAGAGCGGAGCCGGGACGGCGCCCTCGTGCCGGTCGTCCTGGGGCGGCAGCTCGCCCTCGACCCGGCGACCCTTCTGGCGCTTGGCCTGACGGGCGGCGCGGTGCTGGAGCAGCTCCTTCACCTGCTCGGGCTCGAGGAGCCCTGGGATGCCGATGAAGTCGAGCTCCTCCTCGCTGCCGACCATGGCCTCGAAGCCGTACTCGCCGCCCTCGTAGACCACGCGGTCGAAGGTCGCCTCGGAGCCCATCGGCTGGAACGAGAACTCCTCCGTGAGCGTCTCCGAGGCGCGGTCCTCGCGTTCCGCGGCCGCCATCATGGCGTCCTCCGGGTTGTAGAGGTCGCCCTCCTGCGAGCCGTCGTCCCGGCGGTCGAGCGCGTGGTCGCGCTGCAGCTCCATCGAGGAGGCGAGGGCCATGAGCGCCGGCACGTTCGGGAGGAAGACGGACGCGGTCTCCCCGCGGCGCCGGGCGCGCACGAAGCGCCCGATCGCCTGCGCGAAGAACAGCGGCGTCGAGGCGCTCGTGGCGTAGACGCCGACCGCGAGGCGCGGCACGTCGACGCCCTCCGACACCATGCGCACGGCCACCATCCACCGGCTCGTCCCGGCCGAGAACGTCTCGATGCGCTCCGACGCCTCGTCCTCGTCGGAGAGGACGACCGTGGGCATCTCCCCGGTGAGCCCGTGCAGGATCGCGGCATAGGCGCGGGCCGTGGTCTGGTCGGTCGCGATCACGAGGCCGCCCGCGTCCGGGACGTGCTGGCGCACCTCGCTGAGGCGACGATCGGCCGCGCCCAGCACCTGGGGGATCCACTCCCCCGCCGGGTCGAGCGCCGTGCGCCACGCCTGGGAGGTGATGTCCTTGGTGTTGCCCTCGCCGAGCCGCGCCTCCATCTCGTCGCCGACCTTGGTGCGCCAGCGCATGTGGCCGGCGTAGACCATGAAGAGCACCGGGCGCACCACGCCGTCGGCGAGGGCGCGGCCGTACCCGTAGTCGTAGTCGGTGCGCGAGACCCGGATGCCGTGCTCGTCGGGGAGGTAGTCGACGAACGGGATGGGCGCGGTGTCGGAGCGGAACGGCGTCCCGGTGAGGGAGAGCCGGCGCTTCGCGGGCTCGAACGCCTCCCGCACCGCGTCGCCCCAGCTGAGCGCGTCGCCGCCGTGGTGCACCTCGTCGAGGATCACGAGCGTGTCGGCCCCCTGGACCAGCTCGCGGTGGAGTGCCGCCCGGATGGCCACCTGCGCGTAGGTGATCGCGATGCCGTGGTAGTGCCGCGCGAAGCGCGACTCGCTGTTCTTGAAGAACGGGTTGAGCCGGATGCCGACCCGGCCCGCCGCATCCGCCCACTGCTTCTTGAGGTGCTCGGTGGGGGCGACGACGATGACGCGGTCGACCGTGCGGCGGTGGAGCAGCTCGGAGGCGAGCCGGAGGGCGAACGTGGTCTTTCCCGCGCCGGGGGTCGCGGCGGCCAGGAAGTCGCGCGGCTCCTTGTCGAAGTACGCGGTGAGCGCCTCCTCCTGCCAGGCCCGGAGCTTCCCCGCGGTGCCCCACGGAGCGCGAGCCGGGAAGCTCGGTGAGAGGTGTCCTGCTGCACTCGTCCCGGGAGCGGGTTCGAAGAGCGGCAGGTTCGTCACGACGTACGAGGTTACCCCGCCCCGACGACGCTCGAGGCATGCTGGTGCCGCCGCCGTGAGCCAACTCCGGAGATCCGGGGCGACACGCCGCTGAGAGTCCGGAGTCGGCTCGCGCGGCGCCGGAAGTCCGGAGTTGGCTCACGGGGAGAGGGGGCGCCGAGGATCGTCGCAGGGGGCGGGCGTAGGGTGGATGGGTTCCGAGGGAGGAGAGGGAGCAGCATGGCGGAGGATCAGGCGGCGACGCATCCGTGGCGGCGCTACGTGGCGCTCGGCGACTCGTTCACGGAGGGCATCGGCGACCCCGAGCCGCTGAGTCCGGGCGGACACCGCGGCTGGGCCGATCGTGTGGCCGAGGTCCTGGCCGAGAAGGCCGACGGCGAGTTCTCCTACGCCAACCTCGCGATCCGCGGCCGGCTGCTGCAGCAGATCGTCGACGAGCAGATCGACGTCGCGCTCGAGCTGAAGCCCGACCTCATCACCATCTCCGCAGGCGGCAACGACATCATCCGCCCCGGCACCGACCCCGACGACATCGCGGCCCGGTTCGAGGCGGGCATCCGCCGGCTCACCTCCGACGGGGCGACCGTCGTCATCTTCACGGGCATGGACACCGGGTGGTCGCCCGTGTTCCGTGGCATCCGCGGCAAGGTGGCCATCTACAACGAGAACCTCCGGGTGATCGCCGACCGGTACGGTCTGGTCGTCGCCGACCAGTGGGGCCTCAAGGAGATCCAGGACCCGCGGATGTGGTCGGAGGACCGCCTGCACCCCAACTCGCTCGGTCATCACGAGGTGGCACGGATGGTGCTCGCCGCCCTCAACGTGCCCAACGAGCTGCAGAGGGGCGAGCCGGAGCCGCTCCCGCTGCGCACCTGGCGTCAGGCGCGCGCCGAGGACCTCGTCTGGGCCCGTGTGCACCTCGTGCCCTGGGTGATCCGCCGGCTCACACACCGGTCGTCGGGAGACGGCATCACGCCGAAGCGACCCGTGCCCGAGCCGGTGTTCCGGGGCACCCCGGACTGAGGATCGAGCGTCAGCCGACCAGCGCGGCCGGATGCGTGAGGCGCCACCACAGGTCCGGCCCGTCGAGGTCGCCGGCGAGCTGCAGCGGGACGGTCAGCTCCTCGTCGCCTCCGAAGGAGAGCCCGCCGTCGAGCGTGTAGCGCGCCGTGCCGACCGTCTCCCCCGCGCTCCCCGTCGTGACGTCCTGGTCGAGCTCGGCGCTCCGGGTCGCGGTGACCTGCGACCAGACCGAGGCCGAGAGGCCCTCGCTCGTCACCACGTCGGATGACGCACCCCACTCCGTCGTGTACGTGCCCACGACCGAGCCCTGGTCGACGATGTCGAGCTGCTGGAACCCTGCCTCGGCACTCGAGAGCAGGGCGAGCACCGACGCGTACAGCGTGTCCTCATCCGGTGCGCCGAGGACGACGCCGATGAGGTCGCGGGTCTCGCCATCGGGTGCGGTGTACGGGGCGGAGAAGAGCAGGCAGCGCCCTGCCTCGTCGGTCGTGCCGGTCTTGATCCCGTTCACGCCGAGCTGGCCCAGCGCGCGGTTGGTGTTCTGGATCTCGCCGATCTGGGGCAGCACGTCGGTCGCGATGCCGACGATCTGAGCCAGCACCGGGTCGGCCATGACCAGGGCGCCGATGCGCAGGAGGTCGGACGTGCTGCTGCGGCTGCCGGGGTCGAGGCCGGACGAGTCGACGACGGCGGTGCTCGACAGCCCCTGCGCCGTGAGCCACGCGTCGGCGGCATCGAGATAGGCCGACACCGACCCGAACGCCCAGTTCACCAGGGTCACGCTGTAGTTGTTGGCCGACTCGAGGAGCATCACCTCGAGCACCTGCCGCTCGCTGAGCGTCTGCCCCGGGAAGACCGGGGCCCACGACCCCTCGACCGCAATGGTGTCGGCCAGGATCTGGGCGTCCGCCTGGGTGATCGCGATGTCCGGACCGTCCTGCCCGGGCGTGAGCGGATGCGCGTCGAGCACGACCAGGGCGGTGATGGTCTTCGTCACGCTGGCGATCGGCACGGAGGCGTCGTCGCCGCTGGAGCCCAGCACCTGGTCGGTCCCGGCGATCGAGATCGCGCTGCGCCCCGCGGCCGGCGTCGACAGCGTGGTCGCCACCGTGCTGGGCGCCGGGTCGGCGGACACCGTCAGCGCGGCGGCCGGGAGCGGAGCGAGGGCCACCGCGGGGACGTAGAGCCCGAGGACGACGAGCACCCCGAGGATGCTCCCGACGAGGATGCGCCGACGCCGGTAGACGGCGGGAGAGGCGGGGCGGGGCACCCGACGGAGTCTAGTGGAGCACTACATCAGCCCGCCGTCGACCGAGCGGACGAGGGGTACGTCCTCGTCGGGGACGAGGACGGCGGTGTCGCGGTTCAGGCTCTCGCCCCGGAAGAAGGGCTTGGCCCCGGGGAAGAAGAACCAGATCACCATGACGACCACGCCCAGCGCGAGCGAGCCGACGCCGATGACGAAGACGCCGCCGATGCCGAACAGCACCGTGCTGCCGTAGTCGGTGGCGAACATGTCGATCGCCGACTGCACGAACGCGGCCACGAGCATCACTCCGCCGAGGAACGGGAACAGGCCCTTCCAGATGAAGTTCCGGCCGCTCGTGAAGATCTCCTTCCGGAAGTACCAGATGCACGCGAAGCTCGTGATCGAGTAGTAGAACGCGATGGCCAGACCGATCGAGAGGATCGTGTCCTGCAGCACGCTGTCGCTGATGATCGTCATGCCCACGTAGAAGGCGATCGCGACCACGCTCATGAAGACGGTCGAGAACACGGGTGTCCCGAACTTCGGGTGCACACGACCGAAGCGCTCCGGCAGCGCGCGGTAGACCGCCATCGACAGGGTGCCGCGGGCGGTGGGCAGCATCGTGGTCTGCGTCGAGGAGATCGCCGAGACGGCCACCGCGATCACGAGCAGCCACGCCCACGGTCCGAAGAGGGCGTCCTTCAGGGCGAAGAACACGTCCTCCGCGTTGTCGGCGTTCATGAGACCGAGGCCCGTCTCGCCGAGACCGGCGTACGACATCGCCGCGACGGTGACGCCCACGTAGGTGATCAGCAGGATGACCGTCGACAGCAGAGCCGCACGGCCCGGGGTGCGCGTGGGGTCCTTCGTCTCCTCGTTGAGGGCGAGGCAGGTGTCCCAGCCCCAGTAGATGAAGAGGCAGAGCAGGATCGCCTCCGTGAAGCCGGAGAGCGACTCGAAGGCGAACGGGTTGAACCACGACGCCTCGGGCGGGCTCGATCCCTCGGGCGCCGTCCCCGCGATCACGTTCCAGAACGCGATGACCACGAACAGGATGAGAGCCAGGTACTGCACGGCGAGCAGCACGTTCTGCAGGCGCTCGCCGATCTGCAGTCCGCGCACGCTGATCACCGTCATCACCGCGATGAAGAGCGCGCCCGTGGCGGTGACGATCACCTCGTTCTCGTACAGGTCGGGGTTGCCGGTGAGCTGCCAGAGGTAGGAGCTGCCGATCTGGGCGAGGTTGGCCAGGACGATGATGCCCGCGACGGCGACCCCCCAGCCGGCCATCCAACCCACCCACGGGCCGAACGCCTTGGTGCCCCAGGTGAACGCGGTCCCGCAGTCGGGCACCGCGCGGTTGAGCTCGCGATAGGCCGACGCCGTGAGGAACATCGGGATGAACGCCAGAGCCATCGCGATCGGGGCCTGCGCGCCGACCGCGAGCACGACGAACCCCATGGTCGCGGCGAGCGAGTACACGGGTGCCGTCGAGGCCAGACCGATGACCGTCGAGCCGAACAGCCCGAGGCTCCCCGCCTTGAGGCCCTTGCCCTCCCCGGGGGCCGCGCCTGTCCCTGCCGTCACCTGACTCACGTGCGTCCTCCCTCGGATCGGTGAGGCGAGCATAGCGGCGGGGCGTCGGATGCGGGAGGCCTCTCCTGCGCTGGGCGCACAGTGCGCCCCCGGAAGGACCGTCCTCAGCGGGATCCGCGCGCGGTCGTCAGGGCGTACAGGGCCACCGCGCTCGCGGCGGCCACGTTGAGGGAGTCGACGCCGTGCAGCATCGGGATCTCCACCCGCACGTCGGCGGCCGACAGGGCGCGTCGGCTCAGCCCATCCCCCTCGGTGCCCATCACCACCGCCACCCGCTCCGGCGCCGCCGCGGCGAACGACGGCAGGGGCACGGCGTCCTCGGTGAGCGCGAGGGCCGCGATGGTGAAGCCCAGCTCGTGCAGCAGGGGTCCGGCCTCGCGCCACTCCCCGATGCGTGTCCAGGGCACCTGCAGCACCGTGCCCATGCTGACCCGGACGCTCCTCCGGTAGAGCGGATCGGCGCAGCGCGGCGAGATCAGCACCGCGTCGGCGCCGAGTCCCGCGGCGGACCGGAACGCCGCTCCGACGTTGGTGTGATCGACGATGTCCTCGAGCACGACGACCAGGCGGGCATCACGGAGCAGCTCGCGCGCATCCGGGAGCACCGGCCGGTGCATCGAGGCCAGGGCGCCCCGGTGCATCGAGAAGCCTGTGAGCTCGGTGAGCAGGGCGTCGTCGGCGACGAAGGCCGGCACGTCGGGGAAGCGCTCGATCACGCCCTGCAGGTCGGGCAGCCAGCGCTCCTGGAGCAGCAGGGCGCGCGGGACGTGACCGGCGGCGACGGCCCTCTCGATCACCTTCGACGACTCCGCCAGGTACAGCCCGCCCGCGGGCTCCAGCAGACGCCGCATCGCGACGTCGGTGAGACCGGCGAAGTCGGCGAGCTCGGGCCGGTCGAGCGAGTCGATGCGGAGGACGGGCATCCGACTAGTCTGCCAGTCGCCCTAGTCTTCCAGTCGCCCCAGTCTGCCAGTCGCTGCGTGGCCGCCCCTGCGCGGGTGCGTCCACGTCTGCGCACCCTGCAGACGTCACTCTGCCAGGGTCGCGTGACATTCCCGAAAACCAGCGGACCTAGAATCGTGGGGAGTGCAGGACTGCGATCGCGGAGGTGGCATGGAGCTGGTCGACGATCCGGCGGCGCCCGGGATCGACGTGCTCGTCGAGCAGGCCGTCGAGGTGCTGCGCGGAGCCCGCATCGCCGTGCTGACCGGCGCCGGCGTGAGCACCGACTCGGGCATCCCCGACTACCGCGGCGAGGGCGCGCCCAAGCGCAACCCGATGACGTTCGACCAGTTCCGGTCGAGCGAGTCGTTCCGGAAGCGCTACTGGGCCGGCAGCCACGTCGGCTGGCGGATGTTCGACGCCTCGGCGCCCAACCGCGGACACCGTGTGCTGGCCGAGCTCGAGGCCGACGGCATCGTCTCGGGCGTCGTCACCCAGAACGTCGACGGGCTCCATGCCCGGGCCGGGACGCGCCGGCTGGTCGACCTGCACGGGTCGGTCGATCGCGTGCGGTGCCTCCAGTGCGGCCAGATGTTCGCGCGTGTCGACATCGCCCACCGCATGGAAGAGGAGAACCCGGGGCTCGAACGGCCCGAGTTCGTGCGGCTCAACCCCGACGGCGATGCCGAGGTCGCCGACTTCGACTCCTTCCGCGTCCCGGCCTGCACCGTGTGCGGCGGGGTCCTCAAGCCCGACGTGGTGTTCTTCGGCGAGTTCGTCCCGGTCGAGAAGTTCGCCGAGGCCCGCGCGATGGTGGGCGCATCGGATGCGCTGCTCATCGCGGGCTCGTCCCTGGTCGTGAACTCGGGCATCCGTCTGCTGGAGCAGGCCCGACGACGGCGGCTCCCCATCGTCATCGTCAACCGGGGCGCCACCAAGGGCGATCGCCGTGCGGTGGTGAAGATCGACGCGGGCACCACCGAGACCCTCGAGGCGATCGCGACCGCGCTGCGCCCGTAGCCCGCGCCTCCGCGGCCCGCGTGCGTCCGCACGTCGCTCGCCTTTCGTAGACTGACGGAGATGACGACCTTCACCTTCGTGCGCCACGGCGAGACCGACTGGAACCTCCAGCGACGCATCCAGGGGGTGACCGACATCCCGCTCAACGACACCGGGCGCGCCCAGGCACGCGACACGGCGGAGGCGCTGGCGGTCCGGGAGTGGGACGGCATCGTCGCCAGCCCGCTCAGCCGGGCTCGCGAGACGGCGGAGATCATCGCGGCTCGCCTCGGGCTCGGCGACCTCGAGATCGAACCCGATCTGCGCGAGCGCGCGTACGGCGAGGTCGAGGGCCTCGACCACGACCAGATCGTCGCCCGCTTCCCCGATCCGCTCGAACCGGTTCCCGGCCGGGAGCGGCGATCGGCGGTCGTCGCTCGTGTGCTGCCGGCGCTCCAGCGCCTGGCCGAGGAGCACCCCGGAGAGTCGTGGATCGTGGTCAGCCACGGGGGCGTGATCGGATCGCTCGTGCGCTACATCACCGAGAAGGCGCTGCCTCAGCAGGGACAGCTCATCGCGAACGGGTCGGCGCACGACTTCGTCGTCGAGGACGGCTCGGTGTCGATGTCGGAGTTCAACGGCTCCGCGCTCGACGAGTCAGTTCGCCGGCGAGCCCCGCTATCGCTCGAGCTGACTCTGCCCAGCTGAACCGCTCGGCCTGCGCCCGCGACAGCGTGCTGCGACGACGCCACTCCGCCGGATCCTCCAGCGAGCGGATGCGTTCGGCGAACGCCGCCGGGTCGGTCGCCGGTGCGTAGAGCGCGGCCTCTCCCCCGATCTCCTCGAAGACCGGGATGTCGCTGACCACGACCGGGGTGCCGTACCCCATCGACTCCACCAGCGGGATCCCGAAGCCCTCGTCGAGCGAGGCCGTCACGAGAGCGGTGCTGCGGCGGAGGAGCTCGTGGTACTCCTCGTCGCTCACCCCGCGGTGGAACACGAGCCGGGCTCGCGGGGCGGCGTCGCGGAGCCGCTGCTCGTCGGCCGGTGTCGACCTGCTCAGCAGGTGCAGCGTGTACTCGGGCAGCAGCTCCGCGGTGCGGGCGAGCGTCTCGACGTTCTTGTAGGGCATGAACGAGCCCATGTAGACGATCGACCGCGCCCCGGCCTGGGCGTCGGGGTCGGTGGCGACGAGCGAGGGATCGGGCAGGTCGGCGGCGTTGCGGGCCACGACGACCGGCCGGCGGGTGAGGTCGTGCTGGGCGATGAGCCCCTCGGTGGTGTGCGACACCGTCACCACGGCGTCGCCGCCGTTCAGCAGCATCCGCTGCGGCCACCAGGCCTTGTGGTACAGCCGCCAGAGCACCCGGACGAAGCCCGGGAGGTCGTGCGGCGGCTCGGGGTTGGAGTAGTAGATGAGGTCGTGCACCGTGAGCGCCACCCGGTAGCGGCGGAAGGCCGTGCCCATCGTCTGCATCGGCGTGATCACGACGTCGGGCCGGAGCCGGTTCACCTGCAGCGCGACGAGGGGCTCGAGCACGCTCGTCGGCCCGGAGACCCGGCGCCAGCGGATCCCCGCCGGCAGCATCTCGAGCTGGCGCTCGTCGCTGATCAGCACCACGAGGTCGACGAGGTGCTGGAGCTCGCCCACCACCCCGGCCGTGTACCGGCTGATGCCGTCGTGTCGGCCGACGCGGACGTACCTGCAGTCGTAGACGACCCTCATGAGGTCGCGATGGCGCCGTCGTCGGCGGTGCTGTCGGTGCTGTCGATGCGCTCCGCGACCGTGCCGTCGTCGAGCCGGGCGAGGAACGAGCGGATCGCCCGCGCGGCCTCCACGGGACGCTCGTAGTGGATGAGGTGACCGACGCCGTGCAGCACGACGAGCTCGGCGTCCGGGATGGTCGCGGCCACGGCGTGCTCGGCCTCGATGGGCGTGATGTCGTCGCGATCGGCGGCGATCATGAGCGTGGGCACCGTGATCCGGTCGGCGTACTCGCTGACGTCGTGGCTCACGGAGGCGCGGAAGGCGTCGAGCACGACTGTCCGGTTCGCGAAGGCGCTGAAGTAGCGATCGTGCTGGTCGTGGATCCAGCGCCGCAGCGCCCTGTCCTTCGTCTTCGCCATCGTCTCGCTCATGACGCGCACGATGAGCGGGTTCGCCAGCAGGGCGAACCCCGCACGCTCGGGAAGGGCCGCCGCGATCTGGTAGTACACGATCGCACCGTGCGTCATGACCCCGCGCGGGCCCTTGAGGGCGGGGGCGGCGATGGGGTTGATGAGCACGGCGGCGTCGACGTCGAGTCCCTCCGCCAGCGCGGCCGACACCACGATCGAGCCGAACGAGTGCCCCACGATGACGAACCGGCGGTCGCGCCCCACCTCGTCCCGCATCCGCCCCGTCAGCTCGTGCAGCCACGCGACGTAGCCCGCGATGTCGTGCTCGCCCTCGAGGAGCGGTGTCGAGACGCCGAAGCCGGGCAGGTCGGGGCTGAGGATGCGCAGCCCCTCCAACTGCACCACCACCGGCTCGAGTCCGTGATGCTCGCCGCGGTAGCCGTGGACGATGAGGAGCACGGTGTCGCTGTCAGGGTCGCCGTACTCCCACAGGTGCGTCTCGCTGCCCCGGACGGTGAGGACACGTTCCGTCGCGGGCATGAGGGCGCTCCGGGCGGCATAGGGCGAGGGGATGGACATCGACACCAGCTTAGGGGCGCTCCCCAGCACGACCCTGGAAGGCGGCCGCTCGCTTCCGAAGCGTCCCCGTGCATCCGTTGCCGAAGCCGAGCACAGGGATATCGTGAAGATGGTCGTCCGCCCCTCTTCGTTAGGAGCCCCGTGAGCTTCACCGCCCCCATCCAGGCCCCAGGTCTCACACTCGACACCCAGTGGTATCGACGAGCGGTCTTCTACGAGGTGATGGTGCGGTCGTTCGTCGACTCGAACGGCGACGGGTTCGGCGACATCGCCGGGCTCATCTCCAAGCTCGACTACCTGCAGTGGCTGGGCGTGGACGCGCTCTGGCTGCCCCCGTTCTTCATGTCGCCGCTGCGGGACGGCGGATACGACGTGTCGGACTTCAAGGCCGTGCTGCCGGAGTACGGGACGGTCGAGGAGTTCCGTGACCTCGTCACGAAGGCGCATGAGCGCAACATGCGCATCGTGATCGACTTCCCGCTCAACCACACGTCGGACCAGCACGAGTGGTTCCAGCAGTCGCGCGAGGACCCGGACGGCCCGTACGGCGACTTCTACGTCTGGAGCGACACCGACGAGAAGTGGGAGAACATCCGCATCATCTTCGTCGACACCGAGGAGTCGAACTGGACGTTCGACCCCGTCCGCCGGCAGTTCTTCTGGCACCGCTTCTTCTCGCACCAGCCCGACCTCAACTTCGAGAACCCCGCCGTGCACGAGGCGATCTTCGACACGGTGCGGTTCTGGCTCGACATGGGCGTCGACGGCATCCGCCTCGACGCCATCCCGTACCTCTACGAGTCGGACGAGGGCAACGGCGAGGGCGAGCCGCTCACGCACGAGTTCATCGTGAAGCTGCGCGCGATGGTCGACCGCGACTACCCGGGCCGCATCCTGATCGCCGAGGCCAACCAGTGGCCGCGCGAGGTGGCGGCGTTCTTCGGCAGCGAGGAGGAGCCGGAGTGCCACATGGCCTTCGACTTCCCGGTGATGCCGCGCATCTACTACTCCCTCCGTTCGCAGAAGGCCGACGAGCTGGTGCGGATCCTCTCCGAGACGACCGACATCCCGCCGGGAGCGGCGTGGGGCACCTTCCTCCGCAACCACGACGAGCTCACGCTCGAGATGGTGAGCGAGGAGTACCGGCAGGCGATGTACGGCTGGTACGCCTACGACCCGCGGATGCGGTCCAACATCGGCATCCGCCGCCGACTGGCGCCCCTCCTCGACAACTCGCGGGCCGAGCTGGAGCTCGTGCACGCGCTGCTGTTCGCGCTGCCCGGCAGCCCCTTCCTCTACTACGGCGACGAGATCGGGATGGGCGACAACATCTGGCTGCCCGACCGCGACTCCTCCCGCACCCCCATGCAGTGGACGCCCGACCGCAACGCGGGCTTCTCCACGGCCGACCCCGGGAAGCTCTTCCTGCCCGTCGTGCAGTCGCTGGTCTTCAACTACACGCTCGTCAACGTCGAGAGCCAGCTGGCGCAGTCCCGCTCCCTCCTGCACTGGGTGCGGAACGTCGTGCACGTGCGGAAGGCGCATCCGGCGTTCGGGCTCGGCGCGCTGCGGGTCCTCGAGAGCACGAACGAGTCGGTGCTCTCGTTCATCCGCTCGTACGCGGGCTCGGACGACGTGCTCGGCGATCAGCCCGAGGACGTGCTGTGCGTCTTCAACTTCTCGCACAACCCCGTCTCCACCACGATCACCGCCCCGGAGTACGCGGGATGCCGGCTGTACGACCTGTTCGGGCACGCCGAGTTCCCCGCTTTCGACGACGACGGCGTGGTGCACCTGACCTTCGGCACGCAGGCCTTCTACTGGTTGCATGTGTCGAAACCCGACGAACGCATGCGGTGACTCGTGACGCTCGAGGTCACTCGAGCGACACTCCCGAAGTGGGCCACGAGGCTCGCGGTCTTCGACCTGGAGACCACCGGCATCGACGTCGAGACGTCGCGCATCGTGACGGCCAACGTGTCGATGCTCGACGAGCACGGTCAGGTCGTCGACCGGCATGACTGGATCGCCGACCCGGGGGTCGAGATCCCCGAGGGCGCGACCGCGGTCCACGGCATCACCACAGCGCAGGCGCGCGAGGTCGGCCGTCGTGCGGCAGATGTCGTCGACGAGGTCGTGTTCACCCTGCGCACGGTGCTCGCCGACTCCTACGCCGTGGTGGTCTACAACGCCCCCTACGACTTCACGCTGCTCGACCGAGAGTGCGCCCGGCACGGGATCCGGCCCCTCGGCGAGCCCGGAGCGGTGGTCGACCCGCTCGTCATCGATCGGCGCGTCGACCGGTACCGCAAGGGAAAGCGCACGCTCACCGCGGCGTCCGACCACTACGGGGTCACCCTCACCGACGCCCACAACGCCGGCGCCGACGCCATCGCCGCGGGCCGCGTCGCCCTCGCCATCGCGGAGCGCTACGCCGACGACCTCGCCTTCGACGCGGCCTCGCTGCATCGCGCGCAGGTCGACTGGCACGACGAGCAGTGCGCCTCGTTCGAGGACTACATGCGGCGCACGTGCGACCCTCACTTCACTGCCCGCCGCGGGTGGCCGCTCATCCCGATCCCGGCCCACCCGACGCTGTTCTGAGCGCGGCGTGAGTACGGCGTTCATGGCGGACACGGCCATGGTCGAGGCCAAGCGCGCGGCGGCCGCGCGGGGCATCCGCCGGTGCGGGATCTCCGGCGCCCTCGTGCTCGCGCTGTCGCCGCTGCTCATCCTGCTCGGCTGGAACGGGATCCCGGCGGGGGTGCTCGCGCTGATCTACGTCGTCGTGGCCGCGGTGGTCCTCACCCAGAACGTCGGTCGTCGTCGCCGGCTCGGGAGAGCGCTCGCGCTCCGGCCGTTCGTCGCGGTCGGCCCCGAGGGGTTGCTCTACGACGGCGTCGAGCATCCGTGGCCGACGATCCGCGCTCTGCTCCTGCTCGACATGCGGCACCAGCGCGTGCTGGCCCCGGGACCCGTGGGCGCCGCCCAGAGGACCGCTCTCGGCACGGGAGCCGCGACTCTCGGCTACCTCGTCGCGTTCGCCGACGACACCGAGGCGGTCGAGATCGACAACGCGCTCTCCTACGCCGACGCGGACGCGTTCGAGCTGGCCGTCCGCGCCGAGGCGGCGGCCGCCGGCGTCCCGCTCGACATCGCGACGACCACGAAGGAGTCGGCCGACTGGGGGATCAAGGTCGGCCTGGCGATGTCGGAGCTCCGCAAGGCCCGCCGCCGGTCCCGACGGCGTTGACGGCGCACGCAGAAGCGCCCCCGCCGAGGCGAGGGCGCTTCCGTGCTGTGCGTGTTCGGGAAGTGACTACTTGCCGAAGTTCTTGTAGCGCGAGTTGAACTTCTCGACGCGACCGGCCGAGTCGAGGATGCGCTGCTTGCCCGTGTAGAACGGGTGCGACTCGGACGAGATCTCGACGTCGATGACGGGGTAGGTGTTGCCGTCCTCCCACTCGATCGTCTTCTCGCCGGTCACGGTGGAGCGGGTCAGGAAGGTCGCGCCGGACGCGAGGTCGCGGAACACGACGGGGGCGTAGTCGGGGTGGATGTCAGTCTTCATCGGGGATCCTCAGGTGTGGTCTGGCTTGCGGGGGCGTTCCGGCTGGCCAGGATGTGTCAGGCGGGCTGCGAGGGCCCGTCGAGGCATCTGAGCCGTCGGGCGAACCAACACACGATCCTACCAGGCTCGGTCCGATCTGGCGAGTGGACGCGGCGGTCGGCTGCGCAGGACCTCAGGCGGCGCGGGCGGTGTAGCGCCCGTCCTCCTCCGTCACGGTGATGGGGAGGCCGAAGACCTCGGTGAGGTTCTCGGAGGTGATGGTCTCGCGCAGCTCGCCACTGGTCACCACTCCCCCGCGCGCGAGCAGCAGAGCGTGGGTGAAGCCGATCGGGATCTCCTCGACGTGGTGGGTCACCATCACGATCGCGGGGGCCTCAGGCGACTGGGCGTAGCCGCCGAGGAGCTGCAGCAGCTCCTCGCGGGCGCCGAGGTCGAGCGAGGCGGCGGGCTCGTCGAGGAGCAGCAGCTCGGGGTCGGTCATGACGGATCGAGCGATCTGCACACGCTTCTGCTCGCCGTCGCTCAGCGATCCGAACGCGCGGTCGCTGAGGTGGTCGAGGCGCCACTCGGCCAGCACGCGCTGGGCGCGGCGGAGGTCGATGTCCTCGTAGGTCTCGTTCCAGCGGCCGGTGACCGAGTAGGCGGCCGTGAGCACCACGTCCAGCACGCTCTCGTCGGCGGGGAACCGACGGGCCATCGCGCTCGACGCGAAGCCGACGCGCGGCCGCAGCTCGAACAGGTCGACCTCGCCGAGCCTGCCGTCGAGCACCTGGACGCTGCCGCTCGACGGGTGGTTCATCGCCGCGGCGATCTGCAGCAGGGTGGTCTTCCCCGCGCCGTTGGGCCCGAGCACCACCCAGCGCTGGTCGCCGTCGACCCGCCAGGTCAGATCGTTCAGGATGCGGTTGTCGCCGCGGACGACGGTGACGTCTTCGAGGTCGAGCACATCAGGCATGCCTCCCAGCCTAGCCGTGCGCCGCAGGCCCCGAGGGTCGGTCGGAGGGGGTGCCGCCTGGGAGTTCGGCCTGTGCCGACGGCCGGTGCGCGCACGGCCGCACCGGCCGCCTCATGAGGCGTCCGACCGGTCGCGGTCGCCCGCGTTCAGCCGATGAGTGAGCGGTAGATGGCGGCCGTCTGGTCGGCGATCGTCGACCAGCTGAACTCGGCCTCCGCGCGGGCGCGCCCGGCCAGGCCCATGCGCCTCGCCGACTCGGGGTCGGAGACGACGCGGGTCAGCGCATCCGCCATGTCGGCGACGAAGCGGTCGGGATCGAGCGGGGTGCCCGTCCCGTCCTGCTCCTGCTCGATCGGGACGAGCACACCCGTCACGCCGTCGACGACGACCTCCGGGATGCCGCCGGTCGCCGTGCCGACGACGGGCAGCTCGCACGCCATCGCCTCGAGGTTCACGATCCCGAGCGGCTCGTACACGGAGGGGCAGACGAAGACCGTCGCGGCGGTGAGCACGGCTGCGAGCTCGGGCTGCGGGAGGATCTCCTCGATCCAGATGATGCCCGTCCGCGTCTCCTGGAGCGCACGCACGGCGTTCGTCACCTCGGCCATGATCTCGGGGGTGTCGGGCGCACCGGCGCAGAGCACGACCTGGACGTCCGCGGGCAGACGGTCGATGGCGCGGAGCAGGTAGGGCAGCCCCTTCTGCCGGGTGATCCGGCCGACGAACACCACGGTCGGGCGGTCGGCGTCGATGCCGTGGCGGGCGAGCACCTCGGCGTCATGGACCGGACGCCACCTCTCGAGGTCGATCCCGTTGTAGACGACGGACACCTTCTCCTCGTCGAGCGCCGGGTACGAGCGCAGGATGTCGCGGCGCATGCCGCCGCTGACCGCGATGACGTGGTCGGCGGACTCGTACGCCTCGCGTTCGATCCACGACGAGACGCGGTACCCGCCGCCGAGCTGCTCGGCCTTCCACGGGCGGAGCGGCTCGAGGGAGTGCGCCGTGACGACGTGCGGCACGCCGTGGAGGAGCTGTGCCAGACGCCCGGCCGCATTGGCGTACCAGGTGTGCGAGTGCACGAGATCGGTGCCCTCGACCGCCTGCGCGATCTGCAGGTCGACGCCGAGCGTCTCGAGGCTGCCGTTCGCCCCCGCCAGCTCGGCCGGCGTGCGGTAGGCGAAGACGCCGGGCTCGTCGCGGGGCTCGCCGAAGCAGCGGACCGCGACGTCCATCCGGCTGCGGAGCTCCTTCACCAGCTCCGTGACGTGCACTCCCGCACCCCCGTAGATCGCGGGCGGATACTCCTTGGTCAGCACGTCGACTCGCATACCCCGAACGTTAGTACGCCGGTGTACAGCACACCATTAGGGTGGGTCTCATGGCAGCATCGAAGAAGATCTTCGGCATCGTCCTCGCGGGTGGCGAAGGGAAGCGGCTGATGCCCCTCACCGCCGACCGGGCCAAGCCGGGCGTCCCGTTCGGAGGCGGTTACCGTCTCATCGACTTCGCGCTGTCGAACCTCGTCAACTCGGGGCTGCGGCAGATCGTGGTGCTCACGCAGTACAAGTCGCACAGCCTCGACCGTCATGTGTCGCAGACCTGGAAGCTCGACGGGCTGCTGAACTCGTACGTCGCCTCCGTGCCGGCGCAGCAGCGCCTCGGCAAGCGGTGGTTCAGCGGATCGGCCGACGCCATCCTGCAGAGCCTCAACCTCATCCGCGACGAGGATCCCGACATCGTGGTCGTGGTCGGCGCCGACCACGTGTACCGGATGGACTTCAGCCAGATGATCGAGGCCCACATCGAGTCGGGTGCCGGGGCGACGGTGGCCGCGATCCGCCAGCCCATCTCGCTCGCCGACCAGTTCGGCGTCATCCAGCTCTCCGACTCCGATCCCCGCCGGATCTCCGAGTTCCTCGAGAAGCCGAAGGACCCGATCGGGCTCGCCGACTCCCCGGGCGAGGTCCTGGCCTCGATGGGCAACTACATCTTCGACGCCGACCAGCTGATCGAGGCCGTGATCCGCGACGGCGAGCGGCCCGAGTCGAACCACGACATGGGCGGCGACATCATCCCCGACTTCGTGTCGCGACAGAACGCCGCCGTGTACGACCTCAGCCGCAACGAGGTGCCCGGTTCGACCGATCGCGACCGCTACTACTGGCGCGACGTGGGGACGATCGAGTCCTTCTTCGACGCCCACCAGGACCTCATCTCCGCGCTGCCGGTGTTCAACCTGTACAACAACGAGTGGCCGATCTACACGCAGCAGCTCAACTCGCCCCCGGCGAAGTTCGTGCGCGACGCCAAGGGCAACCCGGGCATGACGGTGGAGTCGATCGTGTCGCTCGGCTGCCTCATCTCCGGTGCGCGGGTGGAGCGCAGCGTCCTCGGCCCCTGGTGCACCGTCGACTCGGGCGCGCTGGTCGAGAACTCGGTGTTCTTCGACCGCGTCCACGTCGAGCCGGACGCCGTCATCCGCCGCGCTATCCTGGACAAGAACGTCGTCGTGTCCGCCGGGGCGCAGATCGGCGTCGATCCCGAGCGCGACCGTGAACGGGGTTTCACGGTCACCGAGTCCGGCATCACCGTGGTCGGAAAGGGAGTTCGCGTCGTCCCATGACCCTCGTCGTCCTCGATGTCGACTCGACCCTGATCGAGAACGAGGTGATCGAGCTCCTCGCCGAGGCGGCGGGCTCCCTCGACGAGGTGGCGGCGATCACGCACCGCGCCATGAGCGGCGAGATCGACTTCGCCGAGAGCCTGCGTGAGCGCGTCGCCACCCTCCAGGGTCTGCCCGTGTCGTGCCTCGCGGAGGCGGGCGACCGGATCACCGTGACCGCCGGCGTGCCGGAGCTCGTCGACGGCGTGCACTCGTTGGGCGGCAGGATCGGCGTGGTGTCGGGCGGCTTCCACGAGCTCGTCGACCCGCTCGCCGCCTCGCTCGGGCTCGACCACTGGAGCGCCAACCGCCTCGAGGTCGCCGACGGGCGGCTTACCGGCCGCGTCTCGGGCCCGATCGTCGACGCCGAGGCGAAGGCCGCGGCGCTCCGCACCTGGGCCTCCGAGTCCGGCACCCCCCTCTCGCGCACCATCGCCGTCGGCGACGGGGCGAACGACCTCCGCATGATGGACGAGGCCGGCCTCGCCGTCGCCTTCTGCGCGAAGCCCCTCGTCCGCGCCCACGCCGACGTCTGCCTCGACACCCGCGACCTCTCCCAGCTCCTCCCCCTCCTCGGCCTCCGCGCCTGACCCGCCCCCTGGCGTCCGCGCCCCGCGCGTCGCCCGGCCGCCGCCACTTCGACACCGAATTCGGCGCACCTCCGCGCTATTCGCCGCACTTCCGCTGAATCGGTGTCGAGGCGACGGACATAGACGTCGGGAGCCTGGACCCCGGTTCCTGCACAGCGCGGGGTGAACCGACTTCCTCCACAGATCTCGTGGCGGCGGCCGGGCGCGCCCCGACGTCGGGGAGGCTACCGGAATGGATGTCGTGGAGACTCTCGTACGTCACGGAGGTGTGGCCCCGGTGGCGCTGCTCGCTGCCCGGGGGTGCAGCTCGGCGCAGGTGCGCGGCGCCGTTCGTCGCGGGCAGGTCTTCCACCCGAGACGCGGATGGATCGCTCTGCCCGAGGCGGATCCGATGCTCGTCTCGGCGGCCCGTTCGGGTGGACGAGTCACCTGCGTCAGTGCTCTGGCGCTGATGATGGTGCACACGCCCGGCAGCCCCGTCACCCATCTCCGGGTGCCCACGACCGCCCGCCGGCTGCCGTCGACCCCAGCGACGATCCACCGCTCCGACGTCGGGCGACCGGAGGACCCGATCGTCGACGGCATCGACGTGGCCCTCTCGATCGCGGTGCGCTGTCTGTCGCGGGACGATGCGGTCGCCGTGCTCGACTCGGTCGTCAACCTCCGGCTGCTGCGGCGCAGCGAGGTGGTCGACGTGCTCGCCGAGCTGCCGCAGTGCTACCGCGACTACGCGGGCCTCATCGACGGCGGGGCCCAATCCGGGATCGAGACGCGCTTTCGACTGGGGTGCAGAGCGCTCAACCTCCCGCTGCGCAGCCAGGTGCCGATCGGCGGCGTGGGGCGAGTCGACTTCGTCATCGGTGACCGACTCGTCGTGGAGGTCGACGGCCGTGAGACCCACGCGCCGGCCACCGCCTTCGCAGCGGACCGACGCCGCGACCTCGCGCTGAAGGAACGGGGATACCTCGTGCTGCGGCTCACGTACGCGCAGGTGATGTACGAGTGGCCCCGCGTGGCGGCGCTTCTCCGATCACTCGTCGCTCGACAGGAGCATCGTTGGGCGGCGCGGCACCGGCGCGCTGGGCTGGTCGAGCTGTAAGGGCGTCACTTCGGCACCGAAACGGGGGAAGCCCCGCCAATAGGGCGGGGCTTCCCGAGAATCGGTGTCCAGGTGACAACGTCAGCGCTTCGCGCGGGCGACGAGCTTCCAGGAGAGCGGGAGGGCGGCGCCGGCGACGAGGGCCTTGAGCACGTCTCCGACAATGAAGGGGTAGAGACCGCGCTGCAGCGTGGTGGCGAGGTCGAAGCCGGTGACGACGGCGAGCCAGGGCAGGGCGATCGCGTAGATGGTGACGCTGCCGGCGAGGAACGCGACGACCGCGCCCACGACCTTGCGGTCCCACTGGCGCTGGGCGAGCCAGCCCACGAGCGCAGCGGCGGCGATGAAGCCGACGATGTAGCCGCCCGTGGGGCCGAAGACGACCGAGGGGCCGTGCGACCAGTCGCTGAACCACGGGACGCCGATCACGCCGAGGAGGGCGTAGAGCGCCAGCGAGATCGCGCCGCGCGCGGCTCCGAGCGAGGCGCCGACGAGCAGCACCGCGAGGGTCTGGCCCGAGAAGGGCACCGGCCACATCGGGATCACCCACTGCGCGAGGAGTCCGGTCAGGCCGGCTCCGGCGGCGACCAGCACGATGTCTGTGGCCAGCGAGCGGCGGATGAGGCGGTCGGCGATGGTCGGACGCCCGGAGGCGAGCGAGACGGTCGACATGCGGTCTCCTGTCGTCGAGATTCGGCGGCGCTGCGACCGGGATGCCGAGCTGCAGCGGGTGCGCGTCGATTGCGCGGAGAGCGAGCATCCACGGTGGCGCCGGCCCTGCGAAATATACTAGAGCGCATCCCCCTCCCCACCGTTGTGGCAACGCAACGAAAGAAATGGACTTCGCCTGTGCTCGCCGTCACCGATCTCACCATCAGAGTGGGTGCGCGCACCCTGATGGAGGATGTGTCGTTCCGCGTCGCGGGCGGAGACAAGATCGGTCTCGTCGGCCGCAACGGCGCGGGGAAGACCACGCTGACCAAGGTGCTGGCGGGCGACCTGCTGCCGAACGAGGGGCAGGTCCAGCGCAGCGGCGAGCTCGGCTACCTCCCCCAGGACCCGCGGTCAGGCGACCCGGAGGAGCTCGCCCGCACGCGCATCCTCGACGCCCGCGGGCTGGGGTCCCTCGTGCTCGGGATGCAGGAGGCGTCGCTCGAGATGGCGTCCGACGATCCCGACGTGAGCGAGCGCGCCATGCGCCGGTACGGCAACCTCACCGACCGCTTCACGGCCCTCGGCGGCTACGCGGCCGAGGCGGAGGCGGCGTCGATCGCGTCGAACCTCAGCCTGCCCGACCGCATCCTCGACCAGCCGCTCAAGACCCTCTCGGGCGGCCAGCGCCGCCGCATCGAGCTGGCCCGCATCCTCTTCTCGGATGCGGAGACGCTGATCCTCGACGAGCCCACGAACCACCTCGACGCCGACTCCGTCGTCTGGCTCCGCGAGTTCCTCAAGGGGTACAACGGCGGCTTCATCGTGATCAGCCACGACATCGAGCTGGTGGGCGAGACGGTCAACCGCGTGTTCTACCTCGACGCGAACCGCCAGGTCATCGACGTCTACAACATGGGCTGGAAGAACTATCTCAAGCAGCGCGAGGCCGACGAGGAGCGCCGCAAGAAGGAGCGCGTCAACGTCGAGAAGAAGGCGAGCCAGCTCCAGCTGCAGGCCGCCCGCTTCGGCGCCAAGGCCTCGAAGGCCGCCGCCGCGCACCAGATGGTCGCCCGTGCCGAGAAGATGCTCTCCGGGCTCGAGGAGGTGCGCGCCGTCGACCGTGTCGCGAAGCTGCGCTTCCCGACGCCGGTCCCCTGCGGTCGCACGCCGCTCATGGCGTCGAACCTGTCGAAGAGCTACGGGTCGCTCGAGATCTTCACCGCGGTCGACCTCGCGATCGACCGCGGCTCGAAGGTCGTCGTGCTCGGGCTGAACGGCGCGGGCAAGACCACGCTGCTGCGCATCCTGGGCGGCGTCGACAAGCCCGACACCGGGCAGCTCGAGCCGGGCCACGGTCTCCGGATCGGCTACTACGCGCAGGAGCACGAGACGATCGACGTCAAGCGCTCGGTGCTCGAGAACATGATGTCGGCCTCGCCGAACCTCACCGAGACGGAGGCGCGCCGCGTCCTCGGCTCGTTCCTGTTCACGGGCGACGACTCGCACAAGCCGGCCGGGGTGCTCTCCGGCGGTGAGAAGACCCGACTGGCCCTGGCCATGATCGTCGTGTCGGGTGCGAACGTGCTGCTGCTCGACGAGCCGACGAACAACCTCGATCCGGCGAGCCGCGACGAGATCCTGGATGCACTGGCCCACTACGAGGGCGCGGTCGTCCTGGTGAGCCACGACGAGGGCGCGGTCGAGGCACTCAACCCTGAGCGTGTCCTCATCCTCCCCGACGGCGTCGAGGACCACTGGAACAAGGACTACGCCGACCTGATCAGCCTGGCCTGAGCCCGGCCCGCGGGCGCCGAGGTCTAGCCCCGCCCGTCCAGGATGTCGTCCTCGATGTCGGCGTCGCTGCGCCTGCTCGCGCGCTTCCGCGCCCGCTCGGCCGCGCGCTCCTGCTCGTCGGGATCGTCGGAGTTGAGCTGCCGGTACTCCTGGCGCGCGATGTAGCCGAGCGCGACGAAGCCGAGCAGCGCGAACACGAACCACTGGAACGCGTAGGACAGGTGCGGCCCCTCGTCGGGGACGGGCTTCTCCACGGCCACGGGACGGGTGGCGGGCGCCGGATCCTCGGAGGCCAGGAGACCGTACGCGCCCGTGTACGTGGGCTCCCCCACCTGCTGCTCGATCAGGGGCAGCTCGATCGTGGCGATCTGCCCGGGGGTCGCCCCGCGGGAGTCGAGGTGCGGCTCCCCCGCCTTGAGGCGCACCACGACCGTGACGGTGCCGGACGGAGGCGCGGGGACCGCATCCGGGGCGTCCTGGTCCTGTCCCGTCGGCAGCCATCCGCGGTCGACGACGAACACGTCGCCGTTGGACAGCTGCAGCGGCGTCAGGACCTCGAAGCCCGGGTTCCCGTTGAGGGGACGGTTGCGCACCAGCAGCTGGTCATCGACCAGGTAGGTGCCCGTCATGCTCACGGTCAGCCACTTCTGCGAGTCGTCCCAGGTGTCGAGCTCGGGCAGGGCCTCAGCCAGCGGTGTGGGGTCGGCGTCGAAGTTCGAGGCGACACGATCGATCTCGGTGAGCGCCTCCGCCCGCCGTGCGAGCTGCCAGAAGCCGAGGCTGACGCAGACCGACGCGAAGATCAGGGCGATCGCGAGATAGCCGGCCCAGCGCCTGCTGAGCAGGAACCTCCAGCCGATCACGTCGTCCCTCTCGCAGCGGCACCGATCGGCGCCGTCGACGCGGGGGCCTCGAGCGCGAGGACCTCGACGGGGAACGACCTCGACGAGAGGAAGCCCCGGAGGTACTCGACGTGCTCGTCGCACGCCAGCCACACCTTGCGGCGGTCCTCGGTGTGGATGCGCGGATTGCGCCACTCCACACGCCACGACGCATCCGCCGAGCAGCCAGCCCTGGAGCACTGGGTAGCCTGGGGCGCCCCGAGACCGATCACGAGGCCGTCCGCTCGTCATCGTCCCGCCCGCCGTCGGCGGGAGGGGGCGTGAAGCCGGCCGGCGGCATCCGATAGACCTGGATGGCACCCGGCCGCTCCGGACCTGCGACGCCGGTGTTCATCGTCTGGTTCGCGATGATGACCGCGATGTAGGGCAGCACGATGGCGCCGGCCGCGCAGAGCGCGACCGCCCACCACCACTGCAGCACGAAGAACACCGCGATGAGGCACACGATGCGGATGCCCATCACGATGAGGTACTTGATCATTCGGGTGCGGCGCTCATCCTCCGGGGAGCGAGGAAGGCTCGTCACCGACTGCTGCTGCTTCTTCATGCTCGCTTCTCGTCAGTGGATCCCTTCAAGAGTACGCCTGCTCCACTGCTCCTAAGCTGGTATGCGGCTCGGTCGCCCCCGACGCGCGGATGCGAGCCGACCGGCATCACCCCGAACGAACGAAAGGCGTCATCGTGACCCCCAGGACAGTGCTCATCACCGGAGGAAACCGAGGCATCGGATACGCCATCGCCGAGGAGTTCGTGGCCCAGGGCCACCGGGTCGCCGTGACCTCCCGCTCGGGCTCGGGCGGACCGGAGGGCGCGCTCACCGTGGCCGCCGACGTGACCGATGCGGCCTCGCTCGACGCGGCGTTCACGCAGGTGGAGCAGGAGCTCGGGCCGGTCGAGGTCGTGGTCGCGAACGCGGGGATCACGAAGGACACGCTCCTGCTCCGCATGACGGAGGACGACTTCACCGACGTGATCGACACGAACCTCACGGGCGCCTTCCGCACGGTGAAGCGCGCGTCGAAGGGGATGCTGAAGCAGCGCTTCGGCCGCGTGATCCTCATCTCGAGCGTGGTCGGCCTGTACGGCTCCCCCGGACAGATCAACTACTCGTCGTCGAAGAGCGCCCTCGTCGGCTTCGCCCGCTCGCTCTCGCGGGAGCTGGGCGGCCGCGGCATCACCGCGAACGTCGTCGCCCCCGGGTTCATCGAGACGGAGATGACCGCCGTCCTGCCCGAGGAGCAGCAGCAGGACTACAGGAAGAGCATCCCGGTCGCCCGCTTCGGGCAGGCCGAGGAGGTCGCGAAGGCGGTCGTGTGGCTCGCGAGCGACGACGCCGCGTACATCACCGGCGCGGTGATCCCCGTCGACGGCGGGCTCGGCATGGGCCACTGAGGCCTGACAGGGCCACACACACCGTCGCCTCGACACCGAAACACGGCAAGCCCCGCGATATTCGCGGGGCTTGCCTGTATTCGGTGTCGAAGCGACCGACGTTCGGCCTCAGATGGCGAAGCCGAGGGCGCGCATCATGTCGCGGCCGTCGTCGGTGATGCGGTCGGGGCCCCACGGCGGCATCCACACCCAGTTGATGCGGAAGCGCTCGACGATGCCGTCGAGGGCCTCGCCGGTCTGCTCCTCCAGCACGTCGGTGAGCGGGCAGCCGGCCGAGGTGAGGGTCATGCTGATGACGAGAGCGTCGAGCTCGTCATCCCAACCCAGGTCGTAGATGAGCCCGAGGTCGACGACGTTGACGCCGAGCTCCGGGTCCATCACATCCTTCAGGGCCTCTTCGACCTTGTCGAAGAGGGCGGGCTCGAGTGTGGTGACCATGACGTCAGCCTACGTTCGAGCCCGCGAGGAAGCGATCGTAGCCCTCGTTCTCGAGCTGGACGGCGAGCTCCGGCCCACCCTGCTCGGCGACGCGGCCGGCCACGAACACGTGGACGAAGTCGGGCTTCACGTAGCGCAGGATGCGGTTGTAGTGCGTGATGAGCAGGACGCCCGCGCCGGTGTTCTCCTTGGCGCGGTTGACGCCCTCGGAGACGATCTTGAGCGCATCGACGTCGAGACCGGAGTCGGTCTCGTCGAGCACCGCGAACTTGGGCTTGAGGAGCTCGAGCTGCAGGATCTCGTTGCGCTTCTTCTCGCCGCCGGAGAAGCCCTCGTTGACGTTGCGCTCCCGGAAGGACTTGTCCATCCGGAGCCCGGTCATCGCGGCGTCGACCTCCTTGAGCCAGGGACGCATCGCCGGCGCCTGGCCGTCGATCGCGGTCTTGGCGGTGCGGAGGAAGTTCGCGTTGGACACCCCAGGGATCTCGACCGGGTACTGCATGGCGAGGAAGAGGCCCGCGCGAGCGCGCTCGTCGACGCTCATGTCGAGCAGCTCCTGACCGTCGAGGGTGACGGAGCCGGACTCGACGTGGTACTTCGGGTGACCCGCGATGGCGTAGGCGAGCGTCGACTTGCCGGAGCCGTTGGGGCCCATGATGGCGTGGGTCTCGCCCTCGCCCACGGTCAGGTCGACACCGCGGAGGATCTGCTTGGTCCCCTGGTCGGTCTCGACGCTGACGTGCAGGTCTTCGATCTTCAGAGTGGACATGTCAGTTGATCACCTTCGTCTTGGTCGGGTCGATGTAGACGTCGCCGTCGACGATGGAGATCTCGTAGACGGGGACGGGCTCGTAGGCCGGCAGCGTGAGCGGCACGCCGGTCTCGAGCGAGAACTTGGAGCCGTGGGCCCAGCATTCGAGGGTGTCGTCCTCGACGAAGCCCTCGGCGAGCGAGATGTCGCCGTGCGTGCAGGTGTCGCCGATGGCGTGGCACTGCCCCGCGCTGTCCTTCACGAGCGCGATGGGTGCGCCGCCGACGACGACGCGCAGCGCCTGGTTCACGGGGACGTCGTCGAGCGAGCAGACCTTCTCGGCGCTCACTCGGCACTCTCCGCTGCAGTGGCGGACTCGGCGCGGATCGCGGCGAGCTCGTGCTCGATGGCCGCGGTCAGCCGCAGCTCGAGCGCCTCGGAGCCCAGCTGCTGCACGATCTCGGCGAGGAAGCCCTGCACGACCAGACGGCGCGCCTCCTCCTCGGAGATGCCGCGCGACTGCAGGTAGAACAGCTGCTCGTCGTCGAACCGACCGGTGGACGACGCGTGCCCCGCACCCTGGATGTTCCCGGTCTCGATCTCGAGGTTCGGGATGCTGTCGGCACGGGTGCCGTCGGAGAGCACGAGGTTGCGGTTCTGCTCGTACGAGTCGGTGCCGTCGGCGTGCGGGCCGATGAGAACGTCGCCGACCCACACGGTGTGGGCGCCGGCGCCGTGCAGCGCACCCTTGAAGGTGACGCGGCTGCGGGTGTCGGCGGCGACGTGGTTCACGTAGGGGCGCTGCTCGATGTACTGACCGCCATCGGCGAAGTAGAGGCCGAGCGACTCGACCGACCCGCCCTGCTCGACGAGCTGGAGCGACGGGTTGACCCGCACGACGCCCCCGCCGAGCGACACGATCGCGTGCTTCAGCCTGGCGTCGCGGCCGATGCGAGCGAAGTGGCTGGCGAGGTGCACCGCCGAGTCGTCCCACTCCTGCACGGTCACGACGGTGAGGTTCGCGCCGTCGCCGACGACGATCTCGACGTTCTCGCTGAGGTTCGCCTCGCCGGTGTGCTCGAGGATCACGATCCCGGACGACTGCGGCTCGGCGGTGATGACGGTGTGCGCCGCCCGTGCCTCGGTGCCCAGCCCGGAGACCCGGACGACGGAGTCGCCGGAGACGGACCCGGACACGCGGATGTGCAGGGCACGGGAGAACGACGACCAGGCGTTGGCCGAGGCGCGCTCCTCGGGGACCCCTGCCCCGCCGATCGCGGCGTCGTCGCGGTCGATCCAGGACAGCGTCACGCCGTCGGCGAGCTCGCTGGTGATCTGCTCCGAGAGCTCGGAACCGTCGAGCGTGCCCGACAGCAGCTGCGAGAAGCGCGCGACGGGCGCGAACTTCCACTCGAACTCGAGGCCCGAGACCGCTCCGAAGTCGTCGACCGAGGTCGACGTGAAGCGCTCGGAGCGCGTCTGGACGGGGACCAGGGCCCAGCCTCCGTCGGAGTGCGCCTGAGCGCCGTGCTGGGCGGGGGTAGCGGGTGTTGCCTCAGCCATGGTCAGCCGACGGATCCTTCCATGCCCATCTCGATGAGCTTGTTGAGCTCGAGCGCGTACTCCATGGGCAGCTCGCGGGCGATGGGCTCGATGAAGCCGCGGACGATCATGGCCATGGCCTCGTCCTCCGGCATGCCACGGCTCATCAGGTAGAAGAGCTGCTCCTCGGAGACCTTCGAGACGGTGGCCTCGTGACCGAGCTGGACGTCGTCGACGCGGATGTCGATGGCCGGATACGTGTCGGACCGGGAGATCGTGTCGACGAGGAGCGCGTCGCAGCGGACGGTGTTCGCAGAGTGGTGCGCCTTGGCGTCGACGCGGACCTCACCGCGGTAGCCGGCACGGCCACCGCCCCGGGCGATCGACTTCGAGACGATCGACGACTGGGTGTACGGCGCCATGTGGATCATCTTCGCGCCGGCGTCCTGGTGCTGGCCAGGACCGGCGAACGCGACGGAGAGCGTCTCGCCCTTGGCGTGCTCGCCCGCCAGGTAGATCGACGGGTACTTCATCGTGACCTTCGAGCCGATGTTGCCGTCGATCCACTCCATCGTCGCGCCCTCGTGCGCGATCGCGCGCTTGGTGACGAGGTTGTAGACGTTGTTCGACCAGTTCTGGATCGTGGTGTAGCGCACGCGGGCGTTCTTCTTCACGATGATCTCGACCACGGCCGAGTGCAGCGAGTCGCTCTTGTAGATCGGGGCGGTGCAGCCCTCGATGTAGTGGACGTAGCTATCCTCGTCGGCGATGATCAGCGTGCGCTCGAACTGGCCCATGTTCTCGGTGTTGATCCGGAAGTAGGCCTGCAGCGGGATCTCGACGTGCACGCCCTTCGGCACGTAGACGAACGAGCCGCCCGACCACACGGCGGTGTTCAGCGCGGCGAACTTGTTGTCGCCCGACGGGATCACGCTGCCGAAGTACTCCTCGAAGAACTCCGGGTGCTCGCGGAGAGCGGTGTCGGTGTCCATGAAGATGACGCCCTGGGCCTCGAGGTCCTCGCGGATCTGGTGGTACACCACCTCGGACTCGTACTGGGCGGCGACGCCGGCGACGAGGCGCTGGCGCTCCGCCTCCGGGATGCCGAGCTTCTCGTAGGTGTTCTTGATGTCCTCGGGCAGGTCCTCCCACGAGGTCGCCTGCTTCTCGGTGGAGCGGACGAAGTACTTGATGTTGTCGAAGTCGATGCCCGAGAGGTCGGCGCCCCAGGTGGGCATCGGCTTCCGCTCGAAGATGCTCATCGCCTTCAGGCGGTTCTTGAGCATCCACTCGGGCTCGTTCTTGAGCTTCGAGATGCGCGTGACGACCTGTTCGGAGAGTCCACGTTCAGCCGCCGCACCTGCGGCGTCGGGGTCCGACCAGCCGAACTCGTACACCCCGAGGTTCTCGAGCTCCGGTCGGTCGATGAGCACGTCTGACATGAGTGACTCCCTTCCTTGGCCTTCAACCGCCGGCAGGCGTCGGTCATTCCATCGTGCCGGGGAAGGCCCGCCGAACCCAGGGTCTGCGGAGGTTTCCGCGCCGATTCGGGTATCGGTGGCGATCGTCCTCCTGGCCAAGACGGCCTGGAAGAACCCCATGATTCTACAGGGGAAAGCGGGGCGAGCGGACGCTCAGCGCGAAACCGTGACCCGGGTCTCAGGGAGCGGGGACCCGCTCGGCGACGTCGGCGCGAACAGGGTCGGATGCGTGTCGAGCAGCACGCGCAGCGCGCCCACCCAGACCAGGGCGGACCCCAGGAGATGCAGCACGACCATCCACTCGGGCAGTCCGAGCAGCGACTGCGCCAGTCCGAGCCCCGCCTGGAGCACCACGATCGCGACGAACGTCGCCGACCGGCGCACCGCCAGCTGGGCGTCGGGCACCCGGAGGCACAGCACGAGCACCGCGATGCCGAGCACCAGGGTGGCCACGCCGAGGACGCCGTGGACGATCGTCACCTGCTCCCAGACGAACGCCATCCTGGGCACGTCGGCGGAGTCGCCGGAGTGAGGCCCGGATCCGGTCACCGTGGTCCCGACGATGATGAGGACGGCGGTCACGGCCACGAGGATCCAGGACAGGGAGCCGATCGGCCGGGGGAAGCGCACGGCGGCCGACTGGCCGCGATGCGCCCGGTGCCAGGTGAGCGTGGTCGTGGTCAGCAGGGCGGTCGCCATGATGAAGTGGAACGCGACGACGTAGGGGTTGAGCTCGACCAGCACGGAGATGCCGCCGACGATCGCGTTCGCGATGACGAGCCAGAACTGCGACCAGGCGAGCCGGGTCATGCTGCGGTCGCGCGGCTTCTGCAGCCGTGCCGCCACGATCGCCCAGCCCACGGCGAGGATCAGCACCCCCGTCAGAGCACGGTTCGTGAACTCGATGACGCCGTGGATGCCGAGCTCGGGCGTCGTGGCCAGGGAGCCGGTGTCGCAGGCGGGCCAGGTGGGGCAGCCGAGGCCGGATCCGGTGACGCGCACCACACCACCGGTGACGATGATCAGGATGCTCACGAGCAGCGACGCCGTCGTGCCCCAGCGGAGCGCACGGGGGCCGAGCGTGACGCGCGCGGCGAGCCAGCCGAAGGGGGTCGTCATCAGAACTGCAGGAAGGGCACGAGCGGGTCGATGGCGACCGCGAGGAAGAGCAGGGTGAGGTAGGTGATCGACCCGTGGAAGACGCGCATCGGCTTCACCTCGAGGTCGCGGATCGACCGATTGTAGAGGCGGTGCGACTCGTAGAGGAACCAGGCGCCCGCGATGATCGCCGTCGCGCTGTAGATGAGGCCCATGTGCCCCACCGGGATCAGCAGCAGCGAGCAGGCCACCATCGCCCAGGCGTACAGGATGATCTGGAGGCCCACGACCACACGGCCGCGCACGACCGCGAGCATCGGGACCCCGGCGGCCTTGTAGTCGACGCGGTACTTCATCGACAGCGGCCAGTAGTGCGGCGGCGTCCAGAGGAAGATCACGCCGAAGAGGATCAGCGCCTCCCACGACAGCGAGTCGGTGACGGCCGCCCAGCCGATGAGCACGGGCATGCAGCCCGCGGTACCGCCCCACACGATGTTCTGAGGCGTGCGGCGCTTCAGCCAGAGCGTGTAGACGAAGACGTAGATGAGCATCGCGCCGAGCGAGAGCGCAGCGCTGAGCAGGTTGACGAACACGCCGAGGACCACGATCGACAGCACGCCGATGGTCCAGGCGAAGACGAGCGCCTCGCGGTCGCTGAGCACTCCCGTGACGAGGGGGCGCTTCGACGTGCGGTTCATGACGCGATCGATGTCGCGGTCGATGTAGCAGTTGAACGCGCCGGCGCTGCCCGCGCTGAGCGCGCCGCCGACGAGCGTCCAGAGGATCAGCCACAGGTCGGGGATCCCGCGCTGGGCGAGGATCATGACCGGGACGGTCGTCACGAGCAGGAGCTCGATGACCCGCGGCTTCGTCAGCTCGAAGTAGGCCTTGACCTTGTCGACGGGTCGGACGGGGGGACGCTCCACCCGGCTGGGTGCCGCTACGTCCATCGACCTCATCCCGTCCTTCATCGTCCCCGGGAACCCAGTCTATGGGATGTATACACGTGCTCCGGTCCGACCGGATCTCGAGGGTGTCCCTGAGAGGGCAGTCAATCCCCCGCCATTGTGGGAATGTTCACGCAGTCCGCACGTTATGCGTCCATATACTTGTCAGCAGCGACACAGGCGTGGTGATTCGTGAGCCCACGTGCTTCGCGTCGGGGGCCCAGGAGGCAGTGGCCTCGCCCTCGACGGGATCGTCTCGCTGTGTAGACAAGGATGCGGCCCGCACGTTGCCGGCCGCGACGCAGAAGGGTGCACGAACTCGTGGCAGCACTGCAATGGGACTCCATTGACGACAAGGCAGTAACGACGGCCAAGATCCTCGCGGCGGACGCCGTGGAGAAGGTCGGGAACGGGCATCCGGGTACCGCGATCAGTCTCGCTCCCGCCGCCTACCTCCTCTTCCAGAAGGTCATGCGGAAGGATCCGGCCGACCCGACGTGGATCGGCGCCGACCGCTTCATCCTCTCGGTGGGCCACTCCTCGCTCACCCAGTACGTGCAGCTCTACCTCGCCGGCTACGGCCTCGAGCTCGACGACCTCAAGGCGCTCCGCACCTGGGGCTCCCTCACGCCGGGGCACCCGGAGTACGGCCACACCAAGGGCGTCGAGATCACGACCGGTCCGCTCGGCCAGGGCCTGGCGTCCTCGGTCGGCTTCGCCTACGCGCAGCGCTACGAGCGCGGCCTGTTCGACCCGAACGCCGAGCCCGGCACCAGCCCGTTCGACCACCACACCTACGTCATCTGCGGCGACGGCGACATGCAGGAGGGTGTGACGAGCGAGGCCTCCTCGCTCGCCGGCCACCAGCAGCTGGGCAACCTCATCGCCATCTACGACTCCAACCAGATCTCGATCGAGGACGACACCAACATCGCCTTCACCGAGGACGTCCGCGCTCGCTACGAGGCGTACCACTGGCACGTGCAGGTCGTCGACTGGAAGAAGACCGGCCAGTACGTCGAGGACGTCCAGGCGCTCTACGAGGCGATCGAGGCCGCGAAGGCCGAGACCAGCAAGCCGTCGCTCATCATCCTCAAGACGATCATCGGCTGGCCGAGCCCGAAGAAGCAGAACACCGGCAAGATCCACGGCTCGGCGCTGGGCGGTGACGAGCTGAAGGGCCTCAAGGAGGTCGTCGGCTTCGACCCCGAGCAGTCGTTCGTCGTCGCCGAGGACGTCATCGAGCACACCCGCGGCGCCATCGCCCGCGGCTCCGAGCTCAAGGCCGAGTGGCAGAAGGGCTTCGACGCCTGGGCCGCGGCCAAGCCCGAGAAGAAGGCCCTGTTCGACCGTCTCGAGGCCGGTGAGCTGCCCGACGACATCGAGAGCGCGCTCCCGGTGTTCGAGGCGGGGAAGGACTCCTCCACTCGTTCGGCCTCCGGCAAGGTGCTCAACGCCCTCGCCGAGAAGCTCCCGGAGCTGTGGGGCGGCTCGGCCGACCTCGCCGAGTCGAACAACACCACCATCGAGTCGGCGGCGTCGTTCGTGCCCAGCGAGCACTCCACCCACGAGTGGACCGGCAACGAGTACGGCCGCGTGCTGCACTTCGGCATCCGCGAGCACGCCATGGGCTCGATCATCAACGGCATCACGCTGCACGGGAAGACCCGCCCCTACGGCGGCACCTTCCTCATCTTCAGCGACTACATGCGTCCCGCCGTCCGTCTGGCCGCCCTCATGCGCGTGCCGTCGATCTTCGTCTGGACGCACGACTCCGTCGCGCTCGGCGAGGACGGCCCGACGCACCAGCCGATCGAGCAGCTCTGGGCGCTCCGCGCCATCCCGAACCTCGAGGTGGTCCGCCCCGGCGACGCCAACGAGGTCGCCTACGCCTGGCTCGAGCTGCTGCGTCGTCACCGCGACCCGGCCGGCATCGCGCTGACCCGCCAGAACATCCCCGTCTTCCCGCGCGGCGAGGGCGAGGCATCGGGCGACACCTTCGCCAGCGCCTCGAACGTCTCGAAGGGGGCGTACATCCTCGCCGAGGCGCCGAACGGAACGCCGGACGTGATCTTCCTCGCCACCGGATCCGAGGTGCAGATCGCGGTCGAGGCCCGCCAGGAGCTGGCGAAGGAGGGCGTGAACGCCCGCGTCGTCTCGGTGCCGTGCCTGGAGTGGTTCGAGGAGCAGCCCGCGGAGTACAAGGAGCACGTGCTCCCCGCCTCCGTCAAGGCCCGCGTCTCGATCGAGGCCGGACTCGAGCTCGGCTGGCGCAAGTACATCGGCGACCACGGGCGCGCGGTGTCGATCGAGCACTTCGGCGCCTCCGCCGACTACAAGACGCTGTTCCGCGAGTTCGGCATCACCACCGAGGCGGCCCTCGAGGCCGCCAAGACCTCCCTGGCCTCCCTCTAGGCCGGCCGAAGACGAATCAAGAGGAGTAGACCATGACGGAGAACACCCCCACCGCCGAGCTGTCGAAGGTCGGCGTCAGCATCTGGCTGGACGACCTGTCCCGCGACCGCATCACCTCGGGCGGCCTGCAGAAGCTGATCGACGAGAAGAACGTGGTCGGCGTGACCACGAACCCGACGATCTTCGCGGGCGCCCTGTCCAAGGGCAACGCGTACGACGCACAGGTCGCCGAGCTCGCCAAGGCGGGCAAGGACGCGACCGGCGCCGTCTTCGAGATCACCACGGACGACGTCGCGAACGCCTGCGACCTGTTCCTGCCGATCTACGAGTCGTCGAAGGGCTTCGACGGCCGTGTGTCGATCGAGGTCGAGCCGGGTCTCGCGCACGACACCGAGGGCACGATCGCGCAGGCCAAGCAGCTGCACGACCGCGTCGCCCGCGAGAACGTGCTCATCAAGATCCCGGCCACCATCGAGGGCCTCGCGGCCATCACCGAGACCATCGCGGCGGGCATCAGCGTCAACGTGACCCTGATCTTCTCGCTCGAGCGCTACCGCGACGTGATCAACGCCTACCTCACCGGGCTCGAGAAGGCCAAGGAGGCGGGTCACGACCTGTCGAAGATCCACTCGGTCGCCTCCTTCTTCGTGTCGCGCGTCGACACCGAGATCGACAAGCGGCTGGATGCGGTGGGCACCGACGAGGCCGCCGCGCTCAAGGGCAAGGCCGGCGTGGCCAACGCCCGTCTCGCCTACGAGGTCTACGAGCAGGCGTTCACTACCGAGCGCGCCCAGTACCTCCTCGACGCCGGCGCGAACAAGCAGCGTCCGCTCTGGGCGTCCACCGGCGTGAAGGACCCGTCGATCCCCGACACGTTCTACGTCGTCGAGCTGGCCGCTCCCGAGGTGGTCAACACCATGCCGGAGAAGACGCTCGACGCCACCTTCGACCACGGCGAGATCAAGGGCGACACCATCTCCGGCACCTACCTCGAGGCCAACAAGGTCCTCGACGCGGTGGCCGCGCAGGGAGTGTCGTACGCCGACGTCACCGAGCAGCTCGAGCGCGAGGGCGTCGAGAAGTTCGTCGTGTCGTGGAACGAGCTCCTCGAGGCGATCACCGGGCAGCTGGAGGCGGCGAAGTGACCATCGCGATCCACGTCTCCGGCGACGCCAAGACGGCCGTCGAGACCCACGTCCCCCAGCTCGTCCGCGACCTGGTCGCGTCGGGCATCACCGGGCTCGACCCGGCCCTCTGGGGCCCCGAGGCCGAGTCCGAGGCGTCGAAGCGTCTGGGCTGGACCGAGGCGGTCGCCGTCTCGCGTCCGCTGGTCCCCCGCATCCACGAGCTGCGCGAGCAGCTCCTGGCCAAGGGTGTGAACCACTTCGTGCTCGCGGGCATGGGCGGATCGTCCCTGGCTCCCGAGGTCATCACGAACACGGCCGGCGTCGAGCTGACCATCCTCGACTCGACCGACCCGGACCAGGTCCGCGCGGCGGTCTCCGACCGGCTCGAGACCAGCGCCCTCGTGGTGTCGTCGAAGTCGGGCTCGACGCTGGAGACCGACAGCCAGCGCCGCACCTACGAGCACGCGTTCCGCGAGGCCGGGATCGACCCCGCCGAGCGCATCGTGGTCGTGACCGACCCGGGTTCGCCGCTCGAGGCCTCCGCTCGGGAGGCCGGGTACACGGTGTTCAACGCCGACCCGAACGTCGGTGGACGCTACTCGGCGCTCACCGCCTTCGGACTCGTGCCGTCCGGCCTCGCCGGCGTCGACATCGACGAGCTGCTGGACGAGGCCGAGGCCATCCAGCTCAACCTGTCTGCCGACGACGACGAGAACTTCGGTCTCATCCTCGGCGCGGCCATCGGCGGCACCTCCCCGTTCCGCGACAAGCTCGGCATCGTGTCCGACGGCACCCACATCAAGGGCTTCGCCGACTGGGCCGAGCAGCTCATCGCGGAGTCCACCGGCAAGGACGGCAAGGGCATCCTGCCGGTCGTGCTCGACACGCACTCCCCCGAGCTCACGGAGAACCTGCCCGACGTGCAGATCGTCCGCCTGGTCGACGACGCGAACCACCACCACCTGCGCGAGCAGCACCCGGGCGAGATCCTCATCAGCGGCTCTCTCGGCGCCATGATGCTCACGTGGGAGTACGCGGTGGCGGTGGCCGGTCGCCTGATCGGCATCAACCCGTTCGACCAGCCCGACGTGGAGTCGGCGAAGGCGGCCGCTCGCGGTCTCCTCGACCAGCGTCCTGAGCCCGTCGCCCCGGCGTTCGTCGCCGACGGCATCGAGGTGCGCGGCACCGACGAGGTGCTCGAGGGCGTCACCACGCTCGACGGTGCCATCGCCCGTCTCATCGAGCTGGTGCCCGCCGACGGGTACATCGCCGTGCAGGCCTACGTCGACCGTCTCGAGCTGCCCCAGCTGGCCGAGACCCGCGACGCTCTCGCGGCCACCTCGAAGCGCCCGGTGACGTTCGGATGGGGGCCCCGCTTCCTCCACTCCACCGGCCAGTACCACAAGGGCGGGCCCGCCATCGGCGTGTTCCTCCAGATCACGAGCGTTCCGCGCGAGGACCTCGAGATCCCCGACCGCCCGTTCACCTACGGTCAGCTGATCCAGGCTCAGGCCGCCGGCGACGCGAACGTGCTCCACGAGCACGGCCGCCCGGTGCTGCGACTCAACCTCACCGACAGCGGTGCGGTCGAGGCGCTCCTGAACGTCGTCCGCTGACCGACAGCACGAGAGCTGAAGCAAGGAGATCTCGCATGCCCCCCGTCGACATCACGCCGGAGTCCAATCCACTCCGGCTTCCCATCGATCGCAGGCTGAACCGCATCGCCGGTCCCAGCGGTCTGGTCATCTTCGGGGTCACCGGCGACCTCTCCCGCAAGAAGCTCATGCCCGCGGTCTACGACCTCGCCAGTCGCGGCCTGCTCCCGCCGGGGTTCTCCCTGATCGGGTTCGCACGCCGCGACTGGGAGGACCAGGACTTCGAGCGCGTCGTGCACGACTCCGTGCGCGATCACGCCCGCACCCCGTTCGACGAGGACGTGTGGCGTCAGCTCTCCGAGGGCATCCGGTTCGTCTCCGGTGAGTTCGGCGACGACGCTGCGTTCGAGCAGCTCGGCCAGACCATCGAGGAGCTCGACCGCGACCGCGGGACGAACGGCAACTACGCCTTCTACCTCTCGATCCCGCCGAAGGCGTTCCCGCTCGTCACCGAGCAGCTGCGTCGCACCGGGCTCGCGGAGCAGAAGGACGGCTACTGGCGTCGCGTCGTCATCGAGAAGCCCTTCGGTAGCGACCTCAAGACCGCCCGCGAGCTGAACGACGTCGTCGAGAGCGTCTTCCCGCCCGACTCGGTGTTCCGCATCGACCACTACCTCGGCAAGGAGACGGTCCAGAACATCCTGGCGCTCCGCTTCGCGAACCAGCTCTACGAGCCCATCTGGAACGCGAACTACGTCGATCACGTGCAGATCACCATGGCGGAGGACATCGGCGTCGGCGGCCGTGCCGGCTACTACGACGGCATCGGCGCGGCGCGCGACGTCATTCAGAATCATCTGCTGCAGCTCCTGGCGCTGACCGCGATGGAGGAGCCGATCTCGTTCGACGCGGCCGACCTCCGCGCCGAGAAGGAGAAGGTCCTCGCCGCGGTGAAGCTGCCCGACGACCTCTCGACCATCACGGCGCGCGGGCAGTACTCGGGCGGCTGGCAGGGCGGCGAGAAGGTGCTCGGCTTCCTGGAGGAGGACGGGATGAACCCGGAGTCCACCACGGAGACCTACGCCGCGGTCCGTCTCGACATCGGCACGCGCCGCTGGGCCGGCGTCCCGTTCTACCTTCGCGCGGGCAAGCGTCTCGGCCGACGGGTGACGGAGATCGCCGTGGTGTTCAAGCGCGCCCCGCAATACCTCTTCGCCGAGAGCCAGACGGCCGAGCTCGGCCAGAACGCGCTGGTGATCCGTGTGCAGCCCGATGAGGGCGTCACGATCCGGTTCGGCTCCAAGGTGCCGGGAGCGGGCATGCAGGTGCGCGACGTGACGATGGACTTCGGATACGGGCACGCCTTCACCGAGGCCAGCCCCGAGGCCTACGAGCGACTCATCCTCGACGTGCTCCTCGGAGACCCGCCGCTCTTCCCGCGTCAGCGCGAGGTGGAGCTGTCGTGGATGATCCTCGACCCGATCGAAGAGTACTGGTCGACCCTCGGCCAGCCTGAGCAGTACCGTCCCGGCACGTGGGGCCCGGCATCCGCCGACGCCCTGCTCGCCCGCGACGGCCGGACCTGGAGGCGGCCGTGATCGTCGATCTTCCCGACACCACCACCAGCAAGATCTCGAAGTCGCTGGTCAAGATCCGTGAGGAGGGCGGCGCCGTGGCCCTCGGCCGCGTGCTGACCCTCATCATCGTGACGGCGCAGGGCGAGGAGGAGGTCGCCATCGAGGCCGCCAACGACGCGTCGCGCGAGCACCCGATGCGCGTCATCGTGCTCTCGACCGAGCCCGGCGAGAACGGTCGCACCGGTCGCGGTGCGCGGCTCGACGCCCAGATTCGCGTCGGCGGCGACGCGGGCGCGAGCGAGGTCATCCTCCTCCGCGCCTACGGAGCCGTCGCGAGCGACGAGGAGAGCCTCGTCACCGGTCTCCTGCTGCCCGACGCCCCGGTGGTCGTGTGGTGGCCCATGCACGCGCCGGAGGACGTCTCCGCCTCGAGCCTCGGTCGCATCGCGACGCGACGCATCACCGACTCGTCCAGCGAGTCGAACCCCGTCGAGTCCCTGCTGGCGCGGTCGCGCTCCTACTCCCCCGGCGACACCGACTTCGCGTGGACGCGGCTCACGCTGTGGCGTGCGCAGCTCGCCGCGGCGCTCGACCAGCCGCCCTACGAGCCGGTGACCGACATCGAGGTGTCGGGCGCTTCCGATTCACCGTCGACGCTCCTGCTCGCGGCCTGGCTCCGTCACCAGCTCAAGGTGCCGGTGAAGTACGGACTGCGGTCGCGGGCGAACGGCTCGAGCGGGATCCACGGCGTGATCCTCACGCGCGCCAGCGGCCCCATCGAGCTCGTACGCGACATCCCGAACGTCGCCACGCTCTCCGAGCCGAACCAGCCCACGCACACCCTCGCGCTTCCGCGCAGGAACCTGCGTGACTGCCTCGCGGAGGAGTTGCGTCGACTCGACCCCGATGTGCTCTACGGTGAAGTGATCACCCAGGGCCTCGTGGAGATGCTCGAGACCGACACGAGCGTCGACAGCGACGCGAGCTGAGAGAGCGACAATGACGACGAACGACCGCCGCGTACTGGTCCACCCCGACAAGGAGGCCCTGGCCGGTTCGGTCGCTGCGCGCTTCATCACGAAGATCATCGACATCCTCGATGAGCACGACGAAGCGCACGTCGTCCTCACCGGCGGCGGCATGGGAGGTGCGGTCCTCACCGAGATCCGCACCTCCGCCGCCTCCGACACGATCGACTGGGGCCGCATCCACTTCTGGTGGGGTGACGAGCGGTTCGTCCCCAAGGGCGACCCGGATCGCAACGATCAACAGGCCTTCGACGCGCTGCTCGATCATGTGCCGGTCGACCCGGCGAAGGTGCACCCGTTCCCGTCCTCCGACGAGATCGCCTCGCTCGACGAGGCCGCCGTGGCGTACTCCGACGAGCTGGCTGCCGCGGCGCCGGAGGGCGCCACGCATCCGCGGTTCGACATCCTGTTCCTGGGCGTCGGACCCGACGGGCACATCGCCTCGCTCTTCCCCGGACACCCCGAGATCCGCATCAAGGATGCGACGGTCGTGCCGGTCCGCAACTCCCCCAAGCCGCCGCCGGAGCGCCTCTCGCTGACGCTCCCGGTCATCCAGTCGGCCGATCGGGTGTGGATGGTGCTGGCCGGTTCCGACAAGGCCTCCGCGATCGGCCTGGCCCTGGCCGGCGCGAGCGTCGACGAGGTCCCCGTGGCGGGCGCCGAGGGCCGTCGTCGCACGGTCTTCTTCGTCGACCGCGAGGCCGCCGCCGAGGTCCCCGAGAACCTCATCGCGCCGTCGTACTGAGTTCTCGTGTCGCTTCGACACCGAATCCGCGAAAGCCCCGCTCCCTGAGCGGGGCTTTCCGCTTTCCGGTGTCGAAGCGACGATGAGACTCGCCGGGAACGCCGAAGGGCCAGCCACACGCCGTTGTGTGACTGGCCCTTCGGGTTTCAGCGAAGCTGGATCAGCTGGCGACCGTGCCGCGGCGGGCACGGAGCTGCTGGAGAGCGTCGTCGAGGAGCTGCTCGGCCTCCTCGGGCGAGCGGCGCTCCTTCACGTACGCGAGGTGGGTCTTGTAGGGCTCGAGCTTGGCCACCGACGGCGGGTTCGCCTTGTCGCGGCCGGCCGGGAGGCCCGAGGCCGGGCAGTCGATCGTCTCGGGGATCTCCTCGTCGGGCACGTTGGCCGCGAAGTATCGGACCGTCTCGTTGCCGAGAGCGTCCCAGTACGAGACGGCGACACGCTCGGCGTGATAGCCGCGGTCCTGCTCGCCCATCGGCCCCGCGCCGACGCGCGAGCCGCGGATTGCACTGCCACCAGAAGCCATGGGATCCCCTAATCCTTCGAGAACGAGCTCGGAGCGAGCTCAGGTCGTGCGGTCACGCTCAGATGCCGGCCGAGAACTTCGTGATCAGGCCGAGCACGACGATGCACGCGACCCAGACCAGCGCGAGGACGATCGTGATGCGGTTGAGGTTTCGCTCAGCGACACCGGATGCGCCCAGGTTCGAGGTGATGCCGCCGCCGAACATGTCGGACAGCCCACCACCGCGGCCCTTGTGCAGGAGGATCAGCAGGGTCAGCAGGAGGCTCGTGATGGCGAGGACCACCTGGAGGACGACCTGGAGTATTTCCACAGAAGAGGCCTTTCGAGAGCAGAGGAGGGCACGGGCCCCCGCAGCCGAAACAGTATAACCCGCGGCCGCGGGGAAACCCGAACCCGTTCGCCGGGTGTCAGACCCCGACGTGCTTCTTGTAGCGGACGATCGCGGCGAACTCGTCGACGTCGAGGCTCGCCCCGCCGACGAGCGCGCCGTCGACGTTGGGCTCGCGCATGAAGCCGGCGATGTTGCCCGACTTCACCGATCCGCCGTAGAGGATGCGCGTGGCCGCGGCCGCGTCGTCGCCGAGCGACTCCTTGACCACCTCGCGCAGCGCGGCGCAGACCTGCTCCGCCTGCTCGGCGGTCGCCGCCTGCCCGGAGCCGATCGCCCAGACCGGCTCGTAGGCCACGACCACGTCGGTGCCCTTCGGCAGGCCCTCGAGCGCGGCCCGGAGCTGGGCGACGGGAACCGCACTGGCGCCGTGCTTCTCGAGGTCGTCGCTGGTCTCGCCGACGCAGATGATCGGGACGATCCCCTTGCCAACGGCGGCCTTCACCTTGGCCGCGACGATCTCGTCGGACTCGGCGTGGTACTGGCGACGCTCCGAGTGCCCGATGATCACGTAGCCGGTGTCGAGGGCCTTGAGGAAGGACGCCGAGATCTCGCCGGTGTACGCGCCGGACTCATGGGCCGAGACGTCCTGCCCGCCGTAGGCGAGCTCGAGCTTGTCGGCCGCGATGAGCGTCTGGACGCTCCGCAGGTCGGTGAAGGGCGGGAAGACCGCGACCTCGACGTCGCCGAAGTCGTGCTTGGCGTCGCCCAGGGTCCAGGCGAGCTTCTGCACGAAGGCGATCGCCTGCAGGTGGTCGAGGTTCATCTTCCAGTTGCCCGCGATCAGCGGGGTACGGGTGCTCACCATCCGAGTACCTCCAGTCCGGGGAGACGCTTGCCCTCGAGGAACTCGAGACTGGCACCGCCTCCGGTCGAGATGTGGCCGAACTGATCGTCCGAGAAGCCGAGTGCACGGACGGCGGCGGCGGAGTCTCCCCCACCGACGACCGACAGGCCGTCGACCTCGGTGAGCGCCTGTGCCACGGCGCGGGTGCCGGCCGCGAACGGCTCCAGCTCGAACACGCCCATGGGCCCGTTCCAGAACACCGTCTTCGACCCGGCGATGGCCTCGGCGAATGCCTGCGCGGTGTCGGGTCCGATGTCGAGCCCGAGTCCGGATGCGCCGAACGGCGTGTCCTCGATGGCGTCGGCCGCGGTGACGGCGGTCTCCGCATCCGCACCGAACTTCGAGGCGACCACGACGTCGGTGGGGAGCACGAGCTTCACGCCCAGCTCCTCCGCCTTGGCCATGTACCCGGTGACCGTGTCGATCTGGTCCTTCTCGAGCAGGCTCGAGCCGACTGGGTAGCCCTTCGCGGCGAGGAAGGTGAAGAGCATACCCCCGCCGATCAGGAGGGTGTCGACGCGCGGCAGCAGGTGCCCGATGACGCCGAGCTTGTCGGAGACCTTCGAGCCGCCCAGCACCACCGTGTAGGGCCGCTCGGGGCTCTCCGTGAGGCGCTCCAGGACGCCGAGCTCCTCGGCGATCAGGAGGCCCGCGGCGCTCGGCAGGAGCTCGGCGAGCTCGTAGACGCTCGCCTGCTTGCGGTGCACGACGCCGAACCCGTCGGAGACGAACGCGTCGCCGAACGCGGCGAGCTTCTCGGCGAACGCCTTCCGCTCCCCTGCGTCCTTGCTGGTCTCGCCCGCGTTGAACCGGAGGTTCTCGAGGGCGGCGATCTCGCCGTCGCCGAGGGCGGCGACGGTCTCCTCGGCCGAGGAGCCGACCGTGTCGGTCGCGAACGCGACCTCCCGATCGAGCAGCTCGCCCAGGCGCGTCGCGACCGGCTCGAGGGTGTACTTCGCGTCGGGAGCGCCGTCGGGCCGGCCGAGGTGGCTGATCACGACGACACGGGCGCCCTGCTCGAGCAGGGCGGACAGGGTCGGTACGGATGCGCGGGCGCGGCCGTCGTCGGTGATCGCTCCGTCCTTCACAGGGACGTTGAGGTCACACCGGACGACGACCCGCTTGCCCGCCAGCGATCCGAGCGAATCGAGGGTGCGCAGAGTCACGAGGCGACGAGGATCAGAGACGCTCGGCGACGTACTCGGTGATGTCGACGAGACGGTTCGAGTAGCCCCACTCGTTGTCGTACCACGAGGCGACCTTCACCTGGTTGCCGATCACCTTGGTCAGGCCCGCGTCGAAGATCGACGAGTGCGGGTCGGAGACGATGTCGCTCGAGACGATCGGGTCCTCGGTGTAGCTGAGGATGCCCTTGAGGTCGCCCTCCGCGGCGTTCTTGTACGCCTCGTTGATCTCCTCGACCGTGGCGGGGTTGGTGAGCTCGACCGTGAGGTCGGTGATCGAACCGGTCGGCACCGGCACGCGCAGGGCGTAGCCGTCGAGCTTGCCCACGAGCTCGGGGATGACGAGGCCGAGGGCCTTCGCCGCACCGGTCGAGGTGGGGATGATGTTGAGCGCGGCGGCACGGGCACGGCGGAGGTCGCTGTGCGGGCCGTCCTGCAGGTTCTGGTCGGCGGTGTAGGCGTGGACCGTGGTCATGAGACCGCGCTCGATGCCGAAGTTGTCGAGGAGGACCTTCGCCAGCGGGGCGAGGCAGTTCGTGGTGCAGGACGCGTTCGAGATGATGTCGTGGGTCGCCGGGTCGTAGGTGCCCTCGTTGACGCCGAGCACCAGGGTCGCGACGTCGCTGCCGGTGGCGGGGGCGGACACGATGACCTTCTTCGCGCCGGCCTCGATGTGCTTGCGCGCATCCTCCGACTTGGTGAAGCGGCCGGTCGACTCGATGACGATGTCGACGCCCAGCTCGCCCCAGGGGAGGTCGGACGGGTTGCGCTCGGCGAGCACGATGATCGGCTTCCCGTTGACGACGATCTTGTCGCCGTCGAGCTCCACGGTCGCGTCGAGGCGGCCGGTGATCGAGTCGTACTTGAGGAGGTGGGCGAGTGCCTTGTTGTCGGTCAGGTCGTTGACCGCGACGATCTCGAGGTCACTCCCCTTCGCGAGTGCTGCGCGGAAGAAGTTGCGACCGATGCGGCCGAACCCGTTGATGCCGATCTTTACGGACAACGTGATGCTCCTGTTTTTTCAGCCCGACTGGGCAGGTGGTGGGTGACCAGGGAGAGAGGGCGAGCCGAGCGAGCGCACGGCCCGCCCTCCGGCGTCGTTACGACAGTACCAGCAGGCCCGAGGTCTTCTCACGGGCGGCGTCGAAGCGCGCCTGGACGTTGGCCCAGTTCGCGATGTTCCAGAACGCCTTGACGTAGTCGGCGCGCACGTTCTTGTAGTCGAGGTAGTACGCGTGCTCCCAGACGTCGAGCATGAGCAGCGGCACGAGACCGAACGGCACGTTGCCCTGCTGGTCGAAGAGCTGGAACACGGTGAGCTGCTGACCGAGGACGTCCCACGCGAGGACGGACCAGCCGGAGCCCTGCACGCCCAGCGCGACGGCGGTGAAGTGGTCCTTGAACTTGTCGAACGAGCCGAACGAGTCGTCGATCGCGGCCGCGAGCTCGCCGGTCGGCTTGTCGCCGCCCTCGGGCGAGAGGTTCGTCCAGAAGATCGAGTGGTTGACGTGACCGCCGAGGTTGAACGCGAGGTCCTTCTCGAGCTTGTTCACGGCGGCGAGGTTGCCGGACTCACGAGCCTCGGCCAGCTGGGCGATGGCGGTGTTGGCACCGGTGACGTACGTCTGGTGGTGCTTGTCGTGGTGGAGCTGCATGATCGTCGCACTGATGTGCGGCTCGAGAGCCGCGTAGTCGTACGGCAGGTCCGGCAGAGTGTACTCAGCCATGAAATCGATCTCCTCGTGGTAGAGGCCGCCGACCGAGAGCCGAACGGCGGCTGTGAGTGACCTCTACAGTCTATCGAGGTGCGCCGGGGACCGGACCGAAGAATGACGTCTCGCGAAGCCCGCTGCCAGGGAGCGCTCAGTCGTCGAGGCCCAGTCGTCGAGGCTCAGTCGTCGAGGTCGGGCGGGAGGTTCGCGTCGGTGCCGGGGATGCCGCGGTCGACGGCCTGCTTGTCGGCCATGGCCAGCAGACGGCGGATGCGCCCGGCGATCGCGTCCTTCGTCATCGGCGGGTCGGCGAAGTGCCCCAGCTCGTCGAGGCTCGCGTTGCGGTGCGACAGGCGCAGCTCGCCGGCGTACTTGAGGTGGTCGGGGATCTCCGGCCCGAGGATCTCCATCGCCCGCTCGACCCGCGCACAGGCGGCCACGGCGGCCTGCGCGGACCGGCGGAGGTTCGCGTCGTCGAAGTTCACGAGACGGTTCGCGGTGGCCCGCACCTCGCGGCGCTGACGCATCTCCTCCCACGCCCGCACCGTCTCGGTCGCCCCCATGACGGTGAGCATGGCGGCGATCGCCTCACCGTCGCGGATGACGACGCGGTGGACTCCTCGGACCTCGCGCGCCTTCGCGGGTACACCGAGCCGGGCCGCGGCGCCGACCAGCGCCATCGCGGCCTCGTTGCCGGGCGCGGCCACCTCGAGGGAGGCCGACCGGCCGGGATCGGTGAGGGTGCCGGTGGCGAGGAACGCGCCACGCCAGATGGCCGCGAGATCGTCGCGGCCGCCGGTCGTGAGGCGGTTGGGGAGGCCGCGGATCGGGCGACGGCGCGCATCGAGGAGCCCGGTCTGGCGGGCGAGCGTCTCGCCGCCGTCGAGCACGCGCACGAGGAAGTACGGCTCGCGACGCGACCCGGACGGCGCGAGCCGCGAGACGTCGGCCTTCACGCCGTAGAGCTCGACCAGGTCCCGGACGACGCGGCGCGCGATGTCGGGGGTGTCGAGCTCGGCCTCGATCGCGATGCGCGACGAGATGATGTGCAGTCCCCCGGCGAATCGCAGGACGGTCGCGAGCTCGGCGGCTCGGACGGTGGTCTTCCCGACCACGACCTTGGCGAGCTCGTCCTTGACTTCGGCGGTGAGGGCCACGGGATGTTCTTCCTAACTGTTGCTGGCGGGGCGGCGCGGAGCGCCGGTCACTCCCGCCCGAGATCGCGGTGCTTCACGCTGACGACCACTCCAGGGTACGACGCCAGCCGATCGGCCAGCTCCCGCACGAGCGCCACCGAGCGGTGCTTGCCACCCGTGCATCCGATCGCGACGGTCGCGTGCCGCTTGTTCTCGCGCTGGTAGCCCGCGAGCACCGGCTCGAGCGCGTGCGCGTAGAGGTCGAGGAACTCCCGGGCGCCGTTCTGCCCCAGGACGTACTCGCTGACATCGTCGTCGAGCCCGGTGTGCGGTCGCAGCTCGGGGATCCAGAACGGGTTCGGCAGGAAGCGACCGTCGGCGATCAGGTCGGCGTCGGCCGGCGCGCCGTACTTGAACCCGAAGCTCATGACCGTGACCTGCACGCCCGCGGTGGAGGCGGTCCGGAACCGCTCCTGCACCGCCGTGGCGAGCTGGTGGTTGTTGAGGTCGGAGGTGTCGATGATGATGTCGCTCGACTCGCGGATGGGGCGCAGCCGCGCCCGCTCCGCGGTGATCCCGTCGAGGAGCGTGCCGTCGCCCTGCAGCGGATGCGGGCGACGCACCGCCTCGAAGCGGCGGACCAGCGCGGCGTCCGTGGCCTCCAGGAAGAGCACACGCAGCTGGGTGCCCTCGCGGAGCGACTGGATCATGCCCTGCAGGTCGGAGAAGAAGTCGCGGCCGCGCACGTCCACCACGGCGGCGATGCGCGGCAGCGTCGAGCCGGCGTGCTCGGCCAGATCGACGAGCGGCCGCAGCATCTGCGGCGGGAGGTTGTCGACGACGTACCAGTCGAGGTCCTCGAGGGCGTTCGCCGCCGTCGACCGGCCCGCGCCCGACATCCCCGTGACGATCAGGACTTCCTGCTGCTGGGGGGCGTCTGACATCTCTCGATTCTCGTTCGGTCCCGGACGGTTCTGCGCCCGCCGCGGGCGGGTCTGGCACCGCGCCGGGGTGCTGTCCTGCTAAGCCTACCCGGCGTGGCTGGGCACCACTGGGTGAGCGGGCTCTGGCCGGCGGGGGTGGGCCTACCCGGCGAGGGTGGTCTCGATCGTGGACGCGAGGGCCGGACCGATCCCCTTCACCTCGGCGATGGCCGCCGCATCCGCCTTCTTCAGCTCGGTGACCGAGCCGAAGTGCTTCAGCAGCTCCTTCACCCGCGACGGGCCGAGCCCCGGGATCTCGCTGAGCACGCTCGTGATGTCGCGCTTCCGTCTCGTGCGCTGGTGGGTGATGGCGAACCGGTGGGCCTCGTCGCGGATGCGCTGGATCATGAACAGCGCCTCGCTCGACCTCGGGAGGATGACCGGGTAGTCGCTGTCGGCGAGCCACACTTCTTCCAGACGCTTCGCGATGCCGGCGAGCGTGATGCCCTCCACCCCCGACTCGTCGAGCGCGCGCTTGGCCGCCGCGACCTGAGGCTGGCCGCCATCGACGATGAGCAGCTGCGGTGGGTAGGAGAACTTCCGTCGGCGCTGCGACTGCTGCTCGCCCTCGGCCGTGGGATCGGGCTGCTCGAGCGGCGCGTCGCGGTCCTCCTTGAGGTAGGCGAGGCGCCTGGTGAGCACCTGGTACAGCGATTCGGTGTCGTCGGTGGAGTCGGCGATCGTGAAGCGACGGTACTGGTCCTTGCGGGGCAGACCATCCTCGAAGACGACCATCGAGGCGACGATGTTGGTCCCCGACAGGTGCGAGACGTCGTAGCACTCCATCCGCAGCGGAGCCTCGTCCATGCCGAGGGCGTCCTGGATGTCGGTGAGCGCCTGCGACCGGGCCACGAAGTCGGACGACCGCCGCATCTTGTAGAGCGTGAGGTTGTTCTTCGCGTTCATCGACGCCGTCTGCATGAGCGAGGCCTTCTCGCCGCGCTGCGGGGTCTGGATCGTCACCTTGCGGCCCGGCCCCCGCCTCTCGGCCAGCCACGACTCGAGCTCGTCGACGTCGTCGGGGAGGGCGGGCACGAGGATGCGTCGAGGCGGATCCTGACCCTCGTACGCCGCCTGCAGGATCGAGTCGACCAGCTCACCGGTGTCGAGGTCGAGCTCCTTGTCGACGGTCCACGCGCGCTCTCCGCGGATGCGGCCGCCCCGCACGATGAACTGCTGCACGCTCGCCGCGAGCTCGTCGTGCTCGACCGCGAACAGGTCGGCGTCGACGCCCTCGCGCAGCACGACCGCACTCTTCTCGAGCACGGCCTCCAGCGCCTGCAGCTGATCGCGGTACTTCGCCGCGGCCTCGTAGTCCTGGCGCTCGGCGGCATCCTTCATCCGCTTCGTCGCCTGCGTGACGAAGCGCCGGTCTCCCCCGTTCATGAACGAGACGAAGTCGTCGACGATCGCCCGGTGCTCCTCGATCGTGACCCTGCCCGAGCACGGCCCGCCGCATCGGCCGATCTGCCCGGGGAAGCACGGCCGGCCCGACTGCATGGCCTGCTTGTAGCTCGAGTCGGAGCAGGTGCGGATGGGGAACGCCTTGATCATGAGGTCGATCGTGTCGCGGACCGCCCAGATCTTCGGGTACGGCCCGAAGTACTTCGCCCCCGGGATGCGCCGGTTGCGTGTCACCATCACCCGCGGCGCCTCGTCGCCCAGGGTGATCGCCATGAACGGGTAGGTCTTGTCGTCGCGGAACTTGACGTTGAACGGAGGGTTGAACTCCTTGATCCACGTGTACTCCAGCTGCAGCGACTCGATGTCGGTGCCGACGACCGTCCACTCCACGCTCGACGCGGTGGTCACCATGCGGCGCGTGCGCTCGTGGAGGTTCCGCAGCGGCTGGAAGTAGTTGCTCAGACGCGCGCGCAGGTTCTTCGCCTTGCCGACGTAGAGCACCCTGCCCTGCGCATCCTTGAACCGGTAGACACCCGGCTGGGTGGGGATCTCCCCCGCCTTCGGCCGGTACGGGACGGTGTCTGCCATGGGTCAGGATGCTCGCTTCGCCTGCTGCGGGTCTCCGTTCAGGATCTCGTCGAGGAACATCCCGGTGTGGCTCGCGGGGTTCTTCGCGACCTGCTCCGGGGTGCCGACGGCGACGATCGTGCCGCCGCCGGAGCCGCCCTCGGGGCCCATGTCGATGATCCAGTCGGCGCTCTTGATGACGTCGAGGTTGTGCTCGATGACGATGACCGTGTTGCCCTTGTCGGTGAGGCCGCCCAGCACCTGCAGGAGCTTCCGCACATCCTCGAAGTGGAGGCCCGTCGTCGGCTCGTCGAGCACGTACACGCTGCGGCCGTTGGAGCGGCGCTGCAGCTCGGTGGCGAGCTTCACGCGCTGCGCCTCGCCACCGGAGAGCGTGGTGGCGCTCTGCCCCAGGCGGACGTAGCCGAGGCCCACCTCGACGAGCGTCTTGAGGTAGCGGTGGATCGCGGAGATCGGCTCGAAGAACTCGGCGGCCTCGCTGATCGGCATGTCGAGCACCTCGGCGATGTTCTTGCCCTTGTAGTGCACCGCGAGGGTGTCGCGGTTGTAGCGCGCACCGCCGCAGACCTCGCACGCGACGTACACGTCGGGCAGGAAGTTCATCTCGATCTTGATCGTGCCGTCGCCCGCGCACGCCTCGCAGCGGCCGCCCTTGACGTTGAAGCTGAACCGCCCGGCGAGGTAGCCGCGCGCCTTCGCCTCGGCCGTGTCGGCGAAGAGGTTGCGGATGCGGTCGAAGACGCCCGTGTAGGTCGCCGGGTTCGACCGCGGGGTGCGGCCGATGGGCGCCTGGTCGACGTGCACGACCTTGTCGAGCTGGTCGAGGCCGGTGACGCGCTTGTGCTTGCCCGGGAGCTTGCGGGCGCCGTTCAGCCGGTTGGCGAGCACCCGGTAGAGGATGTCGTTCACGAGGCTGGACTTGCCCGATCCGCTCACGCCCGTGACCGCGGTGAGCACACCGAGCGGGAAGTCGGCCGTGACGCTCTTGAGGTTGTTGGCCTGCGCATCCACGACCGAGATCATGCGCTTCTTGTCGATCTTGCGGCGCTTCGTGGGGGTGGCGATCTCGCGGCGACCCGCGAGGTAGTCGCCGGTGAGCGACTTCGTGTTGCGGAGGAGCGCCTCGTATCCGCCCGAGTGCACGACCGTGCCGCCGTTGACGCCCGCGCCGGGGCCGATGTCGACGATCCAGTCGGCGGTGCGGATGGTGTCCTCGTCGTGCTCGACGACGATCAGCGTGTTGCCGAGGTTCTTGAGCTTGACGAGCGTGTCGATGAGGCGACGGTTGTCGCGCTGGTGGAGGCCGATGCTCGGCTCGTCGAGCACGTAGAGCACGCCGGTGAGGCCCGATCCGATCTGGGTGGCCAGACGGATGCGCTGCGCCTCGCCGCCGGAGAGACTGCCGGCGCTGCGGGCCAGGTCGAGGTAGCCGAGACCGACCTCGATGAGGAAGTCGAGTCGGGCGCGGATCTCGCGGAGGACCTGCGCCGCGATCATGGCCTCGCGGTCGTTCAGCGTCAGCTCGGCCATGAAGTCCTGGGCGTCGGTCAGCGAGTACTGCGTGACGTCGGCGATGCTCGCGCCGGCGACGGTGACCGCGAGGACCTCGGGCTTGAGGCGCTTGCCGTCGCAGACCGGGCACGGCACCTCGCGGAGGTACTCGCCCCAGCGGGCGCGCTGGGAGTCGGACTCGGCCTGCGCGAACTGACGCTCGATGTAGGGCATGACGCCCTCGAAGCCCGACGAGTAGCTCATCTCGCGGCCCCACCGGTTCTTCCAGCGGACCTTCACCTCGAAGTCGTTGCCGCGGAGGATCGCCTCGCGCACCTCCGGGGTGAGGTCCTTCCACGGGGTCTTGAGCGAGAAGTCGAGGTCGCGGGCGAGGCCGGCGAGCAGCTTCTCGTAGTACTGGAACAGGCCCTTGCCCTGGGTGGTCCAGGGGATGATGACGCCGTCCTGGATGCTGAGGTCCTCGTCGCCGAGGAGGAGGTCCTGGTCGACCGACATGCGCGTGCCGAGCCCGGAGCACTCGGGGCAGGCGCCGAAGGGCGCGTTGAACGAGAAGGTGCGCGGCTCGATCTCGGTGAGCTGGATCGGGTGCTGGTTGGGGCAGCTCAGCTTCTCGGAGAAGGTCTGCCACGCCTCCGGCCCGTTCTCGTCGACGTAGTTGACCTGCACGATGCCGTCGGTGAGGCGCAGCGCCGTCTCGAGCGAGTCGGTGAGGCGGGTGAGGATGTCGGGGCCGGCCACCAGACGGTCGATGACGACCGAGATGTCGTGCTTGTACTGCTTCTTGAGCTTCGGCGCGTCGGTGAGCTGGATCATCTCGCCATCCACGATGGCGCGCGAGTAGCCCTGACCGGACAGCTCCTTGAAGAGGTCGACGAACTCGCCCTTCTTCTGGCTCACCACCGGGCTCAGCACCATGAAGCGGGTGCGCTCCGGCAGCTCCATCAGCTGATCGGCGATCTGCTGCACCGTCTGGGCGGCGATGCGCTCACCGCAGATGGGACAGTGCGGGATGCCGATGCGCGCCCAGAGCAGACGCATGTAGTCGAAGATCTCGGTGATCGTGCCGACCGTGGACCGCGGGTTGCGGTTCGTGGACTTCTGGTCAATGCTCACCGCCGGGCTCAGGCCCTCGATGAAGTCGACGTCCGGCCGGTCGACCTGGCCGAGGAACTGACGCGCGTACGCGGAGAGGCTCTCGACGTAGCGACGCTGCCCCTCGGCGAAGATCGTGTCGAACGCCAGGCTCGACTTCCCGGACCCGGACAGCCCCGTGAAGACGACCAGCGAGTCGCGCGGGATCTCGATGTCGACGTCCTTGAGGTTGTGCACCCGGGCACCGCTGACGGTGAGCTTCTGGCCTGCGTTCACGCTCGTAATCGACACCCCGAAAGTCTACGTTCCACCACCGACACCGCCGCCGCCGTTCGCCCCCGGCGCACCTCCCGCGGGGTGTCCCGCGCGTCGCCCATGGGTGGGGCCAACTCCGGAGATTCGCGTCCGACGGCGGTGACTCCGGACTTCTCCCGGCGTGTCCCCTCGAGAATCCGGAGTTGGCTCCACGCGGCGGCCGGACTCAGGATCCGACGGCGGAAGCGACCGTTCTCAGGACGATCCGTCCTGAGAACGGCTTCGGCTCCTGAATCCGGGCGACCTCCCCGATGTGAAGCTCGACGTCGACTCCGATCCCCTACTGATCGCTCCGGGCGAGCGCCCACGCCAGGTCAGGCGACGTGGCCGGCGCGCTCCATCTGGCGGAGCTCGCGCTTGAGCTCGGAGACCTCGTCGCGCAGGCGCGCGGCGAGCTCGAACTTGAGCTCGGCGGCGGCCTCGAGCATCTGTGAGTTGAGGTCGGCGATGATCGACTCGAGCTCGTTGGCGCCGGACGCCGCGAGGCCCTCGCGGCGCAGGCTCGGCGTGGGGCTCTTCTTGCCCCGGCCGGCGCGCTCGCGCAGGAGGTCGGCGGTGTCGGCGCCCTCGCGGGCGAGCGCCTCGGTGATGTCGGCGATCCGCTTCCGCAGCGGCTGAGGATCGATCCCGTTCGCCGTGTTGTACGCGATCTGCTTCTCGCGACGACGGTCGGTCTCCTCGATGGCGAGCTGCATGGAGTCGGTCATCTTGTCGGCGTACATGTGCACCTGACCCGACACGTTGCGAGCGGCGCGACCGATCGTCTGGATGAGCGACGTCGACGAGCGGAGGAAGCCCTCCTTGTCGGCGTCGAGGATCGCGACCAGCGACACCTCCGGGAGGTCGAGCCCCTCGCGGAGGAGGTTGATGCCGACGAGGACGTCGTAGACGCCCGCGCGCAGCTCGGTCAGCAGCTCGACCCGACGGAGGGTGTCGACATCCGAGTGCAGATAGCGCACACGCACCCCGGCCTCGGTGAGGAAGTCGGTGAGCTCCTCCGCCATCTTCTTCGTGAGCGTGGTGACGAGCACGCGCTCGTCGCGCTCGGCGCGGAGGCGGATCTCCTCGAGCAGGTCGTCGATCTGACCCTTCGAGGGCTTGATGATCAGCTCGGGGTCGACCAGGCCCGTGGGGCGGATGATCTGCTCGACCACCCCATCCGCGATGCCCATCTCGTAGCGGCCGGGAGTCGCGGACAGGTAGACCGTCTGCCCGACACGATCCTTGAACTCGTCCCACTTGAGCGGCCGGTTGTCGAGCGCGCTCGGAAGGCGGAAGCCGTGCTCGACCAGCGTCCGCTTGCGCGACGCGTCGCCCTCGTACATCGCGCCGATCTGCGGCACGGTGACGTGCGACTCGTCGATCACGACGAGGAAGTCGTCGGGGAAGTAGTCGAGCAGGCAGTGCGGGGCCTCCCCCGGCATCCGCCCGTCGATGTGGCGCGAGTAGTTCTCGATGCCCGAGCAGAAGCCGATCTGCTGCATCATCTCGAGGTCGAACGTGGTGCGCATGCGCAGTCGCTGCGCCTCGAGCAGCTTGCCCTGCCGCTCGAGCTCGGTGAGACGCTCCTCCAGCTCGACCTGGATGGTCTCGATGGCCCGATGCATGACGTTGGTGTCGGCCACGTAGTGCGACCCGGGGAAGACCGAGACGGCATCGAGCTTCTGCACCACGTCTCCCGTGAGCGGATGCAGGCTGTACAGCGCCTCGATCTCGTCGCCGAACATCTCGATGCGGATGGCCAGCTCCTCGTAGACCGGGATGATCTCGATCGTGTCGCCCCGTACGCGGAAGTTGCCGCGGGAGAAGTCGACGTCGTTGCGCTGGTACTGCATCGACACGAATCGGCGGATGAGCCAGTCGCGGTCGACCCGCTGCCCGACCTGCAGCGCCACCATCGCGTTCATGTACTGCTCGGGCGTGCCCAGACCGTAGATGCAGGACACCGTGGAGACCACGACCACGTCGCGGCGCGACAGCAGCGAGTTCGTGGTGGAGTGGCGAAGCCGCTCCACCTCCGCGTTGATCGAGCTGTCCTTCTCGATGAAGGTGTCGGTCTGCGGGACGTACGCCTCGGGCTGGTAGTAGTCGTAGTACGAGACGAAGTACTCGACGGCGTTGTTGGGCAGCAGCTCGCGGAACTCGTTGGCGAGCTGCGCGGCGAGGGTCTTGTTGTGGGCCAGCACGAGGGTGGGGCGCTGCACGGCCTCGACGAGCCAGGCCGTCGTGGCGGACTTGCCGGTACCGGTGGCGCCGAGCAGCACCACGTCGGTCTCACCCGCGTTGATGCGGCCGGCGAGCTCCGCGATCGCGTTGGGCTGGTCGCCGCTCGGCTCGTATTCGCTGATGACCTCGAAGGGCCGAACGGAGCGGGTCGGTTCCATGCAATAAGTTTAGGTCGGGCCACCGACATCGGGCCGGGGGCCAGTGGACCACTCAGCCCGGCCACATCCACCACCGCGGGGTCGACGCCGCACGAGCGGACGACACCCCGTGACCACCACCACAGGGGCGTGACCACACACATGCGAATCGGCATCCTCACCTCGGGCGGCGACTGCCCGGGGCTCAACGCGGTCATCCGCGGCGCAGTCCTCAAGGGCACCGAGATCAACGGCCAGGAGTTCGTGGGCTTCCGCGACGGCTGGCGCGGCGTCGTCGCCGGCGACATCATCGACCTCCCCCGCCTCGCCGTGCGCGGCATCGCGAAGGAGGGCGGCACCATCATCGGCACCAGCCGCACCAACCCGTTCGAGGGCGAGGGCGGGCCGGAGCGCATCCAGGCCACCCTCGACCGCCTCGGCATCGACGCGGTCATCGCCATCGGCGGCGAGGGGACCCTGGCGGCGGCCAAGCGGTTGACGGATGCGGGACTCAAGATCGTGGGCGTGCCCAAGACGATCGACAACGACCTCAACGGCACCGACTACACGTTCGGGTTCGACACCGCCATCGAGATCGCCACCGAGGCGATGGACCGGCTGCGCACCACGGGCGACTCGCACAGCCGCTGCATGGTCGCGGAGGTCATGGGCCGGCACGTGGGCTGGATCGCGCTGCACTCCGGCATGGCGGCAGGAGCGCACGCCATCCTCATCCCCGAGCAGAAGACCAGCCTCGAGCAGATCGGCGCCTGGGTGCGCAGCGCGGCCGACCGCGGGCGCGCGCCGCTCGTCGTGGTGGCGGAGGGCTGGGTGCCGAACCACGCCGACGACGCGCACTCCGAGCGCGGGCTCGACGCGTTCGGGCGCCCCCGCCTGGGTGGGATCGGCGAGCGCCTCGCGCCGATGATCGAGGAGCTCACCGGGATCGAGACGCGCGCGACGACGCTCGGCCACATCCAGCGCGGCGGCGTGCCCACCGCGTACGACCGCGTGCTCGCCACCCGTCTCGGCATGGCCTCCAGCGACCTCGCGCAGGACGAGGCGTGGGGCAACATGGTGTCGCTGCGCGGCACGGAGATCGAGCGGGTGGGCTTCGAGGAGGCGCTCACCGCGCTGAAGACCGTACCGCAGCACCGCTACGACGAAGCGGCGATGCTCTTCGGCTGAGCCCTGCGGGGGTGCGACCGTCGAAAGGTCGCCTCAGAGCGGACGTGGCGCGCATACGAGCGTGCGTGGGCTCTGAGGCGACCTTTCTGCGTCCGCCGCGCCTGAGCGCCGGGTCGCCCGGTGGCGTCAGGGGCGCGGGCTCTGAGGGGCCGGCGCGGGTGCGACCGTCGGAAGGTCGCCTCAGAGCGGACGTGGCGCCTATACGGGCGCGCGTCGGCCCTGGGGCGACCTTTCTGCGTCCGCCGCGCGTGAGCGCTGGGTGGCGGTGGCGTCGGGGCGTGAGCTCGGAGGGGTCGGCGCGGGGATGGCCGTCGAAAGCGGTCCTGGCGCGAGGGCGGCGCCCGTGCGTCCTGCTGCGGAGGTGGTGCGTCAGCGGCGGAGCGGAGCGAGGCGGACGGGGTCTCCGGGGCGCAGCTGGGCGGCGGCGTCGAGGGCTGCGGCGGTGAGCACGGCGACGACGGGGTAGCCGCCCGTGACGGGGTGGTCGCGGAGGAAGAGGACGGGCCGGCCGTCGGGCGGGAGCTGCACGCTCCCGGCGACGACGCCCTCGCTCGGCAGCTGGGCCGTGCCCTCGGCCGCGGGGAGCGGCGGCCCGGCCAGCCGGACCCCCACGCGGTTCGAGTCCGGGCTGACCGTCCACCTCGCCGCGGCGAGCACCGCGCGAGGCTCGCCCCGCAGAAGGCGATCGCGAGGACCGAGCACGACGGGAAGGACCACGACCTCCGGGTGCTCCCTCCCGATGAGGGTGGGGATGGCGTCGGCCGCGGGCCACTCCCCCGCCTGCGCGGCCAGACTCAGCACATCCCCCGCCTCCAGGGGCGCGGGGCCGAGGCCGCTCAGCGTGTCGGTGGATCCGCTGCCCAACACGTGGGGCGCGGCGATCCCGCCCCTGACGGCGAGGTAGCTCCGCAGCTGATGGGGTGGAGGACCGAACTCGAGCTCGTCTCCGCGAGCGAGGGTCAGGGCGCATCCGATCGGATGCTCGACGGTGCGTCCTCCGCGGCGGACGCGGACGGCGACCGGCGCCCCGGTGACGGCGATCCGGAGCGTGCGGAGAGCGTGCATCCGCCAGCCTCCGAGCAGCGTCTCGATGCCCACCGCGCCCGGGAGGTTGCCGACCAGGCGGTTCGCGGCGTCGAAGGCGGCCCGGTCGGCGGCGCCGGATCCGGTGACGCCGAGGTGGGCGTACCCGGGCCGCCCGTGGTCCTGGAGGAGAGCGAGGGGCCCGGGTGTGAGCACCTCGAGTGCGGGCGTTCCCGCGTCGTCAGGCACGGCGGAACCTCACACGAGTGCCGGGAGCGAGGAGCGCGGGCTCGGGGCGACTCTCGTCCCAGAGGACCGCGTCGGTCCGGCCGATGAGGTGCCAGCCGCCCGGCGACTCGCGCGGGTAGACGCCGCAGTAGCGTCCGCCGAGGGCGACCGAGCCCGCCGGCACGGAGGTGCGAGGAGTGTCGCGGCGCGGTAGCGCGAGGGGATCGCCGGGGGCGGCGAGATAGGCGAAGCCCGGCGCGAAGCCGAGGAAGGCGGTGGTGAAGAGCAGCGACGTGTGGCGGGACACGAGCTCGTCGACGCTGACGTCGAGGAGGGCGGCAGCGACGGCGACGTCCGGGCCGTCGTAGTGCGCCGGGATCACCACCTCGTCGCTCTCGGCGGTCGGGTCGTGCGCCTCTCGGAGGTCCCACGCCGCCTCGACGATCCCCGGCGCGGCAGCCCGGGACACGGTCGAGGGTTCGAACGAGACGAGCAGTGTCGCCTCGGCGGGCACGAGGTCGACGACACCGGGGTGGCGGCGGAGAGCATCGTAGAGAGGCAGTACGTCCGCAGGGTCGAGCTGGTCGACCAACAGCGCCGTCTCGCCCGCAGGCAGGACGGCGTATCCCCTCACGCCGCCGCCGACGCGAACGGGGAGAGGGTCACGCCCGCGCGCTCCAGCGCGGAGCGCAGAGCGACGGCGATCCCGACCGAGCCGGCGGTGTCGCCGTGCACGCAGATCGTCCGAGCCGACAGCGTCACGACCGAGCCGTCGACCGCCTCGACGGAGCCGTCGACCACGAGACCGACCATCCGCCGCGCGATGGCGTCGGCGTCGTGCAGCACGGCTCCGGGCTCGCTCCGCGGCACCAGTGTGCCGTCGGGCCGGTATCCGCGGTCGGCGTAGGCCTCGGCCACGAAGGACAACCCGACGGACTCCGCGACCCGCTGCGTGACCGAGCCGGGGAGTCCGACCAGCGGGAGCGAGTCGTCGGCGGCGAGGATGCCGTCGACGACGGCCCGGGCCTGGACGTCGTCGTGCACGATCCGGTTGTAGAGGGCGCCGTGCGGCTTGACGTACGCGACGCGAGTGCCCGCGGCACGGGCCAGCGCCTGGAGCGCCCCGATCTGGTAGACCGTGTCGGCGGTGAGATCGGCGGGCGGCACGTCGATCGTCCGTCGACCGAAGCCGCGGAGATCCGGGTAGCCCACGTGCGCTCCCACCGTCACTCCGCGGTCGGCGGCCGCCGTGAGGGTCTCGAGGATCCCGGAGGGATCACCCGCGTGGAAGCCGCAGGCGACGTTGGCGCTCGTGACGACGTCGAGCATGCGTGCATCGTCGCCCATCCTCCAGGCGCCGAACGACTCCCCCAGGTCGGCGTTGAGGTCGATCATCGTCACGCCGACCCCCGGATGCGCCGCCAGGCGGCATCCGTCTGCGACAGCGTCTCCTCGAGCGTGCCGCCCGTGTCGATCACGATGTCGGCGATCGCGCGCCGCTCCTCGTCGGAGGCCTGCGACGCGATGCGTCGTTCCGCCTCCTCGCGCGAGAGCCCGCGGAGCCGCATCAGACGGTCGATCCGCACCTCCTCCGGCGCCTCCGCGACGATGACGACGTCGAAGTCGCGGCGTCCGCCGGTCTCGACCAGGAGAGGGACGTCGTAGACGAAGACCGCGTCGGGCCCGGTCGCGGCCGCTTCGGCCCGCCGCAGTGCGGTCAGTGCGCCGACGGCGGGATGGACGATCGCGTTCAGATCGGCCCGGGCGGCGTCGTCGGCGAAGACGATCGCTCCGAGTGCGGCGCGGTCGAGATGGCCGTCCTCGCCGATCACGCCGTCGCCGAACCGCTCCCGGATGCGCGCCAGCGCCGGTGTGCCGGGCTCGACCGCCTCGCGGGACAGCTGGTCCGCATCCGCGGTGAGGGCGCCGAGCTCGCGCAGGCGCTTCGTGATCGTCGACTTGCCGGCGGCGATCCCGCCGGTGAGGCCTACGGTGAGCATGCCCTCATGCTATCGAGGACGTGTGGGATGCAGGGGCGCGCCCGGGAACGGCGGAAGGCCGCCCCTGTCGGGACGGCCTTCCGTGTGGTGCTGCTGAGGTGCTGGACTCAGTTGTTCGACGAGAGTCGCTCGCGGAGAGCGGCGAGGGTCTCGTCGTCGGCCAGCGTGCCCGAGCCGGAGGTCTCGCTCGTGTAGGAGGAGGAACCGGGCGCCTCGATGGCGTGCTCGGCGGCCGACGCGGCGACCTGCTTCTTGTGGGCCTCCCAGCGAGCCTGGGCGGCAGCGTACTCCTGCTCCCACTTCTCGCGCTCGGCCTCGAAGCCTTCCTTCCACTCGTTGGTCTCCGGGTCGAAGCCGTCGGGGTACTTGTAGTTCCCCTGCTCGTCGTACTCGGTGAGCATTCCGTAGAGCGCCGGGTCGAAGTCGGTGCCCTCGGGGTCGACGGACTCGTTGGCCTGCTTCAGCGAGAGGCTGATGCGACGACGCTCGAGGTCGATGTCGATGACCTTGACGAAGACCTCCTCGCCGACCGACACGACCTGCTCAGCCAGCTCGACGTGCTTGCCGGAGAGCTCGGAGATGTGGACCAGACCCTCGATGCCGTCGGCCACGCGGACGAACGCACCGAACGGCACCAGCTTGGTGACCTTTCCGGGAGCGACCTGCCCGATGGCGTGGGTGCGGGCGAAGACCTGCCACGGGTCCTCCTGGGTGGCCTTGAGCGAGAGCGACACGCGCTCACGGTCGAGGTCGACCTCGAGGATCTCGACGGTGACCTCCTGGCCCACCTCGACGACCTCGGAGGCGTGCTCGATGTGCTTCCAGGAGAGCTCGGAGACGTGGACGAGACCGTCGACGCCACCCAGGTCGACGAACGCACCGAAGTTGACGATCGACGACACGACACCCTTGCGGACCTGACCCTTGTGGAGGTTGTTCAGGAACGTGGTGCGGCTCTCGGACTGGGTCTGCTCGAGCAGGGCACGGCGCGACAGGACCACGTTGTTGCGGTTCTTGTCGAGCTCGAGGATCTTCGCCTCGATCTCCTGACCGAGGTAGGGGGTGAGGTCGCGGACGCGGCGGAGCTCGATGAGCGAGGCCGGGAGGAAGCCGCGGAGGCCGATGTCGACGATCAGGCCACCCTTGACGACCTCGATGACCGAACCGGTGACGACACCGTCGGCCTCCTTGATCTTCTCGACGTCGCCCCAGGCGCGCTCGTACTGAGCCCGCTTCTTCGACAGGATGAGACGGCCTTCCTTGTCCTCCTTCTGGAGGACGAGGGCCTCGACGTTGTCGCCCACCTGGACGACCTCGGTCGGGTCGACGTCGTGCTTGATGGAGAGTTCACGCGAAGGGATGACGCCCTCCGTCTTGTAACCGACGTCGAGGAGGACCTCGTCGCGGTCGATCTTCACGACGGTGCCTTCGATGAGGTCTCCATCGTTGAAGAACTTCAGAGTCTTCTCGACCGCGGCCAGGAAGTCATCAGCGGAACCGATGTCGTTGATGGCGACCTGCTTGGCTGCCTTTTCGGTCGTTGCGATTGTCATGTAGTAGGTGCTCCGTATTGGACAGGGATCAGGCCTGACGCGTGGTCTTCATCGTGTTGTTCCGCGACAGGCAGGCGGATAGGAAGTCACAAGAGTGACGTTCTAGCTTAGCGCGCGGGTCAGGGGACGCACAACAGCGCATCCGCCCCCGCTCACCTTCTCCTCAACGCCCGCGGCACCCCGATGATTCCCGAGCGGCTGCGCGCCCTCGCGCTCAGGAGCCGAGGGCGTCGTTGAGGTCGTCGAGCAGCTCTGCCTGCCTTGATGCGCCGATCCCGCGGGCGGCCGCGGACTGGACGATGGGCTCCCAGACCGGGACGGTCTGATCGGTGTGCGGGATGCCGTAGCGCTCGAAGACCGGCTTCGTCGCCGGGTACCTCTCGGCGACCAGACGCACGGAGGCGAAGGGATCCAGGGGCAGCTCCAGTCGGTCGGACAGCCTCCGCGACAGAGCGACCTCCTCCCTCAGCGCGGGGTCGGATGCGGTCCCCGCTCGGGCGGGCACGGCGGGGTCGACGAGTCGGGCCATCGTGCCACCCAGGAAGGCGGCCCGTTCGGCGGGATCATCGAAGCCGCCCACCGCGTCGATCTCGTCGAGGAACGGCGTGAACGTCGCCCCCTCCTGGGCCGCGGTGATCTCGAGCGGATAGTCCGATCCGTACACGAGCTTCTCGGGGCCGAGCAGGCGCCGGGCCGTCTCGAAGACGACCGCCGTCGGGTAGAGCAGCGGCGAGGCCGCGGTGTCGTAGGTGACGTGGGCCAGCTGCTCCGCGACGAGGGGCATCATCTCGAACAGGAAGAGTCCGCCGCCCCAGTGGGCGAGGATGAGCTTCAGATCGGGGACGGACCGGGCGAACTCGTAGTAGTCGCCCAGACGCGGCGTGCTCTTCCCGAAGTAGAAGCGGCCGACCTCCTCGCTCATGTGCATCGTGAGCGGCAGGCCGCGCTCGGCGCAGGCGTCAGCGAGCACCCGCAGCGCGCGCGAGTGCAGCGAGCAGCCCTGCGCGTAGGGATTCACCTCCCCCACGCCCACCGCGCCGCGCTCGATGCCGCGATCGAGCTGATCGCGCAGCGCCGACTCCGCGGCCTCGTCGGCCGGCGGCGTGACGGAGAGGAAGGGCAGGATGCGCCCGGGGTGCCGTTCAGCGAGGGTGAGCACGGTCTCGTTCGCCTCGACGCAGCCCCGCTCGCTCTGCTGGTACCCGGCGAGCAGCGCGACCTGATCGATGCCCGCGGCATCCATGTCGGCGATCATGCGCTCGTCGTCGACGAAGGCCTGCTCGGTCTGGTTGCGGTCATCGGGCGTCATGATGAACTGCCAGTACGGCTCGTCGCCCGTGCGACCGATGGTCTCGAGCATCCCGGGCGGGGTGAAGTGCACGTGCGCGTCGATGATCACGCGGGAACGCTACGCGCCCCGCGTTACCCCCGTGTTTCGCCCGGCGGGCGGGCTCACGCGTCGGCGGGGAGGGCGGTGAGGGTGGCGAATGCGGGGACCGCATCCGCGGCGAGGGCGGCGACCAGGCGGGTGTGGCCGTCGAGGACGAGGTAGGTCGCGATGCCCGGCAGATGCCACACCAGCACGGGCGGGAGCCGGTGGTCGCGGATGAGGCTGCGATGGGCGAGCACCGCCGCGGAGTGCCTGCCGGGCCAGCGACGGAGGGGGACGATCGCCGGACGCAGCGACTCCCCGTGCACGAACCTGCCCTCCGGCGTGGGCACGAGAGCGGCGCGCAGCGCGGCCGGCCGCTCGTGAGCCGGACGCCATCCGAGCAGGGGCAGCGGCCCCATCCGCAGCCGCCACCGGCCGGGTGCGAGCGGAGACGGGCCGGCGATCGTGAGCTGGTCGCGCAGCCAGTACATCCAGGCGTCCTCGGCGAGGAGCGAACGTGCGAGCGTCGAGGACACCGGAGCGACGACGTCGAGCGGGTCCTGCTGGTCGACGATGTGCGCCCGCATGCCGTGTCCGTCATCCGACTCGTCGACGGGGAACTCGGCGTCGTCGACGAGCTCGACGCGCGGTGCGCCGTCGGCGAGCAGCGTGTACGTCGAGCCACGACGGGCAAGCCGCAGCCCCGCCGTGTCGTCTGCGACATCGGCGGTGACGTCGATCGTGATCTCTGGATGCATGGCGTGCGGAGCTGACGAAAGCTCGCCTCATCCTAGAGCGATGAGCCCCCGAGAGGAAGCGCCCCGCTCACCTGCCCGTCGCGGCGACGATCGCGCGGATCGCCGGCTCGTGCTCGCGGTAGAGGAAGGCGTAGCCCGCCTGCTCGAGGCGCTCGGGGGCGACCCATCGGCTCTTCAGAACGAGCTCGGTCTCGGTGCGGAGCACGGCGGTGCCGAGCTCGAGCATCCAGCGGAAGGCGGGGAGGCCCAACGGTCTGCCGACGGCGCGACGGACGGTGCGCATCAGCGTGCGGTTGTCGGTGGCGCCGGGTGCGACGACGTTGACGGGGCCGTCGAGCTCCGGGTGCTCGCGGAGGAAGTGCACGATCGCCACCACGTCGTCGAGGTGGACCCAGCTGAAGCGCTGCCGTCCGCCGCGCGCGCGGAACCGGTGGTACGTGCCCGCCGCGAGGCGCGCCTTCGTCGCGGGCCAGCGCCCGTCGAGCTGCGGACCGCCGAGGCCCCAGCGCGCGAGCGCGAGGAGAGGGCGGAGCGCGCTGCCGTCGCCGAGGACGATCGCCATCCGCAGCGCGACGCGTCGCGTGCCGGGGAGGTTACGGTCGAAGAACGCCTCCTCCCACGATGTCGCGACGTTCACCGAGAAGCCCTCCCCGATCTCCCCCGTCGACTCGGTCATCGGGCGGTCCTCTGCGTGACGGTAGATGGTGGCCGTCGAGGCGTTGAGCCAGAGGGGCGGCGGATGCTCGGACCCCGCGATCGCGTCGGCCAGCTCGCGCGTCGTGTCGAGGCGGGAGCGGAAGATCTCGCGCCGGTTCGCGGCGTCGTAGCGGCAGTTCACGCTCTTGCCTGCGAGGTTGACGACGAGGTCGGCGCCGTCGACCGCTCGACGGATCCCCGCGGCGTCACCCCAGCGGACGTCAGCTCCCCCGCGGCCGATCGTCGTGATCGTCGCCCCACGGCCTTCGAACGACTCCCTCAGCGCGGCGCCGATGAAGCCCGACGCCCCTGCCAGCACGACGCGATCCGTCACCCGACGTCCTCTCCCCCGACGATCCTGTACTCGAACGTACCCCGGTACTCGTAGAGCGTCCCGATCAGGGGTGCGTCGAGCACGAGGTCGACGCGCTGCCTCCCCTCGGAGTCGACGAAGCGCTCGACGAGCGCGAGCCGCGGTGACCATCGGCGGGGCAGAGGGATGAGGAGAGGGCCGAGGCGGACGAGCATCCGGGTCGAGGTGAGGTGGAGGGCACCGCCCTCCACCCGGGCCTCGAGCTCGGCGCGGAACCTGCGGTGGACGCCGATGTCGTCGACGAGCCGCCCCTCGACCAGGTGGACCTCGTCGACCATCGTGCGTCGACCCGACAGGAACCCGAACTCGCGCCGAGCGCGCCGACCCCACGGTCCCTCGTCGTTGCGGATGCGGAACGGCACGTCGCGCTGGTACGCGGGGAAGAGCACCTGCTCGCGAGCCAGGATCGCCAGCGCGGGCCGGAGCCACCGCCGACGGGCGCCGGCGACCTCGTAGGTCCCGCGCCCGACGCCGCGGTGACCCGGCGGGATGGCGTCCACGTAGTCGCGCAGCCGTGGATGCAGGGCGGCCAGCGCCTCCGGCCCCAGCGCCGCCCCGTACGGGGAGAGCGGATGCTCGGGACCGTGCGTCGTCCCCTCGCGATGGTACGGCCCGTCGGGCGTCGGCACGGCGGACCGCTAGGCGAGGAGGGTGGTGCGGAGGGTGTCGAGGCCGACGCCGCCGAGGTCGAGGGCGCGGCGGTGGAAGTCCTTCAGCGAGAACGAGGCGCCCTCGCGGGCGCGGGCGGCGTCGCGCACCTCCTCCCAGATGCGCTGGCCGACCTTGTACGACGGGGCCTGGCCGGGCCAGCCGAGGTAGCGGTTCACCTCGAAGCGGATGAACGAGTCGTCCATGTTCACGTTCCGGCGCATCACGTCGAGGGCGTACTCGGCGTCCCAGACCCCGGATCCGTCGAGGCGCGGCTTGCCCAGGTGCACGCCGATGTCGAGCACCACGCGCACCGCGCGCATCCGCTGCCCGTCGAGCATGCCGAGGCGGTCGGCGGGATCGTCGAGGTAGCCCAGCTCCTCCATGAGGCGCTCGGCGTACAGCGCCCAGCCCTCGGCGTGACCGCTCGTGCCGGCCAGCTGGCGACGCCAGGTGTTCAGGCGGGAGCGGTTGTAGACCGCCTGCCCGATCTGCAGGTGATGCCCGGGGACACCCTCGTGGTAGACGGTCGTGAGCTCGCGCCAGGTGTCGAACTCGGTGACACCCTCGGGCACCGACCACCACATCCGGCCCGGACGCGAGAAGTCGTCGGTGGGGCCGGTGTAGTAGATGCCGCCCTCGGTGGTGGGGGCGATCATGCACTCGAGAGCGCGGATGGGCTCGGGGATGTCGAAGTGAGTGGCGCCGAGCTCGGCCACGGCGCGGTCGCTGGTCTCCTGCATCCAGCGCTGGAGGGCGTCGGTGCCGTGCAGCTTGCGGCTCGCGTCGCCGTCGAGGAAGGCGATCGCCTCCTGCACGGAGGCGTCGGGGACGATCTCCTGCGCGATCGACTCCTGCTCCGCGGTCATGCGGGCGAGCTCGGCCACGCCCCACTCGTACGTCTCGTCGAGGTCGATCACGGCGCCGAGGAAGCGGCGCGACTGCAGGGCGTAGATCTCGCGACCCACCGCATCCTCGCGGGTGGCGACGGGGGCGAGCTCGTTCTCGAGGAACTGCTCGAGGCGCGAGTACGCCTCGGCGGCGGTGTCGGCGCCGCGCTCGAGGTCAGTTCGGAGGCTCTGCGGGAGCTCGCCCGCGGCACCCGCGTCTGCGGTGAAGGAGTGGAAGAAGCCGTCGCGGCCGGAGTACTTGCGCGCCTGCTCGAGCACCTCGAGCACCTGGCGACGGGCGGGCGTGACGCCTTCGCGCATGCCCTTGCGCAGCGTGACGATGTAGCCCGCGATCGCGTCGTCGACCGCGGCGAGCCGCTTCGCGATGGTCGACCAGTCGTCGGCCGTGGCGGTGGGCATGAGGTCGAACGACTCGCGGATCTCCTGCGACGGCGAGTTGATGACGTTGAGGTCGCGCAGGTGCAGGCCCGCCTCCGACCCCTCGAGGGTGAGACGCAGCTCGCTCGACAGGTCGGTCTTCGTGACCTCGTCGACGTCGTCGGCGGGCGCCGTGGCGTCGAGCGCGGCGAGCGTGCGCTTCACCGCGGCCATGTACCGCTCGTGCCCCTCGGGCGAGTAGTCGCCGAGGCGGTGGTTGACCTCGGTGCGGCCGATGTAGGTGCCGTACTCGGGCAGCAGGTCGACCACGGTGTCGACCCAGTCCTCGGCGATGCGATCGATCGGCGTGCTCTGCCGTTCGGGTGCGCCGTCGGATGCGCCGGGTACAGTCGTGTCGCTCATCCTCCGACCCTATACGCGGGGTCCGACGGCGGTGGAGAGGTCTTCGGACCGGGTTGCTTAGTTCGAACATGTGTTCGAAACTGAAGGGGTGAACCAGGCCGCCTCCGTGATCTCGTCGCCCTCCGTGGGCGAGGAGATCCGTGCGCTGCAGTCGCGCATCCGCCAGATGCAGGACACCAAGCTCGACACCCGGGCCGTGCGCACGCACCCTGCGCTGGAGGGGCTGCTCCCCACGGGAGCGATCCGGGCGGGCGCGGCGTACTCGGTCGAGCGGTCGTCGGCGCTCGTGATGGCGCTGATGGCGGGGCCGTCGGCCGACGGCGTGTGGTGCGGGGTCGTCGGGCTGCCCGACTTCGGGCTGGAGGCGGCGGCTCGGTTCGGGATCGACCTGGAGCGACTCGTGCTGGTCCCGCATCCGGGCGACGAGTGGCTCACCGCCACGGCGGCGCTGGCGGATGCGGTGGGCGTGGTGGTCACCGCGCTCCCCCGCCGGGTGCCCGACTCGGCGGTGGCCCGGCTGCAGGCGCGCATCCGGCAGCGCGACGCGACGCTCATCGTGCTGGGCGACTGGCCGCAGAGCGAGGCGACGCTGCGCATCGAGGGCAGCGTCTGGGAGGGGATCGGTCAGGGCCACGGCTACCTCACCGGGCGGCGGGCGCGGGTCGCGGTGACGACGCGGGGCGAGTTCCGCACCCGGCGTGCCGAGCTGTGGCTGCCCGACCGCGACGAGCTCTTCCGCCCGGTGGAGGAGGTGCCGCGCGTCGGCGGTGCGGGTGCGGGTGCTCCCGCGGTGCGGCCGGTGTCGGTGGCGGTGGGGCCAGCGGGGCCGGGGACTCCTGCGGTGCGACTCGTCCCGCCGATGAATGCTGCACCGGAGCCCGTCGAACCGGAGCCCGAGGGCGAGCGGGAGCGGGCGATCGTGCGGTCGGCGCCGCAGCTGGAGGCCGTGGGATGAGCGGCGGACGACGCGCCTCCGCCGCGGCCCCGGGTGTGGCGGTGCCGATGCGGACGATGGTGGTGTGGTGCCCGGACTGGCCCGTCACGGCGATGGCGGCCGTCGCGGGTGTCGACCCCGCGCATCCGATCGCCGTCATCGAGAAGGATCTGGTGCACGCCTGCTCCGCCACCGCCCGCGCCGAGGGCGTGCGGCGGGGACTGCGCGTACGCGAGGCGCAGGCGCGCTGCCCGCAGCTGGTGGTGCTGGAGCTGGATCAGGTTCGGGTCGATCGGGCGTTCGAGCCGCTGATCGCGGCGCTCGAGGACCTGAGCCCCGGGGTGCAGGTGGTGCGTTCGGGGGTGTGCGCGCTGCGCTCGCGCGGGCCGGCGCGCTACTACGGCTCCGAGCGGCGAGCCGCGGCCGCCTTCCTCGAGCGGCTCGCGATGCTGGGGGCTCCGGATGCGCGGGTCGGGGTGTCCGACGGGCTCTTCGCCGCCGACATCGCCGCGAGACTGCCTCTCCCCGGGGACGACCGCATCCGGGTGGTGCCGGCGGGTGAGGCGGGTGCGTTCCTCGCCGGACTGCCCGTGCAGTTCACCGGAGACGACGAGCTCGTCGGCCTGCTCGTGCGCCTCGGCGTGCGCACGCTGGGCGATTTCGCCGCGATCCCGGCGGAGGACGTCCGGGCCCGCTTCGGCGAGGTCGGCGCCCGGGCGCACCTGAGGGCCAGCGGCAGCGAGGGCACGGCCGTGGTGCCGCGCGTGCCGCCCGAGCTGCGCGAGGTGGTCTCCGAGTTCGAGCCGCCGCTCGACCGCGTCGACCAGATCACGTTCGGCATCCGCGCCGCGAGCGACCGCTTCGTCGACGACCTGCGCGAGGCGCGGTTGGTGTGCACGGCCGTGCGCATCGAGCTCACCGCCGAGACGGGGCGGATGCGCGAGCGGGTCTGGCTGCATCCGCGCTGGTTCACGGCGAGCGACGTGGTCGACCGGGTGCGCTGGCAGCTGCAGGGCGGCGGCACGATCGACGACGGCCTGGAGGCGCCCGTGGCCCGGGTGCGGATCGCGGCCGAGGCGGTCGACGCGAGCATCCACCACGAGACGGGCCTGTGGGGCACCGGATCCGACGAGCGCGTCCACCACGCCCTGTCGCGTGTGCAGAGCATGGTCGGCCACGAGGGTGTGCTCACCGCGGTGATCGGCGGCGGGAGGGGGCTCGCCGAGCGGCAGCGGCTGACGCCCTGGGGTGACCGTCCGGATGCGATGGGCGGCGTGCAGGTGGGTCGGAGTGCTGCGGCGAGCGGCGCGGGTGAGCGGACGCCGCAGCTCCTTCCCGCGCGGCCCACGGGCGCGACGGCGGGTGCCGAGCGGACGCCGCCGTGGCCGGGGAGCCTCCCGCCGCCCGTACCCACCACCGTGTTCGCGCAGCTGATGCCGGTGCTCGTCGAGGATGCGGCGGGCGACACCGTCGACGTGACGGATCGCGGGGAGGCGACCGCGCATCCGGCGCTCTTCTCCCCCGGCACGGCGCGGTCCGAGCTGCGGCCGGTCGCGGCCTGGGCGGGGCCGTGGCCGGTGAGCGAGCGCTGGTGGGACGCCGAGGGCCGACGCAGCTACGCACGCTTCCAGGTGGTCGACGCCGACGGCGACGCGTGGCTGCTGCGCGTGGAGCAGGGCCGCTGGAGCGCGGAGGCGCGCTATGACTGACCCGCGCTGCCGCGCATCCGTTCTACGACGGATCGACCCCACCGCATCCGGCGCGGGGGTCGGCTGATGGGGTGGAACAACCCGGCGATGCCGTGGTCCGAGCTCGAGAGCGCGCTCTCGGGCCGTACCCGTCCGCCTGATCGCCCCGCTGTCGACGGTGTCACGGCGACGAGCAAGCGGGCGCCGTACCGCCCCGATCCCGACGCGCCTCCCCCGCCCGACGAGCCGAGCATCCCCTACGCCGAGCTGCACGCGCACTCCACGTTCAGCTTCCTCGACGGCGCCTCCTCGCCCGAGGACCTCGTCGCCGAGGCCGCCCGCCTGCGGCTCGACGCGCTCGCCCTCACCGATCACGACGGCTACTACGGGGTGGTGCGCTTCGCCGAGGCCGCCGAGAAGCACGCCCTGCGCACCGTGTTCGGCGCCGAGCTGTCGCTCGACCTGCGTGCTCCGCAGAACGGCGTGGCCGATCCCCACGGGTCGCACGTGCTCCTGCTCGCCCGTGGCCAGGAGGGCTATCACCGGCTGGCCGGCGCGATCACATCGGCCCAGCTCGCCCAGGGCGCCGAGAAGGGCAAGCCCGTCTACTCCCTCGAGCAGGTCGCCGCCGACACCCGCGGCGACGTCATGGCGCTCACCGGATGCCGCAAGAGCCCGGTGCGCCTCGCCTACGTCGAGGAGGGGGTCGTGGGTGCGGAGCGCGAGGTGGCGCGACTCGTCGACCTCTTCGGGCACGACCACGTCCTGGTGGAGCTGACGGATGCGGGCGACCCGCTCGACAGCATCCGCAACGACGACCTCGCCGCGATCGCCCAGCGGATGCGGCTCCCCGTCATCGCGACCGGGAACGTGCACTACGCCACCCCCGACCGCGCGCGGATCGCGCAGGCCCTCGCCGCGGTGCGCGCCCGGCGCAGTCTCGACGAGCTCGACGGCTGGCTGCCGGCCGCCCCGTCCGCGCACCTGCGCTCCGGCGCCGAGATGACACGCCGGTTCGCGCGCTACCCGGGTGCGGTCGAGACGACCGTCGACGTCGCCGCCGACCTCGCGTTCGAGCTGCGGAGGGCGAAGCCGAAGCTGCCGCGTCAGGAGGTGCCGGAGGGGCACACGCCGATGTCGTGGCTCACGAAGCTCGTGCACGAGGGCGTGGTCTGGCGCTACCCCGACGCCGACGAGAGCGTCTGGGAACGCATCCGCAAGGAGCTCGCGGTCATCGAGATGAAGGACTTCCCCGGCTACTTCCTCATCGTCAACGACATCGTCGCCGAGGCGCGGCGGCTCGGGATCCTCTGCCAGGGCCGCGGCTCGGCCGCCAACTCGGCCGTGTGCTACGTGCTCGGCATCACGGCGGTCGACTCGATCAAGTTCGAGCTGCCGTTCGAGCGCTTCCTGTCGAGCCTCCGCGAGGAGGAGCCCGACATCGACGTCGACTTCGACTCCGATCGGCGGGAGGAGATCATCCAGTACGTCTACGCCAAGTACGGGCGGCGGAACGCCGCGCAGGTGGCGAACGTCATCCAGTACCGCCCGAAGGCGGCGGTGCGCGACATGGCGAAGGCTCTCGGGCACAGCCCCGGCCAGCAGGACGCCTGGACGAAGCAGATCGAGCGCTGGGGTCCGATGGTGGAGAGCGACGACCACGACATCCCCCGCGACGTCGTCGACCTCGCCCAGGAGGTGATGACGTTCCCGCGCCACCTCGGCATCCACTCGGGCGGGATGGTGCTCACCGACCGTCCCGTCGGCGAGGTGTGCCCCATCGAGAACGCGCGGATGGAGGACCGCACCGTCCTGCAGTGGGACAAGGACGACTGCGCCTGGATGGGGCTGGTCAAGTTCGACCTCCTCGGGCTCGGGATGCTGTCGGCGCTCCAGCACACGATGACGATGGTGGAGGAGGCGACAGGGCGCACCTGGGACCTCGCGTCCATCCCCAAGGAGGAGCAGGGCGTGTACGACATGCTCTGCCGCGCCGACTCGATCGGGGTGTTCCAGGTGGAGAGCCGGGCGCAGATCGGCACTCTGCCGCGCCTGCAGCCCCGCAAGTTCTACGACCTCGTGGTCGAGATCGCGCTCATCCGTCCCGGGCCGATCCAGGGCGGGGCCGTGCATCCGTTCATCCGGCGCAAGCTCGGCGAGGAGACGATCGACTACATCCATCCCGATCTCGAGCCGGTGCTGCGGCGCACCCTCGGGGTGCCGCTGTTCCAGGAGCAGCTGATGCAGATGGCGATCGCGGTGGGCGGATGCACGCCGGAGCAGGCGGATCTGCTGCGGCGTGCGATGGGCTCGAAGCGCGGCATCGAGAAGATCGAGTCGCTCAAGGCGACGCTGTTCGAGGGCATGGCCGAGAAGGGCATCACCGGGGAGCTCGCCGAGAGCATCTACCTGCGCATCGAGTCGTTCGCGAACTTCGGCTTCGCCGAGAGCCACGCGAACAGCTTCGCGCTGCTGGTGTACGCGAGCTCGTGGTTCAAGCTGCACTATCCGGCGGCGTTCCTGGCCGGGTTGCTGCGGGCGCAGCCGATGGGGTTCTACTCGCCGCAGACGCTGTCGGCGGATGCGCAGCGGCACGGGGTGCGCATCCTGCGGCCGGACATCCAGCTGTCGGGGGTGCAGCCGGGGCTGGAGGTGCTCGATGAGGACGGAGACGGCGCGGTCGGTGCATCCGGTGCGCGGGGTTCGGCCCCGCTCGAGACGGGGAGGGACTCGTGCCTGGACCCGAACCCGCCGTCCCCCTCGTCGGAGTTCGACCGCTCGGCGCCCGATGAGTCGGCCGCGCATCGCCGCGACGGGCGTTTCGCCGTCCGACTGGGGCTGGCGGAGGTGTCCTCGATCGGCGTGAAGCTCGCCGAGCGGATCGTCGCCGAGCGCGACGCCTCCGGCCCGTACCGCAGCATGGCCGACCTCGCCCATCGGGTGGGCCTGACCGCGCCGCAGCTCGAGGCGCTGGCCACGGCGGGGGCGTTCGAGTCGTTCGGCCTGTCGAAGCGGCAGGCCGTGTGGGAGGCGGGCAACGCGGCGCAGAACCGGCCGGAGTTCCTTCCCGGCACCGTGGTGAGCGTGCAGCCGCCGCTGCTGCCGTTCCTCACCGACGAGGAGCAGGTGATCTACGACCTGTGGGCGACGGGCATCTCCCCGGGTGATCACCCCATCCGCCATTCGAGGGAGGCGCTGGCGGCCCGGGGCGCCGTGCTGATCGGCGATCTGGAGGCGATCGAGAGCGGCCGCCGCATCGAGGTGGGCGGGGTGGTGACACACCGGCAGCGTCCCGCGACGGCCAGCGGCATCACGTTCCTCAACCTGGAGGACGAGACGGGGCTCCTCAACGTGGTGTGCAGCGTCGGGGTGTGGAAGCGCTACCGCCGCCTCGCTCGGGAGGCGCCTGCGATGGTGGTGCGCGGCATCCTCGAGCGCTCCCCCGAGGGCGTCGTCAACCTCGTCGCCGACGCCTTCTCCCCCCTCCCCGTCACCGCTCCCCACCGCTCCCGCGACTTCCGCTGATCCCGCCCCGCGCGGTGGCGGCGGCTCCACTTCGACACCGTTTCAGTCCACGTCCGCCCGTATTCGCCGGGCTCGCCCTGTTTCGGTGTCGAAGCGACGACGCAGACGCCCGGACGCCGTCCGTCATCACGAGATACGCCCAACCTCCCCCGTATAGCGAGGCGCTTGCCCGTATTCCGTGACGAGCGTCGCCCGAGGACACCGCGGCGCCTCACGCAGCGCGGGAAGGGGCGGCGTGACGGCACTTCCCGCCCGGGGGCGGCGCAACTCGAGCCGGGCGGCAGATCGCACCGGCGCCGCAGGGGCGGCGGCGCCCAACCGGCACCGGGCAGCGCCTCGCGCAGCGCGGGAAGTGGCGGCGTGACGGCGCTTCCCGCGCCCGAGGGCGGCGCAACTCGAGCCGGGCGGCAGATCGCGCGGGCGCCGCAGGGGCGGCGGCGCCCAAGACGAACTCAGTGCGCGGCGGAGTCCCAGTCGGGGCCGCGGCCGACCTGCACCTCGAGGGGGACGGAGAGGGTGGCGGCACCCGCCATCCGGGTCGTCACGATCTCGGAGAGGGCATCCCACTCCCCCGCAGCCACATCGAACACGAGCTCGTCGTGCACCTGCAGGAGCATCTTCGACGCCAGGCCCTGGGCGGCCAGGTCGCCGGCGATGTCGACCATGGCGATCTTGATGATGTCGGCGGCGCTGCCCTGGATGGGCGCGTTCAGCGCGGCGCGCTCGTCGTTGTCGCGGAGCACGCGGTTGTTGCTGTTGAGGTTCGCGAACGGGCGGCGGCGGCCGAAGATCGTCTCGGTGTAACCGTCGATCTTGGCCTGCACGACCACGTTGCGGAGGTAGTCGCGCACACCGCCGAAGCGCTCGAAGTAGTCGCCCATGAGCTGCTTCGCCTCGGCGGTCTCGATGCGCAGCTGCTTCGACAGCCCGAACGCGCTGAGCCCGTAGGCGAGCCCGTACGACATGGCCTTGACCTTGGTGCGCATCGCGGGCGTCACATCCGCCGGGTCGACCGAGAAGACGCGCGAGCCGACGAAGCGGTGGAGGTCCTCCCCGGAGTGGAACGCGTCGATCAGCCCCTGGTCGCCCGAGAGGTGCGCCATGATGCGCATCTCGATCTGCGAGTAGTCGGCGGTGAGGAGCGACTCGTATCCGGTGCCGACGGTGAACGCCTTGCGGATGCGGCGGCCCTCCTCGGCGCGGATGGGGATGTTCTGCAGGTTCGGGTCGGTCGACGAGATGCGACCCGTGCTCGATCCGGTCTGCACGTAGGTGGTGTGCACGCGGTGGTCGCCGGCGATCGCCTTGTCGACCGACTCGATGATCTGCTTCAGCTTGGTGGCGTCGCGGTGGGCGAGCAGGAGACCGAGGAACGGATGCGGATGGCTGTCCTGGAGGTCGGCCAGGGCCCCGGCGTCGGTGGAGTACCCGGTCTTGGTGGAGCGGGTCTTCGGCATCTCGAGCTGGTCGAAGAGCACCTCCTGGATCTGCTTCGGCGATCCGAGGTTGATCTCGCGCCCGATGATCCCGAACGCCTCGGTGGCGATGTCGTTCGCGCGCACGGTGAGCTCGGTGGACAGCTCGGTGAGCTCGGTGTGGCTCACGGTCACGCCGGTGAGCTCCATCGAGGCGAGCACCGAGAGCACGGGCAGCTCGATCTCGGTGAGCACGCGCAGGGTGCGCTCGTCGAGCGAGTCGCGCATGTGGCGCGCGAGCCGCCCCACGAACCAGGCCTCGCCCGACACGCCCAGCTCGGTGTCGCTGACCGGGACGAGCTGGTTCGGGTCGCCTGCCGGCAGCTGCTCTCCGAGCTGGCGGTCGACGAGCTTCGCCAGGGAGCGGTCGCCGGAGGAGTCGGGGCGCACGAGCCACGCCGCGATCTCGCAGTCGAAGGCCAGACCCGCGAAGGCGAGACCAGCGCGGCTCAGGGCCTTGAGCTGCGGCTTGGCGCCGTGCATCAGCTTGGGCGCATCCGATGCCAGCCAGCGCTCGAGCGGCGCGTACCCGGGCCGCCCGGCGCTCCAGGGCAGGGTGAGACTCTCGTCCTCCGTAGCTACGGCGATCGTGATGGGGAGGCCGTCGATGGTCTCGAGCTGGAGGGCGAGGCCGTCGGGGTTCGCGGCCGTGGTGCGGGCGAGCCAGGCCTCGAGCTCGTCGTCGAGCAGGGTGAGGGCGGTGGGCGCCTTCGGGGCCTCGGCCGCCGCTCGGGCCTCGGCGGCACGGCCGACCTCGGATCCGTCGAGCCCCTCCTGCTTCAGCACACGGTCGAGCAGGGTGCGGAACTCGAGCCGGCCGAACAGCTCGCGCATGGCCTCCTCGTCGACGGGCCTGCGCGGCAGGTCCTCCGGCACGACGGGGAGCTCGACGTCGCGGATGAGGGCATTCAGCCGCCGGTTGCGGATCGCGTTCTCGGCGTGGTCGCGCAGGTTCTGCCCCACGACGCCCTTGATCTCGTCGCGGTGCTCGAGGATGCCGTCGAGGCTGCCGTACTGCTGCAGCCACTTGAGGGCGGTCTTCTCGCCCACCTTGGGGATGCCCGGCAGGTTGTCGCTGGTCTCGCCGACGAGCGCCGCGATCTCGGGGTACTGCTCGGGACGGATGCCGTACTTGTCGAAGACCTTCGCCTCGTCGTAGGTGGTCAGGTCGCTGACACCCTGACGCGAGGGATAGAGGAGGGTCACCTGCGGGGTGACGAGCTGGATCGTGTCGCGGTCACCGGAGACGACGAGCACCTTGAAGCCGGAGCCGGCGCCCTGCGTGGCGAGGGTGGCGAGGATGTCGTCGGCCTCGAAGTCCTCCTTCTCGATCGTCGTGATGCCGAGGGTGTGGAGCGCCTCCTTCAGGATCGGGATCTGCCCGCCGAATTCGCTCGGCGTCTCGCCGCGGGTGGCCTTGTACTCGGCGTACTCGCGGGTGCGGAACGAGACGCGGGAGACGTCGAACGCGACCGCGACGTGGGTCGGCTGCTCGTTGCGCAACAGCATGAGCAGCATCGACAGGAAGCCGTGCACGGCGTTCGTGTGCTGCCCGTCCCTGGTCTGGAAGCTGTCGACGGGGAGTGCGTAGAAGGCGCGGAACGCCAGCGAATGACCGTCGATCAGGAGGAGGGTAGGCTGCTTCTTGTCCGGCACACGGAAAGCCTACACAGCACCTCCGACAGGCCCGCGGGCGCCCGTGCGGGCCGTTCGGTGAGGCCGCGAAAGCGAGTTGAACGACGATGTCGACCCCCGAATCCGCCGCCTCCGAGCCGATCGACGTGATGTCCGTGCTCGGTCACCGAGGGGTCGGCGAGCTCGCCGAGAAGATGGGCATCGAGTTCCTCGAGCTGACTCCGGAGCACTCGGTCGCGACCATGCCCGCCGAGGGCAACCGGCAGCCGTACGGGATCGTGCACGGCGGAGCGTACGTCGTCCTCGCGGAGTCGATGGGCTCGATCGCCGCGAACCTCTACGCCGGTCCCGGGCGCGTCGCGATGGGCATCGAGGTGAACGCGTCGCACAGCGGCTCAGCGCGTGAGGGCGTCGTGACCGGCACGTGCCGTGCGCTCAAGCTCGGGCGGACGCTCACCACGCACCAGATCGAGATCACGGACGAGGCGGGGCGTCTGCTCTCGACGGTCCGCATCACGAACTTCATCCGCGACGAGCGCTGACCCCAGAAACGCGTTTCGCCACACTCAGGTGGTTCCGCCATGCCGATCGGTGTGGCGAAACCACCTCAGTGTGGCGAAACGGGAGAGAGCAGCTACTTCTTGGGGGCCAGCTGCTCGATGATCGCCTGGGCGACGTCGTGCATGGTGAGGCGCCGGTCCATCGACGCCTTCTGGATCCAGCGGAAGGCCTCGGGCTCGGACAGCCCCATCTTCTCGTTGAGCAGGCCCTTCGCACGGTCGACGAGCTTGCGGGTCTCGAAGCGCTCGACGAGGTCGCTGACCTCGGCCTCGAGCGCGATGATCTGCGCGTAGCGGGCCAGGGCGATCTCGATCGCGGGCAGCAGGTCGTTCGGGGTGAACGGCTTGACGACGTAGGCGAGGGCGCCGGCCTCGGTCGCGCGCTCGACGAGCTCCTTCTGGCTGAACGCCGTGAGGAGGACGACGGGTGCGATGTGGTCCTTCGTGAGGCGCTCGGCCGCCGAGATGCCGTCGAGCTGGGGCATCTTGACGTCCATCACCACGAGGTCGGGCCGGAGCTCGGTGGCGAGTGCCACGGCGGTCTCGCCGTCGCCGGCCTCACCGACGACCTCGAAGCCGTTGTCGCGGAGGATCTCCACGATGTCGAGGCGGATCAGGGACTCGTCTTCGGCGACGACGACGCGCCGAGGCGCTGACGACGTGGATGCTTGGTCACTCACAGTTCAACCCTACGATATTCTGACTCCGGTCGACGCAAGCCGATGTGGCGGAATGGCAGACGCGGCGCACTCAAAATGCGCTGTCCGTGAGGGCGTGTGGGTTCGAGTCCCACCATCGGTACCGTGAGAACGCAGACCCCGTGAACGGAAAGCGGGGCCGCACCGTGCTGTGAACGGTACGACCCCGGGGTCCCGAGAGCGCGAGGGGAAGCGCGCTAGCCGATCGGGATGGGCGTCGGCGTCGGGGTGGGGGTCGACGTCGACGTGGTGTGGGAGAAGATCGCGACCGGGACGTACTGGTGCACGATCTGGGTCGTGTAGGCGTTCGACCCCGGCGCCGTCTCGAAGGAGACCTGCAGGGCGAAGTCGAGCATCAGGCCCTGCGTGTCGGGGGCGAGCACGCCGATCTGCTGCGACTCGAGCTGGAACCCGCCCTTGGGCGAGGTGATGAGGAGGCCGAGGCCCTGATCGGATCGCAGGGCCTCGGGGTCGAGGGTCACCTTCAGCGGGTCGGTGTTGAGCACGTAGGGCGTCTCCACCGTGCCGCTGGTGGTGGTCGTCTTGGCGGTCACCGTGATGTTCGACATGTACACGCGACGCTTCTGGTCGAAGGGCGCCTCGGCCGGGACGCGGTTGTCGTACACGCCGATGACGAACGAGAAGCGCTTGTCGGCGTCGTAGAACCAGTCGTGGGTCTTCTGCTCGGTCCACACGTCGAGCTTCAGCTCGAGCTGATCGGTGATGTCGGTCGTCGGGTGCACCGAGCCCATGTCGGTGAAGACCGAGGCGAACTGGAGCGACGCGTCCGTCGCGGCATCCGCCTGCGACTGCGCGGCGTTCGCGGTGGAGTTCGGATCGGTCGGCGCCGCCTGCAGACCGAACAGCGGCATGATCGTCGAGCACCCGGAGAGCGCGACCACGGTCGCGACCGACGCGGCGATGGCCAGTGCTCGCACGGCGAGGCGCTTGGAGGGCATGACTGTTCACCTTCTGATCGAGGTCGGATCGGAGCACGCCGCCCTCTGGCGCCTGATGCGCTCGAGTGGGTGCTGTCGGAACCCCGAAAGTAGCAGTCGGCCGGCGCGCCACCACGGGAAAGGCCAGGACCCGATCAACTCCTGATCGAATCCTGGCCTAATCCTGAGGTTGGTCAGCCCCGTTCGGGGTCAGTCCATATGGGCGGGCTCCAGCGGGTTGTGCGCCGACCCGACGACGTGCACACGCATGTCGTTGGTGGAGCCGGCCACTCCGGGAGGGGAGCCGGAGATCACGATGACCTTGTCGCCGATCTGCGCCTTGCCGAGCCCCAGGAGGATGTCGTCGACCTGCACCATCATCTCGTCGGTGTGGGTCGCGCGGGGCACGAGGTAGGACTGCACGCCCCAGGTGAGCGCCATGCGGTTGCGGATGGCGGGCGACGGGGTGAAGCCGAGCACCGGGATGCTCGAGCGCAGCCGGGTCATGCGGCGCACGGAGTCGCCCGACTCGGTGAAGACGCAGAGGTACTTCGCGCCGACGAAGTCGGCCACCTCCGCCGCGGCCAGGGTGATCGCCCCGCCCTGCGTGCGGGGCTTGGTGCCGAGCGGCTGGATGCGCTCGAGGCCGTGGTCCTCGGTCGACTCGATGATGCGCGCCATCGTCTGGACGGTGATCACGGGGAACTCACCCACGCTGGTCTCGCCGGAGAGCATGACCGCGTCGGTGCCGTCGAGGACGGCGTTGGCGCAGTCGGAGGCCTCCGCTCGCGTCGGGCGCGGGCTCGAGATCATCGACTCGAGCACCTGCGTGGCGACGATGACGGGCTTCGCCATCCGACGACAGAGCTCGACCGCACGCTTCTGCACGATCGGGACCGCCTCGAGGGGCAGCTCGACGCCGAGGTCGCCGCGAGCGACCATGATGCCGTCGAAGGCGTCGATGATCTCCTCGAGGTTGTCGACCGCCTGCGGCTTCTCGATCTTGGCGATGACGGGGACGCGACGTCCCTCCTCGTCCATGATCTTGTGGACGTCCTCGATGTCGGCGGCGTTGCGCACGAAGGAGAGGGCGATGTAGTCGGCGCCGAGCCCGAGGCCCCAGCGCAGGTCGGCGATGTCCTTCTCGCTCATCGCGGGCACGTTGACCGCGACGCCCGGGAGGTTGATGCCCTTGTTGTTGGACACCGCGCCCGGCACCTCGACACGGGTGCGCACGCGCACGCCGTCGGTGTCGATGACTCGCAGAGCCACCTTGCCGTCGTCGATGAGGAGGGGGTCGCCGGGCTTGACGTCGTCGGGCAGGCCCTTGAACGTCGTGGAGGAGATCTCCTTGTTGCCGATGATGTCCTCGGTGGTGATGGTGAACAGGTCGCCCTCGGCGAGCTCGTACGGTCCGTTCTCGAACTTGCCCAGCCGGATCTTCGGCCCCTGGAGGTCGACCAGCACGGCGACGGCACGACCGGAGTCGTCGGCCGCCTGACGCACGTTGGCGTAGACCGCCTCGTGCACGTCGTAGCTGCCGTGGCTGAGGTTCATGCGGGCGACATCGACGCCCGAGTCGATGATCGATCGGATGGTGTCGTAAGTGAAGGTGGCGGGACCGAGGGTGGCGACGATCTTCGCGCGTCTCATATCGGTGTTGCTCCGCTTTCTGCGCCTTGCGGCGCAATTGGTGTGGTGGTGGTTGTGGTGGTGTCGAGCCTGCGGCCGGGATGGTCTAGACCGCGATGGCGCGATCGGTGGGCTTGACGGGAAACGGGAGCTCGGTCTCTCCCTCGAGGTAGCGGTCGACCGCCGAGGCCGCGGCGCGACCCTCGGCGATGGCCCACACGATGAGCGACTGACCGCGTCCGGCGTCGCCTGCGACGAAGACGCCGGGGACGCTCGACTGGTAGTCGCCGTCGCGCGTCACGGTGCCGCGCTCGAAGCGCGTGCCGATCTGGTCGACGAGGCTCTCCTCCTCTGCGCCGGTGAACCCGAGCGCGAGGAGGACGAGGTCGGCCTGGATCTCGTACTCGGTGCCGGCCTTCGGGACGCGGCGTCCGTCGACGTACTCGGTCTCGGCCACGCGCACGGCACGCACCTCGCCGGCGTCGTTCGAGAGGAACTCGACGGTCGAGGCGAGGAAGACGCGCTCGCCGCCCTCCTCGTGCGCGCTGGCGACCTCGAACAGGTTCGGGGTCGTCGGCCACGGCTGCGTCTCGGGACGCTCGCTCGGCGGCTGCTTGCCGATGGCGAGGTTCGTGACCGAGAGGGCGCCCTGGCGGTGCGCCGTGCCGATGCAGTCGGCGCCGGTGTCGCCGCCACCGAGGACGACGACGTGCTTCCCCTCTGCCGTGATCTGCCCGAGGAGGTCGTCGCCCGCACCGGCCTTGTTCTGCTGGACGAGGTACTCCATCGCGAAGTGGACGCCGTCGAGGTCGCGGCCCGGGATCGGGAGATCGCGCGGCACGGTCGCGCCGGTGCAGACGATGACCGCGTCGTAGCGGGCGCGCAGGTCGTCCCACGAGATGTCCTTGCCGATCTCGATGCCGGCGCGGAAGCGCGTGCCCTCGGCCATCATCTGGTTCAGACGCCCCTCGAGGTGCTTCTTCTCCATCTTGAAGTCGGGGATGCCGTAGCGCAGCAGGCCGCCGATGCGGTCGTCGCGCTCGTAGACGGCGACCGTGTGGCCCGCGCGGGTGAGCTGCTGGGCGGCGGCGAGGCCCGCAGGGCCGGATCCGACGACCGCGACCGTCTTGCCGGTGAGACGCTGCGGCGGGTGCGGCTGGACCCAGCCGTTCTGGAACGCCTGGTCGATGATCGAGACCTCGACCTGCTTGATCGTCACGGCGGGCTGGTTGATGCCCAGCACGCACGCGCTCTCACAGGGCGCAGGGCACAGCCGACCGGTGAACTCCGGGAAGTTGTTCGTGGCGTGCAGACGCTCGATGGCCTGACGGCCCTCGTCGCGCCAGGTGAGGTCGTTCCACTCGGGGATGAGGTTGCCCAGCGGGCAGCCGTGGTGGCAGAACGGGATGCCGCAGTCCATGCAGCGTCCGGCCTGCCGACGCAGCTGCGTGCGGTCCTGGTCCTCGTAGACCTCGCGCCAGTCCATCAGACGCACCGAGACCGGGCGTCGGGCCGGGAGCTCGCGCTCGGGTACCTTCAGGAAGCCCTTCGGGTCAGCCACCTGTCACCTCCAGAATCCGTCCCCACACGATCTCGCCGTCGGGGTCGAGCCCCTCTTCGACGGCCGTCTGGCGTGTGGCGAGCACCGCGGCGTAGTCGCGCGGCAGAACCTTGATGAACCTCTGCACCGTGGCGTCGAAGTCGGCGAGCATCCGGGCCGCGAGAGCGGACTCGGTCTCGGCGACGTGACGCTCGAGCAGGTCGCGCACGATCTCGATGTCGGCGCCGCCGAGCGGGAGCAGCTGCAGCTCCCCCGACGCCAGCGAGTCGGCGTTCACGCGCTCCTCGCGGAGGTCGTAGACGTACGCGGTGCCACCGGACATGCCGGCGCCCAGGTTGCGTCCGGTCTGACCGAGGATGACCGCGAGGCCGCCGGTCATGTACTCGAGCGCGTGGTCGCCCACGCCCTCGACGACCGCGGTGGCACCGGAGTTGCGGACCAGGAAGCGCTCCCCCACGATGCCGCGGAGGAACATGCTGCCCTGGGTGGCGCCGTAGCCGATGACGTTGCCGGCGATGACGTTGCGTTCGGCCGGGAACACCGATCGGCGGTCGGGACGCAGGACGATCTGACCGCCCGAGAGGCCCTTGCCGACGTAGTCGTTCGAGTCGCCCTCGAGGCGCAGCGTGATGCCGTGCGGGACGAAGGCACCGAACGACTGTCCGGCGGAGCCCTTCAGCGTCACCGTGATGGTGCCGTCGGGCAGCCCCTGCTCTCCGTGGCGCTTCGTCACCTCGTGGCCGAGCATCGTGCCGACGGCGCGCTCCGTGTTGCGGATGGGGAGCTCGATCGAGACCGGCTCACCGTGGTCCAGCGCGCGGACCGCCTCGTGGATGAGGCGGACGTCGAAGTGGTGCTCGAGCTCGTGGTCCTGGCTGCGGGCGTTGCGCCGCGGCTCGTCGTCGCCGAACGCGGGACCGGCGAGGATGGGCGACAGGTCGAGCCCGTCGGCCTTCCAGTGCTCCACCGCCGCGTCGACGTCGAGCATCTCGTGGTGGCCGACCGCCTCGTCGAGCGAGCGGAACCCGAGCTCGGCGAGGTACTCCCGCACCTCCTGCGCGATGAACTCGAAGAAGTTGACCACGAACTCCGGCTTGCCGGAGAACCTCGCGCGGAGCTCCGGGTTCTGCGTCGCGACACCGACGGGGCAGGTGTCAAGGTGGCAGACGCGCATCAGGATGCAGCCCTCCACCACGAGAGGCGCGGTCGCGAAGCCGAACTCCTCGGCACCCAGAAGGGCGCCGACGACGACGTCGCGGCCGGTCTTCATCTGACCGTCGACCTGGACGACGACACGGTCACGCATGCCGTTGAGCATGAGCGTCTGCTGCGTCTCGGCGAGGCCGATCTCCCAGGGGGTGCCGGCGTGCTTGAGCGAGTTGAGCGGGCTCGCGCCCGTCCCGCCGTCGTGGCCCGAGACGAGGACGACGTCGGCGAGCGCCTTCGTCACGCCCGCGGCCACCGCGCCGATGCCGTTCTGGCTCACCAGCTTCACGTGGACGCGCGCGGCAGGGTTGGCGCGCTTGACGTCGAAGATCAGCTGCTTGAGGTCCTCGATGGAGTAGATGTCGTGGTGCGGCGGCGGGGAGATGAGGCCCACGCCGGCGGTGGCGTGACGCGTGCGCGCCACCCAGGGGTACACCTTCGTGGGCGGCAGCTGGCCGCCCTCGCCGGGCTTCGCACCCTGCGCCATCTTGATCTGGATGTCGTCGGCGTGGGTGAGGTACATGCTCGTCACCCCGAAGCGGCCCGAGGCGACCTGCTTGATCGCGCTGCGGCGGGTGGGGTCGAGGAGGCGGTCGACGTCCTCGCCGCCCTCACCCGTGTTCGACTTCGCGCCGAGGCGGTTCATCGCGATGGCGAGCGTCTCGTGCGCCTCCTTCGAGATGGAGCCGTAGCTCATCGCGCCGGTCGAGAACCGCTTCACGATCGACTCGACCGGCTCGACCTCGTCGATCGGCACGGCGGGGCGGGCCCCGGTGCGCAGCTTGAACAGCCCGCGCAGCGTCATGAGGTTCTCGGCCTGGTCGTCGACGAGCTTCGTGTACTCGCGGAAGATGTCGTACCGGCGGTTGCGGGTGGCGTGCTGCAGCCGGAACACCGTGTCGGGGTTGAACAGGTGCGGCGGGCCCTCGCGGCGCCACTGGTACTCGCCGCCCACGGCGAGCGGCTCGTGGGCGACCGTCGCGCCGTCCTCCGGGTACGCCGCACGGTGGCGAGCGGCGCTCTCGGCGGCGATGACGTCGATGCCCACACCGCCGAGCTTCGAGGACGTGCCGGTGAAGTACTCGTCGACGAACTCGGGGCTGAGGCCCACGGCCTCGAAGGTCTGAGCGCCCGCGTAGGACGAGACCGTGGAGATGCCCATCTTCGACATGATCTTGAGCACGCCCTTGCCGAGCGCCTTGATCAGGTTCTTGACCGCCTTCTCCGGCGTGACTCCAGTGATGACGCCGGAGCGGACCTGGTTCTCGACCGTCTCCATGGCCAGGTACGGGTTGACCGCCGAGGCCCCGTAGCCGATGAGGAGCGCGACGTGGTGGACCTCGCGGACGTCGCCCGCCTCCACGATGATGCCCACCTTCATCCGCGTCTGACGGCGGATGAGGTGGTGGTGCACCGCGGCGAGCATGAGCAGCGACGGCACCGGGGCGAGGTCCTTGTTGGAGTCGCGGTCGGAGAGCACGATGAACTGCGCGCCCTCGTCGATGGCGCGATCGGCCTCGGCGCACATCGCGGCGATGCGGTTCTGCATCGCCTTCGGCCCCTCGTCGACCCGGTAGAGGCCGCGGATCGTCGTGGTGAGGCGCGAACCGGGCGACGGGTCGATGTGCTGGATCTTCGCCAGCTCGTCGTTGTCGATCACCGGGAAGTCGAGCACGACCTGACGGGTGTGCTCGGGGGTGGCGTCGAGCAGGTTGCGCTCGGGGCCGAGGCCCAGACGCAGGCTCGTGACGACCTCCTCGCGGATCGAGTCGAGCGGCGGGTTGGTGACCTGGGCGAACTGCTGCGCGAAGTAGTCGAAGAGCAGACGCGGGCGCTCCGACAGCACGGCGATCGGCGTGTCGGACCCCATCGCGCCGAGGGGCTCGGCGGCGTTCCTCGCCATCGGCGTGAGCAGGATCCGCACCTCCTCCTCGGTGTATCCGAACGTGCGCTGGCGACGGGTCACCGAGGCGGGGGTGTGCACGATGTGCTCGCGCTCGGGCAGGTCGCGCAGGTTGATGCGCCCCTCGGCGAGCCACTCGCCGTAGGGCTCGGCGGCAGCGAGCTCGGCCTTGATCTCGTCGTCCTCGATGAGGCGGCCCGCGGCCGTGTCGACGAGGAACATCTTCCCGGGGCGGACCCGGCCCTTGCGCACGACGGTCGAGGGGTCGACGTCGGGCATGACGCCGATCTCGCTCGCCAGCACGACGAGTCCGTCGTCGGTGATGAGGTAGCGCCCGGGGCGGAGCCCGTTGCGGTCGAGCGTCGCTCCCGCGAGGGTGCCGTCGGTGAAGATGAGCGCGGCGGGGCCGTCCCACGGCTCCATGAGCATCGAGTGGTACTCGTAGAAGTCGCGGCGAGCCGAGTCGAAGTCGGTCTGGTTCTCCCACGCCTCGGGCACCATCATCATCACCGCGTGCGGCAGCGACCGGCCGGCGAGCGTGAGGAGCTCGAGCGTCTCGTCGAACGAGCCCGAGTCGGACAGGCCGGGCGTGACGATCGGGAACAGCGGGTCGAGGTCGCCGAGGACCTCCGACTTCAGCTGCGACTGACGGGCACGCATCCAGTTGCGGTTGCCCTGCACCGTGTTGATCTCGCCGTTGTGCGCCATCATGCGCAGCGGCTGCGCGAGCGGCCACGACGGGAAGGTGTTGGTCGAGTAGCGCGAGTGCACGAGGGCGAGCTTCGACGCGAACCGCTCGTCGGAGAGGTCGGGGTAGAACGGCTCCAGCTGGAGCGTCGTGACCATGCCCTTGTAGGTGAGCGTGCGGCACGACAGCGACATGAAGTACAGCTCGAGCTCGTGCTCGGCGCGCTTGCGCAGCCGGTACGTCTGCCGATCGAGCGCGATGTCGGAGAGCGTGGCGCCGGATGCGGTGGTGCGGCGCGACTGCACGAACAGCTGGCGGATCACCGGCATGGCCTGCCGCGCGAGGCGGCCGAGCTCGTCGGGGCGGACGGGGACGTCGCGCCAGCCGAGGATCTCGAGGTCCTCCTCGTCGGCGATCTCGGCGAAGCGGCTGAGGACCGCCTCCCGTGCCTCGTCGTCGACGGGCAGGAACGCGTTGCCGACGGCGTAGCGGCCGACGGCCGGCAGCTCGAAGCCCGCCACGGCGCGCAGGAACACGTCGGGGATCTGCGTGAGGATGCCCGCACCGTCGCCGGTGCCCGCATCCGACCCCACCGCGCCGCGGTGCTCGAGGTTGCGGAGGGCGTCGAGCGCCGTGTCGATGATGTCGTGACCCGGCGTGCCGCGGAGCGTCGCGACCATGGCCAGACCGCAGGCGTCCTTCTCGGAACGCGGGTCGTAGAGCCCCTGGGCAGACGGCAGAGCGCTGAAGGGCGGGCGCTGGAGATGTTCGGCCATAGAGAACCGTCCTCTACGTGTGACTAAGGAACTGGGACGCCGGTGGCCCATGGAAGTGGTGCTGGTGCGGCCTGGGCGAGTGTGCTCAGGGTGCTCGTTCGTCGGACCTGGTCGGTCTGCGGGCCTGCCGAGGGCGGCTGGCTCAGGACTTCGCTCCGACTTCACTTGTGGCGCTCGGTTCGATCGTCTCGTTCTCGGTGGCTGCGGGAGCCTCCTCGCCCTCGAGCTCTTCATCCGTGTACGTGTTCGACGAGTCTACCTCAGCCGAGGGCGGTACCCACTCGGCGCCGGGACGGTAGGGGCTGGGCTCCAGTCCCTTGTGGCGACGCGTCTGCACGACGATGATCACGATGCCGACCAGGATGGCGAGCCAGGCGCCCCAGACGTTGGAGCGGACGCCGAAGATGATCTCGCTCGGGTCGACGCGGATGGTCTCGAAGTACGAGCGGCCGAGGCCGTACCAGATGAGGTAGACGCCCCAGAGCTTGCCCCACTGGAGGGTGAGCTTGCGCTCGAGGAGGAGCAGCACGGCGACGCCGAGCAGGTTCCAGATGATCTCGTACAGGAACGTGGGGTGGAACAGCGTGCCCTCGGGCAGGCCGGCGGGGAACGCCGGGTTGCTGAACTCGATCTCCAGGCCCCAGGGCAGCGTCGTGGGCTGGCCGAAGAGCTCGTGGTTGAAGTAGTTGCCGAAGCGGCCCGCGGCCTGGGCGACGAGCATCGCGGGGGCGATCGCATCGGCGAAGGTCCAGAAGCGGATGCCGGAGAGACGGCAGCCGATCCAGGCGCCCACGGCGCCGCCGACGAGCGAGCCGAAGATCGCGATGCCGCCGTTCCAGATGCGGACGACCTCCCACGGATCGGCGCCCTCGTAGAAGTAGTCGCCCGGATGGGTCAGCACGTGCCAGACGCGCGCGCCGATGATGCCGAGCGGCACGCACCACAGCACGATGTCGAGGATCACGCCCGGCTCGGCCCCGCGACGCGTCAGGCGGCGCGACGCGATGATGATCGCGAGGACGATGCCGACGAGGATGCACAGAGCGTACGTGCGGATGTCGATCGTGAACGGAAGGTTCCAGCCGAACGTCGACGACAGCCACGCCGTGATGTTGAGTCCCTGCCACTCGACGGGCGGGCTCGGGATGCTGAGCGGTGTGAGCACCTGGTGCGTGACCTTTCGTTCCGCGGGCAGGCCGACACGCGGTGCGCGCGACCTCGACGATTCTAGCGACAGACCCCGAGCGCTCGATGACGCCTACCGAGCCGCTCGACGACGCGGGGCCGACGGCCGCCGGAGGGGAGGGACGCTCTAGCGCCCCGTGCCGGCGGCGAGCCGGGCGCCCAACTCGGCGACGGCGGGGACTCCCCCGTCGGCCAGGGCCTTCACGAACACCGAGCCCACGATCGCGCCGTCGGCGTACGTGAGGATCTCGGCGATCTGCTCCGCCGTCGAGACCCCGATGCCCACGCACGCCGAGTCGGCGCCCTGCTCGCGCAGCCGCGCGATGAGCGTGCGCGCCGCAGCGTCGAGGTCCTCTCGGGCACCGGTGATGCCCATCGTCGACACCGTGTAGACGAACCCGCGGCTGTTCTCCACGGCCAGGCGGAGGCGCTCGTCGGTGGACGTCGGCGCGGCGAGGAACACCCGGTCGAGCCCGGTGCGGTCGCTGGCGGCGAGCCAGTCGGCGCCCGAGTCGACCGTGAGGTCGGGCGTGATGAGACCTGCGCCCCCCGCGGAGGCGAGATCGTCGGCGAAGCGGTCGACGCCGTACTGCACCACGGGGTTCCAGTACGTCATGAGCAGGACCGGTGCGTCGACCCTGGACCGGATGCGCTCGACCGCGGTGAAGGCGTCGCGGATGCGGAAGCCGCCCTCCAGCGCGACCTGCGTCGCCGCCTGGATGACCGGGCCGTCCATCACCGGGTCGGAGTACGGCAGGCCCAGCTCGAGCACGTCGACGCCGTTCTCGACCAGAGCCACGGCCGCGTCGACGCTCGCGTCGAGGTCGGGGAAGCCCACGGGGAGGTAGCTGATGAGGGCGCCGTCGCGGTCGCGCTTGGCGGCGGCGATGGCCTCGTGGACGGGCGACAGGGCGGTCACGACTGCACGCTCCCCTCGTCGAGCACGTCGAAGTAGCGGCCGGCGGTCGCGACGTCCTTGTCGCCGCGACCCGACAGCGAGACCAGGATCGTCGCATCCGGACCGAGCTCTCGGCCGAGGTCGATCGCCCCGGCGAGGGCGTGCGCCGACTCGATGGCGGGGATGATGCCCTCCGTCGTGCAGAGCAGGCGGAACGCGCTCATCGCGGCCTCGTCGGTGATGGGACTGTAGGTCGCTCGTCCGATCGAGGCGAGCCAAGCGTGCTCCGGGCCGACGCCCGGGTAGTCGAGACCGGCGGAGATCGAGTGCGATTCCATGGTCTGGCCGTCCTCGTCCTGGAGGACGAAGCTGCGGGATCCGTGGAGGACGCCCGGGCGGCCCTTCGTGATGGTGGCGGCGTGCCGGTCGGTGTCGGCGCCGAGCCCCGCGGCCTCGAAGCCGTACAGGCCCACCGAGGTGTCGTCGAGGAAGGCGTGGAAGATGCCGATCGCGTTCGATCCGCCGCCGACGCAGGCGGCCACCGCATCCGGCAGCGCGCCGGTCAGCTCGAGCATCTGGGCTCGGGCCTCCTCGCCGATGACCTTCACGAAGTCGCGCACCATCACCGGGAACGGGTGCGGTCCGGCGACCGTGCCGATGAGGTAGTGCGTCGACTCGACGTTGGCGACCCAGTGGCGGAAGGCGTCGTTCAGGGCGTCCTTCAGGGTGCGGGTCCCCGTCGTGACGGGGATGACCTCGGCGCCGAGCAGGCGCATCCGCGCGACGTTGAGCGCCTGGCGTTCGGTGTCGACCTCGCCCATGTAGACGACGCACTCCATGCCGAAGAGGGCGGCGGCCGTGGCGGTCGCGACGCCGTGCTGGCCTGCACCCGTCTCGGCGATGAGGCGCGTCTTGCCCAGTCGCTTCGCGAGCAGGGCCTGACCGAGCACGTTGTTGATCTTGTGCGACCCTGTGTGGTTGAGGTCCTCCCGCTTGAGGATCACCCGGGCGCCGCCGGCGTGCTTGGCGAAGCGCGGCACCTCGGTGAGGATCGACGGCCGGCCCGTGTAGGTGCGGTGCAGCTCCGCCAGCTCCTCGTGGAACAGGGGGTCGAGCTTGGCGGTCTGGTAGGCCTCGTCGAGCTCGTCGAGCGCGGCGATGAGCGACTCGGGCATGAAGCGCCCGCCGAAGTCGCCGAAGAACGGGCCCACCTCGCTGCGGAGGGAGGGCGTGACCTCTGGACTGGTCATGAGACGGTGAACTCCTCGATGGCGGTGACCGGGTCTCCCCCGGTCACGAGAGCCTCGCCGACGAGGACGACGTCGGCTCCGGCGGAACGGTAGTGGGCGACGTCGGCGGGGGTCTTGACCGCCGACTCGGCGACGCGGATGGTGCCCTCCGGGATCCGGTCGGCCAGGCGGCCGAACAGGTCGCGGTCGAGCTCGAACGTCGACAGGTTGCGGGCGTTGACCCCGACCAGACGGGCTCCGAGATCGGCGGCGCGTGAGACCTCCGTGGCATCGTGCGTCTCGACGAGCGGGGTCATGCCGAGCTCGAGGATGAACGTGTGCAGCCTGGCCAGGGTCTCCTGGTCGAGGGCCGCGACGATGAGGAGGACGAGATCGGCCCCGGAGGCCCGCGCCTCGAGCACCTGGTACTCGGTCGCGATGAAGTCCTTGCGGAGCACGGGCACGTCGACGACAGCACGCACCGCCTCGAGATCGGCGAGCGACCCCTTGAAGCGGCGGCCCTCGGTGAGCACGCTGATCGCGCTCGCCCCGCCCTGCGCGTAGCGGGCGGCAAGACCCGCGGGATCGGCGATGTCGGCGAGGTCACCGCGGGACGGGCTCGCGCGCTTGACCTCGGCGATGACCTTGATGCGCTCGGCGGGCGCGAGGAACGACAGCGCGTCGAGCGCCGGGGCGGCGGCGAGCGCACGGCGCTCCACCTCGGCCTGCGGCGCGGACTCCTGTCGCCGGCTCGCGTCCTCGAGCGCTCCGGCTACGAGTTCGGCGAGCACGTGGGTCAGTGGCCCTTCTGCGCGACCCGCGCGCCGCCGACGCCGAAGCCGGCCTTGGAGAGGATCCAGCCGAGCAGCGCGCCGACCACGACGATCGCGACCGCGGCCCAGACGAGCCAGACGATCGCGAAGAAGAAGGCGACGGTGCCGACGGCGAAGCCGACGAGCATCACGACGACGGCGGTCCAGGCGGCGGGAGAGTTGCCGTGGCCGGGTTCTTCGATCTCTGCGCTCATCTGTTGCATTCCTTCTCGTGGGGAGTCCTCCCAGTCTAGCGGGAGCACTCGGAGGGGCCTCGACGCCGGAGGCGACGTGTGGTCGCCCGGATGCTGCGATCGCTGCAGCACCCGTCGTCTCAGCGTGTGGGGTCGTCTCAGCGTGTGGGGTCGTCGCCGCGGGTGAGGTCGTCCCAGTCGTCGACCGCCGCATCCGAACGCTCGCGTCGGGTCGCCTTCGGCGCGGGAGCGGTGGACCCCTCGTCGAAGAAGTCGCCCGGGTCGGTGCTCCTCGCGCCGCTCGCATCCTCGAAGACGACGGCCTGATACCTCCTACCGGATGCGGGCCAGCGCCGCACGGTGATGATGACGAGGAGGCCGGCCACGAGCATGAGGGCCCCGGAGACGATGGCGGCGGCGGGCCAGACGGTGACCTCGTAGCCGGCGATGAGAGCCCGGACGGAGCTGGATCCGGCGACTCCGGTCGTCGTGGTGACGCTGGACGCGCCGGCCGCGACGGGGTCGGCGGCCGCGGCGACCGAGGACCACAGCACGCTCGCACCGAGCACGAGCTCCAGGACGCCGAGCACGAGGCGCACCACGGGGCCCGCGATCGCCAGCGCGCCGGCCAGCGCGATGCCCGCCAGCGACAGCGCGGACAGCGCGGGCGCGGCGACCGACCCCGGCACGGTGATCGAGGCGGCGATCGACTCGCTGCCGCTCAGCTCGAGCGTCGACCAGGTCTGCGACCAGGCGAGGAAGCCGAGGGCGCTCGCCACGAGGACGGCGAGGATGGTGAGCAGCTTGATCCGCCGTCCGGAGCTGCGTGTCGGGTCGTCCTCGGCCGCCGCCCCGGGCGCCGTCGCGTCGGAGTCGGTCATCCGGCCACCCGGGTCATCGCGTTCGCGACGGCCACCGCGCGCAGCGGTGCGGCCGCCTTGTTCTGCGACTCCTCGAACTCGAGCTGCGGCACGGAGTCGGCGACGAGACCGCCGCCCGCCTGCACGTGCGCGACCCCGTCGCGGATGGTCGCGGTGCGGATCGCGATCGCGAGGTCGGCGTCGCCGCCGAAGCCGAAGTAGCCGACGACGCCGCCGTAGAGGCCGCGCTGGGCGGGCTCGAGCTGGTCGATGATCTCGAGCGCACGCGGCTTCGGCGCGCCCGAGAGGGTGCCCGCCGGGAAGGTGGCCCGGAAGACGTCGATCGCGTCGACGCCGTCGCGGAGCTCGCCCTCGACGCTCGAGACGATGTGCATGATGTGGCTGAACCGCTCGACCCTCATGAACTCGGTGACCTCGACGCTGTCGGCGCGGCACACCTTGAGCAGGTCGTTCCGGGCGAGGTCGACCAGCATCAGGTGCTCGGCCTTCTCCTTCTCGTCACCGAGCAGCTCGTGCTCGAGGTCGACGTCGTCCTGGACGGTGCGGCCGCGAGGGCGTGATCCGGCGATCGGATGCGTGTGGGCGCGGCCCGACTGCACCTTCACCAGGGCCTCGGGGCTCGATCCGACGATGTCGTAGCCGGCGCCCGAGGCGTCGATCATCGTGAGCAGGTAGAGGTACGGGCTCGGGTTGAGCGTGCGGAGCACCCGGTAGACGTCGAGCGGGCTGGCCGTACACTCGAGGTCGAACCGCTGCGAGATCACCACCTGGAAGATGTCGCCGTCGCGGATGTACTCCTTCGCCTCGTCGACGGCCGTGAGGAAGTCCTCCCGCCTGGTGCGGCGCTCGGGCTCTCTCACCACGGTCATGTCGACCTCGTCGAGGCGGGCCTCGGCGGGCTGCGCGACGGCCGCCTGCAGGCGGTCGAGCCGGGCCTGCGCGTCGTCCCAGCCGTCGACATCCGGGTCGTCGTTCAGGACGGCGGCGATGAGCTGCACGGTGCCGCGCTGGTGGTCGACGACGACGAGCTCGGACACGAAGGCGAGGCCCTGGCTGGGCAGCGCGAAGTCGGCGGGCGGAGCGTCCGGGAGGTGCTCGAGCTGGCGCACGGCCTCCCAGCCGATGAAGCCGACGAGGCCTCCCGTCAGCGGAGGGTGCCCCTCCAGGTCGGGCGTGCTCCACTGCGAGTACAGGGCCGAGAGGGCCGAGAGGGGTCCCTCGGGCATGCCCGACGGGAACGCCCTGGCCTGGCTGAGACCCAGGTCGATCCAGCGCGCGGCGCCGTCGTCCTCAGTGAGGATGCCGAAGCTCGACGCGCCGACGAAGGAGAAGCGCGACCAGACGCCGCCCTGTCCGGCCGACTCGAGGAGGAACGTGCCCGGTCGGCCGTCGGCGACCTTCCGGTAGAGGCCCACCGGGGTCTCGCCGTCGGCGAAGAGCTCCCGGATGACCGGGATCAGCCGGTGCTCGGGCCGGAGGGCGTCGAACTCCTCGCGTGTCGTGGTGGAGCTCACGAGGGCTCCCCCGCACCGCCGACGACGACCTCCAGCGGGTCGACGTCGAAGCAGCGACGAGCGCCGGTGTGGCACGCCGGGCCGATCTGGTCGACCTGCACCAGGAGCGTGTCGGCGTCGCAGTCGAACGCGGCCGACTTCACGTACTGCACGTGGCCCGAGGTGTCGCCCTTCCGCCAGTACTCCTGACGGGAGCGCGACCAGAACGTGGTGCGCCCCTCGGTCAGCGTGCGGCGCAGCGCCTCGGCGTCCATGTACCCGAGCATCAGCACCTCGCCGGTGTCGTGCTGCTGGATGACCGCGGGCAGGAGCCCGTCGGCGCCGAACGTCGCTCGTGCGAGCACCTCGTCGGTCTGGATCCCGGTCATCGTACGGTCACCCCGTCCTTCCTCAGCTCGTCCTTCACCTCGGCCACGGTCATCTCCTTGAGATGGAACACCGAGGCGGCGAGCACCGCATCCGCCCCTGCCGCGACGGCCTCGGCGAAGTGCCGCGCGGTGCCGGCACCGCCCGAGGCGATCACCGGGACGGAGCTGAGCTCGCGCATCGCCCGGACCAGCTCCAGGTCGAACCCGTCCTTCGTGCCGTCGGCGTCGATCGAGTTGACCAGGAGCTCGCCGGTGCCGCGCTCGATCGCCTCACGCGCCCAGGCGAGGGCGTCGAGGTCTGTCTCGCGGCGGCCGCCGTGGGTGGTCACCACGAAGCCGGACGGAGTGCGCTCGGACCGCTTCACGTCGAGCGAGAGCACCAGCACCTGCGCGCCGAAGCGGTCGGCGATCTCGTCGATGAGGCCCGGGCGCGCGATGGCGGCGCTGTTGACCCCCACCTTGTCGGCGCCGCTGGCGAGCAGCCTCGCGACGTCGTCGTTGCTCCGCACGCCGCCGCCGACGGTGAGCGGGATGAAGACCTGCTCCGCCGTCTTGCTCACGACGTCGTACATCGTGGCCCGCTCGTCGACGGTCGCCGTGACGTCGAGGAACGTGATCTCGTCGGCGCCCTGCTCGCCGTACAGGGCCGCCAGCTCGACGGGGTCTCCGGCATCGCGGAGGTTCTCGAAGTTGACGCCCTTGACGACACGGCCGCCGGCGACGTCGAGGCACGGGATGACGCGGACGGCGAGCGACATCAGATCCTCGCCGCGTGGATGGCGCTGACCAGGATGGCGCGGGCGCCGGCGTCGTACAGGGCGTCCATCACCTGGTTGGTGTCGGCGCGCGGGACCATCGCCCGCACGGCGACCCAGTCGGGGTCGGCGAGCGGGGAGAGCGTCGGCGACTCGATGCCGGGGGTGAGCGCGATGGCGGCGTCGAGGTGGTCGCGGTGCACGTCGTAGTCCATCAGGACGTACTCCCGCGCGACCAGGACGCCCTGGAGACGGCGCAGGAGGGTGTCGGCGCCCGGGCGCTCGGTGCCGTTCGAGATCAGGACGGCGGTCGACTCGAGGATCACGGGCCCGAAGATCTCGAGGCCGGCCTTGCGCAGGGTGCCGCCGGTGGAGACGACGTCGGCGACCGCATCCGCGACCCCGAGCCGCACGGCCGACTCCACGGCGCCGTCGAGCTTGACGAGCGTCGTCGTGATGCCGTGACCGGCGAGGAAGGCCCCGACGAGCCCGGGATAGCTGGTGGCGACCCGGAGGCCGGAGAGGTCCGCGAGCTCGATGCCCGCGCCGGAGGGCCGGGCGAAGCGGAAGGTCGAGTCGCCGAACGACAGCTCGGCCACCTCCTGCGCGCTCGACTCGGAGTCGAGAAGCAGGTCACGGCCGGTGATGCCCACGTCGAGGGCCCCCGATCCGACGTAGGTGGCGATGTCGCGAGGACGGAGGTAGAAGAACTCGACGTCGTTACGGGCGTCGGTGAAGACGAGCTCGCGGGAGTCGCGACGGCCGGAGTAGCCGGCCTCGGCGAGCATGCCGGCGGCGGTCTCGGACAGCGAGCCCTTGTTGGGAACGGCGATCTTGAGCATGGTGGGGTCCTTCGCTGGAGGATGTACGTCAGTCGCGGATGCGGTCGCGCCGCCGACAGGGCGGCCGCCGATCACAGATGTCGGTACACGTCCTCCGTGGACAAGCCCTTCGCGAGCATGAGCACCTGCAGGTGGTAGAGCAGCTGGGAGATCTCCTCAGCGGTCTCCTCGTCGGACTGGTACTCGGCGGCCATCCACACCTCGGCGGCCTCTTCGACGATCTTCTTGCCGATGGCGTGCACGCCGGCGTCGAGCTCGCGGACCGTGCCCGAGCCCTCGGGGCGCGTCACCGCCTTGTCGGTGAGCTCGAGGAACAGCTCGTCGAAAGTCTTCACGCGACAAGGCTACTAGGAGTGCGAGTGCTCTCCGGCCAGGGTGCGGAGCCGCTCGACCTGCTCTGCCGCCACCTCGGCGCCGAACACGCTCGACCCGGCCACGAAGACGTCGGCGCCCGCCTCGGCGGCGATCCCGATGGTGTCGTCGTTGATCCCGCCATCGACCTGCAGCCAGATGTCGAGGTCACGGCGGCCCACCTCGTCGCGCAGGGCGCGGAGCTTGGGCATCGTCGACTCGATGAAGCTCTGACCGCCGAAGCCCGGCTCCACCGTCATCACGAGGAGCATGTCGAGCTCGGGCAGGAGCTCGTAGAACGGCTCGGCCGCGGTGCCGGGCTTGATCGCCATGCCCGCGCGGGCGCCTCGGTCGCGCAGCGCCCTGGCGAGGGCACGGGGGTCGGCTGCGGCCTCGGCGTGGAAGGTGACCGACGCGGCCCCGGTCTCGGCGTAGGAGGGCGCCCACCGGTCCGGATCGTCGATCATGAGGTGCACGTCGAGCGGGATCGGGCTCACCTCCTGCAGCCGGGCCACGATGGGCAGTCCCAGCGTGAGGTTGGGCACGAAGTGGTTGTCCATGACGTCGACGTGGGCCATGTCGGCGTTGGCGATGCGACCCAGTTCCGCCTCGAGGTTCGCGAAGTCGGAGGCCAGGATGCTGGGGTTGATGCGGAGCGTCACACCTCGACCCTAGCTGGCTCCCCCTCTTCCACGTCGGGACGCCGCTCCTGCACATCCGTGCGGGGCAGGACGCTCCGTCCACAGATGCGGTCGGTGCCCTCGAGATGTCGTCCCGCCGCCGCCACCATGATCGGCATGACACTCATCGACGACTCCCCCGCCTCCCTCCCCGTGGCCGACGACGAGCTCCGCGGCTTCCTCGACGACCTGATCGGCGTCGCGGTGCGCGAGCAGCTCTGGATCCTGTACTTCGATGACGACGACGTCGTCATCCCGGTGATGACCCCGATTGACGACATCCCCCTCGGCGACCCGCGACGCGTGCTCCGACCGGTCTCCCGCTTCATCGGCGCGACCGCGACGCGTGTCGGCGCGGCCACGGTGGCGCTGGTCTGGGAGGAGCCCCGGGGCGACGAGAGCCGACCGCCGTCGAGCGCCGACGCCGCGGTGTGCGCGGCCCTCCTCGACGAGTGCGGTGTGCGCGTGCGCGGCCAGTTCCGCAGCACGGAGTCGGGTGTGAGCGAGGTCCTCAGGGCCTGACCACATCGCGACAGGGTCGACCAGGAGATCAGAGGCGGCGGAACAGCGTGATGAACATCGCGTCGGTCGCGTTGCGGTGGGGCCAGAGCTGCACCGACGGCGACCGGGCGCCGAGCTCGATCGACCCTCCGGTGACGCGCTCCACGACCTCCTGCGCATCCAGCTGCTCGATCCCGTCGCTCCAGCGGCGCAGGAGCCCGCGCACCTGGGCGCGGGTCTCGGCGACGTGGGGCGAGCAGGTGACGTAGGCCAGCAGGCCCCCGGGCTTCAGCGCCGTGATCGCCGAGTCGAGCAGCCTCTCCTGCAGGGAGGCCAGCTCGGCGAGGTCGCCGGGCTGCTTGCGCCAACGGGCCTCGGGCCGGCGACGGAGGGCGCCCAGTCCGCTGCACGGGGCGTCGACGAGGATCCGGTCGAACGACGCGGGCTCCCGCTCGCCGAGGACGGTGCCGTCGAGCTCCAGCACCTCGGGCCTCGCCGGCAGCGCGGCGACGGCGTGTCGCACCAGACCCGCTCGAGCGTGCACAGGCTCGTTGGCCACGAGGACGGCGCCGCCGAGCTCGGCCTCGGCGCCCAGGAGCGCGGTCTTGCCGCCCGGCCCCGCGCACAGGTCGAGCCATCGCTCGCCCGCCTCGACCGGGCGCGCCCGGCTCAGAGTGAGGGCCGCGAGCTGCGAGCCCTCGTCCTGGACGCGCGCCGTGCCGGCGGCGACGGCGGGCGAGGCGGCGGGATCGCCGGCCGCGGCCAGCGCGGCGATCGGCGAGACCCCCGTGGGCGTGGCGCCCGGGAGATCGTGGACGTCCGACAGGCCGGGCAGCGCCACGAGGGTCACCCGGGGAGGCAGGTTGTCGGCGGCGAGCAGCTCGCGCAGCTCCGACTCGATCGACTCGTCGTCGCGCCCCGTGGCGTCGGCGGCGAGAGCCCGTCGGAAGGCCCGGACGACCCACTCCGGGTGCGAGAACTCCGCGGCGAGGCGATCGTCGTGGTCGGTCGCGTCGTCGAGCACGAGCCGACGCCACTCCTCGGCGTCGCGGCGGGAGATCCCGCGCAGCACCCCGTTGACGAAGCCGGTCGCCGAGCGCGACGCGACCTCGCGCGCGAGCTCGACCGATTCGTTGACCGCCGCGTGCGTGGCGGTCCGGAGCGTGAGGAGCTGGTGGCAGCCCAGCTCGAGCACGTCGAGCACGGCGGGGTCGATCTCCGAGGTCGGCCGGTCGGCGGCCAGGGCGATGACGCGGTCGTAGTAGCCGCGCATCCGGAGCGTGCCGTACGTCAGCTCGGTGGCGAGACCGGCATCCGGGCCGGACAGCCCCGCCTCGCGGATGCGCTGCGGCAGCAGCAGGTTCGCGTACGCGTCGTCGACGCGGACGGCCCGCAGGACGTCGAGGGCGATGCGGCGCGCGGGCTGCACGCGCACCGGCAACGGAGGCGTGCGACGGCTGCGGGGGCGCTCTCGGGGGCTCATCGCACCACCTCGAGGGTCTCGGCGGAGACCCCGCGCCACCAGTCGGCCGCGCGCATCGGGCGCTTGCCCGCCGGCTGCACCTCGAGGAGCTCCAGCGGGTCGTCGGCGGTACCGGCGAGGATCCGCTTGCCGTCGGCGCGGACCGTGCCGACGGGAAGGGCCGGATGCTCGCGGAGCGGGGCGCAGTCGAGCACCTTGAGGCGCGTGCCCTCCAGGTCGAGATGGGCGCCCGGCTCCGGAGTCACGCCGCGGAACCGGGAGTAGACGGTCTCGGCGGGCTGCGTGAGGTCGAGCCGACCGTCCTCCAGCCCGAGCTTCGGGGCGTAGGTGCCCTCGCCCTCCTGCGGGCGGGCGACGGCCGAGCCGGCCGCGATCGCCGCGACCACGTCGTCGAGCAGGGCGCCGCCGCTCACCGCGAGGCGGTCGAGCAGCGTGCCCGCCGTCTCGTGCGCGGCGACCGGGGTCCGCAGCGTGGCGAACACCGGCCCGGCGTCCAGCTCGGCGACGAGCTGGAAGACGCTCGCACCGGCCTCGCGGTCGCCTGCGATCAGGGTCCACTGCACCGGGGCCGCTCCCCGCCACCTCGGCAGGTCGGAGAAGTGGAGGTTGATCCACCCGTGCTCGGGCGTGCTGAGCAGCGGTTCGCGGATCAGACCGCCGTAGGCGACGATGACGCCGAGCTCGGGCCGGAGCGCCGCGATCCTGCCGGTGACCGCGTCGTCGAGTCGGTTGGCCTTCAGGACGGGGAGCCCCATGCTGAGAGCGGCCTCGGCCACCGGCGACGGCGTGAGCACGCGCTTCCGGCCGACCGGAGCATCCTCCCTGGTGATCACCGCCGCGACCTCGTGCGCGGCGGCGAGCAGCTCGAGGCTGGGCACTGCGACCGCCGGCGTACCAGCGAACACCAGTCTCATTCCATGATCTCCGAATCGTCGAGTCTGACCTTGAGCGTCGGCGGCGGGGAGAACGATCCCCCGGTGCGGCGGCGCCGCCTGGTGGCGTTCTTGATGACGAGCGCCCTGAGATGCCGAGCGACGGCGGCGCCGACGGCATAGTCGAATCGTATGACGGCTCGCTCCACGCCGTCTCCGAGAGGCACCGGACCGAGCACGTCGACCTTCGGCGACTCGGCGGGGTCGAGGAGACCCCTGAGGTCGGCGAGCGTCGCGCCGACGGCGTCGGGAGCGCCCGTCACGGTCGCCAGGCGCACGGCCGGCGGGAAGCGGAGCGCCCGGCGATCGGTCAGCTCCTGCCGTGCGAACCCGGGCTGCTGCCAGGTGACGAGGCTCCTGGCGAGCGGACCGCCCACGCCCACGAGCACCGTCGGAGCGCCTGGGCGGGCCAGGGCGATGGCGTTCGACCACCAGCGGAGGCAGTCCTCGGCGACGCGCAGGGACTCCCTGGCGAGCATCCGCGGCCCGTCGAGGAGGAGGACCGCGGCATAGCCGCCCGCGGCCACGGGCTCCGCTCCGCGCGTGGCCACGACGATCGCGGGCTTGCCGCCGACCTCGGTGTGCTGATGCTCTCCGTCGGCCACGATGACGCGCACACCGGGGAAGGCGCGGCCTAGCTCGTCGGCCGTGCGGGCGCTGCCGACGGCGCCGAAGCGCATCGTCGTGCCCTGGCACACCGGGCACGACCAGCGCACCGCCAGGGCTCCGCAGAGCGTGCAGGCCGCGGGCTCACCCGCTCGCGTGATCCGCAGCGGACCGGCGCAGACGGCGCAGGAGGCGGGCGTGGAGCAGGTGGCGCAGGCGAGGACGGGCGCGTACCCGGGGCGCGCGACCTGGATGAGCACGGGCCCCTCGGCCAGGGCCTCCTTCGCCGTCCGCCACGCCGCGGTCGGGATGCGTGCGGCGTTCGTGGGAGCGTCGGCGTCGCCGAGCTCGGCCGTGGGCACCACGCGCGGCAGGTACCGGGGCGTCGGTCCCACCTGTCTCAGGAACCCGAGCTCGACGAGACGCTCCACCTCGGTGCTCCTGCTGACCGAGACGAAGAGCAGCCGCGACCCCGACTGCTCCTGACGCACCAGAGCTGCGTCCCTCGCGTGGACGTAGGGTGCCAACGGCTCGGCCTGGAGGGGGTCGGAGTCGTCGACGACGACGATGAGGCCGAGGTCGCTCACCGGTGCGTAGACGCTCGATCGGTTGCCGACCACGATGCGCGGGCCGCCGTCGAGGGCCGTGAGGAAGGCCGCATAGCGCTCCGCCCGCGCCTGCCTCGCATCGAGCCGGACGACCGACTCCGCGAGGCCGAGCCAGTCGAGAGCGTTCTCGAGGACGAGCTGGTCTCGGTAGTCGGGCACCGCCACGATCACCGACTCCCCGCCGGCGTGGACGGCGGCGGCCGCCTCCGCCGCTGTCAGCGCCCAGTGCGGGACCGTCACCTCTTCGGACCGGGGCTCCCCCGGCGCCGACGGGTCCTGCGGACCGCCCGTCGACGTCGCCTCGAGCTGGACGACGGTCGGCTTGGCCTCGAGCGCGGCTCGGGCCCCCGGCTCCAGAAGGGCTCGGGTGTCGGCGAGGGAGTATCCGGTGAACGTCCGCTCCTCGGACCCCGCCGGCGGATCCGCCGGGACTTGCGCGCGCGGCGGGACCCCGTCGGACGCCGCGGCCGGGTCGACGGCGGCGGCTCGCGCGGCGACGTGGGCCTTCTCCACCCGCACGAACCGCGGAGGCACCGCGAGGCGCACGATGTCGCAGGCGCTCCCCGCCGCCCGATCGGCCAGACGCCGGGCGAGTCGCCACACGTCGGGCGTGAGCACGGGCAGCGGCGAGATGACCTCCTCGAGCTCGCTCAACGAGCCCTCGAAGTCGCTGACCGGGGCCGTCTCGATGATGTAGCCTCGAGCGCTCCGGCCGGCGGACCGCAGCGGCACCTTGACGCGCACACCCGGTCGCGCCTGGGCGCGCATCGACTCGGGGACGAGATAGTCGAAGAGACGGTCGAGCTGCGGGAGCGGTGACTCGATCATCACACGCGCGACGACCGCCGAGGCCGCCACGGCGGTCAGAGCCCGGCGGCCGCGCGGAGCTCCTCGACGCGGTCGAGGCGCTCCCACGTGAAGTCGGGGAGCTCGCGTCCGAAGTGGCCATACGCGGCGGTCTGGGCGTAGATGGGCCGCAGCAGGTCGAGGTCGGCGATGATCGCCGCGGGCCTGAGGTCGAAGACCTCGCGGATGGCGCGGGTGATGACCTCGTCGGACACCACACCCGTCCCGAACGTCTCGACGTAGAGGCCGACCGGCGCGGCGGCGCCGATGGCGTAGGCGACCTGCACCTCCAGGCGCTCGGCGAGGCCGGCGGCCACCGCGTTCTTCGCCACCCAGCGCATCGCGTAGGCGGCCGAGCGGTCGACCTTCGACGGGTCCTTGCCGCTGAAGGCGCCGCCGCCGTGTCGGCTCGCACCGCCGTAGGTGTCGACGATGATCTTGCGGCCGGTGAGACCCGCGTCGCCCTGGGGGCCGCCGATCTCGAACTTCCCGGTCGGGTTGATGAGCGTGCGCATCGCGCTGCGGTCGAGCTCGATGCCACGCTCCTCCGCCGCGTCGAAGACGGGCACGATCACCGACTCGAGCACGTCGGCGCGCAGCTGCGACAGCTCGACGGCCGGCGAGTGCTGTGTCGACAGCACGACGGTGTCGAGCGTGCGGGGCACGGTGCCCTCGTACCCGATGGTGACCTGCGTCTTGCCGTCGGGGCGGAGGAAGTCGAGGACGCCCTCCTTGCGCACCAGGGCCAGGCGCTCCGAGAGCCGGTGCGCGAGCCAGATGGGCAGCGGCATGAGTGTGGGGGTCTCGGTGGTGGCGTAGCCGAACATGATGCCCTGGTCGCCGGCGCCCTGCTTGTCGATGGCGTCGACGCTGTCGCCCTCGCGTGCCTCGAAGGCGTTGTCGACGCCCTGGGCGATGTCGGGCGACTGGCCTCCGATCGAGACGGAAACGCCGCAGGAGCGTCCGTCGAACCAGACGTCGGACGAGGTGTATCCGATCGAGGTCACCTTGTCGCGGACGATCGCGGGGATCTCGACGTATCCGCTCGTCGTCACCTCGCCCGCCACGTGCACGAGCCCCGTCGTGACGAGCGTCTCGACGGCGACGCGGCTGTGGGGGTCGACGGTGAGCAGCGCGTCGAGGATGCTGTCGCTGATCTGGTCGCAGATCTTGTCGGGGTGCCCCTCGGTGACGGATTCGGACGTGAAGAGCCGCAGATCGGTCATCGTTCTCCTGTCAGTGTGTGCCCGAGGCTGTCCGGGCGTCTGCTCGCCGTCAGAGGGACGGCCGGGGCAGGGATCCTGCGAGTGCGTCGATGATGGCATCCGCCACCGACGCCTTGGTCCCCGAGGACTCGACGACTATATCGCCGGCCCGCGACAGCAGGACGACCTCGGTCGTCTCGCGCCCGAACACCTCGTCCCAGCCCACGCGGTTGGCGACGATGAAGTCGCAGCGCTTGCGGGCGAGCTTCTCCCGGGCCAGCGCGAGGAGGGCGTCGCGATCGGGAGCGGTCTCGGCGGCGAAGCCCACGATGACGCTCGGATCGTCGGGGCTGCGAGAGGAGACGAGTCCGGCGAGCACGTCGGGGTTCTGCACGAGCTCGAGGACGAGACCGTCGTCGGCCGAGCGCTTCTTGATCTTCTGCTCGGACACCTCGGCGGGCCGGTAGTCGGCCACGGCGGCGGCCATGACCACGAGATCGGCCCTGTGGGAGGCGGCGATCACCGCCTCCTGGAGGTCCGCCGCGGTCTCGACACGGACGAGATCCACCCCGGCGGGGGCGGGCACCTCGAGGTGCGCGGCCACCAGGACCACCTCCGCGCCCCGGTCGCGCGCGGCCCGGGCGAGCTCCACGCCCTGTCGACCGCTCGAGCGGTTGCCGAGGAAGCGCACCGGATCGAGCGGCTCCCGCGTGCCACCGGCGGTCACGACGACGCGGCGGCCGGAGAGCGAGCCGGAGCGGCCGGCGACGGCCAGCGCGGCGGCGACGATCTCGTCGGGCTCGGCCATCCTGCCGGGCCCGGAGTCCGTCCCGGTGAGCTGTCCGGATGCGGGCCCCACGATCGTCACGCCACGGGAGCGGAGCGTCGCCACGTTCGCCTGTGTGGCCGCGTTCTGCCACATCTCGGTGTGCATCGCCGGGGCCACGACGACCGGAGCCGTGCTCGCGAGGACGGTGGTGCCCAGCAGGTCGTCGGACAGGCCGGCGGTGAGGCGGGCCAGCGACGCGGCGGTCGCCGGGGCGATCACGATCAGGTCGGCGGCCTGCCCGAGAGCGACGTGCCGCACCGCGGCGACGTCGTCGTACAGGTCGGCGGACACCGGGTTGCGCGAGATCGCCTCGAGCGTCGGGCGTCCGACGAAGCGCAGTGCGGCCTCGGTGGGCACGACGTGGACGTCATGCCCGGCCAGCACGAGCGAGCGGACGACGCCGACCGCCTTGTAGGCGGCGATCCCCCCGGTGATCCCTACGACGATGTTCACGTGTCGAGCGTACCGGCGGGGAGCCGGGCCGAGGTCACTCGGTGGGAGCGACCGGCTTCACGACGAGCTTGTCCTCGTTGATCTCGTGGAGCGCGACCGAGAGGGGCTTGTCGTCGATGGTGGAGTCGACGAGCGGGCCGACGTTGTCGAACAGGCTGCCCTCGTGGAGGTCGGCGTAGTAGTCGTTGATCTGACGGGCGCGCTTGGACGCGAAGATCACGAGCGCGTACTTGGAGTCGACGCGCGAGAGGAGCTCGTCGATCGGCGGGTCGATGATGCCCTGGTTGTTCGCCATGGTCAGTTCTCCTTGGTGCGGTATGAGGCGGCGACGGGGGTGCCCGCGCCGGAGGCATTCATCAATTCTACGACCTCGGCGGCCGCGGTCTGCACGTCGGTGTTCACGACACGGTGATCGAACTCGCCCTGGGCGGCGAGCTCCACCCTCGCAGTGCGCAGCCGGCGCTCCTGCTCCTCGGCGCTCTCCGTGCCCCGCCCGATGAGTCGCCGGACCAGCTCGTCCCAGGTCGGCGGGAGGAGGAACACCAGCACCGCCGAGGGTTCGGAGGCCTTGACCTGGCGAGCCCCCTGGATGTCGATCTCGAGCAGGACGCTCCGGCCCTCGGCGAGGGCGGCCTCGATCGGAGCCCGTGGGGTCCCGTAGCGGCTGTGGTTGTGCACCACGGCCCACTCGAGGAACTCCCCCGCCTCGACCATGCGGTCGAACTCGGCGTCGTCGATGAAGTAGTAGCTCACCCCGTCGACCTCGCCCGGGCGCGGAGCGCGGGTGGTGGCGGAGATGGAGAGACACACCTCGGGATGGTTCTCGCGGATGTACGTCGACACCGTCCCCTTCCCCACCGCGGTGGGCCCGGCGAGCACCACGAGGGTCGACGACGTCGGAGCGGGCACCATGGGCGCACGGCGATCGAGGAACTCGCGCAGACGCACCTGCTGGTGCACGCCGAGCCCTGACAGCCGCTTGGTCGGGGAGATGCCGAGCTCCTCCATGATCCGCGCCACACGGACCGGGCCGAGCCCCGGGATGGCGAGCAGCAGGTCCCGCACCTTCATGGTGCTCTCGATGCTCTCGGTGCTGGCCAGTGCGACCTCGAGCACGGACTGCGCCGAGATCCGGCGCTCGTTCACCGCCCGCTTGACGCTCGCCCGTGCCTGGCGGGCGGCCACGGCCGCGCGCGACGCCGCGATCCGGTCGACCTCGGGCGGGTTCACGCCGTCGCCTCCGCGACCGCGGCGACCTCCGACTCGATGGCGCTCCCGATCCCGGCCGGGCCGGCCCCGAGCACCGACCGCGACACGCTCACGACCGTGTTCCCGGCGAGCCTGCCGAACACGGAGGGGATGTCGTCGAATCGTGCACCCTGCACACCGTACCCGGGCGCGAGCACGGGAGTCGAGTCGAGCTCTCCGCCGGCGCTGTCGAGGCCGTAGTCGACCAGTCGCTTGGTGGCGCCGATCACCAGACCGAACGAACCGAGGCGGCCGGACCGTGCCGCGTCCGCGTTATGCTCGGACACTCCGAGCGCGATGCGATGGGCCACCGTGTCGCCGCTCCCGGTCACCGCGGTCTGCACCGGAGCCGACTCCGGGTTCGAGGTCGCCGCGAGCACGAACAGGCCCTTGCCGGCGGCCCTGGCGGTGTCGATCATCCCCGACAGTGCTCCGACTCCCGTGTAGGCGGTGACGGTGAGCGCATCGACCTCGAGCGGCGACCCCGGCGTCAGCCACGCCGACCCATAGCCGTCGTTCGTCGACCCGATGTCGCCCCGCTTCGCATCGCCGATGACGAGCAGGCCAGCGTCGCGGGCATCCGACAGCACCCGCTCGAGCGCGGCGAACCCGGCAGAGGCGAGCGCCTCGAAGAACGCCACCTGAGGCTTCACGAGGCGGACCCTCCCCGCGGCGGCCTCGACGACCGTCCGTCCGAACCGTTCGAGGCCTCGGGCGTCGCGATCGAGGCCCCAGGCGTCGAGCAGGTACGGATGCGGGTCGATGCCGATGCACAGCCGCGACCGGTCGAACGCCTCGGCCAACCGGGATCCGAACGGGATCGCCGGAGCGGTCATGCGCGGGCCGCCCGCTGCAGGGCGTACTCCTGCAGACTCGTCACCTCGAAGCCGTCGCTCAGCGCGTCGAACGACGCCACCGCGGCCGAGAGCTCGGCCATGGTGGTGAAGAGCGGCTTGTCGGCCGCCACCGCCGCGGCGCGGATCTCGTAGCCGTCGACGCGTGCCGAGCGTCCGGAGGGGGTGTTGATGACGATGTCGACCGCGTTCTCGTTGATCAGGTCGACGATGGTCTTCTCGCCCTGACCGCCCTCGAAGTGCTTCGGCACGATGCGGGCGCGGATGCCGTTGCGGTTCAGCACCTCGGCCGTGCCCGAGGTGGCGAGGATGTCGAAGCCGAGCTGCTGCAGACGGAGCACCGGGAGCACGATGGCGCGCTTGTCGCGGTCGGAGACCGACACGAAGACCGTCCCCGACTGCGGCATGCCGCCGTACGCGGCGTCCTGGCTCTTCGCGAAGGCCCTCGGGAAGTCCTTGTCGATGCCCATGACCTCGCCGGTCGAGCGCATCTCCGGGCCGAGCACGGAGTCGACGATGAGACCCTCTCGCGTGCGGAACCGCTTGAACGGCAGCACCGCCTCCTTCACCGAGACGGGCGAGTCGAGCGGGACGCGCGATCCGTCGACCTCGGGGAGCAGGCCCTCCGCCTTGAGCGAGGCGATCGTCTCGCCGACCATCAGGCGCGATGCGGCCTTGGCGAGCGGGATGCCCAGCGCCTTCGACACGAACGGCACCGTGCGGGATGCACGCGGGTTCGCCTCGAGCACGTAGAGCACGCCCGCGCCGATCGCGAACTGGACGTTGAGCAGGCCCTGCACGCCGATCCCGCGCGCGATGGCCAGCGTGGCCTCCCGGACCTGGTCGATCTGCGCACGACCGAGCGTGACGGGCGGCAGGGTGCAGCTCGAGTCGCCGGAGTGGATGCCGGCCTCCTCGATGTGCTCCATGATGCCGCCGATGTACAGCTCGTGGCCGTCGTAGAGGGCGTCGACGTCGATCTCGATGGCGTCGTCGAGGAAGCGGTCGACGAGGAGCGGAGTCGACGAGTCGACCACGACCTGACCGTCGATGCGGCCGAAGTAGTCGGCCAGCGACGGCTGGTCGTAGACGATCTCCATGCCCCGGCCGCCCAGCACGTAGGACGGGCGGACGAGCACGGGGAAGCCGATATCGTTCGCGACGGCGACGGCGCTGGCGTGGTCGTACGCGGTGCCGTTCCGCGGCGCGACGAGCCCGGCGTCGGCGAGGATGCCCGCGAACAGCCCGCGCTCCTCCGCGAGGTCGATCGCCGACGGCGTGGTGCCGAGGATCGGGACCCCCGCCTCCTCAAGCCCCTTCGCGAGCCCGAGGGCGGTCTGGCCGCCTAGCTGCACGACGACGCCGACCAGCTCGCCCGACTGCGACTCGGCGTGGATGACCTCGAGGACGTCCTCGAGGGTCAGCGGCTCGAAGTAGAGCCGGTCGCTGGTGTCGTAGTCGGTCGAGACCGTCTCGGGGTTGCAGTTGATCATGATCGTCTCGAACCCCGCCGCCGAGAGGGCGAACGATGCGTGCACGCAGGAGTAGTCGAACTCCACGCCCTGACCGATCCGGTTCGGGCCGGAGCCGAGGATGACGACCTTGCGGGCGTCGCTCGGCTCGACCTCGCTCTCGAGGTCGTAGCTCGAGTAGTGGTACGGCGTCAGCGCGGGGAACTCCCCCGCGCAGGTGTCGACGGTCTTGTAGACGGGCCGGATGCCGAGGATGTGACGGACCTCGCGGACGTCCTTCTCGCCGAACCCGCGCAGCGACGCGATCTGCGCATCCGAGAACCCGTGGTCCTTGGCCAGGCGGAACATCGCGGTGTCGGCGTTCTCCGACTGGGCGATCTCCTCGGCGACCTCGTTGATGAGCGCGATCTGGTCGATGAACCAGGGGTCGATCTTGGTGGCCTCGAAGACCTCCTCAGGCGTCGCTCCGGCGCGGAGCGCCTGCTGCACCGTGACGATGCGGCCGTCGGTGGGCGTCGCGGCGATCGCGAGCAACTCCTCCTTCGACTGCGACAGCGGTTCCCAGTGGAACGAGGAGCCGCGCTTCTCGAGGGAGCGCAGCGACTTCTGCAGCGCCTGGGTGAAGTTGCGGCCGATCGCCATGGCCTCGCCGACGCTCTTCATCGTGGTGGTGAGCGTCGGGTCGGCGGCGGGGAACTTCTCGAACGCGAACCGGGGCACCTTCACCACGACGTAGTCGAGGGTGGGCTCGAAGGAGGCCGGGGTGACCTTCGTGATGTCGTTCGGGATCTCGTCGAGGCGGTAGCCGATGGCGAGCTTCGCAGCGATCTTGGCGATCGGGAAGCCGGTGGCCTTCGAGGCCAGCGCCGACGACCGCGAGACGCGCGGGTTCATCTCGATCACGATGATGCGGCCGTTGGAGGGGTCGACGGCGAACTGGATGTTGCAGCCGCCCGTGTCGACGCCCACCCGGCGGATGATCTCGATGCCGATGTCGCGCAGCTTCTGGTACTCGCGGTCGGTGAGCGTGAGCGCCGGGGCGACGGTGATGGAGTCGCCGGTGTGGACGCCGACCGGGTCGACGTTCTCGATCGAGCAGACGACCACCGTGTTGTCGGCGGTGTCGCGCATGAGCTCGAGCTCGTACTCCTTCCAGCCGAGGATCGACTCCTCGAGGAGCACCTCGTGGGTCGGGCTCTGGTGGATCCCGTCACCGGCGATCCGACGCAGGTCGTCGGGGGTGTAGGCGAAGCCCGAGCCGAGTCCGCCCATGGTGAACGACGGACGGACGACGAGTGGATACCCGAGGTCCTCGGCGTACTCGAGGGCCTGCTCGACCGTGGTGGCGATGTAGGAGCGCGCGACGTCGGCACCCGACTCGACCACGAGCTCCTTGAAGATCTGACGGTCCTCGCCCCGGTTGATGGCGTCGAAGTCGGCGCCGATGAGCTCGACGTCGTACTTCTCGAGGATCCCGCGCTTGTGCAGCTGGATGGCCGCGTTGAGCGCGGTCTGGCCGCCCAGCGTCGGCAGCACCGCATCCGGGCGCTCCTTCGCGATGATCGCCTCGATCACCTCGGGGGTGATGGGCTCGACGTAGGTGGCGTCGGCGAAGTCGGGGTCGGTCATGATCGTCGCCGGGTTCGAGTTGACGAGGATGACGCGGACGCCCTCCTCGCGCAGCACGCGGCAGGCCTGCGTGCCGGAGTAGTCGAACTCGACGGCCTGGCCGATGACGATCGGGCCGGAGCCGATGACGAGGACGCTCTGGATGTCTTCCCTGCGGGGCATTACTCGGACTCTCCTTCGGCGGTCGCCTGGGCGGCGGAGCTCGTGCGGGCGACGATCATGTCGCGGAAGCGGTCGAACAGGTACATGGAGTCGTGCGGGCCAGCGGCCGCCTCGGGGTGGTACTGGACCGAGAACGCGTCGATGTCGAGGCAGCGGAGGCCCTCCACGACGTCGTCGTTGAGGCTCACGTGGCTGACCTCGACCCGGCCGAACCCGGCGGGCGACTCGACGACGCCCTCGCGCGGGGCGTCGACCGCGAACCCGTGGTTCTGGCTGGTGATCTCGACGCGGCCGGTGACACGGTCGAGCACGGGCTGGTTGATGCCGCGGTGGCCGAAGGGCAGCTTGTAGGTGTCGAACCCGAGGGCGCGTCCCAGCAGCTGGTTGCCGAAGCAGATGCCGAAGAACGGCGTGCCCGACCGCAGCGAGGTCTGCAGGAGCTCCACGTGCGCCTCGGAGGCCTCGGGGTCGCCGGGACCGTTGCTGTAGAACAGGGCGTCGGGGGCGAGCTCGACGAGCTGCTCCCCCGTCACCGTCTCGGGCAGGACGACCACGTCGAAGCCGCGCTCGGCCAGGTAGTTGACCGTCGACGTCTTCACCCCGAGATCGAGGACGGCCACCGTCCCGATGCGCTCCCCCTGCGCGGGCACGGTGTACTGCTCCTTCGTCGACACGGCGGAGGACAGGTTCTGGCCCGCCATCTCGACGCCGGAGCGGACGGCCGCCAGCTGCTCGGTCTGGCTGAGCTCGTACTCGTCGCCGGAGAAGATCCCGGCGCGCATCGCCCCGAAGGAGCGGATGTGGCGGGTCACGGCGCGTGTATCGATGCCGCTGATGCCGACCACGCCGTCCTTCTCGAGGTCGTCGTCGAGACTGCGCTGCGCGCGGAAGTTGGAGACGACACGGGAGGGATCACGCACGACGTACCCGGCGACCCAGATGCGGGTCGACTCCATGTCCTCGTCGTTGACCCCCGTGTTGCCGATGTGGGGTGCGGTCTGCAGGACGATCTGGCCGGCGTAGGAGGGGTCGGTGAGGGTCTCCTGGTAGCCGGTCATGCCGGTGGCGAAGACCGCCTCGCCGAGAGTGCGCCCGCGGGCGCCGTAGGCGCGACCCTCGTAGCGTCGGCCGTCCTCCAGCACGAGCACGGCGGGTTCGGCACGACTGAGCAGCCTGGTCACGAGGCGGTTCCTTCCTGTTGCGGGGCGAGGGCGCCGAGAGCGCGGAGCAGGCGCGGGGCCACTCCGTCCTCGGTGGCGCGGAGATAGCTCTCGACGTCGGCAGGGCCGTCGGTCGAGGAGATGGTCCAGTCGAGGCGCACCAGACCACCGGGCTCGACCACGCGGTCGATCGCCCAGGTCGAGGTGCCGACGGAGCGGAGGTAGGCCTTCGCGATGAAGGTCTCACGCTCCCCGTCGGGTTGGATCGAGACGCCGGTCTCGTACACGGTCACGATCGCGCGGGCGCGGAACGCCAGCCCGGGGATCGTGAGCCGGTCGAGCGGGTCACCGGCACGGGTGGTGGCCACGTAGAGCACCGACGCGCTCTCGACCACCGCGCCCCGGGACTGCGGGGCCGAGGTGGTGACGGCGAAGGCGGCCTGCCGGCGCTTCCGCGCACGCCAAGCGAGCACCATCGCGGCGAGCAGCGCGACCGCGAGGACGGCCACCAGGGCCGCGGGCAGCAGACGGCTCATGAGAACGCCTCCGTGTACGCGGTCGCGGCCTCCGCCGTCTCCGTCACGTCGGCGAGCACCCCATCGCGCAGCGTCGGGTATCCGCGGTGGAACGTCCAGCGCACGCTGCCCGACAGCGTGGCCCCGAGGTAGGGCGAGTTGGTGCTGCGGCCGTGCAGGCGGTCGAGTTCGAAGGTGCTGGAGGCGGCGGGATCGACGAGCGTGAGGTTCGCCGCCGAGCCGGGCTCGAACGCGTGGCTGTGGCCGGCGAGGCGGCCGATCCGGGCGGGCTCGGTCGACAGGATGCGCGCGACGTCCGCCCATCCGATGAGGCCGGTGTCGACGAGCGCCGTCTGCACGACGGGGAGCGCGGACTCGAGCCCGACCATCCCGAAGGATGCGGCATCCCACTCGCACTCCTTGCTCTCCTGCGGATGCGGGGCGTGGTCGGTGGCGACGATGTCGATCGTGCCGTCCGCGACGCCTTCGCGGAGGGCCCGGACGTCCTCATCGCGACGCAGCGGCGGGTTCACCTTGTACCGGGCGTCGTAGCTGCGGACGAGCTCCTCGGTGAGCAGGAGGTGGTGCGGTGTGGCCTCGGCGGTGACGGCGATGCCGCGGGCCTTGGCCCAGCGAACCACGTCGACGGAGCCGGCGGTGGAGAGGTGGCAGACGTGCAGGCGCGCGCCGACGTGCTCCGCGAGCAGGACGTCGCGGGCGATGATCGACTCCTCGGCCACCGCAGGCCAGCCCTTGAGGCCGAGCTCGCTCGAGAGCGCGCTCTCGTTCATCTGCGCGCCCTCGGTCAGCCGGGGGTCCTGGGCGTGCTGCGCGACGACGCCGTCGAAGGTCGAGACGTACTCGAGGGCGCGGCGCATGAGCAGCGAGTCGTGCACGCACTTCCCGTCGTCGGAGAAGACCCGCACGGCGGCACGGGATCGTGCCATCGCACCGATCTCGCTGAGCGTCTGGCCGGCGAGCCCCACCGTCACGGCTCCGATCGGACGCACCGTGGCGTACCCGGCGGCATCGCCCAGCGACTTCACCTGCTCGACCACTCCCGCGGTGTCGGCGACCGGCAGCGTGTTCGCCATCGCGAACACCGCGGTGAAGCCGCCCGCGGCGGCGGCCCGGGTACCGGTGAGCACGGTCTCGCTCTGCTCGTAGCCGGGCTCGCGGAGGTGGGTGTGCAGGTCGACGAGGCCCGGGAGCGCGACGAGACCCGAGGCGTCGACGACCGTCGCGCCCGCGGCATCCGCGTCGGGGATGCGACCCACGGCGGCGATCGTGCCCGCCGCGACGAGGATGTCGGCACCGCTGCCGTCGGGCAGCGTGGCGCCGCTGATCAGGTACCTCACACGACCTCCCGTTCGCCGGACAGCAGCAGGTACAGCACGGCCATCCGGATCGACACCCCGTTGGCCACCTGCTCCAGCACGGTGGACCGCTCGGAGTCCGCGGCTCGCGCCGAGATCTCCAGGCCCCTGTTCATGGGGCCCGGGTGCATCACAATCGTATCTTCCGGGAGGCTGAGCAGACGCTCGTCGTGCAGGCCCCACTCACGCGCGTACTCCCGGGCGTTCGGGAAGTAGGCGGCGTTCATCCGCTCGGCCTGGATGCGGAGCATCATCACGACGTCTGGCCGCGTCGCGAGGGTGGCGTCGAGGTCGTGGCTGATCGCCGTCGGCCAGCCGCCCGCCCCCAACGGGATGAGCGTCGCGGGAGCGACGAAGGTGACCTCGGCGCCGAGCGTGCGCAGCAGCCACAGGTTCGACCGGGCCACGCGCGAGTGCAGGATGTCGCCCACGATGACGACCCGGACCCCGTCGAGGCCCCGGCCGCGGCTGGCGTCGCCGTGCAGGCGCCGACGCATGGTGAAGGCGTCGAGGAGCGCCTGCGTCGGGTGCTCGTGCGTGCCGTCTCCGGCGTTGACGATGGGGGCGTCGATCCAGTCGCTCTGCGCGAGCACCTGCGGCGCGCCGGAGGCGTGATGACGGATGACCACGGCCTCCGCGCCCATGGCGCCCAGCGTCTGCGCGGTGTCCTTCAGGCCCTCGCCCTTCGACACGCTGGAGCCCTTGGCGCTGAAGTTGATGACGTCGGCCGAGAGCCGCTTCGCGGCCGCCTCGAACGAGATCCGGGTGCGGGTGGAGTCCTCGAAGAAGAGGTTCACCACCGTGCGGCCGCGGAGGGTGGGGAGTCGCTTGACCTCACGGGTCTGGACGTCGGCCATGTCCTCGGCCACGTCGAGGATGCGGATGGCCTCGTCGCGAGACAGGTCCTTGGTGGAGAGCAGGTGCCTCATCCCTCGATCGTCACCTCCTCGGCGCCGTCGACCTCGGCGAGGCGGACGTTGATGCGCTCCTGACGGCTCGTCGGCAGGTTCTTGCCCACGAAGTCGGCGCGGATGGGCAGCTCTCGGTGACCTCGGTCGACCAGCACCGCGAGCCGGACGGCCCGGGGTCGCCCGATGTCCTGCAGCGCGTCGAGCGCGGCGCGGACGGTGCGGCCGGAGTAGAGCACGTCGTCCACCAGTACGACCGTGCGACCGTCGATCCCGCGGGAGGGCACCCGGGTCGGAGAGGGGGTGCGGATGGGCTGCCGCGCGAGGTCGTCGCGGTACATCGTGACGTCGAGCGCGCCGACCATGTCGGCGACGGAGGGGCCGCTCGGCTCGATGCTCGAGATCAGCTCGCCGATCCGGCGGGCCAGCAGCACTCCCCTGGTCGGGATGCCGAGGACGACGAGGTCGTCGGACCCGCGATCGGACTCGAGGATCTCGTGCGAGATGCGGGTCAACGCTCGGGTGATGTCAGGCTTCTGCAGCACGGTGCGCGCCGTCAAGCCGACCTCCTTCCCCGCCTCACAGGACGGCTCTTAAAGGATGTCTACGGCGTCAAGCCTAGCAGCGACATGACGGCCTCACGATTACACGAGGTATCCTCAGTGCATGGAAGAGCCGATCCTTCTCGCCTACACCCAGAGGTGGCGCCAGCGGCTCTCGGCGCTGAACGCCGTCGAAGTACCCGCGCTGGACGACCTGCGCCCTGTCGCCAGGGAGATGGCAGGGAACTACCTGACGATGGATCTTCGACAGCGCGCGGCCACCGTGGACATGGTGCAAGAACATCGTCAGGTAGCTCGACGGTGGCCCCGGCTCATCATCGAACGTCTTGAGGAGGGTCTCGCCGAGGACGATCCGCACCAGTTCGATCTCGCGCTGGCGCTCATCGCGTTGTTCGACCTACCCGCAGCGGGTCCTGGCTTCCTCAGTCAGATGATCCCGATGCGACAAGAGATGAAGAGCCGAGGCGTGGACGTCGCGCAGTTGTTCGACCGTGCTGTGAAGATCGCGGTGCCGCATGATGTCTCACCGGGCGCCTTGGGCCCTGTCCCCGAGGGTGCGCACGGTCTCTTCCTCGCGCTCGGATCGTCATGGGATAGAGCCCCGGAGCCCCCACCGCCGTTGACACCCTCAGAGATCGACAGTCTCTTCGAGCGGTGGTCGATCGAGTTCGACGACATCGAGTCGGGTTGCTGGGACCCTCCTGGGAGGGTGGCTCCGATCGTATCCGAGATCGATTCCCGCCTGGACGAACTCGATGGGTCGCGTCGCGATCGCCTGGTGGAGCTCATCAATGCTCGCCCAGCCGTCAGGGAGGCCTTCCTGACGGTCCGGTCGGTCATCGAGCGCAGTAGACATGTCGGTGGTGAGGAGAGGCTCCTCGCCACCTTGCGCGCTGTCCTCGACTGAACACGCCGGGGTCAGACGGACTGGGCGATCTTGCCCAGGACGCCGTTGACGAAGCCCGAGGAGTCGTCGGTGGAGAGCAGGCCCGCGGCCTCGACGGCCTCGGAGATGGCGACCGACGCCGGCACCTCGTCGTTGAACATGATCTCCCAGACCGCGATGCGGAGCAGGCCCCGGTCGACGGCGGGCATGCGGGCGAGGGTCCAGCCCTGCGCGTAGGTCTCGATCGTCTCGTCGATCTCGGCCTGGTGGTCGATCACGCCGTCGACGATGTCGCGGGCGTAGAGCCAGGACGACTCGCGCTGGGGCTCGGAGACCGCTCGCGCCGCTTCAGCGGCGAGAGCCTCGGAGACCGGGATCTGCCGCACGTCGGCGGCGTACAGGATGTCGAGGGCTCGCTTGCGGGCCTTCGTACGTGCGCTCATCCGTCAGTCGTTGACGCGGCCGAGGTAGTCACCCGAGCGCGTGTCGACCTTGACCTTCGTGCCGGTCTCGAGGAACAGCGGCACCTGGATCTGGTAGCCGGTCTCGACGGTCGCCGGCTTGGTTCCGCCGGTGGAGCGGTCGCCCTGGAGGCCGGGCTCGGTGTACGTGATCTCGAGCACGACGGAGGCAGGCAGGTCGAGGTACAGGGGCGTGCCGTCGTTCAGCGCGATCGTCACGTTCTGGTTCTCGAGCATGAAGTTCGCGGCGTCGCCCACCACGGCCTCGGAGACCGTGATCTGGTCGTAGTCGCTCGTGTCCATGAACACGAAGTCGTTGCCGTCGCGGTAGAGGTACTGGTAGTCGCGGCGGTCGACGTTCGCGGTGTCGATCTTGGCGCCGGCGTTGAACGTGCGGTCGACGACCTTGCCGGTGACGACGTTCTTGATCTTGGTGCGCACGAAGGCGCCGCCCTTGCCCGGCTTCACGTGCTGGAACTCGATGACGTTCCAGAGCTGCCCGTCGATCGAGAGCACTGTGCCGTTCTTGATGTCGTTGGTGGAGGCCATGAAGGGGTGAATCCGTTCCGAAGTGTGAGGCGCGGCCGACCGGCCGCGTGAAGAGTCGTCAAGAAGTGTAGCGGAGCGACTGGAGCGCCAGCCGGTACGAGCCGAACCCGAACCCGGCGATGACCCCGGTGGCGATGCCGGAGATGACGCTCGTGTGCCGGAACGTCTCGCGCGCGTGGGGGTTCGAGATGTGCACCTCGATGAGGGGGATGCCCGCCTTGGTCACGAGAGCCGCCGCATCGCGGAGGGCGTAGGAGTAGTGCGTGAAGGCGGCCGGGTTGAGGATCACCGGGGTGCGTGAGTCGACGGCGCCGTGGAGCCAGCTCACGAGCTCCGACTCGTCGTCGGTCTGCCGCAGGTCGATGCGGAGGTCGTCCCCCGCATCCGCCTCGAGGACCGCGCGGAGCGCGTCGAGGTCCTGGGCGCCGTAGACGTCGGGCTCGCGTGAGCCGAGGCGGCCGAGGTTGGGTCCGTTCAGCACGAGCACGGTCGTGGTCATGACGCGATCTCCTGGTACGCGGTGAAGAGCAGCGCGGTCTCGGGGCCCTGGAGCACCGTGGGGCGGGCGATGTCGTCGAGGACGATGAACCGCAGCATCCCCGCACGCGACTTCTTGTCGCGCTGCATGGTCGCCAGGAGCTGGTTCCAGCGACCCGCCGGGTACTGGATGGGGAGGGTGAGGGAGGTGAGGATCTCCCGGTGCCGGTCGACGACGGAGTCGCCGAGGCCGCGCGTCAGCCGCGAGAGCTCGGCCGCGAACATCATGCCGACGGAGACCGCGGCGCCGTGGCGCCACTGGTAGCGCTCCGCGTGCTCGATCGCGTGCCCGAGGGTGTGGCCGTAGTTGAGGATCTCGCGGAGGCCCGCTTCCTTGAAGTCGGACGAGACGACGCGCGCCTTCACCCCGATCGAGAGCTCGACGAGCCGGCGGATCTCCTCGCCGGTCGGGTCGGTGGCCCGATCGACGTCGGTCTCGAGGATGTCGAGGATCTCGGGCTCGGCGATGAAGCCGCACTTCACGACCTCCGCCATGCCCGCCAGGATCTCGTTGCGGGGCAGGCTGTCGAGGATGTCGAGCTCCGCGACCACCGCGTGCGGCGCGTAGAAGGAGCCGACGAGGTTCTTGCCCTCCGCGGTGTTGATGCCGGTCTTGCCGCCGACGGCCGCGTCGACCATGCCGAGGAGCGTCGTCGGGACCTGCACGAGACGCACGCCGCGCAGCCACGTCGCCGCCACGAAGCCCGCGAGATCCGTGACCGCTCCCCCGCCGAAGCCGACCACCGCATCCGTGCGGGTGAAGTCGGCCTGGCCCATGACCTGCCAGCAGAACGCCGCCACCTCGACCCGCTTGCCGGCCTCGGCGTCGGGGACCTCCGCGAGCAGCACCTCGAGGTCGCCGGCGTCCTGGAGCTGCTCGCGCAGCTGCGCGGCGAGGGCGGCGAGGGTGGGTGGATGCACCACCAGCACCTTGCGGACCCCGCCGTCGAGGGCCGAGGCGACGCGGTCGAGCACGCCGCGGCCCACCGTGATGTCGTAGGGATCGGCCCCGGTCACCCGGATGGTCGTGGGCTCGGCGGTCATCGGCGCTCCTCGGTGCTCGAGACGGGGGTTGAGAGATCGCTCGACCGGGCGGCGTCGGGCGGGGTGGCGGAACCTGCGGTCGAGCGCTCCCGCACCCAGTCCGCGACCTCGAGGGCGATGTCGTCGGTCGGGCGGGACGTCGTGTCGAAGGTCACGTCCGCGAGCCGCTCGTAGAGGTCACGACGTCGCTCCCACACCCGGATCCAGGCGTCGACGTCGGGGACGAGAGGGCGCTTGCCGTTCGTGAGCCGAGCCGCCACGGCGGACGGGTCGACCGTGAAGAGCACGACGTCGTGCCCGGAGAGGTCGTGCTGGGTGTCGGGGTCGAGCACCGCGCCTCCCCCGAAGGCGACCACCGCATCCGTCGCGAGGGCCGCCACCACCTCGGCACGCTCGAGCGACCGGAAGTGCGGTTCACCGTGGCTGGCGAAGATGTCGGGGATCGGCCCGTGGGCGGCGGCCACGCGCGAGTCGGTGTCGACGAAGGCTGTCCCGAGCACGCGGGCGATCCGCTTGCCGATGCGGGACTTGCCGGATGCCGGGGGCCCGATGAGGACGACGGTCACGGCACGGCGACGGCCGTGCGCAGCGCGGCCGGGATGTGCTCGAGGTACGACTCGAGGTTGCGACGGGTCTCGCCGATCGAGTCGCCGCCGAACTTCTCGAGCACCGAGTTCGCGAGCACGAGAGCCGTCATCGCCTCCGCGACGACGCCCGCCGCGGGGACGGCGCACACGTCGGAGCGCTGGTGGTGAGCCGCAGCGTCCTCGCCCGTCGCCACGTCGATCGTGTGCAGGGCATGCGGGACGGTGGCGATCGGCTTCATGCCGGCACGGACGCGGAGCACCGTCCCGGTCGACATGCCGCCCTCGGTGCCGCCCGCACGGTCGGACGTGCGGGTGATGTCGTCACCCTCGCGGTACAGCTCGTCGTGGGCCTTCGAGCCGCGGCGACGGGTCGTCTCGAAGCCGTCGCCCACCTCGACGCCCTTGATGGCCTGGATGCCCATCACGGCAGCGGCGAGCTGCGAGTCGAGTCGACGGTCCCAGTGCACGTGCGACCCGAGCCCCGGGGGCAGCCCGTAGGCGAGCACCTCGACCACACCACCCAGGGTGTCGCCCTCCTTGTGGGCGTCGTCGATCTCGGCGACCATCAGGGCGCTGGTCTCGGCGTCGAAGCAGCGCACCGGATCGGCGTCGAGCGCCTCGACGTCGTCCGGGCGTGGGAGTGGTCGGCCGTCGGGCACGCGCACCGGCCCGATCGCCAGGGTGTGGCTGACCAGGCGGATGCCGAGCTCGGCCAGGAACGCCTTCGCCACGGCGCCCAGTGCCACACGCGCCGCGGTCTCGCGGGCGCTCGCCCGCTCGAGGATGGGACGGGCTTCGTCGAAGTCGTACTTCTGCATGCCCACGAGGTCGGCGTGGCCCGGGCGGGGGCGCGTGAGGCGCGCGCTCCGACCCCGATCGGGGAGCTCCTCCTCGAGGGGCTCGACGCTCATGACCTCGGTCCACTTGGACCACTCGGTGTTGCCGATGCGCAGCGAGATCGGGCTGCCGAGGGTGCGGCCGTGGACCACCCCGCCCGGCATCGCCAGCTCGTCCTGCTCGAACTTCATGCGCGCGCCACGGCCGTAGCCCAGCTTGCGGCGGGCGAGGTCGGCGCGGATCTGATCGAGGGTGAGCGGGACTCCCGACGGCAGGCCCTCGACGATCGCGACGAGCTCCTGCCCGTGGGACTCGCCGGAGGTGAGCCAACGGAGCATGACTACGATCCTCCCACACCGGGAGGACGGCCCTCACGCAGCGGCGGTGACGGCCTCCCGCATCGCGGCGATCACCGCGTCCTCCCGCGGGAGCGGGGTCAGCGGATCGCCGTTCCACCAGATCCGCTCCTGGGCCACGGCCTGGTGCATCAGCATGTCGAGACCCGACACCGCGACGGAGCCGGCGCGCGCCCAGAGCTCTGCGAGCGGGCTCGGCCACGGGTCGTACGCCACGTCGAGGAGCGGGCCCGACGACGGTGCGGCCCAGCCGGCGAGCCGGTGCTCGGCGCCCGTGCCGCCCGGGAGGGTCGAAAGGGTGAGGTCCGGCCGGAGATCGTCGCCGGCCGTCGCCAGCGGATGCACGTCGACGCTCAGTCCCGACCGGTGCGCCACCTCGACCACGCTGCTCGCACGGCCGGGATCGCGGACCACGACGTCGACGTGCTCGGCGCCCAGCTGCGCGGCCGCCACCGCGGCCGAGCGCGCGGTGGCGCCACCGCCGAGGACCAGCACCTGACGGGCACGCGTGACGCCCGCGGCGGCGAGGGCCTCGACGATCCCGTAGACGTCGGTGTTGAACGCCGACACTCGACGGCGGCCGTCCCGCTCCGCGAGGAGCAGTGTGTTGGCCGCACCGGAGAGGCGCGCCACCTCGTCGACCTCGTCGGCCAGCCTCAGGGCGTCCTCCTTGAGCGGCATCGTCAGCGACAGCCCGCGCCAGTCGCCGTCGAGGCCCTCGACGAACGTGGCCAGCCGGCCCTCGCCGAGCTCGCTCCGCCCGTACTCCGCCTCCACGGAGAGCACGTCGAACGCGGCCCGGTGCAGCAGGGGCGACCGAGAGTGCGCGATCGGCGAGCCGAGCACCGCGAAGCGGAGCGTCACCGGTACTCCGGGTGCTCTGCCCACCACTCCTGCAGCTGCTGGACGGCGGCGTCGTGCTCCGCCTCCGTGGTCGAGAACACCGTCTCACCGGTGTCGAGGTTGACCGTCACGAAGTAGAGCCACGGGCCGTCGGCCGGGTGGAGCGCCGCGTCGATGGCCACGTCGCCCGGGTTCGAGATCGGACCGACCGGGAGCCCCGGGTTGGCGTAGGTGTTGTACGGGTTGGAGGCGTCGTCGCGTTCCGCCTGCGTGGTCTCGACGTTCGTGTGGCCGGCGCCGTAGGCCACCGTCGCATCCGACTGGAGGTTCATCCCCTGGTCGATCCGGTTGAGGAAGACGCGGGAGACCTTGTACATGTCCTCGTCGCTCCCCGCCTCCTTCTGGATGAGCGCCGCGAGAGTGAGGACCCGGAAGCGGTCGGCCGGGGCGACGCCCGCCGTGTCGAGCGACTGGAAGGTCCGGTTCACCATCGCCTGGAGCATGTCGGTGGGCGTCTGTCCCGGCTCGAACGTGTAGGTCGCCGGGAAGAGGAACCCCTCGATGCTCGGCGCCTCGGCGGGAACGCCCAGTGCGGTGTAGTTCGCGGCCGCGGCCTGGAAGTCGGCCAGGGGCATGCCGGTGGCGTCGGCGAGGATCTGGAGCACCCCGGCGGCCGTGGTGCCCTCGGGGATCGTCGCGGTGTAGTCGACCTTGTTCGCCGGGTCCTGCAGCGCATCGAGCGCCGCCCTCGAGCTCATCTGGCTCGCGAGCTTGTAGGTGCCGGGCTGGAACACGGGGTCCGACTGGAGGAGCAGGTCGTAGAACGTGCCCGACGACTTCACCACGTCGGCGGCCTGCAGGTTCTCGGCGATGACCGAGCCGTCGTCGCCGGAGTTGATGACGAACATCACCTCGCCGGTGCCGGAGCCGGTGTAGTCGTCGGACTCCTTGCCCGCGAGCATCGACTGCACCTGCGCGCCGAAGGTGTTGTACAGGAAGACGCCGGCGCCGCCGAGGAGGCCGACGATGACGACGGTGACGATGAGCGGCACCACCCACCGGCGTGGCCCCTTGCCCGAGCGGTGGCTGCGACTGCGGCGCGTGGGCGTCTGCACCCGTGCCTCACGTCGCGTGGCGGGCTGCTCCGGTTCGCTGAAGAACTCAGCGAAGGGATGGTCTTCCGGTGGCCGGCGATCTGTCACGGAGTTCGGTCCTCGGGGGTGGGGGACGGGGTCTGGGGACTCGCCGGGACGAGGGAACCCGGAGGGCTCCCGGTCGACCGCTCGGCGTCGATGGCGTGCTGCACGAGTATAACCGCGGCCACTTGATCGATCACCTGACGCGACGACCGGGTGGTGCGTCCGCTCCGGTGCAGCGCCGACTGGGCGGAGACCGTGGTCAGACGCTCGTCGACCAGCCGCACGGGCACGTCGCCGAGGGCGGCCAGCCTGGCCGCGAACTCGCGGGAGTCGGTGGTGGAGGCGGTCTCGGCGCCGCTCATCGACAGCGGCAGGCCCACCACGATCTCGATCGGCTCGAGCTCGGCGATGACGGCGGCGATGCGGGCCAGATCGGAACCGTCGTCGGCGCGCCGGACCGTCTCGACAGGCGTGGCCAGCATGGCGTGCGGGTCGGTCCGCGCCAGCCCGATGCGGGCTCTGCCCACATCGACGCCGAGACGGACGCCCGTCCGCACGATCAGCCCGCGACCTGTCGCTCGATGGCCGACAGCGCCGCCGGGATCTGAGCGGGATCGCTGCCGCCGCCCTGTGCCAGGTCGTCCTTGCCGCCGCCACCGCCGCCCAGCACGCCTGCCGCCGTCTTCGCCAGAGCCCCGGCCTTCGCGCCGGCACTGCGGGCGGACTCGGTCGTGGCGACGATCACCGCGGGCTTCGGGCCCACGGTCGCGGCCAGGGCGATCACCGCCGGCTGCGCAGCGAGCTCGGTCCGGACCGAGGTGACCAGCGAGCGCAGGTCGTCGGCGGAGTTCAGCTCGCCGACGTCCTCGGTGACGAGCAGCACGTCGCCGACTCGTCGCGCGGTCGCGGCGAGTGCCGGAACGCGACCCGCGAGAGCGGCGGACTCGTAGGCGGCGATGCGCTTCTCGGCCGCCTTGAGGCTCGCCATGAGGTCGGTGATGCGCGTGGTGATCTCGTCGCGCGGGGCCTTCAGGGTCGACGTCAGCTGCGAGACGAGGGCACGCTCGGCGGCGAACTCGCGGAACGCGTCGATGCCGACGAGGGCCTCGATGCGGCGGTTGGCCGAGCCGACGCTCGACTCGGACTGGAGGTTGATCATCGCGATCTCGGAGCTGGACGACACGTGCGTCCCGGCGCAGAGCTCGCGCGACCAGGGGCCGCCGATGTCGACCATGCGCACGACGTCGCCGTACTTCTCGCCGAACAGGGCCATCGCCCCCATCGAGCGAGCCTCGTCGATCGGGAGCTCGCGGGTCACGACCTCGAGGTCGTCGCGGATGGCGAGGTTCGCGATCTCCTCGATCTCGGTCCGGGTCTCGGCCGACAGCGGCTGCGACCAGCCGAAGTCGAGCCGCATGTAGCCCGCCTTGTTGTACGAGCCCGCCTGGTGCGCCTCCTCGCCGAGGACCTGACGCAGAGCCGCGTGGATGATGTGGGTCGCGGAGTGCGCCTGCGTGGCCCCGCGTCGCCACTGGGGGTCGACGACCGAGCGGGCGAGGTCGCCGACCGCGACCTGGCCGCTGGCCACCTCGGTGCGGTGCGAGACGAGGCCCTTGACCGGCTTCTGGACGTCGAGGACGGTCAGCTCGAACCCGTCGCCCACGATGGCGCCCGCATCCGCCTCCTGGCCACCCGACTCGGCCCAGAGACTGGTCTCGGCGAGGATGACCTCGACCTGCTCCCCCGCCACGGCGGAGGAGACCGACCGCCCGTCGACGATGAGGCCGAGGATGCGGCTCTCGGTCTCGAGGGAGTCGTAGCCGCGGAAAACGGTCTCGCCGAGCGCACGGAACTCGCTGTAGACGGACAGATCGGTGATGCCGAGCTTCTTCGCCTTGGCGTCGGCCTTGGCCCGCTGCTTCTGCTCGGCCATGAGCGACTCGAACGCCACCCGGTCGACGGCGAGACCCGACTCCTCGGCGATCTCGAGCGTGAGGTCGATCGGGAAGCCGTAGGTGTCGTGGAGGAGGAAGGCGGTGTCGCCGGCCAGCACGTCGTCGCCCCGGGACTTCGTGGAGCTGACGGCCGTGTCGAGGATCGTCGTGCCGCCGGTGAGCGTGCGGAGGAAGGACTCCTCCTCGGCGTAGGCGCTGCGGGAGATGCGAGCGTACTCGGTCTCGACCTCGGGGTACGCCGCCTTCATCGCGTCGCGCGACGCGGTGAGCAGCTCGGGCATGGTCGCGGTGTCGACCCCCAGGAGCCGCATGGACCGGACGGTGCGACGCAGGAGCCGTCGCAGGATGTATCCGCGTCCCTCGTTCGACGGGGTCACTCCGTCGGACATCAGCATCAGAGAGGAGCGCACGTGGTCGGCGACCACACGCATCCGCACGTCGTCGTCGTGGTCGGCGCCGTAGCGCTTCCCCGAGAGCTCGGCGGCGCGATCGAGGACCGGGCGGATCTGGTCGATCTCGTAGACGTTCTCGACGCCCTGCTTGAGGAACGCGACGCGCTCGAGCCCCATGCCGGTGTCGATGTTCTTCCGAGGCAGCTCGCCGAGGATCTCGAACTCGGTCTTCGACGTCCCCTCGCCGCGCAGGTACTGCATGAAGACGAGGTTCCAGATCTCGATGTACCGGTTCTCGTCGGCGGCGGGGCCGCCCTCGGCGCCGTAACGGGGACCGCGGTCGAAGTAGATCTCGGAGCAGGGGCCGGCGGGGCCGGGCTGGCCGGTCGACCAGTAGTTGTCCTCCTTGCCGAAGCGCTGGATCCGCTCGTCGGGCAGCCCGGCGACGCGCTTCCACAGATCGATGGCCTCGTCGTCGTCCTGGTAGACGGTGACCCAGAGGTCCTTCTCGTCGAAGCCCAGACCGCCGTCGGCCTCCGACGACGTCAGGAGCTCCCAGGCGTACCCGATCGCCCCCTCCTTGAAGTAGTCGCCGAAGGAGAAGTTGCCGTTCATCTGGAAGAACGTGCCGTGCCGCGTGGTCTTCCCGACCTCCTCGATGTCGAGGGTGCGGATGCACTTCTGCACGCTCGTCGCGCGCGGGTACGGCGCGGGCACGAGACCCGAGAGATACGGGATGAAGGGGACCATTCCGGCCACGGTGAACAGCAGCGACGGGTCGTCGCTGACGAGCGACGCCGAGGGCACGACGGTGTGACCCCTGCTCCCGAAGAAGTCGAGCCAGCGGGAGCGGATGTCAGCGGTCTGCATGGAGTGGTTCTGATCCAGTCGGGAGAGGGGTCGGGACGGTGGGGAGACGCTCAGGACTCGTCGGCGATGGCGGACTTCAGCTCGGCCTCGCGCTCACGGTAGCCCTCGACGAGCGAGTCGCTGAACTCCTTGGCCCTGCGATCGAGGTCGTCGAAGAAGGCCTTGCCTCGGGCGGTCATGCCGAGCTGACGGGCGGCCAGGAACCCGACCGCGATGCCCGCGACGAGCCACAGGAGCCTGTTCATGCTGTTCTCCTCATCCGTCGAACGTCACCGAAGATCCTAGTGCGCGAGCACGGGGCTCACGCGCGGGAGCGCTTCTTGCCAGCCTTCCTGGAGCCGTCAGGATCCTTGCCCCCGATCAGCGCGGCACGGACGGCGGCGGAGAAGCCGGCCAGCTTGATGAGCGGACCGCCGACCGAGGCGGCGAACAGGGCGACCAGCGAGGAGACGTTGCCGGTGACCTCCTCGACGTTCCTGGTGATCGCGTCGACCCGGACCAGCTGCTTGTTCGCCTCCTGGATCGTGACGGTGCTCTCGGACAGGATCGGGGTGATGCCGTCGGAGACGTCCTTGATGGAGTCGCGGGTCTGGTCGAAGACTCCCCCGAGCTTGATGAGCGGCACGGCGATCAGCCCGACCAGCACGGCGAACACCCCCGCCGCGATGAGACCTGCGATGTCGCCTCCGGACATGGACCCTCCCTCAGGGTGGAAAAGCGAAGAGAGCGGAGCCTTTCGGCGTCCGCTCTCTCCAGTATGTCTGAGTGCCGGTACTAGCGCGCCGCGTAGTACTCGACGACCAGCTGCACCTCACAGGTCACGGGGACCTCGGCGCGCTTCGGGCGGCGCACGAGGCGCGCCTGGAGCTTGTCGAGCTCGACCTCGAGGTAGCCCGGGGTCTTCGGCAGGACCTCGGCGTGACCGCCGGCGGCCGCCACCTGGAAGGGCTCGGTGCCCTCGGAGCGGGGCTTCACGTGGATGAGCTGACCCGGCTTCACGCGGAAGGACGGGCGGTCGACCAGCTTGCCGTCGACGAGGATGTGGCGGTGCACGACCATCTGGCGGGCCTGAGCGGTGGTGCGGGCGAAGCCGGCACGCAGCACGAGGGCGTCGAGGCGCATCTCGAGGAGCTCGACCAGGTTCTCACCGGTCAGGCCCTGGGTGCGGCGCGCCTCGTTGAACGCGATGCGGAGCTGCTTCTCGCGGATGCCGTACTGGGCGCGCAGACGCTGCTTCTCGCGCAGACGGACGGCGTAGTCGGAGTCGGCCTTGCGCTTCGAGCGGCCGTGCTCGCCGGGGGCGTAGGGGCGCTTCTCGAGGTAGCGGGCGGCCTTCGGGGTGAGCGGGATGCCCAGGGCGCGCGAGAGACGGGTCTTGCTGCGCGTACGCGACGTGGAAGTCACTGATGTCCTTTCGAATGGAATCTCTACGAGTGTTGCCACTCCGGCCGCTGCGCACAGCAGTGCGCACCCACACCGGGGTGAGGTCCACGACGAGGTGGAGAGCAGAGGGTGTGCGCCGGGCGGTTCGGCTAAAGAACTCGATCCCATCCACGAGGACCCGTTCGCAGCCGCACGAACATGGCCCTGTGTAGGCGTCTACCAGGTTAGCACAACGGCGGGCCCGGGTCAGGAGCCCGATCGACCCGATCTGCCCGAACCGCCGCCGGGCTTCGTGATGTCGCGGAGCTTCGCCAGCCTGGCGGCCACGTCGCGTTCGTTGCCGTGGTCGGTCGGACGGTAGTAGACGCGATCGGCCAGCTCGTCGGGGAGGTACTGCTGCGCGACGACGCCGAGGTCGTCGTCGTGCGGATACCGGTAGCCCTTCCCGTGACCGAGACGCTTGGCGCCGGCGTAGTGGGCGTCGCGCAGGTGCTTCGGGACACGGCCGAACCGTCCTGCCTTCACGTCGGCGATCGCCGCGTCGATCCCGACGTAGGCGGCGTTCGACTTCGGCGCGGTGGCGAGGTAGACGACGGCCTCGGCGAGGGGGATGCGCCCCTCCGGCATCCCGATGAACTGCACCGCGTCGGCGGCGGCCACGGCGATCTGGAGTCCCTGCGGGTCGGCGATCCCGATGTCCTCCGCAGCGAGCACGATGATGCGGCGGGCGATGAAGCGCGGGTCCTCCCCCGCCTCGATCATGCGGGCGAGGTAGTGGAGGGCGGCGTCGACGTCCGACCCGCGGACGGACTTGATGAACGCGCTGATGACGTCGTAGTGCTCGTCGCCGTTGCGGTCGTAGCGCAGAAGGGCCCGATCGACCGACTGCGCCACCGCCTCCGCGGTGATGAGAGGCGGTTCGTCGTCTGCCTCGCCGTCGCCGTCTCCTTCGCCGTCGTCCTCGGCGCCGCTCCGGCTCGTGGCGAGCACGCTCGTTGCGGAGGCCTCGAGCGCCGTGAGCGCGCGGCGGGCGTCGCCGGAGGCGAGGCGGACGATCGCGTCTCGCGCCCCGTCGTCGAGGCGGACCGCGCCGCGGAGCCCCCGGTCGTCGGCCACCGCCCGGTCGACCAGCATGGCGAGGTCGTCGTCGGTGAGCTGCTCGAGCGTGAGCAGGAGCGACCGGGAGAGCAGCGGCGAGATCACGGAGAACGACGGGTTCTCGGTGGTGGCCGCGACGAGGATGACCCAGCCGTTCTCGACGCCCGGCAGCAGAGCGTCCTGCTGGGCCTTGGTGAAGCGGTGGATCTCGTCGAGGAAGAGCACCGTCGACAGGCCGTAGAGGTCGCGGTTGCGGAAGGCGTCGTCCATCACCTGACGGACGTCCTTCACACCGGCGGTCACGGCCGAGAGCTCGACGAACTTGCGGCCCGAGCTGTGCGCGATCGCCTGGGCCAGGGTCGTCTTCCCCGTGCCGGGAGGGCCCCAGAGGATCACGGACACCGATCCCTGCGCGTTGCCGGTGTCGGACGCGAGCGTCACGAGGGGCGACCCGGGGCGGAGGAGGTGCTTCTGACCCGCGACCTCGTCGAGGCTGCGCGGCCTCATCCGCACCGCGAGCGGGACGGAGCCGGAGTGCAATCCGGCTTGGTGAAGGGTCATGGTTCTAGGCTACTGTGATGGGCCGACACGGCCTCCGGCGCCCGGGGTGCCGTGCATCAGACACCGCCTAGCTACGGAGGACGCGTGGCCCCCAGCAATCAGGAGCGCCAGGCCCGAGAGGCGCGGACGCGCCTCCGCGACTACCAGGCACGCCAGACGGCCCACTCGGAGCAGGTCCGGCGCCGCACCCGCGACAACGTCATCGCCGTCGTGCTCGTGCTCGTCGTCGTGACGGGCGCCGTGTTCGCGCAGATCTTCTACTTCTCCGGCGGACCGGGCGCGCCGATGGCCGAGCCCTCTGCGTCGGCGACGGGCTCGCCCACGCACACCCTCCCGCCCTCGACCCTCGCCGAGGGCCGCGACTGGACGGGCACGCTGACCATCAACGACATCCCGCTGGGCATCACGCTCGACGGAGCGGCGGCCCCCCAGGCGGTCTCGTCCTTCGTCTCCCTGGCCCAGTCCGGCTTCTACGACGGCACCGACTGCCACCGCCTCACCACGTCCGGCATCTACGTGCTGCAGTGCGGCGACCCCAACGGCGATGGCAGCGGCGGCCCCGGGTACAGCTACGGCCCGGTCGAGAACGCGCCCACCGACGACGTCTACCCCACGGGCACCCTCGCGATGGCCCGGCAGGGCGGCAACGGCGACAGCATGGGGAGCCAGTTCTTCATCGTCTACCAGGACTCGACCATCCCTTCGGATGCCGCGGGCGGCTACACCGTCCTCGGTCAGATCACCTCGGGCCTCGATCAGCTCCAGGCCGACGTCATCAACGGCGGCACCGCCGACGGGTCGACCGACGGCCGCCCCGCGACCACGGCCGAGATCACGGGCGTGACCGTCCAATAGTGCGCTTGACCCGTGCAATAGGCTGGGCGGAGTACGCCAGCATCGTCGACAGGATGGTTCCGTGACCAGTAGTGATCAGCAGCCGTGGGGACGAGTGGACGACGACGGCAACGTCTACGTCCGCGAGGCCGACGGAGAGCGCCTGGTCGGCCAGTACCCCGACGGCAGCAAGGAGGAGGCGCTCGCCTACTTCGAGCGCAAGTACACCGACCTCGCAGGTCAGGTGACGCTGCTCGAGCAGCGTGCGCGCCGCGGAGCGCCCGCCGCCGACGTGGCGAAGACCGTCGAGCGCCTGAGCGCCGCCGTCGACGGCGCGAACGCCGTGGGCGACCTCGAGGCGCTGAAGACGCGGCTGGGCGCGCTGACCACCACGGTGAGCGAGATCAGCGAGCAGCAGTCCGCCGAGGCTCAGGCCGAGGTCCAGGCCGCGGTCGCCGAGCGCACGGCCATCGTCGAGCAGATCGAGGCGCTGGCGGCCCAGGACCCGGCGAAGGCCCAGTGGAAGCAGGTGACCGCCTCGATCGACGAGCTCTTCGGCCGGTGGCAGGCGCACCAGCACGATGGTCCCCGTCTCCCCCGCGCCGAGGCGAACGAGCTCTGGCGGCGCTTCCGCGACGCCCGCACCTCGCTCGAGACGCAGCGGCGGGCCTTCTTCGCCGAGCTCGACCAGGTGCACAAGGAGGCCCGGACCCGCAAGCAGCAGCTCGTGGAACAGGCGGAGGCGCTCGCCTCGAAGGGGGCCGACGGCATCCCGGCCTACCGCGACCTGCTCGCGCAGTGGAAGGGCACCGGCCGTGCCGGGCGCAAGTACGACGACGCGCTCTGGGACAGGTTCAAGGCCGCCGGCGACGTGCTGTACGGCGCCCGCAGCGAGATCATCGCCCGCGACGACCAGGAGTACGGCGAGAACCTCGCCGCGAAGCTCGCCCTCCTCGAGGAGGCGGAGCCGCTGCTGAAGGAGACCGACCGGGTCAAGGCCCGCGAGGCCCTCACGAGCATCCAGACCCGCTGGGACGCCATCGGGCGTGTGCCGCGCGAGAACGTGAAGTCGGTCGAGGAGCGCCTCCGTCGCGTCGAGACGGCCGTGCGCAAGCTCGACGAGGAGCACTGGAACCGGTCCGACCCCGAGAAGAAGGCCCGCTCCGAGGGGCTCGCCGCGCAGCTCAGCGGCGCCATCGAGAAGCTCCAGAAGGAGATCGACGAGGCGCAGGCGGCCGGCGACTCGAAGAAGGTCAAGGAGCTGCAGGAGTCGCTCGACGCCCGCAAGATCTGGCTCGACGCGCTGGGCTGACCCTGCACATCCCTCCCCTCGGCGCGATCTCTCCACAGGCCCGTCCGGGCGGAGGCATCTCGTCGCGGCGACCGGCATGATCGTCGGGTGCTGACCTCCTTCCTCCTCGACTCGCGGATGCCGAGGGCCGAGCTGATGGCGGCCCGGATCGACGGCGACGTCCGCTCGATCGGGTCGTCCTACCTGCCGACCGACGTCCCCAGCACGCCCGAGCTCCGCGCGGCGTCCCTGGGGCTGATCGTGCCCCGCGGCGTCGTGGTCGAGGGGCGTGCGGCGGCGTGGGTGCACGGCGTGCTCCCTGCGCCCTCCTGCATCGTCGCCGGGCGGCCGGTGTCGATCCGGCCGACGAGGGGACCGTCGTCGCTCGTCATCCGGCAGGTGACCTACCCCGACGACGACGTCGCCCACGTCGGAACGACGGCGGTGACGTCCGCAGTCCGCACGGCACTCGATCTCGCGCGCCAGGAGAGCGCCTTCGACCTGAGGCTCGCCACCGCCGTCGCCACGCTCCTGTCACGAGCGGGGATCGACCCCGCGCGGGCCCGCACGGCCGTCTCGGATCGGACGGGGATGCCGTACCGCCTCCTCGTCCTCGATCGGCTCACCGCCGTCGAGAGGCTCGCGCGAGACCTCGGTCAGCCGCCGGTGACGCGGTAGACGTCGTAGACCGCGTCGATGCGCCGCACCGCGTTGAGCACCCGATCGAGGTGGGTGGTGTCGCCCATCTCGAAGACGAACCGGCTGAGCGCGAGACGCTCGCTCGACGTGCTGACCGACGCGGACAGGATGTTCACGTGGTGCTCCGACAGCACACGGGTGACGTCGGAGAGGAGCCCGGACCGGTCGAGCGCCTCCACCTGGATGTGCACCAGGAAGACGCTCTTGGACGACGGCGCCCACTCGACCTCGATCATCCGCTCCGGCTCGTTCATGAGCGAGCTGATGTTGTGGCAATCCGACTGGTGCACCGAGACGCCCGCCCCGCGCGTGACGAACCCGACGATCTCGTCCCCCGGGACCGGCGTGCAGCACTTGGCGAGCTTCACGAGGATGTCGGGGGCGCCGCGGACGAGGACTCCCGAGTCGCTGTGCGTCACGCGAGGACGGTTCTCGACGAACACGTCGAGGTCGACGTCGTCGCTCTCGGCCTCGGTCTGGAGCGAGGCGATGACCTTCTCGATCACCGACTGGGTCGAGACGTGCCCCTCACCGATGGCCGCGTACAGTCCCGACACGTTGTCGTAGTGCATGAGCGACGCGACCTCGGCGATCGAGTCCTGGCTCATGAGCTTCTGGAGCGGCAGGTTCTGCTTGCGCATCGCGCGCGCGATGAGGTCGCGGCCGTGCTCGATCGCCTCGTCGCGCCGTTCCTTCGTGAACCACTGGCGGATCTTGTTGCGCGCCCTCGGGCTCTGGACGAAGTTCAGCCAGTCCTGGCTGGGCCCCGAGTCGGGGTTCTTCGAGGTGAACACCTCGACGACGTCGCCCGAGGAGAGCGTCGAGTCGAGCGGGACGAGGCGCCCGTTGACCTTCGCGCCCATCGTGCGGTGCCCGACCTCGGTGTGCACGGCATAGGCGAAGTCGACCGGCGTCGCGCCCGCGGGGAGACCGATGACCTTCCCCTTCGGGGTGAAGACGTAGACCTCCTTGGCGCCGATCTCGAAGCGCAGCGAGTCGAGGAACTCGCCCGGGTCGACCGTCTCGGCCTGCCAATCGGAGATGCGGGCGAGCCAGGCCATGTCGGTATCGGGAGAGTCGGTCTGCGACGACTTGCCGCCGTTGACCCGCTCCTTGTACTTCCAGTGCGCGGCGACACCGTACTCGGCGCGCTGGTGCATCTCGTTGGTGCGGATCTGGATCTCGACCGGGCGGCCACCCGGTCCGATCACCGTGGTGTGCAACGACTGGTAGAGGTTGAACTTCGGCGTGGCGATGTAGTCCTTGAAGCGCCCCGGGATCGGGTTCCACCGGGCGTGGATCGAGCCGAGCACGGCGTAGCAGTCGCGCACCGTGTTGACGAGAACGCGAATGCCCACGAGGTCGTAGATCTCGTCGAACTCGCGACCGCGCACGATCATCTTCTGGTAGATCGAGTAGTACTGCTTCGGCCGGCCCACGACCTTGCCGCGGATGCGCGCCGACTTGAGGTCGTCGGTGACGGCGTCGATGACCTGCTGCACGTACTCCTCGCGCTGCGGAGTGCGCTGGCGCACGAGGTTCTCGATCTCGACGTAGAGCTTCGGATACAGCACGGCGAAGGAGAGGTCCTCGAGCTCCCACTTGATCGACTGGATGCCCAGCCGGTGCGCGAGGGGCGCGTAGATCTCGAGGGTCTCCTTCGCCTTCCGCGCGGCCGACTCGGCCGGCACGAAGCCCCAGGTGCGGGCGTTGTGGAGGCGGTCGCAGAGCTTGATGATCAGCACGCGGATGTCGCGCGACATCGCGACGATCATCTTGCGGACGGTCTCGGCCTGCGCGCTGTCGCCGTACTTGACCTTGTCGAGCTTCGTGACGCCGTCGACGAGCATCGCGACCTCGTCGCCGAAGTCGTGGCGGAGCATGTCGAGCGAGTAGTCGGTGTCCTCCACGGTGTCGTGGAGGAGCGCCGCGGCGATGGCCTTCGAGCCCAGCCCAAGGTCGGCGATGATCTGGGCGACGGCGAGCGGATGCGTGATGTAGGGCTCGCCGCTCTTCCGCTTCTGCCCGTCGTGCGCCTTGTCGGCGACGGCGTACGCCCGCTCGAGGATCGACAGGTCGGTGCGGGGGTGGTTGCTTCGGACGGTGCGGAGCACCGCATCCAGCGCCCCCGCGGGCTGGGCGCGCGAGAACAGGCGCGGCACGAGACGGCGCAGTGTCGCTGTGGACGTCGCGGTCGTCTCGGTCATGCGTGGCCTCCTGCTCCGATTATCCTCCGGTGCGAAGCCGCCACGTGCACGATGCGTTCAGCCCTGCGCGTACTCAGTCGACCAGCTCGGCGGCGGGGGCCTGGCTCTGCTTGGCTCGCGCACGGGCGGAGAGCACCCGGGCATCGTGCTTCTTGAGCTTGGCTTCGCCCTTGCGGAACTGCACGTATAGCGGCGAGGCCACGAAGATCGTGGAGTACGTGCCGACGATGATCCCGATGAGGAGCGCGAGCGAGATGTCCTGCAGCGTGCGCGCTCCGAGGACGAATGACCCGATGATGAGGATCGAGGCGACCGGCAGCGCAGCGACCACGGATGTGTTGATCGAACGGACGAGGGTCTGGTTGACCGCCAGGTTGACCGTCTCGGCGAAGGTCCGGGTGTCGTTGTCGCCCATCCCCCTCGTGTTCTCGCGGATCTTGTCGAACACCACGACGGTGTCGTAGAGCGAGTATCCGAGGATGGTCAGGAAGCCGATGACCGCGGCCGGGGTGATCTCGAGCCCGGTGAGGCCGTACACGCCCGCCGTGATGATCAGGTCGTGGAGCAGGGCGATGAGCGCGGCGGCCGCCATCTTCCAGGTGCGGAAGTAGAGCGCCATGAACACCGCCACGAGCACGAGGAAGATCACGAGGCCGCGGATCGCCTGGGTGGTGATGTCGGCACCCCAGGTGGCGCCGATGATCGAGACCGTGACGTCCTCCGACGGGACGTCGTAGCCCTCGGCGAGGGCGGAGACGACCGCCGTCGACTGGGCGTCGTCGAGCTCGTCGGTCTGCACGCGCACCGAGTCGGTGCCGAGCGTGCTGACGCGCGGGTTCGATCCCGGGGCGGCCTGGTTCACCGCGTCGTCGGCGATCGACTGATCCTGCGTCGCCGACTGCGAGACCGTGAACTCGGACCCGCCGCGGAACTCGATCCCGAACTCGAAGCCGCCGCGGACCCATGGTCCGATGAGGCAGATGAGCACGAGGATGCCCGACACCAGGAACCAGATGCGGCGGCGTCCGATGAAGTCGATCGACCGCTCGCCGGTGTAGAGGTCGTTTCCGAACTTGGAGAAGCTGGCCATCAGGAGTCCTTCCCCTCGGTCTTGCGATCGCCGCCGACCTTCGTCAGCTCCGCCGCCTTGCGCTCGGCGATGGTCTGCCGCTTCGCGGCCTCGCGGCTCGCACCGGTGCTCTTCTTCGTCGTCTGCTCCGGCGACCTGAACTGGGCGCGACCCCGGTAGACGGCGCCCAGCGCACGCGGGTCGAGGCCCGACGCCTTGTGGCCGTCGCGGAAGAACGGCAGCTCGGCCAGCAGCGTCATCAGCGGGTGCGTGAAGAGCGCGACCACGATGAGGTCGACGATGGTCGTGAGCCCGAGGGTGAAGGCGAAGCCTCGCACGTTGCCGACGGCGAGGACGTACAGCACGGCGGCGGCCAGGAAGTTCACCGCGTCGGACGCGGTGATGGTGCGGAAGGCGCGCTTCCACCCCGCCTGGACCGACGACTGCAGACCACGCCCGTCGCGGAGCTCGTCTCGGATGCGCTCGAAGTACACGATGAAGGAGTCGGCCGTGATACCGATGGCCACGATCAGACCGGCGACACCGGCGAGCGAGAGCCGGAAGTCGATGCGCCAGCTCATGATCGTCACCAGGAGGTACGTCAGCGCCGCCGCGATCGCGAGGGACGCGATCGTCACCACGCCGAGCGTGCGGTACTGGATGAGCGAGTAGATCACGACGAGGATCAGACCGATCAGACCCGCCAGCAGACCGCTGGCGAGCTGCGAGGAGCCCAGCGTGGCCGAGATCTGCTCGTTGCTCTGCACGGTGAAGCCGATCGGCAGCGCACCGAACTTGAGCTGGTCGGCCAGGGTCTTCGCGGAGTCCTGCGTGAAGGAGCCGGAGATCTGCGCTCGGCCGTCGGTGATCACGGCGTTCGTCGTCGGCGCCGTGATGACGTTGCCGTCGAGGACGACCGCGAACTGGTTCTGCGCCCCCTGGAGGCCGAACAGGCGGGTGGTGACGTCGGCGAACGCCTGGGTGCCCTGGTCGTCGAAGGTGAGGTCGACGACCCACTGCCCGGTCGACGCACCCTGCTGGGTGGTCGCGACGCCGCTCGTGGCATCGGAGATGTCGGAGCCGTCGATCTCGACCGGCCCGAGGATGTACTTGGCCGAGCCGTCGGTGGAGCAGGCGATGAGCGGCTGGTCGGCCGGTGCCTGACCGACCGGGTCCTCGTTCTGCCCGCACTGGAAGCTGTCGAACTCGGCGCGGAGGGCCGGAGTGACGTACGCGAGGTCGCTGGCGTTCGTCGGCTGTGCGGTCGGCGTCGTCGACAGCGACGGGTCGGGCGTCGCGCTCGGCGTCGAGAGCGAGCTCGACGCCGCGGCGTCGGAGACGAGCACGGGACGGAACTCCAGCTTGGCCGAGGACTCGATCCGGTTCAGCGTGTCCTGGTCGGGTACACCCGGGATCGAGACGACGACGTTCTGCGCGCCCTGGGTGGTGACCTCGGCCTCGGAGACGCCGCTGGCGTCGACGCGCTGGCGGATGATCGCCACGGCCTGGTCGAGCTGGTCGGACGAGATCTCCTGTCCGTTCTCCAGCTTCGGGGTCAGGATGATCTGCCGGCCGCCCTCGAGGTCGAGGGCGAGCTTCGGCGTCCACGTCGCTGTGCTCCACAGGACTCCACCGGCGAGGACGCCGGTGAGCACCGCGAAGATCGCGACCAGCCAGATCAGCGTGCGCCACGCCTTCTTGACCGCGGTCGTTTGTGCCACCTTGCTCAGCTTTCTCCGTCGTCCGCCGGGCGAGCCCCGCGGACGGTGGTCAGGGACGACGAGAGACTACTCGTCGGCCTTCTTCTCGGACTTCGTGTCGACGACGGGCTCGGCGGTCTCGTCGATCCGCTCGCCGTACGCCGGTGCTCCATCGCTCGTCTCGAGGGCGGGGGCGGCGGGAGTCGCCGCGTCGTCCTCGGTCTCGGCGTCGGCGGGGGTGACGACCCGCGTGACCGTCTGGCGGTGGACCTTGAGCACCGTGCCCGGCGTGGTCTCGATCAGCACCTGGTTCTCCTCGTCGTCGAGCTCGAGAATGGTGCCGAACACGCCGAAGTTCGTCATGACCTCGGCGCCGACCGCGACCTTCGACTGCAGCTCCTGCTGCTGCTTCTGGCGCTTCCGGCTGCTGCGGAACATGAAGAACACCAGCACGGCCAGGACGACCAGCATTCCAATTGTCAACGGATCGAGTGCCATGCGGGGACCTTCCGGGTGGTTTTCGGTGAGCAGCGCTCAGAGTAGCGAAGTCTGCTGGGCGCGGACTCAGACGAGAACGGCCGCGGCCGGGCTCCCAGGAGCAGGCCAGCTTGAATTATAGGTCATCGCCGAACAGCGCATCCTGACCGCGGCTCAGGCCGAAGTGCGCCCAGCCCGCGCGGGTGGCGACGCGGCCGCGCGGCGTCCGGGAGATGAGACCGATCCGCACCAGGAAGGGCTCGACCACCGACTCGATGGTGTCGGCCTCCTCGCCCACCGACACGGCCAGCGTGTTCAGACCCACCGGCCCGCCGTCGAAGCGCTTGAGGAGCACCGTCATCACGGCCCGATCGAGCCGGTCGAGCCCCAGCTCGTCCACGTCGTAGAGGTCGAGGGCGGCGCGGACCGCCTCGACCGACGCTCCTCCCCCGTCGACGAGGGCGAAGTCGCGCACCCGGCGCAGCAGGCGGTTCGCGATGCGCGGGGTCCCCCGCGACCGCGACGCGATCTCGAGGAGCGCCTCCTCGCCGATCGGCACGCCCAGGAGCGCCGCTGCCCGGCGCAGCACCTCGATGAGCTCCTCGGTCTCGTAGAACTCGAGGTGCGCGGTGAAGCCGAAGCGGTCGCGGAGCGGGTTCGGGAGCAGCCCCGAGCGGGTCGTGGCGCCGACGAGCGTGAACGGGGAGAGGTCGAGGGGGATGGAGGTGGCCCCGGCGCCCTTGCCGACCATGATGTCGATCCGGAAGTCCTCCATCGCGAGGTACAGCATCTCCTCGGCGGTGCGAGCCATGCGGTGGATCTCGTCGACGAAGAGCACCTCCCCCGGGACCAGTGCCGAGAGCACGGCCGCGAGGTCGCCGGCGTGCTGGATGGCCGGGCCGCTGGTCATGCGCAGCGGCCGCCCCGTCTCCTGCGCCACGATCATCGCCAGCGTCGTCTTGCCGAGTCCGGGCGGGCCGGCGAGCAGGATGTGGTCGGGCGTGCGGTCCTGGATGGCGGCGGCATCGAGCAGCAGCTGCAGCTGACCGCGCACCTTCCGCTGGCCCACGAACTCGGCCAGCGACCGGGGACGCAGAGCGCCCTCGAAGGCGATCTCCGCCTCCGACTGCGCGGTGGGGTCGACCAGGTCCTCGCCTCCTCGGGACTCGCTCATGCGCGATCACCCGCCGGACGGCCGCCGCCGAGCACGCCGAGCGCGAGCCGCAGCAGGGCCTGGACGTTGGCGGAGTCGCTCTCGGAGGCGGTCTCGAGCACCTCGTCGACGGCGGCGGCGGCGCTGCGCTCCGCCCAGCCGAGGCCCACCAGGGCCTTCTCGACGTTCGCCCGGACCCGGGCGTCGGCGACCTGCTCCACCGGGCTGGGTGCGGGCGCCGGACGCAGCGAGAGCTTGCCGGCGAGCGACACGACGATCAGCTTGGCCGTCTTGGGGCCGATGCCGCTCACACGCCGGAACGCGGTGTCGTCCTCGCCCAGCACCGCGAGGGCGACCTCGTCGGGCGTGAGCTCGGCGAGCACGCCGAGCGCCGACTTGGGGCCCACCCCGGTCACCCCGACGAGCGCGGAGAAGATGTCGAGCGAGTCCTGATCGGGGAAGCCGAACAGCGAGAGGCTGTCCTCCCGCACGATCAGCGACGTGAGGAGCGTCGCCTCCGCGCCGTGCCGGAGCGAGAGCGCGTGACGCGGCGTCACGGCGACCTGGAATCCGACACCCTGGACGTCGAGGACGACGGTGCCGCCGGAGACGGAGAGGACTGTTCCGCGAAGTGCCGAGATCACCGGGCAAGCCTACGGGCGACCGCCGACTTCCCCGTGGAGCGCTCAGCGGCGAGCCACGCCTGCTGCGCCGGGGTGAGGGCCGTTGAGGCCCCGACCCGCCCCGGCGCGCCTGCGGCCACGACGGGCTGCCGCCAGGCGTGGCAGATGGCCAGGGCCAGCGCATCCGCGGCGTCGGCCGGTCGCGGGATCTCGTCGAGCTTGAGGATCTTCGAGACCATCGTGCCCACCTGTCGCTTGTCGGCCTGGCCGTAGCCGGTGATGGCCGCCTTGACCTCGGAGGGGGTGTGCAGGGCGACGGGGAGGGAGCGACGGGCGGCGGCGAGCAGCGCGACCCCGCTCACCTGCGCGGTGCCCATCACCGTGCGCACGTTGTGCTGCGCGAACACCCGCTCGACGGCGACGCAGTCCGGACGGTGCTCGTCGAGGATCGCCTCGATGCCCGACGCCACCCTGACCAGCCGCTCCTCGAGCGGCATGTCGGCGGCGGTGGTCACCACCGACACGTGGACGAACGAGACCGTCCGTCCGGGATGCGCGTCGACGATCCCCACACCGCAGCGGGTGAGGCCGGGATCGATGCCGAGGACGCGCATCCGCGCTCGCTCCGTGTCCGGTGCCCGGTCAGTCGTTCTCGAGCTCGGCCTGGACCTCGGGGGTGAGGTCGAGGTTGGTGTAGACGTTCTGCACGTCGTCGCTGTCCTCGAGGGCGTCGATCAGCTTGAAGACCTTGCGCGCCGTCTCGGCGTCCGCCTCGACGTTGACCGTGGCCACGAACTCGACGTCGGCCGAGTCGTAGTCGATGCCGGCCTCCTGGAGGGCCGTACGCGCGGGGACGAGCTGCTGCGGCTCGGTGACCACCTCGAAGCTCTCGCCCCGATCGGTGACCTCCTCGGCACCCGCGTCGAGGACGGCGACGAGCACGTCGTCCTCGGTCACGCCGTCGGAGTGGCCCACGGTGATGACGCCCTTGCGGTGGAAGTTGTACGCCACGCTGCCCGGATCGGCCATCGTGCCGCCGTTCCGCGTCATCGCGGTGCGGACGTCGGCGGCGGCGCGGTTCTTGTTGTCGGTGAGGCACTCGATGAGGAGGGCGACGCCGTTGGGGCCGTAGCCCTCGTACATGATCGTCGTGTAGTCGATCGACTCACCGGTGAGGCCCGCACCGCGCTTGATCGCGCGATCGATGTTGTCGTTGGGGACCGAGGTCTTCTTCGCCTTCTGCACGGCGTCGACGAGCGTCGGGTTGCCTGACAGGTCGGCGCCGCCGATCTTCGCGGCGACCTCGATGTTCTTGATGAGCTTGGCGAACGACTTCGCACGGCGAGCGTCGATGACCGCCTTCTTGTGCTTGGTGGTGGCCCATTTAGAGTGTCCGGACACGCGGGATCTCCTTCGTAATCGCTGGTCAAGTGTACGCGAGAGCCGGCAGCGCGGCCGATCGCCCGGTCAGCGCGCCGCCGCGACCAGGCCGAGGAAGTGCCGGTGGAAGCGGGACTCGCCCGTCACCTCGGGGTGGAACGACGTGCCGAGGAGGGATCCCTGCTGCACGGCGACCACCGTCCCGTCCTCGAGGGAGGCCAGCGCCTCGGCCTGCTCACCGAGGTCGACCACGACAGGCGCGCGGATGAAGGCGGCGTGCACCGGCGGCGCACCGAGGACGGGCACGTCGAGATCGGTCTCGAACGAGCGTGTCTGGTTGCCGAACGCGTTCCGGCGCACGGACACGTCGAGACCGCCGAAGCTCTGCTGGCCCTCGATCCCGTCGAGGACGCGGTCGGCCAGCATGATGAGGCCCGCGCAGGTCCCGTAGACGGGCAGCCCCTCCGCGATCCGCCTCCTGATCGAGTCGGCCACCCCGAACGTGCGCGAGAGCTTGTCGATCACGCTCGACTCTCCGCCGGGGATCACCAGACCGTCGACGGCCTCCACCTCCGCGGGTCGGCGCACCGGCATCGCCTCGGCACCGAGCTCGGAGAGCACGCGGAGGTGCTCCCGCACGTCGCCCTGGAGGGCGAGGACCCCGACGCGGGTAGCGCTACCAGCCACGCTCGGACAGGCGGTGGGGGGCCGGCACGTCGGCGACGTTGATGCCGACCATCGCCTCCCCCAGGCCCCGTGACACCTCGGCGATCACCGACGGGTCGTCGTAGAACGTGGTGGCCTTCACGATCGCCGCCGCGCGCTTCGCGGGGTCGCCGGACTTGAAGATGCCCGACCCGACGAAGACGCCGTCCGCGCCGAGCTGCATCATCATCGCCGCGTCGGCCGGAGTGGCCACGCCGCCGGCGGTGAACAGGACGACGGGCAGGGTCTTGGTCTCGGCGATCTCGACGACGAGGTCGTAGGGCGCCTGGAGCTCCTTCGCCGCGACGTACAGCTCGTCGCGCGTCTTGGCCGACAGGGCGGCGATCTCGGCCTTGATGGTGCGGATGTGCCTGGTCGCCTCCGAGACGTCGCCGGTTCCCGCCTCGCCCTTGGAGCGGATCATCGCCGCCCCCTCGGTGATGCGCCGCAGCGCCTCGCCCAGGTTGGTGGCGCCGCACACGAACGGCACGGTGAAGCCCCACTTGTCGATGTGGTTGACGTAGTCGGCAGGGCTCAGCACCTCGGACTCGTCGATGTAGTCGACCCCGAGGCTCTGCAGCACCTGCGCCTCGACGAAGTGTCCGATCCGGGCCTTCGCCATCACCGGGATCGAGACCGCGGAGATGATGCCGTCGATGAGGTCGGGGTCGCTCATCCGGGCCACACCGCCCTGGGAGCGGATGTCGGCGGGCACGCGCTCGAGGGCCATGACCGCGACCGCGCCGGCGTCCTCGGCGATGCGCGCCTGCTCGGGCGTGACGACGTCCATGATGACGCCGCCCTTCAGCATCTCGGCCAGCCCGCGCTTGACGCGGTCGGAGCCGAACTCGTGCGATGAGGTGGTGCTGTCGGTCATGGTGTCCTCGTGCGGTCGTGCGGGTGGTGCGGGTGGTGCGCGGAGGCCGTCTGGCGAGCCTGCAGAGATCCTACGGCGCGGTGGTGTCGGGCCAGGCGGCCTGGACCTGCGCTCGGACTTCTCCCAGCAGCTGAGGGAGCGCCTTCGTCCGCGCGATGATCGGGAAGAAGTTGCTGTCCTGCGCCCACCTCGGCACGATGTGCTGGTGCAGGTGGCCTGCGACGCCGGCTCCGGCGACGCGGCCCTGGTTCATCCCGATGTTGAAGCCGTCGCAGCGGGAGACGGCCGTGAGGACGCGCATCGCGGTCTGAGTGAGCGCGCCGATCTCTGCCACCTCCTCCGGCGTCGCCAGATCATAGGTGGCGATGTGGCGGTACGGGCACACCAGCAGGTGACCGGAGTTGTACGGGAAGAGGTTGAGCAGGACGTAGGCGTGCGTGCCCCGCGCCACGATCAGGCCCTCCTCGTCGGACAGCTTCGGGGCGCGGCAGAACGGGCACTCGTCGATGTGGGGCTGCTCGCCGTTCTGGATGTACACCATGCGGTGGGGCGTCCAGAGGCGCTGGAACGCATCCGGCACCGCCGCGAAGTCGGCGGACGACTCGATCTCGACGTCGTCGCTCGGGTCGGTCATCAGAGGTCGCCCTGGCCGAGCACCTGCGCGTGCGACTGGACGCTCGCGACGATGCGCTCCACCGCCTCCTCGACCGAGACGCCGTTCTCCTGCGAGCCGTCGCGGAAGCGGAAGCTCACGGTGCCCGCGGCCGAGTCGTCGGCACCCGCGATGAGGAGCACCGGCACCTTGTCCTTGGTGTGCGTGCGGATCTTCTTCTGCATCCGGTCGTCGGAGGCATCGAGCTGCGCGCGGATGCCGCGGCGCTTCAGCGTGGCGACGATCTCGCGGAGGTACTCGTCGTACTGCTCGGAGACCGGGATGCCGACCACCTGCACAGGCGCGAGCCAGACCGGGAACGCGCCGGCGTAGTGCTCGAGCAGGATCGCGAAGAAGCGCTCGACGGACCCGAGCAGGGCACGGTGGATCATCGCGGGCTGCTGCTTCGTGCCGTCGGCGGCGGTGTACTCGAGCTCGAAGAGCTCCGGCTGGTTGAAGTCGAGCTGGACGGTCGAGAGCTGCCAGGTGCGGCCGATCGCGTCCCTCGCCTGGACGGAGATCTTCGGCCCGTAGAAGGCCGCTCCCCCGGGGTCGGCGACGAGCTCGAGGCCCGACTCCTCGGCGACCTGCCGCAGGGTCTCGGTCGCGTCCTCCCACATCTCGTCGGTCCCGACGCTCTTCTCGGGGTCGCGTGTCGACAGCTCGAGGTAGAAGTCGTCGAGGCCGTAGCCGCGCAGGGTCTCGAGCACGAACTCGAGCTGGCTGGCCACCTCGGCCTTGATCTGGTCGTGGGTGACGTAGATGTGGGCGTCGTCCTGGGTGAGACCGCGGACGCGGGTCAGTCCCGACAGGGTCCCGCTCTTCTCGTAGCGGTACACGGTGCCGAACTCCGCCAGGCGCAGGGGCAGCTCGCGATAGCTGCGGCCGCGCGCCCGGAAGATCAGGTTGTGCATCGGGCAGTTCATCGGCTTGAGGTAGTAGTCCTGCCCCTGCCGGGTGACGTTGCCGTCGGCGTCGGTCTCCTCGTCGAGGTGCATGGCCGGGAACATCCCGTCCTTGTACCAGTGGAGGTGCTGGCTGATCTCGTAGAGGTGCCCCTTGGTGATGTGCGGGGTGTTCACGAGCTCGTAGTCGTACGCGATCAGCCGCTCGCGCATGAAGTTCTCGATCTCGGCGCGGATGATGCCGCCCCGGGGATGGAACACCGCCAGGCCCGAGCCGATCTCGTCGGGGAACGAGAACAGGTCGAGCTCCTGACCGAGCTTGCGGTGGTCGCGCTTCGCGGCCTCCTCCATCCGGGTCTGGTAGGCGCGCAGCTCGTCCTTGGTGGGCCAGGCGGTGCCGTACACACGCTGGAGCTGCTTGTTCTTCTCGCTCCCCCGCCAGTACGCGGCGGCGAGCCGGGTCAGCGCGAACCCGTTGCCGATCATCCGGGTGTTGGGCAGGTGCGGACCGCGGCAGAGGTCCTTCCAGACGGTCTCGCCGGTCTTCGGGTCGACGTTGTCGTAGATGGTGAGCTCGGCGCCGCCGACCTCGACCGACTCGCCGTCCGCGTCCGGTGCATTGCCCTTCAAGCCGATGAGCTCGAGCTTGTAAGGCTCGTCGGCCAGCTCGGCGCGAGCCTCCTCCTCGGTGACCACGCGGCGGACGAAGCGCTGTCCGGAGCGGATGATGCGCTCCATGCCCTTCTCGATCGCCTTCATGTCCTCGGGGGTGAAGGGCGTCTCGACATCGAAGTCGTAGTAGAACCCGTCGGTGACGGGCGGGCCGATGCCGAGCTTGGCGTCGGGGTTGATCTGCTGCACGGCCTGAGCGGCCACGTGCGCCGCCGAGTGCCGGAGGATGTTCAGACCGTCGGCCGAGTCGATGCTGACGGGCTCGACGACGTCGGCGTCTGTCGTCGTCGCGGCGAGATCCTTCAGTTCACCGTTGACCCGCATGGCCACGATCGACCTGTCGGTGAAGAGTTCGAATCCGGTCGCCACGTGCAGACTTCTCCTGTCGTCTCGGTTGACCTGACAACTCTAGCGGCGCTCGAGCCCTCCCCGGATTGGACGAAGGGCCGGTGTTGCGTGTATGTTCATTTGCGGGGGTTGCTTCGGCAACCTCCACCAACTTCGAGAAGGCCCCCGGTGATCACCGGGGGCCTTCGTCGTTCCGCGGTCGACACCGATCAGTAGGTCCCGCTCCGGTCGCCTCGGATGCGGATCACGACGTCGACGCTCGATCGCCCGCCCGCGCTCAAGACGGTGATCTGAGCGCGATACTCGCCCGCTGACGTCGGGGTCCCGGCGATCGCACCGGTCGGGGTCAGACCGACGCCGGGTGGGAGCGCGCCTCGCGTCACCGCGTAGGTCGCCGCGTCGGACGCCACCCGCGAGGGCGCCACGGCGAGCGGAAGGCCCGCCACTCCGGTGATGGTGGCCCCGTAGCCCAGCGTCGGCGCCGCCCCGGCGGCCGGATGGATGCGCGTGATGCTCCGCCCCGAGTCGCCCACGGCGTAGACCGCCCCGTCCGGGGCCGCGACCACCGTGCGGCCGGTCGTCGAGCCGAGCTGGATGAGGAGACCGTCGGCGGCCCGTTCGACCAGGCCACGCGAGCGGGTCGTGAGGAAGACGTCGCCCCGCGCATCGACGGCGACGTCGCCCAGCGGGGCCATCCCCGCATCCGGCGAGAGGACCGCGGCGGAGGACCCATCCGGATCGAGACGCTCGATCAGCCCATCGGACCACGCGACGACCACGCCGCCGCCGCTGCTGTGGAGCGCGACCGGCACGGAGGCCGGTGCGGCGGCACCCCGGGGCATCGGGGAGACACCGCCCTCCGAGAGCCGGTAGACGGAACGAGTGGACGAGTCGGTGAAGTAGACGTCGCCGGTCGAGGTGCCGACGGCGTGCACCGCCGTCGGCGAGAACCCGAGGTCGAGGGCGAACGGATCGACGGCACCGTCGGGACCGAGCCTGGTCACGGTGCGGGACCCTTCGCCGAACACGAGCACCGACCCGTCGGGCAGCGGCACGACGGCGTCGATGAACACGCCTCGCGGCACCGTCCAGGTCAGCGACGACCCATCGGGCCGGATGCGGAGGACCGAGTACGACGCGAAGCTCACCACGAGGACACCGCCGTCGCGATCGGGCTCGAGAGCCGACGGGGTGTGGAGGCTCAGGTCCGCGGCCACGGTGGCGGAGCCGTCCGCGGCGATCCGCAGCAGACGCGATCCCGCGCCGTCGGCCGCGTAGAGCCCGGAGGCGGTGGCCGCGAGGTCGACGATGCCGACCCCCGGCACGCTCGACCAGCGCTCCTCGACGTTCGGCTCGGCCCCCGCGGGCGCCGACGGGCCGACGGCGACGAGCGCCGCCACGATCGAGAGGGCGACACACGTCGCGGCGAGGACGGGGAGCCGAGGGCGCGAGGACGAACGCATGGAGTGAGGAGAGCTCAGGTAACGTCACCGGGCCAGAGGGGCCGGCACGAGGGAGGGCCCTCGTCGCGAGACGAGGGCCCTCCCGGATGGTGCTGCGTCACACGCTACGCGTCGCGACGGCGCCTCTGCATCCAGAGCAGCGTGCCCGCGGCGAGGAGCAGGAGCGCCCCGCCGAGGGCGCCGACCGTCCCGGCGGCACCGGTGGAGGCCAGGCCTGCACCGCCGCCGACCACGGCCGCGCCCTTGTAGTAGGTGAAGCCGTCCTCGAGGACGCCGTCACCGCAGACGGCGGACCCGACCACCGTGACGTCCACGGCGCCGGGAGCGGCAGCCGCGGGGGCGACCGCCCGGATGCGGGTGTCGTCGACCACCACGAAGGCCGGCGACGGGGTGCTGCCGAACAGCACCGCGGTGGCTCCCGTGAAGCAGTGACCGACGATCGTGACCTCGGTCCCGCCACCGGTGGGTCCGGTGCTCGGGTCGGTGTCGTCGATCGTGGTGACGGGCGTGTACGTGAACGTCCCCGGGTCGCTGTCGCCGGTGGGCGCGGACACGACCACCGCCGCGTCGCCGGGGGTGCCGGGCGGGGTCACGACGGTCAGCTCCGTGTCGCTGACGATCGTGAGGCCGGTGCCGGGCACGCCGTCGAAGGTCACGCCGGTCGCTCCACCGAGGTTGCTCCCCGTGATGGTCACCACCGTGCCGCCGGTCTCCGGCCCGCTGGTCGGCGTGAGGGTGCCGATCACCGGGTCGTCGGTGTACTCGTAGCCGCCGGGCAGCGTGTCGGTCCCGCAGGCCGCGGATCCGACCACGGTCACGTCCACGACGCCGGTGCCCGCCGGGGCGACCGCGGTGATCTGCGTGTCGCTGTCGACCGTGAACGAGGTGGCCGGGGTGTCGCCGAACAGCACCGCGGTCGCGCCGGTGAAGCAGGTGCCCGTGATGGTGACGACCGTGCCGCCCTCCTCCGGGCCGCCGGGAGGCGTGACCGTGTCGATCTCGGTCCCGGCGACGTAGGTGAACTCCGCGGCCGGCGAGTCGCCGTTCGGGTGGAGCACCACCACGGGGACCGTGGCGGGGGCGTGCGGCGGGGTCACGACCGTGATCTGGGTGTCGCTGTCGACCGTGAACCCGGTGCCGGGCAGGCCGTCGAAGGTCACGCCGGTCGCGCCGACGAAGCCCTCTCCGGTGATCACGACGGTGGTCCCGCCGTCCTCCGGACCCTGGTCGGGGGTGATGGTCGTGATGGTCGGGATGTCGAGGAAGACGAAGTCGCCCGCATCGACGTCGCCGCCGGGGTGCTGCACCGTGACGGGGACCGTCGCGGGAGCATGAGGCGGTGTGACCGCCTGCACCTCGGTGTCGCTCACGACCGTGATCGACGCGGCGGGCACGTCTCCGAAGAGCACGCCCGTGGTGCCGGTGAGCCCGTCACCGGTGATCGTGACCACGGTGCCTCCCGTCTCCGGCCCGCTCGTGGGGTCGAGACCGGTGATCGTCGGCGGGGCGACGTAGTCGTACCCGTCGTCGTCCGTGGCCGTCCCGCAGTCGCCCGCGCCCACGACGGTCACGTCCACCGTGCCCGTGCCTGCCGGGACGACGGCGGTGATCTGCGTGTCGCTGTCGACCGTGAACGAGGTGGCGGGAGCGGCTCCGAACAGCACCGCGGTGGCGCCGGTGAAGCAGGTGCCGGTGATGACGACGGTGTTGCCGCCCGCCTCGGGCCCCGCATCCGGATCCACGCCCGTGATGTCGGCGACGTCGAAGAACTCGAAGTCGAGGCCGGCCGAGTCGCCCGCGGGGTTCGTCACGACGACGTCGACCACGCCGGGAGCGTGAGCCGGCGTGACCGCCGTGATCTGCGTGTCGCTGTCGACCGTGTAGTCGGCCGCAGGCACTCCGCCGAACGTCACCTCGGTGGCGCCCGTGAAGTCCGTGCCGGTGAGCACGACGGTGGTGCCGCCGGTCTCGGGTCCACGATCGGGCACGATGCCGGTGATGGTCGGCGCGCCCGGAGCGACGTAGGTGAAGCCGTCGGGGACGGTCTGTCCGCCGCACTCGGTCGGGTTGACGATCGTCACGTCGACGTCACCCGCGGTCCCCGGCGGGGTGGTCACGGTGAGCGTCGTGTCGCTGCCGACCACGAGGTCCGTGCCGGGGACGCCGCCGAAGAGCACCTGGGTGGTGCCGGTCAGGCAGACGCCGGTGATCGTCACGTCGGTCCCGCCCTCGGTCGACCCGCTGTCCGGGGCGATCGTGTCGACGTCGGTCACGGCGAAGTACGTGAACGTCAGCGAGCTGTCGGATCCGTCGGGGTTGGTGACGGTCACGGCCACCGGGCCGGGAGCCGCCTGCGGCGGGGCGACGGCGCTCACGCTGCCGTCCGCGTTGAGCGTGACGCCCGTGGCGGGGACCGTGCCGAACACGACGTCGGTGACGTCGCCCAGGTTGGTCCCGGTGATCGTGACGGGCGTGCCGCCGGTGACCGGTCCGCGCACAGGCGTGATGGCCAGGCCGGAGGGTGCCGCGAGCGGCAGCGCGCGGACCGTCGCCGAGGCGAGGTTCAGCGTGATCAGGCTCCCTGCGAGTCCGGGAGCGACCACGGCCTGCACCGCGCGCTGCGTGAACGAGCCCTCGTCCGTGCCGGCCGCATCCCGGAAGTCACCCGGGGACTCCTTGACGTTGACCGTGAGCTGCACCACGGTGTTCAGCACGTCGAGCAGGGGGTCCAGAGCGGTGACCGCGGCGGTCGCGATCGTCGTGATGGCATCCTCGAGACCCACCGGGTCGAGGGCGGCGTCGACGAGGACGCCGACCGCGGGGAGGATCGAGTCGACCACGTAGTCGGTGATCGGCTCGAGCACGTCGTCGAGGTCGAGCCCCAGGATCTCGGTCCCGTCGAGCGAGACCGTCGGGGCGACGGTGCCCGGGTTGCCGAGCAGGCCGCCGACCGTCCCGTCGACGCTGATCACCAGGTCGCCGATGTCGGCGCCGAGCACATCGACGTCGCCGGTCACGTCGATGTCGATCGCCGTGGAGTCGATCACGTCGTCGAGCGCTGTCTCGAGAGCGGTGGGCAGCTGCACGGTGAGGATGTCGCTCAGCGCCTCGGTGATCTGCGCGTTGATCGCACCGTCGGAGAGCAGCGTGGTGTCCTCCGGCAGCGCGTTCAGGGCGTAGAGCTCGTCGAGGTCGATCGTGATCGTCCCCGTGGAGAGCGTGACGCTCACGGGTCCGCTGACGAACTCGTCGTCGGAGACCGTGTCGAGGGCCGCGCCGAGGTCGAGGTCGAGCTCGCTGGAGACGTCCGCATCCACGGTGACGAGTCCGGGGAGCGCGCCGTCGAGGATCGCCGTGACGCCGCCGAGCAGCCCGCCCACCGTGGTGTCGATCGGACCGCCGTCGTCGGCGAGGGCGTTCACCGTGTCGCTGGTGTCCCCGAGCGTCCCGTCGAGGTCGGCCAGGAGGTCGGCGAGGGCGGGAGACGTCAGCGTGACGTCACCGCTGGCGATCTGGTAGTCGCCCTCGGGGGTCACCGTGGCGCCTCGCACCGCCTCGGCCTGGGCCGAGACCGCGCCGAGCTCGACGGTCAGCGTCGAGATCAGGTCGTCGGCGCCCACCGCGTCGAGCACCGGGGTGAGCGTCAGCGTGGTGTTCTCGCCGGGTGCTCCCGTGCCCGCCTGGATGGCGCCGTCGGCGCCCAGGAGGCCGGATGAGGCGAACGATCCCGCCGCGGACGTCTCGGCGTACTGCCCCACGGCACCGAGCGTGAGGATGCTGTTGTCGCCGAACAGGTCGACCCCGAGCCCCAGCTCGATGGTCTGGAGGGCGGTGACGTCGAGGGGCGACTCCTCCGCACCGCCCGGTGGGTACGCGTTGTAGGGACCGGCGAGCTCGGCGACCGAGTCGAGGTCGACCGCTGCACTCCCGCCCGAGAGGAAGAGGCCCTCGGCCTCGGCACGGTCGGTGGGTGCGGCGATCGCCGCCGATCCCCCGAAGAACGCCACCATGGCGGTGGTCACCCCGAACGCGACGGGAGCGACGACATGCCGCCACCGGCTGCCGAACACCCCCGCTGACTCTCGTTCGGATCCGGATGTTCGTCTGTTCACTGCGTACCCCTGTTCGCATCCGTGCGATGCCCGCCTCGACCTCGACGCGGGCATCGGCGCGTCACTGCACCGATGGCCCCGATGCTGCCGTGAGGGAGCTGTGCGTCGCCGAGAAGTAGGTAGCGCAGGGGAAGGATCCAGTAGTCCTCCCCGTAGTCGGGCCCGCGATCTCAGTACTGATCACGGGCCCGACGGGGTTGTCCTGGGGCGGCCCCGAGAGTAGGGCCGGAGAGCGCTCAGTCCCAGTCGAGGTAGTCCTCGATCGCCCAGGAGGTCTCGCCGACGTGGGTCGCTGGGAAGTCGTGCCCCGCACCCTCGACGGCGACCACGCTCACGAGCTCGGGCGCCGACTCCTGGAGCGTCCGACCGTTCTGCGCGGGCGTGACATCGTCGGCCGTGCCCTGGATCACCAGCACCGGCAGTCCGGCCGCCAGCGGCGGCTGGAGCGGCTCCACGCCCAGCAGCAGCACGCCGTCGACGCGGTCGTGGTGCTCGAGGGCGACGTGGCGCGCGATCGTCCCGCCGTGGCCGTGACCGCCGATCCACGCGTCGCCCACACCGAGCTGATCGAGCAGGTCGACCACGTCCTGCGCGCGCTCCGCCGGGCTCGACGCCGACTCCTCGTCCGCACGTCCGCCGATCCGCACCACCCGGAAGTCCTCCTGCGTCAGCGAGTGCGCCAGCGCACCGAGGTACGCGATGCTCTCACCGCGCTCGGCGATCAGCACGACGGCCGGCCCCGCCCCCTCCTCGGCGAACGGGATGGCGCGACCCTCGGGCTCGAACGTCTGCACGGCCTCGGTGGTCTGCGCTGCCCCGGCGTCCTGTGCCGCCCCGAGATCCTGTGCCGTCTCGGGGGTCTGCGCGGCCTCGGGGGTGTGGGAGTCGGCCATGTCGGTGGTCCTTTCGCAGGCGGTGTCGTCGTGGTCGAGGCGGAGCCTTCCGCTCTCCGGTCCACGAGCCTACCGAGACTGCCTGCCCACCCCCTCGGAGCGCACCGACCATCCGACGCCTCGCGGTCACGGTCCGGCCTTCGTGGCCATGTCGGAGGCGATCGCCCCTCCGACGACGAGGAGGAGGGTGGTCCAGGCTCCGGAGCAGAGGGTCAGACCGAGCCACACAGCGGTGCCCACCCGACCTCGGACGAGCATCCGGATCAGTGCGAGAAGCACCGTCGCGCCGGCCCCGACCGCCATGGCCTCGAGGAGTGTGGTCCTGCCGCGAGCCATGTCCGCCGCGGTGGCAGCGGAGCCGTCCCACCAGAGGTAGCCCTCGAGCACCCCGTGTGCGGCGAGGGTGAGCGAGGTGACGATGCCGGCCACGCACACGAGGATCATGAGCACGATCACGGCGGTGCTCCGGGACACCACCGCCTGCGAGGCATCTCTGTCGCTCACGGCGTCCAGGTCAGCGGGGCGTAGGCGATGAGCCGCTGGTCGCAGTGCTCCCCCGGGTCGGTCTGTCGGCCGTAGAGGGCGACGGTGGTGAACACGTCATATCCGTCCCCGGTGTCGGCCTCGGGAACCGGCACGTCGGCAACCGGCCCGACGGCGAACGTCTGCTCGGGCTCACGGGTGATCGCGTTCGTGCCCACGGCGAGGTCGGGGAGGTAGCAGGTGTCGCCTGGTTCGAGCCGGTCGGTGATGAGCGCCAGGCGGATCTGGTCGAGTGCATCCGTCGCGAAGTCGTGCATCTTCACGGTGAGCTCGCCCGAGTCGTCGACGACGACCTCGACCTTCCCCGTCGTGACAGAACGGACGTCGGCGAGGCCGCCGGTCGCGTGCGGGGGGCCTTCAGGCGGAGCCGCGAGGCTCGGGTCGGTCTCGTGGCCGGCGAGAGTCCATGAGCTGAGGATCGTCCAAGCCACGAGGACCGCGACCAGGACGGCCGCGCCGGACCGCACCGTCCGTGCAAGGGACGCAACCGCCACGACGGAGAGGAGCGGCAGGTACGCTGCGCCGAGAACGATCGCATCCGGGGCCACGACCGCGCACTCCGGAGCCCGATCACCCGTCGCGATCGCCGCGAATGGGAAGACCACGACGCCGGCGACGACGCCGAGCATCCAGGCGAATGGTCCGAGCCATCTCCAGCCCGCGGGTGCCCCGCGCAGAAGCACTCGCGCCCCCACCATCGCCGTCACCGCCGTTCCTCCGAGTGCGACGGCGAGTCCGAGGCGATCGGTGATCATCGGAGCCTCTGAGCATCGCGAGGCCGGGCCCACGGCGAGGAGGAGCGGGAACGTGGTGACGACGGCGAGTGCGGTGGAGAGGGTGGCGAACACGAACGCCAGCGACCAGGCGACCTTCCTCGAGACGGACGGCGACTCGGCATCCCCTTCCGGATCGAGCCGGACCCTCGTCGTGAGCCCGCCAGACGCCTGCTCCCCGTCTTCGCTCACGTCTCGAGCCTAGGCGGGTGCTTCCTCGGGCTCAGTCCCCCATCCGGCCGTCAATCGGGCCTCGTCGCCGAAGGCACCCGAGAACGACGAAGGCCCCCGGATCTCTCCGGGGGCCTTCGTCGTCGTGGTGGGCGATACTGGGATCGAACCAGTGACCTCTTCCGTGTCAGGGAAGCGCGCTACCGCTGCGCCAATCGCCCGGGTGGTGACATGAGTGGAGGTGGCGACGGGATTCGAACCCGTGTGGACGGCTTTGCAGGCCGCTGCCTCGCCTCTCGGCCACGCCACCGTGTTTGGGATCCCACACACGAGTACTCTGCACTCGAGCGGATGACGAGACTCGAACTCGCGACCCTCACCTTGGCAAGGTGATGCGCTACCAACTGCGCTACATCCGCATTTCGCTCGCATTTCTGCGTGCTCAGAGACTCTAACCGAAACTCGACGCGATGACAAAATCGGCGTGTCGCATCCGTGGACGACGGGGGTTCGAGCCGGATGTGGTCAACGAGTGCCCTCCGCATCCGCTAGTATCGATTCCTGCAAGACGGGCGATTGGCGCAGTTGGTAGCGCGCTTCCTTCACACGGAAGAGGTCATCAGTTCGAGTCTGGTATCGCCCACCATCTCCTCCCCCGCGATCACGCGGATCTCGTTGCCGGGCCGGCTCTCGCCCCTCTCTGATGAGGGGCGGATAAGGGGCAAACTCATCTGAACGATGCCCACTCGCGCTCCGCCTCCGGGTCGTCGAGAAACCTCGGGATGTGCACGCAGAACACGACCGGTCTCACCTCACAGCACTGTGGATGGTCGGACACGCCACCGACCAAGCGAAAGGCGGGCCGCGCCACTCCCGAGAGTGGGCGACCCGCCTATGCGTTAGCGACCCGCCTACTGACCGCCGAAGTAGACCTTCTCATCGCTCAGCACGTACGAGACCGACCAGGTGCCCTGCTCGGCACCCTCAGACGGGATCTCGAAGACGACGTTCCCGGACCCGGAAGCGCCGCTGAGCAACTCGTCCACGTCGGTGAGCTGACCGTCCATGGCGACGAACGTCGGGTCGTAGCTCTGGCCCGACGGAGACACGTAGGAGAACTGAAGCTCGAACGGACGACCGCTGCTGTCGCCTCGGTACGTCACCGTGGCGGGGATGATCGCGTACTGGTTGCCTGGTGCTGGGTCGGGGTTGAACTGGTTCCCGGCCTTCACCTGGTCGAGCGCGTTCAACACCGGCGCCCCCACGCTGACGTCCCAGACGGGGCCCTCGAACGTGCTGATGGTGACAGTGCTGCCGTACGGTGCAGGATCTTCCCGCGTCCCGATCGTGGACTGCTCGGAACCCCCAGACGACCCTGAGTCGGACCCGCCTGCGGTGCTCTCAGGAACCGTGATCGAGGGAGGGTCGACGGTGACGGCTTCATCGACGGCGTTCACGAAGCCGGCCGTGTAGACGACGGCGAGCACGATGGAGAGGATGAGCGCGATCACGCTGACGGCCGTTCCGATGATCGCGAGGAGCTTGGCTCGTCCCTTCAGCACGAGGCCGATGATCCCGAGGATGATGCCGATGAAGGCGAAGAAGCCGGAGGCGTAGTTGGCGAACGGGACGAACGCGAACAGCAGTGACAGGCCGCCGATGATGAACGAGGCGAGGCCGAGCCCGTTGAATCGGTTCTGAGGCGGCGGCGGGTACGCGCCCGGCTGCTGGTACTGAGGCGGCTGGTATCCCGGCTGCGGCTGGTAGGGCTGGCCGGTAGGCGGCTGTTCTGACATGGAGCTCCCCCTTGTGGTGCTGGTCATGGGGGAACCGACAGTCCCCCCGAACTGTGTGGATGCACTCTTGCACGTCGGAGATCAGACGTCTGATCACCGCCCGCTGCCGGGCACAGCCCTGCAATCGCTCCACCGTCCGGAGGACGAGAGCACCCCGGCCGGCCAGGCCCCACCCTCCGGCCGGGGTGCCCTCCCTCTCTACCCCGCGCGCGCGATCGCCGCGGTGGCTTCCGCGCGGCGGCGGACGGGCGTACGATCTGCGCTCCCACGGGGACGAGAAGCGGGCCGCGGTCGGCACGGGGGAATGCATGACCGCGGCCCTGGCACGGAGGCCTGGGGGGAGGCGCAGTCCGTGTTGCTCACCAGGGTACGGCCGCGCAGCGTCCCCCGACCGGGGTTGACGGATCCGGTCGGTCTCACGCAGACGACGCACGCCCGGCCGTCCTCGAGAGGGCGACCGGGCGTGCGTCAGGAGCGGGGAGGGATGCGCGTCAGCGCTCCTCCTGCTTCAGGGCGATGCCGATGGCGAAGAAGGTGGGGGCCCAGTGGCCCACGAAGATGCCCCAGCGGTCCGACTGCGCGCGGTCGTCCTTCTTGCCGCGCGAGGCGAGCCACGCCACGAAGGTGAGGCCGATGGAGGCGAAGCCGGCGATGTAGGCGTGCTTGCTCTGGAGACCGAGGTCGTGGACGAGCTTGATGGGGTCGAACCCGAGCTTCTCGAGGTCCTTCTTCTTCGACATGGGCGTGTTCCTTTCGTCGTCGCTGCCACTCTGCTCCCGATCCGCTCGGCGTGCCAGTGGTCAGAGCTTCCGATGCGCTGGGGATGCACCCCGATACGATCGGGGGGATGGGAGCCCTGCGAGAGTTCTTCGGCGGAGTCGGCGTGCTCGGGCGGGGTCTCGCGCTCTGGGCCAGCGCACCGCGCCTCATGCTGCTGGGAGCGATCCCTGCCCTGATCGTGGGCGTGGTCTACCTCGCCGGGATCATCGCCCTCCTCGTCGCCCTGCCGCCGCTGTCGGATGCGCTCACCCCGTTCGCCGACGACTGGGATCCGGTCTGGCGTACGGCGGTGCGGATCGCGGCCGGAGCAGCCCTCGTCGGTCTGGCCGTGCTCATCGTGGTCTTCACCTACACCGCGATCACCCTGCTCGTCGGCGACCCGTTCTACGAGCGCATCCGCTTCCACGTGGAGGAGCGCGAGGGCGGCGCGCCGCCGGACGAGGCCGCGGGCGGCTTCTGGGGGCAGCTCGGGCGCGGCCTGGTGACGACGCTCCGGATGCTGGTCCTCACGGCTGCGGTCGGCCTGCTCCTCTTCGCGGGCGGCTTCATCCCCGTGGTCGGACAGACCGTCGTGCCCGTGGTCGCGGCGCTCTTCGGAGGCTGGGTGCTGGCGATCGAGCTGACCGGGTACGCCTTCGACGCCCGGGCCCTCCGACTGCGCGACCGTCGACGGATGCTCGGCGTCCGCCGCGCGCGCACGCTCGGCTTCGGCGTGACCGTCTACCTGCTGTTCCTGCTCCCCCTGGGAGCGGTGTTCGTCATGCCCGCCGCCGCCGCGGGAGCCACGCTCCTGGCGCGAGAGGCGCTGCAGCCCCGGGCCGGCCGTCCGGCGGATGCGCCTACCGCTGCTCCGCCCGCTCCGCCGCATCGAGCATCCTGAGCAGCGCGCGATTGCGCTCCCCGATGAGACGCCGCAGGTGAGGGACCAGCACGACCCGCTCGGCGACCCGTCCGAGCACCGGCGACTCCAGTCGCACGAGGTCCGTCATCAGGGTGACGCCCCCACGGCGCTCGAAGAGGTGCACGTGGCGGAACGAGCGGAACGGACCCGCCACCTGCTCATCCACGAAGCGGTGCGGACGGTCGAGAGCGGTGATCCGCGACGTCATCCTCCAGGTCAGGCCCAGGTGCCTGGCACGCCAGGTGACGGACTCCCCCAGCCCGATCCGCCCCGCGGTGACTCCGCCGATCGCCGTCTCGTCCGTGGCGGCCATCGAGGAGACGTGGGCGCCGATGTCGAGCGACAGGTCGAACAGGGCCTCGGCGGAGTGGCGCGTCCGGGTGCGGACGACGAACGAGCTGGCCATGCTCCGATCCTCCCCGGAACGCCGAAGGGGCGCCATCCTCGCGGATGACGCCCCTCGACTGCCCGTTCCCGTGGGCGAGCCGTGTGAGTCCTAGCGGACGGTCTCGACCTCGTAGGCCTCGATCGCGTAGCCCTCTTCACCATGGACGACGGTGTCGACGCCGGCGACCTCGTCCTCGTTGGTGATGCGGAAGCCCATCGTCTTCTGGATGATCCAGCCGATGATGAAGGCCATCACGAACGAGTAGATGGCGACCACGGCCGCAGCGGCGAACTGCTTCCAGAGCTGCTCAGGCGAGTTGCCGCCGGTGAACCAGCCGATGCCTGCGCCGAAGAGGCCGATGTAGAGCGTTCCGATGAAGCCGCCGACGAGGTGGATGCCCACGACGTCGAGCGAGTCGTCGAAGCCCAGCTTGAACTTGAGCTCGATGGCGAGGCAGCAGACCGCACCGGCGATGATGCCGAGGAGGATCGCCCAGCCGGGGGCGAGGATGTTACAGGCGGGGGTGATCGCGACCAGACCCGCGACGGCGCCGGACGCGGCACCGATCGAGGTGGGCTTCCCGTCCTTGATCTTCTCCACGATCAGCCAGCCGAGGATGGCGGCGGCGGGGGCGGCGAGGGTGTTGATCCACGCGATGGCGGCGACACCGTCGACGGCGGCCTCGGATCCGGCGTTGAAGCCGAACCAGCCGAACCACAGCAGGGCGGCACCGAGGAGCGTCAGCGGCACGTTGTGCGGCTTCTGGATGCCCTTCTGGAACCCGACGCGACGGCCGAGCACGAGGGCCAGCGCCAGCGCGGCCGCACCGGCGTTGATGTGCACCGCGGTACCACCGGCGAAGTCGTTGACGCCCCAGACGGGAGCCCAACCCTCAGCGAGGTTGAAGACCATGAAGGCGACCGGGAAGTAGACGACGGTGACCCAGATGCCGGCGAAGACCATCCACGCGCCGAACTTGGCACGATCGGCGATCGCACCCGAGATCAGAGCGACCGTGATGATGGCGAAGGTCGCCTGGAACCCGGCGAAGGCGAGGCCCGCGAGGTCGGGGTTCATGGCGCCCGTGTCGTCGATCCCGAGCAGCGACCCGAGGCCGATCGAACCCTCGAAGGGGTTGCCGACCAGGCCCGGGATGAGCGGGGTGCCGAAGGCGAGGCCATAGCCGTAGACCACCCAGAGGACGCCCACGAGACCCATTGCGCCGAAGCTCATCATCATCATCGAGACGACGCTCTTGGCCTTGACCATGCCGCCGTAGAAGAAAGCGACTCCAGGGGTCATGAGCAGCACCAGGGCCGCCGCAACGAGCAACCACAGCGAGTTCAGGTTGCCGGTTACTTCTTCCATATCGAAGGTTTACCTCTCTAGTTCGTGCCTACGGGTGGTTCATGCTGTGCACGCGGAGAGGTCCGACACGTGACCCCCTGCGCTGTAACGAGCAGGTCGAGTCTGTCGGTGGGGTGTTTCGCGAGGGCGCTCGGCGTGTGTACGCGGTGTTACGGCGCGAGCGCGAATGTAAACATCGTGTTTCAGACACCGGGGAATGCCCCCGGAACGTGGGGCACGTTCGGGGCGTCCCGAGGGGCGTCTCAGACGGTCGCGGAGGCGATGAGCCGGGAGACGGCGCGCAGGTACTTCTTGCGGTATCCGCCGTTCATCATGTCGCCCGCGAACACCTGATCGAGCGGGGTGCCCGAGGCGAGGATGCGGATCTGGGCGTCGTAGACGCGGTCGACGAACGCGACGAAGCGGAGCGCATCCGTCTGGTCGGTCAGCGGCGCGACGTCGGTGAGGGCGATGACGTCGACGCCCTCGATGAGACGGATGTAGCGCGACGGGTGGATCGTGCCGAGGTGGCGGACGAGGTCGGTGAACGAATCGACCGCCACCGTCTCCCCCGCGGCGGCGTGCGTCTCGGCCGCCTCGAGCACGGCGGCCGCGTCGGGCAGCGAGACGGCGTGACCCTCGATGTCGCGCCGCCGGTAGTCGACCCCGTCGATCCTCACGATGTCGAAGCGGTCGGCGATGGCCTGGATCTCCCGGAGGAAGTCGGCGGCGGCGAACCGGCCCTCGCCGAGCGCGTTCGGGGGCGTGTTCGAGGTGGCCGCCAGCCGTGTGCCCGTCGAGGCCAGCTCGCCGAGCAGGCGCGTCATGAGCATGGTGTCGCCCGGGTCGTCGAGCTCGAACTCGTCGATCGCGATGAAGGACGCCCCTGTGAGCAGCTGCACGGCCTGCGCGTACCCGAGGGCTCCCACGAGCGCCGTGTACTCGATGAAGGTGCCGAAGTACTTGCGCCCCGGCGCCGCGTGCGAGAGCGCAGCGAGGAGGTGCGTCTTGCCCACGCCGAAGCCGCCGTCGAGGTAGACGCCCGGCTTCGTCGCCGGCGCCTTCGGCTTGCGGCGGCCGAAGAGGCCGCCTCCCGAGGACTTCTGGACGCCCCAGGACGCGGCGAAGGCGCGCATCTTGTCGAGCGCCTCCTGCTGCGACGGATGGTCGGGGTCGGGCCGGTAGGTGTCGAACGAGGCCTGGTCGAACTGAGGCGGCGGCACGAGGGTCTGGGCGAGCTCGGTCGCCGAGATCGTCGGGGTGCGGTCGACGAGCCGCAGCCCTACCGCCTGTCGCTCGCCAGTCATGTCCGCGGGTCCGCCTCGTGATCCAGATGTGGAGTGTGTCGAAGTCTTACCGGCTCGGCATCGGTGCACCCATCACGAAATAGGCTGGAGGCGGAGCCAGAACCACCCTAGACCGCTGCGCGTGCGGCTCCGACCACGCCGGCCACAGGAGGTCATCGTCATGTCCGTCGCCGCAGATCCGTCGCCCGACTTCGCCGGCTACGCGCATCCGGAACGCCTCGTCAGCACCGAGTGGCTGCAGGCGCACCTCGACGACCCCGAGGTCGTCGTGGTCGAGTCGGATGAGGACGTGCTGCTCTACGAGACCGGCCACATCCCCGGCGCGGTGAAGATCGACTGGCACACCGATCTCAACGACCCCGTGCTGCGCGACTACGTCGACGGCGCGGGCTTCGCCGCGCTGGTCGGCGGCAAGGGCATCTCGCGCGACAGCACCGTCGTGATCTACGGCGACAAGAACAACTGGTGGGCCGCCTACGCGCTCTGGGTGTTCACGCTGTTCGGCCACGAGGACGTCCGGCTCCTCGACGGCGGGCGCGACCTGTGGATCGCGCAGGGCCGCCCCGTCACGACCGACCGCACCGAGCGCGCCGCGGTCGAGTACCCCGTCGTGGAGCGCGACGACTCGCGCATCCGCGCCTTCAAGGACGACGTCCTCGCGCACCTCGGCTCGCCGCTCATCGACGTCCGGTCCCCCGAGGAGTACACCGGCGAACGGACCACCGCCCCCGCCTACCCGGAGGAGGGCGCGCTGCGCGCGGGCCACATCCCCTCCGCCGCCAACGTGCCGTGGGGCAAGGCCGCGGCCGAGGACGGGACGTTCAAGCGCATCGACGACCTGAACGCGCTGTACCGCGAGGGCGCCGGCCTCTCCGGCGACGAGCCCGTCATCGCCTACTGCCGGATCGGCGAGCGGTCGAGCCACACCTGGTTCGTCCTCACTCACCTCCTCGGGCTGCCGGAGGTCCGCAACTATGACGGATCCTGGACCGAGTGGGGCAGCGCCGTCCGCGTCCCGATCGTCACGGGCGCCGAGCCGGGCCAGGTGCCCGCGAAGTAGTGCGATGCTGGAGGGGATGACCGACACAGCGCTCCCCGCCTCGCTCGCCGAGATCCGCGACGACTTCCTCGCCCTGGACGAGCGGTCGCGCCTGGAGATGCTCCTGGAGTTCGCGAACGAGCTGCCGGAGCTCCCGGAGCGCTACCGCGACTCCCCCGACCTGCTGGAGCGCGTGGTCGAGTGCCAGTCGCCGGTCTTCATCTTCGTGGAGGTGGAGGACGGCGTCGTGCACCTGCACGCGACCGCGCCGAAGGAGGCGCCGACCACACGCGGCTTCGCGTCGATCCTGGTGCAGGGCATCGACGGGCTCGGCGTCGACGAGGTCCTCGCCATCCCCGACGACTTCCCGAACACCATCGGCCTCACACGCGCGGTCTCGCCGCTGCGCATCCGCGGCATGACCGCGCTGCTCGGCCGCACGAAGCGTCAGCTGCGCGAGCGCCTGGCTGCCGGCGCGGGTTAGAGGCCCTTTGCGGTCAGCCAGGTGCTGATCGCGGTGTTCCAGCGGTCGCGGTCGTAGTTCCAGAGCTTCGTGTGCCCGGCGATCTGGAACGGCACGTAGGTCACGGCGTCGGGCCGGGCCTCGGCGAGACGCCGCGAACCCGAGACGGGCACGTAGTCGTCGTCGTCGCTGTGCATCACCAGGAGCGGCAGCGTCACCTCGGCGGCGCGGCGCACGAAGTCGAGCCGCTCGAGGTCGAGCGGCTCGCTCTGCCCCGTGGCCACTCCGCCCCAGCCGTGCGACAGCGTCGCGAAGGCCGCGTCGCCGACGAGCTCCGGGACATGGCGGGCCTTCCCGTGGAAGCGGAGGATGTCCTGCCAGTCGATGGCGGGCGAGTCGAGCACGATCCCCCGGATGCGGTCGCGGTGCTCGGCGCGCCCCATCGCCTGCAGCGAGATCGCGCCGCCCATCGACCACCCCATGAGCACGATGTCCTCCGCCCCGTGCTCGACCGCGTACGCGATCGCGGCGTCGAGGTCCTGCCACTCGGTGTCGCCGAGGGCGTACCGGCCGTCGGCCGACGGAGGCGCCTCACCGTCGTTGCGGTAGGAGATGTGCAGCGAGCTGTAGCCGTGCTCGCGGAACACCGGGATCGCACGGATCGTCTCCCCGCGGCGGACCCCGCGTCCGTGGGTCTGGATCACCCACTTCCGTCCGACGCCCTCCGGAGCGGGCACGAACCAGGCCGGGGCCGGACCCACCGGCGTGATCACCTCGACCTCGTCGACCGGGACGCCGAGCTCGCGGGGGTGCGTGTAGTACCAGCCGCTGATCCGACCCTTCCTCGCCGTCTCGAGGTCGCCGTAGTCGACCCCGAGCACCGGGCGGACGACCGCGCCGTCCGCGACGCTCCGCACCTCGCCGACCCGCGCGTGGCCCGCATCGGCGGAGAACCGGAGGCTGTAGACGCCGGGGAGGATGGAGTCGTTCGTGACGGAGAGCGTCACGGTGCCCTGCGCCTGGTCGTAGTGGAGGATCTCCACGTCGTCCTCGGGCACCGAGGGGATGACGACGGCCCGGGAGACCAGGGCGGTCACGACGGCGCCCGCCGCGGCGATCAGCGTGGCGGCCGTCCCGCCGACCAGGGCGGCGATCGCCCATCCCGGCACCTGGGTGCTCTCGCGGCGCCTCGCCATGCTCGTCTCCGACCTCTCCTGCGACGCGGATCCGGTGATCACCAGGCCCAGCCGCTCGCCCGAGGATCGGCGTGGCTGCGCGATCCCGCCCCGCGAGAACTCTAGTCTGCGTAACGTGCCCGACTCGCCCTTCACCCCCGAGATCCCGGCGGTCTTCGCGGCAGCGCTCGATTCGCTGCGCCGCGCGGAGACGCGTCAGGAGCTCGTGGTGCATGAGATCCCGGCCCCCGCGAACCTCGCCCCCCATGCGGTCGCCCTCGCGGCCGACGTCTCCCCCACCCGCCACGGATCCGACTCGGATCTCGGCACGGGCCGTTTCATCCTCTTGTACGACCCGGAGGAGCCGGAGGCCTGGGGAGGCCCGTTCCGCGTGGTGTGCTTCGCGCAGGCCCCGCTCGAGACCGAGATCGGGCTCGACCCGTTCCTGGCCGACGTGGCGTGGTCGTGGCTCGTGGACGCGCTCGACGCCCACGGCGCGCGGTACACGGCGGCGTCGGGGACCGCGACCAAGATCCTCTCCACCGGCTTCGGCGAGCTCGCCGACCAGGGCGATGGCGCCCAGATCGAGCTGCGCGCCTCCTGGTCGCCGAGCGACCACGACATCAAGGCGCACGTCGAGGGATGGGGCGAGCTGCTCTGCATGCTCGCCGGCCTCCCGCCCGCGGTGGAGGGCGTGACGATGCTGCAAGCCAGAAGAGCTCGTCGTGAGTGACGCGGAGACGTTCGAGACACCCCAGCGGTCGGTCATCGCCGACGTCGACGACTTCCACGACGCGGTCGAGGAGCTCGCCCTCGGCCACGGGCCGGTCGCGGTCGACGCCGAGCGCGCGAGCGGCTTCCGCTACTCGCAGCGCGCGTACCTGATCCAGGTCTACCGCCGAGGGGCGGGGACGTACCTCTTCGACCCGCCCGCGATCGGCGAGTTCGCGCCGCTCCAGTCCGTGATCGGCGACGCGGAGTGGGTGCTGCACGCGGCCAGTCAGGATCTGCCCTGCCTGCGCGAGGTCGGTCTGGATCCCGTCACCGTCTTCGACACCGAGCTCGCGGCGCGTCTGCTCGGACTGCCGCGCGTCGGCCTCGGGGCGGTGGTCGAGGAGCTCCTCGGCATCCACCTCGCGAAGGAGCACTCCGCGGCGGACTGGTCGACCAGGCCCCTGCCGGCGTCGTGGCTCGAGTACGCCGCTCTCGACGTGGAGCTGCTGCTCGACCTCCGGGACTCGCTCGCGGTGCTGCTGAAGCAGCAGGGCAAGGAGCGGATCGCCGCGGAGGAGTTCGCGGCCGTCGTCGCCAAGGAGGAGAAGCCGCCGCTCGCCGAGCCGTGGCGTCGGCTCAGCGGCATCCACTCCCTCCGTCCCGACCGTCACCTCGCGGCCGCCCGTGAGCTCTGGCTGGCCCGCGACGCCCTCGCGCGCGAGCTCGACGTCTCGCCGGGGCGGCTGGTGCCGGACACGTCCCTCATCGCCGCCGCCCGGGCGCTGCCGGAGTCTCGGCGCGACCTGGCCGCCCTCAAGCAGTTCTCGGGGCGCGCGAGCCGCACGGAGCTCGACCGCTGGTGGAGCGCCATCGAGCGCGCACGCGCGACCGACGACATCCCCGTGCAGCGGCGATCGGGCGGCGACACCCTGCCGCCGCCACGCAGCTGGGGCGATCGCAACCCGGAGGCCGACCTCCGTCTGAAGGCCGCGCGGGCCGCGCTCACCGAGATCGCGACCGAGCGCGCGATCCCGCTCGAGAACCTGCTCACGCCCGACTTCCTGCGCCGTGTGGCCTGGGAGCCGCCCGCCGAGATCATGCCGGAATCGATCGGCGCGGCCCTCGCCGGGCTCGGTGCGCGACCCTGGCAGATTGAGCTGACTGCACAGACGATCGCCCGGGCTTTTGTAGAGGGCCACCAAGAGCCCGCCGAGGGCACCGAGACCGATTCGTAGGTTCGGGCAAAGGAGTTGCCCGGCCCCTGGGCCCTCTTAGGATCGTTTCGGGTTCGATCTGGGTTCGGACCCGAGCTGACAGGAGGCAGAGTGGCCGAGAGATCTGAGGTCGTCTTCGTCGACGGCGTGCGGACGCCGTTCGGGCGGGCGGGCGAGAAGGGCATGTACTGGCAGACGCGAGCGGACGACCTGGTGGTCAAGGCCATCATCGGCCTGCTCGAGCGCAACCCGAACGTGCCGAAGGAGCGCATCGACGACGTCGCGATCGCCGCGACGACGCAGCAGGGCGACCAGGGCCTCACCCTGGGCCGCACGGCGGCGATCCTCGCCGGCCTGCCGAAGTCGGTGCCCGGCTACGCCATCGACCGGATGTGCGCGGGCGCCATGACGAGCGTCACCACCGTCTCGGGGGCCATCGGCTTCGGGGCGTACGACCTGGCCATCGCCGGCGGCGTGGAGCACATGGGACGTCACCCGATGGGCTTCGGCGCCGACCCCAACCCGCGATTCCTCGCGGAGCGCCTGGTCGGCGAGGACGCCCTCGTGATGGGGTCGACCGCCGAGCGCATCCACGACCGGTTCCCGCAGCTGACCAAGGAGCGGGCCGACCGCTACGCGATGCGCAGCCAGCAGAAGGCCGCCGCAGCGTACGACAACGGCAAGATCCAGCCCGACCTGATCCCCGTGGCGACCCGCAGCGAGAGCGGATGGGGCCTGGCCGTGCGCGACGAGGTGCTGCGTCCTGAGACGACGATGGAGGGCCTCGCCGCCCTCCGCACGCCCTTCCGCCCGCACGGGCGCATCACCGCGGGCAACGCGGCCGGGCTGAACGACGGCGCGACCGCCTCGCTCATCGCGAGCGAGGCGACCGCCAAGGAGCTCGGCCTGCCCGTGAAGATGCGGCTCGTCTCCTTCGCCTTCGCCGGCGTCGAGCCCGAGATCATGGGCATCGGGCCGGTTCCCTCGACCGAGAAGGCGCTCCGGAAGGCCGGCCTCTCGATCGACGACATCGGGCTGTTCGAGCTCAACGAGGCGTTCGCCGTGCAGGTGCTCTCGCTCCTCGACCACTTCGGTATCGACGACGACGATCCCCGCGTCAACCCGTGGGGCGGCGCGATCGCGTTCGGACACCCGCTGGCGTCGTCGGGCGTGCGCCTGATGATCCAGCTCGCGCGTCAGTTCGAGGAGCACCCCGAGGTGCGCTACGGACTCACGGCGATGTGCATCGGCCTGGGCCAGGGCGGCTCGGTCATCTGGGAGAACCCCCACTGGAGCAAGAAGGCGGAGCGGAAGGCACGATGACCGACTACAGCACGATCGACTTCTCCTCGCTCGATGCCATGAGCGACGACGAGGTGGTCACCCACTCGTACGTCCGCGACGTCACGCTTCCCAGCGGGAAGACGCTGGCGCTCGTCACCCTCGACAACGGCCGCGACCACACCCGCCCGAATACCCTCGGGCCGCGGACGCTCCTCGAGTACGGTCGCGTGCTCGACGAGCTCAAGGAGCGCGCCGGCCGCGGCGAGATCCAGGCGGTCGCCGTCACGGGCAAGCCGTTCATCCTCGCCGCCGGCGCCGACCTCAGCAAGGTGGGCTCGCTCGACAGCCGCGACACCGCCCTGAAGATGGCGCAGCTCGGTCACGCCACGTTCGCCAAGATGAAGGCCACGGGCGTGCCCTCGTTCGCGTTCATGAACGGCCTCGCCCTCGGCGGCGGCGTCGAGGTGGCCCTGGGCGCCGACTACCGCACGATCGACGAGTCGATCCCTGCGCTGGCGTTCCCCGAGGTCTTCCTCGGGATCATCCCCGGGTGGGGCGGCGCCACGATCATCCCGAACCTCATCGGCATCGAGAACGCGCTCAAGATCATCATCGAGAACCCCCTCAAGAACAACCGCACCCTGAAGGGTCGGGAGGCGTTCGACCTCGGGATCGCCGACGCGATCTTCCCGGGAGCGACGTTCCTCGAGGACAGCCTGCGCTGGGCCGACGGGGTCGTCTCGGGCTCGATCAAGGTCAAGCGCGCGAACGAGCCCGGCAAGGTGGAGCGGCTCGTCAAGTGGGACGCCGCGATCGGCATCGCCCGCAAGACGCTCGAGTCGCGCATCGGGACGGTCGCCAAGGCGCCCTACCGCGCGCTCGACCTGCTCAAGGCCGCGAAGTCGGGGTCGATCGAGGAGGGCTTCGCCCGCGAGGACGAGGCGCTGGCCGACCTCATCTCGGGTGACCAGTTCCGGGCGAGCATCTACGCGTTCGACCTGGTGCAGAAGCGCGCGAAGCGCCCTGCCGGGGCTCCGGACAAGAAGATCGCGAAGCCGGTCACCAAGGTGGGCATCATCGGCGCCGGCCTCATGGCGAGCCAGTTCGCGACGCTCTTCGTCCGTCGTCTCCGCGTGCCCGTGGTCATCACCGACCTCGACCAGGCGCGCGTCGACAAGGGGCTCGACTACATCCGGGGCGAGATTGCCACGCTGCTGTCGAAGGGTCGCATCTCGCAGGACGAGTCGAACCGCCTCAACGCGCTCGTCACCGGCACGACCGACCGCGCCGACTTCGCCGACTGCGACTGGGTCATCGAGGCGGTGTTCGAGGAGCTCGGCGTGAAGCAGGACGTCTTCGCCGACATCGAGCAGTACGTGTCCGAGACGGCCGTCCTCGCGACCAACACCTCCTCGCTCTCGGTCGAGGAGATCGGCGCCAAGCTGAGTCACCCCGAGCGTCTGGTGGGCTTCCACTTCTTCAACCCGGTGGCCGTGATGCCGCTGATCGAGGTCGTCAAGACGCCCCGTACCGATGACGAGACGCTGTCGACCGCGATGGTCACCGCGGCCAAGCTGAAGAAGAACGCGGTCATCACGCGCGACACCCCGGGATTCGTGGTCAACCGCATCCTGGCCAAGGTGCTCGGCGAGGCGATGCACGCGGTCGACACCGGGACGCCGTTCGAGGTGATGGACCACGCCCTCGATCCGTTCGGCCTGCCGATGACGCCGTTCGAGCTCCTCGAGCTCGTCGGGCTCAAGGTGGGCGCGCACGTGCTCGACACGCATCACGCCGCCTTCCCCGAGCGCTTCTTCGAGAGCGCGAACCTGCACGAGCTGGCCGAGTACGGGCGCATCTACGAGCGCGACGACAAGGGCAAGATCAAGGGGTTCGACAAGAAGGCGGTCAAGATCGTCTCCGGCGGGACCACCCCGATGACGGCGGAGGAGATCCGCCGCCGGGTCGAGGACGGCCTGGCCGACGAGGTGCACCGGATGCTCGAGGACCACGTCGTCGAGGCGGCCGAGGACATCGACCTCTGCCTCATCCTGGGCGCCGGCTACCCGTTCCAGATGGGTGGTCTCACGCCCTATCTCGACCGCGTGGGCGCCTCCGAGCGGGTCTTCGGCGACACCTTCCACCACCCGCCGATCCTCGGCGTGGAGTAGCGATCGGGAGCATCCGGACACCTGCATCTCTTCGCTGAGGAATGCTCAGCAGTGGTGTATGGTGTCCGGATGCACCGTCGCATCCTCTCCTCTGCTCTCGCCGTCGGCATCGTGGCCGCCGGCCTCGGGTTCGTCCCGATCCCGTCGGCGACCGCCGCGCCGTTGGTCCCCCTCGCGCCCGGCGCCCCCGGTGTCGCCGCCACCTGGACCAGCGGCGACAAGCACGGCCTCGGCACCGCCGTCTCCGACGCGTCGAAGGTCTGGTACACGCTGGGATCCGGGACCACCACCGAGGTGTTCTATCCCACGGTCGACCGTCCTCAGGTCCAGGACCTCCAGTTCGTCGTCACCGACGGCGTCTCGCGCACCTACGTCGAGCGCGACGACTCGGTGCACGAGACCACGCTGGTCGACCCCGAGGCTCTCGAGTACCGCCAGACCGACACCGCGAAGGACGGGTCGTTCCGCATCACGAAGACGTACGTCACGAGCCCCGGCCGGCAGACGCTCCTCATCGACACGCGCTTCGAGCAGCTGAGCGGCACGACTCCGCTGCACCTCTACGTGCTCTTCAACCCGTCGACCGGGGGCGATGGCAACGCCAACCGCGGCAACACCCTGGACGGGATGCTGATCTCGCAGGGCGGACCGACATCGGCCGCGCTCGCCTCCTCGCTCGGCTTCGGCGACACCACCACCGGGTACAGCGGCACGGCGAGCGATCCGTACCGCCAGCTCACCGCCGATCACCGTCTGTCGACGCTCTACGGCGGGGCCGCGACCGACGGGAACATCGTGCAGTCCGCCGAGATCACGGTCGGTCGAGACACCCGCTTCACGCTCGCCCTCGGATTCGGGTCGACGCTCAACGATGCGCAGGGTGCGGCGTCCAATGCCCTGGGCGACGGCTTCGCGGCGACCGAGTCCGCCTACGTGGCGGGATGGCGCGGGTACCTCTCGTCCCTCTCCCCCGCACCGTCGAGCGTGGCCGGCACGAGCCTGGAGACCCAATACGACGTCGCCGTGATGACGCTCCGGGCGCACGAGGACAAGACCGTTCGCGGCGCGTTCGTCGCCTCGCTCTCCGTCCCCTGGGGGCAGGCAGTGCCCGGGACGATGGCCAACCCCGGGTACCACGCCATCTGGGCCCGTGACCTCTATCAGGTCGCCACCGCCCTGCTGGCCGCGGGCGATCGTGCCGGTGCCGCCCGTGCGCTCGACTACATGCTGAACGTGCAGCAGCGCGCCGACGGCAGCATGCCGCACAACACCATGGTCGACGGAAGCGACACCGGGCTGACCGGCATCCAGCTCGACGAGGTCGCCTTCCCCGCTGTGCTGGCGTCGATGCTCGGGCGCTCCGACAGCGCCACCTGGGCGAAGCTCAAGCTCTCGGCTGACTACCTCGTGTCCCACGGGCCGTCGACGCCCCAGGAACGCTGGGAGGAGCAGGCCGGCTTCTCCCCCTCCACCATCGCCGCCGAGATCGCCGGGCTCGTCGCGTCCGCCGACATCGCCGTCAAGAACGGCGACCGGGCGTCGGCGACCCGCTACCTCGACACCGCCGACCTCTGGCGCGCCAGCCTCGAGTCGTGGACCGTGACGCACACCGGGTCGATCGGAACCCCGCATTACGAGCGCATCGACCCCATAGGCACCCCGGATGCGGGCACGACCGTCTGCGACACGAACGGCGCCGGATGCACAGACGCTCGCGACCTCGTCGACGGCGGATTCCTCGAGCTCGTGCGGTTGGGCATCCGCTCGGCCGACGACCCGACCATCGCCGCCTCGGTCGCGGTCGTCGACGCCCAGCTTCGTGTCGACACGCCTTCGGGCGCGATGTGGCGGCGGTACAACCGTGACGGGTACGGCGAGCATGCCGACGGATCCCCCTTCAACGGCACGGCGGGCGGGATCGGCCGGCCGTGGCCCGTCCTCGCGGGCGAGCGGGGGCAGTACGAGCTCGCGAACGGCCGCGACGCGATGCCCTACCTTCGCTCGATGGCGGCGACGGCGAACGACGCGTACATGATCCCCGAGCAGGTGTGGGACACCGCCGACACGGGCCGCTTCACCGCGGGCGAGGCCACCGACTCGGCCGCTCCCCTGGCCTGGGCGATGGCGCAGTACGTCAGACTCGCGCAGTCCATCAGCGCCGGCCGCAACGTCGACACGCCCGCTGTCGTCGCAGCCCGCTACGCGACGGGTGTCGAGGCCACCTTCCGCGCGAACGCCACGACGACCTGGGGTGAGAGCCTCTTCGTCGTGGGGAGCATCCCCGCGCTGGGCTCCTGGGACACGTCGAAGGCGATCCGGCTCTCGAGCGCGTCGTATCCGGACTGGGCCGTCGAGGTGGCCCTGCCCGCGGGTGTCTCCCTCGAGTACAAGTACATCCGGAAGTCGGCCGACGGCACCGTGACGTGGGAGTCCGGCGCCAACCGGACCATCACCCTGCCGGGCTCCGGCACCCCCGTCTACCGAGACACCTGGCGCCGCTGACGATGTCGGAGGCCGCGGGTAGCGTCGGCTGCATGACCAGCACCGTCTACTACGTGGCCTCCAGCATCGACGGGTTCATCGCCGACCGGGATGGCCGGCTCGACTGGCTCCTCGAGTTCGGCATGGAGGATTTCTCGCCCCACTACGAGGCCTTCCTCGAGAACGTGGGTGTGGTGGTCATGGGTTCGACGACGTACGAGTTCGTGCTCGGTGAGGGCCTCGAGGCGTGGCCGTACGACGGTCGTCAGACCCGGGTGCTCACGCACCGCGACCTCCCCGTCGCCGTCGAGGGCGCCGACATCCGCTTCGAGTCCGGCGACGTGGTCGACCTCCACGCGGAGTGGGTCGAGGCCGCAGCGGGACGCGACGTCTGGATCGTGGGCGGTGGCGCCATCGCGGCCGCCCTGGCCGACGCAGGCCTGCTCGACGTCCTCGACCTCACCATCATGCCCGTCGCCCTCGGCGAGGGAGCACCGCTCCTTCCCCTGGCGGGCACGCGAGCCCTCGAGGTCCAGGCGACCACGACATACCCCAGCGGCGCTGTGGGCGTCACCTCCCGGCTCACCTGATCGCCGCTCTGCCCGGCGAGGGCGGGGAGGTCAGTGCAGGCGCAGCTCGGCGGTGTCGGCCGGGCTCACCGGCCGCGCGACCGGGATCTTGTTGCCGCTCACCTGGGCGACGATGTCCTCGGTGATCTGATCGGCCGTGAGACCCACGTGGGCGAGGATCTCCTCCCTGGAGGCGTGCTCGAGGAACTCGTCGGGCAGCCCCAGCTCGTCGACCGCCGTGTCGACACCGGCTGCCCGGAGGTCCTGCCTGATGCGGGTGCCGATGCCACCCACCCGCACGCCGTCCTCGATCGAGACCACGATCCGGTGCGCGTCGGCGAGCTCGATCACCGAGAACGGCACGGGGACGACCCAGCGCGGGTCGATCACGGTCGCACCGATGCCGTGCTCCTCGAGCCGCTCGGCGACCTCGAGGGCGAGCCCGGCCATCGAGCCGACCGCGACCAGGAGCACGTCGTGGCGCTCACTCTCGAACAGCACGTCGACGCCGTCACGGAGCCGTCGCAGAGCCGGGAGGGCGGGGCTGACCTCGCCCTTCGGGAACCGCACGACGGTGGGCGCATCCGAGACGCGGACCGCCTCGTCGAACTCCTCGCGGAGCCGCTCGGCGTCGCGCGGTGCGGCGATCCGGATGCGGGGCACCACCTGCAGGATCGCGAGGTCCCACATGCCGTGGTGGCTCGGCCCGTCCGGTCCGGTCACGCCGGAGCGGTCGAGCACGAACGTGACGCCCGCGTGATGGAGGCCGACGTCCATCAGGACCTGATCGAAGGCGCGGTTCATGAACGTCGCGTACAGCGCGACGACCGGGTGCATGCCGCCGAAGGCGAGGCCCGCCGCGGAGGCGACGGCGTGCTGCTCGGCGATGCCCACGTCGAGCACACGGGTGGGGAACCGCTCGGCCATCTTGTGCAGCCCGGTCGGGCGCAGCATGGCGGCGGTGATCGCCACGAGCGAGGGGTCGCGCTCGGCCTGGGCGACGAGCTCGTCGGCGAAGACGCCCGTCCATGAGGGGGCGCCCGACGGACCCGACACGGGCTCGCCGGTCTCGGGGTCGATCTTGCCGACCGCGTGGAACCGGTCGGCCGCGTCGGTGAGGGCCGGCTCGTAGCCGCGGCCCTTCTGGGTGATCGCGTGCACGATCACCGGGGCGGCGTACTCCTTCGCCTGATGGAGTGCCTCCTCGACCGCGTGCTGGTCGTGCCCGTCGATGGGTCCGATGTACTTGATGTCGAGGTTGGAGTAGAGCGCGTCGTTGTTGCTGAACCGGCTGAGGAAGCCGTGCGTGCCGCCGCGGATGCCGCGGTAGAAGGCGCGGCCGGGCGCGCCGAAGCGATCGAAGAGACGTCGGCTCGTGTGGTAGAGCTCTCGGTACCCGCGCTTCGTCCGCACGCCGTTCAGGTAGCGCGCGATCCCGCCGATGGTCGGAGCGTACGACCGGCCGTTGTCGTTGACGATGATGACCAGGTTGCGGGTGTTGTCGTCGCTGATGTTGTTCAGCGCCTCCCACGTCATGCCGCCGGTGAGGGCGCCGTCGCCGACAACGGCCACGACGTGACGGTCGCTCTGCCCGGTCATCTCGAACGCGCGGGAGATGCCGTCCGCCCACGACAGCGAACTGGACGCGTGCGAAGACTCCACGACGTCGTGGTCGCTCTCGGAGCGCTGCGGGTAGCCGGCCAGTCCGCCGCTCTGGCGCAGTCGCGAGAAGTCCTGGCGCCCCGTGAGGAGCTTGTGCACGTAGGACTGGTGACCGGTGTCGAAGACGATCGCGTCGCGCGGGGAGTCGAAGACCCGGTGGATGCCGAGCGTGAGTTCGACCACACCCAGGTTCGGGCCGAGGTGACCACCCGTCTTCGAGACCTCGGTGACGAGGAAGGTGCGGATCTCCCGCGCCAGCTGCTCGAGCTCTTCGGGTCGCAGCGAATCGAGGTCGCGCGGACCGGAGATGTTCTCGAGCAGACTCATGCTCCACCTTCCCATCGTTCGGCCGTCGGGCCGGCCGTCGTCACACTCTACGCCCGACGAACAGACGATCGGCGGGACGCGAAGCGCGTCCCGCCGATCGTGATCCGATCGCCGCCTGGCGATCAGCTGGTGCTCAGACGAGCGACCGCAGCACGTACTGCAGGATGCCGCCGTTGCGGTAGTAGTCGGCCTCACCGGGCGTGTCGATGCGGACCACGGCGTCGAACTCCACGGTCTGCTTGCCCTCGGGCGACTGCTCGCTCGGCGCCGCGACGACGTGCACCGTCTTGGGGGTCGTGCCCTCGTTCAGCTGCTCGATGCCGCTGATCGAGACGACCTCGGTGCCGTCGAGGCCGAGGCTCGAGGCCGACTCGCCGGCCGGGAACTGGAGCGGGACGACGCCCATGCCGATCAGGTTCGAGCGGTGGATGCGCTCGAAGCTCTCGGCGATGACGGCGCGGACGCCGAGGAGCGAGGTGCCCTTGGCCGCCCAGTCGCGGCTCGAGCCCGAGCCGTACTCCTTGCCCGCGAACACGACGAGCGGGATGCCCGCCGCCTGGTAGTTCGTCGACGCGTCGTAGATGAACGACTGCGGGCCGCCCTCCTGCGTGAAGTCGCGCGTGTAGCCGCCCTCGACGCCGTCGAGGAGCTGGTTCTTCAGACGGATGTTCGCGAAGGTGCCGCGGATCATGACCTCGTGGTTGCCGCGACGCGAGCCGTAGGAGTTGAAGTCCTTGCGGTCGACGCCGTGCTCCTGCAGGTACTTGCCTGCAGGGCTGTCGGCCTTGATCGACCCGGCCGGGCTGATGTGGTCGGTCGTGACCGAGTCACCCAGCTTCGCCAGCACGCGGGCGCCAGCGATGTCGGAGACCGGCGTGGTCTCGAGCGTCATGCCCTCGAAGTACGGGGGCTTCCGGACGTAGGTCGACTGCGCGTCCCACTCGAACACCTCGCTGTCGGGCGTGGGCAGCGACCGCCACCGGTCGTCGCCCTCGAAGACCGACGAGTACTGCTTGTCGAACATGCCGGTGTCGATCGAGGTGTCGATCGTCTTCTGCACCTCGGCGGCGTCGGGCCAGATATCGCGAAGGTAGACGTCGTTGCCGTCGGTGTCGACGCCCAGCGCATCCGCCTCGAAGTCGAAGTTCATCGACCCGGCGAGAGCGTACGCGATCACCAGCGGCGGGCTGGCGAGGTAGTTCATCTTGACGTCGGGGTTGATCCGACCCTCGAAGTTGCGGTTTCCGGAGAGCACCGCGGTGACGGCCAGGTCGTTGTCGTTGACCGCGGTCGAGATCTCGTCGAGCAGCGGGCCCGAGTTGCCGATGCAGGTGGTGCAGCCGTAGCCGACCGTGTAGAAGCCGAGGTCCTCGAGGTAGGTCGTGAGACCGGCCTTCTCGTAGTAGTCGGTGACGACCTTCGATCCCGGCGCGAGCGTGGTCTTCACCCACGGCTTCGCCTTGAGGCCCTTCTGGCTCGCGTTGCGGGCGAGGAGGCCCGCGGCGAGCATGACCGACGGGTTCGAGGTGTTGGTGCAGGAGGTGATCGCGGCGATCGCGACCGCACCGTGGTCGATGGTGAACTCGCGCCCGTCGTCCTGCAGCGTCACCTGCGTGGGCTTGGAGACCGTGACGGGAGCGGCGCTCCGGTCGTGCTGGTGGCTGATCTCGTCGGGGACCTGCTGGTGAGCGGTCTCCTCGTCCTGGGCGGTGAAGCCGATGGGGTCGGAGGCCGGGAACGTGCCCTCGACGGCCGCGTCGACGAGCGAGTGGCCGGCGTCGACCGAGGCGTAGTCGGCGAGGTCGTGCTCGAACGTGGACTTCGCGACCGAGAGCTCGATGCGGTCCTGGGGGCGCTTCGGGCCGGAGATCGACGGCACCACCGTCGAGAGGTCGAGCTCGAGGTACTCGCTGTAGGAGGGCTCGCTCGCGGCGTCGTGCCACAGGTGCTGCGTCTTGGCGTAGGCCTCGACCAGCGCGACCTGCTCGTCGCTGCGCCCGGTGAGGCGCAGGTAGTCGAGCGTGACGTCGTCGATCGGGAACATCGCGGCGGTCGAGCCGAACTCCGGGCTCATGTTGCCGATCGTGGCGCGGTTCGCGAGCGGCACCGAGCCGACGCCCTCGCCGTAGAACTCGACGAACTTGCCGACCACGCCGTGCTTGCGGAGCATCGAGGTGATGGTGAGCACGACGTCGGTGGCGGTGACGCCGGTGGGGATCGTGCCCGTGAGCTTGAAGCCGACCACCTTCGGGATGAGCATCGACACCGGCTGACCGAGCATCGCCGCCTCGGCCTCGATGCCGCCCACACCCCAGCCGAGGACGCCGAGGCCGTTCACCATCGTGGTGTGGCTGTCGGTGCCGACGCAGGTGTCGGGGTAGGCGCGGAGCACGCCGTCGACCGTGCGGGTGAAGGTGACGCGCGCCAGGTACTCGATGTTGACCTGGTGGACGATGCCGGTGCCCGGCGGGACCACCTTGAAGTCGTCGAACGCGGTCTGCCCCCAGCGGAGGAACTGGTACCGCTCGCCGTTGCGCTCGTACTCGATCTCGACGTTGCGCTCGAGGGCGTTCTCGGTGCCGAAGAGGTCGGCGATCACCGAGTGGTCGATGACCAGCTCGGCGGGAGCGAGGGGGTTGATCTTGGCCGGGTCGCCGCCGAGGGCGCCGACGGCCTCGCGCATCGTGGCGAGGTCGACGATGCAGGGGACGCCGGTGAAGTCCTGCATGATCACGCGGGCCGGCGTGAACTGGATCTCGGTGTCGGGCTCCGCCTCGGGGACCCAGGCGCCCAGGGCGCGGATCTGGTCGGCGGTGATGTTCGCACCGTCCTCGGTGCGGAGCAGGTTCTCGAGCAGCACCTTGAGGCTGAACGGGAGCTTCTCGTAGCCCGGGACCGAGTCGATCCGGAAGATCTCGTACGACTGATCCCCCACCTGGAGTGTGTCCTTCGCACCGAAGCTGTTGACTGCGGACATGCGCTACCTCGCCTTCGCTAGTACGTCAATTCTTTCGCTGTGTGCGAGGGGTGGCTAGCAAGGCGGGCCTTACCGCGGGCCAGCGAGGCATCTCTCGCACCGAGGTCGATTTATCTCGACGTCAAGATAAATCATACCACCGCGCGGATGGCCGGCCCGTTCACTCGCGGTCGAACACGAGGCCCCGCCGTCGAGCGACGCGGTACCAGGCCTCGATGGCCGCGGCTCCCGCGCATCCGATGCCGGCCGCGACGAGCAGAGGGAGGGGCTGCGGCACCACGAGGACGAAGAAGTCACGCCCGAGCGGCACGGCGAAGGCGAGCGCGAAGACGATCGCCACCCCGACGACCAGGCCGAGGCGCCACCGCGTCAGTGGTCGCGCGAGCACGCAGAGCACCCAGAGCGAGGGCAGGAAGAGCGCGATCGTGGTGGCGCTCCTGGCCTCGTCGAGCGGTACGACGCCGGACAGCAGCGCGTACACCGACACGCAGGACGCCGCGGCGAGGAGCCCCGCCGGGACCGAGAAGCCCAGGATGCGCCGGAGCACTCCCGGGACGTAGCGGCGGCGGTTCGGGGCCAGGGCGAGGAAGAACGACGGGATGCCGATGGCCAGGGTGGACACCAGGGTCATCTGTCGGGGCAGGAACGGGAAGCGCCAGAGCAGGAACGCGCTGACGAGCGCGAGCACGATGCCGTAGACGGTCTTGGTGATGAAGAGGTTGGAGACCCGCTCGACGTTCGCGGTGACCCGCCGAGCGTAGGAGAGCACGGTCGGCAGCCGCTCGAAGCGGCTGTCGAGGAGGACGATGCGCGACACGGCCCTGGTGGCGGGTGTGGCGTTGCCCATCGCGATGCCGAGGTCCGACTCCTTCACCGCCATCGCGTCGTTCACCCCGTCGCCGGTCATCGCCACGGTCCGGCCGTCCGCCTGCAGCGCGTGGACGATGTCGCGCTTGCGCTCCGGGCCGACGCGGCCGAACACGTCGGTCCGCGCCAGGGCCGGGACCACCTCGTCGTCGTCCAGCGCGGAGGCGTCGACGGCGTCGCCGCGGATGCCGAGCTCGCCGGCGATCGAGCCCACGGTGACGGGGTTGTCGCCGGAGATGACGATGGTCCGCACCTCCTGGTCGGAGAAGTACCCCAGGGTGTCGGCCGCGTCGGAGCGCACGCTCTCGCGGAAGACCGCGATCGCGACCGGACGCGCGCCCGCGATGCCCTCGGCGTGGTCGGCTGCGCGTCCGTCGCCGAGCGCCAGCGCGAGCGTGCGGCGCCCCGTGGCGGCGATCTCCATGGCCTTCGCCAGCGACTCGGAGCCCGGAGGCAGCAGGCGCTCCGGTGCGCCGAGCAACCACGTCGCGGCGGCGTCGCCCACTCCGAAGGTCAGCGCGCTGTAGCCGCGCCGGGAGCTGAAGGGCAGGCGGTCGGACACGGGGATGGCCGGTTCGACGTAGTGCGGTCGCAGCGCGAGCGCCGTCTGGTTGGCGGCCACGTCGTGGGCGATGAGCCCGAGGACCGCGTCGATCCGCGACTCGGGCATCCGATCGTCGAGCGTGACCAGGCGCTCGAAGCCGATCTCACCCGTCGTGAGCGTGCCGGTCTTGTCGAGGCAGAGCACGTCCACCCGCGCCAGCACCTCGACGGCCGCCAGCTCCTGTACCAGCACCCGCTGCCGGGCGAGCTGGATGACGGCCACGCCGAAGGCGAGGCTGGTGAGCAGGACGAGGCCCTCCGGGATCATGCCGACCACGCTCGCCACGGCATCGAGCGCGGCCTGACGCCATGCCGCGGGCTCGACGGAGCCGAGGTCGTCGAGGCCGCCGCCGTACGTGAGCACGCGTCCTCCGAGCACGATGAGGATGACGGGGACCAGGAGCCAGGTCAGGTAGACGAGGATGCGGTTGGTCGCCGCTCGGAGCTCGGAGTGCACCAGGGTGCGCCGGCGGATGCGCTCGGTGAGCCGATTCGCGTAGGCGTCGGCCCCCACCGCGACGACCTCCGCCTCGGAGGTCCCGGACACGACGTACGAGCCCGAGAGCAGGGCATCCCCGGTCGTCTTCGCCACGGGCTCCGACTCCCCCGTGAGCATCGACTCGTCGAGCAGGAGATCGGTCGAGGCGGTGACCGTCGCATCCGCCTGCACCTGATCGCCGGGCCTGAGCAGCACGGTCTCGCCGAGCACGATCTGCGCCGGAGGGATCGAGACCTCCGCGCCGTCGCGGCGGACGAGCACGTCGGCCTCCGCCAGGAGGGCGAGGCGGTCGAGGCTGCGCTTGGCGCGGAGCTCCTGGACTATCCCGATCGCCGAGTTGACCACGACGATGCCGTAGAAGAGGCCATCGGCGAGGTCGCCGAGCAGCAGCACCGCGAGGAAGCAGACGGTCAGGATGCCGTTGAAGAACGTCAGCACGTTCTCGCGGAGGATCGAGCCGACCGTCCGCGACGTGCGGATCGTGGAGACGTTGACCTGCCCCGCGGCGATGCGGTCGGCGACCTCCGCGCCGGTCAGGCCCCGCGCCGACATCTACCGGGCGACGTCGTCCGCGACCGGCTGGTCGCGGTTCCGCGCGAAGGCGGTGCGCACGAGGAGCCAGGTCACCCAGAGCATCGCGGCGTAGAACGGCACGCCCAGGACCAGCTTCGCGCCTGCGAGCAGCTCGGTCTGGGCCGTGAGGTAGAGCGGGACCTCGACGGCCAGACGCACCACGAACAGACCCACCCAGCACCACGTGGCGATCAGGACCACTCGGGACTTCGCCGGGTCGGCCCGCCAACCGCTGTCGCCGGTCAGCAGGCCCACGATGACCCCGATGAAGGGCCTCCGCACCACGAGCGAGACGAGGAGGACCAGGAGGCACACGATGTTGATGCCGATGCCCAGGACGAAGTTGTCCTCGGCGCGACCCGTGAAGAGGGCGAGCCCGGCCGAGATGCCCACCCCGAGCAAGCCCGCGATGGCCGGCATGACCGGGCTGCGGGTGACGAGCCGGACGAGCACGAACACCACCGACAGGGCGACCGGCGCGAGCACCGACAGCACGAGGTCCTTCGTGATCGCGTAGATCACGAGGAAGCCGAATCCCGGGAGGATCGACTCGATCAGGCCGCGGACACCGCCCATGGCGGCGAGCAGCGACGAGGCGGTCGGGGTCTCCCCCGGCGCCACCTTCGCCAGACCCGACCGTCTGGCGGCCTGGGCGAAGGCGTCGGACAGGGTGGGGCCCTCCGGCTCCGGCGTGCGGTCGTCGCTCATGTCAGCGCGCGGCGCCGCCGGTCGGACTCCCCGGCGTCGCGTTCGGACCCTGGGCGCCGGCAGGGCCCTGCCCGGCCGCGGTCTGCGGGATCGTCAGCGGGATGAGGTCGCGCGGCGGCATCGGGTTCCCGCCGCGAACGACCACCACGCTCCGGAAGAGGTCCTCCACCGCGGCCTTGGCCGCCGGGTCCTCGATCGCCCGGCCGGCGATCACCCCGCGCAGCAGCCAACGGGGGCCGTCGACGCCCACGAAGCGAGCGCGGCGGGCCGCGGTGGTGCCGTCGGGGGCCGCGGCGGGGACGGCGGCGAGGAGCTCCGGCCCGAACGGCCCGTTCTCCAGGGTGCTGGTGCCGCCCTGCTTGAGGATCTGATCCTCGATCTGCTCGCGGATCTCGTGCCAGAGGCCCGTCGTGCGCGGTGCGGCGAACGCCTGCACCTGGAGGGTCGATCCGGCGTAGTCGAGTCCGATGGCGACCACGCGGTTCGTGCCCTCCTCGACCTCCAGGCGGAGGTGGAGGCCCTCGCGCGGCAGGATCTTGATGCCGCCCAGGTCGACGTAGGGGCGGGCGGGGTTCGCCTCGGAGGCGTCGAAGGGGCCCTCCGTCGCGCGGTCCTCGGGAGCCGACTTCGAGTCGTCGGGGCCGGTCGCGATCTCGTTCGCGAGCTCGGTGGCCTCCTCGTCCGCGGCGACGACCTCGAGGGCGTCGTCCTTGTCGTCGGTCATGCTCTGCCGCCTTCCTGGGATCCGTATCCGGTGGAGCCGAAGCCGCCCTCGCCGCGTGCGCTCCCGGGGAGCGTCTCGACGGGCACGAAGACGGCCCTGGTCACCGGCATGATGATGAGCTGCGCGATGCGGTCGCCGACCGCGACCTCGTAGGAGGCGTCGGCGTCGGTGTTGAGCAGCGCGACCTTGATCTCGCCGCGGTAGCCGGCGTCGACCGTGCCCGGGGCGTTCACGATGGTGATGCCGTGCTTGGAGGCGAGCCCGCTGCGGGGCACCACGAACGCGGCGTACCCGTCGGGCAGGGCCAGCGCGACGCCGGTCGGCACCGTGCGGCGCTCGCCCGGAGCGAGGACGAACGCCTCGGCTGAGAGCAGATCGGCCCCGGCGTCTCCCGGATGCGCGTACGCGGGTACGTAGGGCGCCGTGATGAGGATCTCGGTGCTGTCGGTCACCCTGTCGAGGGTAGTGCAGAAAGGATGATCGAATAGGGGCATGGCCTCCTACCGCGAACGTCTGGTGCCCTCGCCCTGGATCTTCATCGCCACGGCTCTGCTGATCCCGGCGAGCATGGTCGTCTTCGCACCCATCCAGGGGATCGGGTTCGCTCTCGGCGCAGGGATCGGCGTGGTGCTCTATGCGGGGGTGATCGGGACCCTCGTCGGGACCGCACCCGTGATCGAGGTCGCCGACGGGGAGCTCAGGGCGGGACGCGCGCACATCCCGGTGGGGCTGGTCTCGGCCGTCGAGGGCTTCGACGGCTCGGACGCGGCGCTGGAGCGCGGTCGCCGGCTGGATGCGCGGGCCTATCTGTGCATCCGCGGCTGGATCGCGCCGGTCGTCAAAGCGACGATCGCCGACCCGCAGGATCCGACACCCTATTGGTTGGTGTCGACCAGGCGGCCCGGCGATCTGAAGAAGGCTGTGGAGGCGGCCCGCTCGTCGGCCGTGTGACCGGCGAGCGAACCGCGGTGCAGATTCCCTCTCTCTGAGGAGGGACTCGGTCTCAGGAGGCGCATTCGACGCAGATGGCGCCGAGCTTCTCCTCGTGGTCGATCTGCGAGCGGTGCTTCACCAGGAAGCAGCTGATGCAGGTGAACTCGTCCGCCTGGGGCGGGAGCACGACCACGTCGAGGTCGAGATCGGAGAGGTCGGCACCCGGCAGGTCGAAGCTGCCCGGGTTGTCGGCGTCATCGACGTCTACGACGCCGGACATCTTGTCCGGCACACGCTCCTTCAGCGCCTCGATCGACTCCGAGTCGTCATCGGTCTTGCGCGGTGCGTCGTAATCAGTCGCCATGCCCATCCATTCTCATTACATGCCGGTCAAGAATCGGCGGGGACAGTGTGCACCAATGCGATGCGAATAGCAAACCGCCGAATGAGCAGAAATTGCTCACGTCGACCCAACTCGCGGCACGCCCTCGGCATTCCCGTTCGCAGGGCCGCCTCCGTGGCATCCTGGCCTGACATTGCGAGCTCTGGAGGGCCTTTCACGATGCAGGAACTGACGGTGATCGGGGTCGAGAACGGAGCGCTCGTCGTCGCCAGCGACGCAGGCGAGCGATTCCGCATCGTCATCGACGACGTGCTGCAGTCGAGGATGAGACAGTCCCTCGCCAGCGCCGCGGGCGGCAAGAAGGTCTCACCCCGCGAGATCCAGACGCACATCCGTGCCGGGCTCTCGGCGAGCGAGGTCGCGGAGCTCACCGGCGCGGCGCTCGAGTACGTCGAGCGGTTCGAGGGACCGGTGCTCGCGGAGCGCCAGTTCATGGTCGACTCCGCCCTGCGTGTGCCCGTGCAGCCCACCGGCCCCGCCGACCCGCTCGGCGAGGAGCCGCTGTCCACCTTCGGCGAGGCGATCGAGGGCCGACTGGAGTCGCTCTCGGCGACCGACGTCCGCTGGGCCAGCTGGAAGGACGAGGAGGGGTGGACGGTGAAGCTCACCTTCACCGCCTCGCAGATCGACCACGACGCGCGGTGGCAGTTCGACCCGAAGCGCCACTCGCTCTCCCCCCTCAACAACGAGGCGACGACGCTCTCCCGTCACGGCGAGCTCACCGAGGGGCTCATCCCCCGGCTGCGAGCCGTCGGACCCGATGCGCCCGCCGACGAGCGCTTCGACAGCGGTGTCTTCGAGCCCGCCGAGCCGGCCGGGCCGCAGGTGACCGTCGAGATCATCGCGGAGCCCGTGCAGCAGGCGCAGCCGACGGCCCAGGTCAGGACGTTGCGTCCGGAGTCGTCTCGAGCCGTCGACGCCGCCGCGGTGAACCGGGCGCCCGACACGGCCGACACCAACGACCACAACCAGACGGCCGACCTCCTGGAGGCGCTGCGCCGCCGTCGGGGCGAGCGGGCCTCCGCGCCCGTCGAACCCCCGCAGGACGACGACCAGAGGCCGCTGGTCGATCCGGCGCCGCTCACCCGTCCCGAGGAGATCGACACCCCTCTGGCGGGTCTCGAGGCCGAGATCGTCACCACGGCGAAGCCGTCGGCTCCGCAGAAGACCGGTCCGGTCAAGCGCCAGCGCGCCGCGATGCCCACCTGGGACGAGATCGTCTTCGGTGCACGCTCGGAGGACGACCCCGCGTAGTCACGCCCGCCGAGCGGCGGGAGCGGGCACGCCCCGGCCGTGTCAGCCGGCCTGGGCGAACGCACCCGCCCGAAGGAGCGGTACACGCTGCTCCTCCGGCGTGCACGAACCGTGCTGTCCGATCATCGACCGGCCCTCGCTGCGCGCGTCGCGGTAGTAGGCGACGAGCCGCCTGGCGCCGACGATGACGTGACCGAGACGGGGAAGCACCTCGGGCGCGACCTCGCCGAACCACCCGGAGGCGACGGCCTCCTCCCGGGTGACCACCCAGGCGTTGTCTCCCTGCGACTCGCGCCAGGCCGCCGCCAGCCTCTCGGCGTCGTCGGGCGACGAGTCGGCGTCCAGGTAGAGGTGCACGCACCGCGGGTCGCCGCCCACGTGCCGGACCCCGTCGACGAGGGACGGCGTCTCGCCGAACAGGATCTGACGGTCGGCGGGCACGTCGAGGACACCGTGGTCGGCGCTCAGGAGCACACCCTCACGGCGCCCGAGCGACGACGTGAACGTGGCGAAGGCCCGGTCCACGGACTCGAGCCGCTCGGTCCACCGATCCGACTCCCATCCCCTGGCATGGCCGGCCTGGTCGAGCTCGGGGATGTAGAGGTACGCGAGCTGCCGGCCGCCCTCCTCGAAGAGCCGTCGTGCCGCGGCGAAGCGGTCCTCGATCGACTCCCCCACCACGTACTCGGCACCGCGGAGGATCGCGTGGGTGAGACCGGAGTCCGCGTAGCGCGCGGGGCCGATGGTGCTGCAGCGGATCCCGTCGGCGGAGACCCTCTCGAAGACCGTCTCGCTTCGCTGCCACGTGTCGGGCGCCATCGTCTCCGACCATCCCGACAGCTGGTTGACCACCGTGTCGGTCGCGGGCACGAGCGCCGTGTAGCCGACGATGCCGTGCTCCCCCGGCAGCGTGCCCGTCATGAGCGTCGTCAGCGCCGCCGCCGTGGTGGTGGGGAACCCGCTCGTCAGCACGGCGCGCTTGGTCGCCAGGGCTGCGAGATGACGGGCGTGTCCGGCGCGTGCCCGGAGGTTCGCCATGCCCAGCCCGTCGACGAGGATCACGAGGACGAGCTCCGCCGCGGGAAGGGCGAGGGCGTTCGGCTCGGACCGGAGGGCGGCCACGCAACTCGGCAACACGTCGGCCAGCGTCGGGGCCGAGACGTCGCGCATCGGTAGCATGGGGGGCATCCGGCTCAGTCTCGCACAGCCGGAGTGCGCATCCCCTCACAGAAGGCGTCGAGTAGACCCGCATGACCCCGAAGAACGAGAGCATCGACGCCGCCGCAGAGAAGATCCTCGACGTCGACGTCTCTCAGGAGATGCAGGAGTCCTTCCTCGAGTACGCGTACTCGGTGATCTACTCGCGTGCCCTGCCCGACGCCCGAGACGGCCTCAAGCCGGTGCAGCGCCGCATCCTCTACCAGATGGACGAGATGGGCCTGCGTCCCGACCGCGGGCACGTGAAGAGCGCCCGCGTCGTCGGCGAGGTGATGGGGAAGCTGCACCCCCACGGCGACACCGCCATCTACGACGCCCTGGTGCGTCTGGCCCAGCCGTGGACCATGCGCCTGACCCTGGTCGACGGTCACGGCAACTTCGGCTCGCCCGACGACGGGCCCGCCGCCCAGCGCTACACCGAGGCACGGCTGGCCCCGGCCGCCATGGCGATGGTCGCCGACCTCGACGAGGACGTCGTCGACTTCGTGCCCAACTACGACAACCAGTTCACCGAGCCGTCCGTGCTCCCGGCGGCGATCCCGAACCTCCTGGTCAACGGGGCGAGCGGCATCGCGGTGGGCATGGCCACGAACATGGCCCCGCACAACCTCATCGAGGTGGTCGCGGGCGCCCAGCACCTGCTCGAGAACCCGCAGGCCTCGGTCGACGACTTGATGCGCTTCATCCCCGGCCCCGACCTGCCCGGCGGCGGGACGATCGTCGGGCTCGACGGCGTCCGCGACGCGTACGAGAACGGCCGCGGTGCGTTCAAGACGCGCGCGAAGGTCAGCATCGAGACGCTCTCGCCCCGCAAGACGGGGCTCGTCGTCACCGAGCTGCCGTACCTGGTCGGGCCGGAGAAGGTGATCGCGAAGATCAAGGACGGCGTCACCTCGAAGAAGATCGGCGGCATCAGCGACGTCACCGACCTCACCGACCGCTCGCACGGGCTCCGTCTCGTCATCGGCATCAAGACGGGGTTCAACCCCGAGGCGGTGCTCGAGCAGCTGTACAAGCTCACTCCGCTCGAGGAGAGCTTCAACATCAACAACGTCGCGCTCGTCGACGGCGGCCCCGCCACGCTCGGTCTGCGAGACCTGCTCGCGGTCTACATCAACCACCGCATCGAGGTCGTCACCCGCCGCACGCGCTATCGGCTCGCACGGCGCAAGGAGCGGCTGCACCTCGTCGAGGGTCTGCTCATCGCGATCCTCGACATCGACGAGGTCATCCAGCTGATCCGGTCCTCGGACGACAGCGAGCAGGCTCGCGAGCGGCTGATGACGGTGTTCGACCTCAGCCAGGTGCAGGCCGAGTACATCCTCGAGCTGCGCCTGCGCCGCCTCACCCGCTTCTCGCGGATCGAGCTCGAGGCCGAGCGCGACGAGCTCCGCGCCGAGATCGAGCGGCTCGAGGCCATGCTGGCCGATCCCGCGCTCGTGCGTGCCGCGGTGTCGGAGGAGCTCGACGCCGTCGCCGACACGTACGGGACCCCGCGTCGCACCCTGCTGACCGAGGCCCGCCCCGCGGCCGCCGGCTCGGCGAAGAAGAACCAGCCCGTGCTCGAGCTGTCGGATGCGCCCTGCGTCGTCCTCTTCAGCACCACCGGCCGCGTGGTGCGCATCGACCGGGGCGACGACGAGGACGCTCCCGCCGCGCCCACGCGACGGAGCAAGCACGACGCCCTGCGCTCCGTGGTCGAGACCACGCGACGGGCCGAGATCGGCGCCGTCACCGACACCGGGCGGCTCGTGCGGATGCCGGTCATGGACCTGCCGTCCGTGCCCGCGGGATCCGTGCAGCTGGGCGCCGGGGTCAAGGTGAACGAGTACCTCGGCCTCGACCGCAAGGAGCGTGTGGTCGGGCTCGTGTCGCTCGACTCGGAGGTGCCGATCGCGCTGGGGACACGTCAGGGCGTGGTCAAGCGGGTCGCGACCGGCGCCTATCCGCCGCGTCCCGACTTCGAGATCATCGCGCTCAAGCCGGGCGACGCCGTGGTGGGGGTGGCGCAGTCGACCGACGAGGAGCTCGTCTTCATCGCGACCGACGCGCAGCTGCTCCGCTTCCCGCAGGCGTCGGTCCGGCCCCAGGGCGTCGCGGCGGGCGGCATGGCGGGCATCAACCTCGGCGCGGGATCGTCGGTGATCTTCTTCGGCTCCGTCGATGCCTCCGCCGAGACGGTCGTGGTCACGGTCGCGGGATCGACGGCTGCCCTCCCGGGGACCGATCCCGGATCGAGCAAGGTCTCCGACCTCAGCGAGTTCCCTCCGAAGGGGCGCGCGACCGGCGGCGTCCGGGCGCAGCGATTCCTGAAGGGCGAGGACGCACTGACCGCGGCCTGGGCAGGTCGTGCCCCGGCGCTCGCCGTCGGAGACGACGGCGCCGCCCGGGCCCTCCCGGAATCGGGAGCCCGACGCGATGCGTCCGGAGTGGCCCTGGGCGGCGTGATCGGCTCGATCGGCTTCTCCCGCTAGCCGGGAGAAGCGCCTCGAGCGAGGTCAGTCGGCGAGCAGCTTGCTCGACTCGTCGTGCCAACCGGTCGAGACCTGGGAGAGCTTCTCCTGGTACTTGCGACCGTGGTGCGCGCAGAACAGCAGCTCGGAGCCCGAGGGCATGTCGACGCGGATGTAAGCCTGCGCACCGCAGCTGTCGCAACGGTCGGCGGCGGTGAGCTCGAAGCGGGTGCTCAGCTCGTCGGGGGTCGTGGCCACGGTGTTCATCTTCTGCTCCTCTGCGAAAGGATCGGGAACTGCGAAGTACACACATCCAAGCACGCTTGTGTGACGGTCATGTCTCATTCACCTGTGTTTCGCTGTGCGCGTAGCCTTCGCCGCCGTTCTCCGTCCCCTCGACGGTGTGGTGGCGACCCGCCGTCGGCGGTGACGCTTAGCCTTGATCCGTGGCTTCTCCCTCCGACTACTCCGCCCGGCACCTCTCCGTCCTCGAGGGGCTCGAGGCGGTGCGCAAGCGCCCCGGCATGTACATCGGCTCGACCGACTCGCGCGGGCTCATGCACTGCCTGTGGGAGATCATCGACAACTCGGTCGACGAGGCTCTGGCCGGACACGGTGACCGCATCGACGTGGTGCTGCACGACGACGGCAGCGTCGAGGTGCGCGACCGCGCCCGCGGCATCCCCGTCGACATCGAGCCGAAGACCGGGCTCTCGGGTGTGGAGGTCGTCTTCACGAAGCTCCACGCCGGCGGCAAGTTCGGGGCGGGCTCCTACGGGGCGTCCGGCGGTCTCCACGGCGTGGGCGCCTCGGTCGTGAACGCCCTGTCGGAGCGGCTCGACGTCGAGGTCGACCGCGACGGGAAGACCTGGGCGATGTCGTTCCACCGCGGCGAGCCGGGTGTGTTCGACGACAAGGGCACCCCCTCCCCCGACGCCCCCTTCACGCCCTTCGAGTCGGGCAGCGAGCTGCGCGTCGTCGGCAAGGTGGCGAAGGGCGTCACCGGCACGCGCATCCGATACTGGGCCGACCGTCAGATCTTCAGCCCCGGCGCCACCTTCCAGGCCGAGGGCCTGGTCGATCGTGCCCGGCAGACCGCGTTCCTCGTTCCCGGCATCCTCATCGAGATCACCGACCGTCGCACCGAGGGCGAGAACGTGGAGTCGTTCCGCTTCGAGGGCGGGATCTCCGAGTTCGTCGAGCACCTCGCCGCCGACGCTCCCGTCACCGACGTGTGGCGGATCAGCGGGACCGGCTTCTTCACCGAGACCGTCCCCGTGCTCACCGAGGGCGGGGCGATGGTCCCCACCGAGGTCTCGCGCGACTGCGAGGTCGACCTCGCCCTCCGCTGGGGCATCGGGTACGACACCGACGTCAAGTCGTTCGTCAACATCATCTCCACGCCCAAGGGCGGGACGCACCTCGCGGGCTTCGAGGCGGGCCTGCTCAAGTTCCTGCGGCAGACGGTCGAGGCGAACGCACGCCGACTCAAGGTGGGCAACGACAAGCTCGAGAAGGACGACGTGCTCGCCGGCCTCACCGCCGTGCTCACGGTGCGCCTGCCCGAGCCTCAGTTCGAGGGTCAGACCAAGGAGGTGCTGGGCACCCCCGCCGCGCGGGCGATCGTCTCCAAGGTGCTCACCGACGGGTTGAAGGAGCGCTTCTCGTCCAGCAAGCGCGACGACAAGACGCAGTCGTCCCTGGTGCTCGACAAGGTCGTGGCCGAGATGAAGGCCCGCGTCTCCGCCCGGGCGCACAAGGAGACTCAGCGACGCAAGAACGCGCTCGAGTCGTCGTCGCTCCCCGCGAAGCTCGTCGACTGCCGCAGCAACGACGTCGCCTCGAGCGAGCTGTTCATCGTCGAGGGCGACTCCGCGCTCGGCACCGCCAAGCTGGCCCGCTCGAGCGAGTTCCAGGCGCTCCTGCCCATCCGCGGCAAGATCCTCAACGTGCAGAAGGCGTCGATCGCCGACATGCTCTCGAACGCGGAGTGCGCGTCGATCATCCAGGTGATCGGGGCCGGGTCCGGCCGGACGTTCGACCTCTCGGCTGCGCGCTACGGCAAGATCATCCTGATGAGCGACGCCGACGTCGACGGGGCGCACATCCGCACCCTTCTGCTCACGCTGTTCTTCCGGTACATGCGTCCGCTCATCGAGGACGGCCGCGTCTACGCCGCCGTGCCGCCGCTGCACCGCGTCATCGCGATCAACCCCGGGTCGAAGCCGAACGACGTCATCTACACCTACTCCGAGGCCGAGCTCCGCGGTGTGGTGAAGGACATCCAGCGCTCTAAGCGCCGGTACCAGGAGCCGATCCAGCGGTACAAGGGCCTCGGCGAGATGGATGCCGACCAGCTGGCATCGACGACGATGGACCGCGCTCAGCGCACGCTGCGCCGCGTGAACGTCGCCGACGCCGCCGCGGCCGAGAAGACGTTCGAGCTCCTCATGGGCGACGAGGTGGCCCCGCGCAAGGAGTTCATCATCGCCGGCTCGAACGACCTCACCCGCGACCGCATCGACGTCTAGTCCCACGAAGGGCGCGTCCCACCCCGCACCGAGCCGCGAGGAGCCGCCCTTCCGCGGGCTCGCGAGGGGCCGGTTCTCACCGCTCGGCGCGGGAGACGAGCGGGGGCTACTCGCTGAGGGGGCGGGCGGCGATCGTGTCGCGGGCCTGGCGGGCGCGCTCGTCGATCTCGGCGAGGCGCTCCTCGGCGGCGGCCGCGTCGGGGTACGACTGGCCTCGTACCGCGAGGGCCTGCTCGAGCAGGACGTCGGCGAGCTCGGGGTTGTTCGCCAGGATGGGGCCGTGCATGTGGGTGCCCAGGAGTGTGCCCTCCCAGAAGCCCTCCTCGCCTCGCACTCCCTCGACGGCGGCGGTGTTGCCGCGACCGTAGACCACGGTGCCCAGGGTGGCGTGCGACCCGACGTCGACGAACGAGCCGCGATTCTCGAAGCCCACGACCGTGCCGAGGCGCGGCGAGGAGAGGACGAAGTCGCCCACGACACGGTCGCCGCCGTGCCGCGTGGTCACCGGGAAGACACCGGCCCCCGAGACGGTCTCGCCTGTCTCCAGGGTGATCGACTCGCCGAGGAGCTGGAACCCCGCCCCCACGGCGAGGAACGGCACGCCCGACGAGGGGAGCTCGCGCAGGGGCGAAGCCAGCGCCTCCACGACGGACCGCGACACGAGCTGCGCCGAGACGGGACCGCTGCCGACGAACACCAGGTCGATGCCGTCGATCGAGGGAAGCGCATCCGGCTCGTCGACCGCGACGACCTCGACGGGCAGGCCCCGCCACTCGGACCGCAGCCGGAGGATCTCGACGTTCCCCGACTCGCCGTTCATGCCGAGGAGCCGGGGCAGCAGGTGGAGGATGCGCAGGGTCACGCCCCACCGCCTTCCAGCTCCTTGAAGCCGAGCACCTTGCGGATCGACATCATGAGCTCGTAGTTCAGGATCATCACCTTGTGTCCGGTGGAGGGCGGCGGCAGCGCGAGGAAGCGCTTCACCGCGCGCCGCACGTCGAGGTCGACCTCGCCCACCGGCATCCCGAGGTAGCCGAAGCGCACGGCGAACTGCCACGCCTTCGAGCCCGTGATGCCGTCGACGTGGTCGAGACGGGAGAAGTCGATGTCGTAGATCCACGACGGATCCGGCGTGCCCTCGTCGACCGCGAGGAACACCTGCTCCGGCGTCGCGTCGAGAGCGTCGAGGTTCAGCTGCAGCGAGGCCGGGTTCTTCATCATGATGATCTCGACCTGCTCGCCGTCGATCTCGAGCATCTCGCCGCGACCGTAGACGGTCTCGAGAGCGTCGAGCGCCAGCGCCACCAGCTCGGGCTGGAAGCGGTCTCCGAGCACGCTCTTCGCCGTCGCCGCGGCCGCGGCCGCATCGAGCGCGTAGTGCATGCCTCGCGCGGGAAGCCGGACGACGACCTGCGTGTCGCCCAGGGCGAGCGTCGCGTGGACGCCGTCGAGGGCGACGACCTCGACCGAGGCGGGGCGCTCCTTCGACGTGGAAGGGGAGTCGAACCGATCGGCGGTCGCGACCCCGTGCCCTGCGGCCTCCACCAGCGCGGGCGCGCCGCCGAACCAGCTCACGCGTCGGCCCTCACGGGCGGGGATGCGCTCGTCGATGTCGACGAGAAAGTTGTCCTCGCGGTTGAGGATGAGACCGTCGGTCGCCGAGGCCGCGACGGTGGCGAGCATGGTCGCCACCCGGTCGGGCTCGTGGTACCGGTTGAGCTGGTCGATCTGGATGTTCAGCAGCAGCACGGTGCGGGGCTTGAGGAGCCCGGCCAGCCGCGGACCGTAGCCCTCGTCGACCTCCAGCACGGCGATGTCGGCGTCGAGCCGGCCCGAGACCGACACGTCGGCGAGCAGAGCCGACGCGATGCCCTGCGGAAGATTGCCCCCCGACGGGTTGGTGAAGACCTTCAGGCCGTGCGCCCGGACGATCGCCGCGAGCATGTTGGTCGTCGTGGACTTGCCGTTCGACCCGGAGACCGCGACGACCCCGTCGGGGATCGCCGAGATCGTCCGGGCGAGGAAGCCGGGATCGACCTTCAGCGCCGTCGCACCCGGGATCGCCGAGCCGCCGCCGCGCAGACGCGCGGCGACGCGGACGGCGCGGCCGATCAGGACGGCCGCGGCCGTTCGTGCTCCCACGGGCCTACTCGAGGTAGTCGCGCAGCGACTGCGACCGCGACGGGTGGCGGAGCTTCGCCATCGTCTTCGACTCGATCTGACGGATGCGCTCCCGCGTCACGCCGAACGTGTCGCCGATCTGGTCGAGGGTCTTGGGCATGCCGTCGCCGAGGCCGAAGCGCATGCGGATGACGCCGGCCTCCCGCTCGGAGAGCGAGTCGAGGAGCGACTCGAGCTGCTTCTGCAGCATCGTGAAGCCCACCGCGTCGGCCGGGACGACCGCCTCGGTGTCCTCGATCAGGTCGCCGAACTCGCTGTCGCCGTCCTCGCCCAGGGGCGTGTGGAGGGAGATCGGCTCGCGACCGTACTTCTGGACCTCGATGACCTTCTCGGGGGTCATGTCGAGCTCGCGGCTCAGCTCCTCGGGCGTGGGCTCGCGGCCCAGGTCCTGGAGCATCTGGCGCTGCACGCGGGCGAGCTTGTTGATGACCTCGACCATGTGCACCGGGATGCGGATGGTGCGGGCCTGGTCGGCCATGGCGCGGGTGATCGCCTGACGGATCCACCAGGTGGCGTAGGTGGAGAACTTGAAGCCCTTGGTGTAGTCGAACTTCTCGACCGCACGGATGAGGCCCAGGTTGCCCTCCTGGATGAGGTCGAGGAACTGCATGCCGCGACCGGTGTAGCGCTTGGCGAGCGAGACCACCAGGCGGAGGTTCGCCCCGAGCAGGTGGCTCTTGGCGCGCTGGCCGTCCTTCGCCACCCACATCAGCTCACGACGCAGCTGCGGCGTGAGGTTGTCGGAGTTGGCGAGCTTCTCCTCGGCGAACAGGCCGGCCTCGATGCGCATCGCGAGCTCGACCTCTTCGGCCGCGTTCAGGAGCGGGACCTTGCCGATCTGCTTCAGGTAGTCCTTGACCGGGTCGGCCGTGGCTCCCGTGATGGTCGTGGAGTAGACGGGGACCTCGTCCTCGTCGTCGACCAGGGAGAGCACGAGCGCTCCGGCAGGGACCGCCTCGGCCTCGCCGGCGGGCGCGGCGGCCTTCGGTGCGGAGTCGTCTCCGTCCTCCGACTCGGCGTCGTCGGCCGTGTCGGCGGCGTCGCCCTCGGCGACGTCGTCGGTCTCGTCGACCTCGTCGCCGTCCTCGGGCTCCAGCTCGTCGTCGCCCTCCAGCTCGTCGTCGGTCGCCTTGGCCTTCGATGAGGCCTTCGCGCCCTTGGCGGCGGACTGACGGGTCGTCTTCTTCTTCGCGCCGCGAGCGGGCGCGGTCGTCTCCTCCGTGGCCTCGTCAGGCGCCGTTGCCTTGTCGAGGGTGGCTGCGGACTTCGCCATCAGATCACCTTTCGTCCCCAGGATCGGAAGATCGCGCACGAGGTGCAGAGCGGCGGGGCTTCCGGTCCGTGATGTTTTCGGACATTACTAAGACCCATGTCAAGTCGTGACGTTCGCTCACCGAGGATCCGGGTGCGACTCGCGACAGGAACGGGTCTGTACCTTCGATTATTGCACGGAAGCCCGTGTGCTCCTCACACGCGCCGGCGCGAACACCGCACCGTCACGCTCCGCGGCGCCTCCATGCTCTGATGAGTGCAACCCAGATGGGGCCCACCGTTATTCCCTCGTCCTGCTCCAGACGACGGCGTGTCCGCCTTCGCGCACGCACCAGCATGACCAGGCCGAAGCCGATCACGACGTACTGGACGAGGAACGCGCGGCGGAACGCATCCAGCTCGTAGAGGGTCGAGCTCACGCCGGTGTCGAGCTGGATGTCGAGCAGCAGCCCGATGACGAACATCATCACGAACGAGGCGAGGAAGCCGCCCACGTTGACGATGCCGTTGGCGGAGCCGAGCGAGCGCATGGGGTTGAAGGAGCGCGCGAAGTCGAAGCCGATGAGCGACCCGGGGCCTCCCACGCCCAGCACGACGAGGAGGACGATGATCAGCCACAGGGGCGGGATTCCCGGCCAGAGGATGACCGCGGTCCACACGGCGAGGATCGCGAGGGTGATCCCCAGCACCAGGTTCGAGCGCCGCAGCGGGAACCGAGCCGTCAGCAGGCCCAGGATGGGCCCGGCGATCACCCCGCTGATGACGATCACGACGAGCAGCGAGGACGCCGCCTCGGGAGGAAGGCCCACCGCCGACACCAGGAACGGGTAGCCCCAGAACAGGGCGAACACCGTTCCGCTCGACTGAGACACGAAGTGCGACCAGAACCCGAGTTGCGTCCCGGGTCGCCGGAGCGCCGCCCGCAGTCCGCTCAGGGCCTCACGGATGTCGGCGGCCTTCGCGGGCTCGGGTGCCGACCGCGGGCGGTCGGCGAGCAGGGCGATGCCGAGCAGGAAGGCCAGCAGCGACAGCCCGGCCGCCGCGGAGAACGCGGGCGTCCAGCCGAACGAGTGGAGGATGAGCGCGAACGGGATCGCGGACAGGATCTGCCCGAACTGCCCGATGTTGCCGACCCACTGCGACAGCTGCGGGACGATCCGACCCTGGAACCACGACGACGTGAGCCGGATCACCGAGATGAACACCGCCGCATCACCCGTGCCCACGAGGATCCGGCCGAGGATGGCGGGCTCGATGGTGGGAGCGAACGCCAGCACCAGCTGGCCGGCGACCATGACGATCGATCCGCCGCAGATGAGCGCCTTGGGGCCCACCCGGTCGAGGAGGATCCCGAACGGGATCTGCCACGCGGCGTAGACCACGAGCTGGAGCACCGCCAGGCTCGACAGCAGAGCGGCCGAGGACTCGAAGCGCTCGGCAGCCGAGACGCCGGCGACCCCGATGGTGGTCCGCTGGAGGACGGCGGCGGTGTAGGCGAACACACCGACCCCGAAGACGAGCCAGGACCGAGCGGAGTTCACTGCATCGATGGTACCGAGCCCGGAGACGAGCCGCGTTCAGTCGGCGCTGTCGTCGTCTCCGCGGCGCTTCCCCGCGAGGAACCGCTCCAGCTCGGCGCCGATCTCGTCGGCCGTCGGCAGCTCGCCGTCGACGGTCAACGGGGACTGGAGGTTCGTGCCCTCCATGTAGGCGTCGTGTCGCTCCTCGAGCGTCTGCACGAGCTTGGCCAGCTCGGCGTTGCTCGTGACCTGCTCGTCGATGCGGCCGAGGAAGACCCGGCCCTCCTCGCGGATGCGATCAGTCGGGAAGATCAGACCGGTCGCCGCCGACACGCTCTCGAGCCCGGCGAGAGCCGCGCCGGGGAACTCGGTGTCGGCCAGGTAGTGGGGCACCAGGAGCACGAACCCGGTGATGGGGTGATCGAGCTCGCTCAGGCGGTACTCCACCAGGTGCATCGCGTTGCCCGGCGCCTGCGTCGTGGGACGCCAGACCGACATCGACTCGATGAGCTCCTGGCGGTTGCCGCTGACCGTCACGTTGATCGGCCGGGTGTGCGGCACGGGCATCGGGATCGCGTGCACCCACGTCGTCGCCTTGACCTTGAAGCGGTCGACCAGCTCGGTGACGGCGGCGGCGAACCGCTCCCACTTGAAGTCGGGCTCGAAGCCGGTGAGGAACAGGAAGCGGCTGCCGAGCTCATCGGTCATGAGATAGAGGCGCAGCGACTGCGGCTCGTACTCGCTGATGTGATCCTCGTCGAACGTGACCACCGGGCGCCGAGCACGGTAGTCGAGCAGCTCGTCGGCGTCGAACTCGGCGATCAGCGTCGAGCTGAGCGACTCGAGGAGGTACTCCTTCAGCTGCGCCACGGCTGCGCCGGCATCGCTGAAGCCGGTGAGACCGGCGACGAGGTCGAGACCCTCGGGCACGAGCTCCGCCTCGGCGGTGAGCTCGTACAGCCTCTGCTCGTAGTCCATGGCACAACTCTAATCGGGCGGGCTCACCGAGCCGCGGGGCCCGGACAAGCCCTCAGCGAACAGCGTCGGGGCACCCGATTAGCATGGCCGACATGGCACGCGCATCCGTCTCCCTCTCCCCCGCCCGACCCTCGTCCCTCGACTCCGACGCCGTCCTCGTCGTCGCCGCGTGGAAGAAGGACGGCGGGATCGCCCTGCGCGGGAGCGACGACGCCGCGCTGGTCGCCGACCTCGCCGCGGTCGGGTTCTCCGGCAAGCGCGACGAGCTCGTCCGCCTGCCGAACCGATCCGGAGCGGGCTCCGTGGCCGTCGTCGGCCTCGGGACGGCGGAGCCGACCGTCGACGACCTCCGCGCCGCCGCGGGCTCGGCGACGCGGCGCCTGAGCGGGTCCCTCGTCCTCGACCTCGCTCCCGCCGCCGCCACGGAGACCGAGGCGATCGCCGAGGGCGCGCTCCTCGGCGCCTACCGCTACGACGACTACCGCGGCGCAGGTCGCGACGACTCCGAGTCCGACGCGGAGGCCGCCTCGATCGTCGTCGTCGCACCGGAGTCGGATCAGGATGCGATCGACCGCGCCGTGATCACGACCGACGCGGTCAGCCTGGTCAAGGACCTCGTCAACATCCCCGCTCTCGACCTCTACCCCGCCGTCTTCGCCGACCGCGTCGCGGACGAGGTGGCCGGCCTCGCCGACGTCTCGGTGCGGACCTGGGACGAGGCGCAGCTCGCCGCCGACGGCTTCGGCGGCATCCTCGGCGTGGGCCAGGGCTCGACCCGGCCGCCCCGTCTGGTGCGCGTCGAGTACGCGCCGGAGGGTGCGTCCGCGCACCTCGCCCTGGTCGGCAAGGGCATCACGTTCGACACGGGCGGCCTGTCGCTCAAGCCCCCGGTGTCGATGATCGGCATGAAGGACGACATGGCCGGCTCGGCCACCGTGCTCGCCACCCTCATCGCCGCGGCGCGCCGGCGGATCCCGGTGCGCCTCACGGCCTGGCTGTGCCTCGCCGAGAACATGCCCTCCGGGGTGGCGATCCGTCCCGGCGACGTGCTCACCATCCGCGGCGGACGGACCGTCGAGGTGCTCAACACCGACGCCGAGGGGCGTCTGGTGATGGCCGACGGGCTGGTCGCCGCCTCGGAGGAGCAGCCCGACGCCATCATCGACGTCGCGACGCTCACCGGAGCGCAGGTGGTCGCCCTCGGCAACCGGTACGTCGGCGTCATGGGCGACGACCCCGTGGTCCCCCGCGTGATCGACGCGGCCGCCGAGACGGGCGAGACCATGTGGCGGATGCCCATCCCGGTCGAGATGCGGCCGATGCTCGCCTCCGACATCGCCGACATCGCCAACGTGAAGCCGGGCAACACCGCGGGCGGGATGCTCGTGGCCGCCGCGTTCCTGGCCGACTTCGTCGGGACAGGGCCCGACGGCGAGCGGATCCCGTGGGCCCACCTCGACATCGCCGGTCCTGCTCTCAACAAGGAGGGCGGCTACGGATACGTCGGCAAGGGACCCACGGGTGTGGGCGTGCGGACCCTCCTGCGCGTTGCCGAGGCGTACTCCCGCGCGTAGTAAGGTCTTATGGGCGAGACGCTCGCCCTCGAGGCCAGGCCTACGGTGCCCGGCCGGATCCTGACGCACGAGGGAGTTGCTAGGTGTCGGAACAGAAGTTTGACATTGTCGTGCTCGGCGGCGGCAGCGGCGGATACGCTGCAGCGCTGCGAGCGACCGAGCTGGGGTTCTCGGTGGCGCTCATCGAGAAGGACAAGGTCGGCGGCACCTGCCTGCACCGGGGCTGCATCCCGACGAAGGCCCTGCTCCACGCGGCCGAGGTCGCGGACGTGAGCCGCGAGTCGGAGAAGTTCGGCGTGCGCTCGACGTTCGAGGGCATCGACCTGCCGTCGGTGAAGGAGTACCGCGACGAGGTCGTGCAGAGCAAGTTCAAGGGTCTGCAGGGGCTGCTGAAGGCGCGCAAGATCACCACGATCGCCGGTGAGGGTCGGCTCACGTCGCCCACCACGGTCCAGGTCGGCGATGACACGATCGTCGGCGACAAGGTCGTCCTCGCCACCGGCTCCTACTCGCGCACGCTGCCCGGCCTCGAGATCGGCGGTCGCGTGATCACGTCCGAGACCGCGCTGGCCCTCGACTGGATCCCGAACAAGGTCGTCATCCTCGGCGGCGGCGTCATCGGCGTCGAGTTCGCGAGCGTGTGGAAGTCGTTCGGCGCCGACGTGCAGATCGTGGAGGCGCTGCCCCACCTGGTCCCGAACGAGGACGAGGCGATCAGCAAGCAGTTCGAGCGTGCGTTCCGCAAGCGCGGCATCCAGTTCAACCTCGGCACCCGCTTCTCCGGTGTCACCCAGGACGACCAGGGCGTCGTCGTGACCCTCGAGGACGGCAAGACCTTCGAGGGCGACATCCTCCTGGTCGCCGTCGGCCGCGGCCCGGCCACCCAGGGCCTCGGCTTCGAGGAGGCGGGCATCACCGTCGACCGCGGCTTCGTGATCACCAACGACCGTCTCGAGACGAGCGTGCCCGGCGTCTACGCCGTCGGCGACATCGTCCCCGGACTCCAGCTGGCCCACCGCGGCTTCCAGCAGGGCATCTTCGTCGCCGAGGAGATCGCGGGCCTCAACCCGCAGATCGTCGAGGACGTCAACATCCCCAAGGTCACCTACTCCGAGCCCGAGGTCGCCTCGGTCGGTCTGACCGAGGCGAAGGCGGCCGCCCAGTACGGCGCCGACTCGATCACCGCCTACGACTACAGCCTCGCCGGCAACGGCAAGAGCCACATCCTCGGCACCTCCGGCTCGATCAAGGTCGTGCGCGTCAACGACGGCCCGGTCGTCGGGGTGCACATGATCGGCGCCCGTGTCGGCGAGCTCATCGGCGAGGCCCAGCTCGTGGTCAACTGGGAGGCCTACCCGGAGGACATCGCCCCCCTGGTCCACGCCCACCCCACCCAGAACGAGGCCCTCGGAGAGGCGTTCCTCGCTCTCGCCGGCAAGCCGCTCCACGCGCTCTGATCAGCGCCCCCAGCACAGAGTTCCCACAAGGAGAGAGAGTCCCATGAGCGAATCCGTCAACCTCCCCGCGCTCGGAGAGAGCGTCACGGAGGGCACGGTCACCCGCTGGCTGAAGAACGTCGGCGATCGAGTCGAGGTCGACGAGCCCCTGCTCGAGGTGTCGACCGACAAGGTCGACACCGAGATCCCGTCGCCCGTCGCGGGTGTGATCGAGGAGATCCTCGTCCCTGAGGACGAGACCGTCGAGGTCGGCACCGCGCTGGTCCGCATCGGTGACGGGTCGGGGGCAGCGGCGCCCGCCGAGCCCGAGGCGCCGCAGCAGCAGGAGCCCGAGACCGTCGTCACGCCGTCGGCCGAGGCCCCGGCTCCCGCTGAGGAGCCCGCTCCCGCTGCGCCCGCCCCGGTGACGCAGGCTCCCGCGGCGCCCGCCGCTCCTGCTGCTCCCCCGGCCCCGCCCGCTCCGCCGGCCGCCCCCGCTGCGCCGGCCCAGGCCGCGCCCGCCGCTCCGGCGGCACCCGCCCCCGCTGCCGCTGCACCGGCCGCGCCCGCTGCACCGGCGGCTCCGGCCGCTCCGGCCGCCCCCGCTGCTCCGGCCGCGGCCGAGTCGGGCAACGCCGGGTACGTCACCCCGATCGTCCGCAAGCTCGCGCACGACCAGGGCGTCGACCTCGCCACCGTGACGGGCACGGGCGTCGGCGGACGCATCCGCAAGGAGGACGTCCTCGCCGCCGCGGCCTCGGCCTCGACCGGTTCGACGGCGGCCCCCGCTGCGGCCTCGACCAAGCTCGAGACGTCGCCGCTGCGCGGCACCACGCAGCCGATGTCCCGCCTCCGCAAGGTCGTCGCCGAGCGTGCCGTGGCGTCGCTTCAGGCGTCGGCGCAGCTCACCACCGTGGTGGAGGTCGACGTCACCAAGGTGGCGGCGCTCCGCGACCGCGTGAAGGCGCAGTTCCTGGAGAAGACGGGCAGCAAGCTGTCGTTCCTCCCCTTCTTCGCGCTCGCCGCGACGGAGGCGCTGAAGGCGTACCCGATCATCAACGCGACGGTCGACGGGGAGAACATCGTCTACCCCGACCACGAGGGCCTGAGCATCGCCGTCGACACCGAGCGCGGACTCCTCACCCCCGTGGTGAAGAACGCGGGCGACCTCGACATCGCGGGCTTCGCGAAGGAGATCGCCGACCTCGCCGAGCGGACCCGCGACAACAAGCTGAAGCCCGACGAGCTGGCCGGCGGCACCTTCACGCTGACCAACACGGGCTCGCGCGGCGCGCTCTTCGACACCCCGCTGGTGTTCCTGCCTCAGAGCGCGATCCTCGGAACGGGTGCGGTCGTCAAGCGCCCGGCCGTGGTCAAGGTCGACGGGGCCGACGCGATCGCCGTCCGGTCGACCGTGTACCTGGCGCTGAGCTACGACCACCGCATCATCGACGGCGCCGACGCCGCGCGCTTCCTCACGGCGGTCAAGAACCGTCTCGAGGAGGGCGCCTTCGACGCCGACCTGGGGATCTGATCCACCGGGATCGTACGACCTGATCAGCCAGCCGGCCGCTCCCCTCACCATGAGGAGGGAGGCCGGTTCGCTGTCTCCGGGTGACGGCACGGCCCCGGACTCCGCCTCATACGACAGGATCACGACACCACCGAGATCGTCGGCCATCCGCCACGAGCCCTCGGCTCCCCCGACTCCTCCGACTCCCCCGACGCCCTCGAGAGGGTCCGCTGCTCCGCTCGCGAGGAGGGCGAGATCGTCGTGGAGCGCGGCCGACCCCCACTCGTCGACGTCGTCGAGGCAGGCCGGATCCGCGCTCGCGAGACAGTCCGATCGACGCGCGAGCAGTCCTCCCACCGCCGAGAGCGGGTCTGACGCGGGCGCGGCGGAGGGGACGGTGGGCGAGACGGCCGATGGGCCCGATGTCGGCGCTGAGGCGACGCTCGTCGTCCCGGGGCCGGCATCCGCGTCGCGCTCTCCGTCGGCTCCGACGCTCGAGAGCGTGACCCCGGCAACGATCGCCAACCCGAGCGCGATCGCCCCGACGAGCATCCGCCTCCGGCCGATCCTGCGACGGAGGGCGGAGACGAGGGAGGGGATGCTGTCTCGGAGAGCCTGGAGCGCGGCCAGAGCCGGTTCGATGCTCTCCACGATCCCCTCGGGACGGACTGTCTCGCCCTCCGCCGGCGCCTCGTCGCGCCACGTCCACTCCGGGGCCCGGCCCGAGCCGGGGACTGGGACCGATGCCGCCCCTGTCGGCGGTGGGAGCACAGCCCGCCCCGGCGGGTTCGTGCCGTCGAGGGCCGCCCGCCTGTCCCGGTCGGCACGGAAGACCAGGACGACGCCCCCGTCGTCCGAGTGCACGTCGATCAGCGCGCCCGGCTCCTCGCCGCCGTCGTGCCCGGCCTCGCTCGCGGCAGGCGGCGCAGCACCGTGCAGCTGGTGCACCTCCACCGGCTCGCCGTCCGGACCGAGGCCCGCGTGCACCGTGCGGTCGACGCCGACGCGGACCACCTCCTCGAGGTGGTAGCCGTGGAACGGGGGCGCGGGGCTGCGGGTCACGGCACGATCATCGTGGGTTGCAGGAACGCCTGATCGACGGAGCCCGGATCCGTGCACAGCTCTCGCGATGAGCGGCCTTGTGCAGGAGCGGCGGCCATCGCCGAGCGGCCGGAGCCGCACCCGCGGACGAAGTATCCTTGAGGACATGGCACGTTCCTCCGACAAGGCTCAGAAGCAGCCGAAAGAGCCCGGTCGTATCAAGCAGATGTGGCAGGTCTTCCAGATGACCCGCCGCTACGACCCCAACGCGATGTGGATCATGGCGCTCGGCTTCGCGCTCCCCGTCCTCGCGGGAGTCGCGGTCGCCCTGATCATCTCGCGCGACAACGTGTTCGGGATCGTCATGTGGATCCTCGCGGGCGTGCTCGCGGGCCTCCTCATCGCCCTGGTCATCCTGGGTCGTCGCGCCGAGCGTGCCGCCTACAAGCAGATCGAAGGACAGGCGGGCGCGGTCGGCGCCGTGCTGCGCAGCTCGCTGCGTCGCAGCTGGCGCGGCAGCGAGATGCCCGTCGCCGTGAACCCCCGCTCGCAGGATGCGGTCTACCGCGCCGTCGGGCGTGGTGGGGTCGTGCTCATCGGCGAGGGACCCCGCTCGCGCACCCAGCGCATGCTCGACGACGAGAAGCGGAAGGTGCAGCGCATCCTGCCGAACGTGCCGGTCACGTTCATGGTCGTCGGGCCCGACGAGGACTCCGTGCCGCTGCACCGTGTCGCCACGAAGATGGCCCGCATCAAGCCGGTCCTCACCAAGCCCGAGGTGATGGCCGTCAGCAACCGCCTCACTTCACTCACCTCGGCGTCGCCGGTCGCGATCCCGAAGGGCATCGACCCGATGCGGATGCGCCCCCAGCGCCCGCGCTGATCGGCTTCCGACCAGCGCGGCTCAGCGCTTGACGAGGACGGTGCCCGAGAACACGTCGTGGAGGCCGCGCTGGTCCGAGTCCCAGATCACCGCGGGGACGACGAGCATCAGCAGCACCGTGCGGAGGATGGGCCGCCACCAACCGGCCCAGGCGCCGTTCAGCATCACCACGCGCATCCCGAGCAGCAGATGCCCCACGCCGCCGCCGAGAGTGGCGATGAAGAGGCACTGCTCGACGAAGAACACCAGCGAGCTGCCCCACCAGGTCCCGAAGAAGAACGCGTAGTAGATCAGGTAGCAGAGGGCGAAGTCGATGAGGAGCGCTGCGATCCGTCGACCAGGACGGGCGACGGATCCGCGACCCTCCTGAGGGAAGCCGAGGCGTTCCCCGGGCCACCGGCTGGGAGCCGCTCCCCCGGTGGACGCGGGACGATCATCGGGTCTGCTCACCGGTCGAGCCTATCGCCCGACCGGCGGCGTCCTCCGCGGCTCGCTCCGGGCGACCGTTCCGGCAGAACCCAGGCGGACGTAACATGCCGGAAACAATGGTGACACCGCCGCGTCACGACGCACCCGTAGGGTGACGCGTAGCTGTACCCGCAGCTGCTCAGTACCACAGCCATTGGAGACTCATGTTCAGCGATTCTTCCGAGGTGCTCAAGTTCATCAAGGACACCGACGTCAAGTTCCTTGATATCCGGTTCACCGATCTTCCCGGTGTCCAGCAGCACTTCAACATCCCCGCCTCGACCGTCGACGAGGAGTTCTTCTCGGTCGGGCAGCTCTTCGACGGCTCCTCGATCCGCGGCTTCGCGTCGATCCACGAGTCGGACATGCAGCTCATCCCGGATGTGTCGACCGCCTACATCGACCCGTTCCGCGCCGAGCGCACGCTGATCATGGTCTTCGACATCTACAACCCGCGCAACGGGGAGATCTACGGCAAGGACCCGCGCCAGGTCGCCAAGAAGGCCGAGAAGTACCTCGCCTCCACCGGCATCGCCGACACCGCCTTCTTCGCCCCCGAGGCGGAGTTCTACATCTTCGACGACGTGCGCTACGAGGTGAAGCAGAACTCCTCGTTCTACAAGGTCGACTCCAGCGAGGCCGCGTGGAACTCCGGCCGCGAGGAGGAGGGCGGGAACCTCGCCAACAAGACCCCCTACAAGGGCGGCTACTTCCCCGTCTCCCCCGTCGACCAGCACGCCGACCTCCGCGACGACATCTCGCTGAAGCTCATCGACTCGGGCCTCATCCTCGAGCGCGCTCACCACGAGGTGGGCACCGCGGGCCAGGGTGAGATCAACTACCGCTTCGACACCATGGTGCACGCGGCCGACGACATCCTGAAGTTCAAGTACATCGTGAAGAACACCGCGAACCTGTGGGGCAAGACCGCCACCTTCATGCCGAAGCCGCTCTTCGGCGACAACGGCTCGGGCATGCACACCCACCAGTCGCTCTGGAGCGACGGCAAGCCGCTGTTCTACGACGAGGCCGGCTACGGCGGTCTCTCCGACATCGCGCGCTGGTACATCGGCGGTCTGCTGAAGCACGCCCCCGCGGTGCTCGCCTTCACCAACCCGACCGTGAACTCGTACCACCGTCTGGTCCCCGGCTTCGAGGCCCCGGTCAACCTGGTCTACTCGGCCGGCAACCGCTCGGCGTCGATCCGCATCCCGATCACGGGCACCAACCCGAAGGCGAAGCGCATCGAGTTCCGTGCGCCCGACGCCTCCGGCAACCCGTACCTCGCGTTCGCCGCGCAGATGATGGCGGGCCTCGACGGCATCCTGAACCGCATCGAGCCGCACGAGCCCGTCGACAAGGACCTCTACGAGCTCCCGCCCGAGGAGGCCAAGAACATCCCGCAGGTGCCGGCGTCGCTCGGCGAGGCCCTCGACGCGCTCGAGGCCGACCACGAGTTCCTCACCAAGGGCAACGTCTTCACGCCCGACCTCATCGAGACCTGGATCTCGTACAAGCGTGAGAACGAGATCAAGCCGATCGCCCAGCGCCCGCACCCCTTCGAGTACGAGCTCTACTACGGCGTCTGATCAGACTCCCCCGGAATGGCGGGGGTCGGGCACGTCCTGATCCCCGCTAGTCCGCAAAAAGTCCGCACGAGCGTCCAGTACCGTCTGGATCACCGCTCGTGCGGACTCGTCTTTGTCCGGGAACATGTGCCCGTAGGTGTCAAGCGTCGTCTTCGCGGACGAGTGACGCATCCGCTTCTGCACCGTCTTGATATCGAGCCCTGCAGCAATCAGGAGCGACGCGAAGTAGTGGCGCAGGTCGTGGATGCGGAACCCGTTGGGCAGCCCCTCGACCGCCGTGCGCGCCTTCGCGAACGCGGTTTCGATCGTGTACGGCGCAACGGGCCGCCCGAAGGCGCCCACGACGAGCGTGCTACTCCCCCACTCGGCTGGAACCCGGTTGAGCTCAAGCGCGAGGTCGGTGGGGATCGGGATGGGCGTCTTCGAGATGTCCGTCTTGAGTGGCTCGTCGGGGTACTGGATCTCGGGCGAGACGATGCCGCGCATGAAGTCGACGTCGCGCGTGCGGATTGCGGCAATCTCGGCGACCCGCAGGCCGACGAACGCTCCGAGCAGCACAACGGGACGCATCCCATCCGGCATCGCCTCGTAGAGCGCCCACACCTGCTCGGTGGTCGCGACGTAGGGGCGCTGCTTCGGGGCCGGCGGCGCTGTCCTGCGGCTGACCGGCGACCGCGGGATCAGTCCGTCGCGCACGGCGTCGGAGAAAATCTGCGATAGGCGCGAGTGCAACGCGTAGACGGTCGACGTCGCGAGCCCCTGCGCTGCAAGCTTCGTGGTCCACGCCTTGACCTGCGACGGACGGACAGCGGCTAGCGGCTGACCTCCGAATTCGGCGGCAATGTGCTTGACGTGCGTGCGCGCCTGTCGGATCGTCGAGTCCCGGCCTCCGTAGCCGTCGAGCCACGTTTGGCACCACTCCCCGACAGTCGTCTTCGCAGTCTTCGGATCGGTCCATGTCCCAGCCCGCATCTTGGCGATCTCGCCATCGAGCCAGTCCTGGCCCTCACGCTTCGTCTTCGTGTGCTTCGCATGCTCACGGCCCGCGGCGTCGCGGTAGCGTGCCCTCCACATGCCGTCCGGCCTTCGCTTCAGACTAGCCATCCCGCTGCAACCCCTCGCGAGTCGACGGAGACAGCTCCTGAAGGAGCTGGTTGTAGCGGGCGACGACCTGCTCGTACTCCGACTGCAACGACTCCGTGTGACGCTGCCGATCTGCCAGCTCGCCCGCCAACCGCGCTGCCTCACCAGCCAGCCGAGCAAGGCGACTCTGCACCTCGACTTCTGGATCGGTGGTGAACAGGCTCGGCACGTCGGTCTCGAAGATCAATGCCAGAAGGTAGAGCTCCTCGACGGACGTTGGCCGTGCACCCTTCTCGAGCTTGGCGACGGTGGTCTGATGGAACGGCCGTCCGACCGCAGTCAGCATGCGCGCGAGGGCCTCCTGGCTGAGTCCGCGCTCGACACGGAGCGAGCGCACTCGGTCTCCCAGCCTACGGACGCCGCCCTCTACATAAGCCTCAACGTCCCCCGACTGCTTTTTGCTATTCGCCACGAGTATGAAGCGTAGTTGCCTGAGCCGCTTGACAGCAACACCGAGTGTGCCTAGCCTAATGCTCACAACGCATGAACGAGGCATGCGCAGAGCGAATGGGAGCAATGAGAGTGACAGGAATCGTCGTGCTGCTGACGCTCACGGAGACCGCCGAACGTCTTCGCAAGACGCCGCAGGCACTGCGCTGGATGATCCACCAGGGGACGGCGCCTAGGAGCGCGGTCATCGGTGGGCGGCGAATGTTCCGTGAGGCAGACGTCAACGAGTTCATCGAGGCAGCCTTCGCCAAGGAGGCCGCGTCGTGACATCACCAATGAGTGAGGCCCCAACGGTGGCACCCGTCGAGGCCTCGGAAGAAGTACCCATCCACCCCTATCAGGAAGAAGGATCCATCATGGTCGACACTACCAGCACCGCCCAGCTGCTGCCTCACGAGTTCTATGAGCGCCGCGCCGAGTGGATCGAGCAGCTCACGGCAGCGGCTTCTCCGTCTGGCGTCGTGGGCGATGTCACGAGTCCGATCGACCACGACGGCAGCGTCATGAATTACCGCGAGGTCAATCTCGGCTCCGAGAATGACGCGATCGTGCAAGAGCTCGAGCCGTCGATGCGGCCATGGCGGGTGTACCTCGAGTACCCGAACGACTCGCTGTCGGTGTCCGAAGCACGGCTCTTCGCGCTCAAGCTCGTCGACGCCATCGCCCGCGCGGACGTCCTGAACGTGGCGTTCGAGGAGACGCAGGGAGCCCCGGAGTGACCAAGGGGACTCGTCCGAAGGTGATCGCACTGCTCGACAGCGAACACTGGGGAATCGGCGTCACGCTCGAGGCGGACCCGAGCTCCGGCGCGCAGATCGTGATCTCGCCGATGGACAGGTGGGAGCTCGGAACGGCGGACTACGCGAAACGCATCGAGGAGCTGCGGTCGCTCCTGAAGGACGCTCGCGCGCAGATCAGCGACTACCTGCTGAAGCATCCGGAGGTGGCGGAATGATCACTCGCACGATCTCCACAGCCCGATCCGGTGCTCTGCGCGTCAGTCTCCTGGGCTCGGGTGAACCGGCGCCATCCGTGACTCTCGACGACCGCAAGACGGTGTTTGTGTTCGCCCCCGACGAAGCCCGGTCGGTAGCTCTACGGCTGATCGAGGCTGCGCGGGCAGCCGAGCTACGAGCCGCGAACCCCGAGATCAGGGAGGTGTAGGCCGTGTGGCACGTATCACGTCCAGATGGCTGCTCCGTGGTGGGATCGGCCAGCTCGGGCTCAGCAAGACGGAGGCCCTCGTGCTTCTCGCTCTGCTCGACCACGCCGACAAGGGCGTGGCGTGGTGCCCGCAGACCCACCTGTCGCGAGACCTACGGGTCTCACGCTCGCAAGTCAATGAGGCCCAGGCTCGCCTTCGCGAGATCGGTGCGCTCGTCGAGCACGAGCCGGGGCGTCAGGGGCGGGCGACTCGGTACCGGTTCGGAGAGGTCGCGTCGACCGTTCAACATGTCCGGTCAGGCGACAGGTTGGAGGGGGCAAACATGTCGGATTACCAAGGCAACTTCAACGTGGTCGACATGTCGTCCTATCGGGCTGGAGGTTAAGAGATCTCACGTCGGCCGCTCTGCCGCGTCGATGCACGCCCTCCCGGGCGCTCGCCGCTCGCTCCGCTCGCTGAGTGTGATCTCGGTGAGCCTGCACATGATCATCTTCATCGCGTGCGTCGACCGCTTGCGGGCGACGTTCCCCCTGAGGGGGCGGAGGGGGGAGCGACTCGAGGTGGCCGGGAGCCGCTACGTCGCGTCGACCATCTGGTCACGGTTGCGCCGCCTCCCGGCGCCGCTCAGCAGGGATGACGAGCTGCCGAGGTGGAGGCTCACGCGCCTGGCCGGCGGCTTCGTAGATGGCTGCCTGTGGCGATTCGCGAGGCGACCACAGTACGCGCGCGAGAGGAGCCGCTGATGGGGTACAGGAAGACCGAGCTGGAGCTTGCGCATGCGGCGAAGCTTGCGGCCGCGCGGATGGTGCTCGCTCGTGGTGATGCGCAGCGCGCGTTCGACGCGATGGCCGAGGTGAAGGCGGGGCTGCTGCCGATGCCTCAGCGGGATGCGCAGCGGTTCGAGAGTCTGACGGTCGCGTGGCTGCTCGAGTGGTTCGAGGTGCTGGTGTTCAGCTCTGAGGATCCTGTCGCGCTGCTCGCTCCGCTTCAGAAGGCCGTCGACGAGGCGACGTTCGCGGAGATCATCGCCTCGTTCGGAGGCGACCGTGACTGAGGTCGAGGAACTCCGTGAGCAGCTTGCCGCGGAGCGCGCGGAGACGAAGAAGTGGCGGGACATCGCTCGCCGTCATGAGAAGGACTGGCGGCGCCATTCGGCGGCGCTGAACAAGGTGCTGGACGCCCTCGAGGCGGCCGGCTATGTGGGCTCGGATGAGCCCGAAAGGAGATAGACGTGACCACCACTCAGATCAAGCGGCCCTTGCCGCGGCTGTTCAGCCTCGACAGTGGACGAGCGGCACTCAACTCGGACAAGCTCTTCCACGAGGTGGCTGCTGGCGTGCCCGGCTACGACGAGCTGACCGCGACGAGCGACCGGATCGAGGCCCTGCAGCTACCGACGTTCCGCGACGAGCACCTCGAGGTGAGCTTGGCCCGAGCCGTGCTCGATGGCTCTTCGACGATGGAGGAGGCAGCGCGCGGCCTCGAGCGGGAACTGGCGGAGCTGAAGTTCCGCGAGGGCGCAGGACGCCTGCAGTCCATCGCCGCCGACGAGCTCAGCGTTCGGGCCGTCAACTGGCTGGTCGAGCACGAGGACGAGCTGGTCGCCGGCTACGAGAAGCGACTCCAGGAGCTCTACGGCACCGCGCGCGACGTCGTGTCGAGGCTCGGGAGCGTGCACAAGCCCGACGATCTCGTCGCCCACCCGGAAGCGGCTGTCGACTACTCCAAGCTGATCAAGCTGTCACAGGAGTTCAACCGGATCGTGTCGTCGGTCCGGAACTTCAACGGCTCCACGGATCCCTCCAGCATGAGCCAGGACGAACCGACCCGCTGGCTCTTCGCCGATCTCATCCGCAACTACGAGGACGTCTGGCCCGAGTTCTATCTCAGCCGCCCCCTGGTCATCTGGGACGGTGGCGGCAATCCGGGTCTGGGTCAGATCGACGCCGTCCCGGCGCCGTGGGACACCACGTCGCCTGACCGGTTCCTCCGATGGCTCATCGACCATGACGCGGAGGTGTGGGCGCCGTCATCGCGTCGCCTCCGTGCGAAGCAGCGACAGCTCACAGAGAACGCCGAGGCCGCCCGCCTCGAGCGCAACGACGCCGAACTGAAGGCGGCAGGAAGGATGTACACCCCATGACCGGCATTCGAGATAAGCGCGCCCAGCACGCCGACGCGATCAAGACCCGCAGCACCCCGACTCCCCGGATCGACCCGAAGGACGCTCGGGCGGTGCGTGAGATGAAGCAGGAGCGGGTGAAGACGCGGCGGGAGCAGATGCACGTCCAGAACCCGATCGAGCCCATGACACCGACCGAGCCGGTGCTCGACCTAGACCGACAGCCCGAACCCCCTGAGTCCGAAGGAGACCCGTCATGACCGCCACCATCTACACGCCCGGCCTGCTGGCCACCGACGCCTACCTCGACGACGGCACCCTCCTGCCCGCCGGCAGCGAACCCACCCAAGAGCAGGCAGCACAGCTCACCAACCCGAAGCTGTGGCGCATCCCGCCCTCGACTGGCGTGCCCGTCACGCCCGAGCGTGAGCGCACCGTCGCTGACCTCGCACTCCACAGCCGCGGCGCCGCCACAGTGCAAGAGATCATCGACGCAGACGAGGATGACATCCTCCGCAACGCACTCCGTGACTACCTCGGGGTGAAGTAGCTGATGCCGACGGGATGGGTTGGCAGCACCCGACGCAGCGACCTGCCGAAGGACTGGCCCAAGATCAGAGCGCAACGGCTCATGATCGACGGCCACCGCTGCCAACACATCCGCGTCGACACCGACCGCCTCTGCAACGCTCGCGCCACCGACGTCGACCACATCGGAGACCGCGACGACCACCGCGTCGAGATGCTCCGCAGCAAGTGCAGGTACCACCACCAGCAGAAGGACTCCCGCCTCGCCGGCGAAGCGTCAGGCAGGGCACGACGAGCCGCTCGAGACGCAGCTAAGCCCACACACCCGGGACTGCTCTCACCTGCCCTGAAGCAGAGCCATGATCGCCACAGCCGTGGCCACGAGTGACAGCACAGACGATGCCACGGTCATCCAGTAGCTGCGACGTGCGAGAGCCTGGCTCTCGATAGCCAGCTGCCTGCTCGCCTGGGCATCGCGGTCACGAGACCGACGCTCAAGCTCATCCAAGTAGTACTGCGTGCCCACGATCGTGTGGGTCGCTGCCGCGTCATGCTCCGCGATCAGTTGCTCATCAGACACAGCGCGCATCTGCGCAATCGAATAGCTCACGCCCGCACCGTACCCACACCCACCGACACAGGGGGAGGCACCCACCCTCCCCCCACCCCCACCCCTTCGCCCGCTTCGCGTTCTGCCCGACGCTGTGCGCGCGACTCTGGAGGGTGGGATTTCTGCGGGCGCAGAATGGGGGATTTTCGCGTGATTCCGCACTGAACACGGGTTCAGGAGGGGCCTAATTCCGCGCCTTTTCGGTAGAATCGGAGCAGTCATCCCAACTCGCATGTAAAGGGTCCGCAGAACCTGGAGTTGCCCGGATGGGCACCAATTTCTGCACCTTCGCCGCCTCTGAGAGCGGCGCCGGCTGATGGCGGTCCCGGCGGGGAAGAACGTCGGCAATGTCTCGATCCGAGTTCTGCCGAACGCGACTCAGTTCCGTGAGGATCTGAAGAAGCTGCTCGTGCGTGTCGAGCAGTCGATGTCCGCGACCATCCGTGTCGACGCGGACACGCGGCCGGCGATGGACGCCGTGGACCGGTTGCAGGATCGGATCCGCAGGATTCGGGAGAGCGTCAAGGTCGACGCCGACACGCTCCGGGCGTCGGCTCAGGTCGCTCGAGTGACCCGGGATCGGGTGACGAACATCCGTCTGCGGGTCGACAGTGGGTCGGTCGCGAAGGTCGGCGCGGCGATCGCTGCGCTGTCTGGTGGGCGCGCGGTGGGCGGGATCTTCGCGGACATCGGCCGTGGCCTCTCGAACCTCGACAAGAACCTGCCCAAGATCGCGTTGCTCGCGACGAGCATCGTCTCTTTGACCGCTGCGGCGCTGTCGTCTGGGGCCGGGCTGGTGAGCTTGGGCGCGGGCATCGCGTCGATCGCGGCGGCGGCTGTTCTGCTGCCTGGTCTGTTCGCTGGCGCGGCGGTCGGCCTGGTCACGCTGTTCGTCGCTCTCCGGGGCGCTGGGACCCAGCTCGAGCCGTTGAAGCAGTCGTTCCTCGATCTGCGGGACACGATCGGTGCCGAGTTCTGGGCTCGCGCCCGCGACCCGATCATCGACTTCGTCAACGGCGTCCTGCCGCAGCTGCAGACGGGGTTCGCGTCGGTCGCGAGCTCGCTGGGTGGCTATGCGTCGAGTCTGGCGGCGTCCTTCGCGTCGGCGTTCAGCGGTGACCGTCTGCAGGGCATGTTCGCCTCGCTGGCCCAGTCGATCGACATCGCGTCGACCGGCACGGGCGCGATAGCCGGCGCCATCGCCACGCTGGGCACGGTCGGGGCGTCGTACCTGCCGAATCTGGCGTCCTGGTTCGTTGACATCTCGACTCGGTTCGATGCGTTCTTGTCTCAGGCGGCCGCGGACGGGTCTCTGCAGACGTGGGTGGACACGGCGCTCACGGCGTTGCAGCAGCTCGGGTCGGGCATCGCGTCGATCGTGAGCATCTTTGGCGGCATCGAGTCCGCGGCTGCAGCGGCCGGCGGCGGGGGCCTCGCGACGTTCGCGTCGGTGCTTCAGCTGGTCGCGGATACCATCAACGGACCGGCGTTCCAGTCGGGTCTCACGACTGTGCTGCAGGGCGCGAATGCGGGCTTCGCGGCCCTGGGAGCGGCTCTGGGGCCGATCGGGGACGCGTTCGATGCTCTGGCCCCCACGATCTCCTCGGTGCTCACCACGGCCGGTGAGGCGCTGGGTGGGTTCATCTCGAACATCGCCGACGCGTTCGGTAACTCCGAGGTCTTCCAGACCGGTCTCAGCTCGTTCTTCGACGGCATCAAGGCGGGTCTCGACGCGATCGGGCCGGCGATGCCTGCCGTTGCTGATGCCCTCGGCACTCTGGGTGAGGTCGCAGGCACTCTGGCGTCGACTATCGGCTCGCTTCTCGGCACGGCTCTCACCGAGCTCGCCCCCGTCTTCCAGAACGTCCTCGAAACGATCGAGCCGCTCATCCCTGTCTTGGGCGACGCCCTGATCGGCGCGCTCGAGGCCATCATCCCGGCCTTCGGGCAGGTCGCCCAGGACATCCTGCCTACCCTCGCGGACGCGATCACGGCCGTCGCCCCGCTGATACCCGAGCTGGCACAGTTCATCGCAGATCTCGCAACCACGATCGCTCCCCACGCGGGCCAGTTGCTCGAGACGCTGCTGCCGGCCTTCGAGCAGCTCGTGCCCGCGATCATCTCCATGCTCGACGCGCTCACCCCGCTGCTCCCCCTGCTTCCGATGATCGGCGCGCAGGTGCAGATCCTCGCGGGCGTGATCTCCACAGTCTTGACGGTCGCGCTCGCGATCACGCAGATCGCGTTCACGACCTTCACCGCCCTCCTGACGGGCGACTGGTCGAACTTCGCTCAGAAGATCACCAGCATCACGGGCGGGCTCGGAGACAGTCTCGCTGGCATCTGGAACGGGATCACCTCGTACATCACCAACGCCTTCAGCGGCCTGATCAACACCCTCTCCGGTGTCATGCAGTCGATCATCGGCACCATCTCCGGGTTCGTCTCCCAGGCCTTCTCCGCGGGCAAGTCCATCGTCGACGGGATCGCGAACGGTATCCGTTCCGCGATCAACGCCGTGAAGGACGCGATCGGCGGTGTGATGCAGGCGATCGCGAACTTCCTCCCGCACTCGCCTGCGAAGGTCGGCCCGCTGTCCGGCAAGGGTTACTCGCTGTACTCGGGTATCGCGATCGGTCGTGGTCTCGAGGAGGGGATGGACGCCTCGGTGAGGGGTGTGAGCGCGGCCGCTGGGCGCATGACCGCTGCTGCTCGCGTGGGAGTCGGATCCTCGGGCCTGGCCGGTCAGGCCGGGGACGCCTCGACGTTCCTAGCGACCACGGTTCAGGCCGCTATGCCGGGTCAGGTGACGTTGGTGGACGCTGACGGTTCGATTCTTGCGCGGACAAGGGTGGTCGCCGCCACGGCAGTTCGGTCTGGCAACGTGCAGCGCAGGGTCGGTCTGGAGAACGGCCGTAACGGGAAGGTCTGAGAGGTGTTCGCCCTCCCGGAAGTGTGATGGGCCCTTTCCTGCAGTGCGCACGCGATGAGATCCTTCCTCGCATGGATCACACTGCACAGGAGCGAGACGACTATCTGAATTTGATGATCGGGAAGATCGTCCGGGCTGATGTGTGGCTCGAACAACAGATGCAGTTTCTCTATCGGGCGTTCCTCGGACCCAGTATCGCCGCTCGTCGGCTCACGCCTGACAACTTTCGCGACCTCGCGGAGGGAGCACGACGGATGATGGCGAGCATCGAGGACGACGCTGATCGCGATCTGGCCAATGGAGCTCTCACAAGAGCTCGAGCCGCCCACAAGCGCCGCGCAGAGATCGTGCACGACATGTGGCTGCATCGCGGCGAGTCCGGGACGGAATCGATGGCCTGGGACGCACTGAGAATGGTGCCCTCGGGGCGGCCGCAGACCCTGACTGACGCGGATCTCGCGACGGCACTCTCCGATTTGAATCGCTCGGCAATCTCGATCGGGATGCTCGCGCAGAAGATCCAGGCCGAGACGTTGCAGATTCCACCAGACGACGACGAGATGTGGTCTGCGCGAGAGCTCTCTGCGGGCATCGCGGGTGACATCATCTTCCTGTCGGACGGCGGGCGGGTGTTTAGATTCCCATGGCAGGAGGGGCCAGGCTCGTGAGCTGTGATCCCGGAGACATCGCATGTCAGCTCAGCCTCTTGGTCGAAGCGAAGAACGGCTGGGACTGGAATGCGTTCATCTCGACCCTGCTGTCCACTCTCGCCGGTTCCGCTGCGGCGTTTCTCGGGGCGTTTCTCGTGTTCCGCAACGAGCAGCGCGAACGTTACGAATCACGCGTCGACGATGCTCTCGCGGGCGTGTTCCGAAGCCTGAACGACCGATCAGTCATCATGCGCGAGCGGACTTTGGAAGACCGCGAGCGGGAGCGAACTGAGCGAGTTATCCGGAAGAAGTTGCCCCCGCTACCAGCTCTCCCGAGCGACTTCGATCTGATCAATGCGATCACGATCGCTGAGGTGATCGCCCGAAGGCCACGGGATCGGAAGGTGCTCTATGCGCTCATGGTGTCAGTGGCGAACATGCGCGCTCTCACCGCGCAGGAACAGAAGATTGGCCTCGGGTCGCTAATTATGACCCTCCGGCGTTGGCGCCTCGGCGACGAGACCGCCGAGAGGGCGATTGAGAACATGGTGAATCCCCACATCATTCGCGCGACCCTGATCGAGAAGGTCCCCGACGATGGTGGCCAGTAGGCGCCTCATCGTGGACGAGGCTGCCGCCGCGGCCCGCATGCACCCCGGATCGATTCGCCGGCTCCTGGAGTCGGGCGATCTGCACGGGACTCAGCCGAAGCCCGGCGCCCGCTGGACCATCCGCGAGGAGTGCCTCGAGGCGTACCTCGACGGCATCCCGTGTCCCCACAGGCAGAACGTCACTGCGATCGAGAGCTAGCGCCGCTGACGTTCGCGGGACCGTCGCGACAGTTTCGCGACACTCTCGCGAGACCATTCAGGTCGACTACAGGGTCAGGGTACTATCCCCGCATGGCGCTTCAAGATGTGCAGTCGGAGCCTCAGACCCTCGGCATCCGCGCTGCCTGCCGGCGTGTGAACCGTAGCCGACGGACGCTCTACCTATGGATGGCTCAGGGCATGCCGTCGAGGAAGGTCGGTGGTGGGAGGTTCGTCGAGCTCGATGACCTCCTGACCTGGTACCGACGCGCGATGGTCAACGAGCGACGCGGTCAGTTCCAGCCCGGCAACACTGCGGCTTCCCGGGTCAACTAGGTCCGCAGAAAGTCCGCAGAAATCTCAATCGAGCCCCATCGAGCCCCACCATGACCAACGGTTGGAAGCCCGGAATCACGCTGAAATTCGTGGTTCCCAACGCATCACAACGTCAGCTGAGGGCTTCGAGCTCTACTACGGCGTCTGATCAGACCCGCTGAACTCCAGGAGAGCCCGCACGAGCATCTTTCGCTCGTGCGGGCTCTCCCGTGTCCGGGGCTGTGCCTAGCATGGGGAGCATGAGCGCTCTCACGGACACCTTCACCCTCTCGAACGGCGTCGAGATCCCGCAGGTCGGGTTCGGAACCTGGCAGATCCCCGACGGCAGCGAGACCTACGACTCCGTGCGGGTCGCCCTCGACGCGGGCTACCGGCACATCGACACGGCGGCCGCCTACGGCAACGAGGCGAGCGTCGGCAGGGCGGTGCGCGACAGCGGTGTGCCGCGCGAGGAGATCTTCATCACGACGAAGCTCAAGGCCGAGATCAAGGACGCGGACGGCGCCCGGCGCGCCTTCGACGGTTCCGAGGCCGCGCTCGATCTCGGGGTCATCGACCTCTACCTGATCCATGCACCCTGGCCCTGGACCGACATGGGGTCCGACCACCGTGCGGGCAACATCGAGGTCTGGAAGGTGTTCGAGGAGCTGTACGGCGAGGGCCGCGTGCGGTCCATCGGGGTCTCGAACTTCGTGGTCCCCGACCTGGAGTCCCTCGTCTCCGCCACCGAGATCATCCCCCATGCCGATCAGATCCGCTGGTTCATCGGCCACACGCAGGACGACACGACCGCCTGGTGCAGAGAGCACGGCGTGCTCGTCGAGGGCTACTCCCCGCTCGCCACGGGTCGTCTCCTGGAGGACGACCGGCTCGTCGCGATCGCCGAGAAGTACGGTGTCAGCGTCGCCCAGCTGTCGATCCGGTACCTGCTCGAGCACGGCGTCCTGCCTCTCCCGAAGTCCGTCACCCCCGAGCGCATCCGCGCCAACGGAGAGCTCGACTTCGAGATCGCACCCGACGACGTGGCCGCACTCGACGAGCTGTCGAACACCGTCGACTGAGGCACATGCCGGCGGCGAGCCTCTACGCGGACAGGAACCGCTGGAAGGACTCGTACGTGGAGTAGGTGGGGTCGGTGGCGGCCGCGAGCCCGTCCGGGGCGGGCGCCGCCGCATCCCTGCCTCGCGGATCGACGAATCGCCATCCGCCCGCCGGGTCGACCGCCACGAGGGCGGAGACCAGGACCCGGCGGTCCGCTGCGGTCACCGCGACCGAGATGCACCACCACGGCCGACGTCGAGATCCTCCGTTGTACTTGACCTCCAGGCGCTCGGCCTGCCCGGGGAGCTCCGAGGAGAAGCGGGCGATCGCGGCGATGCACTCGTCGAACTTCGCGACGTCGTCGCTCTGCACCCCATCCACACCTCGACTCTATCCCCCGTCGTGGGCACGCGACGTCGCACCCGTCGCGACGTTCAGGAGTCGTAGAACAGCCGCTCGAACACGGCTCGCGCGCGCCTGGTGACGCCGAGGTAGTCCTCCTCCAGCTGGGTCGCCGACCCCGGCGGGTACTCGAGGAGGCGCGCCACGCCCTCGAGCTGCGTGCGGTCGGACGGCAGCACGTCGGAGGTCCGGTTCAGCCAGAGCGTCACCGCCGACCGTGCCCTCGACGCGAGGATCCAGGCGGCCCGCAGCCGGTCGGCGTCGGGCGCCGAGATGAGGCCGTGGCCCTCCATCGCCGAGAGGGCGTCGAGGGTCGACGTGGTGCGCAGGGACGGCGTCGCGACCGCGTGCTCCAGCTGCGTGAGCTGGACGAGCCACTCGACGTCCGACAGCGAGCCACGTCCGAGCTTGAGATGGCGAGCCGGGTCGGCCCCCTGCGGAAGCCGCTCGTTCTCGACCCGCGCCTTGATGCGCTTCACCTCGCGCACCTCCTGCGGGGCGATCGATGCCGGGTACCGGACACTGTCGGCGAGGGCGGTGAAGTCGTCGATGAGGGCCTGGTCGCCCGCCACCCCGCGTGCCCGGAGCAGGGCCTGAGCCTCCCACGTGAGGGACCACCGGCGATAGTAGGCCGCGTACGACTCCAGCGACCGGACGGGAGGCCCGTTCTTGCCCTCGGGGCGGAGGTCGATGTCGAGGTCGAGCGGCAGGCGAGCGTCGTCGGTGAGCCGGTTCAGCTCGTTGACGATGAACATCGCGACCGAGCCTGCCGTCTGCGGGTCGACATCGCGGGCCCGGTACACGTAGAGGACGTCGGCGTCCGAACCGAAGCCCAGCTCTCCTCCCCCGTACCGGCCCATGCCGATGATGGCGAACTCGATCCCGTCACCCCTCGTGGCCGCGGTGGCCTCGCGGATGACGCGGAGCGTCCCGCGCAGGTGCACGGTCGTCACGTCGGTGAGGGCACGACCGAGCTCCTCGACGCCGATCATGCCGAGGATGGCGGCCACCGCGAGGCGCAGCGTCTCGCGCCGGCGCGCCGTCCGGAGTCCGAACGCGGCGGCATCGGGGGTGTCGTGCCGTTGCACGATCGCGGCCACCTCGTCCTCGAGGGTCGCGAAGGGACGCGGACGCAGCTCGTCGTCGTTCTCGAGCCACGCCGCGGCCTCGGGGATGCGCTCGAACAGCTCGCCCGCGTACCTCGACGCGGAGAGCACCTGGGTGAGGCGCCGGGCTGCGCCGGACGAGTCGCGCAGCATGCGGAGGAACCAGTAGGTGTCGCCGAGCGAGTCGGAGAGGCGCCGGAACGCCAGCAGTCCGTAGTCGGGATCGGCGCCCTCCGCGAACCACTGCAGCATGACCGGGAGGAGGTGGCGCTGGATCGTGGCCTTGCGCGACACCCCCGACGTCATGGCCGCGATGTGGGCGAGGGCCCCCTTCGGGTTCTGGAAGCCGATCGCGGAGAGCCGGGCCTCCGCCTGCTCACTGGTCAGGGCGATCTCGTCGGCGCTGAGCGCCGCGACCGCGGCGAGGAGGGGGCGGTAGAACAGTCGCTCGTGCAGGGACCGGACGCGGTGCTTGATCCCCGACCACATCTCGACGAGGTCGTGGGCGTTGGGAGCGAGGCCGCTCGACCGCGCGAGCACGCGCAGCTCCTCGTCGTCGCGCGGCATCAGGTGCGTGCGCGCGAGGTGCCGCAGCTGCAGGCGGTGCTCGAGGAGCCGCAGGACACGGTAGTCACGGCCGAACTCCGCCGCCTCGACTCGACCGACGTAGCCGGCGTCGGCGAGGGCCTGGAGGGCCTCCAGCGTGCCCCTCTGCCTGACGGACGGGTCGCTCTGCCCGTGCACGAGCTGCAGGAGCTGCACGGTGAACTCGACGTCGCGCAAGCCTCCCGGCCCGAGCTTCAGCTGCACGTCCACGTCGTCGGGCCGGATGTTCTGCGTGACGCGCTCGCGCATCCGCTGGACCGAGCCGACGAAGTCCTCGCGCGATGCGCTGCTCCACACCAGCGGGGAGACCGTCTGGGCGTACTCCTCGCCCAGCTCCAGGTCGCCTGCCAGAGGACGGGACTTGAGCAGAGCCTGGAACTCCCAGTTCTTCGCCCAGCGCTCGTAGTAGGCGCGGTGGGACTCGAGCGTGCGCACCAGCGCGCCCTGCTTGCCCTCGGGTCGGAGGTTCGCGTCGACCTCCCACAGCGCGGGCTCGAGGCCCGCCTCGCCGATGCCGCGCATCGTCAGCATCGCCAGACGCGTGGCGATGTCGAGAGCCCTCGCCGGTTCCAATGCGGAGGCGTCGGCCGACTCCCCGACGAAGATGACGTCGACGTCGCTGACGTAGTTGAGCTCCGACGCCCCCGTCTTGCCCATGGCGATCACCGCGAGCCTGGTGAGCCGGACCTCATCGGCCGGGAAATACCACAGCCCGTGTCCGCGCGTCGACAGCTGGGTGCGCGCCACGGCGAGCGACGCCTCGATCGCGCCCGCGGCGAGGTCGGCGAGCGAACGGGTGACCGCGCCGAGTCCGCCGAGCGGATCAGCCTGCTCGAGGTCGAACGCCGCGACACCGGCCAGCAGCGACCGGTAGCGCACCCGCAGCGCGTTCCACGCATCCTCCCCCGCCTGCGCCGCGAACCCGTCGACCGCCCCGACCGAATCGAGCAGCTGCCGCCGGGCCACCACCACGTCGGGCAGCTGCGGCGGCCGGGAGGCGAACGCGGCGAGCTCGACGGGGTGACGCTCGAAGAACTCGAGGAACCCGTCGGAGGCGCCCAGCACGAGGAGCAGCCGGGTCCGTCCGGGCCCGCGGAGCGCGTCGTCGACGGTGCCGGGATGGCGGGACCTCAGTCGGAGGACCGCCTCCAGCGCCTGGTCGGGGTCGGCGGAGCGCTGGAACGACGCGAGCAGGTCGTCCGCGTCCAGCCCCAGCGCGTCCGCCAGGGCGGGGATCTCCTCGGCCGCTCGTGTGAGCTCCGTGAAGCCGGCCCGGGCGAAGCCGGTGAGTGACGTCCTCGATCGTTGCATGGTGCCGACGCGGCCGGAGCCGCCCTCGTCAGAGGATCTCGAGGTTGCTCTCGAGCTCGTACGGCGTGACCTGCGCCCGGTAGGCGCGCCAGTCCTGTCGCTTGTTGAGGAGGACGTAGTTGAAGACCTGCTCGCCGAGCGTCTCGGCGACGAGCTCGGAGCCCTCCATCAGGCTGATGGCGCGGTCGAGGCTCGCGGGCAGCGGGTCGTAGCCGAGCGCACGGCGCTCCGCGTCGGTCAGCGACCAGACGTTGTCCTCGGCCTCGGGCGGCAGCTCGTAGTTGCCCTCGATGCCCTTCAGGCCCGCGGCGAGCAGCAGCGAGTAGGCGAGATAGGGGTTCGCCGCCGAGTCGATCGCGCGGTACTCGATGCGCGACGACTGGCCCTTGTTGGGCTTGTAGAGCGGCACGCGCACGAGGGCGGAGCGGTTGTTGTGGCCCCAGCAGACGAAGCTCGGCGCCTCGTCGCCACCCCAGAGGCGCTTGTACGAGTTGACGAACTGGTTCGTGACCGCCGTGATCTCGGGGGCGTGACGCAGGAGACCGGCGATGAAGTTGCGGCCGATCTTCGACAGCTGGTACTCCGCGCCCTGCTCGTAGAAGGCGTTGGAGTCGCCCTCGAACAGCGACATGTGGGTGTGCATGCCGGATCCGGGGTGACCGGCCAGCGGCTTGGGCATGAACGTCGCGTAGACGCCCTGCTCGATCGCCACCTCCTTGATCACCGTGCGGAAGGTCATGATGTTGTCGGCCATCGTCAGGGCGTCCGCGTACCGCAGGTCGATCTCGTTCTGACCGGGGCCCGCCTCGTGGTGGCTGAACTCGACCGAGATGCCCAGGTCCTCCAGCATCCGCACCGATCGGCGGCGGAAGTCGTGGGCGGTGCCGCCGGGCACGTTGTCGAAGTAGCCCGCCGAGTCGACGGGCTCGGGACCCTTGGGCCCGTACTGCGACGACTTGAGCAGGTAGAACTCGATCTCCGGATGCGTGTAGAAGGTGAACCCGCGGTCGGCCGCCTTGGCCAGGGTCCGCTTCAGCACGTTGCGCGGGTCGGCGACCGCCGGCTGGCCGTCGGGCGTCGTGATGTCGCAGAACATGCGGGCCGTGGGGTCGACCTCGCCGCGCCACGGCAGGATCTGGAACGTCGTGGGGTCGGGGTGCGCCAGGACGTCCGCCTCGTAGGACCGGGTGAGTCCCTCGATCGCGGAGCCGTCGAACCCCAGGCCCTCGGCGAACGCGCCCTCGACCTCGGCGGGAGCGATGGCGACCGACTTCAGCGTGCCCACGACGTCGGTGAACCAGAGCCGGACGAACTTGATCCCGCGCTCCTCGATCGTGCGCAGAACGAAGTCCCGTTGCTTGTCCATCGGTGATGCAGACCCTTCCTCAGGACGCCGGATCACGCCCTGTCATCAGGCTATCGGCTCTGTCGCGACTTCGTGTAGCGCCCAGCCGCGTCTCCGCGGCCGGGCTCGCGGCCCGTCGCCGGCGGCGCTCAGCTGGAGAGCACGGCGATCCAGGCGAACCAGACCATCATGGCGATCCACACCAGCGTCGCTCCGGCTGCGAGTGCGGCAGCGCCCCGCCCGCGTAGGCGCCAGACGGGGATGATCGCGAGGAATCCGACGCCGAGGAGGATGCCCAGCCACGGCACCAGGGGCGGGACACCCACGAGAGGGAGTCCGGGGGTCGCGGCGATCGCGCCGGAGACGACGATCCACGCCGCGGCCAGGAAGGCGACGCCCGTGATCGGCGGCACGCCGCTGGCGATGAGGAGACCGACGGGCTCGCGTCGGGCGGCCTGGACGATGAGGGTGATCACCCAGCCGAGCAGCCACAGCACGGCGAAGGCGCCGAAGACGAGCGGGACCACGAGCCCGAGCGGGTCGAGCGTGCGGACCGACTCGACGACCGAGGCGACTCGAATGGTCTCGTGCACGTCGTCGGCGGCGATCACCGGGTAGCGGTCCGCCCCGTCGGTGCAGTCGGTCTGCACCGGGGTCTCCGGCGAGGCCAGCCAGCTCGAGAGCTGCTGCAGGCCGCAGTCGAGGCTCGTGGCGCTGGCGGCGCCGTTCGACTGCATGCGCACCACCTGCGACCTCGGGAAGGACGCGGCGGCGAACCCGCTCACGGAGTCGGAGGGCAGGTCCGGATCGGTGTCGGACGCGAAGACGAGGGCAGGCGCACCGCTCGCGGGGATGCTGCGGGTGCCGCCGTCGACCGCGGGCACGCCGATGCCGGAGCAGATCCTGTCGGCGGCGACGAACGTGGTCAGCCCCGGCAGAGGGGTGGGATCCTCCCCCGAGCCCTCGGCCGCCGGCTGGGTGGGATCGGCGGACCAGAAGGGCTGCCAGTCCTGACACTGCTCCAGCCAGGTGAGCGCGGGGTCGCCGGCGACCAGCCGTTCCACGGCCACGTCGGCGAAGGGTTGGAGCGAGTTCGTCTCGCCGCCGGTGACGCGGTTCAGCATGAACGGCACGCTCTCCGCTGCGGCCGGGTCGCCGAGGGCGAGCTGCGTGAGCGTCACGACGTCGGAGGCCGTGAGGTCGTAGTAGCGATCGCGCTGTGACACCGGGTCGGAGACGATCCCGTTCGCCGACTCCTCCCCCACGAGCGTTCCGGCGTCGGACAGCGTCGTCGGCAGATCGGGGTACTCGTCAGAGGAGCGGCTCGAGAGGTTCGTGAGCGCCGCGGAGAGACCCGCGTACGCCAGTCCCTTGAGGTCGGAGTCGGCGGGCACGAAGCCGTCGAGGACGACCCCGGCCACCGCGGCGGGATCGATCGCCGCAACCGTCTGCATGACGCTCGTCGTCGTGCCCTGGCCCATCAGCGTCCAGGTCGGATACCCGAGCGCCGCCCGCAGATCCACCACGTCGGCGGCCGTCTGCGCGCGGTTGTACCCGCTCGGGTCGCCGCCCTCGGCGATCATGTCGGCGATGCACGCCTGCATCGCCGTGACCACGTCGCCCATCTCCTCGGCCGGGGTGTCGGTGGTGGTCATCGTGCCGATGTACGCGGTCACCGCCGGGTCGCAGCGGAAGGGCGCCGTCGTCTCGGACCCGCCGCGCTGCGCCAGCACCACGACGTCGTGTGCGGCGCCGATCGACGGATCGCCGGCGAGTCGTTCGGCGACTTCGGACGACTGCGCGCTCGATCCGGTCATGACGAGCACCGGGACACCCGCCGCGGGCTGCTGCGACGCGGGGATGACGAGGTACGGCAGCCCGATCGTGCGCGTGGACGGGTTGTTGCGGTTCTCGGGCACGGTCAGCGTGCCGCAGGTGGAGCCGCCGGGCGCGCCTGGCGGACAGTCCGCCGGCGCGATCTCGGCACGCGGCGCCGCTGCGGCGCTGACGGAGGCGGCGTCGCCGGCGGCCGCGGAGGACGCCCCGGAGCCCCCGGGCGACGGGGTCGCGAGGGCGCTCGAGGCGCCCATGAGCGAGAAGGCCAATACTGCGATCACGGCCCCTGCACCAGTGGCGCGGATCCCGATGGCTCTGCGTCGGTCCACGTCTCCCCTTCGAACTCGGATCGGCGTTGTCACGCGCTCGGGTCGCGTGACAGCCACAATACCCAGGCCCTGCGCAACTAGACTGACGACATGCCAGAGCAGTCCCCCGTGCCCGAGCGCGCCGTCGTGAAGCGGGTCAGGACCCGCCACTTCCAGAACGCGAAGGACAACGGCATCGTCATCACCGGCCTCACGAGCTACGACCAGCTCACGGCTCGGATCTTCGACGAGGCGGGTGTCGACTTCCTCCTGGTCGGCGACTCGGCCGGCAACACCGTGCTGGGCTACGAGACCACCGTGCCGGTGACGGTCGACGAGCTCATCCCCTTCGCCCGGGCGGTGGCGGGCGCCGCGCAGCGCGCGCTGGTGATCGCCGACATGCCCTTCGGGTCGTACGAGACCAGTGCCGAGGAGGCCCTCCGCACGGCGGTGCGGTTCATGAAGGAGTCACGGGTCCACGCGGTCAAGCTCGAGGGCGGTGTGCGCAGCGCCGACAAGATCAACCGGATCGTGGGCGCGGGCATCCCGGTGATGGCCCACATCGGCTTCACCCCGCAGAGCGAGCACGGCCTGGGCGGGCACATCATCCAGGGCCGCGGCGACCAGCTCGAGCGACTCCTCGACGATGCGAGGGCGATCCAGGATGCGGGCGCCTTCGCGGTCGTCCTGGAGATGGTGCCGGCGGAGGCGGCGCGTCGGGTGACGGACGAGCTGCGCATCCCCACGATCGGCGTCGGCGCCGGCCCGCACGTCGACGGCCAGCTGCTGGTCTGGACCGACTTCGCCGGCCTCACGACGGGCCGGGTCCCGAAGTTCGTGAAGCAGTACGCCGACCTCCGGGGCACCCTCACGGATGCGGTGAGCCGGTTCCGGGCCGAGGTCGCCGACAGGACGTACCCCGGCCCCGAGCACAGCTACGAGTGACGGTCCGCCGTCGTCAGCGGTTCTCGCGGGCGTCGTCCTCGGCCCACTTCTCGCTGTTCTCGCGGAGCTTCTCCAGAGCGTGCGAGGCCTCCTCGCGGGTGGCGAAAGGTCCGACACGGTCGACGACGCTCGAGACGTAGCCCTGCTCCACCTCACCGGTCTTCATGTTGTACCAGTACTGGGTCGACGGATCTTCGGCCATGGTGTCCTCCGGAGGTTCGTTCACGCGCCGGGCGCGACGGCTGCGCCCCTCTAAGCTGATCATAGAGCCGACCGATGGAGAGGGATCATGACGGAGTCTGCGTCTGAGAGCACCGAGGCCACCCAGTCCGACACCGTGGCGGTGGGGATCGACATCGGAGGGACGGGCATCAAGGGTGCGATCGTGAACGTCGCGACCGGCGAGCTGCTCACCGACCGCAAGAAGCTGCCCACCCCCGACGGGGGCGAGCCCGACGCCATCGTGGCGACGACCAAGGAGCTCCTGGCGTCGCTCGGCGACATCCCCGCCGACGCCAGCGTCGGGATCTGCTTCCCGGCTGTGGTCCGCCACGGCCGCACGATGTCGGCCGCGAACGTGTCGAAGAAGTGGATCGGGTTCGAAGCGGAGGCCCTGTTCGAGAAGGAGCTCGGCCGCGACATCACGTTCGTCAACGACGCGGATGCCGCGGGTTACGCCGAGGTCACCTACGGCGCCGCGAAGGGACGCGAGGGACTGATCATCCTCACCACCCTCGGCACCGGAATCGGGACGGCCCTCATCTACAACGGCGTCCTCATCCCGAACGCCGAGCTCGGCCACATCCAGATCGACGGTGGCGACTACGAGCCGAAGGCGGCTTACTCCGCGAAGGAGCGCGAGGACCTGAGCTGGAAGAAGTGGGCCAAGCGCCTCAACACCTACTACCACGAGCTCGAGGCGCTGCTCTCCCCCGACCTGTTCATCGTGGGCGGCGGGGTGTCGAAGAACTACGGCGACTTCTTCCCGCTCCTCGAGCTGAACACGGAGATCGTGGTGGCCGAGCTGCGCAACAACGCCGGCATCATGGGTGCGGCGCGGCTGTCGACCACGAAGTCGCTGCGGCTGGAGTAGCCGACTCCCTGCGGGGCGCCCGAGGGCGCCTCGCGGGGCGTGAATGGGCCGGCTGTACGCCGGGTTCTGTACGGAGTCTCCTCCGTGACGGCCATCTCTCTCGGGGACGTGTTGCCACGGCCCTCCAGCGGTCTACCCGGAAGCTCGGCGAGCCACCTCGACGCTTCCTGTCTGACCTTGCTCCGGACGAGGTTTGCCTAGCCGGCCGGGTCACCCCGGTCGCTGGTGGTCTCTTACTCCACCGTTTCACCCTTACCGGAGGTTCCCCTCCGGCGGTCTGTTCTCTGTGGCACTGTCTCGCGGGTCACCCCGGGTGGGTGTTACCCACCGCCCTGCTCTGTGGAGCCCGGACGTTCCTCGGCGCGGGGCTCTCGCCCCGCGACGCGACCGTCCGCCGACCCATTCACGCGCTTCCAGGGTAGCGGATGGGGATGAGGGCGACGACGGACGGCCCGCCTCCCGGGCTGCCGGGGACGGGCCGTCCAGGCGGGTCGCGTCAGGCCCGCGCGCGCTTGTGCCGGACGATCACGGCGATGCCGCCGGCGAGCAGCGCCACGAGGGCGATGCCGAGCGGGAGCACCGGATCGGATCCTGTCGCGGCGAGGTGGGCGGCACCACGATCGCCGGCCGCCGATCCCGTGCCTGCCGATCCCGTGCCCGCCGATCCCGTGCCCGCCGATCCCGTGCCCGTTCCGCCTGCGGCACCGCCGCCGTTCCCCGATCCGGGCGCGGGTTCCTGGCCCGGGTCCACGGCCGCGGCGATCGAGAACGAGACCGCGAGGGGCTCCGAGGCGCGGCTGCCGAGCGCCTGCGTCACGGCGTACTGATAGCTGCCTGCCCCGCTGAGAGGCTCGGCGAACGGGACGGACCAGGTGCCGTCCTCGGCCACGACGGCCTCGGAAGCGGCGAGGGTCGACATGCCCGCGACCACACCGCCGTCCACGCGGACGGTGGCGCCGGGCAGGCCCGTGCCGCCGAGTGCCGCGACGCTGCTGCCCGCCGGCAGCTCGCCTGTGGGCGCGTCGGAGACGGTGAGACCGGTGAGATCGGCCCGCGACGTCAGCCACTCGGCGGGACCGGTGGCGTGGTCGATGATCCGGGTCTCCCCGACGCAGCCGTTCCAGCCGTTGCGGGCGGCGTCGTCGACCCAGTCGGCGCCGATGATCCACGGCATGTGCGGGTTGGCGGCGAGCCCGGCGGCGTCCATCGCGTTGCGGAGCACGGGCGCGCCGTCGACGTACATCGTGACGGTGGCGTCCTCCGGGTCGCCGACGATCGCGACGTGGGCCCAGGTGTCGACCATGATCTCGCCCGACCACGCGGTCTTGTCGCCCTTGGTCGGATCGCCGGGCACGGCGGTCCACTGGAACTCGCGCAGGTTCGAGATGCCGAGGGCGGTCGGCGACGCCGTCCAGTCCCACTGGGTCTCCGCGAAGCCGTCGATCCTCGAGCGGTTCCCGGTGTGCACGAGGAACTTCGACCAGCCGTTCGTCCCCGAGTCCCAGGTCGGGTCCATCTTCACGAAGGTCTCGATGGTGTACCCCTTCGAGAGGTCGGCGTCGTTGACCGGGGCGTTCGCATCCGTCGTGAGGTAGCTGTAGCGCGATCCGCTCGAGTCGGCGAAGCAGACCGCCGCGCCGTCCGAGGAGTAGCCGTGCACGTCACCGCTCTCGATCGTGACGTCGGAGAGCTCGGTGCCGGTCGTGTTCGTCGTCGCCGGGTCCGGGCGGTGCAGGTCGTTGCCGCCCGCGACGTCCGGGATCACCGTATCGGTGCCCACCACGCCGTCGAGTCCGTTGAAGCGCCAGTGGGCGAGGGTGCCGGGCACCTCGACGTAGTCCTGCTCGTCGCCGGGCAGCTCGGTCGAGACGGGATCGGGCCCGACGAAGCCGTCGAGCAGGATGTCGCGTGCCTTCTGCGACAGCGACGCCTCCTCCGCCGGGCCGGCCGAGAACGACGGGTTGAAGCCCGAGAAGCGCTCCGAGAAGTCGATCGGCAGCGAGAACCTCTGCTGCGGCCCCTCGAGGAGCGGCTGGTCGTAGCTGGTCAGCGACTCCTGGGGCTTCCAGGTGACCCAGGGCGAGGCGGTCTGCACGTTGATGACGTCGTGCGTGAGATCGAACTCGTAGAGGCCGAGGTAGCCGTCGCCGCCCTCGTACGCCATCTGGTAGTCGATGACGACCTCGGTGACGGTGTGCCCGAAGTCGTTCGTCTTCTCCAGGCGGGAGGCGCCGTGGAAGTGCCCGTTGAGGGTGAGGAAGATCTGGTCGTGGCTTCTGATGAGCTCGTCCCACAGCCTCAACCCGTAGTCGGTCTCCCGCGGCGTCGTCTGGTCGGCGTCGATGTTGAGCACCTCGTGGCTGGTGAGGATCACCGGCACGGTGGGGTGCGCGGCCATCACATCGCCGGCCCACTGCAGCGTGGCGTCGGAGGCGCGCCACGACAGGGCGAGCACCATGTACTGCTGCCCGTCGGCCTCGAAGATGTGGAACTGGTTCATCCCGGTGGGGTCGCTGCCCTCGAACGTCGAGACGCTCTTCGCGCGCTCCGGTCCGAACCACTGCAGGAACGGCTCGCGGCTGAGGTCGTACTGGTCGTCGTAGAGCGTGTCGGTGCTGTCGCGCACGTCGTGGTTGCCCGCGAGGATCGAGTACGGCAGCGCCGCGTCGTCGAGGGTGCGGATGGCGGCATCCGCTGCCTGCCACTCCCGCTCGACACCCACCCGGTCGACGATGTCGCCGAGGTGCGTGACGAACGGGATGTCGAGGGCGTCCGCGTTCTGCGCCAGCCACTGCGTCTGCACGGCGAACGGGTCGCTTCCGTAACGGGGAATGAACTGGTCTGCCGAATACCGCGAGTAGAACTGGGTGTCGGGGAGAACCGCGAGCGTGAAGCGCGAGCCGAGCTCGTCGTCGGTCGGGGCGGCAGGAGCCGCAGCCTGAGTGACCGCGGGAGCCGCGATCAGCGTGCCGAGCGCGAGGGTGCCCGCGGCCGTCGCGGCGAGGGTGCGCGCGAGTCCGCGTCGGCCGCGATGGCCGCGTGTCGAGCGCGGTTCGGGAGGAGAGGAGGTCACAGATCGTCCTTGTCGATGAGGGGGCTATGAGGCTTCCATGAGCCTCAGCCACCCTCCACACCCGCGAAGAACGGCGTGTGGACGCAGGATGAATGACCCCCCGACCAGGGGGTGAACGGACGACCGCCTCTGAGCCCGAGCCAGCGCCCGCGCGCGTCAGAGCCCGGACTCCTCCGTGCGGACGAGGATGCAGCTGGAGTCGGGGCAGAGGACGACGTCCTCGGGGTCGGCTCGGCGGATCGCGTCGAGGTCCTCGGCCGTGAGCGCCACGTTGCTGCCGAGCGAGATCCCGCGCTGCAGGAGCGCCGCGCCGATGCCGTACCGCTCTCGCTGCCGCTCGTAGAGCGCGAGCAGATCCGCGGGCACCTCCGCGGCGATGGCGGCGCGCTCGGAGGTGGCGGCCTCCCGCTGACGCTCCAGGGTGCCTCGCTGGGCGTCGCGCTCGGCGACGAGCAGGCGCTCCTCGGTGGCGAGGTCGTCGCGCCGCGTCGCGATCTCGGCGAGGGTGGCCTCGATCCCTTCGACGCGTTCCATGACCTCGAGCTCCGCATCCTCGAGCGTGGAGCGGCGGGTGGCGAGCGACGCCAGCTCCGACTCGAGGCCCTGGATGTCCTTCGTCGAGCTCGAGGACGCCAGACGCTCACGGTCGCGCTTCTCCCGGGCCGAGACGGTCTCGACGTCGGCCTCGATCCGGGAGATCTCGAGCCGAGCCTGCTCGAGCTCGCCGCTCGCGGCTCCGTACTCGGCGCGGGCCGCGGCGGAGAGCCGCTCGAGCTCGGCCAGCCTGGCCTGCTGCGGCAGGGTCTGGATGGCGCGGTTCGCCTGCAGGATGCGGTTGTCGGCCGCCTGGAGGTCGAGGAGTCGGCGCTGAGCTGCGACCGGTGCCTTCATCGGGTGGCCCTTCTCTCGGACGGGGTCATTGCGTGATCACGAACTCCCAGGGGTCGGTGCGCAGTTCGCTCACGACGACCTCGACGTCGGGGAGGGCGGAGCGGAGCTGGGCGGCGGCCGTGTCGAGCCAGAGCCACTCGCTGGCCCAGTGCGACGTGTCGATGAGCGCCGGCCCGCTGCCCACGAGGGCGCGCTCGCGCGCCTCGCTCGCGGGATGGTGGCGCAGGTCGGAGGTGATGTAGACGTCGGCGGCGGTGACCGCGGGATGGTCGAGCAGCGAGTCGCCGGCGCCGCCGCAGAGCGCGACGGTCCTGATCTCCTGGTCGTAGTCGCCGGCGACGCGGATGCCGGTCGCGGTGGCCGGCAGGAGCTCGCCGAGGGCGAGCGCCAGGCGACCGAGCGCGAGCGGATGCTCGAGACGGCCCACCCTGCCGAGCCCGGTCCCCTCGCGTTCCCCCGGCACGATGGGCTGCTGGTCGAGCAGCCCCAGGCGCTTGGCGAGGACGGAGGACGTGCCGTCGTCGACGATGTCGGCGTTGGTGTGGGCGGCGATGAGCGCGCATCGGCTGCGGATCAGCGTCGCGAGGAGCGATCCCTTCGAGGTGGTCTCCGCCACGCTCGTCACCCCTCTGAGCAGGAGCGGGTGATGGGTCAGCAGCACGTCGGCGCCGGTGGACACGGCCTCGTCGACGGTGGCCCGCACCGCGTCGACGGCGAGGAGGACGCGGTCGACCTCGTCGTCCGGATCGCCGCTGATCAGGCCGGGCGCATCCCAGCCCTCGGCGTACCGGGTCGGCCACAGGGACTCGACCACGGTGTGGAACTCGGCGACGGTGGTACTCATCCCCACAACCCTATCCGCGTGCGGGACGTCACTCCGGATCGAGCCCGACGAGCTCGGCCGTCCTGGTCCACAGCGCGGCCTGGAGGTCCTCATCCGTGGACTGGCGCGCCGTCGCGCCGTTCGCCCTGAGCCGGTCGAAGTACGCGCCGCTCGCGGCCGGCACGGGCGCAGGGCCCGCCAGTGCGTAGAGCGGGACGGCGCCCGCCTCGGGAGTGAGACCGTAGTGACCGCGCGTGAGGACGTTCCCGATCTTGATGAGCGGCGAATCCATCCCGAAGCCCGTGACCACCGCGCCAGGGTGCACGGAGTACGCGTCGATCCCGGCGGGCGCCCAACGGCGCGCGAGCTCCTTGATGAAGAGGATCGTGGCGAGCTTGGCCTGACCGTACGCGGGCCAGCCCGCACGCCACCGGCGACGCTCGAACTCGAGGTCGTCGAGGTCGACGTGACCGAAGCGGTTGGCGACGCTCGCGGTGGAGATCACCCGGGCGTCCGCGCCCCGCGCGAGAGCAGGCCGCAGCAGCCTGGTCAGGAGGTAGGGCGCGAGGTGGTTCGACTGCAGCGTCCGCTCGTGGCCGTCGACGGTGAGGCTGCGGGTGCCGACGAGTCCGCCCGCGTTGTTCATCAGGACGTCGACGTGGTCGTAGGCGTCCTGGAGCTCGGCGGCGAGACGGCGCACGTCGTCGAGACGGTCGAAGTCGGCGAGGAACGCCCTGCCGCCGGTCTGGTCTGCGACTGCACGGGTGCGGTCGGGGTTCCGCCCGACGACGGCGACCGTGTCCCCGTCCTGGGCGAGACGACCCGCGACGACTCGACCGATGCCGGAGCTCGCGCCCGTGACGACGACGACGCGACCGCTCATGGCGCTACCTCTCCCCCGCCTCGATGCGGGCGATGGCCTGCGGGTCGGCGCCGTTCAGGAACTCCGTGAGGCGGTCCACCTCCGCGGTCTCGCCGATGCCCTCGGCCGCGCGACGGAGCATGTAGAGCGAGAGCAGCACTCCCCGGTTGGGCTCGTGCGACCACGGCACCGGACCCTGTCCGCGCCAGCCCGCCTTGCGGAGGGCGTCGAGCCCGCGGTGGTAACCGACCCGGGCGTAGGCGTACGCGGGGACCTTCTCCCGGCGTGACCACGCCCGGTCGGACAGGGTGGCCCAGGCGAGCGACGACGTCGGGAAGCGCGTGACCGCCTCCGCCAGCGCCTCGTCGACCTCGTATCCCACCGCTCGCGCGAGGGCGTCGGCGACGCCGGGTTCGGCCGGGAGGAGGGTCGGCGGCAGGCCGAGCAGGTTCTCAGAGGTCATGCTCCGATCGTACGTCGCTCCTGCACCGCGCCTGGCGCCTCGGGAGTTCTCCACATCCTCGGTCGGTCACCACCGTCGGGTTCGCTCGCTCTGTACCGTCGCGTCATGCCGAACCCCACCGCATCCGCCCTGCACCCCCGTGACGAGATCGCCCGTTCGTGGCGGCGTCTCTGGGGAGACGCTCCGCCCATCCCGGTCCACGTCGCCGATCTCTACCCGTGGCGACGGATCCGACTCGACGGATCGCCCGACACCGGGCTCGATGAGCCGTTCCACGTCTCGCGTTCCGAGGAGCGGCGTCGCGTCCGCGCCGTGCTCGACGGCCTCGAGCCCGGGCACGACACGCTCGTCGGGCTGTGGATCGACGAGGAGCCGCCGGAGCGCGGGGAGTGGACGCCGCTGCCCGGGCTCGACGGGCGCCGGCTCCGGTGCGCTCAGGCCGAGCACGTGCACGTGGCCCCTCGGCTCGACCGGACGGCGGTCGACGCGCTGGTCCGGCGAGTCGTCGACGGCTCCGTCGGGATGCTCCTGCTCGGGCCGCCCGACCTCGCGTGGCTCGTGCACCCCTTCCAGGACGGCATCGAGATCCTGGTCGCGTCACCCGAGCGGCGCGAGGAGCTGCTCGACCGCTGGTCGTCGTGGCTCTGCATGCACGACCCCTGGTACGAGGAGGCCGTGCCCGGGCCGGATGCTCTGCTTGACTGAGTCCATGACCGATCTGCCCCGCGAGCTCCGCATCCGAGACGTCGTCCTCGACCTCATCACCGACGACGACGAGGTCGGCTGCTGGGCTGGCGAGCTCCCCCGTGAGGAGCACTCGATGATCAGCATCGTGGTCGAGCCGGCCGCCGAGCCCTCGCGGGAGGCGCTCGAGACGGCGGCGGGAGTCATCGACGGCTTCGACGACCTCGTCGAGGCGGCGATCACGTATCTGGTGGCCGAGCTGTCGTCGGGTCGGCGGATGCGCACCGACGCCGACCGCGCGCGCCTGTCGGAGTCCTCGCCGACGTTCGGCCTGCCCGAGGCCACCGTGTGGGACGACGGCACCTGGCTCCTCCGCTTCGCCGAGGCCGACCTCGACCTCGCGGGCGACCTGGGCCTCGCCGTCCGCTTCGTCGGCACCGCCCCGGTCGCCGTCGACGACCTCTCCGACGCGGACGACGATCTCGAGGAGGGCGCCCAGCCCGTGTGACTCGCTACGCTCGCCGGCGCTTGCCTGGACAGCCGGGCATCTCAGCGGAAGAGCGAGAACACGTCGAGCGCGTCGAAGACCACGCCCACCTTCTCCCACCAGCGCATCCGACGCGGGCGGGCGTAGCCCAATCCGTCGCGGGCGGCAGCCTGCGACCGTTGCTGCCGTTTTCCGGCGGTGACCCGCCTCCCGAGATCCCCCACGTGCGCCATGGATCCACTGTGGCGCAGCCGAGCCGTCGTCCGGCTGTCAGCCTGCTTCACGACTGCTGTGAGGAGAGGGGTGGGCCCTACCGGGCTCGAACCGATGACATCCACGGTGTAAGCGTGGCGCTCTACCAACTGAGCTAAAGGCCCCTGCCGCCCGAGTCTAGCGGCCTGCGCGCGTCCCCTCGGCGAGGCCGTCCGTATTCAGGATGTCCGGGGCGAATCGCCCGTTCTCAGGACGCATCACCCTGAGAACGGGCGGAGCTCCTGAAAACGGACGCTGCCAGTGGGGCGTGCCGCTGCCGCGCGGCGAGGTCGCGCGCAGCGCAGTGCGTCGACGCGGCGGACTCAGACGCGGACGGGGAGGACCTCGTCGAGGGCGGCGCGGTAGGCGTCGATGGAGCGCGCCTCGCCGGGAGCGGTGATGAAGGAGGCGCGGATGATGCGGTTCGTGTCGATGACGAAGGTCGCCCGGTTCGCGAAGCCCTTCTCCTCGAGGAACACGCCGTAGTCCTTGGCGACGTCGCCATGCGGCCAGAAGTCGGCGAGCAGCGGGAAGTCGTACCGCTCCTTCTCCGCCCACGCCCGCAGGGTGGCCTTGGAGTCGACGGAGATGCCGATGAGCTCGACCCCCGACTCCTTGAACAGGTTGAGGTTCTCCTCCAGCGCACACAGCTCACTCGTGCAGACGCCCGAGAACGCCAGCGGGAAGAAGACGAGGGTGACGGGCCTCTTGCCCTGAAACTGGCTCAGCCGAACGCGCTCACCGTACTGGTTGGCGAGGTCGAAGTCCGGAGCGAGCGTGTCGTTCTCCAATGCCATCAGGCGACCTTTCCGATGCCGACGCAGGTCGTCGGCTCCGTGTCGGCGAGGTGCGCCGACTCAAAAACCACCCCATCCTAAACCCGTTCGGGCGTGTCGGCATTCCCGACGCACGCCGCACGGAGAGCAGTGTCATGGAAAGTCACTAGGCTGATCTGTGGCGTTCCGCACGAGACCCGTGAGGGCGCTCACACGAATCCGTCTGTACACAACAGAAGAGAGGTCGACGGTGACTGTCAACGACCAGGACCCGTATTCGGCGGGACACATCGACTCCGATCCTGAAGAGACAGCAGAGTGGGCGCAGTCGCTCGACGCGCTGGTCGAGGCGCAGGGGCACGGTCGGGCTCGCGAGATCATGCTCAGCCTGCTCAAGCGCTCCAAGGAGCTCCACCTCAACGTCCCGATGGTCCCGACCACGGACTACATCAACACCATCGCCCCCGAGAACGAGCCCGAGTTCCCCGGCGACGAGGAGGTCGAGCGGCGCTACCGCGCCTGGCTGCGCTGGAACGCCGCCATGCTGGTGCACCGCGCACAGCGCCCCGGCATCGCCGTCGGCGGCCACATCTCGACCTACGCCTCGAGCGCCGCCCTCTACGAGGTCGGGTTCAACCACTTCTTCCGCGGCCCCGACCACGCGGGCGGCGGCGACCAGGTCTTCTTCCAGGGCCATGCCTCCCCCGGCATGTACGCGCGCGCCTTCCTCGAGGGTCGCCTCAGCGCCGACCAGCTCGACGGCTTCCGCCAGGAGAAGTCGCACGCCCCGAACGGCCTCTCGTCGTACCCGCACCCGCGGCTCATGCCCGACTTCTGGCAGTTCCCCACGGTGTCGATGGGCCTGGGGCCGATCAACGCGATCTATCAGGCCCAGCTCAACAAGTACCTCACCAACCGCGGCATCAAGGACGCGTCCGACCAGCACGTGTGGGCGTTCCTCGGCGACGGCGAGATGGACGAGGTCGAGTCGCGCGGACAGCTCCAGGTAGCCGCCAACGAGGGCCTCGACAACCTGACCTTCGTCGTCAACTGCAACCTGCAGCGCCTCGACGGCCCGGTCCGCGGCAACGGCAAGATCATCCAGGAGCTGGAGAGCTTCTTCCGCGGCGCGGGCTGGAACGTCATCAAGGTGATCTGGGGCCGCGAGTGGGACGACCTGCTCGCCCGCGACGCCGACGGCGCCCTCCTCAACCTCATGAACACGACCCCCGACGGCGACTTCCAGACCTACAAGGCCGAGTCGGGCGCGTACGTGCGCGAGAACTTCTTCGGCCGCGACGCCCGCGCGCTCAAGCTCGTCGAGGGGTACTCCGACGACCAGATCTGGGGTCTGCGCCGCGGTGGCCACGACTACCGCAAGGTCTACGCCGCCTTCAAGGCCGCGACCGAGCACAAGGGCCAGCCCACCGTCATCCTCGCCCACACCATCAAGGGCTACGGCCTCGGTCCGGCGTTCGAGGGTCGCAACGCGACCCACCAGATGAAGAAGATGACGCTCGACAACCTCAAGACGTTCCGCGACAGCTGGCGCATCCCCATCTCGGACGCCCAGCTCGAGGAGAACCCGTACCTCCCGCCGTACTACCACCCCGGCGACGACGACCCGGCGATCCAGTACCTGCACGAGCGTCGCCGCCAGCTCGGCGGCTTCCTCCCGGAGCGCCGGTCGAACCACACGGCGATCTCGCTGCCCGACGACTCGGCGTACCAGACGCTCAAGAAGGGCTCGGGTCACCAGGAGATCGCCACGACGATGGCGTTCGTCCGTCTGCTGAAGGACCTGACGCGGGCGAAGGACTTCGGCAACCGCATCGTCCCGATCATCCCGGATGAGGCGCGCACCTTCGGCATGGACGCGTTCTTCCCGAGCAACAAGATCTACAACCCGGCCGGTCAGACGTACACCTCGGTCGACCGCGAGCTGCTCCTGGCCTACAAGGAGAGCCCCCAGGGTCAGATCATCCACGTCGGCATCAACGAGGCCGGTGCGAGCGCCGCCTTCACCGCCGTCGGGACCTCCTACGCCACCCAGGGCGAGCCCCTCATCCCGATCTACGTGTTCTACTCGATGTTCGGGTTCCAGCGCACGGGCGACGCCATCTGGGCGGCGGGCGACCAGATGGCGCGCGGCTTCATCATCGGCGCCACCGCGGGGCGGACCACGCTGACCGGTGAGGGCCTGCAGCACGCCGACGGCCACTCGATCCTCCTGGCCTCGACGAACCCCGCGGTGGTCTCCTACGACCCGGCCTACGGGTACGAGATCAACCACATCGTGCGCGCCGGTCTCGAGCGGATGTACGGCGGACAGCACGAGGACCCGAACGTCATGTACTACCTCACGGTGTACAACGAGCCTCTGGTCCAGCCGGCCGAGCCGGAGGGGGTCGACGTCGACGGCATCCTCCGCGGCATCCACCACCTCAAGGCGGGCGCGGTCGAGGGGCCGAAGGCGCAGATCCTGGCCTCCGGCGTCGGCGTCCCGTGGGCGCTCGAGGCTCAGGAGCTCCTGGCGAACGACTGGGGCGTCTCGGCCGACGTGTGGAGCGTCACCTCGTGGACCGAGCTGCGTCGCGACGGGCTGCGGGCGGAGGAGCACAACTTCCTCCACCCCGACGAGGAGAAGCGCACCGCGTACCTCACCGACAAGCTGTCCGGCTCGGCGGGCCCGTTCCTCGGCGTGAGCGACTTCATGCACGCTGTGCCCGACCAGATCCGCCAGTTCGTCCCCGGCGACTACGCCACGCTCGGCGCCGACGACTTCGGCTTCTCCGACACCCGTCCGGCGGCCCGTCGCTTCTTCAAGATCGACGGACCCTCGATCGTGGTGCGCGTGCTCGAGCAGCTCGCGGCGCGCGGCGAGGTCGACCAGAACGCCCCGTCGTGGGCGATCCAGCGGTACGACCTCCACAACGTCAACGCGGGCACGTCGGGCTCGGCCGGCGGCGAGAGCTGAGCCGACCGGCGAGGAGCAGATCACGACGATGACGACGACCTCACCCCGGAGCGTGCGTGGCTAGGACCAAGGAGCAGACCCTGGCCTGGCTCCGCACGATCCAGGGTGAGCTGTCGACCGCGACGATCAAGCGCCTCGACGCGACACTCCCCTGGTACGGCGACATGCCTCCGGGCCGGCGCTCCGCCGTGGGCCTCGTGGCCCAGGCGGGCATCAAGTCGTTCATCCAGTGGTACGACGACCCCACGACGACGACGTGGATCGCGGCCGACGTCTTCGGCTCCGCCCCGCGCGAGCTGCTGCGCTCGGTCAGCCTGCAGCAGACGCTGCAGCTGATCCGCGTGGTCGTCGAGGTCGTCGAGGACCGCGTCACGGTGAGCGACCCGTCGCTCCGCGAAGCCATGCTGCTGTACTCGCGCGAGATCGCGTTCGCCGCGGCCGACGTCTACGCCCGTGCCGCCGAGGCGCGGGGGCTCTGGGACGCTCGGCTCGAGGCGCTCGTCGTCGACTCGATCCTGTCGGGCGAGTACGACGACGAGCTGCCCAGCCGGATCGCGGCGCTCGGCTGGCACGGACACGGCGAGGTGAGCGTGCTGGTCGGCACGACCCCGCGCATCCTCGACGTCGACCAGCTGCGCCGCACGGCGCGCCACCTCGACGCCGACGTGCTCATCGGCGTGCAGGGCAAGCGCCTGGTGCTGGTGATCGGGCGCTCGCACCCCGCGGCGGAGCTCGAGGCCGACGACAGCGAGGTGCAGTCGGGCAGCGCCCACCTCACCTTCCTCGAGATCGCGGCACGCCTCGAGCCGGGCTTCGGGCCCGGTCATCTCGTGCTCGGTCACGAGGTGTCGAGCCTCGTCGACGCCTCGCGCAGCGCGAAGGCCGCCCTCGCCGGGTTCGCCGTCGCGAAGGCGTGGCGGAACGCGCCGCGCCCGATGCTCGCCGACGACCTGCTGCCCGAACGGGCGCTGGCCGGCGACCCGCTCGCGCGATCCACCCTCGTGAATCGCGTCTACCGTCCGCTCCAGGACCAGTCGCCGGAGCTCATGGCGACGCTGTGGTGCTACCTCGACAACGGACGATCGCTGGAGGCGACCGCCCGTGAGCTGTTCGTGCACCCGAACACGGTCCGGTACCGCCTCAAGCGCGTCACGCAGGTGATCGGCTGGGATGCGACCGGCGCCCGGGAGGCTCTCATCCTGCAGTCGGCCCTGATCCTCGGCTCGATGCACGACCACGACGGGGCTCCCCGTCGCTGAGCGCGTCGACCCTCGATGGTGGATGCTCGACAAAGCATCCACGATTCTTCTATCCGTGTCCGACATCCCGTCAGCAACATCTCTTGGGAGGATGAATCAGTGATCGTCGTCGTCTGCCCTGGTCAGGGCTCACAGACCCCCGGGTTCCTCGAGCCGTGGCTCGCCGATCCCGCTCGTGCCGATCGTCTCGCCGAGCTCTCCGAGGCGGCCGGGTCCGACCTGGCCGCGCACGGCACGGTGAGCGACGCCGACACGATCCGCGACACCTCGGTGGCACAGCCCCTCATCGTCGCGGCCGGCATCCTCACGCTCGACGCACTCCTCGCCGACGGGCGTGACGCGCGGATCGGCGGTGTGGCCGGTCACTCGGTGGGCGAGATCACCGCGGCGTATGCGGCGGGCATCCTCCAGGCGGGAGACGCGATGCGCTTCGTCGGCGCCCGCGGTCGCGCGATGGCCGACGCCGCCGCGATCACCCCGACCGGCATGAGCGCGGTCGTCGGCGGCGACACCGAGGAGCTGCTCGCGCTCTTCGCCGAGGTCGGCGTCTCCCCCGCCAACTACAACGGCGGCGGCCAGATCGTCGTGGCCGGCACCCCCGAGGCCCTGGCGGCGCTCGCCGAGCGCGCCCCGCGCGGCGTCCGCGTGATCCCGCTCCAGGTGGCCGGCGCCTTCCACACGCAGTACATGGCTCCCGCGGTCGAGACCCTGGCGGGGGTCGCCGCAGAGCTCACGCCGAGCGACCCCGACACCACGATCTGGACGAACCGCGACGGCTCGATCGTCACGAGCGGCTCCGACTTCGTCGACCTCCTCGTGGGCCAGGTGTCCTCCCCCGTCCGCTGGGACCTCTGCATGGAGGCGTTCGCCGCCGCCGGCGTCACCGGTCTCATCGAAGTGGCCCCGGCCGGCGCCCTCACGGGGCTCGCCAAGCGCGGGCTCAAGGGTGTGCCCACGGTCGCGGTGAAGACACCCGACGACCTCACCGCAGCCTTCGAGCTGATCGACCAGGACGCCTGACCCCGGCATCACGACCGACCAGGCGACGAGAGACGACGAAAGCAGCATCATGACGACCCTGAAGACCGTCCGCGGACCGGAGTTCACCCGCATCCTCTCGATCGGCGCCTCGCGCGGCGATCTCACGGTGCCCAACGACGACCTGGTCGGGCCGATCGACTCGTCCGACGAGTGGATCCGCCAGCGCACCGGGATCATCGAGCGCAAGCGCGCCTCGCACGACGTCCTGGCCGCCGACCTCGCGGAGGCCGCCTCGAAGGAGGCGATCGAGCGCGCCGGGATCACCCCCGACCGTGTCGGAGCGGTGCTGGTGTCCACGATCAGCAACCCCGTCATCACCCCGTCGCTGGCCACCCAGCTCGCGAAGCGGATCGGCGCGCCGAAGGCCGCCGCCTACGACATCAGCGCGGCCTGCGCCGGCTACGCCTACGGCATCGCCCAGGCCGACGCCCTCATCCGCGCGGGTCTCGCCGAGTACGTGCTCGTCGTGGGCGCCGAGAAGCTCTCCGAGTACGTCGACCCCACCGACCGGTCGATCTCGTTCCTCCTCGGCGACGGCGCCGGCGCCGCGATCGTGGGGCCGAGCGAGACGCCGGGCATCGGCGCGTCGATCTGGGGCTCGGACGCCGACAAGTACGACGAGATCCACATGACCGGCACCACGACCGGGTTCCGGGACGGCGAGGTCGAGTGGCCGACGCTCCGACAGAACGGCCAGGCGGTCTTCCGCTGGGCGGTGTGGGAGATGGCGAAGGTCGCCCAGCAGGCGCTCGATGCCGCCGGCGTCTCCGCGTCCGACCTCGCCGCCTTCATCCCCCACCAGGCGAACATGCGCATCATCGACGAGTTCGCCAAGCAGCTCGGCATCGGCCCGGACACGATCGTCGCCCGCGACATCGAGACCACAGGGAACACCTCGGCGGCGTCCATCCCGCTCGCGACCCACCGGCTTCTCGAGGAGCACCCCGAGCTGTCGGGGGGCCTCGCGCTCCAGATCGGCTTCGGCGCGGGCCTCGTGTTCGGCGCCCAGGTCGTCGTCCTGCCCTGATCTTCAGCGCTGACTAGACTTGTCAGCGGTCATCGACACCCCCAAGGAGAGAACAATGGCATTGTCCAACGAAGAAGTGCTGGCCGGCCTGGCCGAGCTCATCAACGACGAGACCGGCATCGCGACCGACACGGTGGAGCTGGACAAGTCGTTCACCGACGACCTCGACATCGACTCGATCTCGATGATGACGATCGTCGTCAACGCCGAGGAGAAGTTCGACGTCAAGATCCCGGACGAAGAGGTCAAGAACCTCAAGACCGTCGGCGACGCCGTCACCTTCATCGTCTCGGCCCAGGCCTGACGCACCACGACTCCCGACCGGCGGGGTTCGCCCTAGGACCCTGCCGGTCGAGTCGTCGTGACCACCAGAGCATCCGCTCGCACATCCGCGCCGCAGCGGCGCACTCGGACTGACCACCCAGAGGAAGCTGTACCACGCATGGGCACCAAGAAGATCGTCGTCACTGGCATCGGAGCCACCTCTCCGCTCGGCGGCACCGCCGAGGAGAGCTGGCAGAACCTCCTCAAGGGAGAGTCGGGGGCCTCCCCGCTCGAGCAGGAGTGGGTCGCCAGGCTCGAGCTCCCGGTCACCTTCGCCGCCCAGGCGCGCGTGCAGCCCACCGAGGTGCTGGAGCGGGTGGAGTCCAAGCGTCTCGACCCCGCCACCCAGTTCGCCGTCATCGCCGCCCGGGCGGCCTGGGCGGATGCCGGCTCTCCGGACGTCGTCCCCGAGCGCTTCGGCGTCGACTGGGCCACCGGCATCGGGGGCGTCTGGACCCTGCTCGACGCGTGGGACACGCTGCGCGAGCGCGGTCCCCGACGGGTGCTGCCGATGACCGTGCCCATGCTCATGCCGAACGCCGGGGCTGCCGCGATCGAGATGTCCCTCGGCGCCCGTGCCGGAGCGCGGACCGTCGTCTCCGCCTGCGCCTCGAGCACCGAGTCCGTCGTCAACGCGTACGAGCACCTGCAGGCCGGCTACGCCGACATCATCATCGCGGGTGGTGCCGAGGCGGCGATCCACCCGCTGCCGCTCGCGTCCTTCGCCTCGATGCAGGCGCTCTCGAAGCAGAACGACTCCCCCGCGACCGCCTCGCGTCCGTACGACGTGAACCGCGACGGCTTCGTGCTCGGTGAGGGTGCCGCGGCTCTCGTGCTCGAGACCGAGGAGCACGCGCTCGCCCGCGGCGCGAAGATCTACGCCGAGCTGCTCGGCGGTGCCGTGACGAGCGACGCCTTCCACATCACCGCACCCGACCCCGAGGGATCGGCCGCCGCCCGCGCGATGATCGCCGCCGTGGAGTCGTCCGGCCTCACGCTCGACGACGTGGCGCACATCAACGCTCACGCCACGAGCACGCCCGTCGGCGACATCGCCGAGTACAAGGCGCTGCTGCACGTTTTCGGTGATCGGCTGGCCTCCATCCCGGTGTCGGCCACGAAGGCGTCCACGGGCCACCTGCTCGGCGGCGCCGGCGCCATCGAGGCGATCTTCACCGTGAAGGCCCTTCAGGAGCGCACCGCTCCGCCGACCATCAACCTCACGGAGCAGGACCCGGAGATCGCCCTCGACGTCGTGCGCGAGCCGCGCGCGCTGCCCGAGGGAGACCTGGTCGCGATCAGCAACTCGTTCGGCTTCGGCGGCCACAACGCCGTCGTCGCCTTCCGCTCGGTCTGACCCGCACGCATCCACACAGACGAGAGCGCCCCCGCCGAGATCGAGTCGGCGGGGGCGCTGTCGTGTTCGCGGCTGGGTGGGGGTCAGCCGACGCGGTGGAGCCAGACGACCGGGGACATGTCGCTGGCGTAGCGGAAGGGCTCGAGCTCCTCGTCCCAGGCCTGACCCAGGGCGAGACGCAGCTCGCGGTGCAGCTCGAGCGCGTTGGTGCCCGCGATCTCCATGGCACCGCGGATGCGGTCCTCCGACACCACGGTGTTGCCCGCGCTGTCGACCTGGGCGTAGTAGATCCCGAGGTCTGGGGTGTGCATCCAGCGGCCGCCGTCGGTCCCGCTCGACGCCTCCTCGGTCACCTCGTAGCGCAGGTGCTCCCAGCCGCGAAGGGCGGACGCGAGAGCAGCGCCGGTGCCGGGCTCGCCCTCCCAGAAGAACTCCGCCCTCTGCGCACCACGAAGCGCCGGCTGCTCACTCCAGGAGAAGTTCACGGCACGGCCGATGGCGCGCCCTGCCGCCCACTCGACGTGGGGACACAGCGCGCGTGGCGCAGAGTGGACGTAGATCACTCCGCGCGTGACGGTGGACGCCATCTCGTTCTCCATTCCTCAGGTGCGTCTTCCCCAACGACCTGCAGACGGAGCGATGACCGGTGTGCGGTTGTGCTGCCATTATGCCCACCGCGGATGCGAATCACAAGCGTGTAAGACAGCTCTCGGCCACGTCAAACCTATACTGAGTAGATGTCGATCCGCGCGGGCATCCTGGGCGTGCTCATCGAGCAGGACGCCTACGGGCTGCAGATCCACGGCGAGCTCGAGGAGCGCACCGCCCGGGTCGGGCGCATCAACGTCGGCCAGATCTACTCGACCCTCGATCGCCTCGTCACCTCCGGGTCGGTGACCCCGGGCGATCCCACCGACGACGGACTCCCCCGCTATCGGATCACCCAGGCCGGCCGCGAGGAGTTCGACGCCTGGCTCGACTCCCTCGATCCCGACGCCGCCTCCGCCTGGAACGACACCGTGTTCATGGTGCTGCTGGTGGCGAGCCTCCCGTCGCAGGACACCTCGGGCGTCCTCGATCGAGCCGAGGCGGTCTGGCGCGCCGCAGCCGACCGGACGGGGTCGGCACTGCCGGACAGGGCCAGGGCGCTCCTCGCCGGCGCCGCCCTCGACTGGCTCGCTGCGGCCCGGAGCGAGGCGCCGTCACTGCCGCGACCGCTCAGCGACCTCCGTCCCCGTCGCGGCCGACGTCCGGGCGCGACGCCACAAGGAGAGCGGCACGAAGCGGGCGAGCGCGCGCTCTGAGGTGGTCGCGTCCTCGGCCAGGGCCCCCAGCACGGCGTCGAGGTCGGAGGCGATGAGCGACCTCGCCTGCGCGTCGACCTGGCCGGGCGCGGCGAACTGCTCGCGCTCGACGGCGGCGGCGAGCCGCTGGAGCTGCTCCGCGGGCACCCTTCGCTCGGCGAGCACACGGCCGGCGAGCGACTGCACGGTCTCCGTCGGGGACCGCGAGAACCGCTCGTCGTCGAGCGAGTCCTCGAGCTCCATCCAGGCGAGGGTCGCCGGATGCGGGCTCTCACTCAGGGCTCTGACGCGCCGCCGACGGATGAGGGTGCGGACGGTGAACGGCATCAGCACGACGACGGCGACCGCCAGGACGATCAGACCCGCGACGAGCCAGCCCCGGGCGGTCTCGGCGCCGGACGAGGCAGCGGCCGAGGTGCCACCCACGTCGTCCTGCGGCCGCGCGCTCTGCGTGGTCTGAGGAACCTCCGCCGGGTCGCTGGCGACGGCCGCGCTATCGCCCGTGCCGGACGTCGCGTAGTCGGGGAGGCTGTAGTCCGGCGGCGTGAAGTCGAGGCCCGGGGTCGGCTCGAAGGGGACCCAGCCGATGCCCTCGAAGAACAGCTCGGGCCAGGAGTGCAGCTGATCGGTGTACACGTCGTAGGTCGTGACGCCGTCCTGGCTTCCTGTGGCGGTCTGGCTCGGCGCATAGCCGATGGCGATGCGCGCCGGGATGCCGAGCACGCGCGCCATGACGGCCATCGCCGAGGCGTAGTGCACGCAGTATCCCGACTTCGCCTCGAGGAACGCGGCGATCTGGTCGGCGCTGTCGCCGTCGTAGTTCCCGGACACCGGCGCGGAGAGCGAGTACGTGAACTGGCTCGACCTGAAGTACTCCTGCAGGGCCACCGCGCGGTCGTAGTTCGACGTCGCGGATGCGGTCACCGACCGAGCGGTGTCGCCGATGATCGCGGGCAGCACATCCGGCAGCTGCAGGTACCGGTCGAGATCGGTCGGCACGCTGCTCCCGGCGGCGGCGAACTGCTCGGGAGTGGGCTGCACGTCGACGCTCGAGACCGCGTAGGAGAGCCCGCGCGTGTCGAGCTCCGAGGTCGTGAGGGTCGAGAGCCCCGCCGAGAGCTGCCACTGGTCGTCGGCCAGTCCCTCCACCTGGGTCGCGGGGAACGGCATCGGCAGCCAGTCCGTACGCAGTGCCTCGATCGACACCTCCGTACGCTCGCTCTGCGTGGGCACGTCGGCGGCGAGCCCGACCGGTGTGCCGATCTGCTGCTCGGCGTACGGCACGAGGTCGTCGCCCTCCTCGGGGTGCCACGTCCCCTCCGTGAAGTCGCCGAGGGTCACCATCCTGAGGTACTCGGCCGAGTCGCCGGTGGTGGAGTACGAGAGCGAGAGCACGGGCGTGCTGCGCCGCAGGTCGCGGCCGAGCTGGATGGTCGGATCGATCCCGGCGGAGTACACGGAGGGGAAGAGGTTCCCGGCCTGATCCTTGTCGAGCGAGCCCTCGGTGAGTCCGGGCGTGACGGTGGGCAGCACCACCGTGGCGAGGGCCGTCGCACTCGCGATGACCACGGCGAGCATCCGGTTCCGGCCGGCCCGGGGATCGTGGCGTCGCACGGATGGGCCGCCGATGCGGGAGCCCGACCAGATCATGCCGAGGTATGCGAGGCCGACGAGCACGTAGATCCCGACCTGCGGCGCGGGCTCTCGGATGAACGGGGCGATGGCGAGCACGGCGAGGAGACCCACGCCGCTCAGCGCCGGTTTCCGGAGACCGGTGGCGAGCGCATCCGTCACGATCGCGATCAGGCCGATCGACATGACGAGGAGCTGGGTGATCGGCTCGTCTGCGACGGCCGGGACGGCCTGCACGGCGATCGACTCCCTGGCCGCCGCGAGGTCGGCCGACAGCTCCGACAGGGTCGCGAACGTCGGGATGACGAGCCAGAGCGTCGACGCGGCGTAGAGCGCGACGACGACCACGGCCCACACCACGGCCGAGGCGACCACGGCCGCGAGCTCGGATGCCCCCACGGCGCGCAGCAGCGCCGCGACGCCGAGGACGAGGACGACCATCGCCATGGTCGCGAACCACCAGCCGATGCCCTGGAGGAGAGGCGAGACCCCGAAGAGCGCCGCACCGATGCCGGCGGCGACGAACAGCGTGCTGAGCCAGGCGCCGGCGTGCTCGCGTCGCCGCTCCGCCCAGCGCCGCGGCCGACCCGCCCGAGGAGTGTCGACGCGCGCGGGAGCGACCCGAGCGCGAGGCCGTTCGGGGCGGGTGCCGAGAGCCGTCATGCGAGCCCCCTCGCCTCGCCGAGCGCACGCCAGACCGAGGGGACCGCCTCGTCGGGATCGACGTCGACCACGGTCCATCCCGCTCGGCGAAGCGACGTACCGACCTCGCTTCCGGCACCGCCCGCCCGTCCGACCTCGAGGTCGGCGTCGCTGCGTACGACGAAGGCGACCGGATGCGAGCTCATCGCCGCGAGCGACTGAAGGCCCTGCTCCGCCCCGGGCCTGTCCGCGACGAACGCGAACACGGGAGGGGCATCGGGCGACGTCAGGGAGGCGTCCCCCACTGCGGCGCGGAACGCGTCGGGGTCGGCGGCTCCGGCAGGCGTGGCGAAGGCGAGGTCGTACGCGACGCGCTGCGATCCGGCGACGTCGACGTAGATCGCGTCGGCCGACCTCTCGCCGAACCCCACCAGGCGCACGCCGAAGCCCTCCGCCACGAGGTGCTGAGCGACCGAGGCGGCGCCGCTCACGGCCCATTCGAACGCGTCGGACGCCGCGTCGTCACCCGGGAAGGACGACGCGTCGAGGAGCACCACCGCATCCTGGTCGTTCCGCTGATCGTCCTGCTTCACCATCAGCTCGCCGTGCCGGGCCGTGGCGGGCCAGTGCACCTTGCGCACCGAATCTCCCGGCTGGTAGCGCCGGGCGATGACGTCGGGTTCGCCCGCTCCGACCAGACGCCGCGCGGTCTGCTCCGATCCGTCTCCCGTGGAGAGGCGCAGGTCGGCCCGGGCGAGGTCGTAGACGGCGGGCGTCACCACCAGGCTGTCGGTCTCTCCGACCGCGACCGAGCGACGGGCCATGCCGAACGGGTCGGCGAACGTGAGGAGGAGCGGCCCGACGGTGTGGGCGCCACGGCGAGTGGTGTCGGGCCGGTAGTGCAGCCGCTGCACCTCCGGCTCGCCCGCCCTGCGCGCCGAGAACCCGGGCAGGGCCGGGAGCTCGCTCGGTGCGGTCGACGACATCGGCGCACTGGCCGGGTCGACCCAGGTGACCGCGGGCGTCCGCATCGCACCCCAGTTCTGCAGCAGCAGGACGGCGTCGACGGGCTCGCCTGCCGGGGCCGACTCGGGGACGAACCGCCGTCGCACGGTGAGCTGAACCCGGCGCAGCGCCGTCCAGGCGTATCCGAAGCCGACCACGGCGAGCAGGAAGCAGCCGAGGTAGGCGAACTCCTGCCGGGCGAAGTACCGCGTCGCGACGAAGGCGGCCACCGCCACGGCGAGCAGCGCCCACCCCCGCACCGTCAGGCGCGGTGCGCGGGTCGGACGTCGACGACGATCGGCGGCGGAGGCCATCGGTCAGCGGGTGCGTGCCAGCGGGACGGGAGTGGCGGAGACGATCGCGCGCAGGGAGTCGGCGATGGCCTGAGTGGCACCACCCCGATCGCTCGCGGCCCGCCGGGTGGGGACGATACGGTGGGCGAGCACCGGGACGACCAGCTCGTCGACGTCGTCGGGCACCACGAACTCGCGCCCCTTGAGCGCCGCGAGGACCTTCGCCGCGCGCACCAGGTGGAGCGTGCCGCGAGGGCTGGCGCCGAGTCTGAACTCCGGATGCGATCGGGTCGCCTGCACGATCGAGACCACGTAGGACTCGACTGCCCGGCTGACGTACACGGCCCGGGCGGTCTCGATGAGCTCGGCCAGCTCGGGCTTGCCCACGACGGGGCTCAACTCGTCGAGCGGACTGGCGTTCTCGCGCTGATGCAGCATCGCCAGCTCCGCCGACGCATCCGGGTACCCCATCGAGATGCGGACCATGAACCGGTCGCGCTGAGCCTCGGGAAGCGCGTAGGTGCCCTCCATCTCGATCGGGTTCTGCGTGGCGACCACCACGAACGGAGCCTCGAGCTGGTGGGTGACGCCGTCGACGGATACCTGCCCCTCCTCCATGCACTCGAGGAGGGCGGACTGGGTCTTCGGCGAGGCGCGGTTGATCTCGTCGGCCACGACGATGTTCGCGAACACCGCTCCCGGCTTGAACTCGAACTCGTGCGCCGCCTGGTTGTACATCGACACGCCCGTCACATCGGAGGGGAGCAGGTCGGGAGTGAACTGGATGCGGCTCACCGTGCATCCGACGCTGGTGGCGAGCGCCTTGGCGAGCGTGGTCTTGCCCACGCCCGGCACGTCCTCCACGAGCAGGTGCCCTTCGGCGATCAGCACGACGAGGGCGAGCGTGAGCGCCTCGCGCTTGCCGTCGATCACGGTCTCGAGGTTCGCCATGATGCGCCCGGTGCGGTCGGCGAACTCCTCGAGCGGCAGCGGCTCGGTGTGACGCGCGCTCGGCCCGTGCCCGGCGTTCTGGCTCGCGTTCTGGCCTGCGTTCTGGTCCGTGTCGAAGGTCATCGACGGCGCTCCCATCTGTGGGCGAGGAGGAAGAGGCTGCCGACCAGCGTCGCCACGCCGAGCGCGAGCAGGAACGGAGTCAGGGACGACACGAGCGAGTACACGACGAAGCCGCCCTGATCGAGCGTGGCGTTCCTCTGCTGATCGGCAATCACCAGGATGGCCACGATCGGCGCCACGACGAGGGCGACGCCGACCGCCCAGATCGCGACCACGAACCGGTCGACGAGCGCCACCGGCGCGGGCTCGACGGCGACGGAGGGCTCGATCCGGTCGACGTCGTCGAACACGCGGAGGTCGACGTCGTCGTCGAAGCCGGGTTGGAAGGCGGCATCGAACCGGCTGTCGAAGCCGCTGCCGTCGCCCGCGGTGGAGTGGCGCTGCACGGTGTCTCCTCGGAACATCTCGTTCCGATAACGGTAGTGCCCGCCGGGGACCCCCGTGTCGCTCCACACCCATTTCACACGGGCCCACCAGCCGCGCGCGGGGGGCCTGCCCGCCAATCTGACAGTCGTGGCGGCCGCCAGCCGTCACAGCCCACCACGACTGCCAGATCCACCGCCGGACGACGGACGGGCGGGGTGCGCCGGTGCGGGTGCTGGGCTGTTGCTCGGGGAGGTCCAGGCGGCTTAGCCTCAGTCGCATGCGGGACGTCGAGCGGTTGCGGCCCGACGTCCTCGAGTTCCTCTGGGACGTCGATCCGATCGGCATGAAGGACAAGCGCGCACTCGTCAGGGGCGAATACGACCGCTACGTCGATCGCGTCGTGAGCGACCTTGTCAACCGCGGTCCGTTCGAGGCAGCGCAGCGCCTGTCTGCGCGATGGGACGAGGAGATGATGGTCACGATCGATCCCGACCGGCTGATCCCCGGTCTCTCCGCGATCGACGTGCAGAACGCGCCCTGACCACCGGTGGTGCACCGTAGGGCGGACGGGACTTGAACCCGTGACCGACGGATTATGAGTCCGCTGCTCTGACCAGCTGAGCTACCGCCCCGCGGCCGGCGACGGGTCGCACGGCCGAGGTACACGATACCGCGCCTCGGCGGAGCGACCCGCTCACGCCGCGGGCGAGGCTACGCGGCGGAGGAGCGCTCCTCGTCGGACGGGCGGGAGACCGCCGGGTCGCTGACCTTCTCGCCGCGGTACAGGCGCTCGAAGGTCGCTAGCGTCCGGTCGATGTCGTGGGCGGCGACGATGTCGAGCGACTCGCGCTTCATCGCCTGCAGCTCGTCCTCGGGAAGGCGGAGCACACGCTCGAGCTTGGCCGCCAGATCCGCGGCGTCTCCCGGCGTGAAGAGGTAGCCGTTCTCGCCGTCGTGCACGAGGTGAGGGAGAGCCATCGCATCGGCCGCCACGACCGGCAGGCCGCTGGCGAGCGCCTCCATGGTGGCGATGCTCTGCAGCTCGGCGATCGACGGCATCGCGAACACGGTCGACCTCGTGTACGAGGCGCGGAGCTCCTCGTCGGACACCCGCCCCGTGAAGCTGACACGGTCGGCGATGCCCAGCGTCTCGGCGAGCTGCTGGAGGTTCTTCAGCTGGTCGCCCCCGCCGACGACGTCGAGGTGGACGTCGAGGTCGCTCGGGAGCATCTGCACGGCCTTCAGGAGCACATCGATCTGCTTCTCGGGCGCGACCCGGCCCACGAACAGGATGCGGTTGCCCTCGCGGGGCCCGAAGTCGGGGGTGTAGTCCGACGCCCGGATGCCGCAGCTGATCGCGTACGTGTTGGTCATCCCGGTGCCGCGCTCGAAGAAGTCGGCGGCGCGGCGAGTCGGCGCCGTCACGGCCTCCGCCTTGCTGAACGACCGGCGGGCCGCCTTCCACGCCAGCTTGATGACGACGTCCTTCGCCGCCTGCGGGATGGGCATGAAAGCGGTGAGGTTCTCGGGCATCACGTGGTTGGTGCCGATGATGCGGATGCCGCGCTTCTGAGCCTCGGCCGCGAGCCCGCGACCCACCACGATGTGCGACTGGAAGTGCACGACGTCGGGCTGGACCTCGTCGATGATGCGCGCGCTGTTCTTCCGGATCGTCCACGGCATCACGAACCGCAGCCAGTCGTGGAACGGCCAACGGAGGCTGAAGAGCCGGTGGGCGGTGACCTTCTGGCCGTCGTACTCCTCGGTCCAGGTGCCGTGAGCCCTCGAGGCGGCCGGCACCACGACGTGCACGTCGTGGCCGCGCGAGGCGAGTCCGGAGGCGAGGTGCTCCGCGAACTTCGCGGATCCGTTGACGTCGGGCGAGAACGTGTCAGCTCCGATGATGATGCGCAGCGGACGCTCGGCGTCCGGTGCGGAGCTCGATGGCTCGCTGCTCGGCGATTCTCGGAAGTCGGTCACACGGTATCTTTCTATTTCTTCGGCGGTGGGTCGTCGTCGTTCCGGGCAGCATCCACCTTAGCGCCGCGCCTGCGGATGGAATCGCGCCAGGCCGAACACACCCAGGATGGCGACCAGCCCGAACACGACGAACGCGATCATGGCCCAGATCGGCGCCTGAGACGCCTCGCCGAGCACGATGATGCCGATGCCCACGGCGACGAGGGGGTCGACGACGGTGAGGCCGGCGATGACGAGATCGGGCGGACCGGAGGCGTAGGCGTTCTGCACGAAGTACCCGCCGAGGCCTCCGGCGGCCAGGAGCCCGAGGACGCACAGGATGGTGAGCCAGCCGAAGTCGCCCTGGGTCACGCGGCTGATCACGACCTTGGCGAGGGTCGCGACGAAGCCGTAGAGGACCCCGGCGCCGATGATGTAGGCGATCGCCTTGAAGCGCTTCCCCGCCAGCGCGAACAGGGCCCCCATGATGGCGAGCACCACCGCCAGGATGATGAGGATGATGACCAGGTCGCGCGTGGTGACGGGCTTGTCGCGCGCGGTGAACGCCGCCACGAGCACGAACGCCCCCACGCCGCCCACGCAGAGCACGATCGACACGACGGAGGCGCGGTTGAGCTTCACCTTGCTCAGCCGGGAGTTGAGGATGCTCGTGATCACGAGCGCGACCGCGCCGAGCGGCTGGACGACGATGATCGGCGAGAAACCGAGGCTCGTCAGCTGGAGCACGATCGCGAGGCCGAGCATCAGCGACCCGATCACCCAGGACGGCCGTCCGAGCAGGGCGAGGATCTGCCGCATGCTCAGACCCTTGACCGCCTCGTGGGTCCTGGCCTCGACCTTGGCGACCCCGCGGTGCTGGAACTGAGCGCCGAGGCTCAGGAAGACGGCGCCCACGAGGGCGAGCGGGATGCCGATGAACTGCTTCGGATCGAGAGCGATCTGATCGGTGAGATCGCTCAGTTCGGGAGGCACCAGACGACGATACCCCGTGGCACCGCTGGATAGAGTGAGCGAATGGCCGTTCTCCCGATCCGGATCATGGGCGAGCCCGTGCTCCACTCCCCCGCCGCCCCCGTCGAGACGATCGACGACGACCTCCGCAGGCTCGTCGCCGACATGTTCGAGACCATGGACGCAGCTCCCGGAGTCGGGCTCGCGGGCCCCCAGGTGGGCGTACCGCTCCGCCTCTTCGTGTACAGCTGGACGGACGAGGCCGACGAGCTCCATCGCGGGGTGGCCATCAACCCGGAGCTGTTCATCACGCCGGCCTCTCCCGACCCCGCGGATCCCGACGACGAGTCCGAGGGGTGCCTGTCCTTCCCGGGTGAGCGCTACCCGCTGGCCCGGGGCGCGAGGGCGATCCTCCGAGCGACGGATCTCGACGGGACGCGGTACCAGATCGAGTGCTCGGGGTGGCTGGCCCGCATCTTCCAGCACGAGTACGACCACCTCGACGGCGTCCTCTACATCGACCGCCTCGACCACGAGTACGCCAAGCCCGTCGCGAAGACCGCGAAGAAGAACGGATGGGGTGTGCCCGGCCACAGCTGGCTGCCGGGCCGCGACCACCTCGAGGACTGACCCTCAGCGCCCCGCGCGTGCCGGCGTCTCCGCGGTCACGCCATCCCCGCCAGCGCTCGCAGGAGCGCTGCGACGACCGCCGCCGCGATCACCACGAGGACGAACGGGACCTTCAGGGCGTACAGCACGGCGGCCACGCCCACGGCCGGCAGCCGCGCATCCACCTGGAGGGCCTGCCCCTGCCCGACCGTCTGGACCACGATGAGCGCCGCCAGCAGAGCCACGGTGAGCAGGCTCGCGACCCGAGCGACCCGGGGATGCTCGAAGGCGCGCGCCGGCACCACGTAGCCGACGGCCTTGAGCGCGAAGCAGGCCAGCGACGCGACGATAACGATCTGCCAGGTGGTCACGGCGCGGCCTCCTCACGGGGTCGCGAGGCGAAGAGGTTGAGACCGCCGACCAGCACCGCGACCGCCCCCGCGATGAGCACGGGGAGACCCGGCGGGAGAGCCGGGATGAGGGCCGTCGCCACGACCGCGGCGCCCACGGCGACGGCCAGGGCCTGACGCTCCCGCAGGCGGGGCCACAGCAGCCCCAGGAACGCGGCCGCGGCCGCGGCGTCCAGTCCGTAGGAGCGGACGTCTCCCAGCAGATCGCCGACCAGAGCGCCGATCAGGGTCGTGATGTTCCATCCGACGTAGATGGCCAGGCCCGTCGCCCAGAAGCCGATCCGCTGCCCGCGGAGGGTCGATCGAGCGGTGGCCACCGCGGTCGACTCGTCGATCGTCAGGTGCGCCGCCGCAGCCCTCCGCGCAAGGCCCGGACCGACCACCGGCGACATCCGGACCGCGTAGAACGCGTTGCGGACGCCGAGCAGCGTCGCGCCCGTGATCGCGGAGACACCGGCAGCGGCGCCGCCCGAGGCGAGCACGCCGATGAGGGCGAACTGCGAGCCGCCCGTGAACATCACGAGGCTGAGGAAGCAGGTCTGCCAGACGTCGAGCCCCGAGGCCGTCGCCAGCGCTCCGAACGACACCCCGTACGCCGCCGTGGCGAGTCCGACGGCGAGAGCCGACCGCAGCGCCGCGCGTTCGTCGGGCGTGCGTTCGGACATGGTCCCACCACTGTACGCAACCCCTGGAACGTCCAGGGTCGGAGGCGTAGCCTGTGGCCATCGCGGAAGGAAGTGCAATGACGCATGCGTACACGCGGGTGATCCACTACGGAGGCCGGGTCTACCTCGCGACCGAGACGATGAGCGACATCTTCAGCGCCCACGCGCACGACACGATCGAGCGCGGCGACACCGAGCTCGTCCCCCTGCTGCACGAGGGCGGTGTGGAGATGCTCCTGATCACTCCGGCGACCAGGTTCGCGGTCACCGAGATCGAGGTGGGCCTGAAGAGCCCGCCCGTGATCGCACCGGCGACTCCTCTCGAGCAGGACCGCCGGGTCGCGGGCTGACCGCCCGTCCCGATCGCCCAGGACGACGAAGGCCCCGCGGGATTCCGCGGGGCCTTCGTCGTGTCGCTCCCCGACTTGGACTCGAACCAAGAACCTGCCGGTTAACAGCCGGCTGCTCTGCCAATTGAGCTATCGAGGATCACTGCTGAAGAACAGCGGAGACAACACTATCACCATTCCGAGTCGCTCGTCTCACGTGCCAGCTCGGCCACGTACGGGTGGCGTGGATCGTCGAGCACCTCGTCGATGTCGCCGAGCCCCACGACGACGCCCTCGTGGATGACGGCGATGCGGTCGACGGCGCGGCGCAGGGACTCGAGGTCGTGGCTGACCAGCAGGGCGGCGCCGCCGCGCGCACGCTGGAAGCCCGCGATCGCATCGATCACCTGCCCGCGCACGGAGACGTCGACGCCCGCGGTGGGCTCGTCGGCGATGAGGAGGACGGGGTCGAGGGCGAGGCTCCGCGCCACCGCCACCCTCTGCCGCTGCCCGCTGGAGAGCTCGTGCGGCTGCTTGAGCATCGTGCCCACCGGGAGCAGCAGCGAGTCGACCAGGGTCGCGGCCTTGAGACCCGCGTCGCGGCGGTCGTGCTTGCGGTCGCGCAGGAAGATCGGCTCGGCCACGATCTCGGCGACCGTCATGTTCGGGGTGAGCGTCGTCCCCGCATCCTGCTTCACGTAGCCCACCCCGAGGGTGAACTCGGTCAGCTTGTTCCGCCGGATCGTCCGCATCTCGTATCCCAGCACCTGGAGGCTGCCGCCGATGATCCGCGGCTGCACCTCGGAGCCCGTCTTGAGCGCCGCCTGTCCCGACGCGACCTGCGCGAGGGTCGACTTGCCCGAGCCGCTCGAGCCCACGAGTCCGACGATCTCGCCGGGCTCGATCGTCAGGGTGAACCCCTTCACGGCGACGTGGGAGGGGCTGACGCTGTGAGCCGGATACTCGATCGTCACGTCGGATGCGGTGAGGACGTTGCGCGATGCCACCCGGCAGAGCCTACCCGCGCACCCTCATTCCGCCTGGAAGGCGCGACGCTGGGCCTCGAGTTCGGCGATCTGCGACCCCAGGCGGCGGTACTCGTCCGGCGCGGCGATGCGATCGGTCCGCTGGAGGGTCCTGATCAGCTGGTCCTTCCGCCGGAGCAGATCGCGGAGGTAGATCTCCCCCGTGATGGTGCGGAGGTAGATCTCGGGCTGCCGGCTGGGGCGCTCGGGGATCGGGACGACGGCGAGCTGGCCGACCAGGGCGCGATACTCCTCGGGGACGTCCTGCTCGACGACCGAGACCCAGCCGGGCTCGGTGTACTCGTCGAGGTGCCGAGCCATCGCGTCGCGCACGGCGGCCAGAGCGGCGTTGCTGAAGCCGCTGGAGGTCACCTTCTCGATGAGGTCGCGGCCGATCAGCACCGGGAACTGCAGGATGGCCTGGAGAGCGTCGCGCTCCTGCCGGGTGGCGGTGGCGGTGGGCAGGTCGGTGATGCTCACCGCGACCGGTGCCGGCCGGGCGGGTTCGGCACCCGACCCGGGCTCCTGTGTGGACCCCTGGCCGTGCTGCTGCGGTGGCGGGGAGCCCTGCGGCCGCTCGCCGGTCTGGGGACGCCGGGAGCCCTCGGAGGGGCTCGAGCCGCGCCGAGCCGCTGCCTCGACGGCGCGCGAGACCTCGTCGAGGTCGGAGCCGAGCATGCGGGCCAACTGGCGCGTGTACGCCGGGCGGAGGGCCGAGTCGCGGATGTCGGCGACGATCGGGGCGGCATCCCGGAGCGCGGCGACGCGCCCCTCGACGGTCTCCAGGTCGTAGGTGTCGAGCTTCTGCTTGATCACGAACTCGAACATGGGCCGCTTGGTGCGCAGGAGGCGCCGTACCGCCTCGTCGCCCTTCGCGAGCCGGAGGTCGCAGGGATCGAGGCCGTCGGGCGCGACGGCGACGTAGGTCTGCGCCGCGAACCGCTGCTCCTCGGCGAACGCGCGGACGGCCGCCTTCTGACCCGCCGCATCCGGATCGAAGGTGAACACCACCTCGCCGAGACCCGAGGCGTCGTCGCCCATGACCCTGCGGATGATCTTGATGTGGTCGACGCCGAAGCTGGTGCCGCAGGTGGCGACCGCGGTGGTGACGCCTGCGAGGTGGCACGCCATCACGTCGGTGTAGCCCTCGACGATGACCACCTGGCGGCCCCGGCCGATGTCGCGCTTGGCGAGGTCGAGCCCGTAGAGCACCTGCGCCTTGTGGTAGACCGCGGTCTCGGGGGTGTTGAGGTACTTCGGCCCCTTGTCGTCGTCGTAGAGCCGGCGGGCGCCGAAGCCGACCGTCTGACCGGTCTGGTCGCGGATGGGCCACATCAGGCGCCCGCGGAACCGGTCGTAGCTGCTCCCCCGCTCCCCGGTGCTGAGGAGGCCCGCGCCGGTCAGCTCCGCCTCGGTGAAGCCCCGCCCCTTCAGGTGAGCGCCCAGGTTGTCCCACCCCTGAGGGGCGTAGCCCACCCCGAAGCGCTGCGCAGCCGCGGGGTCGAAGCCGCGGCCGCCCAGGAAGCGTCGCGCCTCATCGGCGCCCGCGCTCGTGAGCTGCTCGATGAAGTACTCGGACGCCGCCTGGTTGGCCGCGAGCAGACGCGCCCGGTTGCCGTGGTCGGAGGCCGCTGCGCCGCCGTCCTCGTAGTGGAGGGTGTACCCGATGCTCGCCGCGAGGCGCTCGACGGCCTCGGTGAAGGTCACGTGGTCCATCTTCTGGAGGAAGGTGAAGACGTCGCCGTCCTCCCCGCATCCGAAGCAGTGGTACCGGCCCACCTGCGGGCGCACGTGGAAGCTCGGCGACTTCTCGTCGTGGAACGGGCAGAGGCCCTTCATCGAGCCGATGCCCGCGCTCTTGAGCGCGACGAAGTCGCCCACGACGGAGGCGATGTCGATGCGCGACCTGACCTCGTCGATGTCGCTGCGGCGGATGAGTCCAGCCATGGATCTCAGGATACGGTCGCGCCGACGAGCCTGGCGTGCCAGGCGAGCGCGGTCTGGTCGGTGAGGCTGGCGACCTGGTCGACGACCACCCGGCGCCGGGTGGCGTCGTCTCCGGCCTCGGCCCAGTCGAGGCGGAACGCCGTGTCGAGGTGGGCCCCGCCGGTCTGCCAGAGGCGGTCGGCGAGCTGCTGGAGCTGCTCGCGCTGTCGCATGTAGATGGGCTGCCTGGCGTCGTTGCTCATGACGAAGACCGACACGATGCCCTTGAGGGTCGCGATCTCGGCCGCGATCTCGGCGGGGACCACGACGTCGGCGCCGTAGCGGGCGAGCGAGGAGGCGGGTGCGGCAGCCCGCGTCGCCTCCGTGGCGGCGCCCGCGAAGCGCCCGATCAGCTGGCTCGTGAGGTTCTTCAGATGGGCGTGGGCCCGGCGGCTGTCGTCCCACCCGGTCAGCCAGACCTCCAGGTGGTCGAGGCGCTCGAACGCGGCCACGATGTCGTCGAGGCTGAACTCGCCGCCCGAGCGCGCGTGGATGCTGTGCAGCAGGGACTCGTGGTCGGCGCGTTCGGCGAGGAGGTCGACGTCGATGTAGCCGTTCAGCACCGCATCCTCGAAGTCGTGCACCGAGTACGCGATGTCGTCGGAGAGGTCCATGACCTGGGCCTCGACGCAGAGGGCCCGCTCGGGCGCCTCGAGACGGAACCACCGGAAGACCTCGACGTCGTCGTCGTAGACGCCGTACTTCAGTCGTCCGCTGGCGTCGGGCACCGGATCGGCCGCCGTCCACGGGTACTTGCAGCTCGCGTCGAGCGAGGCGCGGGTGAGGTTGAGCCCGTAGCTACGGCCGTCGTCGCCGAACGACTTGGGCTCGAGACGGGTGAGGATGCGGAGGCTCTGGGCGTTGCCCTCGAACCCGCCGATGTCGGCCGCCCACTCGTTGAGCGCGCGCTCCCCGTTGTGACCGAAGGGCGGATGCCCGAGGTCGTGGGCGAGGCATGCCGAGTCGACGACGTCGGGGTCGAGACCGAGGCTCGCGGCGAGCTCACGGCCGACCTGAGCCACCTCGAGCGAGTGCGTCAGCCTGTTGCGCGCGAAGTCGGCCACGACGGCCGGGCTCAGGACCTGCGTCTTCGCCGCGAGGCGACGCAGCGACGAGGAGTGCAGGATGCGGGCCCGGTCTCGCGCGAAGTCGCTGCGCCTGGAGTAGTGCTCCTCGGGGAGGAACCGCTCGACGTCGCGTTCGCCGTAGCCCTCCGCCGACCGGTGCTCAGCCCCCACTGTGCGTGAGCTCCGCGGCCGCGAGGTCGGATCGGGCACCCGTCGCGATGGAGCGCGAGGTCAGCCATCCGTCGGGCAGGGACGGGTTCTTGGGGCTGCCCGCGCGCCCGCGCGGACCCTCGGCGTCGGCGCCCGGGTACGGCATGTCCCAGTCGAGGGTGGCGAGGATCTCGTCCATCTCGTCGAGCGTGCGCACGGTGGAGAGCGCGGCGCGCACCTCGTGGCCGGCCGGGTAGCCCTTGAGGTACCAGGCGACGTGCTTCCGGATGTCGCGGCAGGCGCGATCCTCGTCGCCGAAGAACTCGACCAGCAGCTCGGTGTGCCGCTTCAGCGTGCGCGCGACGTCGCCGAGCGACGGCGCAGCACGGAGCGCCTCGGCCTCCTCGGCCGTCAGCTGCCCGGAGCGGACCCGGAAGGCGGCGGCGAGGTCGCCGAACAGCCACGGCCGCCCGAGGCAGCCTCGGCCCACGACCACCCCGTCGCACCCGGTCTCGTCGACCATGCGGAGGGCGTCGTCGCCCGACCAGATGTCGCCGTTGCCGAGCACGGGAATGTCGGTGATGGTCTCCTTGAGGGTGGCGATCGCCGACCAGTCGGCGTGCCCGCTGTAGAAGTCGGCGGCCGTGCGGGCGTGCAGCGCGATCGCCGCGGCGCCCGCGCCCTGCGCCGCGCGGGCGGCCTCGAGGTAGGTGAGGTGGTCGGTGTCGATGCCCTTGCGCATCTTCACGGTGACCGGGATGTCGCCCCCCGCGTCGACCACCGACTCGACGATCTCGCGGAAGAGGTCGAGCTTCCACGGCAGGGCCGCTCCGCCGCCCTTGCGCGTGACCTTCGGCACCGGGCAGCCGAAGTTCATGTCGATGTGGTCGGTGCGATCCTCCTCGACCAGGATGCGGGCCGCGTCGGCCATGGTCTTCGGGTCGACGCCGTAGAGCTGGATGGAGCGCGGGGTCTCGGAGGGGTGGTGCGTGATCAGCCGCATGGTCTCGGGCGTGCGCTCGACCAGGGCGCGGCTGGTGATCATCTCGCTGACGTAGAGACCCGCGCCGAACTCGCGGCAGAGCCGACGGAAGGCCGTGTTCGTGATGCCCGCCATCGGCGCCAGCACGACGGGGACGTCGAGCTGGATGGGGCCGATCGCGAGGCCGGGCTGAGCGAGGGTGTCGGTGGTCATCGTGCTTCGATTCTCCCAGACTCCGACGGGGGTGGGGCGCCCGCCGGGAATCCTGGGGACGGTCGTGCGATTGAATGGGGTTGTGGAGAACTCAGGCATCGAACGGGTGAAGACGCACGCCGAGCAGCTCGGACTCGACGTCGAGGTGGTGGAGCGACCCGCGGCCGACTCGCTGGAGGGCGCGGCGGCGCTCCTCGGCCTGCAGCCCGGCGACATCATGAAGAGCCTGGTGGTGAAGCGTCACGACGGCGACTTCCTCTTCGCGCTCATCCCCGGCGACCGGCAGATCAGCTGGCCCAAGCTCCGGGCCCTGGTGGGTGTCAACAAGCTCGCGATGCCGCCTCAGGACGTGGCCCTCGCCGCCACCGGGTACGAGCGCGGCACGATCACGCCGCTCGGCTCGACCACCGCCTGGCCCGTGTACCAGGACGCCGCGTTCCACGGCCGCGTCGCGATGGGCGCGGGCGCCCACGGCCACAGCGCCTTCGTGGATGCGGAGCAGCTCGCGAAGGCGCTCGGAGCCACGGTCGCCGACATCTCCGAGCCGATCCCCCCGCGCTGACCCGGGTCGCTGCGGTCGCTGCACGCGGGTTGCGTCCGCTGAGCGTCCGCTCAGCCTCCTGGGGGCCTCGCCGACATCCTCAGCGGGCGCAACCCGCCACGACCAGCGGTTCAGCGGGGCGGGAGGGCGCAGGCGTCGCCCTCGCAGGCGACCGCATCCGTCGCGCCGAGGAGGGTGAGCAGCGGACGCTCGGGCTGAGACGCGACGGGTGTCGCGTCGCCCGACGCGGTCACGCGCCCACCTCGACGCGGCTCGCCTGCACCTGCCGCAGCACGTCGGCGAACACCGCGGCATCCTGCGCGCCCGAGACGCCGTACTTGCCGTCGAGCACGAAGAACGGGACGCCCTGGATGCCGAGGCGCTGCGCCTCCGCCTGGTCGGCGCGGACGTCGGCGAGGTACTCGTCGGCCTCGAGCGAGCGGATGACGTCGTCGCGGTCGAGTCCGATCTCGGCTGCGAGGTCGGCGAGATCGGAGACGTGGCCCACGTGGCGGCCGTCGACGAAGTAGGCCTTCAGCAGGCGCTCCTTCATGTCGAGCTGACGCCCGTGGGCCTTGGCGTAGTGGATGAGCTGGTGCGCCTTCACCGTGTTGGTGTGCTTGAGGTGGTCGTAGTCGTAGTCGAGCCCGACGTCGGAGGCGATCGAGGTCACGCGGGTCAGCATGCCCTCGAGCTGCTCCCGCGGGTAGCCCTTCGCGGCGAGGAAGTCGTACTCGTCGCCCTCGAAGTCGACGGGCGTCTCGGGCGACAGCTCGTAGCTGTGGTACTCGATCTCCACGGGCAGGGCCTCGCCGTCGCTCGAGTAGGCCTCGATGCCGTTCTCGAGCTTGCGCTTGCCGATGTAGCACCAGGGGCAGGCCACGTCGGACCAGATGTCGATCTTGATGGGTTCGGTCACACTCCAGCCAACGCGCCGGAGGGCGCTCTCATTCCGGGTCGGCGACCGAGGAGCCGCGCGACTCGGACGGCGCGTCGACCGCCCCGCCGAAGCGCCGGTTGCGCCCCGCGTAGTGCTCGATTGCGCCCCAGAGGTCGACGCGGGTGAAGTCCGGCCAGAGGCGGTCGAGGAAGACCATCTCCGCGTACGCCGACTGCCACGGCAGGAAGTTGCTCGTCCGCTGCTCCCCGGAGCTCCGGACGAAGAGGTCGACGTCGGGGAGGTCGGGGACGTACAGATGCCGCTGGATCAGCTTCTCGCTCACCGCGGAGGGCCGGATGCGGCCGGCGGCGACCTCGTCGGCGATCGCGCGCACCGCATCCGTGATCTCGTTGCGACCGCCGTAGTTGACGCACATCGTGAGCGTGAGGGTGCTGTTGCCCTGCGTGAGCCGCTCGGCGTACTGGAGCTCCTTGATCACGCTCGCCCAGAGACGCGGTCGGCGCCCGGACCAGCGGATGCGCACGCCCCACTCGTTCAGCTGATCGCGGCGGCGGTGCAGGACCTCCCGGTTGAAGCCCATCAGGAAGCGCACCTCGTCCGGGGAACGCTTCCAGTTCTCAGTGGAGAAGGCGTACACGGAGAGGTGCTTCACCCCGATCTGGATGGCTCCCGCGACCACGTCGAGGAGGGCCGCCTCGCCCGCCCGATGTCCCTCGACGCGGGTGAGGCCGCGCTGGTTGGCCCAGCGGCCGTTGCCGTCCATCACGACGGCGACGTGGTCGGGGACTGCGGACTTCGGCAGCTCCGGTGGGTAGAGGCCGGTCCAGTCGAGCGGCCGGAACGGCTCGGCGAGGGGCGAGGTCTTCCTCACGGGGGTCACGGGTGCTCCTCAGGGCGATCGGCGACGGACGTGGGGGTCGCGGCGGGGCTCGCGGCGGCGGCAGCGGCCCCGGAGGCTGTGCGGGTGCGCGTGCCGCGCTCGACGTGCTCGAGAGACCGGAGTCCGCGCTCGAGATGCCACTGCGCATACGCGGAGACCACGCCGCTCGCCTGCGAACGTGAGATCGCCGGCGCCGCCTCCGCCGTCGCCCAGTCGCCCGTCAGCAGGGCGGCCAGCAGCTCGAGCGTGGTGGCGTCGAGACGCGGGGAACCGGGTGGGGCGACCGCGTCGGCGACCACGCCGCCGAGCTGGACCACGAATGCGGAGTGCGGGCCTGTGGCCCCCGTCACGGCGCAGTCGTGGAAGCTCGGCGCCCATCCGGCGACCGCCATCGCCCGCAGCAGGTACGAGTCGAGGGTCAGCGAGGGGCCGTGCTCGCCGCGCGACAGGGAGCGGAGCGCGCCGACCAGCAGGTGGTACTGCTGGAGCGACTGCTCGTGCTCGGTGATGCGGTCGGCCGTCTCGACCATGACGTTCGCGGCCGTGTAGCTGGAGTAGTCGGCGGTGATGGCGGCGCCGTAGGAGCCGATCGTGACCGCCTGAGTGATCGTGTCGAGGCTCCGGCCCTCGTAGAACTGGAGGTCGGCGACCATGAACGGCTCGAGCCGCGATCCGAACTTCGACGACGTCCGGCGGACGCCCCGCGCCACGGCGCGGACCTTGCCGTGGGTGCGCGTGAGGAGGGTCACGATCCGGTCGGCCTCACCCAGCTTCTGGGTGCGCAGCACGACCCCTTCATCTCGGTACACGGGCACCCCACGATCATCCCACCCTCGGATGCGCGCGAGCCGTGGACACGGCCGGAGGCGGCGTGCACGGCGCCGGGTCAGCCCAGCGCCTCGAGGGCCTTGCCCAGCTGGATGGCGCCGAGCACGAGGAAGAGCACCGTCATGATGATCGCGTCGTGCCGGATGAGGGCCGACTTCGTGGAGGCGAGGAACGAGGTTATGCCCTTCGATCCCGACCCACCGAGGAGTGTCGGCACGAGGACGCCGAGGCAGGCGATGACAGAGAACACGAACACCGCGAGGAAGACCAGCGGCCATTCGAGTCCCTCGGTGCCGATCGTGGCTCCCGCCGCGATCATGATCGGCAGGTTCTTCACGTTGGCCACGCCGAGGAGCAACCCGAGACCCGCGGACTTCACGGGGCCGAAGGAATCGATCGCGGCTAGCCACCGCGGCTCTTTCGGCTCCTCACCCTTCTTCGGCCGACCGCGGAAGCTGCGGTAGGCGAGGAACAGGAAGAGCGCGGCGAACGCGAAGCCGAGCACGATGTGGAACAGCTGCGCGAAGAACGAGTCGGAGCGCGTGGTGCCCTTCGATCCGGAGGCGAAGGCGAGCGTGACCGCGAACGTCGCGACGAGGAACGCGACGGTGAAGACGACCGCGTTGCCCCGACCCTTGGGGCCGAGCAGCAGCGCGATGACCCCCGCGATGGGCATCGGCGACACGATGATGCCCACGGCGAGCGGGAGCACCTCTCCCAGAACGTGCACGAACACGTTCGCACTCTAGTGGCGAGCGGGCTCGTCTGTCTCGGCTCTCTCACCCGAGTTCCGCCACACTCGTGGCGTTTCGCCACACGCATGCACGTGGCGAAACGCCAGGAGTGTGGCGGAACCGAGGGGAGTCAGACGGAGGCGAGCTCGCGGTCGGACTCCGTCACGCGGATGGCCCGGTTCACGGCGCTGACGATGGCCTTGAGGCTGGCCGTCGCGATGTCGGCGTCGATGCCCACACCCCACAGGCGCACGCCGTCGACCTGCAGGTCGACGTAGGCGGCCGCGAGGGCGTCGCCGGAGGCGCTGAGAGCGTGCTCGACGTAGTCGTAGAGCTTGACGTCGTAGCCCTCGTCGGCGAGCACGTTGAGGAACGCGGCGATCGGACCGTTGCCCGTGGCCGAGGTCTGGCGCACCTCGTCGCCGACGCGGAGGTCGACGTCGAGGGAGACCGTCCCGCTCATGTCGCTCGAGGTGCGCATGCTCGTCAGCTCGTACCGGCCCCACTTCTCGTCGGCCCGCTCGACGGGGGCAGGCAGGTACTCGTCGGTGAAGATCTCCCAGATCTGGTCGCTGGTGACCTCGCCGCCCTCCGCATCCGTCATCGCCTGGACGACGCCGGAGAACTCGATCTGCAGCTTGCGCGGCAGGTCGAGCGCGTGGTCGGTCTTCAGCAGGTAGGCGACGCCGCCCTTGCCGGACTGGGAGTTGACGCGGATGACGGCCTCGTAGGTGCGGCCTACGTCCTTCGGGTCGATGGGCAGGTACGGCACGGCCCAGACCAGCTCGTCGACGTGCTTGCCCTGCGCCTCGGCCTCGGCGGCCATGGCCTCGAAGCCCTTCTTGATCGCGTCCTGGTGCGATCCGCTGAACGCCGTGTAGACCAGGTCGCCGGCCCAGGGGCTGCGCTCGTGCACCTTCAGCTGGTTGGCGTACTCAGCGGTGCGGCGGATCTCGTCGAGGTCGGAGAAGTCGATCTGCGGGTCGATGCCCTGCGTGAACAGGTTGAGCCCCAGCGCGACCAGGTCGACGTTGCCCGTGCGCTCGCCGTTCCCGAACAGGCAGCCCTCGATGCGGTCGGCGCCGGCCATGTACCCCAGCTCCGCCGCTGCCACGGCGGTGCCGCGGTCGTTGTGCGGGTGCAGGGAGAGGATCACGTTCTCGCGGTGGGCCAGGTGGCGGCTCATCCACTCGATCGAGTCGGCGTACACGTTGGGGGTGGCCATCTCGACCGTGGCGGGCAGGTTGACGATGACCTTCCGCTCCGGGGTCGGCTCGAACACCTCGATGACCTGGTTGCAGATCTCGACGGCGAACTCGAGCTCGGTGCCGGTGTAGCTCTCGGGCGAGTACTCGTAGTAGACGGTCGTCTCGGGGATCGTCTGCTCGTACTGCTTGCACAGGCGCGCGCCGTTCAGCGCGATGTCGATGATGCCCTGGCGGTCGGTGCGGAACACGACGTCGCGCTGCAGGATGCTCGTCGAGTTGTACAGGTGGACGATCGCCTGCTTCGCGCCCTTGATCGACTCGTAGGTGCGCTCGATCAGGTGCTCGCGCGCCTGGGTCAGCACCTGGATGGTGACGTCGTCGGGGATCGCGCCCTCCTCGATGAGGGAGCGGACGAAGTCGAAGTCGGTCTGGCTGGCGCTCGGGAAGCCGACCTCGATCTCCTTGTAGCCCATGCGCACCAGCAGGTCGAACATGACCCGCTTGCGCTCGGGGCTCATCGGGTCGATGAGGGCCTGGTTGCCGTCGCGGAGGTCGACCGCGCACCAGCGCGGGGCCTCGGTGATCCTGGCGGACGGCCAGGTGCGGTCGGGCAGGTCGACGACGATCTGCTCGTGGTACGGACGGTACTTGTGGACCGGCATCGTCGAGGGGGTCTGGGTGTTCTTCATGTCGAGCGAATCCTTCTTCTTCGTGCGGAAGCGGTGCCAGCCGACGACGGACTCCGCGGCGAGTCCGGCTGATCTACGAGGACTCGACGCGGCGGCTAAGAAGGAGCGCGGCGAACGACATGATCCACCCACGATAGCACCGACGTCACAATCGTCATATTGCGCCGGAGTCGCTCTCCGCCGCCTACCGTGGCCGCATGGACCTGCTGCTGCCCCTGGCATCGATCACGGGCCTCGTCGTGATCGCCACCGCGCTGGGTCTCGCCTGGCGCGCCGCTCGCGGCCGCACCTCCAAGCGGTCCGCCGGCGAGATCGTCGAGCCGGCAACCCTCGGCGCCGACGCGGTGACGGGCTGGGGGCGCGACGCCACGCTGGTGCAGTTCTCCACGGCCTTCTGCTCGACCTGTCCGCAGACGCGGAGGGTGCTCGCCGCCGAGGCGGCCGCGCATCCGGGGGTAGCGCACGTCGACGTCGACGTGACGGACAGGCCCGATCTGGTCACCCGGTTCTCGCTCCTGCAGACCCCGACCACGCTGCTGGTCGACGCCGCCGGCGTCGTGCGAGCGCGGTGGGGCGGAGCGGTCAGGCCGCCGCTCCTCCGCGAGTCGCTGCGGGGTGTCCTCCCGTCCGCATCCGCCCACCACACCCCCGCATCCGCTCACGAAGGGAGCATCCGATGACCGACCGAGCCGCACCCGCCGGCATCGACCCCCGCGGGCCGCGCTTCGGCGCGGCGATCACCGCCGTGCTCCTGCTCGTCGTGGTGGGGCTCTCCGTGTCCACGCCGGTCGCGGGGCCGGCATCCGCCGCGTGGTGGCTGCTCGCCGCGCTCGCGGTGCTCTTCGGCTGGGGCGCTCTGGCGGGCATCGCCCGGCATCCCTGGGGACTGCTCTTCCGCACGCTGGTGCGTCCACGGCTCGCGCCACCCGCCGATCTGGAGGATCCGCGACCGCCGACGTTCGCTCAGGGGGTCGGGCTGGCGGTGACCGGCATCGCGGTCGTCCTCGGCCTGTTCTCCGTCCCCTTCGCGGTGACGATCGGCGCCGCTCTGGCCTTCGTCGCGGCATTCCTCAACGCGGTCTTCGGATTCTGCATCGGCTGCCAGCTGTACCTGCTGCTCGTTAGGGCTCGCGCGCCGCGCGCGGCCGGGCACTGACGGTCGGAGGGTCGCCGGAATAGTCTGGACTCGAACCCGCTCACGCGAGGAAGGACCCATCATGGCCGTGACCAGCGAAGCAACCACCGTGTGGCGAGGAGACCTCGTCTCCGGTGCCGGCACCACCACCCTCGACTCGTCGGGCGCCGGCGCCTTCCCCGTGACCTGGGCGTCGCGGTCACAGGGCACCCGGGAGGGCACGACCCCCGAGGAGCTCATCGGCGCGGCTCACTCCGCCTGCTTCTCGATGGCCTTCTCGAACGCGCTCGCCCAGAACGGCACTCCCCCGGAGTCGCTCCAGGTCACCGCGGCGGTCACCTTCGTCCCCGGCGAGGGCATCACGGGCAGCCACCTGCTCGTCAGCGCCTCCGTCCCGGGTCTCTCGGAGGAGGACTTCGAGCGACTGGCCGAGGAGGCGAAGGCGGGCTGCCCGGTCTCCCAGGCGCTGGCGGGCATCTCCATCACCCTCGAGGCCAGTCTCGCCTGAGATGGCGGACACGAAGACGGTCCTGATCGGAGGCGGTTCCGGCACCATCGGAACCGAGCTCACCCGACAGCTGCGCGAGGCGGGGCACACCGTCCTCGTCCTCGTCCGCCGGCCCGCTCAGACCCCGTTCGAGCGGGCCTGGGATCCGGAGGCGCACTGGCTGCGCGTCGGCATCCTCGACGGGGTGGATGCGGTGGTGAACCTCTCCGGCGCCTCGATCTCGCGCCTGCCGTGGACGCTGCAGTACAAGCGCGAGATCCTCCAGTCGCGCCTCGCGGCGACCTCCACCCTGGTGGAGGCGATGGCCAAGGCCGAGCGTCCGCCGAGCGTCTTCGTCTCCGGTTCGGCGGTGGGCTACTACGGCGACCGACCGGGCGAGGTTCTCACGGAGGACTCCGCCCCCGGTGTCGGCTTCCTCTCGAAGGTGTGCGTGGCCTGGGAGCGGGCCGCGGCGCCGGCATCCGCCCGATCCCGGGTCGTCTACGCCCGCACCGGGCTCGTGCTGGGACAGCGCGGGGCGCTGAAGCCGATCCGGATGCTCGCCAAGGTCGGACTGGCCGGACCGCTCGGCGACGGGCGGCAGCACTGGCCGTGGATCAGCCTGTTCGACGAGGCGGCCGCGCTGCGGCACCTGATCGAGTCGGACCTCAGCGGACCGGTGAACCTGGTCGCCCCGACCCCGGAGCCGGCGGGTGACCTCATCCGCGACGTCGCCGAGGATCTGGGGCGCCCCTACTGGCTGCCCGCGCCGGCGTGGGCGATCAAGCTCGGCCTCGCCGACGCCGGGCGGGAGCTGCTGCTCGCCGACCAGGACGTGTCGAGCGCGCGCCTGCAGTCCTCGGGCTTCGAGTTCCGCGACACCACGGTCCCCGAGGCCCTCGTCGCGGCCTGATCCCAGGGCACGCTCCGCCACACTGAGGTGGTTTCGCCACGGCGATCGAGGTGGCGAAACCACGTGGGCATGGCGAAACCGGATTCGGACTACGCGCGGGCGGCCTCGTGCTCGAGGCGGATGGCGGTGCGCAGGGCGGCACGGGCGCGACGGCGGTCCCCGCTCGCGTCGTAGGCGAGGCCGAGGCGGAACCACGCCCGCCAGTCCTCGGGGGCGGACTCGACGGCGTCGCGGTACTGCCCGAACTCCTCGTCGGCGGCGGCACGGACCGGACGGCCGCTCGGCCGCTTCGGGAGATCGTCGACGGGAAGCTCGTCCTCGGACTCGAGCCGCTTGACCAGCGCCTCCGTCCGGAAGCCGAACATCAGCTCGCGGACCAGCGCCCACACGCCCACGACCGGCAGGATGATCAGCACCGTCCCCATGGCGATCCCGATCGGCTCCCCGGTGAGCACGAACCGCACAGCCTGCCAGCCGACGAGCACGATGTAGAGCCCGAGCAGCAGGCACATCAGCAGTGCCGCGGCGCGGCCCTTCACCGGTCGACCGTGGTGGCCTCGGCCGCCTGGCCCGACACGTTCTCGGGAGCGGTCCCACCGGCACGGGGCGCGGCGGGCGCGGTCGTCAGGCCGATCAGGCGGTCGAGTCCCACGGTCACGCCCTCGGCCGCGGCGACCGCGCGCAGGGCGATGCGGATCCCCGTCTGGTAGGCGCTCGGAGAGATCGTCTCGTGGGTGAGGGTGAGGACCTCCCCCGTGCCCCCGAACACGACGTCCTGCTTGGCCACGACGCCGCTCAACCGGAGGCTGTGCACCGGGACGCTCGCGACCTGCTGTCCGCGGGCGCGCTGGTCGGTGTGCGGCGCCGACACGGGCCCGAGGTGCGAGCGCGCCGCGGCGATCAGCTCGGCCGTGCGCACGGCGGTACCGGAGGGCGAGTCGATCTTCGAGGCGGCGTGGGCCTCGACGATCTCGATGGAGTCGAAGTAGCGGGCGGCCATCGTGGCGAACGTCGTCGCCAGCACGGACCCGATCGAGAAGTTCGGGATGACGATGACGGCGGCCCCCGGCGTCTCGGCCACCGCGCGCTCGAGGCCGGCGACACGGTCGGCCGACCAGCCGGAGGTGCCGACGAGGACCTTCTTGCCCGCCCGGACGGCGTGGTCGACGATGCCCTGGCTGACACCGGGCACCGTCACGTCGACGACGACGTCTGCGGGGAGCATCTCGTCGAGGTCGCTCGTCGAGCCGAGGCGGGCCACCACCTCGAAGTCGTCCTCCTCGTCGATCACGGCGGAGATCACGCGCCCGAGCTTCCCTGACGCGCCGACCACGGCGACCTTGACGACCATGCCTCCAATCTACCGTCCCGGCAGCGGAGGCGGCCCGAGCCGGGGCGGTCGGGCCTCCGGAGCGGTCGGGCCGCCGGGCCGACGCGCACGAGGCCGCGGTCCCGGTCGTAGGCTGACGTGATGCGCATCCGTGAGGGCGAGGTCACCGGTCCTGACGAGTCCCGGCTGCTCGCCGACTACTTCGCCTACCGCGCCGAGGCCTTCCCCCAGCGCGGGGCCTACGTGGTGACCGGCCCGAAGCCGGCCGACTACGCGCCCGGCCACGGCGTCTTCCTGGTCGTCGAGGACGACGAGGGCACCGCCGTCGGCTGCGCCGGGCTTCGGATGCTCGACACCGCATCCGAGGACGGCCCGCGCGCCGAGGTCAAGCACGTCTGGCTCTCCCCGGCCGCTCGCGGACGCGGTTGGGCGCGCGACCTGATGGCCGAGCTGGAGCGCCGCGCCGTGGGTCTCGGAGCCGTCGAGCTCGTGCTCGACACCCACCACACGCTCGACGGCGCCGCACGCCTCTACGCCCGAGAGGGCTTCCGCGAGATCGCCGCCTACAACGACAATCCCAACGCGACCCGCTGGTACGGCAAGCGGATCGGGCCCGCTCAGTAGGGCTGGGCGTCGTTCATGCCCGTCCGGAGCTCGGCGGGAAGGTGACCGAGGTCGTTGTGCACCACCAGCTCGGGCATCCGCCCCGGCTTGTGGCGGATGATGGTGAGGCCGCAGTGCGCCTGGTTGAGGCCGACCCAGCGCCACTCGGGCGCGTCGAGCGCCTCGCGGACGAACCAGCCGATCACGAAGTTGTGCGTGATGATCAGATCGTGCTCGTCGCCGGAGGCCGGCGTGAGGAACTCGTCGACCGCATCCGCCATCTGCGCTCGTCCGGCGTCCTCCATCTCGGGGGTGACCGAGTTGAAGAACGCCTCGAAGGCGTGCGGCATTGCCGGGCTGTAGCCGGTGGGGACGCAGTCGAAGAGGAGCGCACTCGGCTGGGGGTCGAGAGCGGGAAGGTGCTCGGCCATGATCTTGGCGGTCTGCTCTGCGCGCACGAGCGGCGAGTGCCACACGTTGTCGAACGGGACCCCGCCGAGACGATCGGCGAGGAGCTTCGCCTGACGGACGCCGCGCTGCGAGAGCGGTCCGTCGTCGACGCCGTGCTCGGCATCCATCTGCTCGCCGTGGCGGACGAGGTAGAGCGTGCGGGTCATCGCGCGACCACCACGTCGTCGAAGACGGCCTCGTCGATCGGCCCCACCGCCGACACGCTGACGGAGCCCTCGGCGAGGGTGACCGCGATCGAACGGACGTCGTCGAGCGTGACGGCCTCCAGACGGCGCACCTGCTCGTCGAGGTCGACGAACTCGCCTGTCGAGAGCTCGGAGCGCCCCAGCCTGCTCATGCGGGTGTCGGTGTCCTCGAGGGCGAGGGCCGCGGCACCGGAGAGCTGTCCGCGGGCGCGCACGAGCTCGTCGGGCGTGATGCCGTCGGCAGCGATCCGTCGCAGCTCGCCCAGCATGATGTCGCTGACCGCGCGCTCACGCCCCGGCGCGCATCCGGCGTAGAGCGAGAACAGACCGGCATCCGAGTAGCCCTGGGCGAAGGAGTACACGGAGTACGCCAGACCCCGCCTCTCGCGCACCTCCTGGAAGAGGCGCGACGACATCCCGCCGCCGAGCACCGAGCTGAGCACGCTGAGCGCGACGCGGCGATCATCGGTGGCGACGAGCCCCGGCATCCCGAGCATCAGGCTCACCTGCTCGAGCGGCTTCCGCACCACGGTGACGGGCGCCCCGGGCACGATCGCCGCGGCGGCGGTCGGACGGCGCGCCGCGGGCGACGCGGAACCCGACAGGTCCCATCCGGAAGCGCGCAGAGCCTTCTCGACGCGCTCCACCAGGACGTCGTGCTCGACGGCACCGGCCACCGCGACGACGAGGTCGTGCGGCGAGTACGTGGCGCGGTAGTGCTCCCACACCGCGTCGCGCCCGACCGCACGGATCGTGGCGGGGGTGCCCCCGATCGGACGACCCAGCGGATGCTCGCCGAGGACCGCTTCGAAGAGGCGCTCCCCCGCGACGTCACCCGGGTCGTCCTCCGCCATGGCGAGCTCCTCGAGGATGACCCCGCGCTCGGTCTCGAACTCGTCGGGGTCGAGGGTCGAGGCCGCCACCATGTCGGCCAGCACGTCGACCGCCATCGACAGGTCCCGGTCGCGCACCTTGGCGTAGTAGCAGGTGTACTCCTTGGCGGTGATGGCGTTGTGCTCGCCACCCACCGCATCGAACGCCACCGCGATGTCGAGCGCGCTCCGGCGAGGGGTGCCCTTGAAGAGCAAGTGCTCGAGGAAGTGGGTCGAGCCGTAGTGCGAGGGGGCGCCGCCCTCCGCCCCGAGCTCGTCGCGCGAGCCGACCGCGAGCCAGAAGCCCACCGTCGCGCTGCGTGCGCCCGGGATGTGCTCCGTGAGGATGCGGATGCCGCTGGGGAGGATCGTACGCCGCACCAGTCCCTCGGCGCCTTCGCCGATGACGAGCTCCGGCAGATCCAACGGAAGTGGTGCTGCGCCGTTCATCCCCTCAACCCTATGACATCGCTGAACGCCGAAGCGGCTGGGAGAGCGTCGATGACGCTTCTCCCAGCCGCTTCGTAGTCAGGCGCTGTGTCCGGCCGGTGAACTCGGGGTTCAGCCCTCGGCCGGGGCCTCCGGGCCCTCGCTGTGAGCAGCGGAACCCTCGGTGTCGGCGGGCTCGGCGATCACCGGGGCGAGCGAGAGCTTGCCGCGGTCGTCGATCTTCGTGATCTCGACGAGGATCTTCTGGCCCACGCCGAGGACGTCCTCGACGTTCTCGACCCGCTTGCCGCCGGCGAGCTTGCGCACCTCGGAGATGTGCAGCAGGCCGTCCTTGCCCGGGAGGAGCGAGACGAACGCGCCGAAGGTCGCGATCTTGACGACCGTGCCCAGGAACTGCTCACCCACCTCGGGGTTCTGCGGGTTGGCGATCGCGTTGACCTGGGCGCGGGCGGCCTCGGCCGAGGGGCCGTCGGTCGCGCCGATGTAGACGGTGCCGTCCTCCTCGATGGAGATGTCGGCGCCGGTCTCGTCCTGGATGGCGTTGATCGTCTTGCCCTTGGGGCCGATGAGCTCGCCGATCTTGTCGACCGGGATCTGCACCGAGATGACGCGCGGCGCGGTGGGCGCCAGCTCGTCGGGCTCGTCGATGGCGGCGTTCAGCACGTTGAGGATCGCGTCGCGCGCGGCCTTCGCCTGCTTGAGCGCGCCGTCGAGCACCGACGACGGGATGCCGTCGAGCTTCGTGTCGAGCTGGATCGCGGTGACGAACTCGCTGGTGCCGGCGACCTTGAAGTCCATGTCGCCGAGCGCGTCCTCCGCACCGAGGATGTCGGTGAGGGCGGCGTAGCGGGTCTCGCCGTCGACCTCGTCGGAGACGAGGCCCATCGCGATGCCGGCGACGGGGGCGCGCAGCGGCACACCCGCGTTCAACAGCGACAGGGTCGACGCGCAGACGGAGCCCATCGAGGTGGAGCCGTTGGAGCCCAGCGCCTCGGAGACCTGACGGATCGCGTAGGGGAACTCCTCGCGGCTCGGCAGCACCGGCACGAGGGCGCGCTCGGCGAGGAAGCCGTGCCCGATCTCGCGACGCTTCGGCGAGCCGACGCGACCGGTCTCACCGGTCGAGTACGGCGGGAAGTTGTAGTGGTGCAGGTACCGCTTGTGCGTGATGGGCGACAGCGAGTCGATCTGCTGCTCCATCTTCAGCATGTTCAGCGTGGTGACGCCCAGGATCTGGGTCTCACCGCGCTGGAAGATGGCCGAACCGTGGACGCGCGGGATCACGGCGACCTCGGCGTCGAGCGGACGGATGTCGGCCAGGCCGCGCCCGTCGATGCGGACGCCGTCGCGCAGGATGCGTCCGCGCACGACGACCTTGGTGACGGCCTTGTACGCGGCCGAGACCATCGGCGGGATGTCGCCGCCGAGCTCCCCGGCGTCGACCTTCTCCTGGATGGCCGCCTTCACGCGCTCCTTGAGGGCGTCGTCGGCGTTCTGGCGCTCGATCTTGTCGGCGATCTGGTAGACGTTCACGAGCTCGTCGTAGGCGAGCCCGGCGACGGCGTCGTACGCCTCCTGGTTGTAGGCCTTGAAGATCGGGTAGGACTGGATCTCCTTCGCCGACTGCGACGCCAGCGAGGCCTGCGCCTCGACGAGCTGACGGATGAACGGCTTGGCGGCCTCGAGGCCCTCGGCGACGACGGCCTCGGAGGGCTTGGTCGCGCCGGCCTTGATGAGGTTCCAGCTGCCCTCGGTCGCCTCGGCCTCGACCATCATGATGGCGACGTCGGACGAACCGTCGGCGTTCTCGACCACGCGGCCGGCGACGACGAGGTCGAACACGGCCTCCTGCAGCTGCGAGTACTTGGGGAACGCGATCCACTGGTCGGGCTCCGAGCCGTAGCCGGGCATGAGCGCCAGGCGCACGCCGCCGATCGGGCCGGAGAACGGCACGCCGGAGATCTGGCTCGACGCGGAGGCCGCGTTGATCGCCAGGGCGTCGTAGAACTCGTCGGGCGCGATGCTCAGGACGGTGATGACGACCTGGACCTCGTTGCGGAGGCCGTCGACGAACGACGGGCGCAGCGGGCGGTCGATGAGGCGGCAGACGAGGATCGCCTCGGTCGACGGGCGGCCCTCGCGGCGGAAGAACGAGCCGGGGATCTTGCCGGCCGCGTACGACCGCTCCTCGACGTCGATGGTCAGGGGGAAGAAGTCGAAGCTGTCCTTCGGGTGCTTCGACACGCTCGTCGCGGAGAGCAGCATGGTCTCCTCGTCGAGGTAGGCCGCGACTGCGCCCTGTGCCTGCTGGGCGAGGCGTCCGGTCTCGAACCGGACCGTGCGGGTGCCGTACTTGCCGTTGTCGAGAACGGTCTCGGCGAACTTGATCTCAGGACCTTCCAAGAGGTCGTACTCCTTTGTTTTACGTCGTCGTCCCGTGTGGACTCACGACTCCTCACGTCGCAGGCAGGCGCGTGGGCAGAGGAGAACGCCTCGTCCCGTGCGGGACCACGGGCCGGCGGCCCGTCGTCGCTGCTCGAGGGTCTGCGTACTGGTCACCAGTAGAAGCGCTCCGGGTCCGCGTCAGCGGAACCGGCGGGCCACCACCGTTGACCAGCATCCTGCCGGCCTGCTCGCAACGTGAGACATCCTATCAGTCGGCCGCCGGAACGGGCCCGAGGAACACGTCGACGGCGTACGGGCGCGTCGTCGTGCGCGCCACCGCTCGCACCCTGGCCACCGCCCCGTGAGCGGCGAGCTCCCGGAGCCGCTCCGACCACTGCGCGTCGACGTCGCGAGGCAGGAACCCCACGCGATGGATCTCGCCGTCGCCCGCGATGAGGTCGACGGCCACCCGCAGCTCCCGCCCGAGCCACCGCGTCGCGTCGGGCGTGAGGACCGCCGACAGGTCGGCGCCCGAGCGCGCCAGGGCCGCATCGAGGGACGTCTGCCGGTGCCTCGTGTCGTCCACCGGGACCCGGAGCTCCGCGGGCAGGTCGACGAGGTCGACCCCGGCGACGGTGACCCGAGCGCTCTCCGCGTCGGGGCGGCCCCGACGCACGAGCGGGACGACCAGGAGCGCGGCCGCGACCAGGGCCAGCACGAGCAGCGCTCCGCTCAGCACCACGCCCACGACGCCGAGCTCCGTCCGGCTCACGAGCCCGGCGACGATCGCCAGCAGCAGCACGAGCGCCAGCAGGAACAGCTCGGAGCGCCAGAGCGGCTTGCGTCGGCGTCGATCGGTCATCGCCCCAGTCTCGCGGATGCGGGCATCCCCCGGCCAATCGGCATCCGGTCAGCGGCTCAGCGCTCTCGGTGGATGAGCAGGTTCCGGAACATCGGCCGCTCCTCCACCTCCCAGCCCAGCGGGGCCGTCGCGCGCAGCTCCTTCGCGGTGTAGCTGCGGCGGATGCTGGTCAGGCCGTCGTCGCGGATGAACGAGCCGCGAGCGATCGGCAGCGAGCCGAGGGAGTAGGCCGCGTAGGCGAGGCGGCTCCGGCGGATGTCGCCGTGGAGGGCGATCCCCCGGCAGAGGAGCTCGCTGTCGAAGAAGAAGGCCGCCAGCTCCTCGCGGTCCAGGTGATGCAGCACGTGGTTCGAGACGACGACGTCGAACCGCGCGGCCTCGGCCACGAGGTCGGCGCTCGATGCCTGCCGGTACACGACCGGCGGACCGGGCTGGCGCGACGCGAACTCGTAGGCGCGCTCATCCGGATCGATCGCGGTGACCGCGAGCTGGAGCCCGTCGTGCGCCGCCCACGTCGCGAGCGAGCGGGCGACGTCGCCGCCTCCGCAGCCGAGGTCGAGGAGGGTCGACGGCATGGTGTCGGAGAGCCGGGGACGGATGTGGTCGCGATAGATGCCGCGCCAGCCGGCCACGATGCGGTTGACCAGGCGGAAGCGGGCGTACGTCGCGTCGAGCCGTCGGCGGTCGCACGCCGGGTCGTCCATGTACTCCTGGAGGTCGGCCGCCCGCCGGGACAGCGACCCGAGCACGGTCATGCGGTCGCGACCCTGCCGGCCACCGCGGCGCCCGTCGGCGCCGGCTCGAGCGTGAGGGCGCCGAGCTCGACCGACAGGCCGGGGCCGAAGGCCATCGCGATCACCGGGCGGTCGACCTCGTCGCCCGCGTGCAGAAGGTCGGCAAGGATGAACAGCACGGTCGCGCTCGACATGTTGCCGAAACGCCGCAGCACGGAGCGGGAGGGGGCCATCGCCGCGTCGTCGAGGCCCAGACGGGATTGGACGCGGTCGAGGATGTCGCGGCCACCGGGATGCACCGCCCATCTCGACGAAGGCAGGTCGACGTCCTCGGCGAACGCGCCGACGAGCTCGCCGATGCTGCCGTCGATGAGCTTGGGCACGTAGGTGCTGAGGACCATCTCGAAGCCGTGGTCGCCGATGGTCCACGCCATCGCCTGCTCACCCTCGGGGAGCAGACGCGAGCGCAGCCTGTCGATGCGCAGCGCCGACGAGCCGCTCGGCCCGGGCCTGCCCGTGACCACCGCGGCCGCGGCCCCGTCGGCGAACACGGAGTTGGCGATGATCTGATCCGTCGTGGCGGCGGAGCGGACGTGGAGCGTGCAGAGCTCCACGCAGACCACGAGCACCACGGCGTCGGGATCGGCCGCGCAGAACGCGTCCGCGAGCCGAAGGGCGGGGAACGCCCCCTGGCAGCCCATGAAACCGAGGTGCTGCCGGGCCACGTCGTGTCGGAGACCGAGCTCCTTCACGAGCACGAAGTCCGGACCGGGGGCGAAGAACCCCGTGCAGGACACCGTCACCACGTGCGTGATGTCGGCCGCCGAGAGATCGGGGACGTCGGCCAGCGCCGACCGCGCCGCCTCCACCACCAGCTCGGAGGTGACCGCCGCGTAGAGGTCGTTGCGGAGACCCGTGCCGGGATCGAGGAGGAGGCCGGAGGAGCGGTCGTAGAACACGGCGGGCCCGGAGGGCTCCGCCTCGGCCGAGGCGTCGAGCTCCGTCAGCACCGTGTGTCGGGTCTCGATGCCCGACTGGTCGAACGAGGTCCGCACGAGCCTCTCCCCGAGCCGCCCGAGGCCGGGCTGCGCAGCGAAGACGTCACGAGCCTCCGGCTGCATGATCACCGTGGGAGGCACCGCGGTGCCGATGGATCGGATCCTCGCTGCGGCCATGACCCCATACAAGCACTACTCGGCGGTGACTCCCCCGAAAGGGCTGAAGTCGGCGTCGAGGGCGAACTCGTCGCGCACGCTCGAGGACCGTTCGCTCGCCGCGAGGGCGCTCGCCAGCTCACGACCCGCACGGCGCACCCGCGACGGCAGCGCGGACACGCCATCCGCTCCCGAGCCCCAGTCCTCCGACGCGGCGAACACCGCGGTGGGCAGCGTGACGGCGCGGAGGTACGAGAACAGGGGGCGCATCTCGTGCTCGAGCGCCAGCGAGTGGCGCGCCGATCCGCCGGTGGCGGCGAGGGTCGTCGGGAGCCCCTCGAGAGCCGTGTTGTCGATCACGTCGAAGAACGACTTGAACAGCCCGCTGTAGCTGGCGGAGAAGATCGGGGTCACCGCGATCAGGGCATCGGCACCGGCGACGGCGTCGATCGCCTCCTGCAGGCGGCCGCTCGGGAAGCCCGTGAGGAGGTTGTTGGTGATGTCCTGAGCGATGTCGCGCAGCTCGACGACCGTCACCTCGACCTCGACGCCGTCGAGCGTCGCGGCCTCCACTGTCGCCTCTGCGAGCCGATCGGCGAGCAGCCTCGTCGACGACGGCTGACTCAGCCCCGCGGTCACCACGGCCAGCTTCTTGGCGCTCATCGCAGCCTCCTCTTTCCATGCATTCGCATCTACATCCGCTCCAACAGGCCGCGGGGTGCGGTTATTCCCGGGGAAATGACGAAGCGGGTCGCCACCCGGAGGTGACGACCCGCTCGCAAGAAGATCGCGTTGCCAGCGAAGACTACCGGCGCAGGCCGAGTCGCTCGATGAGCGAACGGTAGCGCTGGATGTCGATGTCCTGGAGGTAGCCCAGGAGACGACGACGCTGACCCACGAGCAGCAGCAGACCACGACGCGAGTGGTGGTCGTGCTTGTGCTCCTTGAGGTGCTCGGTGAGATCCTTGATCCGCTTGGTCAGGATCGCGACCTGGACCTCGGGGGATCCGGTGTCACCGGGGTGGGTTGCGTACTCTTCGATGATCGCCTTCTTGACGTCTGCTTCGAGTGCCATAGATGGGATCCCCTTCCTCGTCGTTGCGCGGTGCCGACAGCCCGATGCTGTGGCGCTCTTGATCCGCGGCCGTTTCACGGCAACCGCATAAGCCTACCAGAGCGAACCGGGCGCGGGCGTCGGCGCGTAACATGACGCCGCTCGATTCGACAGCGGAACGGGAAGAGTCGAGTCTGGTCACGCGTTGTAGATCGCGGAACGGACAGACATGACGACATCTCTCGACGGGGCATCGCTCCCCGTGCTCGACCTCAGCCGCCTCTCCTCCTCGCCCGAGGAGGCGGAGCGCTTCCGCACCGACCTGCGCGAGGCCACCCACGACTACGGGTTCTTCTACCTCGTCGGACACGGCGTGCCCCAGGACCTGATCGACCGGATCCTCCGCACGGCACGCCGCTTCTTCGCGCTGCCCGACGACGACAAGCTCGCCATCGAGAACCTGAAGAGCCCGCACTTCCGCGGATACATGCGCATCGGCGGCGAGCTGACGCAGGGCAAGGTCGACTGGCGCGAGCAGATCGACATCGGCGAGGAGCGGGAACCGCATCCGATCGAGGACGACACCCCCGACTACTGGCGCCTCGAGGGGCCCAACCAGTGGCCCGACGCCCTGCCGGAGCTCCGCGAGGTCGTGACCGAGTGGTACGCCGAGCTCGACCGCGTGAGCTTGACCCTCCTCCGCGCCTGGGCGCTCTCGCTCGGCGCGGACGAGCACGTCTTCGACGCGGCCTTCCAGGAGAACCCCTCCTCCCTGCTGAAGATCGTCCGCTATCCCGGCAAGGACGAGCCGGTCCGGGGTCAGGGCGTCGGCGCCCACAAGGACTACGGCGTCCTGACGCTCCTGCTGGTCGAGCCGGGGAAGGGCGGCCTGCAGGTCGAGAAGGACGGCGAGTGGATCGACGCTCCCCCGATCGACGGCGCGTTCGTCGTGAACATCGGCGAGCTGCTCGAGATCGCGACCGACGGGTACCTCAAGGCCACCGTCCACCGCGTCCTCTCCCCCGCCGCCGGAGACGACCGCGTGTCCATCCCCTTCTTCTACAGCCCCGCGCTCGACACCACGATCCCCACGCTCGCGCTCCCGGCGGAGCTGGCCTCCGACGCCCGCGGAGTGACCCGCGACCCCGACAACCCGCTGTTCGCGACGTATGGTGAGAACGTGCTGAAAGGAAAGCTGCGCGCTCACCCCGACGTCGCGGAGCTCCATCACTCCGATCTGCTCGCGCGGCGGTGACGGAACCGGGAGCTGAACCACCGGCGAGCCCGCCGACGAGCTCGGAACCCGCGGCGAGGCGCAGTCACCTCGTCGACCTGACCCCGCTGAGGTCCAGTCCGGCGTTCGCCCGGCTGTGGATCGGCGAGGCCGTGGCGGGCATCGGCGGCCAGATGACGGTGGTCGCCGTCATGCTTCAGATCTACGACTTCACGGGCTCGACCACGGCGGTCTCGGGTGTGGCGCTGTTCGCCCTCGTGCCGATGGTCGTCTTCGGCCTGTACGGCGGCATGCTCGCGGATGCGTTCGACCGCCGCGCGGTCGCGCTCGTCTCCGCGATCGTGGCCTGGGGCTCCACCGCGACGATCGCGCTCCTGGCCTGGACGGGCCTCGAGAGCGTGTGGCTGCTCTACGTGCTCACCATGCTTAACACCGTCGCGAGCACGGTCATCACGACCACGCGATCCGCGATCTACCCGCGGCTGCTGCCCCGTGAGCTCCTGCCGGCGGCGGCCGCGATGCACGGGATCGCGATGGGTGCGATGGTGACGGTCGGACCGGCGCTCGCCGGCGTCCTCGTCGCCACCGTCGGCTTCGGGCCGACCTACACCGTCGACGTCGTGCTGTTCGTCACCGCGTTCCTCGGCATCGCGACGCTGCCGCGCATCCTCCCCGAGGGTGAGGTGCAGCGACCGGGCCTGGAGTCGCTCCGGTACGGGCTGGCGTTCCTCCGGCGGGCTCCCAACATCCGCGCAGGCTTCCTCGTCGACATCATCGCGATGACCTTCGGGCAGCCCCGTGTCCTCTTCCCTGCCGTCGGCGCGGTCGTCCTGGGCGGCGGGGCCGTCACGGCCGGGGTGCTGACGGCCTCGACGGCGGTCGGAGCCATGGTCTGCGGGCTCCTCTCGGGCCGTCTCGGCGCCGTGCGCTGGCAGGGGCGTGCGATCGCCCGAGCGGTGCAGGTCTACGGCCTCTGCATCGCCGGATTCGCCGTCGTGCTGCTCGTCGCGACCCTCCTCGGCGGCAACGCCGACGAGGACTTCGGCGGAGCGAGCATCGCGGCGATCGCGGTGGCCGCACTGTTCCTGGCCGGATCCGGCGCGGCGGACAACGTGAGCGCGGTGTTCCGCTCGACCATGCTGCAGACCGCGGTGCCCGACAACATGCGCGGACGCCTCCAGGGGGTCTTCACCGTGGTCGTGACCGGCGGCCCTCGCCTCGGAGACCTCTACGTCGGTGCCCTCGCCTTGGTGGCCGCGGCGTGGTTCCCGCCGCTCCTCGGCGGCATCGTCATCGTCGTGCTCGCCGGGGTCGTGCTCCGCGTGACGCGGTCGTTCCGCGAGTACGACGGACTCGATCCGAAGCCCTGACGATCGCGATCCACGGTCTCAGACGTCAGAGCCCGGCCGGCGGCTCCTCGTCGACGTCGAGCACGAGCGCCAGGCGCTGAGTGGGACGGGTCATGGCCACGTAGAGCGACGACGAGCCGCGGATCGACTCCGCACGGATGCCGGCCGGGGCGACCACGACGACGACGTCGAACTCGAGCCCCTTCGCCTCCGCGGCGCTGAGCACGGCGACGGGCCTGGCGAGCCCGGCCGCGCCCCTGCCGACCGAGTCGCCCAGTCGATCGGCGAGCGTCGCGCCGATCGCGTCGACCACGGCCTCGGGAGCGATGACCGCCGTCGTCCCCTCTCCGCGCACGGACAGGACGGTCTCCGCGACCGCCTCGGCGAGGGGCCCGTCGGCCCGGATCACCTCGACGGGCCACTCGGTCGTCCGCACCGACCGCGATCTCGTCACGGCGAGACCGGCCGCCTCGGCGACCCGCTCGGCCGCCTCGACGATCTGGGACGGCGTCCGGTAGTTGACCGTGAGCTCCTCCAGGCGCCACGACTCGCCGAACAGCGGGGCGAGCGTGGTCGCCCAGTCGGTGGTGGAGGCGGCAGCGCTGGCCTGGGCGACGTCGCCGACGATGGTGAAGGATCGCAGCGGTCCGCGGCGGAGCAGCACCCGCCACTGCATGGGCGACAGCTCCTGCGCCTCGTCGACGACGATGTGCCCGTAGGTCCAGGTGCGGTCGGATGCCGCGCGCTCCGCGGTGGTCCGTCGCGCCTCCGACTCGGCGAAGCCCTCGACCACGGACTCGGCCGACACCAGTCCCTCGACGCCCATGTTGGCGATCGCCGTCCGGGCGTTCTCCAGATCGCGGGACCTCTGTGCGCGGGCCTCCCGATCGCGGGTGGCCGCGAGCTCGTCGAACTCGCCCAGCAGCTCGGCCGCCTCGTCGAGGAGCGGCACGTCGGAGACCGTGAAGGCGCCGCCCCTCGGACGGTGGAGCAGTGCTCGCTTCGCCTTCGACCACGACCCGGTCAGCGACTCGAGCCACTGCGGACGTGCATAGAGGTCTTCGAGGAACCGCTCGGGGGTCAGCGGGAGCCACACGGTGTTGAGCGCAACACGGACGTCCTCCGCCGTGCGGATGTCCTCACGCAGGTAGGCCTGGTCGGAGTCGTCGATCGTCGTCCCGCGTCGGGTCAGCTGCTCCGTCAGCTGGCGGGCGAGCTGCGTCAGCATCGTCTTCACGAACGAGACCCGGGCCTGGTTGTACGGCTTGCCCGACTCGCGGGCGCGGGTGACCGCATCCTGGAGCGCAGCGGGCTGGATCGTCAGCCGCTCGCCGTTGACCTCGACGACCACCGGCTCCTTCGGCACGCGGATGCGCGAGCGCACGGCACGCCGGACGAGGTGCGCCATCTCGGCGGACCCCTTCAGCGCGGCGACCTCGGGGGCGTCGTCGTGCACGGCGTCGACCCCCGGATAGAGCTGGCCGAGGCTCGCGAGCACGACACCGGTCTCGCCGAGGCTGGGCAGCACCGCGTTGATGTATTGCAGGAACGCCCGGCTCGGCCCCACGATGAGGACACCGCTCGACCCCAGCCGCTCGCGGTGCGAGTAGAGCAGGTACGCGGCTCGGTGGAGCGCCACCGCGGTCTTCCCGGTGCCCGGTCCGCCCTGCACGACGAGCACGCCGTTGAGGTCGGAGCGGATGATCCTGTCCTGCTCGCCCTGGATCGTGGCCACGATGTCGTGCATGCGGCCCGTCCGCTGCGCGGACAGCGCGGCCAGCAGCGCGCCCTCGCCCTGGAGACGCGTCGACTCGTCGTCGAGGAGATCGGCGTCGAACACCTCGTCCTCGATGCGGACGACCTCGCGCCCGCGGGTGGTGAGGTGACGGCGGGATCGCGCGCCGAGCGGCTCGGCGGCGGTGGCCTGGTAGAACGCGCTGGACTGAGGGGCCCGCCAGTCCAGGAGCAGCGGCTCGAGGTTCTCGTCGCGGAGACCGATGCGGCCGACGTAGCGGTACCGCGGTCCGTCCGCCTCCGGGGTCAGCTCGAGGCGGCCGAAGGCGAGCCGCTCCCCCACCTCGCGGAGCTGGATGACCCTGTCCTCGTAGGCCCTGGCGAACGCATCCCGCTCGGAACGGCTCTGGTGGTTGCCGCCCACGTCCTCGCGACGGACGGCGGCCAGCTCCTGCTCAGTCTCCTCGCGCAGCGCATCGAGGCGACCGTAGAGGCCCGCGACGTAGTCGCGCTCCCGTTGGAGCTCGGTATCGGACACCCGCCACCTCCCGAATTCAGGCACACCATTCTATGTGCCTGACGGGAGGGGCGGGCGCCCGGAGGCTCAGGGGACGGAGATCAGGTCGATGACGAAGATCAGCGTCTTGCCCGAGAGGAAGTGACCGGAGCCCGCGGGGCCGTAGGCCAGCTCCGGCGGGATCGTCAGCTTGCGACGGCCGCCGACCTTCATGCCGGGGATGCCCTCCTGCCAGCCGGCGATGAGGCCGTTCAGCGGGAAGGTGATGGTCTGGCCGCGGCTCCAGGAGGAGTCGAACTCCTCGCCGTCGTCGTAGCCGACGCCGAGGTAGTGCACCTCCACGGTCCCGCCCGGGACGGCCTCGGCCCCGGTGCCCTCGATGATGTCCTCGATCACGAGCTCGGTGGGCGCGGGGCCCTCCGGCGCGTCGATCTCGGGCTTGGTGCTCTGCGAATCGCTCATGCTCCCATCCAACCCGGACCGGGTGGAACCGTCAAAGCGCGACCCCGCGCGCCGAGGCGAGCGCGATCCGGTCGGCGGTCACCGCGTCGAGCAGCGCGCGTTCGTCGGCGAGCGGCGCGAGGCCGCCCCGGCCGGTCACGATGCGCTGGCGGGTGAACGCGAGCCTGGTCGAGTCGCGGATGAACGACCTCATCGCGCGTCGGCCTCCCGGAAGGGTGGACGCCCAGCGGAGCGCGGCCCGCCGCCCGGCGCCGGTGGAGAGGAAGCGCACCTCGTCGGGCGCGTACCACCCGGCGGCGGCGTACTCGGCCAGCCGCGCCGCCGTGGCGCGTGTCTCCGCCTTGCGGAGCTGCACGACCAGCACGATGGCCACCGCGAACAGCGGCACCTGGACCAGGACGTAGAGCAGGAAGAACCCGCCGAGCCCCTCGACCAGGTAGGTGGACCCGTTCCAGAACGCGTGCAGGCCGACCGCGAGCAGCCACCCCGCGATCACGATGCCGATCCCGGCCGCGATGTTCCGCGACCTCGCCGCGAACCCGATAGCGACTCCGGTGCACGCGGTGAACATGACGTGGGCGAACGGGGCCATGATGCCGCGCAGCCCGAAGGTGATGCCGAGCGAGGCGATCCCCCCGTCGGCCAGCGCCGAGGCGAAGTAGAGGATGTTCTCCGTGAACGCGAACCCCGCCGCGATCGTCGCTCCGTAGACCAGCCCGTCGACGGGGCCGTCGAACTGCCGGCGGAACACCCAGAAGAGGAGCAGGACGCCGAGTCCCTTCGCGCCCTCCTCGACGACCGGCGCCTGGATCACGCTCGCCAGGACGTCGGTCGTCGCCGGACCGCCGGTCGCCAGCTCGACGAAGATCTGGACCCCCACGTCGACCACGAGGGCGGCGGCGACCGAGGCCGCCGCGCCCCAGAGGAAGGCGAACAGCAGGGCCGGCCGGGGCTCGGGCTCCCACCGGTCGATGAGCGTGATCGCGGTGATCACCACCGCCAGCGGGATGAGGGCGAGCACACCCGAGATCACGAACGCGACGGGCCCCAGGCCGAAGAACAGGTAGGCCGTCACGGCGAGGGCGAGGAAGCCGACGATCGTGAAGCCCAGCACGGTGAAGACGATGAGCGCCGTGCTCGGCGTCCGTCGGGCGGGAACGGGAGGCAGCGACGGCAGCGCGGGCGCTCCCCCGGGGATCGGCTCGGCAGCGGTGCGGGCGGGGTCGGTCATGTGCATTCCTCAGGTCTCGTCGACTCCCGAGCCTAGCGGGTGACGAGCCCGCGGAGGAGGGCGTCAGTACACCTTGCCCGGGTTCATCAGCCCGTCGGGATCGAACACCGCCTTGATCCCCCGCTGCAGCTCGACGCTCCGCTCGCCCAGCTCGTCGGCGAGCCAGCGCCGCTTCAGCACGCCCACGCCGTGCTCGCCCGTGAGCGTGCCGCCGAGGCGCATGCCGGCCTGGAACAGCAGGTCGGCCGCGGCCCAGACGTGGTCCGGCACGACGACCGACCCGGGGTCGGAGCCCGGCTCGACCGGGATGACGAAGTTCGGATGCAGGTTGCCGTCTCCCGCGTGGGCCACCACCGGGATCGTGAGACCGGTCTCGGCGCCGATGCGCGCGATCTCGTCGAACATCTCGGCGAGCCGGGAGCGCGGGACGCAGACGTCCTCGATGAGCACATGACCCAGGGTCTCCATCGCGGGATGCATCGACCGCCGGATGGCCAGCAGGCGCTCGCCCTCGACCGGATCGGTCGTCACGTCGACGCGACCCGCTCCGCCCTCGACCAGCAGCCGCGAGGCGATCTCGGCCTCCTCGGCCGACCCCGCACCGTCGGTCTGCACGAGCACGAACGCCTGTCCGCCCTCGCCGAGCGCGGTGCCGCGGTACGCGTCGATGGCGGCGACCGAGAGCGGGTCCATGAGCTCCATGACGGCGGGTCGGATGCCCGAGGCGGTGATCGCCGAGCACGCCGCCGCGGCGGCCGTCGTGCTCGGGAAGAACGCGCCGATCGTGGCGACCAGCCCCTGGGCGATCGGCCGAAGGCGCACGGTCGCCTCCACGATGATGCCCAGGGTGCCCTCAGAGCCGGTGAAGAGCGCGGTGAGGTCGTACCCCGTCACTCCCTTGACCGTCCGACGGCCGGTGCGCAGCAGCGTGCCGTCGGCGAGCACCACGGCGAGCCCCAGGACGGCCTCGCGGGTGACGCCGTACTTGGCGCAGAGCAGCCCGCCCGCATCCGTGGCGATGTTGCCGCCGATCGAGGAGATCGCCTTGCTCGCCGGGTCGGGCGAGAAGACGTATCCGCGCTCGGCCACGGCGTCGCTCAGCGCCTGGTTGATCACGCCGGGCTCGACGACCGCGATCTCGTCGTCGTAGTCGATCTCGAGGATGCGGTCCATGCGCTCGACGCTGATCGCGACGGTCCCCGGTCCCGCCGTCGCCGCTCCCGCGAGCCCCGTGCCCGCACCACGCGGCACGATGGGGACACCGTGCCGCGCGGCGATCCGGACGGCGCTCTGCACGTCCTCGATCGATCGCGCGAAGACGACGGCCTCGCAGCGCCCCGGGCTGAGCCAGCCCGACTTGTCGCCGCGCATCCGCTCGAGGTCGGCCGCCTCGGTGCTCACGCGGTCGCCGAGCGCGGCCACGAGGTCGTCCACGACACCGGACGACTCGCGCGTCCCCGCGGCGTCCGTCACGAGCGTCTGGTCCGTCATGCGTGCTCCTCCAGGTCGACGATCGGGATCGCCGCGGTGATCGCCTCGAGTCCGGAGAGACGGGCCGGCGAGACGAGCTTGGTGACGCGCTCGCGGCTCATGAGACCCGCCTCGACGACGAGGTCGACGATGCTGCGCCCGCTGCGGAGGGCGGACTTCGCGAGCGAGGACGCGGCGGCGTAGCCGATGTAGGGGGTCAGGGCGGTGACGACGCCGACGGAGGAGGCGACCATCGACTGGAGCCTGTCGACGTTGGCCGTGATGCCGTCGACGCAGTTCACGCGGAGCGTCCGGCAGGCGCCCGTCATCCACGCGAGGCTCTGGAGCAGCGAGTGGGCGATCACCGGCTCGAACGCGTTGAGCTGCAGCTGACCCGCCTCCGCCGCCATCGTCACGGTGGTGTCGGCTCCGGCGACCGAGAACGCGACCTGGTTCACCACCTCCGGGATGACCGGGTTCACCTTGCCCGGCATGATGCTCGATCCCGCCTGCCGCGGGGGCAGGTTGATCTCCCCGAGGCCCGCCTGCGGGCCGGAGGAGAGCAGACGGAGGTCGTTGCAGATCTTGCTCAGCTTGATCGCCGACCGCTTGAGCGCGCCGGACAGGCTCATGAACACGCCCGCGTCGCTCGTCGCCTCCACGAGGTCGACGGCGGTGACGTGCTGGAATCCGGTCAGGTCGCGGAGGTGCTGGCGCACCGTCGCGGCGTAGTTGGGGTCGGCGGTGATGCCCGTGCCGATCGCGGTGGCGCCGAGGTTGATCTCCCAGAGCAGCGGGAGGATGTCGCGGAGGCGCTGGGCGTCCTCCCCGAGCGTGGTGGAGAAGCCGTGGAACTCCTGGCCGAGCGTCATGGGCACGGCGTCCTGCAGCTGCGTGCGCCCGACCTTCAGGACGTCGGCGAACTCGACGCCCTTGGCGCTGAAGGCGTCGCGCAGCTTCGAGTGCTCCGCCAGCAGGCGCTCGATCGAGAAGCAGAGCGCCAGCTTCACCGCGGTGGGGTAGGTGTCGTTGGTGCTCTGGCTGCGGTTGACGTCGTCGAGGGGATGCAGCACGTCGTAGCTGCCCTTCGCGAAGCCGTGCTGCTCGAGCGCGACGTTCGCCACCACCTCGTTGGTATTCATGTTCGTCGAGGTGCCCGCGCCGCCCTGGATCACGCCGACGACGAACTGGTCGTGGTGCTCTCCCGCGCGGATGCGTTCGCAGGCCTCCTCGATCCACGCGGCCTTCTGGGGATCGAGGACGCCGATGTCGCGGTTGGCACGCGCCGCGGCCTGCTTCACGATCACCAGGGCGTCCACCAGGTCGGGGTAGACCGAGATGGGCCGCCGGGAGATCGGGAAGTTCTCCAGGGCGCGGGCCGTGTGCACGCCCCAGTACGCCTCGGCGGGGATCTCCACGCTGCCTAGGCTGTCGGTCTCGATGCGGTGTGAGGGTGTCACGTCTGCTCCGTTGCTCGATGGTGACGGCGCTCGTGGCGCCGCTGTCGACCCTAGCCGAGCCGACGGAGGAGGCCGCGGATGAACCCGTCCTTCGCGGGGGTGTAGGGCGGGTAGACGAGGCCGAGCGTGTCGGGGGCGAGCCGCTTCGTCAGCACGGCCTTCCGATGACTGAACGTCTCGATGCTCGAGATGCCGTGGTACTGGCCCATGCCGCTCCCGCCGACCCCGCCGAAGGGGAGGCCGGGCACCGACAGGTGCGCGACCGGGACGTTCACCCCGACGGCGCCCGACGACGTCCTGGTGAGGAACGCGCGCTCGGTCTCCCGGTCGGAGGTGAACAGGTAGAGCGCCAACGGCTTCTCGCCGGCGGTGATGCGGGCGATCGCGTCGTCTGCTCCGTCGACGGCGAGCACCGGCAGGATCGGCCCGAAGATCTCTTGGGACATGACGGGCGAGTCGGGCTCGACGCCGGTGAGGACGGTCGGCGCGAGGTAGCGGGTCCGGGCGTCGAACCGCCCGCCCACGGCGACCTCCTGGCCGTCGAGGAGCCCGGTGAGCCGCGCGAACTGCTTGTCGTTGATGATCCGCCCGTAGCTCGACGACGTCCGCGGGTCGCCGTCGTAGAGCTCGGCGATCGCCTCGGCCAGGTGCGGCACGATCCGCTCGGCGACGTCGTGCGGGGCCATGAGGTAGTCGGGCGCCACGCAGGTCTGGCCCGCGTTCAGGAACTTGCCCCAGGCGATCCGCCGCGCGGCCGAGGCGAGGTCGACGGTGTCGTCGACGTACACGGGCGACTTCCCGCCGAGCTCGAGGGTGACCGGCGTGAGGTGCTTCGCCGCCGCTTCCATCACGATCCGCCCGACCGTGCCGTTGCCGGTGTAGAGGATGTGGTCGAACCGCTCGGCGAGGAGCGTCGTAGTCTCCTCCACGCCGCCCTCCACGACGGCGACCGCCCGGTCGTCGAGGTACGCGGGGACGAGCCGCGCGATCGCCGCGCTCGTCGCCGGAGCGAGCTCGCTCGGCTTCAGCACGACCGCGTCTCCCGCCGCGAGGGCGCCCACGAGCGGCGCGAGCACGAGCTGCACCGGGTAGTTCCACGGGCCGATGACGAGCACGACCCCGAGAGGCTCCAGCATGGTCTGCGCCGAGGCGGGCGCGAGCGACAGCGGAACCCGCACCCTGCTCGGCCGCAGCCACGACCGCAGGTGCTTGAGGGTATGCTCGACCTCCGCGACGACGAGTCCGATCTCGGTGAGCTGCGACTCCGCGGGGTTCTTGCCGAGGTCGCTGAACAGGGCGTCCTCGAGCTCGGTGCCGGCCTCGAGCAGCAGCCTGCGCAGCCCCTCCAGCTGACGGATGCGCCAGGACAGCGGCCGGGTCACCCCCCGGTCGAAGGCGCCGCGCAGGGCGGGGACGACGGGGGCGGGTGCGGTCTCCACGGCCATGCCCCCATGCTACGAGCGCCCGCTGACCGCCGGTAGTGAGCGCGGTGTCAGCCGTGCAGGAAGGGCACGATCAGGTAGATGCCGAAGAGGACCGCGACGGCGCAGAGCGCGAAGCAGGTGATCGCCCCGACGGTGGCGATCGCGGGGCGTGCCGCCTCGGCCTCGCCGGTGCCGGCGCCGTCGTCCTCGGAGCGCCGGGAGCCGAGCAGCCGGACTCCCAGGGAGTACAGGCTGACCAGCACCGCCGTCGCCACGAGCGACGTCACGGCGACGATCAGGAACGCGGCCCAGTCGATGCTCATGACGCCCCTCCCTGCGTGCTGGCCGCCTTCCGGCGCCGCTTCGTGGCCTTGGGCGTGCGCACGACCTCTCCGGCCGCACTGACCTCGCTGACCGCGTTGGCGCTGGTCACCTCGTTCTTCCGCGAGCGGAGGAGGATCACGACGACCACGAGGCCTCCCACCACCAGGTCGATGATGATCCCCACGGGTCCGAGGCCGGCGACGAAGGCGGCGAGCGCACCGACCAGGGCCGACGCGGGCAGGGTGAGCACCCAGCCGAGGGCGACCCGGCCCGCGGTGCCCCATCGCACCGACGCGCCCTTGCGTCCGAGGCCGGAGCCGATCACCGAGCCCGAGGCGACCTGGGTGGTCGACAGGGCGAATCCGAGGTGGCTCGAGGCGAGGATGGTCGCCGCGGTGCTCGTCTCGGCCGCGAAGCCCTGAGGCGGCTTGACGTTCGTGAAGCCGGACCCGACCGTCCGGATGATCCGCCATCCGCCCGAGTAGGTGCCGATCGCGATGGCGAAGGCGCAGGAGACGACCACCCAGAGCTCAGGGCCGCTGCCCGCATCCTGAAGGCCTGCAGCGATGAGGACGAGGGTGATGACGCCCATCGTCTTCTGGGCGTCGTTCGTGCCGTGGGCGAGAGCGACCAGGGACGAGGAGAAGATCTGGCCGTAGCGGAACCGGCCGCGGATGCCACCGCCGGTATCCTTCGGCACGTTCGTGATGGCGTAGGCCAGGCGGGTCGCGACGAAGGCGACCACGCCCGCGACGAGCGGGGCGACGAGCGCGGGGAGCACGACCTTGCCGACGAGGACGCCGTAGTCGACGACGCCGAACCCGGCTCCGACGACGGCGGCCCCGATCAGGCCGCCGAACAGCGCGTGGGAGGAGCTCGACGGCAGACCGAACAGCCACGTCACGAGGTTCCACAGGATGGCGCCCACCAGCCCGGCGAAGATCAGCTCGGGTGAGATCAGCACTCCGCCTGAGCCCTCGCGGATGATGCCGCCGGAGATGGTCTTCGCCACCTCGGTGCTGAGGAAGGCGCCCACGAGGTTGAGGCAGGCCGCGATGAGCACCGCCATCTTCGGCTTGAGAGCCCCTGTCGCGATGGGTGTCGCCATCGCGTTCGCGGTGTCGTGGAACCCGTTCGTGAAGTCGAAGACGAGTGCGAGCGCGATCACGAGGACGACGATGACCCAGGGATCCATGGTTCTCCTGCCGGCTCGTCGTTCACCCGTCGTTCACCGACGGGCAACCTCATGCTAAGGCCATGGCGGCGTCTACGCTGAAGCCATGACCGTCGAACCGCCCGTCGCCGACCGCCGGCCCGTCACCCGCATCCACCACGGCGACGAGGTCGTCGACGACTACGAGTGGCTTCGCGACAAGGACGATCCCGACGTCATCGCCTACCTCGAGGCCGAGAACGCCTACACGGACGCTCAGACGGCCCATCTGGAGACGCTGCGCGGCGAGATCTTCGAGGAGATCCGGTCGCGCACGAAGGAGACCGATCTCTCGGTCCCCGTCCGCGAGGGCGGGTGGTGGTACTACACGCGCACCGTCGAGGGTGCCCAGTACGGGATCCATTGCCGGGCACCTCTCTCATCCGAGGACGACTGGACTCCTCCGTCGATCGCCGACGGATCCGGCCTTCCCGGCGAGCAGGTGCTTCTCGACGACAACGTCGAGGCCGAGGGTGCCGAGTTCTACTCGCTCGGGAGCTTCGACGTCTCCCCCGACGGGACGCGGCTGGTGTGGGCGGCCGACACGGTCGGCGACGAGCGCTACACGCTGCGCATCCGCGACCTCGAGACCGGGCAGGATCTGCCGGACACCGTGCCGGGCACCTTCGCGGGAGCGGTCTTCTCCCCCGAGGGCGACGCCGTCTACTACCCGACCGTCGACGACGCCTGGCGTCCCGACACGATCTGGCGGCACGCGGTCGGCACGTCGGGTGAGGACGACGAGCTGGTGTTCACCGAGCCCGACGAGCGGTACTGGGTCGGCGTGGGCGTCACCCGCTCGAAGCGCTACGTGGAGATCGTCGTCGGGTCGAAGATCACCAGCGAGGTCCGGCTGCTCGACACGCGGAACCCGGATGCGGGCTTCCAGGTGGTCTGGCCGCGGGAGATCGGGGTCGAGTACACGGTCGAGCACGCCGTCGTCGGTGGCCACGACCGCCTCCTCGTGCTGCACAACCGCGGGGCCGTCGACTTCGAGCTGCTCGAGGTCGACCCCGAGCGCCCTGCCGATCCCGCGCACCAGCGCGTCGTCCTGGCCCATCAGCCGGGCCGCCGGCTCGAGGAGGTCTCCGCGTTCGCCCGCTTCCTCACGGTCGACTACCGGCGGGAGGGGCTCACCCGGATCGCCGTGCTGCCCCTCCCCGCGCTCGCCGAGTCGATCGACTCGGGGGCGCTCCTCGAGCTGACGTTCGACGAGGAGCTCTTCTCCGTCGGCACCTCGAGCAACCCGGAGTGGGAGCAGCCGACGGTGCGCTACGGCTACACGTCGTTCGTCACGCCGCCGTCGGTCTTCGACTACGACGTCACCACCGGGGTGTCGACCCTCCTCAAGCAGCAGCCCGTGCTGGGCGACTTCGACCCGCAGGCCTACGAGCAGAGCCGGATGTGGGCCACCGCCGCCGACGGCGTCTCGGTCCCCGTGTCGGTCGTGGCGCGCAAGGGCGTGCTCGGCGCGGGTCCTGCGCCGCTCGTGCTCTACGGATACGGGTCGTACGAGGCCAGCATCGACCCCTCCTTCTCGGTCGCCCGGCTCTCGCTCCTCGATCGCGGCGTCGCCTTCGCGATCGCACATGTCCGCGGCGGCGGGGAGATGGGGCGCGAGTGGTACGAGCACGGCAAGACGCTCACCAAGCGCACCACGTTCACCGACTTCGTCTCGGTGGCGGAGCACCTCGTCGACGTCGGCGTGACCGCATCCGATCGGCTGGTCGCGCAGGGCGGCAGCGCGGGCGGTCTGCTCATGGGAGCCGTCGCCAACCTCGCGCCCGAGCTGTTCGCGGGCATCCTCGCTCAGGTGCCGTTCGTCGACGCGCTCACCTCGATCCTCGACCCGTCGCTGCCTCTCACGGTGATCGAGTGGGATGAGTGGGGCGATCCGCTGCACGACCCCGAGGTCTACGCGTACATGAAGTCGTACACGCCGTACGAGAACGTCGCCGATCTGCCCTATCCGCGCATCCTCGCCACGACGAGCCTCAACGACACCCGCGTGCTCTACGTCGAGCCGGCCAAGTGGACCGCGCGGCTGCGCACGGTGGGTGCCCCGGTGCTGCTGAAGACGGAGATGTCCGCCGGCCACGGCGGCGTCAGCGGCCGCTACGAGCGCTGGCGCGAGGTCGCCTTCGAGTACGCCTGGATGCTCGACGTCGTCCTGCCCTCGGCCTGAGCCCACCGGCGCGCGGATCTGACACTCGTGGCGGCCTGAGCCGGCGCGAGCCCCCCACGAGTGTCAGATCCGACGCGCAGGCGCCCGCGCTCCGGGCCGAACTTCGCGGGGAGCGACCGACGGGTGCGGGTTGCGCCTGCACCGCGCGTCCTGAAGGCTCTCGTGGGCCTCGACACGACGCTGCGCGGGCGCAACCCGCACCCACGCGCTGGCGGCTCCCCGGACGCTCTTCCCGCGATCGCTGATCTGACACTCGTGGCGACCTCACGCGCGCCGCGAACCCCCACGGGTGTCAGATCCGACGCGCAGGGGCCCGGAACCGCGCGGGGAGGGACCGACGGTGCGGGTTGCGCCCGCGCCGCGCGTCCTGAAGGCGCCTGAGGCCCCGACGCAACGCTGAGCGGGCGCAACCCGCAACCACGCGCTGGCGGCTCCCAGACACTCTTCCCGCGATCGCGGATCTGACACTCGTGGCGGCCTCAGGCGGCGCGAGCCCACCACGAGTGTCAGATCCGACGCGCAGGGGCCCGCGCTCCGGGCCGAGCTTCGCAGGGAGCGACTGGCGGCGCGGGTTCCGCCCGCGCCGCGCGTCCTGAAGGCGCCGGAGGTCCCGACGCAACGCTGAGCGGGCGCAACCCGCGCCCACGCGCGAACGGCTCGCGGAACATGCTCCCCGAAACAGCGGACTTGTCGCTCGGGCGGCCGGACCGGACACGCACCCCACCGCTGCCGATCTGACACTCCTGGCGACCTGACGCGCCGCGAGCCCACCACGAGTGTCACATCCGCGAGCGGAGGATGTGCGGTGCCTCATGCACGGCAAGCGGAAGCGGCGGCGTGGACGTCGCTTCCGCGTCTCCGGGGCGAAGCTCGGGCGCCTAGACAGGTCCCGGCCGTGCGCCGCAGGGGCGGCGGCGCACGAACGGGCGCGCCCCTCAGCCGAGGGCGTCGCGGAGGAGGGAGACGAGGGCGTCGAGCTGGACGGAGTCGCCGGAGGAGACGGCGACGTCGGAGCCGTCGAGGGCACGGGCGGCGAGCCCCTGCTTGCTGTCGATGAGCTCCGCGATGCGGGTGTCGATCGTCTGGGCGGCGACGATGCGCCACGCGGTGACGGGCTCCTCCTGGCCGATGCGGTGCACCCGGTCGATCGCCTGGGTCTGCTCGGCCGCCGTCCAGGACAGCTCGGCGAGGACGACGTTCGACGCCGCCTGCAGGTTGAGGCCCACGCCCGCAGCGGTGAGCGAGCAGACCGCCACCGACACCTCCGGGTCCTCGTTGAACGCGTCGATCTCGCGCTGCCGCAGGGCCGCGCTCTGGTCGCCTCGGATCGACACGGTCTTCAGGTCGCGCTTGGCGAAGATCTCCTCCGCCGCGTCCATCACGTCGATGTGCTTGGCGAAGAACACCACCTTGCCCACGGAGCGGGCCAGCTGTGCGGCGTAGTCCGCGGCCAGCGGCGCCTTCGCGGTACCGATCTGGCGGACCATCGTGAAGACGTTGAGGCCGGTCTCTGTGCCGGAGGTGTCCTCCAGCTCCTGGCGGGCGACGAGACGCATGAGGTCGTCGTCGGGCGCCTCCCCGATCTCCTCGTCGCGCGACGCGGCCCGCGCCGACACGAGCCGGCGGTAGCGCACGACCAGTCGGGCCGCCAGCTCGCGCTCGGCCTCCCGGATGGAGCGGCCGAAGTCGTCGTCGAGCTCGACCGGCAGGTCGACGATCCGCTTCGACGGGAGGTCGGCGGCGACGTCGATCTTCCGCCGGCGGACGATGCCGAGGTCGATCACGGCCTCGCGCGCGGCCGGGAAGAAGCCGTGGTCGGCGGGCGTGAGACCGGTCTCCTCGAGCCGGTCCATGAGCGGAGCGGCGGGCTTGTCGCCCTCGATCCAGCCGAGGAACTGCCAGATCGCCCGGAAGTCGTCGACGTCGTTGATGAGCGGGGTCCCGGTCAGGGCCACCATCAGCGGGTCGCCGCCGGGGGCCGTGCGGCGGATGCGGTCGGCCAGGGCCAGCACGTTGCGGGACCGCAGCGAGTTGAGGTTCTTGATGAAGTGGGCCTCGTCGATCACCATGCCCTTGAAGCCGAGGGAGCCGAGCCACGACAGGTGCCGGTCGAGCACCTCGTAGTTGACGACGACGACGTCGGCGAACGCGTCGAGGTTCTCCCCGTCGCCGTGGACGACGGTGGCGCGGCGCTGCGGCGTCCAGATCTCGACCTCGCGTGCCCAGTTCATCTTCACGACGTTCGGCACCACGGCCAGCAGCGGGTATGCATCCGCGACGGAGGCGGCGAGGAGCGACTGCGCGGTCTTCCCCAGGCCGGGCTCGTCGGCGAGCAGGAACGTCCGGTGCCCCTCCTGCACGCTCATGAGGAAGCGGGCCTGATGCTTCATGAGCTCGTGGCCGTTCGGCGAGAGCCGGTCGATGCGCGGCGCCTCGGGCAGCTCCATGCTCGCGGCCTGGCCGCCGGCGCCGTACTCGAACGCGCGGTAGAGCGGGCCGAGCAGCTCCCAGTTGGCGAGACGCCCGACGGCATGCGGGCGAGCCGGGGTGAGGTCCGGCGCGAGGAACGGGTTCGCCAGGCGCCGGGCCTTGACGGAGGACGGGACGACCTGACGCTCGGCCAGCTCCGGCGGGACCACGGTCGCCGCCTCGGTGAGCTGGGGCGCGGGCTCCTCCTCGGGCACGTCGTGACCGGCGTCGAGGAGGTACTCGCGCCGGAGGCTCCGCGCGGCGGGCGAGACCGCGGCGTCGTTCTCGAGCAGTGCGATGAGGGAGGTGTCGCGGGCGGCGGTGCGCGCGAGGATCGAGGCGATCCCGTCGAGGCGCTTGAGCTGCTCGGCGCGATCGGCCTCGCTCAGCGTCTCGTCGGACTTGATCGAGGCCCGCTCCTCGCGCATGAGCAGGGCCACCACGAGGAACTTCGTGCGGTTGGACGGCGAGACCTTCCCGCGGCCGGCCGCCGCCTCGACCTCGCGCACGCGGCGCGCGAGGATCGGGATGAGGCCCGTGTTGTCTGGGCTCTTCGTACGGCGTCCGCCGGACCTTGACATCGTTCTCCTGTGGAGGTGTGGCGTCGTCCCCGATCGACACGGGGACGGGAGAGCTGCCGGATCGCGAGGGTCGTACGATCGGCCGCTGAGTGACGGGAGCCGGGGCCGAGCGAGCACGAGACGTGGTCGGCGCGAAAGATCGACTGGATCCGTCGGAGTCGATTCTACGGCAGTCGGACGCTCAGCGCCTCTCGGCGGGCCGTGGCACCTTGATGAGGATCCCGCTGGCCACGAACACGGCCGCGGCCGCGATGTGCAGCGCCTGGAAGACGAGCGTGTCGAGGTCGATCGGGAGCACGGGGTTCCACACCACGGCGATCGGCACGAGCCCGAGCAGCCACCACCACTGGCGGGCCTGGAGGGCGAAGACGCACATGATGAGCGCGAGGATGCTCACGAGGTAGCGGCCCAGCGTGAACCAGTCGGAGTCGACTACGGCGACGAAGGCCATCAGCACGACCGCGCCGAGGAGTCCCGGGGCCAACGCGGGCCGGGTGAAGGCGGGGGTGGTCTGCCTGGTGCTCATCTCTCGCCAATCCTACGTGCCCCTCGATATGGTGATGGCATGAGCATCCCCTCGGTCCCCGGCACCTCTCCGTATGCCGGGCCGCAAGGCCTCTGGACGGCAGACCCGGAAGAGCTTGCGGCCCGCCTGTTCGTCACCGTGTTCGCCGGCCAGGGGGCCGTTCCGCTCCCCCAGCGCGACATCTCCGACGTGTACGCCATCCTCGCGTCGCTGGGCGGCTACTCGCTGCCCGACGTCCGTTCGGGCAACACGCAGCCCCTGGGGCTGACGGTCCAGCTCGCGCAGGAGTGCATCCTGCTGTGGGAGCGCGCCACGGTCGCCACCCGGCTGAGCGCGGGCAGCGGACCGGTCGCCCAGACCATCACGATGCTCCGCTTCGGACCGGGCGTGCTCGGCGCGAGCGACCCGGTCGCCGCGCTCAAGGCCCGCCTCAAGTGACCCTGTCGCCTTCTCCTCGGCGCCTCGGGTGACCGCACCCGACGACGCGGTCGGGCGACTCCGCGAGCTCCTCCGCATCCCCACCGTCTCGAGACCGGACGTGTCCGATCTCGACACCGACGCGTTCGCCTCGTTCCGGTCCACCGTCCAGGCGCTCTACCCCGCGCTCCACGCCGCGGCGGAGCGGGAGCTCGTCCTCGAGCACACGCTGCTCTACCGCTGGCCGGGAGCCGCCGAGGGCCCCGCGACCGTGCTCATGGCCCACTACGACGTGGTCGCCGCGCCCGACGAGGGGTGGACGCATCCGCCGTTCGCCGCCGAGCTCGTGGGCGACGGCGCCCAGCAGGAGCTGTGGGGTCGGGGCGCGCTCGACGACAAGGACTCCGTGGCCGCAATCCTCGAGGGCGCCGAGGCGCTCGCCGAGACGGGCTTCGTCCCCGCGCACGACGTCTACCTCCTGTTCGGACACGACGAGGAGACGAACGGGACCGGCGCCCGCGAGGCCGCTCGGCTCCTCGAGGCACGAGGGGTGCGCATCGGGCTCGTCCTCGACGAGGGCGGCGCCGTGGTCGACGGGGTCTTCCCGACGGTCGACCGTCCCCTCGCGGTCGTGGGGGTCAGCGAGAAGACCACCACGATGATCGAGCTGCGTGTGGAGCAGCAGGGTGGCCACGCCTCCACGCCGCCGCGCGAGACGGCGACGTCGCGACTCGCGCGGGCGATCGTGCGGATGAACGCGCATCCGTTCCCCGCGACGCTCAATCCGCCGATCGAGCGGATGCTGCGAACGATCGCGCCCCACGCTCGGGGGATCGTCCGGTTCGTGCTCTCCCGCCCGAGGCTCTTCCGTCCCCTGCTGCTCCAGCTGCTGACGAGGATCGGCGTCGAGACGAGCGCCCTCCTGCGCACCACGGCCGTCGCGACGATGCTCTCCGCGGGCCACGCACAGAACGCGCTCGCCGAGTCGGCGACCGCGGTGGTGAACGCGCGCGTGGCCATCGACTCCGACACTGCACGCACCGTCCGCAGGCTGAAGCGGGTCATCGCCGACGACGGGGTGACGATCAGGGTGCTCCAGGCCGCCCGCCCCTCGGCGGTCTCCGCGATGGACGGACCGGGATGGGACCTGGTCGCCGAGACCATCACCGCGGTCTACCCCGACGCGGTGGTGGTGCCGTACGTGCAGACCGGCGCCACCGACTCGAGGCAGTTCTCGCACCTCTCCCCCACCGTGTACCGGTTCAGCCCCTTCCACATGACCGCCGAGGAGCGAGCCGCCCTCCACGCGAAGGACGAGCGCATCCACGTCGGCGCCTACCTGACGGGCATCGCGTTCTTCGAGAGGCTGATCGCGCGCCTCTGAGACGCCAGGGGGCTAGGAGAGCTCGCCGAGCTCCGGCAGCCGGATGGGCCGGCTCGACGGCGGGAGGTCGCGGACCCGTTCGACGCCCGGGACGAGCTCGGTGAGCCACGCCTCGTACCCCGCCTCGTTGAGGTGCAGCCCGTCGTCGGTGTAGGCGTCGTTCAGGCTGCCGTCCTCGAGGGCCATCACGGGCCAGAGGTCGAGGTAGTGCGCCTTCACGGTGGCGGCGAACTGCCAGACGTGGCGGTTGATCTCGCGGAGGAACTCGGCGTACTCCGCGCCGCGCGGGAGGACCGACTGCACCAGGATGCGCGCATCCGGAAGGGCCTGACGGAGCATCACGAGGATCGTCTCGATGTTCCGCACCACCTGCTCGACGGCGCGCCGGTTGGCCACGTCGTTGGTGCCGATGAGGAGCACGACCGTGTCGGGGTCGAGCGCGGTGACCTCGTCGAGGCGCTCGATGAGCCCCTCCGTGGTGTCGCCGCCCCGGCCGAGGTTCACCGCCTCGACGTCGGGGAACCACTCCTGCCAGCGACCACCCTCCGTGAGGCTGTCTCCGGCGAAGACGATGGTGGGCTTCTCGGTCATCGGGTGCCTCCTCTTCGGGCGGGTCCGGTGGGGGTGCTCTCCATCCTCTCGGGCTCGTCGCCCCGATGCAAAGCGGCCGTCTCGCGATCCGCGGCCAGGGCGGACTCCGTGATGCGGTTGGCCATGCCGTTGAAGATGATGCCGTGGAAGGGCAGGATCGCGAACCAGTACAGGCGACCGCCGAGTCCCTTCGGGAAGAAGACGGCGCGCTGGTGGTATCGCGATCCCGTGCCCGTCGGCTCGACGCTCATCTCGAGCCAGGCCCGGCCCGGCACACGCATCTCGGCGCGGAGCCGCAGCGACCGGGGCCGGTCGATCTCCTCGACGCGCCAGAAGTCGAGGGCGTCGCCGATGGCGAGCCTGCGCGGATCCCGTCGGCCGCGCCGGAGCCCGACACCGCCCACGACCTTGTCCATCCAGCCCCGCAGCGCCCAGGCCAGCGGGAAGGAGTACCAGCCGTTCTCACCACCGATGCCCTCCACGACGGTCCAGACGGCCTCCGGGGAGGCGTCGGTCGTCCGGTCCTTCACGTCGGTGTAGACCGTGTGGCCGGCCCAGTCGGGATCGCTCGGCAGCGGATCGGCCGGCGCGCCCTGCACGTCGGAGTCCTGCCAGCTCGTCTCGACCTCGCCGTCGCGGGTCTTCTGCAGCGCTCGGCGCACGGCCAGGCGGTACGGCGAGAGTCCCTCTTCCGGATCCGGGATCCAGCGGGCGATGTCGTGCTCCCGGGCGACGCACTCGTACTGCAGGCTGGCGATGATGGGCACCGCGAGCGACCGCGGGATGGGCGTGACGAGGTTAACCCACTGCGAGGCGAGCCAGGGCGTGAAGACGGGGAGCGAAGCGATCGGACGCTGGTGGAGTCCCGCTTCGAGCGCGTACCCGTTCATCATCTGGCCGTACCGCAGCACATCCGGGCCGCCGATGTCGAAGGTGCGGTTCACCTCCGGCGGCAGGTCCGCCGCCGCCACGAGGTAGTAGAGCACGTCGCGGATCGCGATGGGCTGGATGCGGTTGCGCACCCAGCGGGGCGCGGGCATGTACGGGAGAACCTCGGTGAGGTGGCGGATCATCTCGAACGACGTCGACCCGGATCCGATGATGACCCCGGCCTGGAGCGCCGCCGTCGGGACGCCGGAGGCGAGGAGCACCTCACCCACCCGGGTCCGGGAGCGCAGGTGCGGGCTCAGCTCCTCGCCGTCCGGGTGCAGGCCGCCCAGGTACACGATGCGGCCCACGCCCGCGGACTCCGCGGCCTCGGCGACGCCACGGGCCGCGTCCTCCTCGGCCTGCTCGAAGTCGCCGCCCGAGCCCATCGAGTGCACCAGGTAGTAGAGCACGTCGACGTCGGCGACGGCCTGCGCGACGGCGTCGCGATCCCCGAGGTCGCCGACGGCCACCTCGACCTCATCGGCCCACGGCACGTCTCGGAGCTTCTGGGGGTTCCGCACCAGCACCCGCACGGTGAACCCCGCCTCGAGCAGTCGAGGCACGAGCCTGCCGCCCACGTATCCGGATGCGCCGGTCACCAGCGCGCGTCGAGTCGTCATGTCCCTCACACGCTAGCCCCGACCGCCCGGACCCGCTCGCCTCAGCGTCGTCGCTCGTCCTCCAGGAGGACCGGGCGCGAGACCACGACGCCGACGATCGCCGAGGACGCCCCGACCGCACCCAGCACGACGAGGGGGACGGTCCACGCGCCCGTGGCCTCGTGGAGCACGCCGACCAGCAGGGGGCCGAGCGCGCTCAGCGCGTACCCGCCTCCCTGCACGAACGCGCTCAACGCGACGGCGCCCTCGTGGGTCCTCGTCCGCAGCGAGATGAGCGCGAGCGACAGCGGGAAGAGCAGCGGACCGAGGCCGATGAGCGCGACCCACAGCCAGATGGCGGAGGACGGGGCGAGCAGCAGCCCCAGGTATCCGGCGACGTAGAACCCGGACCCCGTCAGGATGAGAGGGAGCACGGAGCGCATCCGCGCCGCCAGGACGGGGACCAGCAGCGCCGCGGGCAGTCCCATCACGGCGAAGAGCGACAGCAGAGCGCCCGCCTGCTGGTCGGTGACACCGGCGACGTCCGTCAGCACCTCGGGCATCCACGCGAACATCGCGTACGCGTTGAAGCCGGTGGCCGCGAACATCGCCAGCAGCGACCACGCCACGACCGATCGGTGGACCCGTCCGTTCCAGGCGCGCTCGGGGACGTCCGCCTCCGGATCCGTCGCGCGCGCCCGCCGGCCCTCGCGGACGAGCAGGAGGATCCAGGGGATCATCGTCGCGACGGCGAGCACGCCCCAGATGCTCAACTCGAACCGCCAGCCCGCGGCATCCGCCACCGGCACGGCGACGAGCGGCGGCACCGTCGCCCCGATCGCGAGGGCGGTGGCGTAGACGCTCGTCATCAGCCCGATGCGCTCCGGGAAGTACTTCTTGGTCAGCGGCGGTAGCAGGACGTTGGCGACCCCCATCCCGGCGAACGTGATCACGCTGCCCAGCAGGAGCACGGGGTACGACGTCGCGAGTCCCCGGACGACGTCGCCCAGGCCTATGGCGGCCAGGGCCACGACGAGCAGCGCCTCGATGCCCAAGCGTCGCTGGAGCGGCGGGGTCAGCAGACCGAACGCGGCGAAGCAGAGCGGCGGCAGCATCCCCAGGATGCCGAGGCCGGCCGCGCTGAGCGGGATGTCGGCGCCCACCTCGTCGACGACCGGCGACAGGGCGGCCACCGAGGTGCGGAGGTTCAACGCGAGGACCACGATGCCGACGAGCGCCAGCACCCCGCCGGCCCGGCGGCGAGCCGTCTCGCTCACGCGGCGGGCGTCACGAGAGCATCTCGCGGATGCGCCGGACGTCGTCGTCCATCTGCGCGATGAGCGGCTCGACCCCCGTGAAGCGCACCTGACCGCGCACGCGGTGCAGGAAGGCGACCTCGACGAGATGGTCGTACAGGTCGAGCTCGCGGTCGAGCACGTAGGCCTCCACCTGCTTGGGAGGCACGCCCTCGAAGGTCGGGTTGCTGCCCACGGAGATCGCGGCCGGGTACACCCGGTCGCCGTCGGTGAGCGTGCCGGCGTAGACGCCGTCGTCGGGGATCAGCCCCTCGCAGTCCGGGGAGAGGTTCGCCGTCGGGTAGCCGAGCTCGCGTCCGCGGGCGGCCCCGTGCACGACCACGCCGCGCACCGAGGGGGCCCGCCCGAGCAGCTCCGTCGCGCCCTCCACGTCGCCCTCGGCGAGCAGCTCGCGGATCCAGGTCGACGACACCTTTCGGTCGCCCTCCGGCCGCACGTCGGCGACGACGTCGACCTCGAAGCCGAGTGCCGGGGCCAGGCTCCGCAGCGTGTCGATGGACCCCGCGCCCTTCGCCCCGAAGCGGAAGTCCTCGCCGACCATGACGAACTGGGCTCCGCAGACGTCGCGGAGGACCCGGGCGGCGAACTCCTCCGGGCTCATCGCGGCGAGCGTGGCGTCGAAGGGCAGCAGGAGCGTCGCCTCGACCCCGGCCTCGGCGATGAGGTCGAGCCGCTGGGCGTTGCTCACCAGGGGCGCCGGACGGGCGGCGGGATCGAGGTGCGCGAGGGGATGGCGGTCGAACGTCACCACGACGCTCGTCAGACCGCGTCGGCGGGCGACGCCCACGAGCTCGTCGATGACGGCTCGATGTCCGCGGTGGAGGCCGTCGAACTTGCCGATCGTGACGGCGCTCGGTCCGAACCCGCTCGGGACCTCCTCGAGCGACCGGAAGACCTTCATGCCTGCGACCGCCTCGTGCGGTAGAGCCAGAGCATCCCGAGCACGGGCAGCACCAGGGGCACGAACAGGTAGCCCATCCCGAACCAGGACCACACGGACGCGTGGGCGAAGAGCTCGGGATGCGTGAGGCTCAGAGTGCCGACCGTGAGCACGCCCACCAGCTCGAAGGAGATGGTGATCCACGCCACCCGGTACCAGACCCGTCCGGGCGCGATCAGGGCGATGGTGGCCACGATGTAGACGACGGCCGCCAGGGCCGAGAGCGAGTACGCGACGGGCGCGTCGTCGAACTCCCGCACGATCTGGACGAACGAGCGCCCGGTCGCGGCGAGGGCGAGGATGCCGTACACGACGACGAGCACCAGGCCGATGCCCCTGGCGCGAGGACGACGCTGCTTCGGAGTGCTCTCGACGGGAGCTGCGGGGTTCTGGGTCGCCATGGCGGATACGAGTCTAGGCCATCGCCCGTTCCGCTCGGCGGCCCGCGCCCTGTGCGCCGAGGCCGGTCAGACGCCCTGGACGAGCCAGATCTGGTTCATGCGCCAGACCATGACCGCGATGGCCAGGCACACGGCGCCGATGACCACCGTGCTCCACCGACTCCGCTCGACGAGCGCCCAGAAGCCGCCGGCGATCGGCAGCAGGATGGCCGACACCAGGTACACGTAGAACTCGAGGGGGTCCCCGCTCGGCGGGTTGCCGACCGCGGGCGCGATGAATGTCACGACGAGCTGCACGATCAGCAGCAGCTCCACCAGCGCCAGGGCGCCCATCGTGAGGTCGCTCGGCACGCGTCGCAGGAGGCCGAGGACGACGCAGAGGATGCCCGCTGCCACGGCGATCAGGACCTGCGCGATGCTGAACCAGACGACCACGTCAGCCCTCCGCCCCGTCGGTCGGGAAGTTGACGAGCGTGCGCGCGATGCCCCGGTCGACCCGGACGAGACCGATGAGACGCCCGTCCTCGGCGATCGCGGCCACCGGCCCGGCTGTGTCGGAGTGCTCCACCGGGATCCGTTTGCCCTGGCTCAACGCCACGGCACCGACGGCGTCGAGACGCACCACCGGGAAGAGCCGTTCCGCGGTCGCGGCGGCGCCGAGCAGCTCCGGCCTCTCGTCCGGCAGGCTCGCGCCGTCGACCGCCTCCGTGACCGCGAACGGGCCGATGGCCGTCCGCCGGAGCGCCGTGAGGTGGCCGCCGACCCCCAGGGACGTCCCCGCGTCGCGCGCGATCGCACGGATGTACGTCCCGGAGGAGCAGCGCACCACGATGTCGACGTCGATCACGTCGTGTCCGTCGACGACGAGACGCCGGGGCTCGGCGGTCCGCGTGATCGACTCGATGGTCACCGAGCGCGGCGCGAGCTCCACGTCCTCCCCCGCCCGCACGCGCGCGTACGCCCGCCGGCCGTCGACCTTGATCGCGCTCACGGCGCTCGGCACCTGCTGGACGTCGCCGACCTGACCGGCGAAGGCCGCGTCGATCGCGGCATCGGACACCGTCCGGCTCGGCGCCCAGGCGACGACCTCGCCGTCGGCGTCGTCGCTCACCGTGGAGGCGCCGAGCCGGACGGTCGCCCGGTACTCCTTGCCGAGCCCTACGACGTACGTGAGGAGCCGCGTCGACGCGCCGACGCCCAAGACGAGGAGCCCCGTCGCCATGGGGTCGAGCGTCCCGGCGTGGCCCACCTTGCGCGTTCCGAGGGCACGCCGGGCGCGAGCGACGACATCGTGGCTGGTGATCCCCTGGGGCTTGTCGACGAGCAGGATGCCGCTCTGCGGCGCCGGGGGTGCGATCACCCGAGCAACGCTAACAGCTGACGGCCGAGCATCGTCCGCGCCCGTGGGCGGAGCACCCGCCGTCAGCAGCTGTCGGCGAAGACACGACGCGGATGCGCCGGATCGGCCGCGTCGACGATCGCCGTGGCGCCGAAGCGCGGTCCCGCCTCCGCCTGGTAGAGCTCGTCCGCGCCCCGGAGCACCTCGGGCACGTCCGCCCAGCGCGTCTCGACGTAGACGGTCGCGTTGAACCGCCCGCGCAGGCCGGGACGCTGCAGGAACGGCCCATCGAGCACCAGGTAGGCGTCGGGGCCGGCGGTGGTCCAGGCCGACTCCGCGACGGTGTCGCGCTCGGCGTCGAACGCCCGGAGCTGGAAGCCGGTGCTGCCCCCCAGCTTGAAGGGCGCGAGCAGCACCCGCTGAAGCGTCGGGACGTCGTAGCGATCGAAGTACTCCCCCGCGGCCGTGGCCGGCACGCGCTCGGCGGGCATCCGGAAGTCGTCGAGGCTCGCGCGGACCACCTGGCGCCCGTCGCGCCGGAAGGCATGGGCCAGCTCGTCGGCGATCGGCCGGGTGCCCGCGATCCCGTCGACCGCGACAGCGATGCGTCCGCGACCGTAGTTGTGGGTGATCTCGGCGGCGAGCCCGTCGGCCAGCAGCGAGGCGGGAGTGGTCTCGAGCTCCATGGATCCAGTGTACGAGCGGCGATGCGTACAGTGGTCGGGTGCCGAGCGCCCGAACCGACCTCCAGGATGCGGTGATCGAGTGGTTCGCCCTCGAGGCCCGCGATCTCCCCTGGCGACGACCCGGCTTCAGCCCGTGGGGCACCCTGGTCTCGGAGATCATGCTGCAGCAGACGCCCGTGGTCCGGGTCGTCCCCCGTCTGGCGGAGTGGCTCGAGCGCTGGCCCGAGCCTCGCGACCTGGCCGCGGATGCACCCGGCGAGGCCGTCCGGATGTGGCGGTCCCTCGGCTATCCGCGCCGAGCGCTCCGGTTGCACGCCTGCGCGGTGGCGATCGTCGAGCGCTTCGACGGGCGCGTGCCCGACGACGTCGAGGACCTGCTGTCGCTCCCCGGCATCGGCGACTACACCGCGCGCGCCGTGGCGGTGTTCGCCTACGGGCGACGCGCCCCCGTGGTCGACACGAACGTGCGGCGCGTGATCGCCCGCGCGGTCGAGGGAGCCCCGGACGCCGCCGCCCCGAGCGCCCGACGCGACCTCGCGGCGATGGACGCACTCCTCCCCGCCGACGTCGTCGACTCGACCCGGTTCAACGCGGGGATGATGGAGCTCGGGGCTCTGACCTGCACCGCCCGCTCACCGCGGTGCGAGACCTGTCCGGTGGCGACGGTCTGCGCCTGGAGACGGCGAGGTTACCCCGAGGACGAGGTCGCGCGCCGACCCGTGCAGAAGCGCTACGAGGGCTCCGACAGGCAGGCCCGCGGGATCCTGCTCGCCGCGGTCCGCGATGCGGACGCGCCGGTCGGGGAGGCGGCGCTCAGGCTCGCCCTCCCCGACGTGGCCCGGTTCGGACGAGCCCTGGATGGACTCCTCACCGACGGCCTGCTCGAGCAGGCCCCCGACGGACGGTTCCAGCTGCCCGGACTCGCTCAGTCCTCGTCGTCGTCCTCGTCGGCCTGACGCGGCTTCACGTACGGGTCCTCTTCGCCGGCGTAGCTCGCCGACTTCGCGAGCGACTCCACCTCGGCGTCCCGAGCGTGCGCCTCGGCCAGCAGGCCCTCGATGTGCTGCGCGTTCTCGGGGATCGCATCGGCGATGAACTCGAGCGACGGCGTCAGCCTCGCGGTGATGTTGCGACCGACCTCGGTGCGGAGCATGCCCGTCGCCGCCTTGAGGGCGGCGGCCGAGTCGGCCCGCTCCTGATCGGTGCCGTACACCGTGTAGAAGATCGAGGCGTGCTGCAGGTCGCCGGTCACCCGCACATCCGTGATGGTGACGAACCCGAGGCGCGGATCACGCAGCCCCCTGTCGAGCCGCTTCGCGACGATCTCCTTGATGCGGTCGGCCATCTTCCTGGCTCGTGCCTGGTCCACCATGTCCTGTGCCTCCTTGCGTGTACCCGAAACGGGCGGCCCCATCGCTGGGACCGCCCGTCTCATGAGCGTGCTCTAGACGCGCGGCTTCTCGCGAAGCTCGATCGTCTCGATCTCGTCGCCGATCTGGATGTCGTTGTACTTGCCGAGGCCGATACCGCACTCGAAGTCCGTGCGGACCTCGGTGACGTCGTCCTTGAACCGACGCAGCGACTCGATCGCGAGTCCGTCGGCCAGCACGACGCCGTCGCGGATGACGCGAGCCTTGGCGTTGCGGGTGATCGTGCCGGAGCGGACGATCGCACCCGCGATGTTGCCCCACTTCGACGAGCGGAACACCTCGCGGATCTCCGCGACACCCGACTGGACCTCTTCGAACTCGGGCTTGAGCATGCCCTTGAGCGAGTTCTCGATGTCCTCGAGCGCGTTGTAGATGACCGAGTAGAAGCGGATGTCGACACCCTCACGGGCGGCGCGCTCGCGCGCCTTCGTGTCGGGGCGGACGTTGAACCCGATGATGATCGCGTTGTCGACCGTCGCCAGGTTGACGTCGGACTCGGTGACGGCACCCACACCGCGGTGGATGATCCGCAGCTGGACCGACTCGTCGACCTCGATCTTGAGCAGCGACTCCTCCAGCGCCTCGACGGCACCGGACACGTCGCCCTTGATGATGAGGTTGAGCGCCTCGACCTTGCCCTCCTCGAGAGCACGGGTGAAGTCCTCGAGCGAGATCCGCTTGCGGGCCTTGGCCAGCGACGCGTTGCGCTCCGCAGCCTCACGCTTCTCGGCGATCTGGCGGGCGGTGCGGTCCTCGTCGGTGACGATGAAGGTGTCACCGGCGCGCGGGACGCTCGACAGACCCTGCACCTGCACCGGACGCGACGGGGTCGCCTCCGCCACGGGCTCGCCGTTCTCGTCGACCATCGCACGCACACGGCCGTACGCCGTGCCGGCGACGATCGCATCTCCGACGTGCAGCGTCCCGGACTGGATGAGGACGGTCGCGACCGAGCCGCGGCCCTTGTCGAGCTTCGCCTCGATGGCGACGCCTCGCGCATCCTTGTTCGGGTTCGCGCGCAGGTCGAGCCCTGCGTCGGCCGTGAGGAGCACGGCGTCCAGGAGGTCCTGGATGCCGATGTTCTCGCGCGCCGACACGTCGACGAACATGGTGTCGCCGCCGTACTCCTCGGCCACCAGGTTGTACTCGGTGAGCTGCTGACGGACCTTCGCGGGGTTCGCATCCGGCTTGTCGACCTTGTTCACCGCGACCACGATCGGCAGGCCTGCGGCCTGCGCGTGGTTCAGCGCCTCGATGGTCTGCGGCATGATGCCGTCGTCGGCCGCGACCACGAGGATCGCGATGTCGGTCACCTGGGCACCACGGGCACGCATGGCGGTGAACGCCTCGTGACCCGGGGTGTCGATGAAGGTGATCTTGCGCTCGACGGAATCGTGCTCGACGGCCACCTGGTACGCACCGATGTGCTGGGTGATGCCGCCGGCCTCGCCCGCCACCACGTTCGCGTTGCGGATGGCGTCGAGCAGGCGCGTCTTACCGTGGTCGACGTGACCCATGACGGTGACGACCGGCGGACGGATCTCGAGGTCCTCGTCGGTCTCGTCCTCGAGCTCCTGGTCGAGATCGATGTCGAAGCCCTCGAGCAGCTCGCGGTCCTCGTCCTCCGGGGAGACCATCTGGATCTTGTAGCCGAGCTCCTCGCCGAGCACCTCGAAGGTGGCCTCGTCGAGCGACTCGGTCGCCGTGGCCATCTCACCGAGGTGGAACAGCACGGTCACCAGGTTGCCGGGGCTGGCGTCGATCTTGTCGGCGAAGTCGGTGATCGAGGCACCGCGACGCAGACGGATGACCGTCGAGCCGTCGCCGCGCGGGACGCTGACGCCGCCGAGCGAGGGGGCGGCCCTCAGCTCGAACTCGGCCCTCTTCGTCCGCTTCGACTTGCGTGCCTTGCTCTTGCCGCCACCGCGACCGAACGCACCGGCGGTTCCACCACCGGGACCACGACCGCGACCGCCGCCACCGGGACGACCGGCGAAGCCGCCAGCCGGACGCTGGAAGCCACCGGCACCGGCACCCGCACCGGGACCACCGGGGCGACCGCCGCCGGCACCGCCGGGACGGCCCTGGAACCCACCGGGACGGGGGGCACCGGGACGAGGCGCACCCGGACGGGGAGCACCGGGACGAGGCGCACCCGGACGGGGAGCACCCGGACGCGGCGGACGCGGGATCGCACCGCCGGCACCGCCGCCGCCGCCAGGACGGGGCATGCCCTGCTGGCTGGAGAACGGGTTGTTGCCGGGACGCGGAGCGCCGGGACGCTGCATGCCCTGCTGGCTCGCGAACGGGTTGTTGCCCGGACGCGGCGCACCGGGGCGAGGGCCACCGGGACGCGGGGCGTCGGACGACGGCTTCGCCGCACCCGACGGACGCGGGGCATCGCCGTCACGGCGAGGCGCATCCTGGCGCGGGGCCTCGGACTGCGGCGCCTCGGCACGGGGAGCCTCGGCGCGAGGCGCCTCCGAACGCGGGGCGGGCGCCGGGGCGGCCTGCTGCGAGGCGGGCGCGGCGGGGCCCGGACGGGCGCCGCCCTGCGGGCGGGCCTGCTGCGGACCGGGCGTCGGCGCCTTGGGGCCGGGCGTGGGAGCGCCCGGACGCGCGCCGGGCTTCGCCGGCGCGGCGGTCGAGGAACCGGAGCTTTGGGCTCCGGCACCGGAGGCGATCAGCGCCTCCCGAAGTCGCCGGGCGACCGGCGGCTCGATGCTCGAGGACGGGCCCTTGACGAACTGACCCATCTCCTTCAAGGTCGCGAGGGCGACCTTGCTGTCGACGCCGAGCTCGGCGGCGACTTCATGTACGCGTGGTTTTGCAGCCACTTCTCTCCTGTCTCAGGCTCACCCGAGACAGGGCAAGCCGGTGTTAACGGACGGAACTCATCTCGAGCCGCTCATCAGTCGTCACTCATGGTGGACACTCTGCCGTTCAGCTTGGTTTCTGCGTTCGTGCTCTCGAGCTGGCCCTGCACGCGGAGCGCGCGCCCGAAGGCTCGTCTCTGGATCGCGGTGTGGAAGCAGTCGAGTGAGGGATGAAGCCATGCGCCCCGACCCGGAAGGGTGGCCGTCTCATCGAGGATGAGCACCAGATCCCGGGCCACGAACCTCACGAGAGAGGACCGCGGAGCGCGTGCGCGACATCCGACGCACGTTCTGACGGCTTCCATACTACTCCATGTTCCTGCCCCCGCCGGGAGCGACGATACGCCGACGGCGGATCGGGCCGGCCGGGATCAGTCGCCGTCGAGGATGGAGTCGGGCTGGATGTCGATCTTCGCGCCGGTCAGCTTGGCGGCGAGCCGGGCGTTCTGGCCCTCCTTGCCGATGGCCAGCGAGAGCTGGTAGTCCGGCACGAGGGCCCGGACGGCCTTGGTCGACGCGTCGATGACGAACGAGCTCGAGACCTTGGCCGGAGAGAGCGCGTTCGCCACGAAGGTGGCGAGGTCGTCGGAGTAGTCGACGATGTCGATCTTCTCGTTGCCGAGCTCGGCGGTCACCGCGCGGACGCGCTGACCGAGCTCGCCGATGCAGGCGCCCTTGGCGTTGACTCCCGGCTCCTTGGCGCGTACGGCCATCTTCGTGCGATGACCCGCCTCGCGGGCCAGCGACACGATCTCGACCACGCCGCTGGCGATCTCGGGGACCTCGAGCGCGAAGAGCTTGCGGACCAGCGACGGATGCGTGCGGGAGACCGTGATGGACGGCCCCTTGGTCCCCCGCGTCACGCTGGTCACGTAGACGCGGAGTCGGGAGCCGTGCGCGTACTCCTCACCGGGCACCTGCTCCTCCGGCGGCAGGATCGCCTCGATCGAGCCGAGGTCGACGTGCACCATGCGCGGGTTCGGGCCCTGCTGCACGATCCCGGCGACGATGTCGCCCTCGCGACCCTTGAACTCGCCCAGCACGTGGTCGTCGGCGATGTCGCGGAGCCGCTGGTTGATCACCTGCTTGGCGGCGAACGCCGCGATGCGACCGAAGTCGCTCGGGTTCTCCTCGGCCTCGCCGATCAGCACCTCGTCCTCGTCGAACTCGGGCACGAAGATGCTGATGTGCCCGGTCTTGCGGTCGAGGTGCACACGGCCCGCGGCGACGCCGTTCACGGTCGTGGGACGATCCGTGTGCTTCAGGTACGCCGTGAGGATGGCCTGTTCGATGATCGACACGAGCTCCTCGAAGGGGATCTCGCGCTCGCGCTCCAGCAACCGCAGGACGCTGAGGTCGATGTCCATTCCCGGCCTCCTCTGTTCAGATCTGATGACCGCCGATGATGCCCGCGGTCGAACAGACAGACTACCCGAGATCCGACGCCCCGGCCTACCCGATGGCGGCGGCGACCTGATCGAGCGGGATGCTCGTCCGCTCGCCCGTGGCCCGATCCCACAGCTCGACCACGCCGTCGGCCACACCGCGGCCGACGATCACGATGGTCGGCACGCCGATCAGCTCGGCGTCGCCGAACTTCACGCCGGGAGAGACCTTCGGGCGGTCGTCGAAGAGCACGTCGAGACCGGCCGCCTCGAGCTGCGCCACGACGTCCTCCGCCGCGGTCCAGATCGACTCCTCCTTGCCCGTCGCGATGACGTGCACGTCGAAGGGCGCGACGGTCTTGGGCCAGATCAGGCCCTTGTCGTCGTTGTTCAGCTCCGCGATGATCGCCAGGATGCGGGTGACGCCGATCCCGTACGACCCCATGGTCACGGTCACGAGCTTCCCGTTCTCGTCGAGCACCTTGAGCCCGAGGGCGTCGGCGTACTTGCGGCCGAGCTGGAAGACGTGCCCGATCTCCATGCCGCGAGCGAGCTCCACCGGGCCGGAGCCGTCGGGAGCGGGGTCGCCCGCCTTGACCTCCGCCACCTCGACGGTGCCGTCGGAGGTGAAGTCACGGCCCGCCACGAGGCCGAACACGTGCCTGCCGTGCTCGTTCGCGCCGGTGATCCAGCCGGACCCGGACACGACACGAGGATCGGTGAGGTACCGGATGCCGGTGCTCGACTCCTCGCCGAGCACGGGGCCGGCGGCGGACCAGGGTCCGATGTACCCCTTGACCAGACCGGGGTGCTTCGCGAAGTCCTCCTCGGTGGCGGGCTCGACCTCGGCGGGCGCGAACGCCACCTCGGCCCGCTTCATGTCGACCTCGCGGTCACCGGGCAGCCCGACGACGACGAGCTCGCGACGTCCGTCGAGGTGCACCAGGGCCAGGACGACGTTCTTCAGCGTGTCGGCCGCGGTCCAGGCCCTGCCGTCGGGCCGCGGGTGAGCCTCGTTCGCCCGGTCGACCAGCGTCTGGATGGTGGGGGTGTCGGGGGTGTCGAGCACCTCGGCCGGGGTCAGGTGCTCGAACGACCGGGGCTCGGGCGCCACCGTCGTGAACGCCTCGACGTTCGCGGCGTAGCCTCCGGGCGAGCGCACGAAGGTGTCCTCGCCCACGGGGGTCGGGTGCAGGAACTCCTCGCTCTTGGACCCTCCCATCGCACCGGCGTCGGCCTGCACGATGACGTACTCCAGGCCGAGCCGCGTGAAGATGCGCTCGTACGCGTCGCGCTGCGCCTGGTAGGACGCGTCGAGACCCTCGTCGGAGGAGTCGAACGAGTAGGCGTCCTTCATCGTGAACTCGCGGCCGCGCAGGAGGCCCGCGCGCGGACGCGCCTCGTCGCGGTACTTGTCCTGGATCTGGAAGATCGTGAGCGGGAGGTCCTTGTAGCTGGAGTAGAGGTCCTTGACGAGGAGCGTGAAGACCTCCTCGTGGGTGGGCGCCAGGACGTATCCGGCGTCCTTCCGGTCGCTCAACCGGAACATCCCCGGGCCGTACTCCTCGTATCGTCCGGTCACCTCGTAGGGCTCCTTCGGCAGGAGCGCCGGGAAGTGCACCTCGAAGGCCCCGGCGGCGGCCATCTCCTCGCGGATGATCGCCTCGATGCGGGCCTTCACCCGCAGACCCAGCGGCAGCCAGGCGAAGATCCCCGGTGCCTGACGGCGGATGTAGCCGGCGCGCACCAGGAGGCGGTGGCTGGCGACCTCGGCGTCGGAGGGGTCTTCGCGGAGCGTACGGAGGAAGTAGCTGGAGAGGCGTGTGGACACGACCTCGAGTCTAGCGAGGCACGATTCCTGCACAGGATCGCATCCGTCGGCTCCCCGTCCACAGATGTCGGATGCGGACCCGCCGCCGATCACCGCCTCCCTACGGTGTCCGCATGCAGACACGACAGATCCCACCCCGCACCAGTCGCTTCGACACACCCTTCGGTCCTCTCCTCGTCCGGGCGCACGACGGAGTCGTCCACGCCCTGAGGCCGTGGCGGGTCGGCGACGCGGCCGACGACGACGGGAGCAACCGGCCGATCCACGACGTCCTCGACGCCTACCTCTCCGGCGACGCCCGCACGCTCGCCCTCCCGTGCGAGGCCACGGGCACGCCGTTCCAGTGCTCGGTGTGGAGCGCGGTCACCGAGATCGGATGGGGTGAGCTCACGACCTACGCCGCTCTCGCCGAGCTCATCGGGCGTCCCGGGTCGGCGCGCGCCGTCGGTCAGGCCGTGGCCGCGCATCCCGCGCCGCTCGTCCTGGGCACGCACCGCGTCGTGGCGAGCGACGGGCGTCTCACCGGCGTCGATGCGGACGCGATCGTGTGGAAGACCGCGCTGCTGCGTCTCGAGGGCCACGTCGTGCACGAGGGACGGCTGATCGGAGCGGAGGCCGCCGGGTTCGTCCGCGTGGCCGCGTGAGCGGGCCATGTCGACCGCCGAGCTGCCCCCGTTCCCCGAGTTCCCGTCGGCAGACCTCGGCCGGGTGGCGTCCGGCGCCGCCCGGACGCGGCCGCCCCGCGCACCCGAGGTGCGGCATCGCGGAGTCCTCGAGTCGCCGCTCGGGCGGGTGGAGGTGGTGAGCAACGGTCGGGCCATCACCGGCGTCGCCATCGAGACGGCGGGGCGACTCCCGCACGACGGCCATCCGGTCTCCCGGTCCGATCTGATCGACGAGGCCGTCGCGCAGATCGAGGCGTACTTCGCGGGCACCCGGCGTCGGTTCGAGCTCCCCGTGCGCCCGGCCGTGAGCGACTTCCAGCGTTCCGTGCTCGACGCGCTCGCCGACGTCGAGTGGGGACGGCACACGACGTACGGCGCTCTCGCCGAGGCCATCGGCCGACCGGCCGCGTGCCGAGCGGTCGGGAGGGCGATCGGGCAGAACCCGGTCCCCCTCCTCGTGCCGTGCCATCGGGTGCTGTCGTCGACGGGGAGCCTGACGGGCTACTCCCAGGGCGACGGCGACGTCACGAAGGCGTGGCTCCTGGACGGCGAGGGCATCGCCTTCCGCTGGCCCCCGACGCGCCGCCGCCCCGCCCCCGTCAGCCTGTAACCCCTCCGAACCCGCGCCGGTGTCGCCCTCGGAGTGCATCGAGTGCTCACTCTTCGCGCGAAGTGCCTCCGAAGACGCGCACATTCTGCGCACTCACCCGCCCGCAGGCGAAGACACGGCCGACCATCGAGTGCTCACTCTTCGCGCGAACTGCTTCAGGGAAAGCGCACATGCTGAGCAGTCGCCCGCCGGGGAAGCCTCGGGCGGCCACCGAGTGCTCACTTCGCGCGTCATGTGCTCTGAGATGGCGCGCCTTGTGAGCACTCGGTCGCCCGTGAGAGCAGGAGCCCTCACCTCGCGCGCGATGCGGTCAGAAGGGGTGTGCTGATCGAGCGCACACGGCGATGCACCTGGGCCTCACGCCGCACAGTCGCTCAGACGACGAGCTCCAGGGAGCCGTCCGGGCGGGAGGTCAGGCGGAAGCCGGTGGCCGTGGCCCAGTCGAGGAGGGCGGGGATCGAGGCGAAGTCCTCGCCCTGGGTGAGGAGCGCGCGTGCGAACTCCCCCTTGCCCTTCTTGTTGAAGTGATTGAGGGCGCGCTTGACGCCGTCCGGCCCCTCGCTCACCACGTGGAGGTAGTGCGCGTCGGCGTTGCCGCTCGCGGTCCCCAGCGCGACGTACCCCTCCGACCGCAGATCGAGGACGAGCCCGGGTCGCTCGCCGAGCTCGCGAGCGATCGTCGAACCCCAGACCGACTTGATGGTCGGCTCCAGCTTCGAGTCATGCGAGAGCCGGTAGGCGGGGATCGGATCGGCCGCACCGACCAGACCGAAGAGCGCCGAGTGGATCGCGAGGTGCCCGGCTGCGAAGTCGAGCGCCGCGCTCGGCAGCGACGCCGCGTCGAGAGCGTCGTAGAGGACCCCGGTGTAGCGCCCGAGCGCGGGCATCGTCGGGGAGGTCGCCAGCGCCCGATTGCGGTCGATCTCGAACGCGAGACGAGGGCCCAGCTTCAGGGCGGCCGCCATCTCCTCCGGTCGGCGGGCAAGGCGCCGCACCGCTGCGACCAGCGACCGTCGCGGCCGGGTCAGACGCGGGAACGAGAGCAGGGCGAGGTCGAGGGGCGCCCCCTCTCCCCCGTCCACCTTGGTCTCCGACGGTGGGAGCACGATCAGCATGAGAGGACCTCCAGACGACGATCGCCGCCCCACCCGAGGGCGGAGCGGCGATCGTGCGGCGATGGGACGAGCTAGCGGATGAGCTCCGCGTCGCGGGCGACCACGGTGACCGTGTCGTTCTCGACCGACAGGAACCCGTCATCCGCTCGGGCCACGATGCGCTCGCCGCTCGAGGCGTTCACGCGCACCTCACCCGAGGCCAGGATCGCGAGCATCGGCTCGTGACCGGCGAGGATGCCGATCTCGCCCTCGACGGTCTTCGCGACGACCATCGAGGCCTCGCCCTTCCAGATCTCGCGATCGGCGGCGACGACGGTGACGGCAAGCGGGTTCGCCATGCTCAGCCGTTCTCCTTCTGGATCTTCGCCCACTTCTCCTCGACGTCGGTGATCGGGCCGACGTTGAAGAACGCCTGCTCGGCCACGTTGTCGAAGTCACCGCGGACGATCGCGTCGAACGACTCGATGGTGTCCTTCAGCGGGACGGTCGAGCCCTCGACGCCCGTGAACTTCTTCGCCATGTAGGTGTTCTGCGAGAGGAACTGCTGGATGCGGCGGGCGCGTGCCACCGTGATCTTGTCCTCTTCGGAGAGCTCGTCGACACCGAGGATCGCGATGATCTCCTGCAGCTCCTTGTTCTTCTGAAGGATCTGCTTGACCGCGGTCGCCACACGGTAGTGGTCGGCACCCAGGTAGCGGGGGTCGAGGATGCGGCTGGTCGAGGTCAGCGGGTCGACCGCCGGGTACAGACCCTTCGACGCGATCTCACGCGAGAGCTCGGTCGTGGCGTCGAGGTGCGCGAACGTGGTCGCCGGCGCCGGGTCGGTGTAGTCGTCGGCGGGCACGTAGATCGCCTGCAGCGAGGTGATCGAGTGACCACGCGTCGAGGTGATGCGCTCCTGGAGGAGACCCATCTCGTCGGCGAGGTTCGGCTGGTAGCCCACCGCGGAGGGCATGCGGCCGAGCAGCGTCGACACCTCGGAGCCCGCCTGCGTGAAGCGGAAGATGTTGTCGATGAAGAGCAGCACGTCCTGGTTCTGCACATCGCGGAAGTACTCCGCCATGGTCAGCGCCGAGAGGGCGACGCGGAGACGCGTTCCCGGCGGCTCGTCCATCTGGCCGAAGACGAGCGCGGTCTTGTCGAAGACGCCCGCCTCCTCCATCTCGTGGATGAGGTCGTTGCCCTCACGGGTGCGCTCGCCGACACCGGCGAACACCGACACACCACCGTGGTCCTGGGCGACGCGCTGGATCATCTCCTGGATGAGGACCGTCTTGCCGACGCCCGCACCACCGAAGAGGCCGATCTTGCCACCCTGCACGTACGGGGTCAGCAGGTCGATGACCTTGATGCCGGTCTCGAACAGCTGGGTCTTCGACTCGAGCTGGTCGAACGCCGGGGGCTTGCGGTGGATCGGCCAGCGCTCGGTGATCTCCACGGTCTCGCCGGGCTCGGCGTTGAGGATCTCACCGGTGACGTTGAAGACCTTGCCCTTGGTGACGTCGCCCACGGGCACCGAGATCGGCGCACCGGTGTCGCGGACCTCCTGGCCGCGCACGAGACCGTCGGTGGGCTTCAGCGCGATGGCACGGACGAGGTCGTCGCCGAGGTGCTGAGCGACCTCGAGCGTGATCTCGGTGCTGTTCTCACCGATGGTGATCGTGGTCTTCAAGGCGTTGTAGACCTCGGGGATCGAGTCGTGGGGGAACTCGATGTCGACGACGGGGCCCGTCACGCGCGCGATGCGCCCGGCGGCCCCGCCGGAGCCGGCGGTGGCTGCCGGCGCGATGGCGGTGTCAGTCATGTGCCTTCTCTTTCTCGTTACTTCTTGGTGTGGGACAAGGCGTCTGCCCCACCGACGATCTCGGAGATCTGCTGCGTGATCTCGGACTGGCGGGCGTTGTTCGCCAGCCGGGTGTAGTTGAGGATGAGCGTGTCGGCGTTGTCGCTCGCCGCCTTCATCGCCTTCTGCGTCGCGGCCTGCTTGGCGGCCGCGGACTGCAGGAGCGCGTTGAAGATCCGGCTCTCGATGTAGACCGGGAGCAGCGCGTCGAGGACGGTGCCGACATCCGGCTCGAACTCGTAGAGCGGCAGCACCTGAGCCGTCGGCTCCTCCGCGCCCTCGACGACCTCGAGCGGCAGGAGACGCACGACCTCAGGGGTCTGCGTCAGCATGCTGACGAAGCGGTTGTAGACGATGTGGATCTCGTCGACGCCGCCCTCGGAGGCCGGCTTGAGGAAGTCCTCGAGCAGACGGTCGCCGATCGACTTCGCGAGGTCGAACTCCGGCACGTCGGTCTCACCGACCCACTGCTGCTCCGACGCACGGCGACGGAAGGTGAAGTACCCGGCGGCCTTGCGCCCGACGAGGTAGTACACCACCTCCTTGCCCTGGCTCCGCAGCAGCTCGGCCAGCTCCTCCGCCTCACGCAGCACCTGCGAGTTGAACGCACCCGCGAGACCGCGGTCGCTCGAGAGGATGAGGATGGCCGAGCGCTCGATCCGCTCCGGCTCCGTGGTGAGCACGTGCTCGACGTTGGAGTAGGTGGCGACCGCCGAGACGGCGCGCGTCACCGCACGGGAGTACGGGGACGACGCCGCCACGCGAGCCTGGGCCTTCTGGATGCGCGAGGCGGCGATGAGCTCCATCGCCTTCGTGATCTTCTTGGTCGTCTGGGCAGAGCGAATCCTCTGCCGGTAGACCCGAAGCTGCGCTCCCATCGGTTAGCGGCGCCCCTTCACGATCTTCTCCTGGTTGACGTCCTCCGGATCGGTCGCCTCGAACTGCTCCTTGCCCACCGAGGCGAGCGGCTTGCCCTCGCCCGTCTGGAACTCGAGCTTGAAGTCGTCGACCGCCTTCTCGAGCGCGGCGACGGTGTCGTCGTCGAGCACGTTGGTGTCGCGGAGGGTGGTGAGGATCTCGGTGTTGCGACCGAGGTAGTCGAGCAGCTCGGCCTCGAAGCGGAGGATGTCCTCCACCGGGACCTCGTCGAGCTTGCCGTTGGTGCCCGCCCAGATCGAGACGACCTGCTGCTCCACCGGGAACGGCGAGTACTGCGGCTGCTTCAGCAGCTCGGTGAGGCGGGCGCCTCGGGCGAGCTGACGACGCGACGCGGCGTCGAGGTCGGAGGCGAACATCGCGAACGCCTCGAGCGAGCGGTACTGGGCGAGCTCGAGCTTGAGCGTGCCGGAGACCTTCTTGATCGACTTCACCTGGGCGTCACCACCGACGCGGGACACCGAGATGCCGACGTCGACCGCGGGACGCTGGTTGGCGTTGAAGAGGTCGGACTGCAGGAAGATCTGGCCGTCGGTGATCGAGATCACGTTGGTCGGGATGTACGCCGAGACGTCATTCGCCTTGGTCTCGATGATCGGGAGACCGGTCATCGAGCCGTGTCCGAGCTCGTCGGACAGCTTCGCGCAGCGCTCGAGCAGACGCGAGTGCAGGTAGAAGACGTCGCCGGGGTACGCCTCGCGTCCCGGCGGACGACGGAGGAGGAGCGACACGGCGCGGTAGGCCTCGGCCTGCTTCGACAGGTCGTCGAAGATGATCAGGACGTGCTTGCCGCCGTACATCCAGTGCTGGCCGATGGCCGAGCCGGTGTAGGGGGCGAGGTACTTGAAGCCCGCGGGGTCGGAGGCCGGGGAGGCGACGATGGTGGTGTACTCCATCGCACCGGCGTCCTCGAGCGCGCCCTTCACCGAGGCGATGGTCGAGCCCTTCTGGCCGATCGCGACGTAGATGCAGCGCACCTGCTTGTCGACGTCGCCGGACTCCCAGTTCGCCTTCTGGTTGATGATCGTGTCGATCGCGATCGCGGTCTTGCCGGTCTGGCGGTCGCCGATGATCAGCTGGCGCTGACCGCGGCCGACCGGGATCATCGCGTCGATCGCCTTGATGCCGGTCTGCAGCGGCTCGTGCACCGACTTGCGCTGCATGACGCCGGGCGCCTGGAGCTCGAGCTCACGGCGACCCTCCGTGGCGATCTCGCCGAGGCCGTCGATCGGGTTGCCCAGCGGGTCGACCACGCGGCCGAGGTAGCCGTCGCCCACGGGCACGGAGAGCACCTCGCCCGTGCGGGTGACCTCCTGGCCCTCCTCGATGCCGGAGAACTCGCCCAGCACGATGACGCCGATCTCGTCCTCGTCGAGGTTCTGGGCCAGGCCCAGGGTGCCGTCGGAGAACCGGATCAGCTCGTTGGCCATGACGCCGGGCAGGCCCTCGACGTGAGCGATGCCGTCGGCGGCGTCGATCACGTAGCCGACCTCGGTGGTCGAGGCCTTGCTGGGCTCGTAGGCCGCGACGAAGTCCTTGAGGGCGTCGCGGATCTCATCGGGGCGGATTGTGAGTTCAGCCATCGTTATCCCTTTTCTGCGGGGCCGTGAGCCCCAATGCGTTCGTGTGCGCGCCTAGCCGGCGAGCTGGAGTCTGAGATCGTTGAGCCGCGTGGCGACGCTGCCGTCGATGACATCATCGCCGATCCGGATGCGGATTCCCCCGATGACCCTGGGGTCGACGACGGCGTTGCTCCGGACGGGGCGGCCGTACTGGCTCGCGAGGACGCCTTCGAGGCGCGAGAGCTGGGCCTCCGACAACGGGACCGCGCTGCTGACCGTGGCCACCAGCGAACCGGCCTGGTCGGCGACGACGGTCGAGGCGTAGCGGAGCAACTCCCCCACCCGTCGACCGCGGGGCGATCCGATGAGCTGACGCACGATGGCGACGGTCTGCTCGGAGGCCTTGCCCCGGAGCAGTCGATCGACGAGCGCGAGCTTCTGATCGGTGGCGCCGAGCTTGCTGCCGAGCGCCAGCTCGAGCCCCGCGTCGCTCGCGACCGCGCGGCCGAACTCGAAGAGCTCGGCGTCGATGGCCGCGGACGACGGCGCGGACGCGGCGACGGCACGGATGCCGATCTCCTCGATGCCGCCGAGGAACTCGCTCTGCGTGGACCACCTGCTGGAGACGATCGTCGAGAGCAGCTCGAGCGAGCTCGAACCGAACCCGCCGAACAGCCGCCTCACCAGCGCGGTCTTCGCAGAGCCGTCGATGGCGGGGTCGGAGAGGGCTCCTCGGAGCTGTGCGGAATCGCCGATGACCCGGCCAGCGGCGAAGAGCTCTTCTCCCGTGGCCAGATCGACCCCCGAGGCGAGGCTCGCCAGGCGGGCCTCAGCCTCCTCGAGGGCAACTCTGGTCGCGCTTCCCATGTGCTAGTTCTTCCCTGCCTTGCCGGACTCGGATGCCTCGAGGTCGGCCAGGAAGCGGTCGACGAGGGCGGTGGCCTTCTGGTCGTCGGTGAGGGTCTCCCCAACGACGTTCGACGCGAGGTCGATCGCCAGGGTGCCCACCTCGGTGCGCAGCGAGGTGAACGCCGCCTGGCGCTCGGCCTCGATCGCGACCTGGGCGTTCGCCTTCACGCGCTCGGCCTCGGCCTGCGCGTTCGCGGTGATCTCCGAGCCGATGCGCTGGGCGTCGGTGCGTGCCTGCTCGCGGATGCGCGACGCCTCGACGCGCGCCTCGGCCAGCTGAGCGGTGTACTGCTCGAGCGCGGCCTCGGCCTCGCGCTGGGCCTCGTCGGCCTTCGCGATGTTGCCCTCGATCGCCGCGCCTCGCTCGTCGAGGAGCTTCTTCATGCGGGGAAGGACCTTCCACCAGAAGAACACCAGGATGACGATGAAGCACACCAGCGACCAGACGATGTCGTACACCTGGGGGATCAGCGGATTCTGAACTTCCGCCTCCCCCGCAGCGATGACTGCGTGGAGCATCATGCCTCCTTCCGGGAGTGAAGAGAAGACAGGATCAGGTGAAGATGAAGCCGGTGGCGATACCGATGAAGGCCAGGGCCTCGGTGAACGCGATACCGATGTACATCAGGACCTGGAGGCGGCCGGCCAGCTCGGGCTGACGGGCGACGCCCTCGATGGTCTTGCCGACGACGATGCCCACGCCGATGGCGGGACCGATGGCCGCGAGGCCGTAGCCGACGGTGGCGAGGTTGCCGTTGACCTCTGCGAGGAGGGTTGCATCCACGTTGTGTGTTTCCTTCCGTGATGGCGGATCGAGCGGGTGCCCGAGCCGTTCTAGTGTTCGTCAGCCAGCGCGAGCTGGATGTAGACCGTGGTGAGAAGAGCGAAGACGTAGGCCTGGAGCACCGCGACCAGGATCTCGAACAGGGTGAAGACGAAGCCGAATGCCAGCGTGCCGACGCCGAACAGCGACCACAGGCCACCCGCGTTGAAGAAGAAGAACCAGGTCGCGGAGAAGAAGAGCACCAGCAGGAGGTGGCCGACGACCATGTTCATCAGGAGTCGCAGGGTCAGCGTGACCGGGCGGAGGATGAACGTCGACACGAACTCGATCGGCGTGACGATGATGTAGAGCGGCCAGGGCACGCCCGGCGGGAACAGCGCGTTCTTGAAGAACGCCCCCGGGTGCTTCTTGATGCCGGCGTACATGAAGGCGAGCCAGGCCACGATGGCCAACACCATCGGCATGGCGATCGTGGCGTTCGCCGAGATGTTCAGGAACGGGATGATCCCGGTGATGTTGAAGAACAGCACCGTGAAGAACATGGTGGTGATCAGCGGCAGGAAGCGCCGACCGTCCTTCTTGCCGAGGAGGTCCTCCGCGATGTTCACCCGGGCGAAGTCGAGGCCCATCTCGATCACGCTCTGGAAGCGGCCGGGAACGACGCGCATCCGCCGTGTACCGATCCAGAAGAGCAGGATCAGCACCGCGGCCGCAAGGAAGCGGATGAGGATGATCCGGGTGATCTCGAAGGGGGTGCCCTCGAAGAAGATCGCCGGGGGGAAGAACTCGCCGATCGACGGAGCGTGGAAGCCACCATCATCGGAGGTCTCCATGGGAACGAGCAGGTTCACAGCGTTAGCTATCAGCGCTATCTCCTGTTTCGGGGCGTGGAACCAGCGATGGCTCTCGCGGCGACGAATGGTGGGGGTACTGGGCCATCTCCGAGCGCAGGCGCTGCTGGACGGCGGAACAGATGAGTACAGCCTATCAAGTCATAGGCCGCTCTGACGAATTGTGCAGTCGGTGTATACAGCTCAACCGCGCCGATCCGGCCGCGCGTCCGACACGTAGGGCATCCGGCTGCGAGCCACCACGACCACGTCGATGGCGAGCGACCCGACGACCCCCGCCACGATGCAGAAGAACAGCACCGTCGGGTCGAGCCAGGACTGTGCGCGCAGGATCAGCACCAGGACGATGAACAGCACGAACTTCACCATCCACGAGCCCAGGACGATGACGAAGAACAGGGTCGTGTAGATCGGCGAGGCCGTGTAGCGGTTGGCGATCAGGATGCTCGCCGCCGTCACGCCGAGGAAGACCAGGGTGATGACCGCACCGAGGAGCGCGCTCCACACGCCCGGCCATCCCACGACGAGGAGGCCGACGACTCCCCCGACGACCGCGATCGCCGCGGCGAGGACGGCGTTCCAGCGCAGGATCGTCGCGAACACCGGGTTCGAGGACGGCGTCGGGTAGTTGCCTCGTGGCTGCGGTTCGGTCACGATGGGGACTCCTCGGGGTCGGGGTTCGCCGCCAGCGGCGGTTCAGGCAGGGAGACGGCTCCGGACTGGCCGGCATGGCTCACGGCCACACGTCGACGGTAGCGCGAGCTGAGCGGGAGCAGGGTGACGACGGCGCAGACGACGAGCCCCAGCCCCAGGAAGATGAAGGCGACCCAGTACGGCTGCACCACGAACAGCAGGAGGCAGCCGAACGAGATGACCGCGGTCCACGAGTAGAAGATGAGCACGGCCCGCAGGTGGGAGTGCCCCATGTCGAGCAGGCGGTGGTGGAGGTGCTTGCGATCGGCGGCGAAGGGGCTCTTCCCCGCGCGCAGTCGCCTCGCCACGGCGAGGGTGAAGTCGAGGAGCGGGATGACGAGGATCGCGAAGGGCAGGAGGATCGGCAGGAAGGCCGGGAGCAGCTGCGAGCGGCCGATCGTCGCAGGATCGATCTGACCGGTGACCGAGATCGCGCTCGTGGCCATGAGGAGGCCGACGAGCATCGCGCCGGAGTCGCCCATGAAGAGCTTGGCCGGCCGGAAGTTCAGCGGCAGGAAGCCGGCGCAGGCGCCGATCAGCACCGCGGTCACCATCGAGGCGAGGTTGAAGTAGTCGGTCGGCGAGGTCTCCTGCGCCAGCAGGTAGCTGTAGAGGAAGAAGACGCCGTTGGCGATGAGCGCGACGCCGGCCACCAGGCCGTCGAGACCGTCGATGAAGTTGACGGCGTTCATGACGAGCACCACCGCGACGATCGTGATGAAGAGCGACATCGTGCTCGATCCGACGGTGATGCCGCCGATCGGCAGCGAGACGATCTGCACGCCCTGCCAGGCGAGCAGACCCGCCGCGAGGATCTGGCCGGCGAGCTTGGTGAACCAGGACAGATCGTAGATGTCGTCGGCGACGCCGATCACCACGATGATCAGCGCCGAACCGAGGATGGCGTACAGCTGCCCGGGCTCGGCGAAGACCAACCGGAACCAGCTGATCTGCGACGCTACGGCGATGCCGCCGAGGAGCCCGAGGAACATCGCGATGCCGCCCAGGCGCGGCGTCGGGCGCGTGTGCACGTCGCGTTCGCGGATCTTGGGGTACAGACGGTAGCGGATGCTCAGCTTGTAGATCAGCCACGCGAGCCCGAAGGTGACGATCGCGGAGACGAGGGCGACGAGGAGGTAGAACCGCATCAGGCCGGCCCAGGCGCCAGACGGTCGCCCACGACCTCCTCGATCCGCGCCCGGGAGATCGCACCCTGGCGCACGATGCGGACGACGTCAGGCGTGGTGAGGTCGACGATCGTCGACGACGGCTCCTCGCCCTCCCGCTCGCGTGAGGGATCCGGGCGCACTCCCCCGTCGAGGTAGACGGCGACGCTGTCGCCGAGCATCCCGACCGCGTCGGCCGCGGTGGGCGCCGGCGGCCGTCCGGTGAGGTTGGCGCTCGACACGGCGAGCGGACCCGTCTCGGCGAGGAGCTCGAGGGCGATCGAGTCGTCGGGCATGCGGAGGGCGACCGTGCCGTGGGTCTCCCCCAGATCCCACGCCAGCGACGGCGTCGCGGTGAGGATCACGGTGAGGCCGCCCGGCCAGAAGCGCTCGACCAGCTCTCGCGCGACGTCGGGGATCCCGGTGGCGAGCGCCTCCAGGGTGGCGACGCCCGGGATGAGGACCGGCGGCGGGGACTGCCTGGTGCGACCCTTGGCGTCGAGCAGGCGCTGGACCGCGCGCGGGTCGAACGCGTCGGCGGCGACGCCGTAGACGGTGTCGGTGGGGAGGACGACGAGCTCGCCTCGCCCGAGCGCGGCTCGCGCGAGGCGCATCCCGGTCAGCAGGTCGGCGGGAACCGCGCAGTCGTACGTCTGTGCCATGTCGTCCCTCATGATATCCACGCCCCCTGGGGGCATCCGGCGGCTCGCCCCGGATGCGGTCAGCACAGGGCGGTCGTGGTCAGCGCTCGGTCCTGGTCAGCGCAGTGCGGTCGTGGTGCGGTCGCGTCCGGTGAGATCGCGCTGTGTCGACGCGGCCCGGAAGCCGTCGGCGGTGAGGAGCGCGCGGATCGACTCGCCCTGCAGCTCGCCGTGCTCGATCACGACCGTCCCGCCCTCGCGGAGGAGTCTGCGCGCTGTGGCCGAGACGCGACGGACCACGTCGAGACCGTCCTGTCCGCCGTAGAGCGCGGCCTCGGGGTCGAAGAGCCGCACCTCGGGATCGCGCGGGATCGCGCCGATCGGGACGTACGGCGGGTTCGAGACGACGACGTCGACACGACCGTCGAGGTCGGGCAGAGCGTCCGCGAGATCGGCGAAGACCAGTCGTGCGTTCTGCACGCCGGTCCTGGCGAGGTTCTCCTTCGCCCAGACGAACGCCCGCGGCGAGTTCTCTACCCCGACCACCTCGGCGTGCGGGACCTCGGAGGCGATCGACAGCGCGAGCGCGCCGCTTCCCGTCCCGAGGTCGACGGCGAGGGGCGGTCGGTCGGCCGGGACGACCGCGCGCACCGCGTCGATCGCGATCTGCGCCACGGACTCGGTCTCGGGGCGCGGGACGAAGACGCCGGGGCCCACGGACAGCTCGAGCGTGCGGAACCAGGCCACGCCGAGGATGTGCTGAAGCGGCTCGCGAGCCGCGCGACGCTCGACCACCTCGGCGATCGCGACGGCCTCCTCGGCCGACACCGGCGCATCCGTGACCGACAGCGACTGCACCCGCCCGCGCGAGGCGTCGAGCACGTGGCCGACCAGGAGCTCCGCGTCGACCCGGGGATCGGGTACCCGCGCGGCCTCGAGGATGCGCGCCGAGCGCTCCACGAGGGTCCGTACGGTCACCGGCCGGTCGGCCGCGGTGCCCTGCTCGACGAGAGCGCTCACGACTCGGTGCCCACCGCGGCCAGGCGGCTCTCCTCGTCGGCGGTGATCGCCGACTGGATCAGCGGCTCGAGAGCACCGTCCATGACCGCATCCAGGTTGTACGCCTTGTATCCGGTGCGGTGATCCGCGATGCGGTTCTCCGGGAAGTTGTATGTCCGGATGCGCTCGGAGCGGTCGACCGTGCGGATCTGGCTCTTGCGGGCCGCCGACGCCTCCGCGTCGAGCTCCTCCTGCTGCTTGGCGAGGAGCCGGGCGCGGAGCACGCGCATCGCCGCCTCGCGGTTCTGCAGCTGGCTCTTCTCGTTCTGCATCGACACGACGATGCCGCTCGGCAGGTGCGTGATGCGCACGGCGGAGTCGGTGGTGTTGACCGACTGACCACCGGGGCCGCTCGATCGGAAGACGTCGATCTTGAGGTCGTTCTGATTGATGTCGACCTCCTCCGGCTCGTCGACCTCGGGGAAGACGAGGACTCCGGCGGCGGAGGTGTGGATGCGACCCTGCGACTCGGTGGCCGGCACGCGCTGCACCCGGTGCACGCCGCCCTCGTACTTCAGGTGCGCCCAAACACCCTCGGAGGGGTCGGTCGAGGACCCCTTGATGGCCACCTGGACGTCCTTGTAGCCGCCCAGATCGCTCTCGGTGCGCTCGAGGAGCTCGGTCTTCCAGCCCTTCGACGCGGCGTAGTGGAGGTACATGCGCAGGAGGTCGGCCGCGAAGAGCATGCTCTCCGCGCCGCCCTCACCGGCCTTGATCTCCATGATGACGTCGCGTCCGTCGTCGGGATCGCGCGGGATCAGCAGACGGCGCAGGCGCTCCTCGGACTCCGACAGCTGCTCCTGCAGGGCCGGTATCTCCTCGGCGAACGCCGAGTCGTCCCTGGCGAGCTCCTGAGCGGCCTCGAGGTCGTCGGACGCCTGCCGCCACGCGGTGTGCGCGGCGACGATGCGACTGAGCTCCGCGTAACGGCGGTTGACCTTCTTCGCCCGCGCCGCATCGGCGTGGAGCTCGGGGTCGGCCAGCTGCTGCTGCAGGTCCTCGTGTTCGGCGATCAGCCCTTCGACCGAGTCGAACACGGGTCAGTCGTCCTTGTGGCCGTGACCGTTGTGGTTGCCGCCGGCCGCCGTGGGGATCGACTTCTGCATCTGCATCAGGAACTCGACGTTCGAGGACGTCTCCTTGAGACGGCCGAGCACGATCTCGAGGGCCTGCTGCGGGTCGACGCCGGCCAGGGCGCGACGCAGCTTCCACGTGATCTTGACCTCGTCGACGCCCATGAGCAGCTCCTCGCGGCGGGTGCTCGACGCGTTCACGTCGACCGCCGGGAAGATGCGCTTGTCGGCCAGCTGACGCGACAGACGCAGCTCGCTGTTGCCGGTGCCCTTGAACTCCTCGAAGATCACCTCGTCCATCTTCGACCCGGTCTCGACGAGCGCCGTGGCGAGGATGGTGAGCGATCCGCCGTTCTCGATGTTGCGCGCCGCACCGAAGAAGCGCTTCGGCGGGTACAGCGCCGACGCGTCGACGCCACCGGAGAGGATGCGACCGGACGCCGGCGACGCGAGGTTGTAGGCGCGACCGAGACGGGTGATCGAGTCGAGCAGCACGACCACGTCGTGGCCCAGCTCGACCAGGCGCTTGGCGCGCTCGATCGCGAGCTCGGCGACCGTCGTGTGGTCCTCGGCGGGACGGTCGAAGGTCGAGGCGATGACCTCGCCGCGGACCGTGCGCTGCATGTCGGTGACCTCCTCGGGGCGCTCGTCGACGAGCACGACCATGAGGTGGACCTCGGGGTTGTTCGTGGAGATCGCGTTCGCGATCTGCTGCAGGACGATCGTCTTGCCCGCCTTGGGCGGCGCCACGATCAGACCGCGCTGGCCCTTCCCGATGGGGGCGACCAGGTCGATGATGCGCTGCGTCAGCTTGCCGGGCTCGGTCTCCAGGCGCAGGCGCTCCTGGGGGTAGAGCGGGGTGAGCTTGCCGAACTCGACGCGGTTCTGCGCCTCGTCGACGGGCAGGCCGTTGATCGAGTCGATGCGCACGATCGCGTTGTACTTCTGGCGGCTGCTGCTGTCGCCCTCACGCGGCTGACGGATCGAGCCGACGATGGCGTCGCCCTTGCGCAGGTTGTACTTCTTCACCTGGCCGAGCGAGACGTAGACGTCGCTGTTGCCCGGCAGGTAACCGCTGGTGCGCACGAAGGCGTAGTTGTCGAGGATGTCGAGGATGCCCGCGACGGGGATGAGGACGTCGTCCTCGCCGATCTCGGGCTCGACGTCGTCGCCGCCCTGGCCGCCGCGGCGCTTGCGGTCGCGGTAGCGGTTGCGGCTGCGCTCGGAGCGGTCGCCCTCGCCGTCCTTCTGCTGGTTGCCCTGGTTGCCCTGGCCGCCCTGGCGGGTGGGCTCGGAGCCCTGCTCCTGGCGCTCGTGCTGCTCGCCGCCCTGCTGACCGGCGTTCTGCTGCCCGTTGCCGCCGTTCTGCTGGCCGTTGCCGTTCTGCTGGCCGTTGCCGTTCTGCTGATCGGCCGACCGGTCGCCCTTGTCGCGACCGCGCCCGCGGCGGTTGCGACCACGGCCGCGCCCCTCGCCGCGCTCCTGCTGCTCGCCGTTCTCCGGCTGCTGCTCAGCGGCCTCGGTCTGCTGCTCGTCGGAGCGCTCGGCCGTCTCGGCCGGCGGGACCAGGTCGGTGCCCGAGCCGGTCTCGGCGTTGACGTGACCGCCGGCCGAGACGCGCGACGTCGAGCGCTCGATCGCGTAGCCGCCGTCGACGCTGGTGACGCGACGCGAACCGCGCCGCTTCGGCGACACGGGGCCCTCGGGCAGGTCGATCACGATCTGCTCGCGGGGCTGCTGGGTGGTCTGCTGCGCGCTGCGGAGCAGCTCGTCGGGGACGATCGGCCCGTCGACCACGGGAGCGCCCTCGGGCTGCGCGGCCTCCTCGACCGCGGCCTCGATCGGACCGGCCGCCTCGGCGGCGTCGGTGCTCTGCGTCTCGGTCTCGGCGGCGTTCGCGGCCGTGCTCGCATCGGCGGCGACCGCGGCGTCCTCCGCGAGGAGCTCCGCCGCCTGGTCGTCCGCGGCCTCGAGGCCCTCGGCCTGCACGCGGCGGATGGTCTCGAGCAGCTCGCCCTTGCGGAGCTTCGACGCGCCGGCGATGCCGAGCTCGGCGGCGACGGCCTGGAGCTGGGAGACCTTCAGCGTCGACAGGTCGGCGCGTTCGGTGAGATCTGTCACTGGAAGTACGTCCTTCCCCTGCCGGTCGGATATGCCGGACAGGAAACGTCGCGTACCGGATTCATCGACGGTAGAACACAGGCCGATGTCACAGCACGCGGCGGGAGAATGAATTGAGAGATGCGACCGGGATGGAACGGGCTGCCGCTAGGGCTGCGTCACGTCGTCCGGGTGCAGGACCACTGTAGCACCTTTGATATCCACGGCGAGGACGAGCGACTGCCAGGGTGTCGCGGCGGTCCGCTCGACCAGCTCCGTGGCGCCCTTGCGCTGGGCGGGGTCGCTGCAGAGCACCAGGATGCTGGGGCCGGCGCCCGAGACCACGGCCGGGTAGCCGGCCGCACGCAGGGCGCGGATCAGCGCATCCGTCTCGGGCATCGCGCTCGCCCGGTAGCTCTGGTGCAGCTTGTCCTCGGTCGCCTCGAACAGCAGCTCCGGGCTCTGGATGAGCGAGGCGATGAGCAGCGTGGACCGCGAGACGTTGAAGATCGCGTCGGCGTGCGGCACCGACTCGGGCTGGAGGCTGCGAGCCAGCGCAGTCGACATGGTGTGGCCGGGCACGAGCACGAGCGGCGAGACGCCCCGGTGCACGTTGAGCTTCTTGTAGCGGGGGCCCTCCGGCGTGGTCCACGCGATCGTGAGGCCGCCGAAGAGGGCGGGAGCGACGTTGTCGGGGTGGCCCTCGAGCTCGGTCGCGCGGGCCAGGAGCCCGAGTCCGTCGATCTCGACGACGCCCTCCAGCAGCGCCTGGGCGGCCACCACACCGGAGGCGATCGCCGCGCCGGAGGAGCCCAGACCGCGTCCGTGCGGGATCACGTTGCGCGCCACCAGGTCGAGCCCGGGCATCTCCTGGCCGTACGCGGCGAAGGTGTGCGCGATCGAGCGGACGACGAGGTTGGTCTCGTCGGTCGGGACCTCGCCCTCCCCCACGCCGTGGACCTCGACCGAGGCGCCGGGCTGGTCCCGCACCGTGACGGTGAGCTCGTCGTACAGCGCCAGGGCGAGGCCGAGCGTGTCGAAGCCGGGACCGAGGTTCGCCGTGGTGGCGGGGACCCGGACGGTGACCGTCCGACCGGTCGCGATCACGAAGCGCTCTTCTCGAGGCCGAGGACGCCGGCGACCTCGGTCACGTCGACCGGGACGACCGTGGGCTTCACGTCCTCCCCGTCGGCACCGCGGAGCGCCCACTGCGGGTCCTTCAGGCCGTGGCCCGTGACGGTCAGCACCACGGTGGCGCCGGCCGGCACCGCTCCCGCCTCGGAGCGCTCGAGCAGGCCGGCCACGCTGATCGCGGATGCGGGCTCGACGAAGATCCCCACCTCGGAGGAGAGGATGCGGTGCGCCTCGAGGATCTTGTCGTCGTCGATCGCGCCGAAGTAACCGTCGGTCGCCTCGCGTGCGGCGAGGGCCAGCTCCCACGAGGCGGGGTTGCCGATCCGGATGGCGCTGGCGATGGTCTCCGGGTGGAGCACCGGGGCGCCGTTCACGATCGGAGCGGATCCCGAGGCCTGGAAGCCGAACATCCGGGGCAGCCTCGTGGTCGCACCGCGATCGAGCTCCTCGCGGTAGCCGCGGGAGTAGGCGGTGTAGTTGCCCGCGTTGCCGACGGGGAGGAAGTGGAAGTCGGGCGCGTCCTGCAGGACCTCCACCACCTCGAACGCGGCCGTCTTCTGGCCTTCGATGCGGTCGTTGTTGACCGAGTTCACGAGGTGCACGGGGTAGCCGGCCGAGAGCGCACGGGCGATCTCGAGGCAGTCGTCGAAGTTGCCCTGCACCTGGATGAGCGCCCCGTTGTGGGCGATGGCCTGGCTGAGCTTGCCCATCGCGATCTTGCCCTCGGGCACGAGCACCGCGGCGGTGATGCCGGCGTGCGCCGCGTAGGCCGCGGCCGAGGCGGAGGTGTTGCCGGTCGAGGCGCAGATGACCGCCTTCGCGCCGTGCTCGACCGCCTTGGAGATCGCCATCGTCATGCCGCGGTCCTTGAACGACCCGGTCGGGTTCATGCCCTCGAACTTCACGTAGACCTGCGCACCGGTGCGTGCGGACAGCGCGGGGGCGGGGATGAGGGGCGTGCCGCCCTCGCCCAGCGTCACGATCGGCGTCGCGTCGGTGACGTCGAGGCGGTCTGCGTACTCGCGCAGCACCCCTCGCCACTGGCGGGACGGGATGCGCTCGTTGCTCGTGGACACTAGGCGGTCTCTCCTTCGACTCTCAGGACCGACACGACCCGCTCGACGGCGTCGTGCCGCGCCACCGACTCCACGGTGGCGGCCAGCGCCGACTCGAGGGCCTCATGGGTGACGATCACCAGGGTAGCGGTGCGGGCGTCGGTCTCCTGGCCACGGGCGGTCGCCACGCTCTGCTGCACGGCCTCGACGGAGACCCCGTGGTCGCTGAAGAGCGCGGCGATCTGCGAGAGCACGCCGGGACGGTCCGCCACGGTGAGCGTGATCTGGTACCGGGTCACGACGGTGCCGATCGGGAGGATCGGCACGTTCGCCTGCGTCGACTCCCCGACACCCGGCCCCCCTGCCACGTGTCGGCGCGCTGCCGAGACGAGGTCGCCGAGGACGGCCGAGGCCGTCTCGAGCCCGCCCGCGCCGGCGCCGTAGAACATGAGGTCGCCGGCTGCCTCGGCCTGCACGAAGACGGCGTTCTTCGCGTCGTGCACGGCGGCGAGCGGATGGCGCCGATCGACGAGCGCCGGATGCACCCGCGCCGTCACGCCCTCGACGCCGGTCGTGGGGTCGGTGTGGCGCTCGCAGATCGCGAGCAGCTTCACCACGAAGCCGGCCTTCTGCGCCGACTCCACCTGGGCCGCGGTGACCGTGGTGATGCCCTCGCGGTGCACCGCCTCGACCGGGAACGACGTGTGGAACGCGAGGCTGGCGAGGATGGCCGCCTTCTGGGCGGCGTCGTACGCCTCGATGTCGGCCGTCGGGTCCGCCTCGGCATAGCCGAGCTCGGTGGCGACGGCGAGAGCGTTCTCGAACGTGTCGCCGTCGGTGTCCATCCGATCGAGGATGAAGTTGGTGGTGCCGTTGACGATCCCGAGGATGCGCTCCACCCGATCGCCCGCGAGGCTCTCGCGGAGCGGGCGGATGATCGGGATCGCACCGCCGGCCGCGGCCTCGTAGTAGAGCTGGGCTCCGACCCGCTCGGCCGCCGTGAACAGCTCGGGGCCGTGGGTGGCCAGCAGCGCCTTGTTGCCGGTGACGACGTCGGCGCCGGAGGTGATCGCGGCGAGGATGTACTCGCGAGCGGGCTCGATCCCGCCCATCAGCTCGACCACGATGTCGGCGGACTCGATGAGGCCCAGGGCATCGGTGGTGAACAGCTCCCGGGGGATGTCGACGTCGCGGGGCGCGTCGACGTTCCGGACGGCGATGCCGGCCAGCTCGATCCCCGCGCCGATGCGCTGAGCCAGCTCGTCGCGGTTCTCGAGGAGGAGCCGCGCCACCTGCGAGCCCACCGAGCCCGCACCCAGCAGGGCCACGCGCAGGTTGCGGTACTCGATCATCGGTCGGTCTCCTCGGTCGGGTCGTTCTGGTCGGTCTGCGGGGCGAAGGCGAGGTCGCGCGCGAGCAGGTCGTCGATCGTCTCGCCGCGGACGATCATCGTCGCGGCGCCCTCGGACACCGCCACCACCGGCGGGCGGCCGAGATGGTTGTAGTTGCTCGAGAGCGACCAGCAGTAGGCGCCGGTGGCCGGCACGGCGAGGAGGTCGCCAGGGCCCACGTCGCCCGGCAGGTACTCGGCGTCGACCACGATGTCGCCGCTCTCGCAGTGCTTGCCCGCCACCCGCACGAGGGCGGCGTCGGCGGCGGACTCCCGCGAGGCGATCCTCGCCGAGTACTCGGCGCCGTACAGGGCGGGTCTGGCGTTGTCGCTCATCCCGCCGTCCACGCTGACGTACCGCCGCACGTGCTCGGAGGACGGCGACTCGGGGCGCTCCCCCGGCACCTGCACCAGGACGTCCTTGACCGTGCCCACGGTGTAGAGCGTCACGCCGGCGGTGCCGATGATCGAGCGTCCGGGCTCGAAGGCGACGACCGGCACGGGGACGCCCAGGCGCGAGCACTCGCCGGCCACCGCGTCGGCGATGGTGCGCGCCAGCTCGTCGATCGGGGCGGGGTCGTCGGCGGACGTGTAGGCGATACCGAAGCCGCCGCCCAGGTTGAGCTCGGGCACAGGACCGCCCTCGAGCGCCGCCGCGTGGGCCTCGAGGAGCCGCGCCGCCGACTCCGCGAACCCGCCGGAGTCGAAGATCTGCGAGCCGATGTGGCAGTGGAAGCCCAGGAAGGACAGCGAGTCGAACGACCGGATGCGCGCTACGAACTCGGCGGCCTGATCGAGCCTCACGCCGAACTTCTGGTCCTCGTGCGCCGTGGCGAGGAAGTCGTGCGTGTGCGCGTGGACTCCGCTGTTCACCCGAAGCCGGACGGGCTGGACGCGGCCGCGGCGCTCGGCGGCGGCCGCGATCCGCTCGATCTCGATCGCGCTGTCGATGACGATGGCGCCGATGCCGGCCTCCACCGCTCGATCGATCTCCGCGAGGGACTTGTTGTTGCCGTGCAGCCCGATCCTCGCCGGCTCGACCCCCGCCCGCAGCGCGACCTCGAGCTCCCCGCCGGAGCAGGCGTCGATGGCCAGGCCCTCGTCGGACATCCAGCGCGCGACCGTTCCGGTGAGGAACGCCTTGCCCGCGTAGTACACCTTCGCTCGAGTGCCGATCGCCTCGAACGCGGAGCCGAACGCGTCGAGGACCTGCCGGGCGCGGGCGCGCGCCTCGCCCTCGTCGACCACGTACAGCGGAGTGCCGAAGCGTTCGGCGAGCGTGTCGGCGGGAACACCTCCGACGACGAGCGCTCCCCGGTCGTCGCGGCTCGCGGAACGCGGCCACACGCGGGAGGGGAGGTGGTTCGGGTCGGCCGGATGCTCGAGCCAGGCAGGAGCGAGCGGGGAGGCGGTCATGACGTCGTGATCCTAGCGAAGGGGGCGGTCAGCAGGTGCCGAGGGTGGAGAGGGTGGACTCGTCGAGCACGAAGTCGTCGAGCGTGGCGACCACGGACGCCTGCCCCGGCGTCACCTCGAGGGTCTGGAGGGAGACGCCCTGCGGCAGGTACTGCGCGACGCAGACCGTCACCGCCGACCCGATCACCCGGTCGAGCAGGCCGCTGACGTCGAGGGCGTTGGACCCCTGGGTCAGCTCGGCGCCGGTGGGCTCGATGCGCACGCTCGTGCCCTGCGCCGTCACCTCGCCGGTCACGGTGTAGCCGAGCTGGATGCCGAGGAACTCGCCCGTCTGGTCGTAGGACACGGTGCCGTCGCCGAGCTGGAGCGAGGCGCCCTCGGGCAGCGTCACGACGGAGTCGACCGCCGCCTGGTCGAGGGCGAAGGTGCCGGTCGCGTGCTCGACGGGCCTCGTCAGGTCGGTGGGGACGCCCGTGGCGGTGACGTGCGCCGAGAAGGGCACGCCGTTCGCGACCAGGGAGGGCGCATCCAGGTCGACCTGGTCGATCCGGCCGCTCGCCAGCTGGGCGAGGAAGCTCCCGCCGCCGATCGTGACGTCGACATCGCCCTCGACCCCGGCGGGGAGGCGCGACTCGATCTCGTCGGCCACCCGGCCCTCGGCGTAGGCACGGCCGGCGATGTCGGCCACGACGACGAGGACGCCGAGCACGACGACGATGCCGATCAGCCACCAGAGCCAGGTCAGCCTGCGTCGGCGCGGAGCGTCCTGCGTCGTCATCGTCGCCTCACATCCGGTCGGGCGCGGAGACCCCGATGAGATCGAGGCCGTTGCGGATGACCTGTCCCACGGCGTCGTTCAGCCACAGTCGCGTGCGGTGCACGTCGGAGATCGGCTCGTCGCCGAAGGGCAGCACGCGGCAGGCGTCGTACCAACGGTGGTAGTGGCCGGCGAGGTCCTCGAGGTAGCGGGCCACGCGGTGCGGCTCGCGCAGCTCCGCCGCGTAGGCGACGACCCGCGGGTACTCCTGGAGCGCGCCGATGAGCGCGGTCTCGGTGGGATGCGTGAGCAGCTCAGGCGCGAAGACCTCCCGCGTCACCCCGGCGTCGGCCGCGTTGCGCGCCACCGACGCGGTGCGCGCGTGGGCGTACTGCACGTAGAACACGGGGTTGTCGTTGGTGCGCGAGCGCAGCTTCTCGCCGTCGAGCGAGAGCGGCGAGTCGGCGGGGTAGCGAGCGAGCCAGTAGCGCAGCGCGTCGGCGCCGAGCCACTGCAGGAGGTCGTCGAGCTCGATGATGTTGCCGGCGCGCTTGGAGAGCTTCGCGCCGTTGAGGTTGACCAGCTGGCCGATGAGCACGGTCAGGTCGTCGGGGTCGTCGCCCGCCGCCGCGGCGAGGGCCTTCAGACGCCCGACGTACCCGTGGTGATCGGCCCCGAGGAGGTACGTCTTCTCGGCGAAGCCGCGGTCCTTCTTGCTCAGGTAGTAGGCGGCGTCGGCGGCGAAGTAGGTCACGACGCCGTTCCCACGGGTGAGGACGCGGTCCTTGTCGTCGCCGAAGTCGGTCGTCCGCACCCAGACGGCCTCGTCGGCCTCGTACACGTGGCCCTGGGCGCGGAGCCTCGCCTCGGCGTCGTCGATCGCGGTGCGTCCGGTCGCCGGGTCGGGGGTGTGCAGGGTGCGCTCGGAGAACCACACGTCGAAGTGCACGTGGAACGCGTCGAGGGAGGCGCGGATCTCGCCGAGCTGGATCTCGTAGGCGAGGTCGCGGGCGATCACCACGGCCTCGTCGTCGGGCAGGTCGAGGAGCGACGGCACCCGCTCGAGCACGCGTGCCGCGAGCTCCTGGACGTACGCGCCCGGGTAGCCGCCCTCGGGCGTGGGCTCCCCCTTCGCCGCGGCGAGCACGGACCGGCCGAAGACGTCCATCTGCGAACCGGCGTCGTTGATGTAGTACTCGCTGGTGACCTCGGCGCCGGCCGCCCTGAGGATGCGCGCGATGGAGTCGCCGAGAGCGGCCCAGCGGGTGTGGCCGATGTGCAGGGGGCCCGTGGGGTTCGCCGACACGAACTCGAGGTTGACGTGGTGGCCCGCCAGCGCGTCGCCCCGCCCGAACGCGTCGCCCGCCTCGACGATCGCCTTCGCGATCGATCCGGCGGCGCCCGCCTCCAGCCGCACGTTGATGAAGCCCGGTCCGGCGATCTCGACCGCCTCGATGCCCTCGACGGCCTCGAGCTCGGGGGCGATCTCGGCGGCCAGGGCGCGCGGGTTCGTCCCGAGCGGCTTCGCCAGCTTCATGGCGACGTTCGTGGCCCAGTCTCCGTGCTCGCGGCTGCGCGGACGCTCGACCGTCACGTCCTCCGGCGCGAGGTCGACGCCGGCGGCCGAGGCACGCGGCGCGACGAGGGCGAAGAGGGCGGCGGAGAGCTGTTCTGGTGTCACCCGACGATCCTACCGGCCGGGGCATGAGGCATCCTCCGCGAGGCGCGGGTCAGCGCAGCTGCACCAGCTCCCGCACGTCGTCGGCCGGGAGCTCGTCGACCGTCGCCGTGACGGTCAGCTCCTCGAGCGTGAGGAGCCCGCCGTGGTTGGTGAGGAACGCGGTGTCGGACGCGTCGCGGCCGGTGGCGATGCGCACGAGGCTCTGGCGCGGGGCGAGCGTGGTCGCGTCGACGACCTGCCACTCCCCCTCGACGTGGGCCTCCGCGACGGCGTGGAAGTCCATCGGGTCGAGTCCGGGCGCGTACACGGAGGCGAGCCGCGCGGGGACGTCGAGCGCGCGCAGCAGCGCGACCACGAGGTGGGCGTAGTCGCGGCAGACCCCCCGCCGATCCAGCAGCGTCTGCACCGCGCCGTCGGTCGGCGCGCTGGCGCCGGGCACGTAACTGAGCTCGGTGCCCACCCAGGACGACACCGCGTCGAGGAGATCCCGCCCGGACAGCCCGCCGAACTCGGCCACCGCCGTGGGGAGGAGGGTGTCGGACTCGCAGTAGCGACTCGGGCGCAGATAGCGGATGAGGTCGACCGGATCGACCGGGGCCGCCTCGGCCCTGCCGTCGATCACCGCGCGGTAGCTCGCCGTGAAGCGCCCCTCCGGCACGTCGAACACGTGCAGACGGGTTCCGTGCTGATCGATCACCGTCCCATGCGCGGCGGGCACGCCGTCGATCAGATAGGTCGCCGACTCGGACTCGAGCGGCACACCCTCGGCGCACGCGACGGACATCACGATCTCGGTCGCCCGATCGACGGAGGCGACCAGGTCGGCGGACACGGTTCTCTTCATGCGGATCCTCCATGGACGACGGGTGGTGCACGGACGGACCCTGAGGACTGCTAACCTGGAGACTCACCCTGGCCCCCATAGCTCAGGGGATAGAGCGTCTGCCTCCGGAGCAGAAGGCCGTAGGTTCAAATCCTACTGGGGGCACCCTCTCTTCGCGCGGGCGACCGCTTCCGCCTCTCAGGGTCACTCCGGGGCGAGCAGGCCCTTCTCCTCGACCAGCTCCCGCGAGAGGACCTTGTAGCCGACCGACTCGAAGAACACGGTCAGCCGGTCGTCCTCCACGCTCATCACGCGGCCCTCGCCCCACTCAGGGTGCTCGACCCGCTCGTCGACCCGGAAGCCGCTCGTGGCGTCCTCGTCGTCGTGCTCGTAGGCGGATCCGCTCTCGCAGGTGTCGCAGTTGCCGCAGGGCTCCGTGCCGGCGTCGCCGAAGTACTCCAGCAGGTACTGCCGCCGGCAGCGGAGGGTCTCGGCGAAGCCGCGGACCATCGCCAGCCGCGACTCGTCGATCCGCGTGCGCCGGTCCACCACCTCGTCGACGGCACGGATCGCCTCCGCGTCGGCGACCTTCCGCACCAGGGTGAACCCGTCCGCCTCCTCGCGCACCAGCTCCGCCTCGATCAGGAGGTTCAGCACCCCCGTGAGCGCGCGGGCCGACACCCCGCTCGACTCCGCGAGGTCGCCGGCGGGGGTCGGCCTGCCGGTCGAGAGCGCCGAGGTCACCGACCGGACCCGAGCGTGGTCGGCCTTCCCACCGGCGAAGAAGCGGCGCAGTCCCAGATCCTCCTGGCGGTAGTGCAGCGTCGCGGTCGCCGGCTCCCCATCGCGACCGCACCGGCCGACCTCCTGATAGTAGGAGTCGACCGAGTCGGTGATGTCGGCGTGCACGACGTAGCGCACGTCGGCCTTGTCGATGCCCATGCCGAAGGCGCTGGTGGCCACGGCCACGTCCAGCTCCCCGTCGGAGAAGCGCCGGTGCACCTCGCGCCGCTCCCCCGCCTTGAGGCCGCCGTGGTACGCGGCCGCGCGGAGCCCGCGCTCCGACAGCACGTCGGCGAGCCGCTCCGTGTCGCCGCGGGTCGCGACGTAGAGCAGCCCCGGCTGCTCGAGACCCACGACCTGCTCGAGGACCGCCTGCTCCTTCTCGTGGTCGTGCTCGTGCCGCCGCACCGCCAACCGGATGTTCGGCCGGTCGAAGCCGCCCACGATGATGCGGGGAGACCTCATCCCGAGACGCTCGACGATCTCGTCGCGGACCGGCGCCGATCCGGTGGCGGTCAGGGCGAGGACACGGGGGTGGCCCAGCCGCTCGATGGCGGCACCGAGCCGCAGGTAGTCCGGGCGGAAGTCGTGGCCCCAGGCCGACACGCAGTGCGCCTCGTCCACCACCACGAGTCCGGGCCTGGCCTGCTCCAGCCGTTCGAGGACCTCCTCCTTCGCGAGCTGCTCCGGGGCGAGGAAGACGAACTCCGCCGCCCCCGAGGCCACGCTCTCCCAGGCCGCGCGGTTCGCCGAGGCGGACTGCGAGGAGTTCACGGCCACGGCCTCCTCGTCGTCGTGCGTGCGCTCGGCGAGATGACGGACCTGGTCGGCCTGGAGCGCGATCAGCGGCGACACCACGACCGCGGGGCCCTCGAGGAGGTGCGCAGCGATCTGGTAGATGGCGGACTTGCCGTATCCGGTCGCCATGACCGCGAGGAGGTCCTGACCCTCGACCACCGCCTCGACGGCCTCCGCCTGTCCGGGCCGGAGCGAGGGCCAGCCGAACACCGTCCTCGCCACCTCGGCGGCTCGTTCGCGGACGTCGGTCGAGTGGGAGGAGCCATTCACTTTCAAGACCGTACCCCCTAGTATGTGGCCCGCGGAGGCCACCCAGCCCTCGCATCCGTTCATCGTCGAAGGACCCGAGAGAATTGAGCTCCGTACAGACCTACAAGAGCCACAACATGTGGCACAACCGCATGGAGGGCGAGGAGGAGACCCTCTCGAGCCACGTCCTGCGGAGCCAGGCCATCGCCGAGGGCCGCATCTGGGCCAAGAGCAGACAGGCCGACCACGTCGTGAAGCGGATGGACGGCTCGGTCGAGTACGTCACCCCGTTCTCCGAGCTCTGATCAGCCCCGCCACGGCGTCCGGCCGGTCACGACGGGCCGTCGGTCAGAGCAGGCGCACGAAGTAGTAGCTGCCCCAGAGCCCGCTCGCGTGGGTGACGTACCGACCCCAGTCGGGCGAGTGGATCACGCCGCCCTGACCGTCGTAGATCCCGATGTGCGCGCCGGGCCACACCACCAGGTCCCCGGCCTGAGCGGACTGCGCCGAGACCCGGACCCCCATCGCCGCCTGAGCGCTCACCGTGCGCGGCAGGTAGATGCCGAACTGCTTGAAGACGTACTGGGTGAGCCCGTCGCAGCCGAAGCTGTCGCTCGGGTCCGCGCCCCAGCCGTAGGGCACCACGCCGACGAACTGCTCGGCGAAGGCGACGACGGCGTCGCCGCTGTACGAGGGCGCGGGCGGGGTGACCACCACGGGTGCGGGAGCGGGTGCCGATCCGCCGCCCGAGGACGAGCCGCCACCGGATCCGCCCGCGGACGGAGCCGGTGCGGCGGCCGCGGCGGCGGCGGCGGCGGCCTGCTGCTCCGCCTCGATCTTGCGCTGCTTCTCGGCCTCGACGCCGGCCTGGTACTCCTGCTCGGTCATGGCCGAGTCGGACTGCAGCGCGGCCAGCTGGACGGTCAGCTCGGCCTCGTGCGACTCCTGCTCGATCAGGGCGGCCTGGACCCCCTGCTGCGCCTCGACGGCCGCCTTGACGGAGGCGTCCGCGGCGGCGGCCAGGTCGGCGAGCTCGCCCTTGGCGACCTCCGCCTGCGCGCTCAGCGAGGCGGCGGTGTTCTCGTCCTGCTTCGCCTTCTCGAGGATGCCCTGGCTCGTCTCGCCGAGCTTGCTCATCGCGCTGAGCTGGTAGAGCAGATCACCGCTCCCCTCGCCGGAGACGACGAGGCGGCTGGTGAGGTCGTTGCCCGCGCTGCGCGCGAAGTCGGCGGCCAGCGCTGCGGCGCGCTTGGCGGACTGGTCGGCGGTCGCCGATGCCTGCGTCGCCTGGGCCGCCAGGGCGTCGGCCTTCCGCTGTCCCTCGGACAGGGCCGCCTGGGCGGCCTGATCGGCGGTCCACGCCGCGTCCGCCGCCGCCTGCGCCGCGGCCACCTGACCCTGCAGGCCCGCGATGAGCGACTGGATGCTCGCCACCTCCGCGGCCTTGCCGTCGGCGCTCGCCCGTGCGGCCTGGACGTCCGACCACGAGGGGTAGTCGGTCGCCGCAGCGGGCGCGGTCAAGAGGAAGGAGGTCGAGAGGATGCCGACACCGAGCGCGGCGGTGAGGGCGAGGACACGGGGTCCGCGACGGCCGAGGCGCGGGTCGCGCGAGCGCAGGTCGGTCATGATCTCCGGTCCGGGTCGGCGACCGGAGAGTCACTCCAGTCACACCGCTAACAATGACAACGGAATTCACAGTAGCAACACGGCGTGTCCTTCACCAGCCCGCAGCGGATCTGCGCGTATCATCCGCGCACCCGTGGGGCTCGCGCAGCGACGCGCGCTCGTGGGCGCAGGCAGGAAGGGCCGCGACGAGCCGGCCCTCAGCGCCGGATCAGGCGGCGAGGAGGACGGATCCGAACGATCCGAGGAGACGATCGAGCTGACCCTGCGCGGCGACAGGCGCCTCCGGGTGCCACTGCACGCCGAGGGCGGGCGCGGAGACGTGCTCGACCGCCTCGATCGTGCCGTCGTCGGCCCGCGCCGACACGACGAGCCCCTCGCCGAGACGATCGACCGCCTGGTGGTGAGCGCTCGCGGTCGACGCGGTCGTCGCACCCAGCAGCGAGTGGAGCCGCGACCCCGCGACGACCTCGACGTCGTGACCGGAGAACATCCGCTCCGGCTCGGCCGACTCGGTCCGGTGCCCCCCGCCGTCGGGCAGGTGCTGCACGAGGCTCCCCCCGAGCGCGACGTCCAGGATCTGGAGCCCCCGGCAGATGCCGAGAAGGGGCAGGCCGTCGCGGACCGCACGCGCGGCGACGCCCAGCTGCACCTCGTCGGCGAGCTCCACATGACGGCCCTCGCGTTCGTAGCCGCGCTCGCCGCCGTAGAACTCGGGCGCGATGTCCTCACCGCCGAGCAGCACCACCCCGGAGGCGCGAGAGAGCGCTCCGCGAGCGGCGGCGGCACCCTCGGCCGCGAAGACGCGCTCCGCGGATCCGCCACCCCGGGTGATCGCCTCGATCACGCGTCCCGCGAGGAGCTCGCTGTACTCGTGGTAGCGACGGGCGTGCGGACGGGCAGAGGTCACCGACACCACGGCGATGCGACGACCTGCGAGCATGCCTCCATCGTCCGGCACCGGGGGCCGCGACCGAAGCCGGGCCGTCACAGTCCGCAACATGGGCGTGCCGACCCGGCGCCCCGATGGGCGGATTCGGAGCGTCAGCATGGACGCCCCGGAGCCACCCTCCCTAGTATCGAAGGCGATGCGACACTCAGCGACCGTCACGATCGCCCCCGCCCGACCGCGCCGTCGGGGCCGCCGAGGGCCTCGCGGCCTCGCCCTGGCCCTCGCCGCCCTGAGCCTCGCCGCCCTCGCCGGACTCGCCACCGCAGCGCTGCCGTCGGCGGCCTGGGCGTCCGACCCTCCCGAGCTGGCGGGTCGGTCCATCGTCGACGACGTCGACGCCCTCGGATCGCGCGAGCCCGAGGTGCAGTCCGCCCTCGACGACCTCGCCTCGCAGCACGGGGTCGACCTCATCGTCGTCTACACCGACCGCTTCACGGGCGCTGCCGACCGGGAGGCCTGGGCCGACGAGGTCGCGGTGCAGAACCAGCTCGGCGTCGACGACGTCGTCCTGGCGGTCGCCACGAAGGACCGCCTGTACCAGCTCTCCGTCGATCCCGACTTCGAGCTCACCGACTCCCAGCTCGAGGAGGTGGAGACGGAGGCGATCGAGCCGTTCCTCCGCGACGAGGACTGGGCGGGCGCCGCCATCGGCGCCGCGACCGGCATCGGACAGGTGCTCGCCGGCGGATCGGTGGATCCGCAGCCCGTCCAGCCGAGCGACTCCTCCCCCGGCACCGGGTTCCCCGCCTGGCTCGCCTGGACGATCGCGATCGTGATCATCCTCGTCGGGATCGCCGTGCTCGTCGTGGTGCTCGTGCTGCGCCGACGGGGTCTGGACCGGCGCGTCGCCGCCCAGGCGCCCTCGGGCCCCACCCTCGCCGAGCTCGAGTCCGCCGTCGGAGCGGCGCTCATCGACCTCGACGACGCGGTCTCCTCGAGCGACGAGGAGCTCGGATTCGCCGTCGCCCAGTTCGGCGAGCAGGCGGCCGCCCCCTTCTCGGCGGCCCTCGCCCAGGTCAAGGACCAGCTCCGTCAGGCGTTCGAGATCAAGCAGCGTCTGGATGACGCCGTCCCCGACACCGACGAGGAGCGCCGGTCGTGGAGCGAGCAGATCCTCGCGATCTGCCGCGAGGCGTCGGAGACGCTCGACGCGCAGGAGGAGAGCTTCGACGCCCTGCGCGATCTGGAGAACGATCCGGAGCCCGCCATCCAGGCTGCCGAGACGCAGCTCACCGCCCTGTCCGCCGGCACCGCCTCCGTGGCGGCCTCCGTCGCCGAGCTGAGCGGTCGGTACGACGCCGCCGCGCTCACCACGGTCGCGGGGAGCGTGCAGCAGGCGCAGAGCCTGCGGGACTACGCCGAGAAGCAGCTCGCCGTCGCCCGGGCCGCGATCTCGTCCGGGGCCGCGGGAAAGGCTCTGGCCATCCGGTCCGCCCAGCAGGCGATCACGCAGATCGGGCAGCTCGCCCAGGGCGTCGAGGGCCTCCGGGCCGAGCTCGATCGGGCGGGGGCGGAGCTCACCGGCACCATCGCCGAGGCCGAGGGCGACGTCCGCGAGGCAGAGAGGCTGGCCACCGCGCCCACGACGACCTCGCCCGACCAGCTGCGGTCGCTGGCCTCCGCCCTCAGCGTCGAGATCGAGCGCGCACGCGGCCTCGGTCCCCGCAACCCGGTCGCCGCGCGCCAGGCGCTCGGCCTCGCCGGCGCCGCTCTCGATGCGGCGCTCGCGTCCGCCCGCGATGCCGAGGAGCAGGTGGCGCGCACGCTCGCGCAGCGCGATCGGGCGATCGCCTCGGCCCAGAGCGACGTCGCGTCCGCGTCGAGCTTCCTGCAGACCAGGCGTGGCGCCGTCGGCACGGATGCCCGAACCCGGCTCTCCGAGGCCCAGCGCCACCTCGACCAGGCGATCGCGCTGTCCTCGACCGATCCTGCGGAGTCACTCCGAGAGGCCACCACGGCGTCGCAGCTGGCGAACCTCGCGACGCGCTCGGCGCAGCAGGACCTGGCGGCCGCGCAGCAGGCCTACTACCAGAACGCACCCGTCTCCGGCGGCGGCGACGACTTCGGCGGCGCCTTCCTGGGCGGACTCCTCGGGAGCATGTTCGGGGGTGGCGGCGGGTCCTCCTACCGCACCGGCTGGTCCTCCGGACGCTCGCGCGGCGGGTTCGGCGGGTTCGGCGGGAGCTTCGGCGGATTCGGTGGCTCGAGCGGACGCAGCTCGTTCGGCGGCGGGCGCCGTGGCGGCGGCGGGAGCTTCGGCGGTCGCTCCGGCGGGGGCTCGCGGGGCGGACGCCGTGGCGGCGGCGGGCGCTTCTGACATGCTCTGCCGGAGACCGGGCATCCGTGCCACCATGAGGCGCAGGACGACCGCCGCGGGATCGACCATCAGACCACCGGACCAGACGTCCAGACCTGAGTGAAGGGAACACACACCATGGCCAAGCAGTCCATCTTCGGGCGGATCGCCCAGCTCGCGAAGGCGAACATCAACGCGCTCATCGATCAGGCCGAGGATCCTCAGCTCATGCTCGACCAGCTGGTGCGCGACTACACGTCGAACATCGCGGACGCGGAGAGCGCCATCGCCCAGACCATCGGCAACCTGCGACTGCTCGAGGAGGACCACCGCGAGGACGTCGCCGCTGCCGAGGACTGGGGCAGGAAGGCCCTGGCCGCGAGCAACAAGGCCGACGAGTTCCGCGCCGCGGGCAACACCGTCGACGCCGACAAGTTCGACGCCCTCGCCAAGGTCGCGCTCCAGCGCCAGCTGCAGAGCGAGAACGAGGCGAAGTCCGCCGAGCCGAGCATCGCGCAGCAGACCGAGTCGGTCGAGAAGCTCAAGTCGGGCCTGAACGCGATGAAGGAGAAGCTGAACCAGCTCGTCGCCAAGCGCGACAGCCTCGTGGCCCGCGCCAAGACCGCCGAGGCCCAGGGCAAGGTCCAGGACGCACTGAAGAACATCAACGTGCTCGACCCGACGAGCGACCTCTCCCGCTTCGAGGACCGCATCCGCCGCGAGGAGGCTCGCGTGCGCGGCCAGGAGGAGCTGAACGCCTCCAGCCTCGACGCCCAGTTCGAGAGCCTCGAGGACCTCGGCGAGCTCACCGAGGTCGACGCCCGGCTCGCCGAGCTCAAGGCCAAGAGCGCGTCCAGAGCGGTGACGAGCGGCGAGTAGGCCGTGGCCGCCTCGTTCGTCATCGTCCCCCAGTGGCAGGGCTCCGGATCGGCGCGCGCCATGCGTCTCATCGACGGCGCGCAGGCGATCCGGGGCGACCTGCCCTCCTCGGCGACGATCGACGTGAACGTACCCCCCGGCGCGGGCGAGAGCCTCGAGTCGGGGGTGCATCGCCTGACGAGCATCGCGACGGTCGCGGAGCGCCTGGATGAGGCGCTCGCCGGCGCCCCGGGCGTGCCGATCGTGATCGGCGGGGACTGCGGCATCGAGCTCGCCGCCGTGCGACGGGCGGCCGCCGCGTCCGACGAGCCGACCGCGCTCGTCTGGTTCGACGCCCATGCCGACGCGAACACCCCCGAGTCGAGCCCGAGCGGCGCCTTCCACGGCATGGTCGTGCGGGCGCTCCTCGGTGACGGACCCGACCGGCTCGTCACCGGACCCGCGCTGACACCCGACCTGCTCGTCCTGGCGGGGACCAGAGCGCTCGACGATGCGGAGGCCGACTACGTCGACGCCGCCGGCATCCGCGTGGTCGCCCCGCAGCAGGGCTTCGCCGACGCGGTCGTCGACGCGGTGCGGGCCACGGGTGCGACGCGGGTGTACGTCCACGTCGACCTCGACGTGCTCGATCCCGCCCAGATCCACGGTGTGCAGTTCCCGGAGCCGTTCGGTGTGAGCGTCGCCGAGCTGACCGAGGCGATCAGGGGCGTCCGCGACGCCGCGCAGCTGGTCGGTGCGGGGATCACGGAGTTCGCACCGGCCGACCCGTCGGAGGCCGTCGAGGATCTGCCCGCCATCCTCCGGATCGTGTCGGCACTGGTGCGCTGAGGAATACGCTGAGGATGCCGTGGGCCGCGGGGTCGACGGCGTGACAGGAGGACAGGGTGCAGGAGTTCGACGTCGTGGTGATCGGCGCCGGCGCGGTGGGCGAGAACGTCGCCGATCGCGCCGCGCAGGGCGGGCTCTCCGTCGCCCTGGTCGAGGCCGAGCTGGTGGGCGGTGAGTGCTCCTACTGGGCGTGCATGCCCTCGAAGGCGCTCCTTCGGAGCGCGACGGTCCTCCGCGAGGCGCAGCGGCTCCCGGGAGCGGCTCAGGCCGTGACCGGCGAGCTCGACGTGCCGGCGGTCTTCGCCCGCCGCAACTCCTTCACCAGCGACTGGGACGACGCGGGGCAGGTGGAGTGGGTCGTGGGTGCGGGCATCGACCTGATCCGCGGGCACGCGGTGTTCACCGGCGTGAAGGAGCTCCTCGTCACGGCCCCTGACGGCACGCGGACGCCGGTGCGAGCGCGTCACGCGATCGCGGTCTCGACCGGGTCGGCGGCGCTGCTGCCCGACATCCCCGGTCTGTCCGCGGCCCGTCCCTGGACCAGCCGCGACGCGACCAGCGCGAAGCAGGCCCCGAAGCGGCTGCTCGTCGTGGGGGGCGGGACCGTCGGGGTCGAGATGGCCACCGCGTACGCCGGCTTCGGCACCGCCGTCACCCTGCTCTCCCGGGGCCCGTTGCTGGCGAACCAGGAGCCCTTCGCGGGCGACCTCGTCACGGAGTCGCTCCGCGAGCTGGGTGTCGACGTGCGCCTCGGGGTCTCCGCCGAGCGCATCGAGCGAGGCGACGACGGAGTGGTGCGCGCGACGCTCCCCGGCGGCGAGATCGTGGAGGCGGACGAGGTGCTCGTCGCCATCGGCCGCACCCCGCGCACGGGCGACCTCGGGCTCGAGACCCTCGGCCTCGAACCGGGCGCCTGGTTGGACGTGGACGACACCATGCTGGTGCAGGGGCCGGACGGGCACGCGCTCGAGGGCGAGTGGCTCTACGCCACCGGCGACGTCAACCACCGCGCCCTGCTGACGCACCAGGGCAAGTACCAGGCACGCGCGGCCGGCGACGCGATCGCCGCTCGCGCCAAGGGCCTCCCCGTCGACGACGCCCCGTGGGGTCGCCACGTGGCGACCGCGGACCACGCGAGCGTCCCGCAGGTCACCTTCAGCGATCCGGAGGTGGCCTCGGTCGGCCTCACCGCCGCGGCGGCGGAGAAGGCCGGCCTCCGTGTCCGCGTCGTCGACTACGAGATCGGGAACGTGGCGGGCGCCTCGGTCCACCTCGACGGCTACAAGGGCACCGCCCGGATGGTCGTCGACGAGGATCGCGGCGTGATCGTGGGCGCCACGTTCGTCGGCGCGGACGTCGCCGACCTGCTTCACTCGGCCACGATCGCCGTCGTCGGCGAGGTACCCGTCAAGCGGCTCTGGCACGCCGTCCCCTCCTACCCGACGATCAGCGAGGTGTGGCTGAGGCTGCTCGAGACCTACGGCCGGGACTCGGCCTGATGGATCGGGTTCGCACGATCCTCTTCGCTCCCCTCGTGGTGCGGGCCGGGTACCTCTACGCCACGGCGGTCGCCCTGACCTGGGGCGCACTCCTCAGCACCGGCAGGGTGCGACGCGTCGACGGGCTCTTCGTGTGCACCGGACTGCCGTCGTGGGCGTTCCGTCGCGGCGGGACGTGCGTGGGCGGCGTGTACCTCACCGACCACAACGACTCCGTCGCCGTGCTGAGGCACGAGGGGGTGCACCGCAGGCAGTGGCAGGCGTACGGGATGATGTTCCCGCTGATGTACGCCCTCGCCGGGCAGGATCCGCTGCACAACCACTTCGAGATCGAGGCCGGTCTCGAGGACGGCGGCTACGTCAGACGGCGCTGACCTCGCGGTAGGTGTCACCGGCGAACCAGACGCGGACGGCGTCGCCGTCGTCGTGCTCGGAGTCGGTGCTCATCTCGCCGACCCACGCCCGGACCGCGCGGCGGAGGGCCTGCCCGCGCTCGCAGGGCAGGCACGTCCCGGGCTCGCCGCTACGGGTGTCGCGGGTGAGCCAGGTCACGACCATGCGGCTCGGCGCGGCGAGAGGGAGGATGTCGGCGGCGCTCGGCACCTCGACGAACACCTGCCCGCGGGCCTTCTCCGGCAGGAGCGCCAGCGTGCCGCGCAGCTCGTCGAGGGTGGCCTCGGTGCCGGCGAGGAGGACGCGGCCGCCGAGGGTGGCGAGCTCGAAGGCGTCGGTGGAGATCACGTACATGGCCCGATCAGTATAGGCATACCTAACTTAGGGTTGCCACACCTCAGGGCGGAGGATCGGCGGATCACCAGACCGGAGGCCGACGCGCCGTCCAGTCCAGCCGTCGCTCCAGCTGACGCCCCAGCGCCAGCAGCGTGGCCTCTCCCCCGGGCCGCCCGATGAGCTGCGCTCCCATCGGCAGCCCGTCGTCCGTCCAGTGCACCGGCAGGGTGAGCGCGGGCAGGCCGCTCGCGTTCACGAACGAGGTGAACGGCGTGTACTGCACCTGCTGGGCGAAGTTGCGCTCGCCGTCCTCCTGGTCGTACCAGCCGATCGGCCTCGGGGTCATGGCGAGCGTCGGCGTGAGCACGGCGTCGAAGGCGGAGAACTGGCGGATGAGGGCGGCCTCGAAGTCGGACAGGCTCGCGATCGCCCACACCAGCGAGCTCGCCGGGAGCTCGCGACCGCGGAGCACCAGCCAGCGCGTGAGCGGCTCGAGGAGATCGAGCTCCTCGTCGGTCGCGGCGGGGATCAGCGACGCCCCCGCCTGCCAGATCACCCGGAACGCGGCCGAGTAGTCCGGGGTCGGCTCGAGCGAGATCCGCTCGAGACCGTGACCCAGGGCATCCAGCGCGGACACGGCCACGTCGAGGGCCGCCGTCGCCTCGGGGTCGACCACGATGTCGTAGTCGTGGCGCCACGGCGAGTCGGTGAGCACCCCGATCTGGAAGCGTCCCTCGCCTCGGACCGCCGCGCCGAGGAACAGCCCGTCCTCCGGGGCGGGCGCCCGGAGCGTGTGATCGAAGCGGATGCGGTCGCCGTCCTTCGCGATGATGCCGTCGAGGAGGAACGCGACATCCTCGACCGTGCGTCCGATGGTCCCCGCGACGGGCAGTCCGGCCGGCGCCCCGAGACCCGAGCCGGCGGGGACGAGCCCGCGGGAGGGCTTGATGCCGACCAGACCGCAGGCGGCGGCCGGGATGCGGATGGAGCCCCCGCCGTCGCTGCCGGTCGCGAACGGCAGGAGACCGGCCGCCACCGCGGCCGCCGCTCCCCCGCTCGAGCCGCCCGCACCCCGGCTCAGGTCCCACGGCGTCCGCGTCGGCGGGGCGACCCGGGACTCCGTGTAGCTCGGCAGTCCGAACTCGGGGGTGGTCGTCTTCCCGAGGCTGACCGCACCCGCCTCGTCGAGCTGCACCGCCAGCGCATCCGACTCCTCCGGCACGAAGTGCTCGAAGAGGCGCGATCCGAAGGTGGTCCGCACCCCCGCCGTCCGGACGAGGTCCTTGTCGGCGTGCGGCAGGCCCCAGAGCGGCGCCGTGCGGGGCACCGACGACTGGACCGTCTCCGCGCGCCGTCTGGCCCGCTCCGCGGTCACCGTCACGAAGGCCCCCACGGCCTCGCCGTGCGTGTCGATCCGGTCGAGGTAGTGGTCCGTGAGCTCCAGGACGCCGACCTCGCCGCGCTGCAGCAGGCGCCACTGCTCGAGGGCCGTGAGCTCGTGGAGATCGGTCATCGCGTCCTCACTTGATCGACTTCTGCAGCAGCACCGTTCCGAGCCAGTGGCCGAACTTGAAGCCCACCCGGCCGAGCCGGCCGACCTCCTTGAACCCGAAGCGCTGGTGCAGCCGCAGCGATGCCTCCGCTCCCTGGTCGGCGATGACCGACAGCATCTCCTTGATGCCCGCGGCCTTCGCCCGCACGATGAGCTCGCCGAGGAGCGCGCTCCCGAGGCCCTTGCCCGTGGCCGCGGGGCCGAGGTAGATCGAGATCTCGACGGTCCGCCGGTAGGCCGCCTTCTGGCGCCAGGGAGAGACGTACGCGAAGCCCAGGATGGTGTCGATCGGGGAGACCGCCACCAGGAAGGGGTAGTTCAGCTTCTGGGTCCACGCGAACTTGCTGCGCCACTCGCGCAGGGTCATCGCATCCTCGTCGAGGGTGACCACCGTGTTGGCGACGTAGTGGTTGTAGATCTCGCGGATGTAGGGCAGGTCGGCCGCGGTGGCGTCGCGGAGCGAGTACTCGAAGCCGCGCTCGGGCTCCTCGCGCTTCCTCAGCGCCGGGGGCAGCCGTCGTCGTGGCTGGTACTCCTCCTCAAGCATCCCCCCAGCCTATCCGCGCGCCGCGAACCGGCACACGATCAGTCCAGGCGCCAGTCGACCGGGTCGGCACCCTGCTCGACGAGCAGGCGGTTCACCGCGGAGAACGGCTTCGAGCCGAAGAAGCCGCGGGAGGCCGAGAGCGGGCTCGGATGCGGGCTCGATACCGACGGCACGGAGCCGAGCGCAGGGCGGAGGGAGGCCGCGTCGCGCCCCCAGAGGATCGCGACCAGGGGGCCGCCGCGACCGGCCAGGACCTCGATGGCGCGGTCGGTGATCTGCTCCCAGCCACGACCCCGGTGGGATCCGGGCTGCCCCGGCTGCACCGTGAGGACCCTGTTGAGGAGCATGACCCCGTTCTGGCTCCACCGCGTCAGGTCGCCGTGCGGCGGCGGCTCGATCCCGAGGTCGTCGCGGAGCTCGCGGTAGATGTTGCCGAGACTGCGAGGCACCGGGCGGACGTGACGCTCGACGGCGAACGAGAGCCCGATCGGATGCCCCGGGGTCGGGTAGGGATCCTGCCCCACGATGAGCACCCGAACGTCGGCCAGCGGCGTCCGGAACGCCCGGAGCACATCCGGACCGGCGGGGAGGTAGCCCCTGCCTGCGGCGGTCTCGGCACGAAGGAAGTCGCCGAGCGCGGCGAGCGTCGGCCCCACGGGCTCGAGCGCCGCCGCCCATCCGGGATCGACGAGACCCGCCTCGGCGAGCTGCGGGAGGGAGAGGGCGGTCATGCGCCCGGGTCGTCGGAACCCGCGGTCGAGACCCTCACGCTGCCCCCGTCGGGCGTCGCCTTCCAGACGCTGCCGCGCCCGACCACGGCGAGCGGACCGTCGCCGACGATCAGGGCCGTGTGCTCGTCGATGGCCACCCCGCCGTCGACCGCGCCGGCCTCCGTCGCGGCGAGGAGCCTCGTGACCGTGCCCCACTGCGTCCCGTGCACGTCGACCGCGAGGTCGATGAGGCCGATGCCCTGCTCGACCGTGACCTCATCGAGCTCCTCGTTCGCCTCCTCCGGCGCGACCTCGACACCGCCGATGCGCCAGCCGCCCACGATCGCGCGCTCGGCGGCGAGGGCCGCCCCCGCCGAGAAGCCGAGGTACGGGACCCCTGACGCGACCAGCCGACGGATCTCGAGGAAGGCCGGCTCGAGCGAGACGCGGTACGCGGGGGTGAGGCCGCCCCACACGACGATGCCGTCGGCGCCGGCGAGGGCCGTGGGGTCGATCGGCGCGTTCTCCGGCGCCAGCACCGCCACCGGGTCGAGCTGCGTGAACTGCGAGTAGTAGGCCACCAGCTCGGCGTACTTCTCGGGACCGTCGTGGTCGCGGACGAGCACGACGACCAGACGCGCGCCTTCGAGGACGCCGGCCGAGACGGCGTGCGCCTCGACCTCGTCGAAGAAGCGGCGGTAGACGGCGCCGTCCGTGACGTCGGGCCAGCCGCCGCCGACGAGATGGATGCTCACGCGGCGGTCACCGGCGCCTGAGCCGACCACGGGAACACGATCCACCGATCCGTGGTCTTCCAGTGGTAGTGCGGGGCGATGACCGACCGGGGCTTGATGTACAGGGTCGTCGACTTGACCGTGATGCCCACCCGCTCGAGGAGGTCGACCACCAGGGCCAGCGTGCGCCCGGAGTCGGCGACGTCGTCGACGAGCAGGATCTGCTTGCCGATGAGCGGCTCGTTGTCGAGCAGCGGCGGCAGGATGATGGGCTCCGGCAGCGTCTCCTCGACGTCGGTGTAGAACTCCACGTTCAGGCTGCCGCAGCTCTTGGTGCCGAGCGCGTAGGCGAGCGCTCCCGCGGGGATGAGGCCGCCGCGGGCGATGGCGATCACGAAGTCGGGGATGAACCCGTCGTCGGCGATCCGCTGCGCGAGCTCTCGGGTCGCGTCTCCGAAGTCGGCCCAGGTGAGCACCTCGCGCTCGGGGACGGCCTCGCCGCTGCCCTCCGCGACATCCGGTTCCGCTGCGTTCGAGTCCTGCGTGGTCGATGCCATGCGACAACGGTACCGGATGCCCTAGCATCCGAAGATGACCGGGACCACCGCCGCCGGACCTCGTCGCCGCACGACCGCCCTGGGCGTCACGGCCGGCCTGATCGGGTACCTCTTCTTCGTCGAGCTGACCAGCGGGATCATCCAGGGCTACTACGTCCCTCTGATCCCCGACCTGGTCGACCACCTCGGCATACACGACGCCGACTTCAACTGGTTCGAGGCCGCTCAGCTGCTGCTCTCGGCGATCGTGGTCCCCGTTCTGGCGAAGCTCGGCGACATGGTCGGGCACAAGCGCATCCTGCTGATCTCCTCGATCGTCACCGCGGCGGCGACCTGGTGGCTGGCCTTCGCCGGCGACTTCACCTCGTTCCTCGTGGCCTGGGCGCTGCAGGGCTTCTACGTCGTCTGGCTGCCGCTCGAGGTGGCGCTCATCTTCGACCGCGGCCGCAGGACGGGCCATGGCCCGTCGCAGACCCGGCGGGCGGCGGGCCTGCTGGTCGTCGCCCTCGAGACCGGGGCGATCGTCGGAGCGCTGGCAGGCGGGAGGCTCTTCAGCGCCTTCGGCGGCGATGTCACGCTCACCCTGATGCTCCCCGCCGTGGCGACCACCCTCGTGATCGTGGCCATCCTGTTCGGCGTGCCCGAGTCGGAGCCCGTGCGCGGCCGCAGCCTCGACACCGGAGGCTTCGTCCTCCTCACCCTCGCGCTGCTGCTCGTGACGAGCGGACTCACGTTCCTCCGTCTCGAGGGTCCCGGAGCGTGGTGGGTCTGGCTCGTCATCGCGGTCGGCATCGCCGCCTTCTACCCGTTCGGCCGGTACGAGCTGCGGCACCGCGACCCCGCGATCGACCTGAGGATGCTGGCCCGGCCGACCATGTGGCCGGTCCAGCTCACCGCGGGGCTGGTGGGCATCAGCATCCTCGGAGCGCAGGCCCCGCTCAGCACCTACGCCGGGACCGACCCCGCCAACGGCTACGGGCTCGGCCTCGACTCGAGCGACATCTCGACCCTCATCGGCGCGTACCTGATCGCGATGATCGTGGGAGCGCTCCTCTTCCCCGTGCTCTCGCGACGGGCGAGCCCCCGCGTGGCGATGATCGTCGGGACCTTCCTCGTCGCCATCGGCTACTGCCTCTGGCTGCCGTTCCACGACGAGGTCTGGCAGGGGTTCACGAACATGGTCATCGCCGGGCTCGGCTCGGGCGCCCTGGTGGGCGCCCTTCCCGCGGCCGCGGCGGCGGCGGCCCCCGTCGGGCAGACCGGCATCGCCGCGGGGATGACCAACACCACGAAGACCATCGGCGGCTCGTTCGCCTCCGCGGTGTTCGCGGTCGTGCTGTTCCAGGGCGCCGCCACCGCGGTCGACGCCACGGCGTCGAGCCTCAGCGGCTACCTCGTGGTGTGGGCGGTCTGCGGCGGCACCGCACTCGTCGCGGCCGTCCTGCTCTTCTTCGTCCCGAAGCTGGCGTTCGCCGACCCGGAGGCGGAGACCCTGGTCGCGGCCGCGCCTACCGGCCGTCCGGCTGCTTGACCGCGAGCTCGCCTCGCGCGATCTTGTACACCGTCGACTGGGCGACCGGCTTGATGATGACGAGGTCGAGACTGACGTGGGCCGGCATCTCGAGCATCGAGCGGATGGTCGCGGCCACGTCGTCCGCGCTCAGCGGGTCGACGACCCCCTGGTAGACCGCGTCGGCCCGCGCCTGGTCGCCGCCGAAGCGGTTGAGCGAGAACTCCTCGGTCTTGACCATGCCCGGGGCGATCTCGAGCACGCGGATCGGTTCGCCCGAGAGGTCGATGCGCAGCGCCTCCACGAGGGCGTGCTCCCCGAACTTGGCGGCGTTGTACCCGCCGCCGCCCTGATAGGGGAAGAACCCGGCCACGCTCGTGACGGTGAGGATGTCGGCTCCGTCGGCGTGCCCGGCGGAGACGGACTCGCGGAGCAGGGGCAGGAGCGCCGTGATCACGCGCTTCGTCCCGAGCACGTTGATCTCGTACATCCAGCGCCAGTCGTCGAGGCTGCCCTCGCCGACGGCATCCTGGCCCATCGCACCGCCGGCGTTGTTCACGAGCGTCGTGATCCCGCCCGTGGCCCGCAGGTGATCGCGGAGCGCCTCCACGTCGGCGTCCACCGTGAGGTCGGCGACGAACACGTCGGCGCCGGTCTCCTCGGCCAGAGCACGCAGTCGGTCCTCACGGCGCGCGACGGCCACGACCTCCCATCCGCTGCTGCGGAGCGACCGGACGGTCGCCTCCCCGATCCCGGAACTGGCTCCTGTCACCACGGCACGTCTCATGGATCCAGGTTACGGCGCGTGTCGGCCGCTCTTGAACGCCACGAGAGGCCTCCCTACTCTCGGGATCGACCAGTACACCGTCGTCAGGAGAGGACCCATGAGCGAGAACGCCGCGGACTGGAAGTTCGAGACCAAGCAGATCCACTCGGGTGCCCAGCCCGACCCGGTGACCAACGCCAGGGCCACGCCCATCTACCAGACGACGTCGTACGTCTTCAACAGCGCCGACCACGCCAAGAACCTCTTCGCCCTGGCGGAGTTCGGCAACATCTACACGCGCATCCAGAATCCCACGCAGGATGTCGTGGAGCAGCGCGTCGCCGCGCTCGAGGGCGGCACGGCCGCGCTCCTGGTCTCGTCGGGGCAGGCGGCGGAGACGTTCGCGGTGCTCAACATCGCCCAGGCCGGCGACCACATCGTCTCGTCGTCGTCGATCTACGGCGGCACCTACAACCTCTTCAAGTACACGCTCGCGAAGCTCGGGATCGAGACCACCTTCGTCGAGAACCAGGACGACCCCGAGGAGTGGCGTCGCGCCGTGCGCCCGAACACCAAGCTGTTCTTCGCCGAGACCATCGGAAACCCGAAGATCAACATCCTCGACATCGAGCTGGTCTCGGGCGTGGCCCACGAGAACGGACTGCCGCTGATCGTCGACAACACGATCGCGACGCCGTACCTCATCCGCCCGTTCGAGCACGGAGCGGACATCGTGGTCCACTCCGCGACCAAGTTCCTCGGCGGTCACGGGACCGTCATCGGCGGAGTCATCGTCGACGGCGGCCGCTTCGAGTGGTCGAAGAACGTCGAGCGCTTCCCGGGTCTCACCGAGCCCGACCCGTCGTACCACGGCGCGAGCTACACGGGCGTCCTCGGCGATGCGATCGCCTACATCATCAAGGCCCGCGTGCAGCTGCTCCGCGACCTCGGCTCCTCCATCGCCCCGGCGAGCGCGTTCCAGCTCATCCAGGGCATCGAGACGCTCTCCCTCCGCATCGAGCGGCACGTGCAGAACGCGCAGGAGATCGCCGAGTGGCTCGACTCGCACGAGGACGTCGCCACGGTCTACTACGCCGGACTCCCGTCGAGCCCGTGGTACTCGGCGGCCAACAAGTACGCCCCGAAGGGCGTCGGCGCCGTGCTCAGCTTCGAGCTGAAGGGCGGTGTGGATGCGGGGCGCACGTTCGTCGAGAGCCTGTCGCTGTTCAGCCACCTGGCGAACATCGGAGACGTGCGGTCCCTCGTCATCCATCCGGCGTCGACCACCCACTCGCAGCTGACGCCCGAGCAGCAGCTCACGACGGGGGTCACGCCCGGTCTCGTCAGGCTCTCCGTGGGGCTGGAGAACATCGACGACCTCAAGGCCGACCTCGAGCAGGGCCTCGCCGCGGCCCGCCGCACGGCGGAGGCCGCGCGCGTCTGACCGCGCTCCCCCGAGCGCCCCGTGTCGATCCCGGCACGGGGCGCTCTCTCGTCGTCCCGTACCGCCCGGGCTTTGTCCAGGTTTCCGTCGCGAATCTCGGATCTCGCGACGGAAACCTGGACAAAGCCGGATCCCTGCGTCGAGGTGAGGACGTAACAATCGCGCGCGGGCCCACGCCCGTCGCCAGAATGGACACGATGGACTGGCAGACACCCGAGGACACCGTCCCGAGCGGCTTCGTCCCCGACGCCGTCCAACGGACGCTGGGACACGCGCTCCCACCCGCGACCGGAGCCTGGCGCGAGGGCGACCCGGTCGGCCGACGGAGGTTCGTCGACGTCGTGGACTTCCCGTTCGAGTCCGGGGAGCGACTGCCCCGCATCCGCGTGGCCTACGAGACCTACGGGCGGCTCTCCCCCGCCCGTGACAACGCCGTCCTGGTGCTGCACGCCCTCACCGGCGACAGCAACCTCAACCACCCGGCCGAGCCGGGGCATCCGACCGACGGCTGGTGGCCCGGCATCGTCGGCGAGGGCCTCCCGCTCGACACCGACCGCTGGTTCGTCGTCGCACCGAACATGCTCGGCGGCTGCCAGGGGACGACGGGGCCGTCCTCCATCGCGCCCGACGGCGTCGAGTGGGGAGCGCGCTTCCCGTACACCACCATCCGCGACCAGGTCGCCGCGCAGCGCGCCGTCGCCCAGCACCTCGGCATCACCCGGTGGGCGGCGGTGGTCGGAGGCTCGATGGGCGGGATGCACGCCCTCGAGTGGGCGGTGACCCACCCCGAGGAGGTCGAGCGGCTCGCCGTCATCGCGGCGCCCGCCGCGTCGTCCGCCGACCAGATCGCCCTCAACTCCGTGCAGGTCGAGGCGGTCCGTACCGACCCGCTGTTCCACGACGGCGCCTACTACGACGAGATCGACGGCGAGGGCCCCCACCGCGGCCTCGCGCTGGCCAGACGGATGGCTCTGCTCAACTACCGCAGCCCGTCGGAGCTCAACGACCGGTTCCAGCGGAGCTGGCAGAGCGGCATCAGCCCGCTGGGGCACGGCGGACGATTCGCCGTGGAGTCGTACCTCGACTTCCACGGCAACAAGTTCACGCGACGGTTCGACGCCAACAGCTACATCACCCTCGTCGAGGCGATGAACAGCCACGACGTCGGTCGCGGCAGGGGCGGAGTGGTCGAGGCGCTGGAGTCGGTGACCGCGACCACGCTCGTGCTCGGCATCGACAGCGACAGGCTCTTCCCGGTCGCCGACCAGGAGCTCATCGCCCGGCACATCCCGACCACCGTGCACGGGAGGGATCCCGTGGTCCTCGAGTCGCCGTTCGGACACGACGGGTTCCTCATCGAGTTCGACGAGGTGGGTCGGCACCTGTCGCGGCTCCTCGGCGCGGCGTGATCGCATCCGGGATCGGGCGACAGAGGGCGGAGAGCAGGAAGCCGGGGAGCCCGCATCTCCTGCGCGCTCCCCGGCTGCACTCCCCCCAGGTCCCCTGCCAGGCTACGTTCCCGTTCCCAGACGGGCGTCCCCCAGTTGTGGGGGCAGCCACCTGTACGATGCGGAGTGTGATCCCCTGTCGCCCTACGATCGAGAGCTGATGGCACGGCCCGACCGCGAACGCAGGCGTCTGATCACGCGGACGGTCCGGGTGCTCGGGCTCGCCTTCACCGGGTGCTCGTTCGTGCTCGTCGCGGTCTCCGGAGCCACCGCGCTCGAGCGGGTCGTCATGCCGGCGATCCTCCTCATCGCCGTCGGCGTGGCGTTCGTCCTCGTCGGACGTGGGCGCACATGGTTCCGCCCCCTCCTGACGTACGTGCTCGGCGTCCTCGTGCTCGCCTCCTCGTGCCTGCCCGCGACGCTCCCCCGCGACGAGATCGAGGCGGCGGGGATCCAGCTCTTCGCCTCCACGGCGATGCCGGCGCTCCTCATCACCCTGTCGGGACAGCGCTGGCGGATCCCCGTGATCGTCGGCTCCTTCCTCCCCGTGGTCGTCCTCACCCTCCTCGCGACGGCCCAGGCGCAGCCGCTCGGGCTCACGGCGCTCTCGGTCGTGCTCGGCTGGGTCGCGTTCTCGATCGTGTCCCATTGGCTCGGCGCGAGCATCGACCGTGCCTCGGCCGGCATCGAGCGGCTCAAGCACGCCCACGCCGGCGAGCGCCTGGCCAGCGAGCGGGAGGCGGCCCGGCGCCGGAGCGCTCGCCTGCTCCACGACACCGTCCTCGCCACCCTCACGCTCCTGGCGCATTCGGGGGTGGGGGTGAACGCCGCGGCACTGCGGCACCAGGCGGAGGAGGATGCGCGGCTGCTCCGGCAGCTGCGGCTCGGCGACTCCCCCACGCCCACCGCCTCCGGGAGCTACAACCTCGAGCCGGTCGCGACCAGCGATCTCGGGCACACCCTCGAGTCGGTCAAGCAGCGCTTCGGGCATCTCGGTCTCGAGGTGGCGTGGCACGGAACGGGTCAGATCCTCCTCCGCAGCGACGTCCTCGACGCCTTCCTGCTGTCGCTCTCCGAGTGCCTCGAGAACGTCCGCAGGCACTCGGGGGTCGGGGCGGCCGACGTCACGATCACCGAGGACGACACGACCGTTAGGGCGATGGTGACGGACGAGGGGGTGGGGTTCGACCTCTCCTCCGTCGACGTCGAACGGCTGGGGATCGCGGAGTCGGTCATGGCGCGCATCCGCGACGTCGGAGGCAACGTCAGGCTCTTCTCGGCGCCGGGTTCCGGGACCACCGTCGTGCTGGAGGTGCCGCGATGAGCTCGGTCGATCCGAAGGCCGACGAGACCGGAGTGCTCACCCGCCTGGTCCGTGCGCGGGGTCTCGGGCCCCAGGCGGTCGACGAGGTGCGCGCGGGCATCGAGCGCGACTCGACGCTGGGCCTGTCGTACCTCGGCGTCGGCGCCACCCTAGTGGGCGTCCTCATGCTCGTGCGGGGCGTCACCGCGTATCTCGCGGCGTGGCACACCGACCCGGGGTTCCTGGTGCTCGGCGTGGCCTGGGCGCTCGTCATCGTCGCGTTCGTCGCGGTCCAGGTCCTCGTCCGCTCCACGCGAGGTCGTCTGCCGTCGCGGGCCTTCGCCGGGCTGCTCGCCTGCGATGCCGTCGCGCTCGCCGCCGACCTCTGGGTCACGGCGGTGTCGCCCTCCGCCGCGTCGTTCACGATCGCCATCGGCGTGGGGGCCACGCTGGTGGGCTGCGTCGCCGTCAGGTCGACCGTGGAGATCCTCGGCGCCACGTCCGCGCTCGGGGCGATACTGCTCGCGGTGATCGTCGCCCAGTCCGTCGCCACGGGGGTGGAGCCGGGGAGCAGGGTCGCGTACGCCATGGTCGCGGTCGTGCCGCCCTACGCCGCCGTGTGGCTCGTGCGCGCGTTCAGCACGTTCGTGCAGCGCACCCTCGACCGCAGCGTGGTGGAGAGCACGATCGGCACCGCCCGCTTCAGCACCGGCATCCTCGCCTCGAAGGAGCTCAGCCGCCTCGACCTGGAGGCGGAGGAGCTGCTGCGCGACGTCGCGCAGGGCGACCTCCCCCTTCCGCTCCCCTCCGTCGAGGCGGATCGCGCGGCCGCGCTGGCGTCGCGACTGCGGGTGCGCCTCATCGGCGGCCGCAAGGAGACCTGGCTGCACCATGCGCTCGCGGAGTCGGAGGTGCTCGGTCCGGTCGTGACGCTCGAGGATCCGGACGGCAGCGCGGCGTATCTCGACCCGCGCCAGCGGGACGGCCTGCTCTCGGCGATCTGGCTCCTGGCCGACGACAGCGCGCTCTCCGACCCGCGGCTCCACATCACCGTCGGACGGCGTCGCGGATCGGAGCAGAGCGTGGCCGTCGATATGATGGTGCTGCCGATCGTGCTCTCGATCACCGGTCTCGCGAGGCGGCGCGTCGATCCGGCTGTCTGGCCGGCCCTCGAACGCGTCGGCCGCTACACCGAGGATGCGCGCAGGGAACGCATTCGGATCCGCGTCGATGCTGTCGTCGCGGTACCTGACGCCTCCCGGTGAGGGGGCTACGAGGAGGGGACCAGTGACGACCGCCGACACGATGAGCACACCCGCGCGTGATCGCATCCGACTCGCCATCGTCGACGACCACCGCATGCTGCTCGGAGCGCTCACCCAGTGGATCGACGGCGCGGCCGACGACATCGAGGTCAGCGCCGCCGTCTCGACGTGGCCCGACCTCCTCACGCACGAGGCGTTCCCGGTCGACGTGGTGCTGCTCGACCTCGACCTGAAGGACAACCTCCCGGTCTCGGTGAAGCTGCGGGCCCTGAAGTCGGCCGGCGTGAGGACCGTGCTCATGAGCACGTACTCCGAGCCGGGCATCGTGCGCGAGGCGATCGCCGCCGGCGCGCTCGGCTACCTGGTCAAGACCGAGGAGGCCGACATGATCGTCGAGGCCATCCGGGCGGCGGCGGTGGGAGACAGCTTCATCTCCACCGAGCTCGACCTCGCGATCTCGGCCGAGGACCTCGACTCCGCTCCGCGACTGTCCGCGCAGGAGCGCCGCGTCATGGCGCTGTACGGCGGCGGCGAGCCCGTGAAGCAGGTGGCGAAGGCGCTCGACATCTCCGAGGAGACGGCGAAGTCGTACCTCAAGAGGATCCGCGAGAAGTACCGGCTGGTGGGCATCGACGTGGGCACGAAGGTGGCCCTGCGGAAGCGCGCCATCCAGGACGGCCTGCTCCCCCGCGACGACTTCCTCACCAGCCCCGCCCCGATGATCGACGACGACGAACCCCTCGACTGACCGCCGTCCTCGTGATGCAGCATGCCCGCCCGGGCGCTGGTCGCTAGGACGCACGCGTCGCGACGCACAGCGACCTGCGCCAGTAGCGCCGAACGGCGAGGACACGCCCGTGAGCGCGGGCGGGGAGGGCTGCTTCTCGCCGGCGGATGGGGTGCGGCGAGGACACGCCCTTCGGGCCGACGGTCCGGGCAGCTGCCGCAGGGTATGCCAGTCGAGATCGGTCCCATGGCCGCGGCACGACGCTTCAGTCGTCGCTGTCGCCCCCCCCACTCACCAGCGTGCCTCGCGCGATCCGCTTCAGTCGCTTCGCCGACGGGATGGTACGCGTTGTGCCACGCCGTCGGGTAGCCCGCGCGGCGAACTGAGGGTCGTTCCACGGAGAGTAGCGGGAATCGGATGGGACTCACACTCCCCACGATCTACCGATCAGCCGAGCTGGTTCTCACTGATCAGGTCGGGTGGATCGGTGGGGTCGGCATCATCGGGGGCGAACAGCCAGAGCCGGTGGGGGTGCGCGAGGAGGCCCGGTTCGAAGGCATGCACCAGGGTCCCGATCTGCCCGTCGACGTGCACCCGATCGCCTGGCTGGTGGCCCATGCTCAATCTTGCTCCGGTCGCCGCGGGCGAGGGAGCCCTCCGACGTTACGTCTGTGTGAACACGGGAGCGACGTGACCGTCGTCGGGCCACCCGCCCATCGCCGACGTCAGGACAGCTTCTCGAACACCATCGTCGCTTGGATCCGGTCGCCGCCGCCCATGCCCTTGGACCCGGATGACGCGGTCGTGATCGTGTGCAGCCGGTAGCCTTGCGCGGTCTGCTTGTTTATCACGTTCTCCAGGTCAGTGAGGTTGCCGGAACCGGTGCCGAAGAACTTCTCCTTCAACACGACCTGCAGCACGACGTAGCTGTACCCGTTCTGAGCAGGACGCGGCTGAGCCTGCGACACCGCCTCCGCTTGGGCTCGGTCCACGAACCCGCCGAGACCGGGCCGCGCGGGCGGCGGCGCCTGCACCTGCTCGGTCCACTTCTGCCCGTCGTACCAGCGGACCGTTCCCGTGCCGTCGTCGTAGTAGCCCGCAGGCGTCCCCGCCATCGTTCCCCCTCAGGATCAGTGACCAGAGCATAGCAACGCCCCTCACCGACCGGACGTTCGCGTATGCCGGCGGGCTGTCCGCGCCTCTCGAGCCGCGCCGTGACCGAGCGACACCCGTCCCACGACTTCGGCAGAAGGTCAGCCGAGGTCGTCGAGGGCGGCTTCGAGGCGGTCGAGCTTGCCGGTGAGCTCGCCCGTGTGGCCGGGGCGGATGTCGGCCTTCAGGACGAGCGACACACGCGAGCCGAACGGCAGCACGGCCTCGGTGGCGCGGCGGACGACGTCGAAGACCTCGTCCCACTCGCCCTCGATGGTGGTGAACATCGAGTCGGTCTGGTTCGGCAGGCCCGACTCGCGGACCACCTTGACGGCGGCGGCGACGGCGTCGTGGACGCTGCCGTCGGCGCGTCCGGTGCCGCTCGGAGCGACGGAGAAGGCGACGAGCACGGTGGACCTCCCGCGCGAGGCGGGATCAGGCGACCGGTCGGCTCGTCTCGCCGACCACGTGGTCGACACCGCCGGAATGACGATCGCCGCGCGCTCTCCTACTCTGCCACAGCAGCACCAGCGCGTACCCGAAGAGGACGACCGTGAGGAGGTTGCGCACCGTCAGCACCGTGAGCATCACCGGGTCGAGGCCGAGGATCTCGTCGTACCCGATGGGATAGATGACCTGCGTCAGCAGCGCCTGCACCAGGATCAGCAGCGCCGGCACCAGGAAGCGACGTCCGAGGGTGACGAGACCCAGGATGACGGGGGCGGAGAGCCACACCACGAACTGCGGCGACCCCACCTTGTTGAACACCATGAGCGCCGTGATGATCGCCAGGACGAGGGGCGGGAGCACGGCCGTCGGCGATCCGCCGCGGCGCACGACGACCACGGCGAGCACGAGGACGACCGCGGTCGCCACGACGAGGAGCGGCGTGGTGAGCGCCGCGATGAGATCGGAGCCCGGACCGGTGACCTGGAACGTGAGGATCTCGGTCGAGTAGTACACCTGTCCCTGGCCCGCGTAGGCCAGCCAGAGCCAGACCGACGCGAACGGCGCCTCGATCTGCAGCCCCCGCCCGGTCTGCTCCGTCACGAAGCTGAACGCGTTCATGCCCGAGCCGAGCAGGAGGGCCACCGCCAGCACGGCCACCAGGGTGATGCCGGCGGCGACCAGGACCCGCATCCGCCGCCGCACCGCGATGACCACGCCCACCAGCACGGCCGCGGGCCACACCTTCACCCAGGTGGCGAGCGCGAGCAGGACGCCCGCCAGCGCCGGACGGCTCGCCACGACGAGCAGTCCTCCGATCACGAGGTCGACCGTGAAGATGTCGATGCGCCCCACGGCGACGGGCCCGAGGAGCAGCAGGAAGACCAGCCACCACCAGGCCGCGGCGAGGCGCGCCACGCGGCCCGCGCCACCGGGCCGGATGCGACCCACGAGGTAGGCGAAGACCACCGCGTCGGCCAGCGTGACCACGATCATCCAGCCGATGCCGTAGTCGTCGACCCCGAGCACGAGCGACGCGAGCATGGGCACGATGGCCAGCAGCGGGTACACCCACGGACCGTCGATGCCGAGCCGGTCGCCGGAGAGCCACTGCTCGACCCAGCCGCGGTAGACGTTCGTCACGTCGCCGAACGGCATGCTCGGATGCGTGAGGCCGTCCCAGCCCAGCCAGACGTGCACGCCGAGGAACACCGCCCAGAGCAGGATGGGGTTCGCGCCGAGTCGACGGATCACGGAGAGCACGACGAACATCCTAGGGGGCGGCCGATCGAGCACCCTGCACCGCCGGGCGCCGGAGCCAGGCGGGACCGCGCCTTCCCTGCCGATGCTCCGTCCGCTCCCAGCCCTCGCTCACGTGGGCTTGGTTGACTTCCCCCGGACCGATCCGAGAGAAGTGCTGTTGAGAAACACGACCAGAATGACCGTCGTCGCGCTGACGGGCGTGTTCGCCGTCGGCGTCGTCGTGGTCGTCGCGGCCCCCATCCTCTCCAGCTCGCTCGCGTCGAGCTCGCCCGCGTCCGTCCAGGGCGTGGTCCCCACGGTGGTCGGCACCGACCAGAGCGACGACGACGTGGCCCCCGTCGCCGCGGATGCGCCGGTGTGGACCCTGGGAAGCGGCTCCAGCGTGCGGTTCCGGGTCGTCGACAGCGACGACGACGATGTCATCTCGAGCGCCGCCACCGACATCGCCGGGTCCCTCACCCTGGCCGACGGGGTGCTCTCGCAGGCGGAGTTCGTCGTCGACCTGGCCTCGACCCCGATCGAGTCCGCGCGCGCCGACGACGGGCTGATGAGCGCGCTGGCCGCCGCGGCCTCCGGCAATCCGATGGCCACGTTCGTGCTCACCGCGCCCGCCAGCGTCGGTGCCGGCGACGGGACCTACACGACCCCGCTCGTCGGCACCCTCACCGTGTCGGGCAAGGCGATCCCGGTCTCCGCGGTCGCGGAGGTCACGATCGACGGCTCGAGCGGCAGCCTGGTCGCGTCGATCCCGATGGAGCTGTCGGACTACGGCGTCCCGGCCGCCAACGGCGCCTCGGCGTACTTCGACATGACCCTCACCCTGGCCGACGCGAACTGAGCTCCGCGACCACGGCGGGCAGCGCCTCGGCGATGTCGAGCGCCACGATCGGGCCGCCGCCGGAGGCGCGCGCCGCGGCGCGGGCGTGCAGGAGCGCTCCGGTCGCCGCCAGCGGGACGAGGGAGCCGGGGTCGTCGGCGATGCGCTGGGCGTTCGTCGCCAGGAGCGCGCCGATGGCGCCCGCGAGCACGTCGCCGGCGCCCGCCGTCGCCGTCCACGAGGTCGTCGAGGTCACGGTCAGACGCTCGCCCTCGGCCGAGCAGATGTGGGTGACGAAGCCCTTGAGCAGCACCGTGCATCCGGTCAGGCGCGCGGCCGTCAGCGCCCACCGCCGCGGGTCGGCCGAGATCGTCGCGCGATCCACCGTCTCGCCGTGGGCCTCGATTAGGCGCTGCAGCTCTCCCGCGTGAGGGGTGAGGACGCAGGGCCCCCGGACGTCGTCGACGCGATCGAGCGCCCCCGCGTCGAGGACCAGCGTGAGCCCGCTCGCGACGGCCTCGCCGAGCCGTGCGGAGGCCTCCGCCGACCGTGAGCCCGGGTCGGTCCCGGAGCCGGCGAGCCAGGCCTGCACGCGCCCGTCGGACGTCACGACCTCCGGCCGGGCACGCAGCACGAAGTCGGTGGGTCGGTCCTCCGCCAGGTACCGCACCATCCCCACCCCGGTGCGCGTCGCGGCCTCGACCCCCAGGACCGCCGCGCCCGGGTACTGGGGCGACCCCGTCAGCATCCCGAGGACACCGCGCGAGTACTTGTCGTCGTCGGGCCCCGGAACGGCCACGCACCGTGCGGCGTCGAGCTCGGTCAGCTCCGTCCAGCCCTCGGCCGGGTCATCGTCGTGACGTGGCATCCTGCACCTCTCCCACCAGCTCCTCGATGATGTCCTCCAGGAACAGCACGCCCGTCGTCGCTCCCTCCTGCGTGAACGACCGCGACAGGTGGCTCCCCGTGCGGCGCATCGCCGCCAGGGCGTCCTCGAGGTCGGTGCCCTCGTAGACGCCGGGGATCCGACGGATCCGCTTGGCCGGGATCGGCAGGTCGAACTCGTCGTCGTCGAGGTCGATCACGTCCTTCAGGTGCACGTACCCGGCGGGCTCGCCCGACGCGTCGAGTACGACGTACCGGGAGAAGCCGTACTTCGCCACGGCGCGCTCGACGTCGGTCGGCGTGGCGGTGGGCGGCAGGCTCACCAGCTCCGACAGCGGCACGGCGACCTCCTTGACCTTCTTCGTCGTGAACTCGAAGGCGGCGGAGAGAGTGCCCGCGGTGTCGGAGAGCATGCCCTCTCTCGTCGACTGCTCGACGATCGTCTCCACCTCGTCGAGGGTGAACGCGCTCGCCGCCTCGCTCTTGGGCTCGACGCGGAACAGCCGCAGCGCCGCGTTCGCCGTGGCGTTCAGAGCCACCGTGATCGGCCGGACCACGCGGCCGATGGCCACGAGCGGGGTCGCGAGGAGCAGCACCGCCCGATCGGGCACCGTGAACGACAGGTTCTTCGGCACCATCTCGCCGAGCACGACGTGGAGGAAGGACACCAGCACAAGCGTGATGACGAACGCGATCGTGCCGATCACCTCCTCCGGCAGCCCGGTCAGGTGGAGCGGAACCTCCAGGAGGTGGTGGATCGCCGGCTCCGAGACGTTGAGGATGAGCAGCGAGCAGACCGTGATGCCGAGCTGGCACGTCGCGAGCATCAGCGTCGCGTGCTCCATCGCCCAGAGCGCGGTGCGCGCGCGAGCCGAGCCGGCCTCGGCGAGCGGCTCGATCTGCGAACGACGCGCCGAGATCACCGCGAACTCCGCGGCCACGAAGAACGCGTTGCCGGCCAGGAGCAGGACGAGCCAGAGGATCCCGAGCCAATCAGACATCGCGCACCTCCTCGGTCGAGGCCGGGGCGGCGCCCTCGGGATGGGCGGGCAGGAAGCGGATGCGGTCGATCCGCCTGCCGTCGAGGCGCTCGACCACGAGCGCGCCGTCGTCGATGCCGACCCGGTCACCGACCTCCGGCAGCCTGCCCAGGCGCGCCATCACGAACCCGCCCACGGTCTCGTAGGGCCCGTCGTCGGGGACGTGGATGCCCGCCTGATCGGCGAGCTCGTCGGGGCGGAGGATCCCGGGGAAGGTCGTGGCGCCGCGGCTCGTGACGATCGCGGCGAACCGGCGGTCGTGCTCGTCGACGAGCTCGCCCACCAGCTCCTCGACCACGTCCTCGAGGGTGACCACGCCGGCCGTGCCGCCGTACTCGTCGACGACCACGGCCATCTGGTACCCGCGGCCGCGCACCTCGCCGAGGAGGGAGTCGAGCATCATCGTCTCCGGCACCCGCACGATGTCGGTGGCGATCGCCGAGACGGGGACGTCGCGGCGACGGTCACGCGGGATGGCGACCGCCTGCTTGACGTGGACGACTCCCACGATGTCGTCGATGTTGTCGTCGATCACGGGGAACCGGCTGTGCCCGGTGGCCGCCGCGAGGTCGAGCACCGCGACCGACGGGTCGGAGCGCCGGACGCTCACCACGGCGGGCCGGGCGGTCATCGCGTCGGCCGCCGTGTGGGAGGAGAACTGCAGCGTGCGGTCGAGGAGGGTGGCGGTGTCCTCCTCGAGGGTGCCCTGCATCGCCGAGCGCCTGACCAGCGAGGACAGCTCGTCGGCGGTGCGCGCTCCCGACAGCTCCTCCTTCGGCTCGATGCCCATGGCCCGCAGGAGCACGTTCGCGCTGTTGTTGAGCAGCGCCACGGCAGGGCGGAACACCATGGTGAACGCGAGTTGGAAGGGCACGACGATGCGTGCCGTGGGGAGCGGCAGGGCGAGGGCGAAGTTCTTCGGGACGAGCTCCCCCACGATCATCGACAGCAGCGTGGCGATGACGATGCCGATCACGGTGGCGAGCACCGGGACGACGACCTCGGGGATGCCGACCGCCGTCATCGGCCCGGTCAGCAGGGCGCTGATCGCCGGTTCCATCGTGAACCCGGTGAGGAGAGTGGTGAGGGTGATGCCCAGCTGAGCGCTGGACAGGTGCGTCGAGGTGTGACGGAGGGCGGTGATGGTCGGCGCGAGTCCGCGTTCGCCCCGCTCGGTGCGGGCCTCGAGCTCGGAGCGGTCGAGGTTGACGAGCGAGAACTCCGACGCGACGAAGAAGCCGGTGCCGACGGTGAGCAGCACTCCGACGCCGACCATGATCCACTCAAAGAGCACCGCGGCACCCTCCGGCGGGGACGGACAGGGTATGCGCAGAAGGAGGGTCGTCCATTGTCCGGCCCATCCTACCGGTGCGGGGGGCCCGTCACCAGGAGACGGGCAGCGCCTTGCCCTCCTCGTACCCGGCCGCGGACTGGATGCCGACCAGGGCGTGGGCGTGGAACTCGGCCGGCGTCGACGCGCCCGCATAGGTGAAGGAGCTGCGCACACCCGACGTGATCATGTCGAGGAGGTCGTCGAGCGACGGACGGAGCGGGTCGAGGTAGATGCGGCTGGAGGAGATCCCCTCCGCGAACAGGGTCTTGCGGGCGAGCTCGTACGCGTCGAGACGGCCGAACCGCTCCTGCACGGCCTTGGTCGAGGCCATCCCCCAGCTCTCCTTGTAGACGCGTCCCGCCTCGTCGGCGCTCAGCAGCCCCGGAGCCTCGATCGTGCCCGCGAACCAGGATCCGATCATCACCGAGGACGCGCCGGCGGCCAGCGCCAGGGCGACGTCGCGCGGATAGCGCACCCCGCCGTCGGCCCAGACGTGGGCGCCGAGCTCGCGCGCCGCGGCCGCCGTCTCGAGCACCGCGGAGAACTGAGGACGCCCGACCGCGGTCATCATCCGGGTGGTGCACATCGCGCCCGGCCCCACACCCACCTTGACGATGTCGGCGCCGGCGCGCACTAGATCGACCACCGCGGCGGCCGTGACCACGTTCCCCGCGGCGATCGGCACGCCGAGCTTCGCGTCGGACACCGCGCGGAGCGCGCGCAGCATCCCCTCCTGGTGGCCGTGAGCGGTGTCGAGCACGAGCACGTCGACGCCCGCGGCAACCAGGGCCCGCGCCTTGGCGACCACGTCGCCGTTGATCCCCACGGCCGCGGCGACCCGCAGCCTGCCGTCGGCGTCGACCGCCGGGCCGTAGATCGTCGCGCGCAGGGCGCTCGTCCGGCTCAGCGTGCCGATGACCGCGCCGTGCTGGAGCACCGGCACGAAATCGAGGTCCGCCGCCGCCATCGCGTCGAAGGCGGCACGCGGGGAGTCGACGTCCTCCGCGTCGAGGGCGGGGGAGGCACCGTGCACGAGATCACCCAGCCGTGCGTCGGCGGGAGCGCTCGCCAGACGCATCGCCGTCAGGCAGCCCACGTAGTCCCCGGCGGCGTCGTGGATCACGAGCCCCTGACCGGGGACCGGGGGCAGCAGCATCCTGGCGTTCTCGACCGTGTCGTCGGCGCGGAACTCGAAGGGCGTGTCGTAGACCACCGGCCGCGACTTCACCCAGCGGATGGCGGCGTCGAGGTCCTGGAGGGGCATGTCCTGCGGCAGGACGCCGAGTCCGCCGCGACGGGCGAGCGAGGCCGCCAGGCGCGGGCCGGTGACGGAGTTCATGTTGGCCGAGACGATGGGGATGGTCATCCCGGTGCCGTCCTCCGGAGCGAGCGACACGTCGAGACGGCTCGACACGCCCGACCTCGACGGGATGAGGAACACGTCGGAGTAGGTCAGGTCGTGCGTGGCCGTGGAACCGTAGAACTCCATGGGAACAACGGTAGTCCAGGCCGGCCTCGCGCCTGCGGCCCACTCGGGAGGTCTAGGCTTGGAGAGCACGTGTCACGGCGTGGAAGAGTGCAGCGCAGCAGACCCGGCACGTGCCATCGAAGAGGCGACGGAGAGTGGGCGAAACGGTTGTGGCAGGCCAGTTGACGAGTGTGGGCGCAGAAGAGGGAACGGCAGCCGAGTTCGGCGCCAACGAGTGGCTCGTCGAGGAGCTGTACGAGCAGTACCTGACCGACAAGCAGTCGGTCGACCAGTCGTGGTGGCCGGTGCTCGAGAGCTACCACGCCCACGTGGAGGCCAAGCGCGCCGCCGCGCCGGCCGACCAGGGCGGCGCTGACCCGGTCACGACGCCGCCCGTCCCGCAGACGGAGTCCGCCCAGGTCGCCGCCGCCGAGGCGCCGGCCGACCAGGCCCGCCCCGCCGCGACCCAGCCGGTCGCGAAGACCACGAGCATCGAGGCCAAGCCGCAGCCCATCCCGGCGGAGGCGCCCAGCACGCGACGGTCCGACCCCGACCAGACCGCTCGCGACGTCGCCGAGGACGCCGAGAAGGACGTCGTGAGCCCGCTGCGCGGCATGGCGAAGTCGCTGGCCACGAACATGGACGCGAGCCTCTCGGTCCCCACGGCCACGAGCGTGCGCTCGATCCCGGCCAAGCTGATGATCGACAACCGCATCGTCATCAACAACCACCTGCGCCGTGCGCGCGGCGGCAAGGTCTCGTTCACGCACCTCATCGGCTGGGCCCTGGTCCAGGCCCTGAAGGACTTCCCCAGCCAGAACGTCTACTACGACGAGGTCGACGGCAAGCCCTCCGTGGTGGCGCCCGCCCACATCGGGCTCGGCATCGCGATCGACGTGCCGAAGCCCGACGGATCGCGCGCGCTCCTCGTGCCCAGCGTCAAGCGGGCCGACACCATGGGGTTCAACGAGTTCCTCTCCGCCTACGAGGACCTCGTGAAGCGCGCCCGCGCGAACAAGCTCACCGCGGCAGACTTCCAGGGCGCGACGATCTCGCTCACCAACCCGGGCGGGATCGGCACCGTGCACTCGGTGCCCCGGCTCATGAAGGGCCAGGGCTGCATCATCGGCGCCGGCGCCCTCGAGTACCCGGCCGAGTTCCAGGGCGCGTCGCCGAAGACCCTCGCCGACCTCGGCATCGGCAAGGTCATCACCCTCACGAGCACCTACGACCACCGAGTCATCCAGGGCGCCGGATCGGGTGAGTTCCTGAAGAAGGTGCACGAGCTGCTCCTCGGGGAGCGCGGCTTCTACGACAGCATCTTCGCCGAGCTCCGCATCCCCTACGAGCCGATCCGCTGGGCCGCCGACATCAACGTCGACGAGGCCAGCGCGATCGACAAGACCGCTCGCGTGCAGGAGCTCATCAACGCGTTCCGGGTGCGCGGCCACCTGATGGCCGACATCGACCCGCTGGAGTACCGGCAGCGCTCGCACCCCGACCTCGACATCGCCACGCACGGCCTCACGTTCTGGGACCTCGACCGCGAGTTCGTCACGGGCGAGTTCGGCCTCACCCGGCAGGCCTACCTCCGCGACATCCTCGGCGTGCTCCGCGACTCGTACTGCCGCAAGATCGGCATCGAGTACATGCACATCCAGGACCCGGTGCAGCGCAAGTGGCTGCAGGACAAGGTCGAGCGGCCCTACGCGAAGCCCGGCCACGACGAGCAGATGCGGATCCTCGAGAAGCTCAACGAAGCCGAGGCCTTCGAGACCTTCCTGCAGACCAAGTACGTCGGGCAGAAGCGCTTCAGCCTGGAGGGCGGCGAGTCGGTCATCGCGGCGCTCGACGAGATCATCCAGGGCGCGGCCGACTCCGGCCTCGACGAGGTCGCGATCGGCATGGCCCACCGCGGCCGCCTCAACGTGCTCACGAACATCGCGGGCAAGACGTACGGGCAGATCTTCCGCGAGTTCGAGGGCACCCAGGACCCCCGCACCGTGCAGGGCTCCGGCGACGTGAAGTACCACCTCGGCACCGAGGGCACCTTCACCTCGATCGACGGCAAGGAGATCCCGGTCTACCTCGCCGCCAACCCGTCCCACCTCGAGGCGGTCGACGGAGTGCTCGAGGGCATCGTCCGCGCCAAGCAGGACCGCAAGCCGGTCGGCACCTTCACGACGCTGCCGATCCTCGTGCACGGCGACGCCGCGCTCGCCGGTCAGGGCATCGTCTACGAGACCCTGCAGATGTCGCAGCTGCGCGGCTACCGCACCGGCGGCACGATCCACCTCAACATCAACAACCAGGTCGGCTTCACCACTCCCCCGTCGGAGTCCCGGTCGTCCGTCTACTCGACCGACGTGGCGAAGTCGATCCAGGCGCCGATCTTCCACGTGAACGGGGACGACCCCGAGTCGGTGGTCCGCGTGGCCAAGCTCGCGTTCGAGTACCGCCAGCAGTTCCACCGCGACGTGTTCATCGACCTCATCTGCTACCGCCGACGCGGCCACAACGAGGGCGACGACCCGTCGATGACCCAGCCGCTGATGTACAACCTCATCGAGGCCAAGCGCAGCGTCCGCAAGCTCTACGCGGAGGCGCTCGTCGGTCGCGGCGACATCACCGAGGAGGAGTACGAGGCCGCTCAGCACGACTTCCAGGACCGTCTCGAGCGCGCCTTCGCCGAGACGCACGCCGCGCAGACCTCGTCGATCCCGGTGATCACGGGCGACACCAACGCGGTGGCCGACCTCGAGCGACCCGAGGCGCAGCGCGACGACGCCTCGTCGGGCGCGTTCGAGACCGGGGTGTCCGAGCAGACGGTGCAGCTGGTGGGCGACGCGTTCCAGAACCCGCCCGCGGGCTTCAGCGTGCATCCGAAGCTGCAGCAGCTGCTGCAGAAGCGCCACGACATGAGCCGCAACGGCGGGATCGACTGGGCGTTCGGCGAGCTCCTGGCGCTCGGCTCCCTGCTCGTCGAGGGCACTCCCGTGCGCCTGGCCGGCCAGGATGCGCGTCGCGGCACGTTCGTGCAGCGTCACGCGGTGCTGCACGACCGTGAGAACGGACAGGAGTGGCTGCCGCTGTCGAACCTCAGCGACAACCAGGCCAAGTTCTGGATCTACGACTCGCTCCTCTCCGAGTACGCCGCGATGGGCTTCGAGTACGGGTACTCGGTCGAGCGCCCGGACGCGCTGGTGCTGTGGGAGGCCCAGTTCGGCGACTTCGCCAACGGGGCGCAGACGGTGATCGACGAGTTCATCTCCTCGGCCGAGCAGAAGTGGGGACAGCGCTCCTCGCTCGTGCTCCTGCTGCCGCACGGCTACGAGGGGCAGGGGCCTGACCACTCGTCGGCCCGCATCGAGCGCTACCTCCAGCTGTGCGCCGAGAACAACATGGTGGTCGCACGCCCGTCGACTCCGGCGTCCTACTTCCACCTGCTGCGCCGACAGGCCTACGCCCGCCCGCGCAAGCCGCTCGTGGTGTTCACGCCGAAGGCAATGCTGCGACTCCGAGGGGCCACGAGCTCGGTCTCCGATCTCACCAGCGGCCGCTTCCAGCCGGTGATCGACGACGCCCGGATCACCGATCGCGAGGCCGTGAAGACGGTCCTGCTGCACTCGGGCAAGATCCACTACGACCTCGCCACGGAGCTGTCGAAGAACCCCGACGACACGGTCGCGCTGGTCCGCGTGGAGCAGTTCTACCCGCTGCCCCTCGAGGAGCTGCGCGCGGTGGCCGACTCGTACCCGAACGCGCAGCTGCGCTGGGTGCAGGACGAGCCCGAGAACCAGGGCGCCTGGCCGTTCATCCAGTCGTCCCTCACCCCGCACCTCGGCGGCCGTGCCCTCAGCGTGGTCTCCCGGCCGGCCTCCGCCTCGCCGGCGGCGGGTTCGGCGAAGCGTCACGCGGCCGAGCAGACGGAGCTGATCGCGCGCGCCCTGGCGTAGGACTGCAGACGTCGAAGGCCGGGCTCCCGCGGGGGCCCGGCCTTCGACGTGCCAGAGACCCCTCGACATGAGCTATCCTCGTCTTCATGAAGACGACGACTCGAGTCCTGCTCTCCACGCCGCTGCTCCTCCTCGGCCTGTCCACGCTGGTCGCGTGTTCCGGATCCTCCGCGCCGCCCGCCGTCGACTCGACGACCGGGGCCGAGATCGAGCAGCAGGACACGGACGTCTTCACCCTGGAGATCGGCGACTGCCTGAACGACGCGACGGCCGCGCACGAGGTCTCTGAGCTCCCCCTCGTGGACTGCGCCGAGGAGCACGACTCCGAGGTCTACTACGAGTTCGACCTCCCCGATGACGACACGTTCCCGGCCGCGACCATCGATGATGACGCCGCTGCGGGATGCGAGGAGCAGTTCGAGAGCTTCGTCGGCATCCCCTACGAGGAGTCCACGCTGACCTACGGGACCTATCAGCCCACCGCTCAGTCGTGGACCGGGGCTCATGACCGTGCTGTCAGCTGTGTCATCGCCGACCCGGCCGGGAAGGTCAAGGGCACCCTCAAGGGCGCCGCCCGCTGACCCCGTCGAAGGCGGTCAGCCGCGCGCGACGGGTCAGAGCGTGCGGAGCGTGGCGATGAGGGTGGAGCGCAGCGTCTCGGGCGCCTGCTCCTTGCAGGCCCGGCGCACGGTCTCGGTGAGCGTCACGCTCACGTGGAGCTCGGACGAGCATCCGTCGCACGTCTCGAGGTGGGCACGGATCTGCTCCACGTCGGTGCGGCACAGCTCATGCCGGAGGTACTCCTCGAGCTCCGCTCGAGCCTTGTCGCAGCCGCAGTCGTCCGCGGCGGTCACGTCACTCACTTCGCGCTCCTCTTCGCATCCGGGACCGTCAGCCCGCGCTCACGCGCATAGTCTGCGAGCAGACCGCGGAGCAGCCTCCTGCCACGGTGCAGGCGGCTCATCACGGTGCCGACGGGGGTCTTCATGATGTCGGCGATCTCCTGGTACGAGAAGCCCTCGACGTCGGCCAGGTACACGGCCAGCCGGAAGTCCTCGGGGATCGACTGCAGAGCCGCCTTCACGTCGCTGTCGGGGAGGTGGTCGATGGCCTCCGCCTCGGCCGACCGACCCGTCGTGGTCGTCGTCGCCGACTCGGCGGTGCCCAGCTGCCAGTCCTCGAGCTCGCTCGTCGAGCCCTGGTAGGGATCGCGCTGCTTCTTGCGGTAGGTGTTGATGTACGTGTTGGTGAGGATGCGGTACAGCCACGCCTTGAGGTTCGTGCCCTGTTCGAACTGGCCGAACGCGGCATACGCCTTGACGTAGGTCTCCTGCACCAGGTCCTGGGCGTCGGCGGGGTTGCGGGTCATGCGGAGGGCTGCGCCGTACAGCTGATCGAGGAAGGGGATCGCCTGCTCCTCGAAGAGCTCTCGCGGGTCGCGAGGGGATGCGTCGCTGCGCTCGGTCGCGTCGTCGACCGACTCAGATGGGGTGCTCATCGCCGCCCAGTCTACGGCCGGGGCCCGGTCCGCGATCTCGGACGGGCGCTCCAGCACCGCCGCCGCAGTGACACTCACGCGCGATCTCCTCTCGTCGGTTGACCGCCGACTACTCTGATAACCGATGTCCGTCTCCAGAAATTCCACGCCGCGCTTCGATCCGTACGGCGATTCCACGCCCGCCGCCGACGCGGCGAACTGGCCTGCGCCGAGTCCGCAGGGGCCGCTCGACGCGCGACTGCGACTCCCGGGGTCGAAGTCGATCACCAACCGGGAGCTGGTGCTCTCGGCACTCGCCGACGGGCCGTCCCTGCTTCGGGCGCCGCTCCACTCGCGCGACAGCGACCTCATGGTCGAGGCGCTCCGGTCGTTCGGCACGGTCGTGGATCGGGTCGCCGGCGACGGCCGCTTCGGACCAGACCTCGCGATCACGCCGGCCGAGGAGCTCGCCGGCTCGACGACGATCGACTGCGGCCTCGCCGGGACGGTCATGCGGTTCACCCCGCCGGTCGCAGCGCTGGCGCTCGGCCCCACGACGTTCGACGGCGACGAGGGCGCCCGGCGTCGCCCGATGTCCACCACGATCTCCTCGCTCCGCGCGCTGGGGGTCGACGTCGCCGACGACGGGCTCGGGGCGCTCCCGTTCACCGTCCACGGCAGCGGCCGGGTCGCCGGTGGCGACCTCGAGATCGACGCCTCGGCATCCAGCCAGTTCGTCTCCGGTCTGCTGCTGGCCGGTGCGCGGTTCGACGACGGGCTGCGGCTGACGCATTCCGGCGCGCGGCTCCCCAGCCAACCGCACATCGACATGACGGTCGCGGCGCTGCGCGCCCGCGGGGTCGACGTGTCCACCCCCGAGCCGGGCCGGTGGGTCGTCTCCCCCGGTCCGATCGCGGGCCGCACGGTCGACATCGAACCGGACCTGTCCAACGCGGCGCCGTTCCTCGCGGCGGCACTGGTCGCCGGAGGCACCGTCCGCATCGACGGCTGGCCGGAGAGCACGACCCAGGTCGGGGATGACCTCGCCGACCTCCTGCCGCTCTTCGGTGCAACGGTCGAGCGCGTCGACGGGGCCCTCGTGGTCCGGGGCAGCGGGACGATCACCGCGGTCACCGTCGACCTCAGCACCGGCGGCGAGCTGGCCCCGGCCCTGGTCGCTCTCGCGACGCTCGCCGACGGCCCGAGCGAGATCACCGGGATCGGCCACATCCGGCACCACGAGACCGACCGGCTCGCCGCGCTCGTCGCCGAGATCACCGCCCTCGGGGGCGGCGCCGAGGAGCTGCCGGACGGCATCCGGATCACCCCACGGCCGATGCACGGCGGCGTCTGGCACAGCTACGACGACCACCGGATGGCCACGGCCGGTGCGATCATCGGGCTCGCGATCCCCGACGTCGACATCGAGGACATCGGCACGACGGCGAAGACGCTCCCCGAGTTCCCCGAGCTGTGGCACGACCTGGTGAGGTCGACGCGGTGAGCTGGTGGGCGGACGACGAGGACGACGACGAGCCGGAGCTCGACGAGTCCGACGTCCGCATCCGCCCCAACCCCCGTGGCACGAGGCCGCGGTCGAAGACGCGGCCGAAGCACGAGGACGCGGTCGTCGGCCGGGTGATGACCGTGGATCGCGGGCGCTTCGGCGTGCTGGTCGACGAGGACACCGACTCGGAGCACGAGATCATCGCCTCCCGGGCCCGCGAGCTCGGGCGCACGCCCATCGTCACGGGAGACTTCGTCGACGTCGTGGGGGACGTCAGCGGCGAGCCGGGCTCCCTGGCTCGGGTCGTGCGGGTGCGGGAGCGCTCGACCGTGCTGCGTCGCAGTGCGGACGACACGGACGCGGTGGAGCGAGTCATCGTCGCCAATGCGGATCAGATGCTCATCGTCGTCGCCGCGACCAACCCCGAACCCCGTGCGCGACTCGTCGACCGCTACCTCGTGGCGGCGTTCGACGCGGGGATCGACCCCATCCTGTGCATCACCAAGACCGATCTCGCCGATCCCGCCGAGTTCCTCGCGGAGTTCGACGCGCTCGATCTCACGGTCGTCACCCTGTCGAAGGACGCGATCCCCCACGAGCGCCTCGACGGTCTGCTCGCCGGGCACACCACGGTGGCCGTGGGGCACTCGGGCGTCGGCAAGTCGACGCTCGTCAACGCCCTCGTCCCCGGCGCCGACCGAGCGATCGGACACGTGAACGCCGTCACCGGGAGGGGCCGGCACACGTCCTCGTCCACCCTCTGCCTGCGCTTCACCGCCGAAGACGGCAGGAAGGGCTGGATCGTCGACACCCCCGGCGTGCGCTCCTTCGGACTCGGGCACGTGGATCCGGAGAACATCATCCGATCGTTCGCGGTCTCGGCGGTCATCCCCCCTGGCGAGCCGCCGGACGGCATCCCGCTCAGCGACGCGCACGACTGGGAGATCATCGACCGCCTCGAGGCCGGTGAGCTCGGCGAGAGCGGACGGGCCCGGATCGAGTCGCTGCAGAAGCTGCTCGAGACGAGGACGGACCGACCCACCCCGTAGCCTGGAGGGGTGACCGACTCCCTCGTCTCCGACCTCGCGCTCGCCCTCCTGATGGCGGACGCGGCGGACGCCGTGTCCGCCGACCGCTTCCGCGCCACCGACCTCGTGGTCACCACCAAGCCCGACCGCACGCCCGTGACGGATGCCGATCAGGCCGTGGAGAGGACTCTGCGGGCCCTGATCGAGTCCGAGCGTCCCGGCGACGCCATCCTGGGCGAGGAGTACGGCACCGAGGGGACGGGCTCCCGCCGCTGGATCCTCGACCCGATCGACGGCACCGCCAACTTCCTCCGCGGCGTCCCGGTCTGGGCGACGCTCATCGCCCTCGCCGTCGACGACATCCCGGTGGTCGGCGTCGTGAGCGCCCCGGCCCTCGGCAAGCGCTGGTGGGCGGCGCGAGGCGAGGGTGCCCACGCCTCCGACCTCCTGACCGGCGAGACCGACCGCCGCCTCGCCGTCTCCGGGGTGCGGGACCTCGCCGACTCCTCGATCAGCTACAACAGCCTCAAGGGGTGGGACGAGTACCACCGGCTCCCCTCGCTCGTCGCGCTGTCGAGGCACGTCTGGCGGACCAGGGCCTACGGGGAGATGTGGTCCTACATGATGGTGGCGGAGGGTCAGCTCGAGGTCGCGGCCGAGTTCGATCTGCAGCCGTACGACATGGCGGCTCTCGTGCCGATCGTCGAGGAGGCCGGCGGCCGGTTCACCTCGATCGACGGGGCACCCGGCCCCTGGCAGGGCAGCGCCCTCGCCACCAACGGGCTCCTGCACGATGCCGTGCTCGCACGCCTCGGCGCGGACGCCGGGCTGCCCTTCGCCGGACTCGACTGAGCACTCGCTGTTTTTGCGGCGCCCGGCCGGCCACCCCATAATGGGTGACAGGCCGTGTTCTCAGCGGGCATTCAGCCTCGTCGGGGGACGGCGCACCGAAACACACGCAATCACAGAGGAGTCCTGCATGTCCGTGAAGTCGATGTCCACGCGAGCCGGATGGATGGCGATCGGAGCACTGGTGGCAGGTCTCGCCCTCGCCGGATGCTCGTCCCAGCCCGCGACCCCGCCCGCCACCGACTCCACCACCGGCGAGGAGATCGAGCAGACCCAGACCGACGTGTTCACCCTCGCCGTCGGCGACTGCATGAACGACGTGTCGGGCACCGAGGTGAGCGAGGTCCCGATCGTCGACTGCGCCGACGAGCACGACTACGAGGTCTACCACGACTTCGAGCTGACCGGCGACGAGTACCCCGGTGACGACGCCGTGAGCACCCAGGCCGAGCAGGGCTGCCAGGAGGCCTTCGAGGCCTTCGTGGGTGTGCCCTACGACCAGTCGATGTACGGCTCCGTGCCCTTCACCCCGACCGAGTCGTCGTGGACCCAGGCGGACGACCGCCTCGTCTCCTGCCTGATCGGCGACCCGAGTGGCAAGACCGTCGGCTCGCTGAAGGGCGCCGCGAAGTAGTCCTTCCCGCACGTCGGAGCGGGGTACGGCCTGGTCGGTCGTACCCCGCTCTGTCGTCTCCCGTCAGGAGAAGTCGGCCGCGAAGCTTCCGAAGACGTGCTCGATGGCGGGGATGTCGGCCTCGCCGGCGATGGTCAGCGTGAGGATGACCGTGTAGCTGCCATCGTCGGGCTGGGCCGCCAGGATGATGTAGTCGCTCGAGCCACCGCATCCCGTGTAGTACTGGTACTGACCGCTGTAGACGCCGTCGCTGTACTCGTCGGCGGTGTCGAGCGTGCACTGCGCCGTGTAGCCGGCGAACAGGTCGAAGACCGACTGCGCGGTGATCCCGTCGGACGGCGACGTGACCTGGAACGTGACGCCCGAGTACGCCCACGAGGAGGCGAGCCCGGCGAGGTCGGTGCTCGCGTCGAGCGAGAGGAACTGGCGCCCGTCGTCGGCCGTGAAGGGCGCGCCGTTGACGTCGGACCAGGTGGACGGGATCTCGACGCTCAGCACCCCGGAGTCGTCGGTCACGGTACGGAAGGACATGCCCTCCGAGGAGCCGCCGGCCGAGGCGCCGAGCCCCGGGACCGTCACCGGCGCGAGCGGCTTGCCGTTGAACTGGCCGCGGTAGAACGTGTCGTCGCTCGGACGGTAGACCTCGACGTCGATCGTGCCGTCGCTGCCCTGCGTGGAGATCACGTCGCAGTACTCCTCGAGCGTGCCGTCGGCGGCGAGGGTCGTCCCGGCCATGCGCAGGATGAGGTCGCCCGGCTGGATGCCCGCCTCGTCGGCCGGTGAACCGGCCTTGACCGAGGACGCCCACACACCCAGCGGGCTGCCGTCGTCGCCGGGCGGCAGGGCCTGCGCGTTGATGCCGAGGCTCTCGACGTCGTCGCCGGCGATGAGCTGGTCGAGCACCTTCTGCGCCTCGTCGCGGTGGATGGCGAAGTTGGTGTCGAGCTCGTTGTTGCCGGCGTAGTCGACGCCGACGACGGTGCCCTGGGCCGTGACTAGCGGACCACCCGAGTTGCCGGGCTTGATCTTGGCGTCGTGTTCGATGATCGAGTCGATCGACGCCCAGCTCGTCTGCCCGATCGTCTCGGCCTTCGACACGATCCCCTTGGTCAGGGTGAAGGTCGGATCACCCAGCGGGAAGCCCGCGGCGTAGACCTCCTGACCCGTCGTGATGTCGCCCTGGTACCAGTCGAGGTACGGGAACTCGCCGTCGACCTGCACCACGGCGAGGTCGAGGCACTCCGACGACCCCAGGAGCTTGGCGTCGTACTCCTTCGAGTCGTCTCCACCGACCCAGACCTTCACCGTCCCGGCGCCGGCGACGACGTGGTTGTTCGTGAGGGCGAGGCCGTCCTTGGAGATGAAGAAGCCGGAGCCCCGCCCGGTCTCCTCGGCCATCTGGCCGTCCTCGGGGTCGACGAACGTGCCCTCCGACTCGATCTGGATGGTGGCCGACTGCACGCCCGCGAAGTCGGCGGCGCCGCTCTTCGCGCCACCCCCGCCGAAGGAGCACGCCGCGAGGGGGACGACGACGACGCCGAGGGCGGCTGCGGCCAGGGCGCGTCGAGCTGTGGTGACGCTCATGGGTTCTGCTTTCGTGATGAGGAATGTTCGGATCTAGCGTGACTGTACCAGATCCGAGCATTCATCAGATCTTCGCATTCGCTGTGCATCGGCCGGAGCGGGCGTAGCGTCGAGGGCATGCAGTCCCCCGGTCGCGCGCACGTCGGGGTGTCCGGGTGGACGTACGACCGGTGGCGAGGCGACTTCTATCCGCAGGGGCTGGCGCGGGCGAAGGAGCTCTCCTACATCGCCGAGCGCATGGACACGGTCGAGCTGAACGGCACGTTCTACTCGTTGCAGCGACCGACGTCGTTCGAACGATGGCACGACGCCGTGGGCAGGGGCTTCGTGTTCGCCGTCAAGGGCAGCCGCTACGTGACGCACATGCTGCGGCTCCGCGGCGTCGAGACCGCTCTCGCGAACTTCTTCGCCTCGGGCGTGCTCGCCCTCGGTCCCCGCCTGGGTCCACTCCTCTGGCAGCTGCCCGAGTCGCTGGAGTTCGAGGAGGACAGGATCCGCGACTTCCTGCGACTGCTCCCCCGCACGACCCGTTCCGCCCTCACCCTCGCCCGGAAGCACGACGGCAGAGTCGAGGGGCGGAGCCACCTCGAGATCACGAGCGTGCGGCCGCTCCGGCACGTCCTGGAGCCGCGGCACGAGAGCTTCGACGACGACCGCTTCCGCGCGCTGCTGGAGGAGCACCGGGCGGGGCTCGTGATCGCCGACTCGGCCGGCCGCTTCCCGATGTTCGAGGGGGTGACGACGGACGTCGTCTACGTGCGGCTGCACGGTACGGAGCGCCTCTACGGCGGCGACTACTCCGATCGCGTGCTCGACGGCTGGGCGGAGCGCATGCGCGGCTGGCTGGCGGAGGGCCGGGACGTCTACGCGTACTTCGACAACGACTCCGACGGCCGCGCGCCCTGGAATGCGCTCGCGCTCGCGGAGCGCCTGGAGCTCGGAAGGCGTGATCGGGACAACGGCGTGTGACGGCGGCGGGTGGTGGAGATGGGGGGAATCGAACCCCCGTCCATCGCTGAGAGTCTGCGCCTTCTCCGGGTGCAGCCAATGGTGCGTTCTACTCGGCCCCGGTCGTTGTCATTGGCAACGCGACCGACGAGCCCAGTCTCAGGAAGAGTCCCGCGCGACCCTGAGGCTCAGTCGCGCAGCAAGCCCTCTAGATTACGCCGGAACCCGGGTAGAAGACATTCCCGGGCCGACGGCCTGTTTAGTGCTGAAGAATCAGAACCTACGCCGCGAGGGCGAACTGGTCCTGGGTGATCTTCTGCGAGGCAGTGTCGTTAGATTCGGCACTTATGGTTTTGCGGAGGACATTAACGAGTTGACTCCGCATTCTCGGCCCGCTTCTCGCAGGTTCACAGACGATGTCGAAACCGATCATCCCCATGCGGGCCGCCGTCACACGCTGTTGAGTTTCCAAACCGCTCCTGGAGCGGCCCTCCAGTATACAGCCGAACGCTATCGTGGAGGCATGCCCGACACCGTGATCACCGTCGCCGGCTCGCACCGAGTGGTGCACGACCCCGAACGGGCGAGGGTGAGGGTCGGCATCGGCTTCGAAGGATCCAAGCGCGACAGCGTGCTCGCCGCCACCCGCGCCGCCCTCGACTCGCTCGCCGGCTCGCTCGCGACGATCCTCGACGAGGAGGTCGGTCCCGTGGTGGCGTGGCATTCGGAGACCATCCGCGTCTGGGGCGAGCGCCACGCCGCCCCCGATGGCACCCGGCTTCCGGTGGAGTTCCACAGCGCGGTCTTCCTCGACGCCGAGTTCAGCCACTTCGAGGCGCTCTCCGAGTGGATCGACGTCGCAGCGGCACGCGACGGCATCGCCATCGACGGGATCGAGTGGATGCTCGCGCCCGCCACCGAGGCCGCTCTGGCCGCAGAGGCGCGTCGGGGCGCCGTCGCGGACGCCCTCGAGAAGGCCGACGACTACGCGTCCGCTCTCGGGCTCGGAGAGCTCGTGCCGCTCGCCATCGCCGACCCGGGGCTCCTCGACGGCGGTGTGCCCGTGGTGCCGTACGCGCCGACCGCACGGGCCGTGGGCGGCGGCATGGAGCTCCGCCCCGCCGCGATCACCGTGGAGACGACCGTGCACGTGCGCTTCACCGCGGCACCCGACGTCACCGACACCCGATGAGCGACCTGGCCGACCTCGACGGGCGCTGCTACGTCGTCACCGGCGGCAGTGGCGGGCTCGGATACTGGGCGAGCGAGCAGCTCGCCCGGGCCGGCGCGACGGTGGTCATCGCCACCCGCGATCTCGGGCGAGCGGATGCGGCGGTGCGGTCCATCCGGTCGCGCGTCCCCGACGCACCGGTCGACGTCGTCCGACTCGATCTGGCCGACCTCTCCTCGGTCGCCGACGCCGCCGAGGAGATCGCCGCTCTCCCGCGGATCGACGCCGTCATCGCGAACGCCGGCGTCCTCTCCACCGGTGGGCGCTCCACGACCGCCGACGGCTTCGAGATGATGCTGGGCACGAACGCGCTCGGACACGCGGCCCTGATCGCCCACCTCATGTCGACGATCGCGACGCGTCCGGGCATCCGGCTCGTGCACCTGGGGAGCATCTCGCACGAGTTCACCCGCCTCGACCTCGACGACCTCCAGAGCACGGACTTCCGGGAGTTCCGCACGTACTCGCGCTCGAAGCTGGCGGTGATGACGTACGCGTTCGAGCTCGATCGGCGGATGCGCCTGGCCGGCCTCGACGCGCACAGCCTGGTCGCGCATCCGGGCTACGCGGTCGACGAGCTCGCGCCGCGCCGCGACATCGAGCCCACCCCGAAGACGGGGACCGCGCTGTCGCGCCTCGGCCTGCGCCTGATCGCGCAGGGCAAGGACGCAGGCGCCCGCCCGATCGTGGCGGCAGCGACGCATCCGGAGGCGCACGGCGGTCAGTACTGGGGCCCCGACGGATGGCGTCAGCTGCGCGGAGCCCCCGCGGTCGTCGCGGCGAAGCCCTACGCCCGCGACCCCGAGGTCGCCGGGCGCCTCTGGACGGAGATCGAGCGCCTCACCGGCGTCCCCCACCACCTCCCCTGACGCGCGCCGCGGCGCGAGCCGGGAGGCTACTCGCCGAGGCGGGAGCGGGTGGACATCGCGCGGGCGGCCTCGCGCTTGTCCTGCTTCTCGCGGAGGGCCTGGCGCTTGTCGTACTCCTTCTTGCCCTTCGCGACGGCGAGCTCGACCTTGGCGCGGCCGTCGTTGAAGTAGAGGGACAGCGGGACGAGCGTGTACCCGCCCTCCTTCGTCTTGTGGCTGATCTTGACGATCTGATCCTTATGCAGGAGGAGCTTGCGCTTGCGGCGAGGCGGATGGTTCGTCCAGGTGCCCTGGTTGTACTCCGGGATGTGGACGGCGTCGAGCCACGCCTCTCCCCCGTCGATGAAGGCGTAGCCGTCGACCAGGGACGCACGACCCTGACGGAGCGACTTCACCTCGGTGCCCGTGAGCACGAGCCCCGCCTCATAGGTGTCCTCGATGGAGTAGTCGTGGCGCGCACGACGGTTGGTCGCGACGACCTTCTGACCCTTCTCGCGCGGCATGGCTCCTCCTCGGCTCGAACGCTGCCGGCGGAAAACCGGCAGCGAACCAGTCTAGACCTTGAGGTAGCGCGAGATCGCGAACTTCGCCGACAGCGCAGCCAGCAGCACACCGATCACCACGAGGATCGGCACCACGACGATGGTCGCGTCGGCGCCGACGAACGGTGTGAAGCTCATCCGCTGCCCGAGGTAGCCCTGCACGAAGAACGTCACCATCGCCCACACCGCCGCACCCGCCAGGACGGATCCGATCAGCGCGGCGATGACGCCCTCGATGATGAACGGGGTCTGGATGAAGCGGTTCGACGCTCCCACCAGGCGCATGATGCCGAGCTCCCGGCGACGGGAGAAGGCGGAGAGCCGGATCGTCGTCGCGATGAGCAGCACGGCGGCGACCAGCATGAGGGCCGCGATGCCGATGGCGGTGTAGCTGGCGGCGTTGAGGATCGAGAAGATCTGCTCGAGGTAGCTGCGCTGGTCGGTGACGCTGTCGACGCCCGCCGTGCCGGAGAGGCTCTCGATCAGGACGTCCGACTGCGAGGGGTCCTTCAGGTTGACCCAGAAGGCCTGCGGCAGGAGGTCGGGGGTGACGTACTCGGCCACCTGGTCGCCCTTGAACTGGTCCTGGAAGTTCTGGTACGCCTGGTCGCGGTTCTCGAAGTAGAACTGCTCGATGAACGGCGCCAGCGTGGGCGACTGCAGAGCGGCCTGCACGGCGTCGATCTGCTCCTGCGACGCCTCTCCCCCGCCGCAGTTCGTCCCGATGGACGTGGCCGTGCACATGTAGACGGCGACCTGGGCCTTGTCGTACCAGTAGCTCTTCATCTGGCCGATCTGCATCTGCAGCAGGATGGCGGCACCCACGAAGGTGAGCGAGATGAACGTCACGAGCACGACCGAGACGACCATGCTCAGGTTGCGCCGGAGGCCGGTCCCGACCTCCGAGAAGATCAGCGCGAACCTCATCGCGTCGGCCCCACATTCTGGTCGTCGTCGGACGGGCTCGAGCCGGGTGCTCTGAGCCCGAGCTTCTCCGCCAGCGACAGCGACGCCGTCGCGGGATCGGACGGGTCGGCCGGCAGCGGCTGCTGCACGGGGATGCGTCCCGAGCGCTGAGCGGCGGCTGCCTCGTCCTCCTGGCGCTGTCGCGCCGCGCGCTGACGCTGGGCCTCCAGCGCCTGGCGCTGCGCCTCGACGGCGCGCTGCTGCGCCTCCAGAGCGGCGCGCTGGCGCTCGAGCTGCTGACGCTCCTCCTCGAGCTCGGGAGCGTCCTCCACGAGGACGGAGCCGGTGGCCGGCGGAGCGGTGACCGGAGCCGCCTCCTGCGCCGGGATGATCGCGGGCTCGGTCTCGCCCGGGAGCAGGACGGAGCCGAACGCCAGCTCCACATCGTCGGGCGCAGACACGCTGGACTCGCCCTCGGACGCCGGGACGGTGAGCGTCGACACGGCGCCCGTCGAGGCGGTGCCCGTCGACACGGACCCCGTTGCGGGCGCCGAGGCCGCCCGGGACACCGGGCGCGGCGCCACGGGGTGGATCGACCCCTCGGCCAAGGCGATCTCCGCGGTCAGCCCGCTGTCCTTCAGCGCCACCTCCGCGGTCATGCCGTACTCGCCGTGGCTCTCGTCGCGGACGACCTGGCCCGAGACGAGCTCGACGACGCGTCGCTGCATGTGGTCGACGATCGCGCTGTCGTGGGTGGCCATGACGACCGTCGTTCCGCCCGCGTTGATCCGCTCGAGCACCGTCATGATGCCCGCGCTCGTCGAGGGGTCGAGGTTTCCGGTCGGCTCGTCGGCCAGCAGGATGGCGGGCTTGTTGACCACGGCGCGGGCGATGGCCACACGCTGCTGCTCACCACCGGACAGCTCGTGCGGGAGTCGACCGGCCTTCTCGGCCAGCCCGACCATCTGGAGCACGTCCGGGACGGCCTCCTGGATGAAGCCGCGCGACTTCCCGATCACCTGCAGCGTGAAGGCGACGTTGTCGTAGACGCTCTTGTTCGGCAGCAGGCGGAAGTCCTGGAAGACGACCCCGAGATTGCGCCGGAAGTAGGGCACCTTGCGACTCGAGATGGCGCCGAGATCCTGTCCGAGGACGTGGATGTCGCCGCGAGTGGGCTTGTCCTCCTTGAGGATCAGCCGGAGGAAGCTCGACTTCCCGGAGCCGGAGGCGCCGACGAGGAAGACGAACTCCCCGCGCAGGATCTCCATGCTCACCGAGTCGAGGGCCGGCCTCGTGGAGCCCCTGTAGGTCTTGGTGACGCGATCGAACCGAATCATTTCGTAGAGAGGGTAAGCATCCACGACTCCGATTTCCGGCGCGACTCGCGGCGCGCCGGAACATGTGCGTCCTCTATGAGGAGGACACCGCGTGACGTCTCGATCGGGGTCAGTCGTCCTGCGGGCGCTTGCGCCAGCGGATGCCCGCCGCGATGAACCCGTCGAGGTCGCCGTCGAAGACCGCGGACGGGTTGTTGACCTCGTGCTCGGTGCGGAGGTCCTTGACCATCTGGTAGGGCGCCAGCACATAGCTGCGCATCTGGTCGCCCCAGCTGGCGGTGATGTTGCCCGCCAGCTCCTTCTTCTGCGCGGCCTCCTGCTCGCGCTGCAGGAGCAGCAGCCGGGACTGGAGCACGCGCATCGCGGCGGCCCGGTTCTGGATCTGGCTCTTCTCGTTCTGCATCGACACCACGATCCCCGTGGGGAGGTGGGTGAGGCGGACCGCGGAGTCTGTGGTGTTGACCGACTGACCACCCGGCCCGGAGGAGCGGAAGACGTCGACGCGGATGTCGGTCTCCGGGATCTCGACCTCCTGCGCCTCCTCCATCAGCGGGATCACCTCGACGGCGGCGAAGCTCGTCTGCCGCTTCCCCGCGGCACCGAACGGGCTCATGCGCACCAGGCGGTGGGTGCCGGCCTCGACGCCCAGCTGACCGAAGGCGTACGGCGCATCGAACTCGATCGTCGTGGACTTGATGCCCGCCTCCTCGGCGTAGCTCGTGTCCATGACCGTGGTGGCGATGCCGTGCTTCTCCGCGTAGCGCAGGTACATGCGCATGAGCATCTCGGCGAAGTCGGCGGCGTCGACGCCACCGGCTCCGGCCCGGATCGTCATGACCGCCGGACGCGGATCCCACTCGCCGTTCAGCAGGGTCTGGACCTCGAGGTCGCCCAGCACCTTCTCGAGCGAGGCGAGCTCGTTGCGGGCCTCCTCGGCCGAGTCGGCGTCGTCGGCCTCGATCGCGAGCTCGACCAGCACCTCGAGGTCGTCGAGGCGTCGTTCGATGCCCTCGATCCGGGCCAGCTCGGACTGCCTGTGGCTGAGGGCGCTCGTCACCTTCTGCGCCTTCTCCGTGTCCTCCCAGAGGTCGGGGGCGCCGGCCTCGTCGGAGAGGCGAGCGATCTCCGCCTTCAGCGAGTCGACGTCGACGACGCTGCGGATGTCTGCGAACGTGGCGCGGAGCTGGGAGATCTGGTCTGAGAGGTCAAGGTCCAACATCGTGCCACCAATCCTAGGGGTGACCGGCTGCACGCGCCCTCGGGACCGCGCAATAGTTCACAGGCGTAAACTAGAAGGGATGAGCACGACAGCAGGCGACGACTTCCGGTTCCGCTCCATCGCCCTGCCCGCTCTCCTCCCGTCGTTCCTCTTCGCCACGGGCGAGGGCGCCGTCATCCCGGTCGTCCCGGCGATCGCCTCGTCGCTGGGGGCCGACCTGGCCGGCGCCGGGCTCATCGCCTCCATGCTCGTCGTCGGACAGCTCGCCGGCGACATCCCGAGCGGGTGGGTGGTGTCGCGGATCGGCGAGCGGCGCGCGATGATCGGGGCCGCCGCCCTCGCCGTCGTCGCCGTGCTGATCTCCCTCCTGGCCCCGAACGCCGTCGTGTTCGGCGTCGGCGTCTTCCTGATCGGGCTGGCCGCAGCGGTCTTCGCCCTAGCCCGTCAGGCCTTCATGACCGCGTTCGTCCCGCTGCGCATCCGCGCCAGGGCGCTCTCCACGCTGGGCGGGGCGTTCCGCGCGGGCTGGTTCATCGGCCCCTTCCTCGGCGCCGGCGTGATCGCGCTGACCGGATCCCCGCACGCCGCGTTCCTCGTCCAGATCGTCGCCGCCGTCGCGGTGACGATCCTGCTCCTGGTCATGCCCGACCCCACCGCTCGACTGGCGAAGCCGGATGCCGGGGCACGCGAGGTCGAGGCCGAGTCGCGGGGCCTGCTGCCGACGATCTGGCAGCACCGACGCGTGCTCGCCACGATGGGCGCCGGGGCGTCGATCGTCGGCGCCCTCCGCGCCAGCCGCATGGCGATCCTGCCCCTGTGGGCCGTGAGCATCGGGCTCGGCGACTCGACGACCGCTCTGGTGATCGGCATCGGAGCCGCCGCCGACTTCGCGCTGTTCTACACCAGCGGACAGATCATGGACCGCTTCGGCAGGCTCTGGAGCGTCATCCCGTCGATGGTCGGGATGGGGATCGCCCTCGTCGTGCTGTCGTTCACCCATGACCTCTCGGCCTCGACGATCTGGTTCACGGTGATCGCGATCGCGATGGGCGTCGCGAACGGCATCGGCAGCGGCATCATCATGACGCTCAGCGCCGACCTGGCTCCCCGCACGGATCCGGCGCCCTTCCTCGGCGCCTTCCGGTTCACGGCGGATGCGGGCAGCGCGGCCGCCCCCGTCCTCGTCGCCGGCGTCGTGGCGGTGGCCTCGCTGCCCCTCGCCACCGCCCTGGTGGGCGTCACCGGCTTGGCGGGCGCCGCCATGCTCGCCCGGTGGATCCCCCGCTACCTGCCCCGGCGCCCCGCAACGCCGTAGGAGCGTTCAGCCGTGAGTCTGCTGACTCGCACGCCCTACACTTGGAATCGCCTCAGCGGGAGTGGTGGAATTGGCAGACACGCAGGATTTAGGTTCCTGTGCTTTCGAGCGTGAGGGTTCAAGTCCCTCCTTCCGCACGACGACCTGACTCCGGTCGCGGTCGTCGACCGCCGCAGTGTGCCCACGCCCTGCCGACAGGAGACCCCGTGATCCCGCATTCCGTGCCCGCAGCACTCATCCCCTGGCTCGATCCCAACACCCTGCTCGGCGGCGTGTTCGGCCCCGTGGCCCTCGTCGTCGTCTGCGCCATCGTCTTCGCCGAGACGGGCCTCCTCGTCGGCTTCCTGCTCCCCGGCGACACGCTCCTGTTCTTCACGGGCGTGCTCGCCACCACCGGCAAGTTCGGCGTCGACATCTGGTGGGTCTGCCTGGCGATCTCCCTGGCCGCGTTCCTCGGCGGCGAGGTGGGCTACCTCATCGGCCACAAGCTCGGCCCGCGCGTCTTCGAGCGCAAGGAGTCGGGCCTCTTCAGCGTGCGCAACGTCGAGCGCACCAACGCCTTCTTCGAGCGCTACGGCGGCTTCGCCGTGATCGTCGCCCGGTTCGTCCCCATCGTCCGCACGTTCGCCCCCATCGCCGCGGGCGTCGGGCACATGAACTATCGGCGCTACTCGCTCTACAACGCGATCGGCGCGCTGATCTGGGGATCCGGTGTCACGCTCCTCGGGTTCGGCCTGGGCCAGATCCCGTTCGTGCGCGAGTTCGCCGAGAAGTACCTCGACATCGTGCTCATCGGCGTGGTCGTCCTCACCGTGATCCCGACGGTCTTCCACTACGTCCGGGAGTCGCGTCGCGCGAAGCGCGAGGCCGGCGCCGCCGAGGCCGAGGAGGTCGAGATCACGGGGGCCGCCGAGCAGCTCACCCTCGAGCCCGACGTCTTCGACGACCCGAGCACCCGCAAGAACGCCGACTGACGACGACCCGATCCCCGGCGCATCCGGCCCGCGGGTCAGCGGTGCGTGCGGTCCTCGTTCTCGGCGCGCTCTGCCGGTTCGAGCTGGAAGGTCGAGTGCTCGACGTCGAAGTGCTCGGCCAGGCACGAGTCGAGCGACTCGAGCAGCGCGGCGGTGCCGCCGGACTCGAACACCTCCTGTCGGCAGACGACGTGGGCGGAGAACACGTACCGGCCCGACGTGATCGACCAGATGTGCACGTCGTGCACCGCCGCGACTCCGGGCTGGGCGAGCAGATGCTCCCGGATCTGGTCGACGTCCATCGACGGCGGGGTCGACTGCGCGAGCACGCCGACGACGTCCTTGAGGAGCGAGACGGCGCGGGGGACGATCATCGCCGCGATGAGGAGAGACGCGATCGCATCCGCCTTCTCGAACCCGGTGGTGAGGATCACGAGGGCGGCGGCGATCACCGCGAGCGATCCGAGCAGGTCGCCGAGCACCTCGAGGTAGGCGCCGCGCATGTTGATCGACTCCTTGGCGCCACCGCGGAGGATCAGGAGGCTGACGGTGTTGGCGACCAGACCGATCGCCGCGACGCCGAGCATCAGTCCGCCGGCGATCTCCCCCGGCGCTGGATCGATGAGGCGGGTGATCGCCTCCACCGTGACGGACACCGCGACGACCACCAGGATGACCCCGTTGATCAGCGCGCCGAAGACCTCCGCGCGCTGATAGCCGTAGGTCAGCCGGTCGGTCGCCGGACGCGCGGCGATGATAGTCGCGATGAGCGCGATGATGAGGCCCACGAGGTCGGACAGCATGTGACCGGCATCCGCCAGCAGCGACAGGGACCCCGTGGCGAGCGCACCCACGACCTCGACGACCAGCACCACCGCGACGATGCAGATCGCCGCCATCAGGCGCGTGCGATTGGCGCCTGCGGCGTGGTCGTGGGAGTGGGCGTGCCCGTGGTTCTCGGTCATCAGGACCAGGGTAGAGCCCGTGGCAGCTCGAGGAGGCCCGTGTCGCCTTCTCGGGAACGAGGCTCGTTCTCAACAGGACCGCGCGGTCCTCGGGCCCTTCGGCCTCAGGCGCCGGTGAGCTCCCGCAGGACGGGCAGCGCCAGCGCGAACGCCCGCGCCCGATGGCTCAGGGCGTTCTTCTCCTCCGGAGCCAGCTCGGCCGCTGAACGCGTCTGTCCCTCCGGCAAGAAGATCGGGTCGTACCCGAAGCCGCCCTCGCCGCGCTCCTCGTGCAGCAGGCGACCCGGCCAGCGGCCCTCGACGACACGCTCGGTTCCGGAGGTCGGGTCGACCATCGCGATGGTGCAGAAGAAGGTCGCGGCGCGGTGCTCATCCGCCATGTCGGCGAGCTGGTCGAGGAGGAGCAGCCGGTTCGCGACGTCACCCCGGCCGTGGCCGGCCCAGCGAGCGGAGAAGATCCCCGGCGCGCCGCCGAGGACGTCCACGCTCAACCCGGAGTCGTCGGCGAGCGAGAGGCGTCCGCTGTGGGCTGCCGCGGTGCGGGCCTTGATGAGGGCGTTCGCGGCGAACGAGGTGCCGTCCTCGACCGGCGAGGGCCCGTCGTAGGCCAGGACCTCGATCCCGGCTCCCGCCGAGTCGACGATCTGCTGGAACTCGCGCACCTTGTGCGCGCTGTGGGTGGCGAGGACGACGGCGCTCATGAGGCGGGCGCGAGCGGGTCGTAGCCGAGCGCCTCGCGCTGGATGCGGGCCAGGTCGGCGTTCCCGGCCACGGCGAGGTCGAGCAGCGTGTCGAGCTCGCTGCGATCGAAGGGGGCCTGCTCGGCGGTGCCCTGGACCTCGACGAACAGTCCGCGCCCGGTCACGACCACGTTCATGTCGGTCTCCGCCTTCACGTCCTCCACGTAGGGCAGGTCGAGCATGGGCACGCCGTCGATGATCCCGACCGAGACCGCGGACACGCTGTCGAACAGCGGACGCGACCGCTGCCCGACGAGCTTCTGACCGCGGGCCCACTGGATGGCGTCGGCCATCGCCACGTAGGCTCCGGTGATCGCGGCGGTGCGGGTGCCGCCGTCCGCCTGAAGGACGTCGCAGTCGAGCACGATGGTGTTCTCGCCGAGAGCCTTCATGTCGACCACGGCACGCAGCGACCGGCCGATGAGGCGCGAGATCTCGTGCGTCCGGCCGCCGATGCGGCCCTTCACCGACTCGCGGTCGGTGCGGTCGTTCGTCGAGCGGGGAAGCATGGCGTACTCGGCGGTGACCCAGCCCTTGCCGCTGCCCTGCTTCCAGCGGGGGACGCCGCCGGTGAAGGAGGCGGTGCAGAGCACGCGGGTGCGTCCGAACGAGATGAGCGCGGAGCCCTCAGCCTGGTCGCTCCAGCCTCGCTCGATCGTCACGGGGCGGAGCTCGGACGGAGTGCGTCCGTCGGCACGGGTGGTGGTCACGAGTGGTCCTCCTGGAGGCGGGCGCGGGCGGGGATGGTGATGGTCCCGGTCTCGACGAGCTCGACTCGCGAGACCTCAGGACCGAGGAAGCGGTCGGCGAGGCGGAGGAACTCCTCCGCGCTCTCCCCCGTCGCCTCGTAGCGGTAGGTGGGCGGAAGGGGCGACGTGCGCTGGATGCCGCGCCCCACGAGGGTGCGGTAGACGTCGTTCGCGGTCTCGGTGTCGCTCGACACCAGCCGCACGCCGTCGCCGACGACGTAGGAGATCGCGCCCTTGAGGAAGGGGTAGTGCGTGCAGCCGAGCACCAGCGTGTCGATGTCCTGCTCGACCAGAGGCCGCAGGTAGCCCTCGGCGAGGCGGACCAGCTCGTCGCTGGTGGTGTCGCCCGCCTCCACGTGCTCGACGAACTCAGGGCACGCCTGGGTGAACAGGCGCAGGTGCGGGGCCGCGGCGAAGGCGTCCTCGTAGGCACGCGAGGTGATGGTGGCCGTGGTGCCGATGACGCCCACGCGATCGTTGCGCGTCACGGAGACCGCGGTGCGGACCGCCGGCTGGATGACCTCGATGACCGGGACGCTGTAGCGCTCCCGCGCATCCCGCAGCATCGCGGCGGACGCCGTGTTGCAGGCGATCACGAGCATCTTCACGTCCTGCTCGACCAGGTCGTCGAGCACCTCGAGGGCGAAGCGACGGACGTCGGCGAGGGGCTTGGGCCCGTACGGCGAGTGCCGGGTGTCGCCGATGTAGAGGATCGACTCCTGCGGCAGCTGGTCGCGGACCGCCCGGGCCACCGTGAGTCCGCCGACTCCGGAGTCGAAGATACCGATGGGCGCGTCACTCACGAGGAGACAGCCTACCCGCGTGAACCGGGAGGCCCGGTTAGGCTCGGGAGGGTGACCGATTCGACGGCGCTGCTGACCGACCGCTACGAGCTCACCATGCTCGACGCCGCACTCCATTCCGGCGCCCACGAGCGACCGTGCGTGTTCGAGGCCTTCGGCCGTTCGCTCCCCGGCGGGAGACGGTACGGCATCGTGGCCGGCACCGGACGGCTGCTGGAGCTCATCGAGCGCTTCCGCTTCCGCGACGAGGAGCTCGAGTACCTCCGCGAGGCGCGCATCGTCTCGGAGGCGACGCTGGCGTGGCTGGCCGACTTCCGGTTCCGAGGCGACATCCGCGGCTACCGGGAGGGCGAGGTCTACTTCCCCGGCTCTCCCCTGCTCGTCGTCGAGGCGCCGTTCGGCGAGGGCGTGCTGCTCGAGACCCTCATCCTGAGCGTGCTCAACTACGACTCCGCCGTCGCCACCGCCGCCGCCCGGATGGTGTCGGCCGCCCGCGGACGTCCGCTGGCCGAGATGGGCTCCCGCCGCACCGGTGAGCGGTCCGCGGTCGCCGCCGCCCGGGCCGCGTACATCGCCGGCTTCGGCGCGACGTCGAACCTCGAGGCCGGACGCGAGTGGGGCGTGCCGACGATGGGCACCGCGGCCCACGCCTTCACGATGCTCCACGACGACGAGCTCAGCGCCTTCCGCGCTCAGGTCGACACGCTGGGGCCCTCGACGACCCTCCTGGTCGACACCTACGACATCCCGACCGGCGTCGAGAACGCCGTGCGCGCCGGCGGACCCGAGCTCGGCGCCGTGCGCCTCGACTCCGGCGACCTCCTCACCCTCGTGGGCGAGGTGCGCGAACAGCTCGACGCGCTCGGCAACCAGCGCACCCGCATCACGGTGACGAACGACCTCGACGAGAACGCGATCGCCGCCCTCGCCGCGACCCCGGTCGACTCGTTCGGGGTCGGGACGTCGGTGGTCACCGGATCCGGGTCGCCCGCCGCGGGGATGGTCTACAAGCTCGTCGCGAAGCAGCTCGACGACGGGTCCTGGCTCCCCGTCGAGAAGCGCTCGGCGCACAAGCAGACGCACGGCGGGTCGAAGCACCCCTACCGGGTCCTGGAGGGCGGCCGGGCCGTCTCGGAGACCATCGCGGTGGCCGCGGCGGAGGCACCCGCATCCGCCCGTGCCCTGCACGTCCCGCTGATGGCGGCCGGAGTGCCCGAGGCGAGCGCCATGGGACCGGACGGCGTGGCCGCGGCTCGCGAGCATCGCGGGCAGGCCGTCGCCGAGCTGCCCGATCGCGCCTTCCGGCTGGCCGCGGGCGAGCCCGCGATCCCCACCGTCTACGTGGTGTGACCCGTTGCGCGGCGCGCGTCCGAGCTATTCGGCCTGCATCCGCTCGTAGATCTCCTTGCAGGTCGGGCAGACCGGGAACTTGTCGGGGTCGCGCCCCGGGGTCCACTTCTTGCCGCACAGCGCCTTCACCGGCTTGCCCGTGACGGCGGACTCCAGGATCTGCTCCTTGCGCACGTAGTGCGAGAAGCGGTCGTGATCCCCGGGGTCGATGCTCTCCGACTCGAGGAGCTCCTCGAGTTCGCGGTCGAGCACCGCCGTCGATCCGCCGTCCGGCAGATCGGAGGGATCGGAGGTTCGAGCTGAGACCGGAAGGACCATGGACCGAGTCTAGACGCGGATCCGAGGCTCGCCGCCGCTCGGAGGACCTCAGTTGCGCTGCGCCGCAGCGAGGATCTCGGGACCCCGGCGATCGAAGACCCTGGCGCCGAGCGCCGTGCCGAGCACGAGCACCACGACTCCCGTGCCGAGGCCCACCCACAGCGCCATCCAGTACGCGTCGACGTCGCCCTGCAGCCCCGCGATGCCCAGGAGGATGGCGGGGAGCGACACGAGCACCGTGCCCACCAGCGAGACGCCCTGGGCCAGGAACGGGCGGGCTCCCGTCGACTGCGGCGAGGTGAAGGCGCTGTCGCCCGGCCGCGTGGCCGGATACGGGAAGACCGCCGAGAACGTGCTCGCGAAGCCCAGACCGCTGAGCACCAGGCAGGTGGCCACACCGAGCACCGCGGGCAGCGCATCCACGTCGCCCGCGAAGAGCACGCTGAGGAACGACCCGATCGCGACCACGGGGATCGCGATGAGGAGCACGGGCACCATGCGACCGACCCGGTCGGCGAGACCGATCCGCCCGGCGACGACGTGCAGCCACACCGCCGTGTTGTCGTAGGCGACGTCGTTGTGCACGGCCCAGCCGAGGAAGAGGCAGATCAGCGGCAGGGGCAGGAGCGCCGTGATCTCGACGGGGACGCCCACGAACACGAAGACGAAGACCGTGACGATCGGCACCACGGGGACGATCGCCATCTGCGCGTAGTACCGCGAGTCGCGGGCCCAGTAGGTGAGGGAACGCGCGGCGATCGCTCCGGCCGGCGTCGTGGGGGTACGACCGAACCAGCCCAGTCCGCCCGGCTCCGTCGCCGCCTCGCGACGCTCGGGAGCGACCAGCATCACCGACACGAGGCCGCGCCAGGCCAGCCAGGCCAGGGCCAGGACCGCGGCGGCGATCAGGAGCTTGAGCACGGCGACCACCCACTGGCCCGCGGCGGCATCGGCCGGAGCCGCCCAGGCGGCGCCGAGCGGAGTCCAGCTCAGGACGGACTCGAGGGAGGCGGCGAGACCGTCCTGCTCCCCCTGTGCGGAGAGCACGAGCAGCACGAGCGCCGGCGTGAGCAACAGGACGAGGACGACTCCGAGCACGGCGCCGATCTCCCGGGCGCGTCGCGTGTCGAGGAGGAAGCCCGAGAACGCGCTCGCGATGCGCCCGAAGAGGACGCAGGTGGCCGCGGCGACGAGCGCGGAGAGCACGGCGACCAGGGTCACGGCCAGGGAGCTCGACCAGGTGACGACGGTCACCAGCGCGGTCACGATGACGGCGGCGCTCGGGATCGTGAGCAGCCCGGTCAGCACGAGCCCCCGGGCGATCTCGCCCTCGCGCAGGCCCAGGATGCCGAGCGCGCGGGGGTCCATCGTCCCGGCCACGCCGAAGAGCAGAGGCCCGACGAGGAACGACAGGGTCACCACGGAGCCCGCGATCACGACGGCCTCGCGGGCGACGTCGATCTCCGAGCCGCGCAGCGACACCAGCGCCACGCAGGCCGCGACCGTCGCCGCGATCGCGACCAGAGCCCCGACGACCGACCATCCGCGATTGCCCGCCCCCGGCCTCAGCGCGTTGGCGAGGATGCGGAGCCTCAGTCTGAGGAGCTCAGCAGCCATTCCATCCCCTCCGTCGTGCGACGGGTTCCCGCCAGCTCCATGAAGCGCTCCTCGAGCGTCTCGCCCGCGCGCACCTCGTCGACCGTGCCCTTGGCGAGCACCGAGCCCTCGACGATGATCGCGACCCGGTCGCAGACCCGCTGGATCATGTCCATGCTGTGGCTCGAGACGACGACCGTGCCGCCGCCCGCCACGTACTTCTCGAGGATCTCGGTCACGTTGGCGGCGGAGACGGGGTCGATCGACTCGAACGGCTCGTCGAGGACGAGCACCCGCGGGGAGTGGATCATCGCGCAGGCCAGCGCCAGCTTCTTGGTCATGCCCGCCGAGTAGTCGGAGACCAGGCGACCCAGCGCATCCTCGAGCCCGAGCGCCGCGGCGAGGTCCGCGCTCCGCGCGGTCACCGTCTTGTTGTCGAGCTTCCGGAGCGTGCCGGAGTAGTAGAGCAGCTGGCGACCGGTGAGGCGGTCGAACAGGCGGAGACGGTCGGGCAGCACACCGAGGAGCCGCTTCGCCGCGGCCGGGTCGCGCCACACGTCGGTGTCGAGGACCGTGATGCTCCCCCCGTCGGGACGGAGCATGCCGGTGACCATCGACAGCGTGGTGGTCTTGCCCGCGCCGTTCGGGCCGACGATGCCGTAGAACGAGCCCTGCGGGACGTCGAGGTCGATGCCGGCCACGGCGACGGTGCTGCCGAAGCGCTTGGTGAGACCGCTGATCGAGAGTGCGATGACCGAGGGGTCGAGGTCGCGCACGACGCTCGGCACGGCCGCGGCCGCTGCCTTCGAGCGCGCGGCCGGACGCGGCTTCGCGGGGCGGCGCGGAGCCACCTTGGCGGCGGGGGCGGCCGCCGACTTCGCCGGGGCGCGAGGGGCCGAGGGCTTCCGCGCCGAGGCGGGACGCGCGGGCTTCGCGGGGGCGGGCTCCAGGGGGTCGGCGTCGGAGGGGGCGCTCGGTGCGGCCTGGCCGGCGGGCTCGGCCGCTGCGGCGGCCTCGGGCCCTGCTGTCGCGGTGGGCTCGGTCGGCTCGGGCTCGGGCGCCGCCTCGGGCTCGGTCGGCTCGATGACCTCGACCGTCACCGTCTGCGGCAGGTCAGGGGCCGCCGACGCGTCGGAGAAGAGCTCCTCCACGGTGATCGAGCCGTCGGCCGGTTCCGTCGAGGCAGGCGCGGCGGAGGCCGGCGCCGCCTTCGAGGCGGAGCGCGCCGCCGGGCGAGCGGTCGACTTCGTCGGGCGCTGCACCGTCGGCTTGGCCGGATTCTGCGGCTTCGACGGGGTGCGCGGCTTCGCGGCCGCCTGCGGCTTGGCCGCGGTCGTCCGAGCGGCGGCGGTCTTCGCCGCGGGACGCTTGGTGCCCGTCGCACGAGGAGCGGTCCGCGCTCGAGGCGCTCGGGCCTCCGCGCCGTCCGGCCCAGTGGAGCCCTGGTCGCTCGGTGTCTCTGACTCTGGGCTCACCGCACCAACCTATCAATCGCATCGAGACCGCGCACGGCCGTCGTCCCCGCATGACGCCACCGACGATTCTGCCAGCAACCGACGTCGCCGGATGTTCACGGAACAGAATAGAGACATCCACTCGGCTCCTCCACGACGCCGCCGCGTACTCGGCTTCTCCCCAGGTGGGCGCCCCTTCCTCGCAGCTCACCTCCCCCGTCAGTGGCCACCACTACGTTCACCGCATGGCAAGCAGTCACACCTCCCCATACGACACCGAGATCACCGCCTACCCCGTGCCGCTCCGCCTCGACCGACACGACGCACCACGCAGCTACGTGCTGCGCAACGTCAGTCCCGAACCGCTGAGCGGGCTCTCCTTCAGCCTGCTCGGCGGTGCCGTGATGCGGGCGACGGCGCCGCTCCTGCTCCGCCCCGGTCAGGAGGTGCGGCTCACGATCCGGGCCGACGACCTCCCCCGCTCGGGCGTGCTGATCGTGCGCTGGTTCCGCCCCAACGACGACGAGTACCTCTGGCGCGTGAGCTTCTGAGGCCGCCGACGTCGGGCGATCGTCTCCGCGGTCGCCCGACGTCAGTCGGCGCGCTGAGCCTCTTCGCGTGCCTTGATGAGGTCGGCGACGGTGATCTTGTGCGGACGGTCGGGCAGCATCTCCGCGGTCATCCCCTCGACGAGGCGTGCCGGATCGACGTTCAGCGCACCCGCGATCCGCAGGATGGTGTGCAGGGAGGGGTTCGCCTGGCCTCGCTCGATCTTGCCGAGGTTCGTGAAGTGGAGTCCGGCCAGCTCGGCCAGCTCCATCTGGTTGATGGCGAACCGCTGCCTCTCTTCGCGGATGCGCGAGCCGAGCAGCCGCGCGGCCTCCGAGTGGGCAGATGACACACCTCATGACTACCTGCCGCCCGCGAACCGAACCAGAGCGTTCCCCACCGACGCTTTCGTGCTAAATGCGTTTGTACCTTAGTGCTCGGCTCCCCTCCGCCGCCGATTCTGGAGTTCTGCACACAGCATCCCGGACGCCCACGGAGCCAATTCCGGAGAATTCGCCTCCTCGGAGCCAACTCCGGACATTCGACGGCGTGTCGCCGGGAGAGTCCGGAGTTGGCTCGAGCTGCAGCCTGCGGGGCGGGGCGCGGGCGGGGCCGGGGTCAGAGGGCGTAGCGGGTGAGGAGGGGGACGGCGGCGGTGTCGAGGAGGGTGGCGAGGGCGGTCCAGGCGGCGCGGCGCGCGAGCGGGAGGTGGCGGGTGTACACGGCGGTCCACTCCAGCTCGGGCTCGGCGCCGCGGGAGCGCTTGAACGCTGCGACGCCGCTCGAGGCGTGGAGGTCGAGCCCGCGAGCGTGGGCGTCGTCGGCCATGGCCAGCGACAGCATCCGGTACAGACCGAGCTCGGCCGGCAGCGAGGTGTCGTAGCCGAGGAACGGCGCGGCGAGCCAGCCGTGCGCCGCGTACGTGCCCACCACCCCGTCGATGCGGTCGCCCCGCCGCAGGATGCTGAGCTCGAGGAGGCCGGTGCGCACCGCGACCCGCACGAAGTCGGCGGTGTAGCGCGGGTTCTGCCTGGAGTGCTTCTCGAGGTAGAGCATCGAGTACAGCTCGACCAGCCGCTCGGCGAGGCCAGGCGAGAGCTCGGATCCCGGCGCGAGGCGCTCGACCACGTACTCCGATCGCGCGGCGAGGGCGCGGTCGCGGCGCACGTCGCGGCGCCGGAGCCAGTCGTCGTCGGCCGTGGGCACGAGGAGGATGCTCCGCGACGGCACCAGCGTCCAGCCCTCGGACCGCAGCAGGTCGGGAAGCCGGCCGAGCCGCGCGTGGACGCTCCGCACGGCGATCGCCGACGAGGGATGGCGGCGCACCAGCTCGTCGACCGCTCGGGCGAGGTCGGATGCGGTCCACGACGCGTGGAGGTTCGTGGAGACCAGGTGGTTCCCGATCACGACCAGGTCGTCGGCGCGAGCCCGGTCGAGCAGGACACCGATCGCGTCGACCACGGGAGCGAGCATCCGCCGTGCCATGGCCGACGGCAGCCTGCGGAGCTCCTCCCGGCTGTAGTCGACGTAGTGGGCCATCGGAGACACCACGTAGCTGCGGTCGCGCCGCGGATCATCGTGCCGGGTGACCGTGACAGGGAGCTCGTGCTCCCCGATCGTGACCGACTCCATGGTCACCGGGAGGTTCTCCGCCACCGAGACCGGGTCGACGGCGACGAGGGCACGCGTGGCGGCCGCCTGCCACGCCGACGGTGCGACGTCGCCGGGCAGGGGATCGCCGTTCCACTCGATGTCGTGCGTCGAGGCGGCGAGGAGCGGACGGCGGGTGCGTACCGCGGCGAGCACCTGGGCGCCGAACGCGCCCGCCAGCGCGCCCCGCCGGACGCGGTCGCCCGGCACCCGGAGGACGTCGGGAGCGGCGAGCCCGCGTACCCACCGACGAGGCGAACCACCGGCCACCATCCCGGGCACCGCGAAGAGCGCGTACGGCACCGCGAGCCTCACCTCGTCGCGATCGGCGCGCACGAGATCGGTACGGCGTGGTCCTGGAGAGGCGCCGGTGTCCGAACGAGCCTCCGCCGGGATCGACGTCGCCCGGACGCCGGCCTCAAGGATGCGGGAGGCCAGTCCGCTGGCGGACGAGAACAGGTGCAGCCCGCTCGTGGCGCGGGGGTTGCACTCGAGCACGACGACGTCCCGGTCGGTGGCCAGCAGATCGAAGCCGATCAGGCCGGTGTAGCCCGTCTCGGCCACGATGCGACGGGCCACGTCGAGAGCACCGACCGCGATCGGATCTCCGTCGGGCACCCGCACCAGCGCCACCGCCGCCCCTCGGCCCGCGCGCCAGCCCGGGCGGTACACCACAGCCGCCGTGAGCCGCCCCGACGAGGCCACCGCCGACACGCACACCTCGTCGCCGTCGACCCGCTCCTGCAGCAGCCAGGGCCTGTCGCGGGTGAGCCGTGGCGGCTCCGGCAGCGGATCGCCCTCACGAAGCAGGATCGTCTCGGCCGCGAAGCGGGAGAAGGCCGGCTTCGCGACGAGACCGGCCCGGGCGTCGCCGCGCCGGCGGCTCCGCGCGTCGCGCCACTGGTGCGCCGACCGGATCACCTCCGTCGCCGGGTGCGACACCCCGATGCGCCGGCAGAGCACCGAGAAGGCGGCCTTGTCGTGCAGCGTCCGGAGCACGTCGAGCGGTGGCGCGAGCAGCGCCGGGCCGCCTCCGTCACGCGAGGTCATCGTGCCCGCCAGCCAGAAGACCTCCTCGCAGGTCGGCACGACGAGGTCGAGACCGTGCCGCGCGGCGATGCCCGTCACCGCGTCGCGGAAGCCCAGCGGATCGTACCGAGCCGCCGGGATCCGGTAGGCGGCACTGACGGCGCGCGACGACGCCGTGATCGATCGCGTGCTGTCGGCGACGACCACCCGGTTCCCCCGCGCGGCCAGCACGCGAGCGAGGTCGAGGGCGACCGGGGCGCGGGCTCCCGTGATCAGGATGCCGGTCACGCCGGCGCCCCCCGATCGCGATCGACGCTCGCCGATTCCCTCGCCGCTCCGCTCATGCGCTGGCGGCGAGCGCCCCCGGGACGGTCGTCCCCTCGTCGGCCGTGAGCAGCAGGAACGCGGACAGCGCGGCAAGATCCGCGGCGTTGTAGGGCAGATGGTCGCGGAGAGCGGGCGAGTGCACCAGGTAGGCCGCCCACTTCGCCCGTGAGAGGGCCACGTTGAGGCGGTTCTTCATGAGCAGGAAGCCGATGCCCCGGGGGACGTCGACGGCGCTCGACGCCGCCAGCGAGACGATCGCCACCGCGGCCTCCCGGCCCTGGAACCGATCGACCGTGCCGACCTGCACGCCCGTGCGGCCCACCGCGTCGAGACCGGCCCTGATGAGCTCGACCTGCGCGTTGTAGGCCGCGACGACGATGATGTCGTCGTCGCGGAGCGGTCCGCTGCGACCGGCCGGCAGGTCGGTCCAGGTGCGGCCCACGAGATCGTCGATGATCGCGACCACCCGATCCGCCTCCTCGGGCGAGTGCGTCGATCGATCGAGGTGCGACACCGGCTCGAGGTGGAGGCCGGGCCGGACTCCGTCGAGCGAGCGCTCGCTGGTCTCCGGGAGCCGCGGGCGGAGGCGGGACTCGTACGACAGGGCGCTCACGGGCGCGCAGAGCGCCGGGTGGAGCCGCCACGTCTCGGCGAGGAAGAACCCGAGCTCGGCCGGGAGGACGTCGTGGCCGTCGCCCAGCCAGCCGAGGGCGGACCGGTCGACCGGTTCGGGATGCGTGCCCTGCGTGACCTGCGGCAGCTGCTGCGGGTCGCCGAGGAGGAGGATGCGCCGCGCCGCCATGCTCACCGCGATGGTGTTCGCGAGGGAGTACTGGCCCGCCTCGTCGATCACGACGAGGTCGAGCTCCCGGCGGGAGACCCGCCCCAGGTTGGTGAAGTCCCAGGCCGTGCCGCCGAGCACCACGCCCTGGGCCCGCTCTCGTGCGTCGCGGAGGAAGCTCGAGTACCCGTTGCGGGGCACGTCGGAGAACGAGGCGGACTCAGGCGCCGCCGACTTCCCCACGCGCTCGGCGGGCATGCCCGCCGCCACCACCGACTCGAGCAGGTGCTCGACCACCGCGTGCGACTGCGCGACCACGCCGATCCGCCAGCCCAGCTCCCGCGCGAGCCGCGCGATCACCCGCGCCCCCGTGTAGGTCTTGCCGGCACCGGGCGGACCCTGCACGGCGACGAAGGAGCCGTCGCGATCCTGCAGCGCGGAGGTGATCGCCGCGACCGCGTCGTCGCTCGTGCCGGAGGCGGTGGTGACGTCGGCCGGACCCGACGACGTCGTGGCCCGGCGCCGCAGCAGGTCGAGGGCGGGATCGCGCGGCAGCGCGGGCAGCGCAGCCGCGATCCGCTCGCCCCATTCGCCGATCGCGCCCTGGATCGAGACGGTGGCGGGAGGCGCGGACGGCGTCATGGCCACGGGGAGGGCGTCGAACGGCTCGTCGCCGGAACGGAGCCACTCCTCGACCACCAGCTCGGTCGCCCCGTCGTCGCCCGACCTGACCTCGACGATCTCGTTGCGCGGGCTCGCGGCACGATCGGTCGGCGTGGCGCGGGGGTCGTGCCACGGATGCGGCGGCTCGTACAACAGGAAGCGGCCCCGGTCGCCGACGTCGAACCGGGAGCCGGGCGCCTGGTCTCCGCGCAGGACGAGCCGGCGGCGCGGCGCCCGCCCCGGCGACTCGGCCACCCACTCCTGATCGACCGTGGCGCGCGTGACGATGAGGACGTCGCGGGTGTCGGCCCAGTCGTCGAGGGGCTGCACGAGACGGGCGTAGTGCTCCCACCAGAAGGTCTTGGCCTCGCGGCGGTGGTAGTCGACGGCCGCCGCGGCGAGAGCGAGGGCCTGCTGGTCGGCCGTCCGGTCGGCCGCCTTCGCGGGCACACCGTCGCGCAGGCGAGCGGTGAGGTCGCTCGGCCGGTCGTCGAGCTCGGCCAGCAGCGCGGGCAGGGCCGCCGGCGCCACCGCGTGCTCGGCTGCCCGCGCGAGCAGCCAGTCGCGCAGCCCGAGGGTCGACTCGCAGTCGTACTCGTTGTAGTCCGCGATCTCCCGCAGCTGCGCCTCGGCCTCTGCGGTCATCCCGGCGTCGCGGAGCTCGGCGTACCTCACGTAGGCGAGGATCGAGTCGCCGCCGGTGGTCACGTCGCTCTCGCGAAGCCGGTCGCCCATGTAGAGCGGCTCGAGCTTCTTCAGCCCGTACGAGCGCGAGCTCACGCGGATGCTGCGCTTCACGACCGGGTACAGGTCGACCAGCACATCGCCCCGCAGGAGGTCGTCGAGCTGGCTCTCCCCCACCCCGTGCCGGGCGGTGAGGCGCTGGAGATGAGCGCGCTCGTAGTCGGCGTAGTGGTAGACGTGCATGCCGGGATGCTCGGCCCGCCTTTGCGTGACGTAGTCGAGGAACGCGCGCAGCGCCTCCCTCTCCTCGGCGTAGTCGTGGGCCCAGAAGGGCCTGAACCGCGTGCCGCCCGCGCCGTCGTGCTCGACCACCCCGAAGAGGTAGTCGAGCCCCCACTCCTCGCCCGCGCCCTCCGTGTAGAGGGGGTCGCCCTCGAAGTCGAAGAAGACGTCGCCGACGTCGGGGGCGGGCAGGGCCGCCAGACCTGCGGGTTCGAAGACCCTGGCGACGAGCTCGTCGGGGTGGTCGACCTGCATCCGCGCCTGATCGCGCAGCGCCTCGAGCGCCGAGGCCGAGACGCCGGAGACCTGACCCGTCGACCGTGCGAGCTCGTCGATCGTGCCGATGCCCGCCTCGAGGAGACGCACACGCTGCGTGGCGCGCATGCCCGCCACGAGGAGGAGGTCGCGGTGCGCCTCGACCTCGGGGGCGCACACGTCGCACCGCCCGTCGACCGCGAAGCGGGGGTCGCCCCACGCCACGGGCACCGGATCGGCGAGCCGCTCGTCGAGCATGCTCTCCAGGCGCGACCGACGCTCGAGGTAGACCGGGAGGACGTCGACCAGGTCGTGGCTGGAGGTCGTGCCGTCGCCGAGGAGCAGGTGCACCTGTGGCCCGGTCGCGATCCCGAGCCGCGTGAGCTGGTCGGCGTAGGCCGCGAGCTGCAGCAGCGCGGTGACCTTCGCCCGCCGGGCGAGCTTGGTGTCGTACACCTCGTACACGTGCTCGGCGGCGTCGGCCGTGGTGATGCGGCGGATGAAGTCGGCGTAGCCCAGGAATCGTCCGTCATAGAAGGTGGCCTGGTACACGACGTCGGCGCCCCCTCGGAGCGCGGCGAGCGTGGCCTCCTGCCCGCGGAGCAGGATCTCCACGGTGGGCCGCTCGTCGGGACGCTCGATCAGGGCGACGCCGCCCGGACGGCTCCCGTCGAACCGGCCGAACTCGTCGAGGTACCGCTCGAGCGTGCGCTCCTCGTGCAGATCGCCCAGGCGCGCGGCGCGGTCGAGCATCGGGTCGACGGACTCCTCGAGCGGAGGGATCCGGCCGAGCTTGGCGTCGAGCGTCCGGACCAGGGCGAACTCGCACGTCGCGGCCGCGGTGAGGTCGGAGGCGCTGTACAGCACCGTGGTGGGGGCTTCGCCCTCGCGTACGACGATCATCGACCTGCTCCTTGCGACTGCCAGCACACTATCGGCAGCATCCGACGCCCGGTCCGCCCGACCCCGCTCTGTGGAGGCGCCGCAGCCTGTGCAGGAGGCGCGGCGCCCTGTGCAGGAGGCACCGCCACCGAGAGGACGGGGCTCAGCGCACCGCGAGGTTGTCGGCCACGATGCGCCAGCCCTTGTCGGTCGGCACCGTCATGTAGCCGAGGTAGAGCCAGATCCGCTCGTCCTCGCCCACGGGGAGCGTCGCGCCGTCGGCCCCGAACCTCGCCGGGGACACGCAGCTCGACTCGTCGACCTTCGTCGTCACCGCCAGGAAGCACACCCGGTCGTCGGTCGTCGCGCCGACCCAGTACGCCGACCCGTCGTAGTGACCCAGCAGCCGCAGCGAGGGGACGTACAGCGTCCCGGTGGCCTCGGGCAGCTCGGGGGCGGCCGGAGTCGGCAGCTCCCCCGCGTTCACGTGCGCCAGCTTCGACAGGGCCTCCGTCGGATGCGACGCGCAGCCGGCGAGACCCACCGTCGCGGCCAGCGCGATCGCCGTCGCCGCGAGCACGGCTCTCGCCCTCGTCCGCATCCGCACCACCTCCCGCGCGTCAGCCACCCTAGTCCACCCGGCAGAGCGGACGCCGACGCCTCGACGCTCGCGCGGGAGCGCGCGATGGTTGGATGGAGCCATGCAGCTGGACGCCCACATCGACGACCTGGCGGCCTTCGTCGCCGCCTCCCCGAGCTCGTACCACGCGGCCCACGAGGTGGCGCGACGGCTGCAGGAGGGCGGCTGGACGCTCCTCGCCGAGGAGGCGTCGTGGCCCGTCGAGCCCGGCGGCTACGTCGTCGTCCGCGACGGCGCGGTGATCGCCTGGCGCGTGCCGGACTCCGCTCACGCGCTGACGCCGTTCCGTCTCGTCGGCACGCACACCGACTCCCCCGGCTTCAAGCTCAAGCCGCAGCCGACCATCGGGTCGGCGGGATGGCTGCAGGCCGCCGTCGAGGTCTACGGCGGCCCGTTGCTCACCTCGTGGCTCGACCGCGAGATCGAGCTCGCCGGAAGGCTCGTGACGCGGGGCGGAGACGAGCTGCTCGTGCGCACCGGGCCCTTCTTCCGCATCCCCCAGCTCGCCGTGCATCTGGATCGGACCTCGTCCGACACGGTGTCGCTCGACCGGCAGCGGCACACGCAGCCGGTCTTCGGGGTCGGGGACGTCGCCCACGCCGACCTGCTCGCCCACCTCGCCGGCATCGCCGGCATCGCGTCCGCCGACCTGGCCGGGTACGACGTGCTCGCGGTCGACAGCCAGCCGTCCCGCCGGTTCGGACTCGACCAGAGCCTGTTCGCCTCAGCCCGGCTCGACAACCTGAGCTCGGTCCACTCGGCGCTCGTCGCGCTCCTCGACGCGGACGGCTTCGAGAGCGCGGACGGCTCCGAGAGCGGGGACGAGCCGGCGATCACGGTCCTCGCCGCCTTCGACCACGAGGAGCTCGGATCCGAGTCCCGATCGGGCGCCAGCGGTCCCTTCCTCGAGGACGTGCTCCGCCGCATCCGCCGCGGTCTCGGAGCCGACGAGGAGCAGGCCACGCGCGCGCTCGCGGCGTCCTGGCTGGTGTCGAGCGACGCCGGTCACTCGATCCACCCCAACTATCCCGAGAAGCACGACCCCCACGTGCGCCCCCTCGCCGGCCGGGGGCCGCTGCTCAAGATCAACGCGAACCAGCGGTACACGACGGATGCGCACGGCGCCGCCCTCTGGGCCAGGAGCAGCGCGGCGGCCGGGGTGCCGTTCCAGGAGTTCGTGTCGAACAACACCGTGCCGTGCGGCTCGACGATCGGTCCGCTCACCGCCACCCGGCTGGGCATCCGCACGGTCGACGTGGGCGTGCCGCTGCTGTCGATGCACTCGGCGCGAGAGCTGGCGCACGTCGACGACCTCGTGTCGCTGAGCGCCGCCCTGGGCGCGTTCTACCGCGGCGCCTGACCGCACGCCCCGGGAGCGCTCAGCGCGCGGCGCGGGCGAGGGCGCGACGTGCGCGGTCGGCCGCGACGAGCGCGTGCTCGGCGTGGTCGAGGGCGCGCTGGTAGAGCACGCCGTAGGCGAAGGTGTCCTCGCCCGCCGCGTGCGCCCGGCCGGCCGTCAGCAGGAGGTGCTCCGCGAAGAGCGCGGCGTCGCGGTGCTCCCCCAGGGCGTCCTGCAGGCCCTCGGCGAGCTTCCCGAGCTTCGACGCCTTCCCGCCCAGCACGCCGCCGGCGCCCTCGGTCGCGAACTCGGCCGCGTGCCGGAGCTTCCGCGCCGCCTTCCGCGACTCGTGGAGGCGACCCAGCGTCGCGGCCGTCTCCGTCGGGCTCTCAGAGGCAGCCCGGGCCGCCTCCTCCGCGGAGACCGTGCGCGACAGGGCCCGGCGCGCGGCCTTGCGCAGGGCCGCACGCTCCTCTCGCCGCGCGTCCCGGGCGTCGTGCGGGTCGTGCGTGCTGCCGGAGGCGGTGAGATCCTCCAGGTCGTCGAGCAACCGGAAGTACGGCTCGGCCGTGAGGGCATCGCGCAGCCGCGCGAGCGCCCCGGACCTCTCCTCGAGCAGCTCGGCGACGAGACGGCGCCGCGCCGCCTCGTCGGTCACGCCGCGCTCGGCCTCGTAGGCGTCGAGCGCCTCGCCGGCCCAGCCCGCGCGCACCTCGAGGTCGCGGACGTCGCCCAGCCGGCCGCCGAGGCGCGACAGCTGCTCCCGCAGGGGGTCGACCCGCTCCCGCCCGAGCAGCGAGCGGTGCGTGGCCAGCACGGTGCGCAGGCGACGCACGGTCGTCCGCATCCGGTGGACCGCATCCGGTTCGTCGCGACGAGCCGCCGGATCGATCGCGAGGAGCGCGGCCACCAGCTCCTGCACCCCCGCGAGGACGGCCGTCTCGGCGTCGCCGGGACGCGCCTCGACGGCCGGCTCGCCCCCGTGGGAGCCGCCGGTCGAGGCCGCATCCGCGCCCAGGCCCGTCCGGCCCAGCGCCTGCGCGAGCTTCGACACGCTCGGCGACACGGTCGCGCCCGCCTCCCTCAGCACGGCCTCGAGATCGTCGAGGAGCCGCTCGCGCTCGGCGCGCGTCGCGGGGGCCGCGGGCCCCAGCTCGGCCTCCCACTCGCGCCACGCGCGCACCTCGCCGCCTCGGACGTCGGAGGCGGTCACCTGGTCGTCGGCGACCTCGACCACGACCCCGCCGTCCTGGTCGAGGAGCTCGGTGATCGTCCGGGTCGTGGCGATCCGCGCCAGGGGGGTGAGCGCGCGGTCGCGCACCAGCGCACGGACGGGCTCGAGGACCTCCTCGGGCACCGTCTCGCCGGCCGTCAGCGGCCACTGCATCTCGGTGCGGCCCTCGTCGGCCGGCAGCTTCAGATGCCAGCCCTCGTCGGCCCCGCCGACGCGGCGCCTCAGGGCGATCCGAGCCCTGGCCAGGTCCAGCCCCTCAGTGTCGAAGTACACCGCCTCGAGGCCGAACGGCTCCTCCGCCTGCACCCGGGCGACCCCCGGAACCCCGGCGAGGTCGGGGAGCACGGTCCCCTCCTCCACGGTGTACTTGCGCTCGATCTCGGTCTGCACGGCTGCGCTCATGGCGTTCGCGTCCTCCTTCGTCCGCTGGTGTGGGGCACACTGGCAGTGTGCCATCGCCAGTCCTCGTCCTCGTGAACTCCCCGGTCCTGCCGCGTGACGACTCGTCGTCGCGTCCCGCGATCGAGATCGCCGATCCCACCACCCCGCACGTGAGTGTGCTCGACCTCGGGGTCACCCGGGGAGACGGCATCTTCGAGACCATCATGGTCACCCGCGGCGACGCGCCGGCCATCGACGCCCACCTGGCCCGGTTCGCCTCCTCGGCGGCCCTGCTCGACCTCCCGGAGCCCGATCCCGCGGTCTGGCGCGAGGCCGTCGCGCTCGCGATGTCGTCGCATCCGACGGTCGACGTGCTCGCGGTCAAGCTGGTCCTGACGCGCGGCGTCGAGGGCACGGGGGTGCCGACCGCCTGGGCTCTCGCCATGCCGACCAAGGACTTCTCGGCCGACCGGGAGACCGGGATCCGCGTGGTCGCGCTCGATCGCGGCTACCGCCACGACGTCGCCCAGACCTCCCCCTGGCTGCTGCAGGGCGCCAAGACCCTGTCGTACGCCATCAACTCCGCCGCGCTGCGGGAGGCCGGCCGGCGCGGGGCGGACGACGTGATCTTCACCTCGAGCGATGGGTTCGTGCTCGAGGCGCCCACGGCGAGCGTCCTGCTCCGGCACGGCGACCGCATCCTCACCCCGCCGACCGAGCACGGCATCCTCCACGGCACCACGCAGCGTCGCGCCTTCGAGTTCTTCGCCGCGCGCGGCTACGTCACCAGGGCGCTGCCGGTCACGCGGATCGACCTCGAGCGCGCGGACGCGGTCTGGCTCGCCTCGAGCATCCGGCAGGCGGTGCCGGTCGTCGAGCTGGACGGCCGTCCGCTGCAGCACGACCTCGAGCTCACCCGCGCGCTCAACGCGCACCTGTCGCTCCGCGACCGCGACTGACACCCGACGAGGGCGCCGCGCCCGGCGTCTCGCGGCGCTTCCGCCCGCCGCGCGACGCCGGGGCCGCACCTCAGAGGGCCCGCAGCCGCTCGAGCAGGGGCTCGGCGACCTCGGCGAGGAACTCGTCCTGCCCCTCGTCGCCCACCTGGACCAGCGCGACGTCGGTGAACCCTGCGTCGAGGAACGGACGCACGCTCTCCGCCAGCTCGTCGAGGTCGGGTCCGCAGGCGATCGAGGACGCCACGTCCTCCGGCCTCACGAACTGACTGGCGGCGGCGAAGCCCGCGGGAGTCGGCAGATCGGCGTTGACCGCCCAGCCGCCGCCGAACCAGCGGAACTGCGCGTGCGCCTTCTCGATCGCCGCGTCCTTGTCGCGTCCCCAGCAGATCGGGATCTGACCGATCGACCGGGTCTGCTCGCCCTTCTTCTCGGTCCATCCCGAGACGAGGTCGCCCTCCGGCTGCACCGCGATGAGGTGGTCGCCGAGCGGAGCGAACCGCTCGATCGACTTCTCGCCCGAGACGGCGATCCCGATCGGGACGCCCTCGTCCGGCAGATCCCAGATGCGCGCGGAGTCGACCCGGAAGTACTGCCCCTCCCAGGTCACGAGCTCGCCGGTGTGGAGCTCCCGGATGATCGTCACCGCCTCCTCGAACATGTCCTGCCGCGCGTCGACGGCCGGCCAGCCCTCCCCGACCACGTGCTCGTTGAGGTTCTCCCCCGAGCCGAGGCCCAGGATGAAGCGGCCCTCGCTCAGCAGCTGCAGGGTCGCCGACTTCTGCGCGATGACGGCGGGGTGGTAGCGGACCGTGGGGCAGGTGACGTAGGTCGCCAGCTCCACGCGCTCGGTGGCCTGCGCGACCGCGCCGAGGACCGTCCATGCGTACGGCGCGTGGCCCTGCTCGGTGAGCCACGGCGAGTAGTGGTCGCTCGACACCTCGAAGTCGAAGCCGGCTCGCTCGGCGGCCACCGCGTACCGTACGAGGTCTCGCGGGCCGCTCTGCTCGGTCATGAGCGTGTATCCGAAGCGCGTCATCTCTGCCCTCTCCTGAAGTTCTCCGTCTCCTCCAGCGTGCTCGGATCGTGTCGGATGCGCTCGTCACGATCAGCAGACCGTATGCTTCAGCGACTGACGAGAGGGATCGGATGGCGGGGATCCGCGGGGTGCTGCGTCGTCGCAGTCGAGGCGCGTTCGTGCTGTGGATCGCGATCTACACCGTCCTCGCCGTGCTCCCGCTGCCGCTCGGGATGATCAGCCTCGACCCCGGGCGCGGCTTCTGGATCAACCTCTCCGTGGCGCTCGGGTTCGTCGGCCTCGCCATGTTCGGGCTCCAGTTCGTCATGGCCGCCCGGTCGTTCCTCGTCGTGCACCCGGTGGGGATGGACGTGGTCCTCGAATTCCACAAGCAGATGGCCTACCTCGCCACGCTGCTGGTGTTCGCGCATCCGATCATCCTGTTCGTCGTCGACACGAGCCTGCTGGGACTGCTGGACGTCGTCACCTCGCCGCTCAGGGCGAAGTTCGCGGTGGGCTCGGTGATCCTGCTCATCGTGCTCATCGTGATGTCCGTGTTCCGGCGGCGGCTCCGGATCCGGTACGAGACGTGGCAGGCCACCCACGCGGTGCTCGCCGTCGCCGTCGTGGTGACCGCGCTCCTCCACGTGCTGCTGGTGGGGTACTACGTGCGGGAGTGGTGGGAGCAGACGCTGTGGATCGCCTACAGCGCCGCGTTCATCGCGCTCGGCGTGTGGGTGAGGCTCGTGAAGCCGCTCGTCCGACGGCATCGGAAGTGGGTCGTGGAGTCGATCGAGGACGATGTGGGCTCGGTCACCACCGTCACCCTGCGCCTGCTCGATCCGACGTCGTACGCCCCGCATCGCTTCCACTTCGATCCGGGTCAGTTCGCGTGGCTGCAGGCCCGCCGATCCCCGTTCTCGCTGAGCTACCACCCGTTCTCGATCTCCTCGAGCGCGCTGCATCCCCACCGCATCCGCTTCTCGATCAAGGCGCACGACGGCTTCAGCCGCGAGATCGGCGACCTCGTCCCGGGCGACACCGTCTACGTCGACGGCCCGTTCGGCGCCTTCGTGCTCCCCGACACGGGGCCGGTGGTCTTCGTCGGGGCCGGCGTGGGCGTCACCCCGCTGCTCGGGATGCTGGAGACCCTCGCCGACCGGGGCGACGATCGCGAGTGCGTGCTGTGGCTCGGCAACCGCAGCGAGACGGAGATCCCGTGCCTCGAGCAGATCGAGGCACTGCAGGCGCGCATGGATCTGAGGGTGGTGCACGTGCTGTCGAAGGGGTCGGCGGGGTGGACCGGCGAGCGCGGGCACGTGGACGCGGCACTCGTCGCACGTCTGCTGCCCGACACGCCGCCGGGCTCGTCGTTCTGCATCTGCGGCCCGGACGCGATGATGGATCAGGTCGAGGCGGCGCTCGCCGCGGGTGGTGTGCGTCGTGACGCCATCCACTCCGAGCGGTTCGGGATGGTGTGACATGTGGCGCAGACACGCGGCCCGCTGGGCTGCCCTCGCCGTGGCGCTGGTCCTCGTGGGGGCCTGCGTGGGATGGGCCGTCCTGGCGCAGGTGCTCGTGACGCCGGCCTGAGCCGGACCCGCGGCCCTGTCGGTCGATCCCGCAGCCGCGTCGCGTCAGACGTCGGCGGGAGGAGTCGGGTCGTCGTCGAGCAGCGCGGGGCCGAGGGAGAGGGTGCCGTCGTCCGTCGGGACGCAGCGCACCCCGCCGCGCCCGCGCAGGGCGCGGAACGCGCCGGGAGCCAGCGTGACGTCCATCCAGGCGCAGGGGTTCGCGGCGCGGTGCCCGCGGAAGCGCACCGGACCGGCGCCCGAGTCGAGCGCGAAGAGCCGCCCCACCAGCGAGTCGATCGGGAACCCCCGGATGGTGATGGTGCGCCGAGTGGCCGCGGGGTCGAGATCGCGGATGCCCGTCTCCGCCGTCACGTGATCGAGGGACGCCGCGTCGAAGACCGTCACCGCGGCGTCGCGATGGGCGCGGTGTCCGAAGTAGCGGTCGCCGACCGCGCCCAGCCCGGCCCGGAGCTCGATCGTCTCACGTTCCTCGGGCTCCCCCTCCGGAGCGGGCAGCGGACCGTCGGCAGGGCGGCCCTCGTAGCGATGCCGCGTCGACACGAGCAGGTGCTCGATCGTCACGGGATGCAGGGCCACGGAGTGCACACTACGCCGCGACTGTGCTGAGAAGTGCCCCGCGCTTCGACGCCGTCGTCGCTCGGGCGGGGCAGAGTGGAGGCATGGCCTCCGGACTCGATCGCACCGTCGACCGCCTGCTGAGCGTGCAGCGTCCCGCCGTCCTCGCGCACCTGCGCGGGATTCGGCGCCTCCATCCCGACGCCGACCCGGCGCGGCTGATCACGATCCTCGAACGGCGCTACCTCGCCGCCGTCACCTCAGGTGGCGCGGCGGTCGGCGCGAGCTCGATGCTGCCCTTCGTCGGGACGGGGACCGCGCTCGCCCTGAGCGGCGCGGAGACGGCGGGCTTCCTCGAGACCACGGCTCTGTTCGCCCAGTCGGTCACCGAGGTGCACGGGATCGCCGTGTCCGACCGCGACCGGGCACGAGCCCTCGTGATGACGCTCATGATGGGCAAGGCGGGCAGCGACCTGCTGCGTCAGATCGCCGGGCAGGCGACGGGCACGGGTGTCACCCGGAACGCCTACTGGGGCCAGGTCGTGACGAGCTCGCTGCCCAGCATGGTCGTCGGGCCGATCGCCGACCAGCTCAAGCGCGTCTTCGTCAAGCGCTTCGCGGTCGGCCAGGGCGCCAACGTGGTGGGGCGGCTCGTGCCGTTCGGCGTGGGCGCGGCCATCGGCGGCGTCGGCAACCTGGTCCTGGGCCGGACGGTGGTGCAGAGCAGCCGGTCCGCGTTCGGACCCGCCCCGCTCTGGTTCACCTCCGACCTCGAGATCACCCCGCGTGAGGCGAAGGCTCCTCGGGAGAGGGGCCGACTGGATCCGCGCCGGATGCTGCCCAGCGGACGGAGGAAGGACCTCCCCGCCCTGGAGGAGCTCGACCGGGTGCCCGACATCCGCATCTGAGGCACCCGACGAGCGACCTGCCACGCCGAGTTCCCGCGCGCCCTCCTTCCGAGGGGTACCGGTGGTACCCTGGAGCACAGCCGATACCTGTCGGCGAGCGACCATCCGTTCACCTGGTCGCCTGAGGACCAGCGAGAAGGGGGAACGCATGAGGGTCCGCATCCTCACCGGTGTGTTCGCACTCGCCGCCTTCCTCGGCCTGGGTGCGGGTGCCGCCTCCGCGGCGTCGACGACCGAGCCGGCCGATCAGCCGGTGCTCGCTCAGACCGGCGCCGACTTCACGCCCATGCTCGTCACCGCCGGCATCCTCCTGCTCGTGGCAGGCGTCGCCGTCGTCGTCGCGAAGTTCACGGCGGCCAAGTCCTCGCGCTGATCGCGCCTCGTTCATCGAGGAAGGGCCGGGAGCGTTCGCTCCCGGCCCTTCCTCTGTCCGCGGTCAGCCCTGGAAGGCGCCGAGGGTGACGTCGACGGTCTTGGACTGCCCGTCGCGCTGATAGGTGATCTGCACGGTCGCGCCCGCAGCCTGCGCACGGACCAGGGCGGTGAGGTCGATGTAGTCCTCGACCTGGATGCCGTTCAACGCCGTGACGACGTCTCCCACCTGGAGCCCCGCCTTCTGCGCCGCTCCCCCGTCGGTGACGGAGTTGATGAGCGCACCGGTGGTCGTGGCATCCGGCGCCTGGCTCGCGTCGGCGACACCGGCGCCGAGCAGGCCGTGCGAGGCCTTGCCGTCCTTGATGATCTCGTCGGTGACCCGCTTGACGGTCTCCGAGGGGATCGAGAAGCCCACGCCGACGCTTCCCGCCTGGCCGCCGTTCGCTGCGGACTGCCCTGAGGATGCGATCGCCACGTTGATGCCGATGAGACGACCCTCGTCGTCGAGCAGCGCGCCCCCCGAGTTGCCCGGGTTGATCGACGCGTCGGTCTGGATCACGGACAGCGCGATGGTCTCGCTGGCCGAGGACGATCCGCTCTGCCCCTGGTTCGGGGTCTCCTGTCCGGGGAAGTCGAAGTTCCAGAAGTCGAACGGGCTCTGTCCGCTGCCGCCGGAGCCGCCGGATCCGCCGTCGCCACCCTGGCCCTGGTTCGGGGTCTCCGGGTCGGCCGGGGCCGCGGACGAGGCGACGGTGATGCTGCGGTTGAGGGCGCTGACGATGCCGTTGGTCACGGTGCCCGAGTAGCCGAGCGGCGCGCCGATGGCGACGACGTTGTCACCGACGTTGAGCTTCGACGAGTCGGCGAACTCGATCGGGGTCAGGCCCGACGCGTCCTTGAGCTTGATCACCGCGAGGTCGTTGACGGGGTCGGTGCCGACGATCGTGGCGTCGTAGATGCGGCCGTCGTCGGCGGTCACCCTCAGGGTGGCGTCGGACGTGGCCCCGTCGAGCGTGACGACGTGCGTGTTCGTCGCGACGTATCCGTCGGCGCTCAGGATGACACCGGATCCGGTGCCGCCGGAGGAGCCGGCGGTCGCGCTGATCGTCACCACGGAGGGCGAGGCCTTCTGGGCGACGGCCGTCACCCAGTCCGTGTTCTGCGGGTCGTTCACCGTGATGGAGGTCGGGCCCGATGCAGAGTTCGAGGCCCCGGCCTGGTTCGAGCTGAGCGCCCAGACGCTGATGCCGGCGCCCGAGGCACCGCCGATGACGGCGCCGATGGCGAGCGCTGCGATCAAGGCGACGCCGCCCCGACGCTTGCGCTCCGGCTTCTGCGGAGCGGTGTGCGCGCCGGAGGCCGCATAGGCGGCGGAGTTGAAGGCCGGGTCGCGCGGCGCGGCGTACTGCTGACCGGGAGCCCCGAACGAGCCGTTGCCGTAGTCGCTGCGCGCGTACTGCTGACCGTACGGCGCGGTCGGGTACGGGGCGGTGGGTCGCTGGTAGGCGGCCGCCTGGCCGTAGGGCGGCTGGGGCGCCTGGCCCTGGCCGAGCGGCGCGGTGGGCTGCGTGGGCTGAGACGACTGCAGCGACTGACCCTGGTGCAGCGGCGCGGTCGGCTGCGTGGGCTGAGACGACTGCAGCGACTGACCCTGGTGCAGCGGCGCGGTCGGCTGCGTGGGCTGAGACGACTGCAGGGACTGACCCTGGTGCAGCGGCGCGGTCGGCTGCGTGGGGGTCTGGTGCACCTGCGGGGACGAGACCGGCGGGGTCGACTGCTGCGGCGGCGCAGCGGGCGGGATGGGGGTGGTGGGCTGCGGCGACGCTGCGACCGGAGCCTCCTGGCCGAGGGGATGCGCGGGGGCGGCGGGCTGCGTCCATGCAGCCGTGGCGGGCTGATCCGACCCGGGAGCGGTGAAGCGCTCCGTCGGCGCCGTCTGCTCCGAGGCGGGGGTCGGCTTCGGGTTCTCCTCGGCGGGCGAGCCGACCGGGTTCTCGGTGCTGTCTGACATGGTGTGCTGTGCTCCTTCCAAGCAGGAACCAGCCTTCTCAGGCAACCTGTGGGAAATCTATGACCGGGCTGGATGGCGGCTGCCGTCTGGTTGTGACCCTGCTCTCATCCTCGCCCACGATCTCCTCGCCCACGATCTCCTCGCCCACGATCTCCTCGCCCACGATCTCCTCACCCACGATCGGCGACGTCGCATGCCGTCACGTGGCGGCCGGTGCCCGAGACACCGAATAGGGTTGTCTGGGCACGAGATCGAGGGAACATGGACATCAGCGGATCGTGGCGACGCGCCGCGGCCGGGGCGGGCCTCCTCGCCCCCGACGGCAGCATCGCCTCCACCATCTTCGCCGAGATGAGCGCGTTGGCGCAGCGCACCGGCGCGATCAACCTCGGTCAGGGCTTCCCCGACGAGGACGGGCCGGCGGAGGTCCTCGAGGCGGCTCGAGCGGCGATCGCCGACGGCGTCAACCAGTACCCGCCGGGTCGCGGGCTGAGCGTCCTCCGCGAGGCCGTCGCCGAGCACCAGCGCCGCTTCTACGGACTCGAGGTCGACCCGGAGACCGAGGTGCTCGTGACGGCCGGCGCCACCGAGGCCCTCGCCGCCACCCTGCTCGCCCTGCTCGAGCCCGGCGACGAGGTGGTGACCTTCGAGCCCTACTACGACGCCTACGGCGGCGTGATCGCGCTCGCCGGCGGGGTGCACCGCACCGTTCCGCTGCGCCGCCCGGGGTTCCAGCCCGACCTCGACGAGCTGCGCTCCGCCGTCACCGACCGCACGCGCGTCATCCTGATCAACAACCCGCACAACCCGACCGGCGCGGTCTTCGACCGGGCCACGCTCGAGCTCGTCGTCGAGCTCGCCGAACGGCATGACGCCGTCATCGTCACCGACGAGGTGTACGAGCACCTGACGTTCGGTGTGCGGCACATCCCCGTCGCCACCCTCCCCGGCGCTGCGGAGCGCACGGTGACGATCTCGTCGGCGGGAAAGACGTTCAGCACCACCGGATGGAAGATCGGCTGGGCGATCTCCACGCCCGAGCTGATCACGGCGGTGCTCGCCGTGAAGCAGTTCCTCACGTACGTCAACGGCGCGCCGTTCCAGCCCGCGATCGCCGCCGGACTGGCCCTGCCGGATGCCTACTACGCGGACGTCGCCTCGACGCTCCAAGGCAAGCGCGATCTCCTGGCGGCGGGCCTCGAGGCGGCGGGGTTCGAGGTGACCCGCCCCGACGGGACATACTTCGTGGTGGCGGACGCCGCCCCGCTCGGGTATCGGGACGGGGCCCAGCTCTGCCGCGACCTGCCTGGACTCGCCGGCGTCGTCGGCGTCCCGATCAGCGCCTTCTGCGGGCCGGGACTCGCCGCGGAGTACTCGAGCCTCGTCCGGTTCGCCTTCTGCAAACGCGTTCCCGTGCTGGAGCGCGCCGTCGCTCAGCTCTCCGCGCTGTCCCGCTGACCGGAGCCTGCCGCCGATCCGCATCGCTCCCGAAGGAATGGGAGCGCGCGGGCTATTCCAGCGGATGCACGCCGAAGCGGCGCAGGGCAAGAGCCGGGTTCACACGGCGCACGTCGTCGATGCGGTGCGGGTCGATCCAGGCCACCGCGACGTCCTCGCGCTCGCCGAGCGAGGCGAGGGTGACGCCCATCGGATCGACGACGAGGCTCGAGCCCACGCCGACGGGGGGAGTCTGGTCGGCGGCGACCACGTACACCGTGTTCTCCAGCGCCCGTGCCGTGACGAGGGTCCGCCAGTGGTGCTCCTTCAGAGGACCGCGCACCCATTCCGCCGGGATCGCGATGACGTCCGCGCCCGCGTCGACGAGGCGACGCGACACCTCGGGGAACCGCACGTCGTAGCAGGTCTGCAGGCCGATGGTGATGCCCTGGATGGAGAAGGTCTCCGGCTCGGTGATGGCCGCGGCCTCCACCCAGTCGCTCTCGCGTCCGCCGAACGCGTCGTAGAGGTGCAGCTTGCCGTAGGAGGCCACGAGGCCCTCCCCCGGTGAGACCGCGACCAGGAGGTTGCGGAACCGGGCGCCGTCGGCGGCTTCCGCCACCATCCCCGCGATGAGGTGCACGTCGAGATCGGTCGAGATCCGCGCCAGCTCCGTGACGAAGTCGCCGTCGAGCGGCTCGGCGTCGCCGACGAGCTCCGGCCCGATCGGGTCGCGGAACGACGACGAGTACTCCGGGAACACCACCAGGGAGGCCCCCCGCCGGACCGCCTCCGCGGCGAGGCGCTCGATCACGGCGAGGTTCCGGCCGGTGTCCTCGCTCGGCGCGAACTGGGCGATGCCCACGCCGAACCCGAGTCGACGCGCTTCCGTGTCCGTCATCGTCGTCCGCTCCTCGTCCGTCACAGTCTCGCCATCGCCTTGATCGCGCGGCGCTCGTCCATCGCGGCGTATCCGGCCGGGATGTCGTCGAGTCCGCCGCGGAAGTCGAACAGCCGCCCCGGGGTGATCGTCCCCGCCAGGACGTCCTCGAGCAGCTCGGGGAGGTACGCGCGGACCGGGGCCATGCCTCCCACCAGCCCCACGTTGTGCCGGAAGGCGGCCTGGAGCGGAACCTCCGCGCCGTGCGGGACCCCGACGTAGCCCACCCGCGAGCCCGGCCGGGCGATGGCGAACGCCGTGGCCATCGACTCGCCCGTGCCGACGCACTCGAGCACCGCGTCCACTCCGACGCCGACCGTCAGCGAGAGCACGGGCTCGATGGCATCGGGCCCGCGCTGCTCGACGACGTCCGTCGCTCCCAGCTCCCGCGCGAGCGCCTGCCGGTCGGCGTGACGGCTCAGCGCGATGATCCGCTCCGCGCCCAGCCGCTTGGCCGCGATGACCCCGCTGAGTCCGACCGCGCCGTCGCCGACCACCGCGACGGTCGCTCCGGGCCGCACGCCGGCCGAGATCGCGGCGTGGTGACCGGTGCCCATCACGTCGGAGAGCGCGAGGAGCGAGGGAAGGAGCTCCTCCGAGGGCATGCCCCCGGGGACGACGACGAGCGTCCCGTCGGCCAGCGGTGCCCGGACGAGCTCGCCCTGGCCGCCGTCGGCTCGGAAGCCCTCGGCGTCGCGTCCTCCCCACACCCCGCCGTGGATGCACGACGACGGGAATCCGAAGGCGCAGTTGGGACAGGTGCCGTCGCTGAACGCGAAGGGCGCGATCACGACGTCGCCCACGGCGACCGTCGAGACCGCCGACCCGACCTCCTCGACGACGCCCACGAACTCGTGGCCGATGCGGGAGCCCGGCTTCCGCTCGCTCTCGCCTCGGTAGTACCAGAGGTCGGATCCGCAGACGCAGGTCGCCAGGACGCGGACGATCGCATCCGTCGGCAGGTGGATCTCGGGGTCGGGGACCTCCTCGACGGAGACGTCGTGGACGCCGTTGAAGACGACTGCGCGCATGGTCCGACTCTAACCGCTCGCGCTCCCCCGTCCCCGCTCAGGCGTGCGCGGGAGCCGCGCCCACCACGAGCGAGGCGTACCCGGGGATCAGCGTGCGGCGCAGGGCTCGCCGGCGCACGATCCGGAGCGGCACGGACCGCTCCGCGGCAAGCACCGCCTCGAGAGTCGCCCGGATCTGCGCCATCGCGAGCGGCGCGCCGAGGCAGAAGTGAACGCCCGCGCCGAACCACAGCTGCTTGAGCGAGACCGCGGGGGCGCCGATGGGGTCGAAGCGACCGGATGCGCGGTCGGCCAGGAACGTCGCGAGCACGAGGCGGTCGCCGCGGCGCACGGCGACCGGCCCCACGCTGCCGTCGGCGGCGACGCTGCGGAGCATCACCGGAGTGGGGGTCGTGACCCGCAGCGACTCCGCGATGGCATCGTCGAGCGGCGCCCTCCCCCGGGCGAGCGCTCCCAGCCACCCCGTGTCGAGGAGGATCGCGATCATCCGCGGCACGTGCGACACGAGGGTCTCGGTCCCGGTGAGCACGAACGCGCCCACCGCGCCCATCGCCTCCTCCTCCGAGAGCCCGAGCCCGCGCATCCGGCCGGGCACCGTGCTCTCGTCCCCGGCCGCGTAGGCGGCGCGGGCGTGCACGGTCAGCTCGTCGAGCACCTCCCGCGCGGCGGCGACCTGCCTGGGGGTCAGCCCGTGCCGGGTGAGGCGCACGTATCCGGTGATCGCCGAGATCCGCGAGAACAGGTCTCCCCCGAGCTCGCCCTCGATGCCGACCAGCCGGCGGATCACGCGGGTCGCCGACCCTCTCGCGACCGCCACGAGATCCGCCTCTCCCCCGTCGGCCAGGACGTCGGTGACCGCGGCGAGGTCGGCGCCCAGCGAGTCGGCGACCAGGGCGTCGACCGCGGCGGGGGCGAACAGCGGGCCGAGCCGCCGCCGCAGCGCGACGTGATCCGCACCCTCCATGTTGAGCAGCACGCGCGGACCGAGCACGGGCGTCCAGAGGTCGGCCGGCGAGCCCGGGCCGGTCTTGGTGAACGTCGCGGTGTCGAGCAGCACGGAACGCAGGAGCGCGGCGTCGGTGACGACGACCCCGACACCCGGGATCCGGCGCACGGGCGCCTTCAGGCGGGACAGCAGCGGGTACACGAACGGATGCGCGGCCCGCTGCACCCGTTCCTCCCAGCGGCGCTCACCCCCGACGACGACCCCGCTCACCGGCGGGCCCCCGCTCCCGGGGCACGCCCCTCGCCCGGCCATCCGTTCACAGGCGGATCACCATCGCCCCGAGGGAGATGCCCGCGGCGAGGCCGACCAGGGCGACGAGGCTCCCCGGGCCGACCCGACCCGAGGCCCGGGCTTCTGCCAGCTGGAACGGCAGCGTGGCGGAGGCGAGGTTGCCGTGCTCGGTCACCGTGAGGAGGGTGCGCTCGCGATCGACCCCGAGCACCTCGACGATCCGATCGTGGTACGGGCGCGCCACCTGGTGGAGGGCGACGAAGTCGAGGTCGTCGACGCCGTGCCCGAGCGAGGCGAGCGTCTCCGCCACGAGGCCGACGCCGACCGAGGTGAATGCCGCCTGCAGCGCCGCGCCGTCCATGTCGAAGTACGCGCCGCCCTCGGAGTGCGGGTTGACGGTCCCGCCGGCGGGGATGGTGCCCACTCCCCAGTGCTCCGATCGGGCGAGGAAGCGCGACCCGAGGATGCCGCGGTCGTCGGCCGGGGCGTGCCCGTCCGACGCCGCCGGCGCATCCAGCGCCTCGAGGAGGACGGCGGCTCCCCCGTCGCTCATCGTGTAGCCGCCGAACGAGCGGAGGAACTGCTCGCGGGAATCGACCCGCCAGCGGACGGCATAGGAGGGCATCTCGCCCGTCACCACGAGGGCGCGCCGGTACTGGCCGGTCGCGATGAGCGCATCCGCCACCTGCATCCCGTTCAGCACGCTGTTGCAGGCGTTCTTCACGTCGAAGACGGCGCAGCCGACACCGAGCCGCTCCGCCACGATGTGGCTCGTCGCCGGCTCGATGAGGTCCTGGCTCCCCGAGGCGAACACGAGGAGGTCGACGTCGCCCGGCGACTCCCGGAGGGCCTGGCGGGCCGCGGCGACGGCTAGGTCGGATGCCTGGGTGCCCGGTTCCGCGACGTGCACGCTCTCGACACCGGTGATCCTGCGGAGGAGCCCGGTGGGCAGCGTCAGCCTGGGGTTGTCGGCGCGCAGCCGGTCCTCGGTCTCCGCCGTGGTGCGGAGCGTCGCCGGCAGGTGCGTGGCGCACGCCACGACGGCGGAACGACGGGGGCGGAGAGGATCGGTCACGGCGTCCTCAGGGTATCGGTGCCGAGAGCGGCCACGGTGCGGCGGATCGCCTCGTCGACCGGGGTCCGGCCGACGAGCAGAGGCGCCTCGACGGCGCGGTCGAAGGTGAACGAGCACGCGTAGGCGAGGAGCGCGTACCGGGTGATCGGGGGCTCCCGTCCGGGCCGCGTGACCGCCCACATCCGCTCGACGGCCCCGGCCGCGGCGACGGCGAGCCACCGCGGCACCGCGCGCGCGGACGGAGCACGTCCCGTCGCGGCGAGCACGCGTCCCACCACGTCCTGGAGGTCGACCGCCTCCGGCCCGGCCACGCCGAAGGTCCGGCGGGCCATCGACGCGTCGCCGCACGCCTCCACCACGGCGTCGACGAGGTCGTCGAGGAAGACGAGGTCACTCACCGGGCTGCGACGGAACCGCGGCAGACGACCCCGGTCGGCCGCCTCCAGCAGCCGAGGGAGGAGGGCCGTGTCGCCCGGTCCGAAGACCGCGCGAGGCCGGAGGATCACCCACTCGCCGGGGTACGACCGCACCACCCGTTCCGCCTCGGCCTTCGTCCGCGCGTAGCCGCCCACGTAGCGCGGTCCGGGATCCTCGTCGGAGGGCACTCCCCGACGGTCCCGTCCCGAGTACAGCACGGACGCGGTCGAGACGTGGACGAGCCGCGGACGCGGGTGCGACGCCGCCGCCCAGCGCACCACGGCCGCGGTCGTCGCGACGGTGCCCTCCCGGTACTGCGCCGCGGTCCCCCACGGCTCGGCGCGGGCCGCCGCGTGCACGATCACGTCGGGCACCGCCGGCAGCTCCCGCAGCCGAGCGACGGCGTCGGGTGCGCTCAGATCGAGGCGGACGTGATCGGAATGCGCGACCTCCCGTCGCGAGAGCCCGACGACCCGCACGCCCTCGGCCCTGAGCCGGTCGGCGACAGCGCCGCCGACGAATCCCGACGCGCCGGTGACGACGACGGTCATGCGACCACGCGAGCGACGCGCCGGACCTTCGCGGTGGGATCCTCGCTCGGCCAGGGCACCAGCCGCACGTCGGGACGATGGACGCCGAGCGCCGCCAGCGACGCCGCCAGCGAGTCGCGCACCGCCCCCTCGTCGGCGCAGCCGAGCAGCGCCAGCTCGACGACCGTGCCGTGCTGGCGGATGCGCCAGTCCGCCCACTCCACGCTCGGCACGGCCATCGCGCGCCGGACCGTGTCCGGGAACACCTCGACGCGTCGCGACTCGCCCGGCAGGTGGAGCACGTCGTCCTCCCGGCCCTCGACGGCCTCCAGCACCCGCGTCACCCGACCGCACGCGCACTGCAGCGGCGAGACCCGGAGGACGTCGTCGAGGCGGTACCGCACCACGAGCTGCGTCGAGCGGTCGAAGTCGGTGACGATCGGAACGAACCGGCCCCCGCCGAGCGGGTCGCGCTCGACGAGCACGCTCTCCTCGTGGAGATGGAGGGAGCCCGCGGGGCAGCTCAGGGCGAGGAGGCCCTCCGTGGCCTGGTACACCTCCGAGACACGCACTCCGAAGGCTCGCTCCACGAGGTCGCGATCGTGCGGATCGAGCACCTCCGCGACGGAGACCACCTGGCGCACGGCGACCGGCAGGTCGCCCGCGACCCGTCGGGCGGCCAGGGCGACGAGCACCGAGGCGGGCGCCACCAGCACGTCGATCGGATGCCTCGACCCCGCCAGCGAGGAGACGTGCGTGTCGAGCGGCTCGAGCAGGTCGTGGAAGACGAAGCGCACCCGCGAGCTCCGGACGGACTCGTACAGGTGCCCGCCCGCGCGGAGGAAGAACCGGATCTCGAGCGGCCTGGTCCAGGGCAGGAGGAGCCGGCGGACGGCCCCGGCGTCGAGGACCCGCGCCAGCACGGTGCCCGCCCACCTCATCCGCTCTCGAGGGCTGACCAGGAAGACGCCCGGTCTCCCGGAGGTCCCGCTGGAGAGGCCGACCGTGAGGTCGCCTGCGACCAGCGGTGCGAAGTCGCGGGTCCGCTCGGCCTGCCGCGCCACGGCGAGGGCGTCGGCGAGCCTCACCCCGCGGGTGTTCATCTCGTCGAACCGGTGGAGCGTCGCCGTCTTGTCGACCACGGGGATCCGGTCGAACCGGGCACCGGGCCCGACCAGGGGTGCGTAGAACGGTGCCCGAGCGCCGTGGACCCTCAGGTGCCGGGCGACCCTGCGCCGCTGCCACCGCTCGAGCTGGGCCCGGCCGCGGAAGCGGTAGCCCCATCGGGCCCGCACGAACCGGACGACGAGGGTCCCTCGTTCCCGCGCGCTCCCCCGGCTCACCACCCCGCCAGGATACGCGGCGGCCCCCGATACGATGAGCGCATGGCGGGGATCATCGGACACGTGCTGCCGATCGCCCTCGGGATCGCGTTCAGCACGGTGCCGATCGTCGTGATGATCCTCATCCTGCTCTCGCCGCGCGGGCGCATCGCGAGCCTGACCTACCTCATCGGCGCGGCCATCGGGTTGATCGCCCTGACCACCGTGCTGACCCTCCTCGCCTCCCTCCTCCCGGCGCCGCACCTGTCGGGGTCGAGCCCCTGGATCGCCGCGGTGGAGATCGTGGCCGGTCTCGGGCTGCTCGCGATCGCGGCCGTGCGGCTCGTCCGCGCCCGGCGGCATCGGGGCGAGCCGCCCCGCAGCACGCCGGCCTGGATGCGCCGGGTGTCGTCGGTCGGTCCGGTACCCGCCTTCGGCGTGGGTCTGGTGCTGATGCTGCGGCCGAAGAACCTCCTGCTCACGGTCGCCGCCGGGGTCGCGATCGGTCCCGTCGCGCGTGATCCGCTCGACGCGATCGTGGGGATCGTCGTCTACGTGGTGCTCGGGCTCTCCACCCTCGCTGCGCCGATCATCGTGGCCTACGCCAACCCCGGGCGCACCCGTGTCCCGCTGGAGCGAGCCCACGCCTGGCTCGAGGCGAACAGCGCGCTGGTCTCGACGATCGTCCTCCTCGTGGTCGGCGTCGTGATCCTCGGCTCGGGCCTCACGCACGTCTGAGGCCCGAGCCGAGGACGGACTCACGGTCGGGCTGTCGTCCTCCGCCGACCGAGGGCCAGGGCGAGCACCAGTCCACCCAGCACGAGCGCGCCTCCGGCCAGCACCGCGGGTGCGGGGTCGGAGCCGGTGGCCGCGAGTGCCGGCTGGGCTCCCGACGCGCTCCCCGGGTCGCTGGGGCTCGGCACCGGCACGACCGGAGCCGGCGCGGGGTCGGGGACGATCGCGAGCACGTCGACCGCGTGGGCGATGGCGGCCGCGTTGATCCCGATCGCCTCGACGCTCACGTTCTCGATCGTGTCACCCGGCTGGTGGTAGTTGGGGTCGTACGCCGCTCCCGCGGTACCGCCGAACAACGCCGCCTCCTCCGCGGTCTTGATGTCCTCCGCGCCGGTGAAGAGCCCCGACGAGGGGATGCCGGCGTCGATGAAGCCCTGGTAGTCGCTCCTGCCGTCGAACGGAGTGTCGATGTGGGGCTGTCCGACGGAGTCGAACCAGTCGGTGAAGATGGCCTCCAGCTCCGCCGATCCCTCGGGCACCTCGACGTCGTCCGCGGGGAACGTCGACTCGTCGGCGTCGTAGGTGGCGATGACGTAGTTCGGCGAGCCGACCATGTCGAAGTTGAGGTAGGCCGAGATCTCGGCGATCTCCTCATCCGTCAGCGACGAGGTGTAGTAGGTCGAGCCGACGAGGCCCACCTCCTCGGCGCCCCACCAGGCGAAGCGCACGGGGTGCTGCGGCGTGCCGGACGCGGCCAGCTGCACCGCGGTCTCGAGGATGGCGGCGCTGCCGCTGCCGTTGTCGTTGATGCCCGGGCCCTCGGGCACCGAGTCGAGGTGGGCGCCGATCATGACGACTCCCCCGGTCTCGTCGACACCGGGGCTCTGCGCGAGCACGTTGAACGTGTCGACGCTGGTGGTCTCCTCGTCGATGGTGATCGTGAAGGTCACGTCGTCCAGGGCCGCCACGAGAGCCTGGCCCTCGGCGAGGGTCACCCCGATCGAGGGCACCGTGCCGGGGGTCGGTCCGCCCAGCGTCCCGTTGAGGGACTCCGCGGCGGGATCGTTGTCGTAGATCACGACGGCGACCGCGCCGGCCTCCGCGGCCGCCAGGGACTTCGCGCTGAAGGGGCACACACCGCGGCTGACGACGGCGACGAGGCCGGTGGCGTCGACGCCACCCCACTCCGTCGCGTCGCATCCGGTCGCCGTCGCCGGCGCGACCGCCGCCACGTCGACGATGGCTCCCGAGGGCGTACCGGGCGTGAACTCCATCGGCACCCCGTCGGGCACGTCGGCGCCCGTGACCTCGAACACGTACGTGCCCTGGTCGATGGTCTGCGTGTTCGCGACGAACGGCTGACGCTCGGTCTCATAGCCCGCCGAGGCGAGCACGCTCTCGATGTACGCCGCGCTCGCCTCGTACCCCGGCGTGCCGATCGCCCGCGTGCCGCCGTTCGCGTCGGCGATGTCCTGGAGCGCCTGCAGGTGCTCCATGATCGCCGCCGCGCTGACGCGCTCGTCGAAGTCGGCCGGATCCTCCGCCGCAGCCGGCAGCGCTGTCGCCGCGGCGAAGATCACCCCCGCTCCGAGTCCCGCCGCCAGCAACCGTCTCGTGTGTCTCCCCACCGGTCCTCCTCGGTCTGTAGGTGTTCGGGCGAGGATATCCCCCGTCCGAGGCACATCGCGGCAACCGTAACAGAACCGAAACGCCGTGCGTAGGATGAGGCGAGGCACACGATGAGAGACGACGACGATCCGACCAGGGTCACCAACCAGCCCTCGCTCACCACCTCGACAGGCACCATCTGGCTCGTGGTCGGCGGGATCATGGCCGCCATCTGCGTGGCCCTCCTCGCCGCGATGCTCGGTCTCCAGCCCGCGGGCGTCGCGTTCTGGTCGCTGATCGCCATCGTCGTGCTCTACGGCGGGATGCTCGAGGTGCGACTCCTCGCCCGCCCCGGCCGGGTGCGGCTGACCCTCCTGGCCGTGCTGTTCGGGCTCATCGCCGCGACCGGCCTCGCCTCGGTGCTCGCGATCGGCCTCGCGCAGGCGCGCTAGCCCCTCCCCGTCGCGCCACGCCGAGGTGGTTCCGCCACGTCGATCGCTGTGGCGCGACAGCCCGGACGTGGCGGAACGGGTGGAGACGGCAGAATAGGCGGGTGCGCCCCGTCCTCGCCGTGCTCCTCGCCGCCGTGTGCTTCGGCACCACCGGGTCGGCTCGAGCGCTCGCCGACGTGGAGGCCGGCGCGCTCTCGGTGGGCGCTGCGCGCATCCTGATCGGCGGAGGGCTGCTCGCGCTGGTGGCCTGGCTGCTGTCGCGGCGGCGGTCGGCGGAGCCGGCGGCCGCTCCCCGGGGTGGAGCGCGGCGCGGAATGCCCACCCCCCTCGTCATCGCCCTCGGAGCAGCCGGCGTGGTCGCCTACCAGCCGCTCTTCTTCCTCGGCACCGAGACCAACGGGGTGGCCATCGGGACGATCGTGGCCCTCGGGTCGGCACCCGTGCTGACCGGGGTCGCCGACTGGGCGCTCAGCCGCCGGTTCCCCGGATGGATCTGGGTGGTCGCGACCGCGGTCGCGACGATCGGCGTCGTCCTCCTCAGCGGCATCACCGCGGGGTCGACGGGCAGCGTGAGCGGCATCGGACTCCTCGCCTCGCTCGGGGCGGGCGCGTCGTACGCGGCCTACACGCTCGCGGGCAAGGCGCTCCTCGATCGCGGGTGGTCCTCGACCTCGACCATGGGCGTGCTCTTCGGCTGGGCCGCGGCCGCCAGCCTCCCCCTCCTGCTGCTGTCCGGTCCGTCCTGGCTCGTCACCCCCGAGGGCGCCCTGCTCGCGCTCTGGCTCGGCATCGTCACCACGACCGTCGCCTACGTGCTCTTCGGATGGGGGCTGGCGCGCCTGTCTCCCGCGACGGTCTCGACGCTCACGCTCGCCGAGCCGCTCACGGCCACCCTGCTCGGCCTCCTCGTGCTCGGTGAGACCCTCGACGCCACCGCCACCGCGGGGCTCGTCGTGCTCGCCCTCGGGATCCTCGTGCTGGCGATCCCCCGGCGCAGATCGGTCAGCGCGACCGCGTGAGGATGAGGTGGGCGACGATCGCGGTCCACCCCGTCTGATGCGCCGCCCCGAGGCCCTGCCCGGAGTCGCCGTGGTAGTACTCGTAGAACGCGATGTTGTCGCGCCAGTGCTGGTCCTCGGAGAGCAGCGGATAGCGCGCGTCGGAGGGACGTGGAGCGCCGTCCACCGACAGGAAGAGCGACGTGAGCCGAGCGCTCAGGTCGTCGGCGATCTCGCCCAGGGTGTGCTGCTCGCCGGACCCGGCGGGGTACTCGATCGTGTGGCTCCGATCGAGGCTGACGTCGTAGCGGCGGAGCGACTCGATGATGAGCGCGTTGAGCGGGAACCAGACGGGCCCTCGCCAGTTCGAGTTGCCGCCGAACAGCCCGCTCGTCGACTCGCCGGGCTCGTAGTCGACGGTGGCGGTCGTGCCCGCCACCTCGACGGTGAAGGGGTTCTCCCTGTGCCAGGCGGAGATGCTGCGGATGCCGTGCGGGGACAGCATCCGCGACTCGTCGAAGACGCCGCCGAGCACGCGTCGGAGTCGTTCGGGCGGCACGAGGGCCAGCAGCGTCTCGTCGCGGGCCACGCCGTCACCGGCGTGGATCGCCTGGCGCGTCTGCGGGTTGCGCTCCAGGAAGACGCGGGCACGCTGCATGAACTCGGTCAGCGCGGGCGCCCGCGTCCCCTCCAGCACGAGCGAGGCGGTCACCGGCACCAGCCCCACGAGCGACCGCACCCGCATCGGGACGTCGCGTCCGTCGGCGAGGTGGAGCACGTCGTAGTAGAACGCGTCGGCGTCGTCCCAGAGGCCCGCGTCGTTCGCCGACGCCGCGATCGAGAGGAAGTGCTCGAAGAACTTCGTCGCGACGTCCTCGTAGACGGGGTCGCGATCGGTGAGGACGAGCGCCATCTCGAGCAGGTGCAGGGCGTAGGTCGCCATCCACGCGGTCGCATCGGCCTGCTCCAGGACGCCCACGGCGGGCGGCAGTGTCGACCGGTCCACGGGCGCGATGTTGTCGAGCCCCATGAACCCGCCCTCGAAGAGGTTGTTGTCGCCGTGGTCCTTGTTGTTCGTCCACCAGGTGAAGTTCATCAGCAGCTTGTGGAAGACGCGTCCGAGGAACGCCTGGTCCCGGGATCCGTCGATCTCGTACACACGCAGGGCGGCCCACGCCTCGATCGGCGGGTTGACATCCGAGAAGTCCCATTCGTAGGCGGGCAGCTGCCCGTTCGGGTGCATGTACCACTCGCGCAGCAGGAGCACGAGCTGCTGCTTGGCGAAGCCGGGGTCGATGTGCGCCATCGTCACGCAGTGGAAGGCGAGATCCCAGGCGGCGAACCACGGGTACTCCCACGGGTCGGGCATGAGGATGACGTCGTGGCTCACGAGGTGGGGCCAGTCCCCGTTGCGGATCGCACCGCGCCCCGGCGGAGGCGGCGGTGCGGTCGGGTCGCCCTCCAGCCACCGGCGCACGTCGAAGTGGAAGAACTGCTTCGACCAGAGCAGCCCGGCGAACGCCTGGCGCGCGACGACGGCCTCGTCGGCGGGGACGTCCCGTCCGATGACGCCCGCGTAGAACTCGTCGGCCTCGCGGCGGCGCTCGGCGAGGACCGAGAGCGAGTCGGCCCCGGTGTCCTCCTCCTCGGATCGGCTGAGCCGCAGCACGACCGTCCTGGTCTCGCCCGCCGGCACGTCGAGCCGGAATCGGACGGCCGACCTCGTCCCGACCTGCTCGGGGTTCACCGTGTCGAGCCCGGAGACCACGTGGTCGCCGATCCCGTCCTTCGGGTACGGCGAGAGCGGCGCCTCACCCCACAGCCGCGCGGAGTCGGACACGTTGTCGCAGAACAGCAGCTCGTCGGGACGCACGTCGCTGGCGGGGTCGACGCGGAGGCGGAGCCGCTCCTCGTCGGGGAGCGTCACGACGACGTCGCCGTCCTCGGCGCGCAACGACGGCACGACACCGGGGTCGACGTCCCAGCTCCAGGTGTTGCGCAGCCACAGCGAGGGCAGGACGTCGATCGTGGCCGCCTCCGGTCCGGCGTTCTCGACGCCGACGCGCATCACCAGGTCGTGCGCCGAGGCCTTGGCGTAGTCGACCGTCACGATCCAGTACCGGCCGTCGTCGAAGACGCCGGTGTCGACCAGCTCGAACTCGTCCTCGAGCTTGGACCGGGCCGCGTTCTCCTCGACCAGGCGCTCGTACGGGAAGGCCGCCTGCGGATAGTGGTACCGCCAGGTGTTCCACGAGTGGGACGGAGTCGCGTCGAGGTACCACCAGTACTCCTTGACGTCCTCGCCGTGGTTGCCCTCGGGGCCCGACAGGCCGAACATCCTCTCCTTGAGGATGGGGTCGACGCCATTCCAGAGCGCGAGCCCGAGACACCAGCGCTGGTCGAGGTCGCAGAAGCCGGCCATGCCGTCCTCGTTCCACCGGTAGGTGCGGCTGCGAGCGTGGTCGTGAGGGAAGGATCGCCAGGCGTCGCCGTCGGCGCTGTAGTCCTCCCGCACCGTGCCCCAGGCGCGCTCCGCGAGGTACGGGCCCCAGTCGCGCCAGCCCGCGACCTCGACCTCCGCCATCCGTCGGGCTTCGGCGCCCTCGCCTGCGCCCGCCCCGCCGCCCTCCGACATGGTCCGATCCTAGCGATCGGCGGGGTCAGCCCAGCGCGTGCTCCAGCGCGACCCACGGGAGCATGGCGCACTTCACCCGGGTGACGTAGCGCGAGACGCCGGCCAGCGCGACGGCGTCGTCGAGGAGCTCCTCGTCGCCGTCCGACCGGCCCTTCGACTGCATCAGCTCTCGGAACGCCGCGATCCGCTCGCGGACCTCGGGCTCGGGCAGGTCCTGGACCAGGTCGTGGAGCAGGGAGGCGGACGCCGTGGAGATCGAGCAGCCCTGCCCCTCCCAGCTCAACGACTCGATCGCGCCGTCCGCGCCCCGATGGACGTGGAGCGTGACCTCGTCGCCGCAGGTGGGGTTGATCTGGTGCGACGATCCGGACTCGTCAGGCCGCAGCCCGTATCCGTGCCGCTCCTTCGAGTGGTCGAGGATGACCTGCTGGTAGAGCGACTGCAGCTCGGAGGAGGCCATCACACCACCCCGAAGAAGCGGCGGGCGTCGGCGACGGCCTCGACCATCGCGTCGACCTCGGCGGCGTCGTTGTAGAGGTACGCGCTCGCCCTGGTGGTCGCGGTCACGCCGAACCGGCGATGCAGCGGCTGCGCGCAGTGGTGGCCGACACGGACCGCGATGCCGCGGTCGTCGAGGAACTGGCCGACGTCGTGGGAGTGGATGCCGTCGACCACGAAGCTCGCCAGCCCGACCCGCGGGCGACCGGCGGAAGGCCCGAGGACGCGGACGCCGTCGAGGGCGGACAGGCCATCGACCATCCGCGCACCCAGCGCCTCCTCGTGGGCGGCCACCGCCGCCATGCCGACGCCGTCGAGATAGCGCACCGCCTCGGCGAGGGCGACGGCCTGCGCGACCCGCTGGGTGCCGGCCTCGAAGCGCTGCGGCGCGGGCAGGTACTCCGCCTCGTGGAGGTCGACCCTCGTGATCATCGACCCTCCCGTGAGGAACGGCGGGAGCGCGTCGAGCAGCTCACGCCGGCCGTAGAGCACGCCCACGCCGGTCGGGCCGAGCATCTTGTGACCCGAGAACGCGGCGAAGTCGACGCCGAGCGCGTGCAGGTCGACGGGAAGGTGCGGGACCGACTGGCAGGCGTCGAGCACGACGAGCGCGCCCACGTCGTGCGCCAGCGCGGTGAGCTCCTCGACGGGAGCGATCCCGCCGAGCACGTTCGACACGTGCCCGAAGGCCACGATCCTCGTGCGGTCGCCGATGACCGCTCGAGCCTCGTCGAGGAGCAGCACGCCGTCGTCGCCCACCCCGATCACTCGGAGGGTTGCTCCGGTGCGGAAGGCCAGCTCCTGCCACGGGATGAGGTTGGCGTGGTGCTCGGCCTCGGTCACGACGATCTCGTCACCGGGTGCCAACCGGAAGCGCGCGGCCGCCGCACCGCCCCGACCGAGGGTGGCGTTCGAGATCCCGTAGGCGACGAGGTTGATCGCCTCCGTGGCGTTGGAGGTCCAGACGATCTCCTCCGCGTCGGCCCCCACGAAGCCGGCGACCGTCGACCGGGCGTCCTCGAACAGCTCGGTCGCCTCCCCCGCGAGCGTGTGCGCGCCCCGGTGCACCGCGGCGTTGGCCTCGAGGTAGTACCGGCTCTCCGCCTCGATCACCGTCCGCGGCTTCTGCGACGTGGCGCCCGAGTCGAGGTACACCAGCGGGTTCCCGTTCACCTCTCGGCGGAGGATCGGGAAGTCGGCGCGCAGCGCCACGGGATCGAGGAGCAGATCAGTCATCGTCGTTAATAAGATCACGCCGGCCCGGGTGATTCCCGAGCCGGCGTGATCTCCCGCGTCGAAGGCCGCTACTTCACGTTCGCGACGGCCGCGTCGAGTGCCTTGACGGTGTCGGCGAGGCCCCAGGTCAGCGACAGCGCGGTCGGCGGCGAGACCGAGGCGACCAGCTGCGTGCCGATGAGCGGCGCCACCGTGCCGTCCTTCACCTGCTGCATGGTCTGAGCGGCGGGGGTGGCGAGCCACGCGTCGTACGACTCCTGGCTGTCGGCGTAGTACACCAGCACGTCGCTCGTGAGGGAGTCGAGCTTCTCGTTGCTCAGCTGGAAGAAGAACGAGCCGTCGGTCGAGGCGTCCGTGACGCTCTGGGGGTTGGTGAACCCGAGGTCGTTGAGGAAGCCCACCCGCGGGTCGGACGGGGAGTAGCCGTAGAACGTGCCGGCGAAGTCGGCGGCGGCCGCTACCGACTTGCCCTCGAACTGCGGGTTCTCCGAGGCGACGGTCGTGATCTCGTCGTCGATCGAGGACAGGACGTCCGCCGCCTTCTGCTCCTGACCCACCGCCTTGCCGACCGTGGTCACCACGTCGCGCCACGGCGTCGACCAGGGCGCGTCCGGGTATGCCACCGTGGGGGCGATCTGCGACAGGAGGTCGTACTGGTCCTGGGTGAGGCCGGAGTAGACGGCGAGGATGAGGTCGGGCTTCAGAGCCTGGATCTCCTCGTAGGCCGGCTCGTCCGACTCGGTGATCATGGTGGGCTCCGCCGCGCCGAGGGAGTCGATCGCCTCCTGCGTCCACGGCAGGACGCCGTTCTCGTCGCCGCCGTAGCTCTGCTTCGCCATGCCCACAGGCGCGATGCCCATCGACAGCAGCGCGTCGTTGCTGCCCCAGCCGAGCGTGACGATGCGCTCCGGCGCGGACTCGATGGTGACGTCGCCGAGCGCGCTCTGGACCGTCACCGGGAAGGAGCCCGACGAGTCGGAGGCCGGGGCGGTGGACGAGTCGCTGCCGCTCGACGAGGAGCAGCCGGCGAGGGCGAGGGCTGCGGTCGCCGCGATCGCGGCCAGGGTGGCGACTCTGTGTCGTCTGAACATGCTGTGGTGTCTCCTGGGGTTCAAAGGGATAAGGACAGCCTAACCTCATCTCCTCGGGAGAGCACGATCGAGTCGTGGGAATGACCCTCGCGCTGGGGGTCGCGAGGGGCTACTCTTGCGACGTTCGTGCGTGACGAAGACTCGAGCCCGAAGGCCTCCCATGACAGCGGGTCCTGCATCTCCGTCCCCGGGGGGACGGTCGCGAACCTGGCCGGTGGTCCACACCGTGATCAGGGCGCTGCTCGGTGCGGCTCTGGTGGTCTTCCTCGTGCTGATCGGGGTGCGTCTCGCGGGACAGCAGCAGACGGTCGCCGCGCCCACGTCGTCCGCGAAGGCGGACTCCACGGCGACCTCGACGCCCACGCCGTCCGTCACCCCCACTCCCACCGGGACGCCGACGCCCACCGCTCCCGCGGGCGGGACCGGAGGCACGGGCGGGACCGGCGGCACGGGCGGCACCGGCGGCGGGACCGGGGGCGGGGGCACCGCGGCGCCGGTGATCACGTCCTTCACGGGGACGAACTCGGTGAACTGCCCCACGCCGGCCGAGGCCCCCGTCCCGGGAGTCGGTTCGGCCGAGCCCCCGACGGTGTCGTTCGCCTGGACGAGCACGGGCGCCGAGGAGGCCTGGTTCGGCATCGGCACGAGGGACGCGAAGGCCGAGCCCTACACCTCCGTGGGCGTGAACGACTCCATCTCCTTCTCCTATCAGTGCAGCAACCCGAGCGAGCTCTACACCGTCACCGTCGAGGGCCCCGGAGGGGATGCGAGCAAGACCATCGAGGTCACGAACGTGGGGTACGTCGGATGACCGGTTCCGCTCCTCCCGCCATCCCCGGCTTCGACGCACTCGCTCCCCTCGGTGCAGGCGGGTTCTCCGACGTCTACCTCTACGAGCAGCACCTGCCTCGACGGCGGGTGGCCGTCAAGGTGCTCTCGGGCGGGGGCTTCGACCAGGCCGGCCTCTCGCGGTTCCGCGACGAGGCGAACCTGATGGCCCAGCTGTCGACGCATCCATCCATCGTGACCGTGTACCAGGCCGGGGTGACCGAGGGCGGCAGCCCGTACCTGGTGATGGAGTACTGCAGCCTCCCCGACTACGGCGCCCGGTTCCGCACGGAGCGCATCTCGGTGCAGGAGGCGCTCTCGGTCGGCATCCAGATCGCGGGGGCGCTCGAGACGGCCCACCGCGCCGGGGTGCTGCACCGCGACATCAAGCCGTCCAACATCCTCGTCACCGACTACCGGCGTCCGGCGCTCGCCGACTTCGGCATCGCCGGGGTGCTGGGCGGTGCGCCGACGATCGACGCCTACTCGGTGCTCTGGACCTCCCCCGAGGCGCTCGGCGACGGGGCCGTGCTGCGCCCCACCAGCGACGTGTACTCCCTCGCCGCGACCGTCTACGCGCTGCTCGCGGGTCGGGCGCCGTTCGAGTCCTCGGGGCCCGAGCAGGACACCCCGGCGGACGTGCTCGCTCGGATGCGGGAGCAGGCCGTGCCGCCGATCGGCCGACCCGACGTCCCGCCCGAGCTGGAGGAGCTCCTCGCCACCGCCCTCTCGCCCTCACCCTCCGCCCGGCACACCTCCGCGCTCTCCTTCGGCCGTGCCCTGCAGCAGGTGGAGGCCAGGCTCGGTCTGCCACCCACCACGCTCGACGCCCTCGACGACCCCTACTCGCGCGACCGCACGTCGACCGTGCAGCCCGCCGGATCCACCGGGCCTGCCGCGCCCGCTGTCCCGCCCGCACCGACCGCGGTCCTCCCTCCCGCTCCCACGACCGTGCTGCCGCCCACCCCCACGGCCCCGACGGAGCGGTGGACGCAGCCGCCCGCTCAGTCCCTCGCCGGACAGGCCTCCCCCTCGGCGGGACCCGCCTCCTCCCCGCTCGACTCGACCGTCCGGCGCGAGGCCGCACCGTCGCCGGTGTACACGGCGCCGCAGCGCACGAGGCCGCGGTGGCCGGGCGTCCTGCTCGACGTCGTGCTCGTGGTCGCCGTGGCGGGTGCGGCGGCCTACTGGTTCCTGGCAGCCTGACATGCGGCTCCGGGTCGCGCTCCGTCGCCATCGCGGACCCGATGCGGACATCGTCGTGACCACCGACGCGACCGCGACCATCGGCGACATCGCCGCGGCGATCGCGGAGTCGGATCCGGTCGAGCGCTGGGATCCGCAGCGGGTCACCCTCTCCGTGTCTCCCCCGGCCTTCGCGGACGAGCGCATCCTCTCGCGGACGACGCCGCTCGCCGACGCTGAGATCGGCTCCGGGTTCGGCGTGCGCCTCGTGGGGGCGGATCAGCCCGTGGCCGCCTCCCGGCAGCCCGCGGCCATCGCCCGGATCCTCTCGGGCCCGGACGCCGGACGGGAGGTCGAGCTGCCCCTGGGCGAGAGCACGGTCGGGCGCGACCCGGGCTGCACCCTGGTGCTCCACGATCCGCTCGCCTCGAAGGTGCACGCGAAGATCATCGTGGCCGACGGCATCGAGATCGCGGACCTCAACTCGGCGAACGGACTGCTGATCGACGGCGGCGTGGTCACCCGCGTGGCCGTGGGCGAGCGCCAGACCGTGACGGTGGGCGCGACGGAGCTCGGCTTCCGCCGACTGGGCACCGCAGGGACGCCGCGCACCGCCGAACGCGGCGGGTCGCTCCCCTTCAACCGCTCGCCGCGGGTCGAGCCCCGCTACCCGGGACGGGAGTTCACCGCGCCGCGACCGCCCGAGGAGCAGCCGCCGGCCCGGTTCCCGTGGGTGTCGCTGGCGGCACCCGTCGTGACCGGCATCGCGATGTACGCGTTCCTCCAGAGCGCGTTCGCCCTGCTGTTCGTCGCGCTGGCGCCCGTGCTCGCTCTGGGCAGCTACCTCGACGGCGGGATGGGACGGCGGAGCCGTCGGCGGCACGACGTGGAGCGCTTCGACGCGGAGCTCCACGACCTCTCGGTCGCCCTCGCCGCCGAGGTGGAGCCGGAGCGCCGCGTGCGCGACCTCGAGGCGCCGAGCACGGCCGACGTGTACGCCGACGCGATGCAGCGCGGGCCGCTGCTCTGGACCCGGCGGCCCGAGCACTGGTCGTTCCTCTCGCTCCGTCTGGGGCTCGCGACGCTGCCGAGCCGCACCACGATCGCGACGTCGGAGGAGGACCGCGCCCTCCCCGAGCTCCGAGGACGTGTGGAGTCGGTGGTCGAGCCGTTCCGGGAGATCGCGGACGTCCCGGTGGTCGACAGCGCCCACGACAGCGGCGCCCTCGGCGTGGCCGGCGAGCGTGACGCCGCCGCGGGTGCCGCCCGCGCCCTGCTCGTGCAGGTCGTCGGCCTGCACTCCCCCGCGGAGGTCGCCGTGGCCGCGCTCACCAGCGCGACCTGGTCGCCCGAGCTCGCCTGGCTCGGCTGGCTGCCCCACGTCTCGAGCCCGCACTCCCCGCTGGGCGAGACCGTGCACCTCGCCGACAGCGCGGCGACGGGCACCGCCCTCCTGGCCGCCCTCGAGGAGCTCGTCGAGACGCGGACGGCGCCGCGGGCGGATCGCGGCCCGACGACCGAGGACGACACGGTGCAGGCGGCCGGGGCGAAGGTGGGCGGCGTGCGCCGGGAGGCGACCGCGCACGGCGGTCGGCGGACGGCGCTCGTGCTGCTCGTCACCGACGACGCGCCCGTCGACCGCGCCCGGCTGGTGCAGGTGGCCGAGCGGGCGGCCGAGGCCGACGTGCACGTGATCTGGGTGGCCGCCGACCGCCTCGCCCTGCCGGCCGTCTGCCGCTCGGTCCTGGCCCTCGGACCGACCGGCGCGGAGGTGGACCTCGTCCGCCTGGGCCGCACCGTGGCGGGGGTCCGCTCCGAGCGCATCGACGTGCCGCAGGCCGTGGCGCTCGCGCGTCGGATGGCTCCGCTGGTCGACTCGGGGGCCACGGTCGACGACTCGAGCGACCTCCCGGCCGCCGTGTCGTTCCTCACCCTGGTCGGTCACGACATCGCCGATGCCCCCACCGCGGTCGCGGATCGCTGGCGCCAGAGCGGCACGCTGGGCGCGACGGAGACCGGGGAGGCGCCGCAGACCAGGCGTACGGGCGGGCTCCGCGCCCTCGTCGGCGTCTCGGGCGTCGACGCGATGCACCTCGACCTCCGCAGCCAGGGCCCGCACGCCCTCGTGGGCGGCACCACCGGATCGGGGAAGTCGGAGTTCCTGCAGACCTGGGTCGTCGGCATGGCGGTCGAGAGCAGCCCGCGGCGCACCACGTTCCTCTTCGTGGACTACAAGGGCGGATCCGCCTTCGCCGAGTGCGTGGACCTCCCCCACTCGGTGGGGCTCGTCACCGATCTCAGCCCGCACCTCGTCCGCCGGGCCCTCACGAGCCTGCGTGCGGAGCTCCAGCACCGCGAACGGCTGCTCGGCGCGAAGAAGGCCAAGGACATCCTGGAGCTCGAGCGCCGAGGCGACCCCGACTGCCCGCCGGCCCTCGTCATCGTCATCGACGAGTTCGCCGCCCTCGCGACCGACGTCCCCGAGTTCGTCGACGGCGTGGTGGACGTCGCCCAGCGCGGCCGTTCGCTCGGCATCCACCTCATCATGGCCACCCAGCGACCGGCCGGCGTCATCCGCGACAACCTCCGGGCCAACACGAACCTCCGCGTGGCCCTCCGGATGGCCGACGAGCACGACTCGACCGACGTCGTGGGCGACCGGTCGGCGGCGCAGTTCGATCCGGGCATCCCCGGACGCGCCGTGGCCAAGACCGGACCGGGTCGGCTCACCGGCTTCCAGACCGCCTACGTCGGCGGGCGCACGAGCCGCGAGCCGGAACGCGCCGAGGTCAAGGTCGCCGAGCTGCGGTTCGGCGCCGAGGTGGTCTGGGAGCCGCGGACGCCGGTCCCACCCGGCTCCGGCGAGGCGCAGGCATCCGACCTCGCCCGGATCGTCGCGTCCCTCGGCCGAGCGTCCACCGAGTCCGCGCTGCCGGCACCCCGACGGCCCTGGCTCGACGAGCTGGCGCCGACCTACGACGTCTCCGCCCTGCCCCCGGTCGAGCACGGCTGGCCCCTCGGCCTCGCCGATCTCCCGGAGCGGCAGGCGCAGACGACGGCGGTGTTCTCGCCCGACCTCGACGGGCATCTCGCGATCATCGGGACGAGCGGATCAGGCAAGACCGTGACGCTGCGCACGCTGGCCGTGGCGGCGTCGTCGCTGCCCGAGCCCGTGGAGGTGCACGGGCTGGACTTCGCGGGCGGAGGGCTGCGGATGCTCGAGCGCCTGCCGACGGTCGGATCCATGGTCCCCGGCGACGACGACGAGCGTGTCGCCCGCCTCATCCGCCAGCTCGCCGCGGAGCTCGACGACCGCAATCGCGCGTTCGCCGCCGTGGACGCCGCCACCCTCGACGACTACCGCGCCGCCACCGGGGAGGCCGTGCCGCGCCTCCTCCTCCTCATCGACGGCTTCCCGCTCCTGCGGGCCGAGTGGGACACCGCCCCCGGCCGGGCGGCGCGCTATGCCGACCTGATGCGCATCCTGGGCGACGGACGGCGGGTCGGGCTGCACGTCGCCTTCACCGCCGACCGGCCCGGCGCCATCCCCTCGGCCGTCAACGCCGTCGTCCCCAGGCGCGTCGTGCTCAGGATGAGCGACGACAACGGCTACCTGCTCCTCGACGTCGCCGGCGACGTCCTCGACGCCACCTCGCCGCCCGGGCGCGCGGTGCTGGACGGCCACGAGACGCAGATCGCCGTGCCCGGCGGCGAGCGGGGCTCCGCGTCCCAGGCCGCTGCCGTCGACGCGCGGGCCGACCTGCTCCGCTCGCGGGGAGTCCGCGAGGTGCCCCCGGTGCGGTCGCTGCCCGCGGAGATCGCCGCCGAGTCGCTCCCCGACGCCGTGGGAGGACGACCCGTGCTCGGCGTCTCGGACGAGACCCTCGAGCCCGTGGGCTTCGACCCCCGCGGGGCCCTCGCGCTCATCGGGCCGCCCGGCGGCGGCCGGTCGACCGCGCTGCTGTGGCTCGCCCAGTCGCTTCGGCGTTGGCGGCCGGACATCGCGCTGTACCGGATCGGCCCCCGTCGCTCGCCGCTCGCCACCGCCGTCGGGTGGACCGAGAACGCCGACGACCCGGAGTCGATCGTCGATCTCGCCCGCCGTCTCGCGGTCTCGGTGGCCGAGGAGCGCGCGCCGGGCGAGATGGCGATCCTCGTCGAGAGCGTCGCCGACCTCCTCTCGACGCCGGCCGACGGTCCGACCGTGGAGCTCATCCGCGCCGTGAAGCGCAGCGACCAGCTGCTCGTCGCGGAGGCGGAGACCAGCAGCTGGGTGTCCTCCTGGCCGCTGCTCGCCGAGATCAAGAACTCACGCCGCGGGATCCTGCTCCAGCCGGATCCCGCCGAAGGAGACAGCTTCCTGCGCACGACGCTGCCCAGGGCGCCCCGCTCCGACTTCCCGCCCGGCCGCGGCTACCTCGTCGCCGGAGCGCCCCTGCGCGTGCAGCTCCCCCTGCCCGCTGCCGCATCCGACACCGCGGCGACCGCCGCGATCCTCTGAAGGAGAACACCATGGCCAACCTCAACGTCACCTACGAGGAGATGGACGACGCCGCTCGCCGCCTCGAGAACGGCCGCGACCAGATGACGACCATCCTCACCGAGCTGTCGAACCTGATCGACGGCCTCGTCGCCTCCGGGTTCCAGACCCAGAGCGCGTCGAGCCAGTTCGAGCAGACGTACCAGGAGTTCACGAACGGCACGAAGCAGGCCGTGAACGGGCTGACGGGACTGTCGCAGTTCCTCCGCGGGGCCACCCAGGCCATGCAGCGGACCGACGACGAGCTGGCCAAGGCGATCAGGAAGGACTGACACCCGTGCCCGATCTCCTCGTCGACACCGACACGCTGCGGAGCCTCGACGAGGCGCTGAAGCTCATCGTCGCCACCCTCGACGGCGCAGAGGGCATGAGCCGCTCGACGGCCGACGCCTCCGGCAACGGCGAGCTCGCCGGCCGGCTGATCGACTTCGCCGACGACTGGGAGGACAACCGCGAGGACATGCTCGACGCGGTCCGCACGGTCAGCGACGCGATCCACTTCATCTCCGAGGGGTTCGAGATGCTCGACCAGGACCTGGTGCAGAAGCTCCTGGGGAACGGCCGATGAGCGAGCTCTCCCCGCTGCCGGGCGACCCCGACCGCATCCTCGGCGACGGCACCCGCTACCGTGAGGCGGCGGAGGCCATCGCCCGTGCGGCGCAGCAGCTGCGTGCGCTCTCGGGCGACGGCTTCCGCAGCCAGGCGGTCGACGCGATCGTGGAGACCGCCGCCGAGGCCGCCGAGAGCGTCACGAAGGCGCACACCCGCTACGCGGAGGCGGCGGAGGCGCTCATCGAGTACGCCGGACCGATGCGCGACGCGCACGACCGGGCGGAGTCCGTCATCGCGGCGAACCCCCAGACGGTCGACCAGCTCGCCTGGCTGCAGCCGCAGCTCGACGACGCGCGGCGCACGGCGGAGACGCCCGGGCCCGACCAGGCGCCGGCGGTCGCCCTCGTGACGCAGCTGCAGGCGCAGGTGGATCAGCTCCACGTCCAGCTCGCTCAGGCGCAGGAGGCGTGGAACGCCGCGCGCGACGACATGAACCGCGCCGCGGCGGTCGCGGCGGCGCGCATCCACCGGGGCAACGAGGCCGACGACCTCAACGACAGCTTCTGGGACTCGTTGGGCGACCTCTTCGACATCGGGAGGATCATCGCCGACATCGTCTCGGTGATCCTCAAGATTGTCTCGGTCATCCTCACCGTGCTGTCGGTCGTCTTCGCCGCGCTGTCGGTGGTCATGCCGGCCTTCGCCGCCATCGCGGGGATGCTCTTCCTCTACGCCAAGCTGGTGAACGTCGCCATCGCGATCCTGGCCCTCCTCCAGTTCGCGATGAACGGGTTCCACCTGCTCGACCTCGCGCTCGCCGGACTCGCCGTGGTCGCGGCGTACGGCGGCGCGGCGCTCGGCAGCGCCCTCGGCTCGGCGGCGAAGGCCGCTGCCGCGGGCGCCTCGAGCGTCGCGGGGAGCACGGTCAGCACGGCACTCGGCGAACTGGCTCAGCAGGCGGTGTCGCAGGCGGCGGGCGGACTCACCGATCAGGTCGTCGACGGGATCCTCGACCTCGGTGGACCGGGCGCGCGCGGCCTCTACGACTCGATCTCGGGCATCGGCCACGACGCCCTCCAGTCGGCCTTCGGCGACGACGTCACCTCGTTCTCGAACACCGTGGAGGGACTCGGTGCCAAGGTGGGCTCCGACCTGGCGGAGGGGGTCGAGGCGTCCGGCCTCGGATCCGTCGTGCGCACGGCCTCGAGCGCGGCGGGTCAGGTGGCCGCGCAGGCGGGTCTCGTCACGGATGCCGTGTACGGCGTAGGGAGCTCGGTCGTCGACACGGTGCGGAACGCGTTCGACTCCGCCCAGTCCTCGCTCGACGACGCGGCTCGATCGACGTTCGGCTCGCTCTTCGACGGCGCGATGAAGGACGTCGCGACGCAGATCCACCACGACCTCGGCTCCTCGGTCGGCGGACCGGACGTCGGCGCGAAGCTCGGCGACGCCATCACCGGGCGGCTGTCGGACGCGATCGGCGGGCTGCCCGGCGGCGACGCCGTGGCCCACGCGGTCGGCGACAGCCTGGGAGGCGTGGCGCAGAGCGCCTACGACGCCTCCCAACGACCCGCGATGACCGCCACTCCGGTGGGAGCACGATGAGCGCGAGACTGCACGTGCGGATGCCGCTCCGCGACGGCTGGGAGGACCTCGCCGACGGCCCAGCCGCGACGGAGTCGTCGGCGGGGACCACGATCCTCCGACGACGGTACCGGCGGGACGGTCGGGTGCTCGCCGCCGCCTCGATCGAGGTGCTCGACGCCGAGGGCGCGACTCCGGCGGACTTCGCCGCCGAGGCGGAGGCCGGGGCGCAAGCCGCGTCCGGCTCCCCCTGGCGACGATCGGTCGTGGTCGACTCGGAGGCGGAACCCGTTCGCGTGGTGGTCCACGACCTCGACGCCGTGGCGACCGCATCCGGGGCTCCCCCGACCCTGAGGCGGGCCGCGTCCCTCACCTGGTTCCTGACGCCGGACCTCTGCCTGCAGCTCCGTCTGGTCGCCGACGACCTCCTGGTCATCGGCGACCTGGGTGAGGCCGTGCGCGAGCTGGCCGACACCGTCGAGTGGGAGGTGCTCGCGTGAGCGGAGCGGAGACGGGCTACGACCTGGCCCTGCCCGGGACGTGGTGGGAGATCCCGGTGGACGACCCGTCCGCGACGGACCGGGCGATCGACCGCATCGTGGGCTCGGCGGTCGGGCACCGCGACGAGGACGCGGCCGCGAGGCACGAGCTCCGCACCCGGTTCCGCCTCGCGGCGACCCGCGCGCGGACGGCGGGCGCCTCCCGCCTCCACCTGTGTCGAGAGGTGGTCGTCGGTGTCCCGTTCCCCGCCTCGCTCACCGTCTACCGTCCGCCGATCCCCCTCGCCGAGCACGGTGGACGCGCTCCCCTCGACCAGCTCGAGGCCGTGGTGGAGGCGGCGACGGAACCCGACGACGCGACGCTGGAGACCCCGGCGGGTCGGGTCCTCCGTCGGGTGCGGGTGGTCGAGGCGGAGGAGGGGACTCCGGAGGAGGGACTGACGACCCTCCGCGTGGACTACTGGCTCGTCCCGCCGTCGCGGCGCGTCCTGCTGCTGTCGTTCGCCTGCGGGCTGCCCGAGCTCCGCGACGGGCTCGTCGAGCTGTTCGATCTCGTCGTGAACACGGTCTCCTGGTCGGCTCCCGCGTGATCCCGCCCGGGATCAGGCGCCGTGGAAGCGCCCGCGCGGGACGACCATGGGGGTCCCGGAGACCGGGTCGGGGACCACGGTCGATCGGAGGCCGAACGCCTCCGCGACCACGGCGTCGGTGAGGACGTCCGCCGGAGGCCCGGACGCGACGACGCGCCCCGCCGACATCACGACCAGTCGCGTCGCGTAGCGCGCCGCGAGGTTGAGCTCGTGCAGCACCACGCCGATCGTCGTCCCGCGCGTCCGGTTGAGCTCGGTGAGCACGTCCATGACCTCGATCTGATGAGCGATGTCGAGGAACGACGTGGGCTCGTCGAGCAGCATCACATCGGGATCCTGGCAGAGCACCATCGCGATCCAGACCCGCTGGCGCTGACCGCCCGACAGCTCCGAGACGGCACGGTCCGCCACCTCGACGAGGCCCGTCCGTTCCAGAGCATCCGCGACGGCCCGATCGTCGTCGTGGGTCCAGCGGCGGAACCAGCCCTGATGCGGGTACCGGCCCCGAGCCACGAGGTCGGCCACGAGGATGCCGTCGGGCGCCGCCGGCTGCTGCGGCAGCAGGCCCACACGGGAGGCGAAGGCACCCCGCGCGATCGAGCGCGTGTCGGCGCCGTCGAGGAGCACCCGTCCGCTCATCGGGCGGTTCAGTCGGGCGAGACCGCGCAGCAGCGTCGACTTCCCGCATCCGTTCGCGCCGATGAGCACCGTGAGCGACCCGGGCTCGAGCGTGAGATCGACCCCGTGCACGATCTCCGTGCCGTCGTAGCCGACCGACAGGGCCTCCGCCGTGATCGTCGCCGTCATCGCCTCATCCTCCGAGTCCTCTCCTGCCGAGCCCGGCGAGGAGCCACAGCATGTACGGGGCCGCGAGCAGGCTCGTGATCACCCCGACCGGCACCGAGACCGTGAAGCCCGCGAACAGGTGCTGAGCGATCAGGTCGGAGGCGGTCACGATGACCGCGCCGGTGAGCGGTGCCGCGACGAGGGCCAGGCTGCCCTCGCCGACCAGCCGCCGAGCGATCGGAGCCGAGGCGAAGGCGACGAACCCGATGACGCCGGTGAACGCGCATCCGATCGCCGCCAGGCACACCGCCAGCCCGAGGAGGACGAGGCGATCGCGAGCGACATGGACGCCCAGCTGAGCGGCCACGTCGTCTCCGAGCGCCAGGGCGCTGAGCGGGCGGTGCAGGACGCGCAGGGCGAGCATGAGCGCCGCCCCGACTCCCGCGACGATCGCGATCTCGGGCCAGGTCGCACCTTGCACGCTTCCGGCGAGCCACGCGAACGCCTCCTGCGCACGCCGGACGTCGGCTCGGGCGATCAGGTAGCCGAGCAGCCCCGAGGCGACGAAGGCGACGGAGATGCCGATGATCACGAAGCGGAAGCCCGACACTCCCCCGGTCCCGGACAGCAGCGCGATGACCGCAGCAGCGAGGAGCGCTCCGCCGAAGGCCCACCCCGCCACCGCGATGCCGCTCGCGCCGAGGATGAGCGTGGAGAAGGCGGCGCTGAGCGCGGCGCCCCCCGTGACGCCGATGATGTCGGGGCTCGCCAGCGGGTTGCGGAGCAGCGTCTGGAACACAGCACCCGCGAGGGCGAGCTCGGCGCCCACCAGCGCGCCCATCACCCAGCGCGGGAGCCGGAGGCTCCACACCACGAACTCGCTGCTCCCCTGGCCGACCAGCGTCGCGACGACGTCGGACACCGGCACACCGCTCGCGCCGAGGATCAGGGCGAGGAACGCCGTGACGAGGAGAAGGCCGACCAGGACGGCGCACACGGCCAGCTGCCGCAGCGCCGGCCGCCGCCGGACGCGGGCGACGAGGACGGCGGGATCGACGACCTCGGTCGACGGCCCCGCGGGAGGAACGATCGTCGCGGTCACAGCGCCAGCAGCTTCGAACGGCGGACGATCGCGATGAGGAGCGGGGCGCCCAGCACGGCCAGCACGACGCCGACCTCCACCTCGGCGGGCATGACCACCACGCGCCCCAGGACGTCGGCGAGGATCACGATCACGGCTCCGAAGACGGCGGACAGCGGCAGGATCCAGCGGTAGTCGATGCCGACCAGCCGTCGCGCCGCCCAGGGCGCGATGAGTCCCAGGAAGGCGAGCGGACCGGCCAAGGACGTCGCGGAGGCGGCGAGCACCACGATGACGGCGGCCGAGACGCCTCGGGCCACCGCGACGTTCTGGCCGAGCCCGGTCGCGACGTCGTCGCCCATCGCCAGCAGGTTGAGAGTCCGGCCGAGGAACATCGCCACGACCACCGCGACGAGCACGATGGGCGCGACCACGACCAGACCGTCCCATCCCCTCCCGCTCAGGGTGCCGACCTGCCAGCTGCGGATCTGCGCCAGCGCCACGATCCGGTTGAGCAGCAGGACCGTGGTGAGGCTCGTGAAGATCACCGTCACGGCCGCGCCCGCGAGCGCGAGCTTGACCGGGGTGGCGCCCTCCCGGCCCACCGAGGAGACGCCGTAGGTCAGCGCGGCGGCGGCCGCAGCTCCGGCGAACGCGAACCAGATGAACTGGGAGCTCGAGGTGGCGCCGAAGGCGACCACGCCGATGACGGCGGCGAAGGCGGCGCCGGCGTTGAGCCCGAACAGGCCAGGATCGGCGATCGGGTTGCGGGTGATGCCCTGCATCAGCGTGCCCGCGGCGCCGAGCGCGAGACCGACGAGGAGCCCGGTGAGGGTCCGCGGCACCCGGATGTCGCGGATGACGACCTGGTCGTTGTCGGAGAGGTCGGGCGACACGATCGCCCGCACCACGCTGCCGAGGTCGACCGTGCGGGTGCCGATCGCCAACCCGAGCGCGACGGCGACCGCCAGTGCGACGACGCAGATGGTGACGGCGATCAGGACACGGCGACCGGAGGGGCGGGTGGTCGATCTCCGCAGCACGCGCGTGGGCGCGTCGATCGCCGTCTCGGTCATCGCACCCAAGTATGGCATGCCTAACCTAAGGACGGCCCGGCCCGCGCCCGAGCTCGTGTTCGCTTCCGGGGCGGTGCCCCGGAAGCGGGGACAGGATTCGACTCCCCACCGCCCCTCCACACGCGACTGCGTCGCGCGCGGAGCCTCTGGCGGCGTGGGCCCACGAACAGCTCCGCGTCCGGGGCACCGCAGCGGGAACGACGAAGACCCCCGCCCTGTCGGGCGGGGGTCTTCGTCGTTTTCGATGCGGGGACAGGATTTGAACCTGTGACCTCTGGGTTATGAGCCCAGCGAGCTACCGAACTGCTCCACCCCGCGGCACGAGAATCAACTCTAGCACGGGTTTCGCGTGGTCATGACCACAGGGCCGGGAACGTCGCCTGGATGCGGTCGGCGTCCTCCGGCGAGACACCGGCGGCCGCGGCGAACCGCGGCCAGGACGCCACGGCGTCGCGCACCCGATCGAGCACGGCGAACCGCTCCGGCACCTGGAACCGATCCGCCACGGCGAGGAGCTCCGCGCGCCCGATGTCGTCGAACCGCCCCTCCACGCTCATCAGGTGCTGATACGTCCACGCCCCCGCCGGGTTGTAGGCGTACGTGATGTCGTAGGCGGGCGCGAGCCGCCAGGACGCCGGCCCGTCGTGCGGCGCGTCCAGCAGGAACGAGAAGTTCTTCGTGTGGTCGTCGCAGTTGCGTGCGGCGACGTTGAAGACCATCCGCCGGAACGCCTCCGTCATCGCCTCCTCGCCGAGGTCCAGGGCGGCCACCGTCTGCAGGTACTGGGCGTAGTCGTGAGTCCCGCGCTGGCGGTAGTCCAGCTCGGCCATCGCGCAGAGCGTCTGGAGATGGATGCGCCGCGCACCGTCCTCGGGATCGGTGCGGTCGAACCGCTTCGTCATGAAGTGGGCTCGGCCGTTCTCCTCCAGGAGGCGGCAGGGCGACATCTCGATGCCCGCCTCCAGCGCCATGAGATGGTACGCGTACTCGATCCGGCCGTAGCCCGCCGAGCTCCCGAGCTCGGTGTCACGGCCGACGCCGTCGAGCTTGATCATCCACTGCTCGAACCCGGTCTCCGCCGGCAGCTGACCGGATCGCACCTCGCCCGTCTCGGGGTTCCACGCGATGATCGCCTTGGCCCGCGCCCCTCCCGCGGACGTCCCGACCTGGATCAGGGTGGCCAGGGCCGCGGCGGCCTCGGCGTCGCCCTCGATGCGCCCCGAGAGCGCGCTCCGAGCGCCCACGACGAGGTCGCTGAGCTCGAGAGCGGTCGGCTTCCGCCGCTGCGGCCCCCGGGTCGGCCGGAACTCGAGCGCCCCCATCCCCCGCGACCCGAGGTAGGCCAGACGGTCCAGCGGCGTGATGCTCGACCGTGCCACACCGTGAGAGGCGAGGTACGCCGTCACCAGCGCGTTGCCGAAGTCGTCGGGCAGCGCATCGGCGACGAACGGAGGCAGCCGGTGGAAGGTTGCCTCGGGCAGGGAGGGGTACGCGCTCAACGGCCGTGACAGCGGCGTCGTGAGCGGAGCCAGCTCGATGCCCGTGGCGCGCCACCCGGGCGCGTACTCGAACGCGTACGAGCCGCTCCGAGCATCCGGGGCCAGCGCACCCACGAGCTCGCCCCACGCACGCACCTCCACCACCGAGACGGGCGTGTAGGCCATCAGCCCTCCCCTCGACGCGATGCCCGGCGAGGGGCCTCGGCCGCCCCCTGACGCTGGAGCATGCGCAGCGGGCTCACGGAGATCTCGGGCTCCAGCGCGTCGATCCACCGCTCGCGTCCCAGCGCCCTCAGCACCTTCACGAGGGTCGAGACGCTCGAACCGCGTCCGGACTCGAGGTTCTTCACGGATCCCACGCTGACGCCGGCCCGTTCCGCGACGTCGCTCTGCGCGAGATCGGCCGCGAGCCGCAGCGCGCGGATCCGCTGGCCGAGACGGCGCTCCCATTCCTCCGAACTCAGATCGACTGACATAGGGACAAGATTATGGCTATAAGCGGCCAAATGGCCACGTATAGCCAATATCTTGTCTCTTATTGTCAGTTCTCCGAGGCGGCGATGGCCTGGGCGATCGCATCCTTGAGACGCTTGTCCGCCTCGCCGTACGCCGCCCAGTCGCCCGCGGCCATCGCCGCGTCGCGGTCGGTGAGCGCCTGCTGCGCGGCGGCGAGCGCCGACATCACGGCCGGGTCGCCGGTCGCGCCGGACGGCGAGCCGCCCGACCCTCCCGTGCCGCCCGAGGTGCCTCCGCCCGTGTCGCCCGATCCGTCGGACGGGGTCACGGACTGGTCACCCGCCTGTGCACCCGAATCGCCGCCGAAGAGGGAGTCGAGGGCGCCGTCGAGCGTCGACTCGAAGGCGATCTTGTCGCCGAACGACACCAGCACCTTCTGCAGCAGCGGGAAGCTCGTCTCCCCTCGGGACTGCACGTACACGGGTTGGACGTACAGCAGCCCGCCGCCGACCGGGAGGGTCAGCAGGTTGCCGCTCAGCACCTGGCTCTCGCCCTGTCTGAGGAGGTTCAGCGCCGAGGACACGCCCGGGTCGGAGGAGAAGCTGTTCTGCACCTGTCCGGGCCCGGGTATCGTGTCGTCCTTCGGCAGGTTGAGCAATCGGAGCTTCCCGTAGTCGTCGGACTTCACCCCCGCCTCGGAGCCGGCGTTCGAGTCGACCGCCAGGTACCCGGTGAGCACGCTCCGCGACGACTCCGACTGCTCCGACAGGGGGATGAACGTCGAGTACAGCGAGTACTCGGGGGTGTCCTGCGTGGGCATCTGCAGCGTGAGGTAGTACGGGGGCTGCAGCGTGGGGTTCGACGTCGACGAGGTGGGATCGTTCGGCGTGGCCCAGGCGTCCTCACGGGAGTAGAACGACCCCGCGTCGGTCACGTGGTACTGGCCCAGCACCGAGCGCTGCGCCTTGAACAGGTCGGCCGGGTAGCGCACGTGGCTCATCAGTCCGCCGCTCATGTCGCTGATCGGCTTGAGCGTCGACGGGTAGATCTTCTCCCAGGTCTGCAGGAGCGGGTCGTCCGGATCCCACGCGTAGAGCGTGACCTTCCCGTCGTAGGCGTCGACGGTGGCCTTGACCGAGTTGCGCACGTAGTTGACGTCGTCGAGCCTCACGCCCTGGGTCGAGGTCTTGGTGTCGCTGATCGCGTTCGACCACGACTGGGTCTGCGAGTACGGGTAGTCGGCCGAGGTCGTGTATCCGTCGACGATCCACACAACCCGTCCGTCGACGACCGAGGGGTAGGGGTCGGAGTCGATCGTGAGGTACGGCGCCACCTTGGAGACGCGGTCGGCCGGGTCGCGGTCGTAGAGGATCTGCGACTGGTCGTTGACCGCATCCGAGAGGAAGATCTGCTCGGACTGGAACTTGAGGGCGTACACCAGGCGCTTGAAGACGTTGTCGAGCTTCGGCCCGCCGTCGCCGGAGAACGTCGTGTACGTCTGCTGCTGGCCGTCGGTGCCCGACGGGTAGTCGAGCTCGACCGGGGTCGTGCCCTCCGGCCCGCCGACGATCGAGTACGGCGGCGAGTTCTCGCCGAAGTAGATGCGCGGCTCGAAGTCGCCCAACGACCCGGTGGTGGGGATGCCCGACTCGAGGAAGACGGGCTGGCCGTCGCTCGAGCGCTGGTTGCCGTAGGCGGCCACGAGACCGTAGCCGTGCGTGTAGACGACGGTCTGGTTGTACCAGGTCGCGCTCGAGCCGAGCTGGTCGATGTTCAGGTCGCGGACCGTCACCACCGCATCCTGCACCTGGCCGTCGATGTCGTAGCGGTCGACGTCGAGGTCCTCGGGGAACTGGTAGTACTGCCGGAACTGCTGCAGCTGCTGGAACGACTTCGTCACCAGCGACGGGTCGAGGATGCGGATGTTCGCGGTCGTGGCGGCGTCGTTGCGAAGCGCCCCGGGCTCGGCGTCGGTCGTCGCGTCGTAGGCGATCTCGTCGACGTCGGCGACGTCGTACGCATCCCGCGTCGCATCGATGTTGCGCTGGATGTACTCCGCCTCGAGCGTCCGCTCGCTCGGATCGACCTCGAACCGCTGCACGATCCACGGATAGAGCGATCCCAGCACGAGACCGAGGACGATGAGCATGGCCGTGCCGATGATGGGGAGCCGCCAGCGGCCGATGACCGCCGCCACGAGGAAGAGCACCGCCACGATGGCCGCGATGCCCGCGAGGATCGTGAGCCCCGGGATCGTCGCGTTGACCGCCGAGTAGTTGGCGCCCGTGAAGCTCCCCGAGTTGTTGGTCAACGTCGCGAACTGGTCGAGGTAGATGCTCACGGCCTGGAGCGCGATGTAGACGAAGGCCGTCACCGCGATCTGGATGCGCGCGATCTTCGAGATCCGCACCTCGCGCTGGCTGAAGCGGATGGCGCCGTAGAGGTAGCTGGTCGCGATGGCCGCGAGTCCCGCCACGATGACCACGGCCGAGGCGAAGCCGACGACCCCCCGCCAGAACGGCAGGTCGTACATGTAGAAGGAGATGTCGAGCCCGAACTGCGGATCGGTCTGGCCGAACTGCGTGCGGTTGAGGTACTGCAGCGTGAGCTGCCAGCGCGAGGCCGTGGCCACACCCGCGAAGAGACCGAGCAGGGCGGGCACGCCGAACGTCGCCACGCGACGCAGGGGCTCGATGACCTGCTGGTAGCGGTCGAGCTGGGAGTTGAGCTTGGCGTAGACGGGACGCCAGCGGAAGGCGATCTCGATCGACGCCCAGACCGGGACGGCCATCGCGAAGAAGCCGACGAGGAACATCACGCCGGCGGCGAACCACTGGGTGGTGAGGACGCTGAGGTACCCGAGCTGGTCGTACCACAGCACGTCGGAGTACAGCGTGGCGAAGACGAAGAAGCCCACCGCGAGCGCGACCACCACCGCTATCGCGATCGCGAGCGTGACCCTCGTTCTCCGTGCCGGCTTCTCTGCTTGTTGGGAAGTCACGTTCGCCTCTGTGCTCGCTATCGGTTCCGGACTCGCTCTGGATGCGAGTCGATCCTACGACGGCGCCGGGTGTGCACCGCCGTCGGGACTCGTACCGCCGATCCTATTGACCGCCGTCTGAGAGGGCGCTGGCGGTCGCGTCGCAGGTCGGTAACGACGACAGGTCGCCGCCCGACTCGATCGTCTGGAGCACGGTCATCGCGTCGTCGAGCGTCGAGACCTTGAAGACCGAGAGACCGTCGGGGATGTGACCGACGACCTCGTCGCAGTTGGCGGCGGGGGCGAGGAAGTACTGCGCGCCGGCGTCGCGCGCGCCGACCATCTTCTGGCGGATGCCGCCGATGGCGCCGACCGTCCCCGCCGCGTCGATGGTGCCGGTGCCGGCGATGCTCTGACCGCCGTTCAGCTCGCCGGGGGTGAGCTTGTCGATGATGCCGAGCGCGAACATCATGCCCGCGCTCGGGCCTCCCACGTCGTCGAGCTGGATGTCGACGTCGAAGGGGAACTCGAACACGTCGGCGCCTCCGACGCCGATGGCCGGGCCCTGGATGGCGTCGGAGTACTGCGGGGTGATCTCGAGGGTCTCCTCGGTGCCGTCCTCGTGCCGGACGACGAGGCTGGCGGGCTTGTCGGTCCCGTTCTCGGTGATGACGGCGCGCAGCTGGTCGACCGCGGTGATCGGGGTGCCGTTCGCGGAGATCACGATGTCGCCGGGCACGAGCACGCCGTCGGCCGGTCCCCCGGTGGCGACGCTGCCGATGGCCAGCTCGGTGGTGAACGGGATGTCGAGCTGGTGCAGCGCGGCGGCGATCGCCTCCTGCTGGCTGTTCGTCATGTCCTGGGCGTTCTGCTGGTTGCGCTGCTCGGTGGTGGTCCCCTTGGGGTAGATCGCCCACATCGGCACGACGGCCTTGGTGGGATCGAACCACGCGGAGACGACCTGCGCCCACGACGGCGACTGGCTCGGGTTGCCGATGGCCGACACCGTGAGCATGTCGAGCGTGCCGCCGGTGGGATAGGTCTGGCGGCCCTCGATCGTGATGAGCTCGACCGCGTTGCCGTCCTGGTCCTGCGTCCCGAGGGTGTTGAACACCGGTCCCGGCTGCTCGATGACGTAGGGAGCGGGCAGGAAGCTCATGACGAGGGCGGCGACGATCGCCGCGATCAAGAAGGTCCAGCCGAGGGTGACCCGACGGGATCGCGGACGGGTGGTGGCGGGCTCGGGCTGCTCACCGAATAGGCTCACGGGTTCCTCTCGTGCGGTGCCGGGGTGGATGTTCGCCACGGGCGCACCGGTCGGCCTTCGAGCTTATGGGAAAACCCAGCCTGGGCGCTGGGCCAGCGGTTAGCGTAGGAGCACTGTCTGACAGCGGGCCAGGAGTCTCGCGAGAGCGGGCTGCAGGCACCCCGACCGCCCCGGAGGCCCCTCCGGTCACAGGCAGAGCCACCAGAGAGGATCAGCCGTGAGCGATCAGCCCCGAGACGATGGCCAGCCCGAGGACGAGTTCCGCGACATGCTGCGCGCCTTCCTCTCCGGCAACTCCGACATCGATCCGTCCCGCTTGGCCAGCGCGGCCGGCCTCCCGTCCGACCCCGCGGCCGTGTCGAACCTGATGCAGCAGCTGCAGAACGCCATGCAGGCCTCCGGCGACGGCATCGACTGGACGGCTGCCGAGCGCCAGGCGGTCGAGCTGGCCGGACAGGGCGGCACGTCCGTCACCGACCAGGCCAGGGCGCAGTACGACCAGGTGCTCCACGTGTCGTCGCTGTGGCTCGACGAGGCCACCTCGCTCGGCGACTCGGCGCACGCCCCCGGTCTCATGACGCGGGCCGAGTGGGCGAAGGCCACCACCCCGGTGTGGAGCCAGCTGGCCGAGCCCGTCGCCTCGAGCATCTCGGATGCGCTCACGAGCGTGCTCCAGGAGCAGGCGCCCGAGGAGATGTCCGGCATGCTCGCCGGCGCCAGCCAGCTGATGCGCAACCTCGGCGGGACGCTGTTCGCCATGCAGCTGGGTCAGATCATCGGGCGGCTCTCCCGCGAGGTGGTGTCCGGGGGCGACGTCGGCATCCCGCTGCTCGACGAGGGGCGCGCGGTCCTCGTGCCGCAGAACATCGCCGAGTTCGGCGAGGGCCTCGACATCCCCGACGACCAGGTGCAGCTGTACCTCGCCGTCCGCGAGCTGGCCCACGCCCGCCTGTTCCGCCACGCGCGCTGGCTGAGGCTCCACCTCATCAGCTCCATCCGCGACTTCGCCCGCGGCATCTCGATCGACACCTCCCGGCTCGAGGAGCTCGCCGCCGGGTTCGATCCGCAGAACCCCGAGGAGCTGCGCGACGCCATGGCGTCCGGCGCCCTCATCCCGCCGCGCACCGAGCAGCAGGAGCACGCGCTCGCCCGCATCGAGACGACGCTGGCGCTCATCGAGGGCTGGGTCGACGTCGTCACTGCGAACGCCTCGAGCCGGCTGCCGACGTGGAACGCCGTGGCCGAGACCGTGCGCCGCCGTCGCGCCACGGGCGGCCCTGCCGAGTCGGCGTTCGGGGCGCTCATCGGCCTCGAGCTCCGCCCGCGCCGTCTGCGCGAGGCCGCCGCGATGTGGCAGCAGGTGACCGACGCCGTGGGAGTCGAGCAGCGCGATGCGCTGTGGTCGCACCCCGACGTCATGCCGACCGGCGAGGACGTCGACGACCCGGCCGCCCTGATCGCCCGGCTCACCGCCGGCGCGCCGGAGCCCGACGAGATGGACCAGGCGCTCGAAGAGCTCCTGCGTGCCGAGGAGAAGAGCGGCGACGCGGAGGGCGACGACGCGAAGGGCGACGACGGGTCCGACCCGGGCGACCAGCCTCCCGTCGTCTGATCTCGGGCGGGATGCGGCGGGGTGATCGCCGCGCCCGTCTGTGGACGGCGCCGCCGCCCTGTGGAGAGCCCGAGCGGGCTCGTGGCGGATCGGGCATCATGCCGGGCATGATGCTCCGCCTCTCCCCCGATCATCCCGTCCTCTGGCTCACGCCCGACAGCCTGCAGGTCGGGTTCGACACGCCGCTCGCGGTCATCGATCCCCTGCCGTCCGGGGCCGACTCGCTCCTCGGCGTGCTCGAGCGCGGAGTGCCGGACGCCTCTCCCACGGTGCTCGCGACCCGCCTCGGCCTGCGGCCGGAGATGGTCGCGGAGATCCTCGACCGGCTCGCCCCGGTGCTGGTGAGCGAGCGGCGGCCTCTGTCGGGCCGGGTGGTCCTCGTCGACGCGGTCGATCGCTCCGCCACGACCGCGCTGGCCGCTCAGGTCGACGCGATGGGCGGCCGAGCGGTGACCGTGCCGCCGGACGGGCCCGTCGACCTCGCGATCCTCGTCTTCCGCTTCGCCGTGCAGCCGAGGCGGTGCGCCCCCTTCCTCTCGGCCGACGTCCCGGTGCTGCCCGTCGTCTTCGGGGAGGGCTCGGCCTCCGTCGGACCGATCCTCGGGCGGGCGGAGACGTCGGCGGATGCGCCCTGCGCCTGGTGCCTGCACCTCGCGGCCCTCGACGGCGACGACCACTGGGAGATCAAGGCCATCCAGGCCGCCGCCCGTCCCGCGCCCAGTTTGTCGGCGCGCGGCGTGAGCGCGGTCGCGGCGCAGACGGCGACCGAGCTGCTCAGGTGGGTGCGCCCCGGCCCGGCGGCGTCACCCCGCCGGGTCGTGATCGACCTCCGGGAGCATCCGGCCGAGATGCCCTCGACGGTGACGACGCCCAGCCGGCATCCGCGGTGCGCGTGCCGAGCTCTGCCAGGAACCGCGACGGAGACCGGTCCGCCGAGCGCCTCGTCCCCTGGCGCGCCCACGACAGGTGCAGGCGCATCCGGGCCCGTGTGATGCCCACGTAGAACAGGCGGCGCTCCTCGTCGATCGCCTCGAGGCCACCGGCGTGGCTGATCGGCAATAGTCCCTCGGCGGCGCCCACGATGAAGACGTGCGGCCACTCGAGACCCTTGGCCGAGTGCAGCGTGGCCAGGGTGACCGCGCGGACGGTCGGCTCGTGCTGCATGCTCTGCCGCAGCATCAGCTCGTCGGTGAACGCCCGGAACGTGGTGCCTTCGGGCATCTCCTCGGCCAGCCTCATGAGCGCGTTCAGCAGATCCCAGCGCTCCCGCACCGCGCCCGCCGCCGCCGGGGGCTCCTGGCTCCAGCCCCGGGAGCGGAGCACGTCGCTCACCGACTTGAACAGGGGTTCCCCGGTCACGGAGACGGACGCGGCGCGGAGCTCGAGCACGGCACGAGCCACGTCGGGCTGGTCGAAGAAGCGCTTGCCCCCGCGGACCTGGTAGCTCACCCCCCGGTCGGCGAGCGACTGCTCGAGCTCCGGCGACTGGGCGTTGACCCGGAACAGGATGGCGATGTCGTGCGGCTGGACGCCCTCGGCCACCAGCGCGGCCACACGATCCGCGACCCCGTTGGCCTCCGCCCTGTCGTCGGCGTACTCGTCGATGGTCGGCGGCTCTCCCGCGTCGGGCGCGGCGGCATGGAGGGTGAGCGCACCGGGACGTCCGCGCATGAGCCGGTTCGCGACGTCGAGCACCGCGGTGGTAGAGCGGTAGTTCTGCTCGAGCGAGACGACGGTCGCCTCCGGATGCCGACGGGCGAAGTCGAGCAGGTACTCCGAACGGGCTCCCGCGAACGAGTAGATCGTCTGGCTCGCGTCGCCGACCACGCAGAGGTCGTCCCGGTCGCCGAGCCAGAGCCGCAGGAGGTGCTCCTGCAGCGGGGAGACGTCCTGGTACTCGTCGACGACGAAGAACCGGTACTGCTCGCGCACCTGCAGGGCGACCGAGGGCTCCGTCTCGATCATGCCGGCGGTGGCGAGCAGGACGTCCTCGAAGTCGATCCGGCGCTGCTCGTCCTTCATGCGCTCGTAGGTGCGCTGCAGCTCGAGCATCTGGTCCACCGACATCGAGCCCGGCATCGACCGTCTCGCGTGCGCCGCCGACTCGTACTCCTCGAGGCTGAGGTTCGACACCTTGCGCCACTCGATCTCGGCGGCGACGTCCCGGAGGATCGCCGTGTCGACCCGAGCGCGCACGGCGGTCGCGGCGTCGGCGATGAGCCGCGCCTTCGCCTCCAGGATCCGCGGGGCGTCCCCGCCCGCGACCTGCGGCCAGAAGTAGTTCAGCTGCGACAGCGCCGCCGCGTGGAACGTGCGTGCAGCGACACGATCGGCGCCGAGCGGACGCAGCCTCGCCCGGAGCTCGGCCGCGGCGCGACTGGTGAAGGTCAGCGCCATGACGCGATTCGGCGGATAGACGCCGCTGGCCACGCCGTAGGCGATGCGGTGCGTGATGGTGCGCGTCTTCCCCGTCCCGGCGCCGGCGAGGATGCTCACCGGGCCCAGGAGGGCGCGCGCGGCCTCGGCCTGCTGCTCGTCGAGTCCGGCGAGCAGCGCGTCGGGATCCACCTCAGAACCCCGCTTCGGGCAGCGGACCGCCGTACCACCGCTCGATGATCGCGCGCGCGATCGACGAGCGGCCGGGGAAGAGGATCCCGTGCCGGTCGTCGGCGAGCTCGTCCCTCGTGAACCACCGCAGGTCGAGGATCTCCTCGCCGTCGGGCCTCTCGGCGGCGGTGCCGCCGGGGGCGACCCGGGCCAGGAATCCCACCATCAGCGATGCGGGGAACGGCCACGGCTGAGAGCCCACGTACTCGGGGTCGTCGATGACCACACCCGACTCCTCGCCGATCTCCCGGATCGCGGCGGCCTCCAGCGACTCACCCGGCTCGACGAACCCGGCGAGCAGGGAGTAGCGGTTGTTCTCCCACATCGCGTTCGAGCCCAGGAGCAGACGATCCCGGTCGTCGACGACCCCGACGATGACGGCGGCGTCCGTGCGCGGGAACAGCTCGATCCCCTGCACCGTGCAGCGTCGCACCCAGCCACCCGCCTCGGCCCGGCTGGGGGCTCCGCAGCGCGGGCAGTGCGTGTGCGTCCGGTGCCAGTTGCCCACCGCCAGCGCCTCGGTGAAGACCCCCGCGCCCAGGTCGTCGAGCTCGGCGGCGGTCAGGCGGAGATCGAGCCAGCGCTCGTCGGCGGAGGTGCGGTCACCGGGCGTGCCCTCGTGCGCGGGCGCGTCCGGGAGGAAGACGGCCCAGAGCGGCGAGCCCGGCGGGATCGGCCCCGGCCCCTCGAGGGCACGGCCGAGGTAGAGCGTGGAGCCGTCGTCGGCCAGCGGGTCGCCGATGCCTTCCGGGAGACGGTCAGCTGTGATCAGCGCCACCGCGGCGGCCTCTCCTTCGGCGGCGAGGGCGCGCCCGCCGCGGAGCACGACGATCCGCGACGCGTCGTCCGCCCACAGCCTTCGCAGCACGTCCGCGTCGGTGCGGCTGGCGTGATCGCGATCGACGCGCTGTCGCGAGAGCGGGAGGAGGGACTGGAAATCGCGTGACATGGTTTCCCGATCGTGCGTGGCGCGAGCCGTAGCGGGCGGGGGCCCCGCCTACCCTTGCAGTATGGCGAGATCCCACCTCACTCTAGCTGCGCTGGCGGCGTCGGCCATGCCGGGCGCGGACATCGTCGCGACGCGGCCGATCAGCTCGGGGACCCAGGGCCGCTACGACTCGGCCGTGCTCAGCCTGCGCACCGGCGACGAGGTCATCGTGCGGGTCCCGACCGACGACGAGGCCGCCTCCGAGCAGTCGCTCGACCTCGTCGCGCTCCAGGCGCTGACGGCGGGAGTCCGCTCGCGGCTGCCGTTCCGTGTCCCCGGCTACGAGGGTCAGGCGCCCGTCGGCGACACGCGCGCGGTGGTCTACGACTTCATCCCCGGCACCCCCGCCTCGCTGGGCGACATCACCGCCGACGGGGCGACCGCGGGGTCCGTGGGCGCCGCCATCGCGGCCGTCCACACGCTGCCCACCTCCGTGGTCACGGAGGCCGGCCTCACCGTGAACAGCGCGTCGCAGCTCGCCGCCCGGTCGCGCAAGCTCGCGGAGCGCGCCGCGGCGACCGGCAAGGTGCCGCAGGCGCTCTCCACCCGGTGGGCGCTCGCCCACGACGACAGCGCACTCTGGCAGTTCCAGCCGTCGGTGGTCAACGGCACGCTCTCCCCCGAGTCGTTCCTGATGGTGGGCGACCACGTCAGCGGCGTGCTCGGCTGGTCCGGACTCGCCGTCGGCGACCCCGCGGTCGACCTGTTCTGGCTGAGCTCGGCGGCCACGCCCGAGGGCGCGGAGCTCGTCTTCTCCGCCTACGAGCGAGCACTCCCCCGCCCGGCCGACCGGCAGCTGCGCAAGCGCGCCCGTCTGTACGCCGAGCTCGAGATCGCGCGCTGGCTCCTCCACGGCCTCGGCACCCGCGACCAGGGCGTGGTCGGCGACGCCGAGAGCATGCTGGCCAGCCTCGCCTCGAGCGTGCAATCCGACCTCCTCAACCCGCTGTCCACCGACACCGGTCAGGTCATGGCCGTCGAGGAGGTCGAGGCCCTGCTCGACCGCACCCCGGTCCGCACCTCCTCCACCGCCGACCCCGCCTCCCGCATCACCGAGGACTGACCCGCCCGCGCACCCCGCGCACGCGCATCCCGGCCGCAGTCGGGTGGCTAACTCCGGAGATCAGCCCGAATCCGAGCCAACTCCGGACTTCGCACGGCGTGTCGCCGCGAAAGTCCGGAGTTGGCGCCAGCGGCACGAGAGGAGAGGCGGGCGGCAGCGCGGACCGCGCGGGGTCAGGAGAAGGCGCGGGAGACCAGGGCGCGGAGCTCGGGCTCGGTGTGCAGTCGCTCGGGGCGGATGACGACGTCGTCGGCCACGTAGTAGAAGCAGGCGTCGACCGACTCGACCGGGACCCCGCGCCAGGTGGCGTACGCCAGCCGGTAGAGGGAGAGCTGCAGCTGCTTCAGCTCGAGGTCGGCGTCGTCCTTCGGCGGGCGACCCGTCTTCCAGTCGACGACCTCGAAGCGGCCGTCCTCCTCGAACACGGCGTCGAGTCGGCAGATGAGGATGCGCCCCTCGAGCACCAGATGGATCTCGGTCTCGACCTCCACCGGTGACCGCGCCGCGAACTCGGATCCCTCGAAGATCCGCACGAGCTCCTCGAGCCGGTCGTCGTCGACCTCGAGCAGGTCGGAGCCCTCGCCCGGGAGCTCGGCGCCATCGAGCTCGTCGGCCTCGGCGTCGAGCACGTCGTTGCCGGGCAGCACGAGCCTCTCGTCGAGGAGCGCTCCCCCGCCCGCGGCGAAGCGGGCCTCGAGCCAGAGGTGGAAGCGCGACCCGAGCCTGGTCTGCCGGTAGGGTCGCTCCGGCATCGGCCGGGCGAGGCGAGCCGCCACCTGCTCGGGATCGGTCACCCAGTCCTTGAACCGCGAGGCCGGGATGCGCGTGGGCACGTCGAGCACCGGGGCACGACCGGCAGCGTCGCGCTCGGCCAGGAGGAGCTCGATCTCGGCATCCCACGGCGTCTCGGCGCCCGGGTCGGCGGCCGTGACCGCGGCAGCGGCCCGCTCCACGCGGCTGCGGCGGCCGCCGAGCGGGTCGCGCGGCCACACCGTGCGCGACGCGCCGTCGGCGAGTGGGTTCTCCTCCTCGTCGGGTGCGTCGGGCAGGGCGTCGGCCGGGATGACGCCGACCTCGCGCAGCTCGTGCAGGAACCGGCTCGGACCCCGCGACGACTTCTGCGTCGACCAGAACGCCCCCGTGAGCAGCAGCTGCTCTCGAGCGCGGGTCACGGCGACGTACGCCAACCGCCGCTGCTCCTCGGCGTGCCGATCGGCGATCTGCTGCTCGAACTCGCCGAGCGCGTCGGCCAGCTCACCTTGATGCTCGGCGCCGCGCCAGTGGAAGGTGGGCAGCTCGAGGTGGTCGCCGCGGAACGCGAACGGCAGCTCGCCGAACGCGAGCCACCCCTTCTTCGTGCGCGGCGCGTCCGGGAGCTCGCCCTCCACCAGTCGCGGGATGGCGACGAGGTCCCATTCGAGACCCTTGGCCCCGTGGATGGTGAGGATCTGCACCGTGCCCGCCTCGGCCTCCTCGCTGCGGGGTGCGAGCCGGTCGCGCTGCTCGGCCTCCTGCAGCCAGGCGAGGAAGGCGCCGAGGCCCGCCGAGGGGTCGAGCGCGGTGAAGCCGCTGATCTGCTCCTCCAAGGCGTCGAGCGCGGCGATCCCGGCCTCCGGATGCGCACCGGCGAGCACCTCGATGTCGAGTCGCAGCTCCTGCACGACGACACGGACGAGGTCGGCGAGGGCGAGCCCGGTGCGGGCGCGGAGCGCGGTGAGCGTGCGTCCGGCGTCGCGCATCCGCTCGAGACCGACCGCCGAGATCCCCGCGAGCACGCCGTAGTCGGCGGGAGCCGTGGTGACGAAGTCGAGCGCATCGACGAGGGAGGGCGCCTCCCCCTCGGCGACCGAGGATCGGAGCATGCCGCGCACGTCGTCGTCGAGCGGGGCGTGCCGGTGGTCGCGCCGGGCGAGCCATGCCGCCACGTGCTTGAGACCCACGAGGTCGCGCGGTCCGATCCGCCAGCGCGCACCCGACAGCAGACGCACGAGCTCGGGCCCCGCCGTGGGGTGGTAGAGCACCCGCAGCGTCGACACGAGATCGACCACGACGGGCTCGCTCAGCAGGCCGCCGAGGCCGAGCACGTGGTACGGGATGCCTGCGTCGTCGAGCGCCGACGTGAACCGGTCGACGTTCTTCACCGATCGGCAGAGCAGGGCGGCGGAGGGCGGCGAGCCGGCTCCGCGCATCCGCTCGGCGAACCAGCGGGCGACCGCGCGGGCCTCGTCGTCGACCGTCTGCGCGAAGGCCACCTCGACCGACCCCTCCGCGGCACCCGGGCGAGCACCGAGGCGCTCCACCGCGACCCCCGCCGAGAGCGGCGCCACGATCGTGTTGGCGGCGTCGAGCACGAGCCTGGGGTTCCGCCAGCTCGTCGACAGCGCGAACGGATGCGGGTCGACCGCCCCGAAGTCGTTCGCGAACCGGCCCAGGTTCGCGGCGCTGGCCCCGCGCCATCCGTAGATCGACTGGTGGGGGTCGCCCACGGCCATCACCGGGTGGCCGCCGAACAGCCGCGAGAGCAGACGGGTCTGCACGACGCTGGTGTCCTGGTACTCGTCGAGCAGCACGACGCGGTACCGCCGGCGATGCTCCTCCGTGACGACGGGCGCCGTCTCGACGATGCGCAGCGCGAGCGCGACCTGGTCGGAGAACTCGATCAGCCCCCGCCGGCGCTTCTCGGCGGCGTACTCCTCGGCCAGGGCGACGAGGGGCTCCAGCGCGGCGACGGCCGCGAAGGGCGCGACGAGGGAGGAGCGCAGCGCCGCCTTGACCCGCGCCGAGCCGGTCGGCAGCTCGCGGAGCGCCAGGAGCTCCGCGGCGTAGTCGACGACGTCGAGGCCGTCGGCGACGTTCTCGGCCATGGCGCGGCTGAGGTCGAGCACGGCGGTCGTGATCTGGTCGGGGCTCTTCTCGAGGTCGGCGAGCCGGTCGTCGCCCTTCGTCAGCACGACGTGCCGGGCGAGCTGCCAGGCCGAGGCCTCGCTCAGCACCTGCGCGTCGCCCTCCTGACCGATGCGGACCGCGTTCTCGCGGAAGATCGTGTTCGCGAACGCGTTGTAGGTGGAGATCGCCGGAGCCTCGAACGCGTCGATCTCCGGCCCCAGGCCGTGCTCGGAGAGCTGCGCCACCCGCTGCTGGATGCGCGCGGCCAGCTCGCCCGCGGCCTTGCGGGTGAACGTCAGACCGAGCACCTCCGAGAGGGCGACGTGGCCGTTGGCCACGAGCCACACCACGCGGGCGGCCATCGTCTCGGTCTTGCCGCTGCCCGCTCCGGCCACCACGATCCGCGGTTCGAGCGGCGACTCGATGACGGCCCGCTGCTGCTCCGTGGGCGTGGGCAGCCCGAGCCGCTCGGCGATCTCGGTGGCGCTGAGGGGCACCCGGGGGGTCGGCTCCTCGACGAAGTCGTCGAGGTCGAAGAGCGCGTCGGTCATTCGCTCACCGCCTTCACCAGCTGGATGCGGTAGGGCGGCCGGTTCTGGATGTCGCGCTCACCCGGCTCGAGAGCTGCCTCGAACGCCGTGCCCGCCATGCCCGTCGCCACGGCCTGGATGCGGCCCACGATCTCGTCGAGCGCGACGTCGTCGAGCGCCTCCTGCGAGACGACCGTGTACCGCCGGTCGCCGCGCGGCTTGCTGACGTAGACCAGCGCGGCGCCCCCGGAGCCGGCGTCGCCGACTCCGAGCGCCGACCGCACCCCGGGGTCGGCGAGGGCGAGCTGGTACGTCGCCAGCTGGGCGTGGCGGGCGGCGTCGGCCCTGCTCGGCGGCGTCTTGCCCGTCTTGAGGTCGACGACGACCACCCGACCCGAGGCATCCGTCTCGACACGGTCGATGGTGCCGCCGACCGTGGCGGGGCCGAGGGTCATCTCGAACGGCGTCTCCGCGCCGAGCAGCCCGACGGAGGCGCGGTCGGAGAGGTAGTCGGACAGGCCCGCGAGCTTCTGGACCAGGGCCCGGTGCTCGCGCTCCTGAACCCACCCCGCCTCGAAGCGCAGCTGACTCCAGCGCGACTCCGCGCGCTCCGCGAGCGATTCGACGGTCGGCCTCACGTCGGGCTCGGCGGATGCCTCCTCCATCACGGCGTGCACGATCGTGCCGACGCCGCTCGCCACGCTCGGGGTGCTGCCCGCCACATGGTCGACGAACCAGACGAGCGGCGACTCCTCGAACGTCTCGATCGAGGACGGCGAGACCCGGACCGTGGTGTCGGCGGCCGTGAGGTCGGCTAGGGGGTCGTGCGTCGAGACGTCGAGCACGCCGAACCACTCGGCCGGGTCGGCACCCGCCACGCCCTCTCGGGACAGCCGGGCGAGCGCCGATGCCGCACGCGCATCCGCACGCTCCGCCACCGCACGCCGCAGCGACCCGACCAGGCCGCGCAGCGTGTAGGGATGCCGCTCCGGCGTGTACTCCGGCGCGTCGGGGGCGAGGGCGAGGAACGGAGAGGGACGCTCGTCGTCGCTCGCGACGCAGCTCAGCACGGTCAGCGACCTCGACCGCGAGACGGCGACCGAGAAGAGCCTGAGCTCGTCGGCCAGGACATCGGCCCGCGTCTGCTCCCGCTGGGTGGTCACGTCGCGACCGCGCCACGCGTCGAGCGCGGCGTCGAGCCGCTCGGCGTGGAGGAGGGAGTTGCGGAGGCGGAGGTCTGGCCAGACCGACTCCTGCAGGCCCGCCACGACCACCACCGCGACCTCACGGCCGGCGATGCCCACCGGGGTGGTCACGAGCACGGACCCGGCACGCGACCGGGGCGACAGGGAGTCCTCCGGGACCTCGGCGCCGAAGAAGCCGTCGAGGAACGCCTCGGGCGAGCCGCTCGGGTCGCGCTCCGCGGCCCGCTTCGCGGCGGAGAACAGGGCGACCACCGCGTCGAGATCGCGCCCGGCCTCGTCGGCGACGACGCCCGTGCCGCGCGAGGCGCTGAGCCACCGCTCTGCCAGGCCGCTGCGGCGCCAGAGCGCCCAGAGCAGCTCCTCGGTGGACCCGCCCGCGTCGCGCTGCGCACGCAGATCGCGCAGCAGCGCCGCCATCGCCTCCACACGGCGCGCGGCCGGGAGGTCGAGGGTGACGAGCGAACCGGGTGTCAGCAGGGCCTCGCGGAGGAGCTCCTCGGACGATCTCGAGCCGCCCTCGGCCAGCTCCGCGTGCCGGAGGGCGAGCCTGAGCCGCCGGAGCCCGATCGCATCGAGGCCGCAGACCGGGCCGAGGACGAGATCGACGACGAGCGCGTCGTCGATCTCCCTCCATCCGATCGCGGCGCCGATGACCTCGGCGAGGTGCCGCGCGGCCGATGTGTCGCGGAGGGCCAGCGCGCCGGCGGTCGTGCGCGTGGGGACCTCGGAGGCGGCGAGCCCTCTGGCGTACCCGGGGACCGCACCGCCCGAGCGGACGACCACGGCCATGTCGGACCACTCGACGCCGTGCAGCAGGTGCTGCTCGCGCAGCAGCCGCGCCAGGGCGGCGATCTCGGCGCCTCGCCCGGCGGCGCGGACCACCCGCACCTCGGGCTCGGTCGCGGGCGACCGGTCGATGCGGGGGGTGCCCGTCGCGCGGTCGCCGATCGGATCGTCGCCGAGGACGCCCGTGCCGTCGGCAGGAAGCATCGCACGCTGGCGCCCCGCCCCGGCGGTCCCGATGCGCTCGGTGACCGCCGCGGTCAGGCGGCGGAGTCGCCCGCCCTGCCTGTGCGAGGTGGACAGCACCGCGAGCGGCCCGGTGCGGACGCCGAGGGTGGTGCGGAGGGCCGCCAGCGACCGCGGATCGGCGCCGCGGAAGGCGGCGGTGGCCGCGTCGGGGTCGCCGAACGCGACCACGGTGGTGCCCGCCCCGGCCAGTGCGCGCAGCAGCTGCACGGCGCCCGTGTCGAGGTCGTGGAAGTCGTCGACCACGACGAGCCCCAGTCCGCCCAGCGCCTCGCCGGCCCGGACGGCCCTGGTCGCCTCGGCGAGCACCTCGGCCGAGTCGAGGGCGGAGACGGGCGACGCGTCGAGGGTCGAGGCCACTCCGGCGAGGAAGGCCCCCGCCGCCTCCCATTCCGGCAGCGACTCGCGACGCCCCAGCTCGGCGAGCAGGGAGGCGCCGACGCCGCGCTCGGAGGCACGCATGGCGAGCTCGCGCAGCTCGGTGCGGAACGAGCGCAGACGGCGGACCTCGGGCGGGAGGTGGTCGGGCCAGAGCACCGCGGGCGCTCGAACGCCGCCCTCCGCCGCGCCCTGGGCCTCGTCGTCGAAGCCCGACTCGAGGAGGTCGGCGAACAGTCGATCGTGCTCCGCCCCGCTGAGCATGGTCACCGGGCGGCCCGGCGAGGACGCGGTCGCGGACGCGACCTCGAAGGCCACCGACGCAGGCGTGCGCGCGAGCGGACCCGGCAGGGCCGTGCCGATGCGGAGAGCGAGCTCGTCGCGCAGCTCGGCCGCGGCCGTGCGCCGCGGGGTGAGCAGCAGCGCGTGCCCGGGCTCGACGAGGCCCGATCGGATGCGGTCGACGAGGAGAGCGACGGCGGTCGTCGTCTTGCCACTCCCCGGGCCGCCGAGCACGGCGAACGTCTCGCTCGCGGGGCGGTCGAGCACGGCGCGCTGCGAGGCGTCGAGCTGCACGTCGGGGATGGGCACGCGATCACGGTAACGGGGGCATCCGACATCCCGCGAACGGCTCTCCGCGCGAGCCCGCAGCCCGATGTTCGCTCTCAGCTCAGCAGCCCCACGGCCGACGGCCCGGGGCCGTGCCGTACGCTTGCCTCGACAGGCGCGCAGGCGCCTCGCGACGTGAAAGGCACTCCCCCGTGGACATTCGTATCGGCATCGCCAACTCGCCCCGTGAACTGACCTTCGAGTCCGCCCAGTCGGCCGCGGACATCGAGCGCACCGTCTCCGAGGCGCTCGCCTCCAAGGCCTCGCACGTCAGCCTGAGCGACGACAAGGGCCGCCTGTTCGTCGTGCCCACCGCGGCTCTGGTCTACGTCGAGATCGGCAGCGAAGAGGCCCGTCGCGTCGGCTTCGTCGCCTGAGCCGATGGAGCTGCTGTTCGTCACGCTCGGAGGCGTGATCCTCGGCATCCTCGCGCGCTACGTCCTCCCGCGGCGCGGCACGCACGGCGTCATCCTGGTGCCGGCCATCGGCGCCCTGGCGTCGGCCGTGATCTGGGTGGCCCTCACCTGGCTCGGCTGGCCGTGGGACGGCGGGTGGATCTGGGCCGTGACCCTCGTGGCGACGGCGGTGATCGTGGCCGTGGTCGACCTCGTCCTCGGTCGCGTGCGCGAGGAGGCCGACCGCCGACGGCTGGCCGACCTCCTCTCCGGTCGCGCCCCGATCAGCTCTCCCGCACGGTGATCTCGCACGACCTCCGCGCGTAGCCGCCCCACGCGTTCGACGCGTCCACGATGATCGGGAACCGCCCGGCGACGGTCGGCTCGCCCGAGACGACCCCGCTCGAGTGGTCGAGCTCGAGCCCCGCGGGAAGCCAGCTCGCCCCGTAGTCGACGGCCACGTCTGACCTGACCAGGATCGCCCCGGAGTAGGGCTCGCCGACGACGGCGTCCGGGGCAGGACACGACACGATCTCGGGCCGGTCCGGCGGACGGACCGTGAACGAGCATCCGAACTTCGCGGACGTGCCGCCGAGTCCCGAGACCGAGACGGCGATCACCGATGAGCTCGGCACGGTCGGCGTGCCGCTGATGAGGCCCGTGGCGGGATCGACGGTCAGCCCGGCCGGGAGCCCGGTCGCGCTGTAGACCATCCCCTCCGGCCCGCTGGCCGCCATCGCGAAGCGATAGGGCCGGTCCACGACGGCGTCGTCGATGGGACATCCCGTGGCGAGGGCCGGCGGATCGAGCGAGGGCCCGACGTCGATGACGCAGGGCCCGTACTCGCCGCGATCGCCATGGAGGGTCGCGACGATCGTGAAGCGCGACGAGCCGGCCGTCGTCGGGACGCCTCGGATCGCCCCGCTCTCGGCGTCGAGCGAGAGCCCGGCGGGGAGGGCGCCGACGAGGGAGAAGACCGCACGGTCGTTCGACCTCAGCAGGGAGAAGTACCGCGAGCCCACGTGCGCGGTCTCGACGGGGCACCCGCCGATCGACACGGAGGAGTCTCGCGGCGCCGTCGGCAGGGCGGGGGCCGAGGCCGCCTCGGCGGAGACGGCCGGCGCCGGCGCGACGAGGCCGCCGACCGCGGCGACGGCGACCAGGATCGCGGCCACGGCGGCTGTGAGAAGTGGGAGGGGACGGGGCATGGGCTCGCCTTCGCTCGTCCGACCCACCGGTCTCGAGGCTACCGCTCTTCCCGAGGACTCCTCAAGGTCGGACGGGTCGGGCGGGTCAGGCGGTCAGGCCGAGCCGGTCCATGCGGCGGGTGTGACCCGCGACGATCTCGGTGAACACCGGCTCGATGCGCTGCTCGTCGGACGCCGGGTTGCCCGACAGGTGGATCGCCGACCGCGCCACGAGGAGCGTGTCGCCCACGACGCGCCTGCCCCAGAGGGCCAGACGGGAGCCGAGCATCCGGTCGGCGGAGATCGCCTCGGACAGCACGTCCGCGATGGTGTCGCGCCCCGTGTCCGCTCGGAGGATCGCGATGCATCGCCCTGAGACGTCGCCGGGCAGACCCGAGGCGAGCAGCGTGAAGAAGTCGTCGAGGATGCCCGCCGTCAGGTAGACGCTGAGGAGCTGCTCATGCCAGTCCGACCCCTTGACGAGAGCGCGATAGCGGTCGATGCCCGGGGTGAACGGCCCGATCACCGCGTTCGGGTCGTCGACCAGGCGCCGGAGCTCCGCGACCAGACGCTCGTACTTGTCGAGCGCCTTCCCCGCCGGCGACGTGAGCCGCTGCTTCGACGGCACGTCGGGCGCACCCTCGATCGCGTCGGAGACCTCCTCGAACACGGCGAGCTGCACGTAGGCGGCCTGGCCCAGGTACGGGATGACCTCCGGCGTCAGGTCCTCGAGGTTGACCCGGGGGTAGCTGGCGGGGTCGACCCTGGGCCGCAGCCGAGGCAGCTCGATGCGCACCGTCGGGCGGCGGAGGAATCCGAACACGCGCGCCATCCTATAAGGGCCCGGCGGGGCGAGCAGGACCGGCAGCACGCGGGTCCGGTAGACTCTCCAGCGGCCCTTGAACGATACGGGCCGCTTCGCCGCCGCCAGGCGCCATCGCCGGCCGTCGCAGCGCACCGCTTGCGCAGCACCGTTCTCTCGCGGCGAGACCAGACACGACAGGGTCACCAGTGACTTTCAGCGAACTCAACATCGATCCCGACATCGTCGAGGCCCTCGCCTCGAAGGGCATCACCGAACCGTTCCCCATCCAGGAGCAGACCATCCCCCTCGCCCTCGACGGGCAGGACATCATCGGCCAGGCCAAGACGGGCACCGGCAAGACCTTCGGATTCGGTCTGCCGCTCATCCAGCGCCTCGGCCCCGACCCCGAGCCCGGCGTGAAGGCCCTCGTGGTCGTCCCCACCCGCGAGCTCTGCGTCCAGGTCACCGAGGACCTCGAGCTCGCCGCCTCGAACCGTCCCACGAAGATCGTCTCGATCTACGGCGGCAAGGCCTACGAGGGCCAGATCGAGCAGATCAAGGCCGGCGCGCAGATCGTGGTCGGCACCCCCGGCCGCCTCCTCGACCTCGCCGGACAGCGCCTGCTGTCGCTCGGCGCCGTGCAGGAGATGGTGCTCGACGAGGCCGACAAGATGCTCGACCTCGGGTTCCTCGCCGACATCGAGAAGCTCTTCGCTCAGACGCCGCCGCTTCGCCACACCATGCTGTTCTCCGCGACGATGCCGGGGCCGATCGTCGCCCTCGCGCGCCGCTTCATGAACCGGCCCATCCACATCCGCGCCAACGACCCGGATGAGGGCCTCACCCAGGCGAACATCAAGCACCTCATCTACCGCGCCCACTCGCTCGACAAGGACGAGGTGATCGCGCGCATCCTGCAGGCCGAGGGCCGGGGCAAGACCGTCATCTTCACGCGCACGAAGCGCGCCGCCGCGAAGCTGGTCGAGGAGCTCAACGACCGCGGGTTCAACGCCGCCGCCGTCCACGGTGACCTCAGCCAGGAGCAGCGCGAGCGCGCCATGGCCGCGTTCAAGGCGGGCAAGAAGGACGTCCTGATCGCGACCGACGTGGCCGCCCGCGGCATCGACGTCGACGACGTGACCCACGTCATCAACCACACCATCCCCGACGACGAGAAGACCTACCTCCACCGTGCCGGCCGCACCGGCCGTGCGGGGAAGACGGGCATCGCCGTCACCTTCGTCGACTGGGACGACCTGCACAAGTGGGCGCTCATCAACCGCGCCCTCGAGTTCGGCCAGCCCGAGCCGACCGAGACCTACTCGTCGTCGCCGCACCTGTACACCGACCTCGACATCCCCGCCGGCACCAGGGGCCGTCTGAAGTCGACGCCGGCCGTCAAGGCCGAGCCGTCCGCACGGCGGTCGTCGTCGTCCGCGTCGGCGTCCTCGAGCGCCTCCCGCTCGTCGGAGTCGGGCGCCGAGGGCGAGGGCACGAGCTCCAGCGCACGTCGCCGCCGTCGTCGCCGCAGCGGCGGAAGCGGTAGCGAGCCGTCGGGCGCTCCGGTCGGCGCCGCCACCGGCGGGAGCACGGAGTCGACGGAGGCGGCCGACGCGTCGAGCGCATCCGGCGACGCCGCCCACCACGACGCCCCGGGCGAGCACCGCGACGGCAACAGCGCCCCGCGCCGCCGCCGCCGTCGCCGCGGCCCCCGCCCCGCCCCCGCCGCCGAGTAGCCTCGCGCCTCCTGCCCGAGGCCGCCCGCGGGTGCGTGCGGGTCGGCTAACTCCGGAGTTTCGGGCCGACACGCCGCTGAGACTCCGGAGTTGACTCTCAGGCGCCCGATTCTCCGGAGTTGGCTCTAGCCCAGGGTTCTTCCGAGCACCGTGCCAGCACGAGCCCACGCGGTGGGTCCTGAGCCACGGGCCTGAGCCACGCCCGATTCTCCGGAGTTGGCTCGGGTCATCGGCCAGCACGACGTAGCTCAGCGCGACGCAACTCAGCGCGATGCGGCGCAGCACGGCCGCGCGGGCAACGCAGCGCGGACGCGCGCGCGGCGCTAGGGCAGGACGGGGGCAGAGCCGGTCGCGGACTCGATGAGGGCCTCGAGCACGGCGGGATCCGTCGTGTTCTCGCCGAGCCGGTTCGGCTTCCCCGAGCCGTGGTAGTCGCTCGAGCCCGTCAGCGCGAGTCCGTAGCGCTTCGACAGCGCGAGCAGGCGCTCGCGCCCCTCGGAGGTGTTCTCCCGGTGGTCGATCTCCAGGCCGAAGAGCCCCGCATCGACGAGGTCGCCGATCATCGACGACAGCGCGATGTCGGCGCGGCTCCTCGTGGCGGGGTGCGCGAGCACCGGCACTCCCCCGGCGGCGCGCACGAGCTGCACGCCGAGCAGCGGCGAGGGCGCGTAGTGCGGCTGATAGTACCCGGCACGCCAGTGCAGGATGCCCGCGAACGCGTCGCTGCGCGTGCGGGCGAGTCCGCGCGCCACGAGCGCGTCGGCGATGTGCGGACGCCCCACCGTGGCGCCGGGCTCGGTCTGCGCCACGACGTCCTCCCACCCGATGTCGTAGTCGCGGGCGATGCTCGCCACCATCTCCTCGGCGCGGTGCAGCCTCGCCTCGCGGATGCGCTGGGTCTCGGCGAGGAGGCCCGGCGCCTCGGGGTCGATCAGGTAGGCGAGCATGTGCACGCTCGACCAGTCGACGCGTGTGCTCAGCTCCATGCCCGGGACGAGGGCGACTCCGGTCGCGGGCACCGCGGCGGCCGCCTCGGCCCACCCCGCGGTGGTGTCGTGGTCGGTGAGCGCCACCGTGCCGAGCCCCGCCTCTGCGGCCGCGGCCATCAGCTCGGCGGGCGTCTCGGTCCCGTCGCTGACCCGGCTGTGGGTGTGCAGATCGATCGGTGCAGGCAACGACCGGACTCGGGACATCCCCCCATGCTATTGGAGGACAATGGGGGCATGTCCGACAGCGAGCGTTCCCGCACCACCACCGAAGCCCCCGCCACCCCGGAGCCCCGCGCCACCGCGAACCGATCCACCACACCGGGGTCGGATGCGTTCAAGCACTACATCGCGAGCGGCTGGGCCGACCGCGAGGAGATCCTGCCTCCCGCCCGCGAGCAGGCGCCGTCGGCGCTCGAGCGCCGTCTCGCCCTGTCGGCGGCCTTCCCCGGCAAGCGGCTCGTGATCCCCGCCGGCTCCCGCAAGCAGCGCTCGAACGACACCGACTACCCGTTCCGCGCCCACTCGGCCTTCTCGTACCTGACGGCCTGGGCCTCCGACAGCGAACCCGACTCCGTGCTCGTGTTCGAGCCCTCCGAGACCGGTCACGACGTCACGCTCTACTTCCGCGAGCGGGCCGGACGCGACTCGGAGGAGTTCTACGCCAACCCGGAGATCGGCGAGTTCTGGATCGGACCCCGCCCCTCCCTCGCGCAGGTCGCCGCCGACCTCGGGCTCGCGACCGCCGGCATCGCGGAGATCGAGTCGGTGCCGATCGACGAGAGCACGCTGGTGCTGCGCGAGACGGCCGGGCATCTCCCCGAGGGCGCCGGAGCGGAGGCCGACGCCGAGCTGGCGCGCGTGCTCTCCGAGCAGCGCCTGGTGAAGGACGCCTACGAGATCGAGCAGATGCGCCTCGCCGTCGACGCCACGGCCCGCGGGTTCGACGACATCATCGCCGACCTCCCGCGCATCGCCTCCCTCGAGCGGGGAGAGCGCGCCGTCGAGGGCGTCTTCAACGCGCGGGCGCGACTCGACGGCAACACCGTGGGCTACGACACGATCGCCGCCTCGGGACCGCACGCCTGCATCCTGCACTGGACCCGCAACGACGGCCCCGTCGTGCCGGGCGACCTCATCCTCGTCGACGCCGGCGTCGAGCTCGACAGCCTCTACACCGCCGACATCACCCGGACCCTGCCCGTGAGCGGTCGGTTCACCGACGTCCAGCGCCGGGTCTACGAGGCGGTGCGCGAGGCGGCCGACGCGGCGTTCGCGATCGTCCGTCCCGGCATCCGCTTCCGCGAGATCCACCAGACCGCGATGGCCGTCATCGCGCGGAAGACGGCCGAGTGGGGGCTGCTCCCGGTGAGCGCCGAGGAGGCGCTCGAGGCCGACAACCAGCAGCACCGGCGGTACATGGTGCACGGCACGAGCCACCACCTCGGCATCGACGTGCACGACTGCGCGAAGGCCCGTCGCGAGATGTACCTCGACGGCGTGCTCGAGCCGGGCATGGTGTTCACGATCGAGCCCGGGCTCTACTTCCAGCCCGATGACCTCACCGTCCCCGAGGAGTACCGGGGCATCGGTGTGCGCATCGAGGACGACATCCTGGTCACCGCGTCGGGTGCCGAGAACCTCTCGATCGGGATCCCGCGCTCGGCCGACGACGTGGAGGCGTGGATCGCCCGTCTGGCGCGCTGAGCGCGAGGGCGCAGCGGCTCAGGCGCGCGGAGGCTCCGACGGATGCGGGGCCTCCGGCGCGTTGGCCGCGCCCGAGCCGGCACCCGGTCCGCTCGTCGCGCCGCCGTCGAGCAGGTTGCGCGCGCGGTTCGCGTGCTCGGGCTCGACGATCACCGAGTACGACGACGCGACCACCTGCATCACCGAGGTGAAGTCGCGCCGGCGCCGGTTGAGCGCGTAGGCGGCGAGGCTGAACAGCATGCCGAAGGCGGCCCCGATGAGCACCGCGGCGAGCAGGAACGCGAGCGAGATCTGCGGCGAGAAGATGAGGAACAGGAGCCCGAAGAACACGCCGAGCCAGAGGCCAGACACCGCCCCGGTGAGCGCCGCGCGGCCGTAGCTCATGGTGCCGGTCACCTGCTCGACCGTCTTCAGGTCGCTGCCGACGATCGACACCTCCCGCACCGGGAACTCGTGGTGGGCGAGTCGGTCGACGGCCTCCTGGGCCTCGGGATAGGTCTCGTAGGTCGCGACGACCTCCCCGCGCGGGACGACCGGCGTCCGGAGGGGGCCGCGGCGACCGTTCGGCGTCGGGTTCGTCATGGGCCCATTCTCGCACGGGGCCGCGGATGCACGCCTGTGCACGGCTGGAGGAGCCCCGGTGAGACGGGTCTACAGTTGATGGATGTGAGTGCCACCAGAGTCTTCGTCGCCCGGCTGGCGGGGCGCTCCGTCTTCGACCCCGCCGGCGACCGGTTGGGAAAGGTGCGCGACGTCCTCGTCGTCTACCGTCACGACCATTCGCCGCGCGTCGTCGGTCTGATCGTCGAGATCCCGGGCAGGCGCCGCGTCTTCGTCTCGATCGGTCGGGTGACGAGCATCTCGAGCGGCCAGATCATCACCACGGGCCTCATCAACGTGCGCCGCTTCGAGCAGCGCGGCGGCGAGGTGCGTGTGATCGCGGAGCTCTTCGGTCGCACGATGCTCTTCACCGACGGGTCCGGCGAGGGCACCGTCGAGGACGTCTCGATCGTCGAGGTCGGCCCCGGCGAGTGGGAGGTCGCGCAGCTCTTCCTCCGTCGTCCCCGCAGCGGCCCCACGCCGTTCGGCAAGGGGGCGACCGTCATCGTCGACTGGGACGAGGTGCGCGAGAAGACAGCGAAGGGCGAGGCGCAGTCCGCCGAGCAGCTGATCGCGACCTACAGCGACATGAAGCCGGCCGACCTCGCCTCGACGCTGCTCGACCTCCCGCAGCAGCGCATGCTCGAGGTAGCGGAGGAGCTGCCGGACGACCGCCTCGCCGACGTGCTCGAGGAGATGCCCGAGAGCGAGCAGGTGGGCATCCTCGCCGGGCTCGACGACGACCGCGCCGCGGACGTGCTCGACCAGATGCAGCCCGACGACGCCGCCGACCTCATCGCGCAGCTCCCCGACGAGCGCGGCCAGCACCTCCTCGGACTCATGCAGCCCGAGGAGGCGGACGACGTCCGCATGCTGCTCCGCTACGAGCCCGACACCGCCGGTGGCCTGATGACCACCGAGCCGATCATCGTCTCGGCCGACGCGACGGTCGCGGAGGGCCTGGCCCTCATCCGCCGGCACGAGCTCGCCCCGGCGCTCGGCGCCGCGATCTGCGTGACCCTGCCGCCGTACGAGCCTCCGACGGGTCGCTTCCTCGGCATGGTGCACTTCCAGCGGATGCTGCGCTACCCGCCGCACGAGCGCCTCGGCACCCTCCTCGACCAGGGCCTCGACCCGGTCACGGCGACCACGAGCGCGGCCGACGTCGCGCGCATCCTCGCCAGCTACAACCTGGTGTCCGTCCCCGTGGTCGACGACGCCCACCGACTCGTCGGGGTGGTGACCATCGACGACGTCCTCGACTACCTCCTGCCCGACGACTGGCGAAGTACCGACAGCGACGACGACCCCCGCGGGTCGTCCACGCGACCGAAACCACGACCGCAGGCGGCCCTGAGCCCGGCCCCTGCGCTCCAGGCCCGCGCTGACCGCCCATCCCGTGGAAGGAGGACGACCGATGGCACGTGACGCACGAGACATCCCGCTCGACGCACCGAAGGGGCGCCGGCAGGGCGTCCTGCCCCGCCGACCGGCGAACCGCGACCGCTTCGGCCGCTTCACCGAGGCGATCGCCCGCGCCATGGGCACGCCCTGGTTCCTCATCGGCCTGACGCTCTTCTGCGTGGTGTGGATGCTGTTCAACTCGTTCGCGCCGGAGAGCTGGCGGTTCGACTCCGCCGCGATCGGCTTCACGGCGCTCACGCTGATCCTGTCGCTCCAGGCCTCCTACGCGGCTCCCCTCATCCTGTTGGCGCAGAACCGGCAGGACGACCGCGACCGCGTGCAGTTCGAGCAGGACAGGCAGCGCGCGGAGCGGAACCTCGCCGACACCGAGTACCTCGCCCGCGAGGTCGTGGCGCTGCGCCTCGCCCTGCAGGACGTCGCCAGCAAGGAGTTCATCCGGGCCGAGCTGCGGACGCTCCTCGAGGAGCTCGAGAAGGATCGCGCGGAAGAGGCGCTGCCGGCGAAGGACCGCGAGTGAGCGACGAGCGCCTGCTCGCCGCCCTCTCCCGGGTGATCGACCCCGAGATCCGCCGCCCGATCACCGAGCTCGACATGATCGCGGAGGCGCGGATCGACGGGTCGGGGACGGCACGGGTGGGCCTGCGGCTCACGATCGTGGGCTGCCCGGCCGCCCGGACGATCGAGCGGGACGTCCGCGACGCCGCGGCCTCGGTGCCCGGCGTCGCGACGGTCGACGTGGACGTGTCGGTGATGACGCCCGACCAGCGGGCCGCGCTGACGGAGCGCCTGAAGGGCCCGGGCACGCGCAGCATGCCGTTCGGGCCGGGGACGCTCACCCAGGTCTACGCCGTGACGAGCGGCAAGGGCGGTGTCGGGAAGTCGACGCTCACCGCGAACCTCGCCGTCGCCCTGGCGGCGCGCGGGCTCCGCGTGGGGCTCGTGGACGCGGACGTGCACGGCTTCTCCATTCCCGGCATCCTCGGGCTCGTGGACGAGACGGGAGCCGCCGTCCGTCCGACCCGGCTGGACGACATGATCCTGCCGCCGGTGGCCCACGGGGTGAAGACCATCTCGATCGGCATGTTCCTCGACCCGAGCGACCATGCCTCGGGGAAGGCCGTGGCGTGGCGGGGCCCCATGCTGCATCGCACGATCCAGCAGTTCCTCACCGATGTGTGGTTCGGCGACCTCGACGTGCTGCTGCTCGACCTGCCGCCGGGCACCGGCGACATCGCCATCTCGGTCGGCCAGCTGCTGCCGAACGCCGACGTCCTCGTCGTGACCACCCCGCAGGCGGCCGCGGCCGAGGTCGCCGAGCGATCGGGCCTCGTCGCCGCCCAGACCGGTCAGACGGTCTTCGGCGTCATCGAGAACATGGCCGGGCTGCCGCAACCCGACGGGTCGACGCTCGAGATCTTCGGCTCGGGCGGGGGCGAGCTCGTCGCCGACAGGCTCACCCGGACCACGGGCACCGAGGTGCCGCTGCTCGCGTCCGTGCCGATCAGCGTCGCCCTGCGCACGGGCGGCGATGCCGGTGTCCCCGTCGTGGTCGCCGCCCCCGCCGATCCGGCCGCACTCGCGATCGCCGCGGTCGCGGACCGCCTCGCTGCGCGCGGCCGGGGCCTCGCGGGCCGCTCCCTGCCGTTCTCGCGCGCGTAGCGACGGCCGGCCGGTCGGCTCGGGTCGCCGGTCGGCTCAGGTCGCCGGTCGGCTCAGGTCGCCTCGGCGTCGAAGGGCACACCCCGCACGTCGGACGGCCCGCCGGGGGTGACGGGCTTGCCCTCGGCCAGGGGCGCCATCGCCGCCGCGGCCGCCGGCCCGGGCCCGGATCGTGACACGGGCTTCAGCGCGGGCGCGGGCGCAGCGGATCCGGGCTCCTCGAGCAGGGCGTCGCGGATGATGCGTCGCGGGTCGTACTGACGCGGATCGAGCTTCTTCCAGTCGACCTCGTCGAACTCCGGCCCCATCTCCTCGCGCATGCGCTCCTTGGCGCCGTCGGCCATGCCGCGCAGCTGGCGTACGAAGCCCGCGAGCCGGGCGGCGTACTCCGGGAGACGCTGGGGTCCGATGACGAAGGCGGCGATGACCCCGATCAGCAGCAGCTTCTCGAAGGTCAGGCCGAACATGCCTGCATCCTATCGCCGTGGCCTGGCCGCTCCCCCGGCCCGCGTGGCACCCCGATGTGGTGACGGGCACTGCCTAAGCTGGTGATCGGAGGTCCTGTGTCACGCAAAGAGTCGAGCTGGAAGTACGCCGACGACGTCGTCGTCGATCGCCCCGGGGTGGTCGCCGCGCGCGCCCACTCGATCGAGCTGGGGGTTCGGGCGGTGTCCCCCGCCATCGGGAGCCAGCTCGCCGTGATCGCCGCGGCCACGGGAGCGACGTCGATCGTCGAGGTCGGAACGGGTGTGGGCGTCTCGGCGCTGTACTTCCTCGACGGTTCGCCCGAGGCCACGATCACCTCGATCGACACCGAGGCCGAGCACCAGCAGATCGCGCGCGCGGCGCTCCTCGAGGCCGGGGCCGCGCCCAACCGCATCCGACTCATCACGGGCAAGGCGGCCGATGTGCTGCCCCGCCTGAACGACGACGCCTACGACCTCGTCCTCCTCGACGCCGACCCGGCCTCGATCATCGACTACGTCGAGCATGCGCTGCGGATCGTGCGCTCCGGCGGGGTGGTGCTCATCCCCCACGCCCTCTGGGAGGATCGTGTCGCCGACCCCGCCTCACGGGGCGACGTCGAGAGCGACTTCCGGATGCTCGCCGGCGAGATGGCGGCCTCCGCCGTCGTCGTCTCGGCGGTGTCGCCGGCCGGCGACGGCCTGCTCCAGGTCGTGAAGCGCCCTCCGGCGCAGTAGCCGCCGCCGTCCGGGGGGACGACGACGGCCCCGGCGCCCGAGAGGGCGACCGGGGCCGGAGAAGGCTGTCCGTCAGGCGGGGCTGACGACCCCCGCGAGTGCGTCGTGGAGCTCCTTCGCCTCCTCGTCGTTGACGGAGACGACGAGACGCCCCCCGCCTTCCAGAGGTACGCGCACGATGATGAGGCGTCCTTCCTTCACTGCCTCCATCGGTCCGTCGCCGGTCCTGGGCTTCATGGCCGCCATTCGGCTCCCCTTTCGTGTCCTGGTTCCATTATCCCGCATGCTCACCGGGCCGGTCGACCCGCCGCTCCGCCGCGCGTCACGAAGCGGATCACGGCGGCGTCCAGTCGGCGCCGTAGACCGCCCAGCAGATCAGCAGCCAGCCGATCTGCAGAGCCACGCTCACGATCACGAGGAGCACGCGGAACACGACCGACCGTGGGACGGCCGCGGCGCCGAGGAGCGGGAACATGGGCATCAGCAGGCGGAAGGTGCTCGACTGCGGGAAGAAGACCGCCAGCAGGTAGACCCCGTAGGCTCCGACCCAGAGCCGCAGGTCGACGCCCAGCCGCTTCACCCAGGGCGAGAAGAGGATCGCCACGAAGAGGGCGATGAGGACCACCACGAGGATGGCGCCGAGCGGCGCGCCGAGCCACCAGTTGCCGCCCTGGAACCACGCGGTGAAGGGCACCAGCTCGACGTAGCCGATGTAGGGCGCCCGCCAGGCGAGCTCCGTGTCGGTGTACGCGGTCAGGTCGCCGGTGGCGAGCCACGCGATCGCCGGCCAGGCGAGGCCGAGGAGACCGCTGTAGACCGCGAGCACCGAGGTGAGGACACGCTGGCGCAGCGGATAGGGATCGCGGGCTCGGGTGACGAACCGCACGACCGTGTGGAGCACCAGGAACAGGGCGAAGGCGAGCCCGCTCGGCCGGGTGAAGGCCATGATGGGCACCACCAGGAACAACCAACCGTAGCGCCGCAGCACCACGAGGTAGAGGGCGATGACGAGCAGGAGCGTGTACATCGACTCGGCGTACGACAGCTGGAGCAGCGGCGAGACGGGAGCCACGCAGAACAGGAGCACCGCGAACAGCGCCTGACCATCGGCCCCGAGCACGTGGCGCATCAGGCGATAGAAGACGAGGGCGGCGGCGAGCCCGCAGACCACCGAGACGCCGAGGGCCAGGACCTCCCACTGCCCGCCCGTCGCGAAGCGGAGCAGCGACACCAGGAACGGGTATCCGGGCATGAACGCCCAGGCGTTCTCCCCGACGTGGCCCGTGTCGGTGATCGGCAGGGTCGACGGGTAGCCGTAGAAGGAGACGATCTTGTACCAGTTGCCGTCCCAGATCGCGGAGTAGGCGAGGTAGGGCGGATGAGGGCCGGTCCAGGGATTCTGCTCCTGGGTGCTCGCGATGACCAGGATGATCGCGGTCGTCAGCAGCCTGGTCAGGAGCCAGACCACCACCACCCTCGCCCACCACGGGGTCGAGCGGAGGCGCACCGCCAGTCGCGAGGCCACCGTGCCGGGCTCAGGCGGTCAGCCAGGCGCGCAGGGCCCGCTCGCACGACTCGATCTGCGAGACGAGCACCCGCTCGTCGTCGGCATGGGCCTTGAGCGGGTCACCGGGGCCGAAGTTGACCGCCGGCACCCCCATCGCCGAGAAGCGCGCCACGTCGGTCCAGCCGTACTTCGGCTTCGCCTCACCGCCGACCGCCTCCAGGAACCGCTGCGCGAGCGGCGCGTCGAGGCCCGGTCGGGCGCCCTCCGCGAGGTCGACGATGCGGACGTCGTAGCCGGGGAACAGCTCGCGGACGTGCGCCTCGGCCTCGGCGCCGGAACGGTTCGGTGCGAAGCGGTAGTTGACGTGAACCATGACCTCGTCGGGGATGACGTTGCCCGCGACCCCGCCCGTGATGCCGACGGCGTTGAGCCCCTCCCGGTAGACGAGCCCGTCGACCTCGACCTGTCGCGGCTCGTACGCCGCCAGCGTGTCGAGCACGGGCGCCGCCTTGTGGATCGCGTTGTCGCCCACCCAGCTACGGGCCGAGTGCGCCCTCAGGCCGTAGGCGCGGATCTCGGCTCGGAGGTTGCCGTTGCAGCCGCCCTCGACGCTGGAGTTCGACGGCTCTCCGAGGATCGCGAAGTCGCCGGCGAACAGGTCGGGCCGGTTGCGCGCGAGCCTGGTCAACCCGTTGAGCTCGTTCGACACCTCCTCGTGGTCGTACCACATCCAGGTGATGTCGACGTTCGGCTCGGTGAGCTCGGCGGCGAGCTTCAGCTGCACGGCCACCCCGGCCTTCATGTCGACGGTGCCGCGGCCCCAGAGGTACTCCTCACCGTCGAGGGTCTCGTACCTCGTCGGCACGTTCCCGTTGATCGGCACGGTGTCGATGTGCCCAGCGATGACGACGCGCTGGTCACGGCCCAGGTTCGTGCGCGCCACGATCGTGTCGCCGTCGCGGACGATCTCCAGGTGGTGCGCATCCGCCAGGGCGGCGACGATCGCGTCGGCGATGACGCCCTCGTCGCCGGAGACCGACGGGATGTCGCACAGCTGCTGCGTGAGCACGGTGGACGAGAGCGAGAGGTCGAGGACCGGATGCGCGGGGTCGAAGTCTGGCACCCGACAAGTCTAGGCGGGGGCTCCCTCTAGCATGGGATCCATGCCCTCAGAGACGCTCAGCTCGACCGCGCCCGCTCCCACCCACGTGTGGGGACACGGCCTCGCCACCGTCGCCTCCGACGGCAGCGTGCTCGACACCTGGTTCCCCGCGCCGGCCACGGGCGTCGCCCCGAGCGGCGACGGGATCCCCGCCGACCTCGCCGCGCAGGCCGTGCCCGACGACCGTCGGGCGGTCACCGTCGAGACGGTCACCGTCTCGATCGAGCTCGCCGCGCCCCCGGCGTCGACATCCGACGCCTACCTGCGCCTGCACGCGCTCTCCCACCTCCTGGTCGCCCCGAACGGGCTGAACCTCGACGGGATCTTCGCCCACCTCCCGAACGTGGTGTGGACGAACGCCGGCCCCGTGCATCCCGCCGACATCGACCGGCTGCGGCGTCCGCTGCTTCGCGAGGGCATCCAGGCCTACGCCGTCGACAAGTTCCCGCGCCTGCTCGACTACGTCACGCCGGATCGCGTGCGCATCGCGGACGGATCGCGCGTCCGCCTCGGCGCCCACCTCGCACCGGGCACGGTGGTCATGCACGAGGGCTTCGTCAACTTCAACGCCGGCACGCTCGGCCAGTCGATGGTCGAGGGCCGCATCTCCCAGGGCGTCGTCGTGGGCGACGGGTCCGACATCGGCGGCGGCGCCTCCATCATGGGCACGCTCTCCGGCGGCGGCACGCAGCGCGTCGCCATCGGACGCCGCGCCCTCCTCGGCGCCAACGCGGGCGTGGGCATCTCGATCGGCGACGACACCGTGGTCGAGGCGGGCCTCTACGTCACCGCGGGCACCAAGGTGGTCCTGAAGGACGGGGGCGACGAGCGCACGGTGAAGGCCGTCGAGCTGTCCGGCGTGCCGAACCTCCTGTTCCGCCGCAACTCCCTCACGGGCGCGGTCGAGGCGGTCTCGCGCTCGGGCTCGGGCATCACGCTCAACGCCGCCCTGCACGCCTGACGCGCTCGCCCGCCCGCTCAGCGAGCGGGGAGGTCGCGCTGCGGCGAGCCGACGTAGAGCTGCTGCGGGCGGCCGATCTTCGTCTGCGGGTCGTCGAACATCTCGCGGTAGTGGGCGATCCAGCCGGGAAGGCGGCCGATCGCGAACAGCACCGTGAACATCCGCGTGGGGAAGCCCATCGCCTTATAGATGACGCCGGTGTAGAAGTCGACGTTCGGGTAGAGGCGCCGCTCCTTGAAGTAGTCGTCGGCCAGGGCGATGCCCTCGAGCTCCTTGGCGATGTCGAGCAGGTCGTCCTGGACGCCCAGGGCCGCGAGCACCTCGTCGGCGCTCTCCTTGACGAGCTTCGCCCGCGGGTCGTAGTTCTTGTAGACGCGGTGCCCGAAGCCCATGAGGCGGATGCCGGACTGCTTGTTCTTCACCTTCTCGACGAACTTCTCCACGCCCTCGCCCGAGTCGCGGATCTGGGCGAGCATCGTCAGCACCGCCTCGTTCGCCCCGCCGTGGAGCGGCCCGAAGAGGGCGTTGATCCCGGCCGAGATCGAGGCGTACATGTTCGCCTCGGTCGATCCGACGAGACGGACCGTCGACGTCGACGCGTTCTGCTCGTGGTCCTCGTGGAGGATGAGGAGCCGCTCGAGCGCCTTCGACAGCACCGGGTTCACCTCGTACGGCTCGGCGAGGGTGCCGAAGTTCAGGCGCAGGAAGTTGTCGACGAAGCTCAGCGAGTTGTCGGGGTACAGGAACGCCTGGCCGATGCTCTTCTTGTGCGCGTACGCCGCCATGACGGGAAGCTTCGCCAGGAGGCGGATCGTCGAGATCTCGAGGTCCTCCGGCTTGTGGGGGTCGGTCGAGTCCTGGTAGTAGGTCGAGAGCGCCGAGACGCCCGAGGAGAGCACCGACATCGGGTGCGCGTCGTACGGCAGCGCGTCGAAGAAGCGCTTGAGGTCCTCGTGGAGGAGGGTGTGACGGCGGATGCGCTCGTCGAACGCTTCGAGCTCGGAGGCGCTCGGCAGCTCGCCGTAGATGAGGAGCCACGCGGTCTCGAGATAGGTCAGGCTCTTGGCCACCTGCTCGATGGGGTACCCGCGGTAGCGGAGGATGCCCTGATCCCCGTCGATGTAGGTGATCCGCGACTTCACCGCCGCCGTGTTGACGAAGCCGTAGTCGAGCGTGGTGAGGCCGGTGTCCTTCGTCAGACGCGAGACGTCGATCGCCGACGCGCCGTCGACGCTCCTCAGCACGGGCAGCTCGGTGGTCGTGCCCTCGTAGGTCAGAGTGGCCTTCGGTGCGTCGTTCGCGGTCTGACCGGCGTCAGTCACAGCGCCTCCTCGAGTGTTCCTGCGTGATTGCCGAGCAGACGCGAAGGATCGAGACCCCCGGTGACGTCAGCCCGTATACAGCCTAGACCGACGGAAACCCTACTGTCGCATCCGCCCGAGACGGGCGGGCGGCATTGGAGGAAGCCTACGAACGTCGCCGGGCGTCCAGGCGGTCCGCCGCGGCGCGGATCCGCTCGTCGGTGGCGGTGAGCGAGAACCGCACGTGCTGCGGGAAGTGGTCGCCGTAGAAGGCGCCCGGGCCCGCGAGGACGCCGAGGTCGGCGAGCCACGACACGGTGTCCCAGCAGTCGACGCCCTCGGTGGCCCAGAGGTAGAGACCCGCCTCGCTGCGGTCGATGCGCAGCCCCGCGCGCTCGAGAGCCGGAGCGAGCACCGCGCGCCTGGCGCGGTAGCGCTCCTTCTGCTCGGCCACGTGGGCGTCGTCGCCGAGGGCGACCGTCATCGCGTGCTGCACGGGAGCGGGCGGCATCATCCCCGCCTGCTTCCGGACGGTGAGGAGCCGGGCGATGAGCGCGGGGTCGCCGGCCGCGAACGCGGCCCGGTAGCCGGCGAGGTTCGACTGCTTGCTGAGCGAGTAGGCGGCCAGGATCCCCGTGAGGTCGCCTCCGGTCACGCGAGGATCGAGCACGCTCGGGACCGGCTCGTCGGCCCACCGACCCTCCCAGCCGAGCTCCGCGTAGCACTCGTCGCCCACGACGACGGCCCCGAGCTCTCGCGCCCGGGCCACGGCGGCCACCAGCTGCTCGACCTCGAGCACGCTGCCGTCGGGGTTGCCCGGGCTGTTCAGCCAGACGAGCCTGGTGGCCTCGGGCCACTCGGCGGGATCGTCGGAGGCGAAGGACTCGGCACCGGCGATGACCGCCCCCATGGCGTAGGTCGGGTAGGCGGCACGCGGATGCACGACGACGTCGCCCTGCCCGAGGCCCAGCATGAAGGGCAGCCAGGCGACGAACTCCTTCGAGCCGATCGTCGGGAGCACCTCGGCGTCGTCGAGGCCCGTCACGCCGCGGCGCCGCGCATACCAGTCCACGATCGCGCGACGCAGCGCGGGCGTGCCGGCGGTGGCGGGGTAGCCGTGCGCGTCGGTCGCCTCGGAGAGCGCTCGACGGACGACGTCGGGCGTCGGGTCGACCGGCGATCCGATCGAGAGGTCGACGAGGCCGTCAGGATGCGCGGCCGCCCGGGCGGCGAAGGGCGCCATGGCGTCCCACGGGTAGTCGGGCAGGGCGCCCAGCGCCACCTAGTGACCCTCGCCCTGAGGGGGCAGAGCGGCCACCAGCGGGTGGTCGTACTTGATCACGCCGACCTTCGCCGCGCCGCCGGGCGAACCGACCTCGTCGAAGAACTCGACGTTGGCCTTGTAGTAGTCGGCCCACTCCTCGGGGAGGTCGTCCTCGTAGTAGATCGCCTCGACGGGGCACACCGGCTCGCAGGCGCCGCAGTCGACGCACTCGTCGGGGTGGATGTAGAGCGACCGTTCACCCTCGTAGATGCAGTCGACCGGGCACTCGTCGATGCAGGCGCGGTCTTTGACGTCGACGCATGGAAGGGCGATGACATAGGTCACAGTGGTTCAGGTCCTCTCAGGTCCAGCTCTTCGATTCTACGCCGAGGGATCGGGTCGCCCCGACCGCACGGGCGTGCGGCGGAACCGGGGCCAGACGACGATGACGAGAGCCACGATCACCGCCCCGTAGAGCCACAGGGGCCCCTCCCCCGTCCCGGTGATGAGGATCGACCCGCCCTGGCTGGGGAGGACGAACAGGGCGACCACGCCGAGGGCGCCCACGGCTCCCAGCACCGAGTACAGCCGCGACTCGAAGCTCAGCCGGAGGCCGAGCAGCAGGAGCGCGAGGGCGATCAGCGCGAGCACGAGCCCGAGGGGCGCCTCCCAGCCGGCGAGGGAGATCGTGACCATGTGGACGACAGTCCCGAGAGCGCCGAACACGGCGCCGAGCAGCAGGGAGACGATGCCCCCGAGGATCCGGGCGGACAGCGAGGCACGCGGGGCCGGGGGCGGGGCGTCGGACAGCACTCGACCACGATAGTCCGCGGTTGCTGAGCGCCGGGCCGGAGCCTCGGCGCCCCCGTTCCGCTCCGTGGTCGTTCGCGCTGGACAAAGATCCGGTCCGCGGTCTAGAGTCGCTACGCCTAAGGCAAGCCTTACCTCAGGTAGGCATCCCTCACCCAGCAGAACAGGTCCCCGTGCTCGCCAACTTCCTCATCGGGCTCCGCGAAGGCCTCGAGGCCGCTCTCGTCGTCGGCATTCTCATCGCGTACGTGCGCAAGCTCGACCGACGCGACGTGCTGGTCCGCATCTGGTTCGGCGTCGGCATCGCGATCGTCGTCTCGCTGGGGCTCGGCGCGATCCTGACCTTCGGCGCCTACGGCCTCACCTTCGAGGCGCAGGAGGCGATCGGAGGCAGCCTCTCCATCGTCGCGACCGGGTTCGTGACGTGGATGGTGTTCTGGATGCTGCGGACCTCCAAGAACCTCAAGGGCACCCTGCAGGCCGACATCGACAAGGCCCTCGTCGGCGCGGGGTGGAGCCTGGTCCTGCTCGCGTTCCTCTCCGTCGGGCGCGAGGGCATCGAGACGGCCCTGTTCATCTGGGCCGCGGCCCAGGCCACCGGGCAGACGCTCCTCCCCCTCGTCGGCGCGCTGCTCGGCATCCTCCTCGCGGTCGTGCTCGGCTGGCTGATCTACCGCGGCATGGTGCGGATCAACCTCGCCCGCTTCTTCGCCTGGTCGGGCGTGTTCCTCATCCTCGTCGCCGCGGGCGTGCTGTCCTACGGGGTGCACGACCTGCAGGAGGCCGGCATCCTGCCGGGGCTCGGCGCGCTGGCCTTCGACGTCAGCGCCGCGATCCCGCCGGACAGCTGGTACGGCACCCTCCTGAAGGGCGTCTTCAACTTCTCGCCGGCCACGACCTGGCTCGAGGCGATCGCGTGGACCGTCTACTTCGTCCCCACAATGGCCGCGTTCCTCGTCCTCGCCTTCCGGAAGCCGGGATCGCGATCGGCCGGCGACTCCGCGACCGCAGCACCCGCGGGAACAGCACCCGCCGCTGCGGCCACCACCCCCAGCACCTCGACCACCCCTCACCTGGAGCATCCGTGAACCTCAAGCCCCTCCTCGCCTCGGGCGGCGCCGGCGTCGTCCTCCTCGCCCTCGCCGGCTGCGTGCCCAACAACCCGTCGTCCTCCGACGCGGCGGGCGCGATCACCGTCGACAGCTCGGCCGACTCCTGCACGGTCTCCGCCGACAGCGCGACGAGCGGCACGCTCACCTTCTCGGTGACGAACTCCGGCGACCAGGTGACCGAGTTCTACCTGCTGGGAGACGACGGCCTGCGCATCGTGGGCGAGGTCGAGAACGTCGGCCCCGGCATCTCGCGCGACCTCGTGGTGCAGGCGCAGCCCGGCGACTACTACACCGTCTGCAAGCCGGGCATGGTCGGCGACGGCGTCGGCAAGGCCGCGTTCACCGTCAGCGGCGATCGTGTCGAGCTCGACGGGGACCTGCAGGCGCAGGTCGACCAGGCGGCGACCAACTACGTGGCGTACGTCAAGGACCAGGTCGCCCAGCTCGTGACCGGCACCGACACGTTCCTCGACGCCTACACGTCCGGCGACGACGCCACCGCCCGCTCGCTCTACGCCATCACCCGGGCGAACTACGAGCGCATCGAGCCCGTCGCGGAGTCGTTCGGCGACCTCGACCCGGAGATCGACTTCCGCGAGGCCGATGTCGCCGAGGGCGACGAGTGGACCGGATGGCACCGGATCGAGAAGGACCTCTTCCCGCCGACCGCCGCGGAGAACGGTGGCGTGGAGTACACCCCGCTGACCCAGGACCAGCGCACGATGTACGCCGACAAGCTGCGCGACAACACGCAGGAGCTGTACGACGCCGTGCACGACCCGTCGTACACGGTGACGATCGACGCCATCTCCAACGGGGCCATCGGCCTGCTCGAGGAGGTCGCCAGCGGCAAGATCACCGGCGAGGAGGAGATCTGGTCGCACACCGACCTGTGGGACTTCCAGGCCAACCTCGAGGGCGCGAAGGTCGCCTACGAGGGCGTCCGCGACATCGCCCTCGAGAAGGACCCGAAGCTCGTCGACGAGATCGACCAGCGGTTCCAGACGCTGCAGAGCACCCTCGCGACGTACGGCAGCCTCGACAGCGGGTTCGTGTACTACAACGACCTGACCACCGAGCAGGTCAAGCAGCTCGCAGACCAGGTCAACGCGCTGAGCGAGCCGCTCAGCCAGCTCACCGCGACGCTGGTCGGCTGACGACTACGATCGACGACGTGCCCGAGCACGACGACCAGGAACCCGAAGCCCGCGGCCTCTCCCGCCGCGGGCTCTTCGGGCTCGGTGCGGGCCTGCTCGGCGCCGGTCTCGGCGCCGGTGCCACGTTCGCCGTGGGCCAGGCGGTCTCCGCCTCGGCGGGTGGCGGGACGGCCACCGCGGCCACCGTCTACCCGTTCTACGACGACCACCAGGCCGGCATCGTCACCCCCGCCCAGGATCGGCTCCACTTCGCCTCGTTCGACGTCGCCGACATCTCGCGCGACGACCTCGTCGGGCTCCTCCAGGACTGGGCGGACGCGGCAGCGCTGATGACGGCGGGGACACCCGCCGGCAGGTACGGGGCCGTGAACGGCCCCTACGACGCTCCGCCGGACGACACGGGCGAGGCACTCGGTCTGCCCGCCTCCGGGCTCACCCTGACCTTCGGATTCGGTCCGAGCCTGTTCACCTCGGCCGACGGCACCGACCGGTTCGGGCTCGCCTCCCAGCGGCCCGAGGCCCTCGTCGACCTGCCGCACTTCCCCGCCGACGCGCTCGTCGAGACTCTGACGGGTGGCGACCTCTGCATCCAGGCCTGCAGCGAGGACCCTCAGGTCGCGGTGCACGCCATCCGCAACCTGTCGCGGATCGCCTTCGGCCGGGCCGCCCTGCGCTGGTCGCAGCTGGGCTTCGGCCGGACGAGCTCGACCAGCACGGCGCAGCAGACCCCGCGGAACCTGTTCGGCTTCAAGGACGGCACGGCCAACATCAAGGCCGAGGACCGGACCACGGTCGACGCACAGGTCTGGGCTCAGCCCGGCGACGGTCCGTCGTGGATGGACGGCGGCTCCTATCTCGTCGCCCGCAAGATCCGCATGACGATCGAGACCTGGGACCGCACCTCCCTCCGCGAGCAGGAGGCCGTCATCGGCCGCACGAAGGGCGAGGGGGCGCCGTACTCCGGCGGAACCGAGTTCACCGCTCCCGACTTCTCCGCCACCGGCCAGGGCGGCAAGCCGCTCATCGCGGCCGACTCCCACGTGCGCCTGGCGCATCCGGATCAGAACTCCGGAGCGCAGCTGCTGCGCCGCGGCTACAACTTCGTCGACGGCAACGACGACCTCGGACGCCTCAACGCCGGGCTCTTCTTCATCGCCTACCAGCGCGACCCGCGGACCCAGTTCATCCCCATCCAGGAGAACCTGGCGAAGAACGACGCGATGAACGAGTACGTCCGCCATGTGGGCAGCGGCATCTGGGCGATCCCCCCGGGCGCCCGCACGGGCAGCTTCCCCGGCGCCTCCCTCTTCGCCTAGAGACGCCTTTCGCCACACTCCTGGCCTTTCGCCATACGCATGCGCTTGCGAAAGGCCAGCAGTGTGGCGAGAGTCATACTCTGGGGCCCCGCCCTATTGGACGAAGCTGACCGTCTGACGGTGCTGACCGGCAGCGTACGTCACGTCCGCCCAGATGCGCACAAGCTCGCCATCGCTGGCAGGCGTGTATGACGTCCCGATCGACCAGCTCTGGCAATCAGTGGAGACCACATCCTTCGCACCCAGCTCGACGGTGGTCCCATCCTGCGTATATGCCAGAGCGTTGACATAGATGGTGTCCAGATCTCCCAGCGCACCCGAGCAGATGTCGATCGACTCAAGGGTGTGACCACTCCAATGCCCGACTACCGCAAGGGTGAAGGTCGTCCCATAGTCCTGGTAGTCGGTGTTTCCGCTGACCAGACTCGACGTTCCCACCGACACGACCGTCAGATCACTCGCTGATGCCGGAGCCGTGGCCGTCGCAGTGAATAGCGCGGCAAGTGTGGCGCCCACAGCAGCCATCCAGCCCCGTCGGCGTCTCCTGCGATGACCCACTGACCCATCCACGCCGCTCGCATCAGCAAGGTCCAACGCCTTCGCTTCATTGGTCGTCATCATGGCCTACCCCTTCCCTCAGATTCAGGAACTGGTCAGAGCCTTGCACTTTTGGCCCCCGCATGGGGGCCAGGCCAAGATATGCACGGAGATCTGTGCGCGAACACGGACCCGGCTAAGAGCCTTCGCGACCTTGGACCTGCTACGCCTGGCGCTTGAGGCGGGCGGTGTTGCGCGCGCGGGCCTGGGCGTCGAGCTCGACCTTGCGGATGCGCACGGTCTCGGGGGTCACCTCGACGCACTCGTCCTCGCGGGCGAACTCGAGGCACTCCTCGAGGGAGAGCTGGCGGCTCGGAGTCATCGACTCGAACGTGTCGGCCGTGGAGGAGCGCATGTTGGTGAGCTTCTTCTCCTTGGTGATGTTCACGTCCATGTCGTCGGCGCGCGAGTTCTCGCCGATGACCATGCCCTCGTAGACCTCCTCGGTGGGGTTCACGAAGAACGTCATGCGCTCCTGGAGGCCGATGATGGCGAACGGCGTCACGACACCCGCGCGGTCGGCCACGATCGAGCCGTTGTTGCGGGTCACGATCTGCCCGGCCCACTCGTCGTAGCCGTGCGAGATCGCGTTCGCGATGCCGGTGCCGCGCGTGATGGTGAGGAACTCGGTACGGAACCCGATGAGGCCGCGGGAGGGCACGATGAACTCCATGCGCACCCAGCCCGTGCCGTGGTTCGACATGTTCTCCATGCGGCCCTTGCGCGCGGCGAGGAGCTGCGTGATCGCGCCGAGGTGCTCCTCGGGTGCGTCGATCGTGAGGTGCTCGTAGGGCTCGAGGGTCTTGCCGTCGACGACCTTCGTGACCACCTGGGGCTTGCCCACGGTCAGCTCGAACCCCTCCCGGCGCATGTTCTCGACGAGGATGGCCAGCGCCAGCTCACCGCGGCCCTGCACCTCCCACGCGTCGGGCTGGCCGATGTCCTGGACCCGGAGCGACACGTTTCCGACCAGCTCGCGGTCGAGACGGTCCTTCACCATGCGGGCGGTGAGCTTGTGCCCCTTCACCTTGCCGACGAGCGGCGAGGTGTTGGTGCCGATGGTCATCGAGATCGCCGGCTCGTCGACGACGATGGCCGGGAGCGGACGGACGTCCTCCGGGTCGGCGATGGTCTCGCCGATCGTGATCTCCTCGATGCCCGCGATGGCGACGATGTCGCCGGGGCCCGCGGACTCGGTCGGGAAGCGCGTGAGCGCCTTGGTCATGAGCAGCTCGGTGATGCGCTGGTTCTGCACGGATCCGTCGTGCTTGACCCAGGCGACCTGCTGGCCCTTCTTGATGGTGCCGTTGAAGACGCGCAGCAGCGCGAGGCGGCCGAGGAACGGCGACGCGTCGAGGTTGGTGACGTGCGCCTGCAGGGGCGCCTCGTCGTCGTACGTCGGCGCCGGGATGTGCTCGAGGATCGCGCCGAACAGCGGCTCGAGGTCGTCGTTGTCGGGCAGCGACCCGTTCTCGGGCTTGTTCAGGCTCGCGGCGCCGTTGCGGCCGGAGGCGTACACCACCGGGACGTCGAGGATGGCGTCGAGGTCGAGGTCGGGCACGTCGTCGGCCAGGTCGGACGCGAGGCCGAGCAGGAGGTCCTGGGCCTCGCCGACGACCTCGTCGATGCGGGCATCCGGGCGGTCGGTCTTGTTGACCAGCAGGATGACGGGCAGCTTCGCCTCGAGCGCCTTGCGGAGCACGAAGCGGGTCTGCGGGAGCGGACCCTCGGACGCGTCGACGAGCAGCACCACGCCGTCGACCATGGACAGACCGCGCTCGACCTCCCCGCCGAAGTCGGCGTGGCCCGGCGTGTCGATGACGTTGATCGTGATCGGGGTGTCGCCCGCGTGGACGCCGTTGTACGAGATCGCCGTGTTCTTGGCGAGGATCGTGATGCCCTTCTCACGCTCGAGGTCGTTCGAGTCCATCATCCGGTCGTCGGCCTCGAAGTGCGCGTCGAACGAGTTCGTCTGCTTGAGCATCGCGTCGACGAGGGTGGTCTTGCCGTGGTCGACGTGGGCGACGATCGCGACGTTGCGCAGGTCTGCGCGGGTGGCCAGTGCCATGAGTTGAGTTCCTTGGAGTCATGAACCCGCTCAGTGGCACGGCCACCCGCGGACTCGAGATGCGAGAGCGGGCGGCTGCGCCCGCGGGCTAGACGCCGAGGGCGATGTTCGCACCGGGGATGGCGTTCAGCAACTCCCTAGTGTACTGCTCCTTGGGCGAGTCGAAGACCTCGTCGGTGGTCGCCGCCTCCACGATGCGTCCGTGCTGCATCACGGCGACGTTGTCGGCGATCACCCGGACCACCGCCAGGTCGTGCGTGATGAAGAGGTACGTCAGCTCCAGCTCCTCCTGCAGCTCGGCGAGCAGCTGGAGGATCTGAGCCTGCACCAGCACGTCGAGCGCGGAGACCGCCTCGTCGAGCACCACGATCTCGGGCTTGAGCGCGAGCGCGCGGGCGATCGCCACACGCTGACGCTGTCCGCCGGAGAGCTCGCTCGGGTAGCGGGTGATCAGCGTCTGGGGCAGCGCGACCTGGTCGAGCAGCTCCTTCACACGGGCCTTCCGCGACGCGGCGTCGCCCACCTTGTGGGTCTGCAGCGGCTCGGCGATCGTGTTGCCGATGTTGCGGAGCGGATCGAGCGAGCCGTACGGGTCCTGGAAGACGGGCTGCATCTTGCGACGCAGGGCGAGCAGCTGCTTGCCCTTGAGGCCCGAGATGTCCTCGCCGCCGATCTTGATGGAGCCGCTGGTGGGCTCCTCGAGCTTGAGGATCATCTTCGCCACGGTCGACTTCCCCGACCCCGACTCGCCCACGAGCGCCGTCGTCGTGCCGCGCTCGATCGCGAACGAGACCTTGTCGGACGCCGTGAGGTTGGCCGCCGAGCCCTTGACCCCGCGCAGCTTGTACACCTTCGTGAGGTCGGTGACCTCGATGGCGTTCGGACGACGCTCCTTCGGCTGGTGCGCGACGCGCTCCTCCGCAGCAGCGATGAGATCGACGCCCTCGGTCACCTTGGTGCGTGCGTAGTCGAGGTCGCTGATCGTCTTCGCCGACGACTGGATGCGGCGCGAAGCGAGGCTCGGCGCCGCGGCCACCAGACGCTGCGTGTACGGGTGCAGCGGGTTCTGCAGGATCTCGCGGGACGGGCCGGACTCGACGATCTGGCCCTTGTACATGACGACCAGCTGCTCGGCGCGCTCGGCGGCGAGGCCGAGGTCGTGCGTGATGAACAGCAGTGCCGTGCCGATGTCGCGCGTCAGCGTCTCGAGGTGGTCGAGGATCTTCCGCTGCACGGTGACGTCGAGCGCCGAGGTGGGCTCGTCGGCGATGAGCAGCTTCGGACGCGACGACAGGCCGATGCCGATCAGCACGCGCTGGCGCATGCCGCCCGAGAACTGGTGCGGGAACTGCTTCATGCGCTTGTCGGCGTCGGCGAGGCCGGCCTCCTTGAGCACCTGGATCGCGTGCTGCTTCACCTCGCGCTTGCCGGTCGCGATGCCGTTGGCGCGGATCGTCTCCTCGACCTGGAAGCCGATGTTCCACACCGGGTTGAGGTTCGACATCGGGTCCTGCGGGACGAAGCCGATCAGCTTGCCGCGGACGTCCTCCATCTGCTTCTCGTTCAGGGCCGTGAGGTCCTGACCGTCGAAGAAGACCTTGCCGCCGGTGATGGCGCCCGTCCCGGGGAGCAGGTTGATGATCGCGTGCGCGGTCGTGGACTTGCCCGACCCCGACTCCCCCACGATCGCGAGGGTCTGGCCCGCGTTGAGGGTGATGTCGACGCCACGGACGGCGGGGACGACCCCGCCCTGGTTCCTGAAGCCGACCTCGAGACCCTTGATCTCGAGCAGCGGCTTGCCGGTCTGGTCGCTCATCGCTGAGCCCTCGCCTTCGGGTCGAGCGCGTCGCGGACCACCTCGCCGAGCATGATGAAGCTCAGCACGGTGATCGACAGCGCGATGGAGGGGTAGATGAGGGTCTGCGGCGCGGTGCGCAGGTCGGTCTGAGCCGCGCTGATGTCGTTGCCCCACGACATCGTCGAGTTGGGCAGGCCGACTCCGAGGAACGACAGCGTCGCCTCGGCCACGATCGCTGCGGCGAGCGAGATGGTCGTCACCACGATCACCGGGGCGATCGAGTTCGGCAGCACGTGCCGGATCAGGATGCGGAAGCGGGACACGCCGAGGGCCTGGGAGGCCATCACGTAGTCGGAGTTCTTCACCCTGAGGATCTCCGCTCTCAACACCCTCGCTGTGGAGGGCCACGCGAAGATGCCGATCGCCAGGGAGATGACGAACACGTTCCGGTAGGCCGAGAACACGCTCATGATCACCACGGCGGCGAGGATGTAGGGGATCGAGAAGAAGATGTCGCCCGCACGGGAGAGCACCGAGTCGATCCAGCCGCCGTAGTAGCCCGCGAACATGCCGAACAGGATCCCCAGCACGGTGGTGAGGATGATCACGATGATCCCGACGGACAGCGACGTGCTGGTGCCGTGGATGATGCGCGAGTAGATGTCGCAGCCGAGCTTGGTGTACCCGAGGGGGTGGCCGTCGGTAGGCCCGCCGTTGCTGTTCGAGAGGAAGCAGTCGTCGTTAGGCGGCGTCTGCGTGAAGAGCCCGGGGAACAGCGCGACGATGACGACGAGCAGGATGATCGCGGCCGAGATCCAGAACATCACCCGGCGGCGCATGTCGCGCCAGGCGTCGATCCAGAGGTTGCTCGGCTTCTCAGCGACCTTGACGGCGTCGACCGCGACGAGAGGGGTCTCCTCCAGCGGTGCGACGTAGTGATTCGCGGACCGGGTCGGTGTGTTACTTGACATAGCGGATCCTCGGGTCGAGAAGGCCGTAGAGCAGGTCGACGATCAGGTTGACGACCAGGTAGATGAGCACCATCACGGTCACGAAGGACACGACCGTGGGTCCTTCGCCTCGGATGATCGCCTGGTAGAGCGTGCGGCCGACACCGGGCACGTTGAAGATGCCCTCCGTCACCGTGGCGCCCACCAGGAGCACGCCGAAGTCGGTCGCCGCATAGGTGACGACGGGGATCAGCGAGTTGCGCAGGATGTGCACCGGCACGACGCGACGGCGCGACAGACCCTTGCTGTAGGCCGTGCGCACGAAGTCGAGCCCCGAGGTCTCGATGACCGACGACCTCGTCAGTCGCACGATCTGAGCGAAGGAGATGCTCGCCAGCACGAACGCCGGGAGGATGAGGTCCTGGATGGGAGCACCGGTGGACACCGTCGTCCTCGCCCATCCCAGCTGGATCCCGAACACGAACTGCGCGACGAACGCGATCACGAAGATGGGCAGCGAGATGAGGATCAGGCTGACCACGAGGGCGGTCGCGTCGAACAGCTTGCCCTTGCGGAGGCCCGACACGAGGCCGATCAGCACACCGGCGATGAACTCGATCGCGAGGGCGAGGATCGCGAGCTGGATCGTGACCGGGAAGGTCCGAGCCAGGATCTGCGTGACCGGCTCCCCCGAGAAGGAGGTGCCGAAGTCGCCGACGAAGATCCCGCCCAGGTACAGGAAGTACTGCACGATGAACGGCTGGTCGAGGTGGTACTCGGCTCGCAGCTGCGCGAGCAGAGCCGGGTTGGGGGTCTTGTCGCCGAACAGGGCGAGGAGGGGGTCTCCGGGCATCGCGAAGACCATGAAGTAGATGAGGAACGTCGTTCCCAGCAGGACGGGGATCGCCTGCAGAAGACGCCTGAGGATGTAGCCGGCCATCTGCTACGCGGCGCCCTTCTCAGAGGTGGACATGGGGTGGGGGGCCAATCTTGGGTTGGAAGAGCCAGAGTTCAAAGGGACAGGGTACGCCTCGTGAGCGTCCCTGGCACACGCAGGACGGGGGCGGCAGCTGTCGCTGCCGCCCCCGTGCTGGTGATGCTAGTTCTTGGTGATCTCGTAGTAGAGCGGCACCGAGTTCCAGCCGAACTGGACGTTCTGGACGTTCTCGCCGTAACCACCGGTCACGTTCGAGTACCAGAGCGGGATCGCCGGGAGGTCCTTGAGGAGCACCTCCTGGGCCTGCTGGAACTTCTCGTTCGCGGCGGCGAGGTCGGAGTCGGCCGCGCCCTCCTGCAGCAGCTGGTCGAACTCGGGGTTCGAGTAGTCGCCGTCGTTCGAGGAGGCGTTGGTCGCGTACAACGGTCCGAGGAAGTTGTAGAGACCCGGGTAGTCGGCCTGCCATCCGGTGCGGAACGCGGTCTGGATGGAGCGGTCGGTGATCGCGGTGCGAGCCTCGGCGAACGTCGGGTACGGAGCGCCGGAGGCGTCGATCCCGAGGGTGTTCTTGATGCTGTTCGCCACGGCGTCGACCCAGCCCTGGTGGCCGCCGTCCGCGTTGTACGCGATCTGGAAGGTGCCCGACCACGGCGAGATGGCGTCGGCCTGGGCCCACAGCTTCTTCGCCTCGTCCGGGTTGTACTGCAGGACGTCAGCACCCTCGAGCGAGTCGCTCCAGCCGTCGATCACCGGCGAGGTGAAGTCGGAGGCCGGGGTACGGGTGTCCTGGAAGATGACCTGGGTGATCTCGGGACGGTTGATCGCCATCGAGATCGCCGCGCGGCGCAGCTTGCCCTCTTCGTCGTTGCCGAAGTGCGCGAGGCGCTCCGGGATCGTGAACGACTGGAAGATCGCGGCCGGCTGGTTGACCGCGCGGTCACCGAGGTCGGACTGGTAGGTGCCGAAGGCGCTGTCCGGGACGGCGTCGAGGACGTCGAGGTTGCCGCCGAGCAGGTCGGAGTACGCGGCGTCCTGCGTGGCGTAGAAGACGATGCTGAGCCCGCCGTTCTTCGCCTTGCGGCCTCCGTTGTACGACTCGTTCGGGACGAGGTCGATCTTCTCGTTGTGCTGCCAGGCGGTGTCGCTGGCGAGCTTGTAGGGACCGTTGCCGATCGGGTTCTGGCCGTACGCGTCCATGTCCTTGAAGGCGGACTCGGGCAGCGGGTAGAACGCCGAGTAGCCGAGGCGCAGCGGGAAGTCGGAGCGCGCCTCCTTCAGCGTGACCGTGAAGGTCTGGTCGTCGACGACGTTCAGGCCCGTGAGCGGGCTGTCCTCGTCGTAGCTGAAGCCCTCGATGTCCTCGAAGAAGTAGCTGTTCAGCTGGTTGTTCGACAGGAGCGCACCGTACTGCCAGGCGTCGACGAAGGAGTTCGCCGTGACGGGGCTGCCGTCGGAGAACGTCTCGCCGTCCTTGATCTTGATGGTGAAGGTCTTCGAGTCGTCGGTCGTGATGCTGTCGGCCAGATCGTTCTGGGGAGCACCGGTCGCGTCGTAGTACACCAGACCCGCGAAGATCGCGTCGAGGATCTTGCCACCGCCGGTCTCGTTGGTGTTGGTGGGGATCAGCGGGTTCTGAGGCTCGGAGCCGTTCGTGGTGATCACCGCGGACGAGCTGCCCGAGGAACTGTCGGATGAGCCGGTGGCGCATCCGGACAGGGCGAGAGCGCTCGCCGCGGCCAGCGCGATGACGCCGACCCCTATCCGTCGAATCTTCAATTTTCCTCCTGTGCAAGTGGGGGCATGGCGCAGCCCCGATCGGGGGCCGCAACCTAGAGAAGTACCCTAGGTGGGGGGTGCGCACAGATCAAATAGCGCCGGAGAAAGTTACAGAGACGAAACGAATTCCAGCAGAATGTTGTGGACCCTCCACAGCCGATGCGTGGATTCCGCGCCTCACGCAAGAAAAGTGAATCCATGACTCGAGCATCCCGATGGGCCCATCTCCGCAGGCGTCGGCTGTGGACGGAGATCGCCCTCGTGCTCGGGGTCTCGCTCGGCGCATCCGCGGTCTACTCGATCGTCCAGATCGTGCAGCGACTCACCGCCGAGACGCCGCTCTCAGGACAGACCGCCACCATCAACGGCTCCCTCAGCGACCGGCCCGTCTTCGACCTCGTCTATCAGCTCCTGGCGATCGGCTTCGACCTCGTGCCGGTCGCCCTCGCGCTCTACCTGCTGGCGATCTCGGGCGGGAGCCCGTTCCGGAGGCTGGGGTTCGACCTGCGGAGGCCGTGGAGCGATCTCGGTCGCGGCTGGCTCCTGGTCGCGGTGATCGGCGTGCCCGGCATCCTGCTCTACGTCGTCGGACGGCAGTTGGGCTTCACCGTCACCGTGGTGCCCTCGCCGCTCGACACCTATTGGTGGACCGTGCCCGTCCTCATCCTCGCGGCGCTGCGTGCCGCACTCCAGGAGGAGGTCATCGTCGTCGGGTACCTCTTCACGAGGCTGCGACAGCTGGGCTGGGGCGAGTGGCGCATCATCCTCGCGTCGGCGGTGCTGCGCGGAAGCTATCACCTCTACCAGGGCATCGGGCCGTTCTTCGGCAACGTCGTCATGGGAGTGGTCTTCGGATGGTGCTACCGCCGGTGGGGACGGGTCATGCCCCTCGTGGTGGCCCACTGGATCATCGACATCGTGTCGTTCGTGGGGTATCCGCTCGCCCTGCAGCTCTTCCCGGGCCTGTTCGGCTGACGTCTCCGCCGGGACGATCAGGCGGGCTACTCGGCCCGGCCCCGCCTGTTCGACACGACGAGCGCGGCGATGCCGCCGGCCACGACGACGGCGCCGCCGACGAAGCCGCCGATCATGAGCCAGTTCGGCGTCCCGCCCGAGCCCGTCGAGGAGGACGACGGCGCCGCGGCCGGCGTGTCGCTGAACAGCGGGGCGATCGTCGGCGTCGCGGTCGCCTGCGCCGTGACGTTGACGACGATCACCGCCGACGCGGTCCCCTTGTCGGACGAGGTGGAGATCGTGCAGAGGATGCCCGACGTGCCGATCGGGAAGGTCGCGCCCGGGTCGACGGGGGCCCCGACGATCGAGCAGCCGTCGACGGTCATCCCCGCGGGCGGGGACACGGTCCAGGTGACCGCGGCACCGTCGGGTGACGTGGCGGGCACGTCGATCGAGGCCGGGACGATGCCCGCGCCCGAGAAGTCGGCGCCGACCACCCGCGCTCCGCTGAAGTCCGTCCCCGCGAGGTTCGCGCCGGTGAAGACCGCGCCCTGGACGTCGCCGTCCACGAAGGAGGCGCCCGTGAGATCGGCGTTCGTGAAGTCGGCCTCCGCGAGCTTCTCGCCGCTCAGGTCGGCGCCGGCGCACTGCGCCGCCCCCGGGCCGTTGTCGACGGTCCGGGAGATCACGCACGACCCCTCGGAGTAGACGGGGTCGGCGTTCGCCGCCGTCGCGCCGATCAGCACCGGAGCGCCGATCGTCGCGAGAGCGGCGAGGGCGAGCAGGCTTCGTCGAGGCAGGCGCATGGGCTGCACGATATCAAACGGCGGCGGCGACTCCCCGCGCCCGTGCCGCGTCACTCGAACGCGTCGGGCGGCGGACAGGCGCAGAACAGGTTCCGGTCGCCGTACGCCTGATCGATCCGTCGGACCGGCGGCCAGTACTTGCCCCTGACCAGCGTCGGCACCGGATGCACCGCCGTCGTGCGGTCGTACGGCATCGACCAGTCGTCGACCGCGATCGACTCCGCCGTGTGGGGCGCGTGCCGCAGGGGGCTCGACTCGACCGGCCACTCCCCCGACGCGACGCGGACGATCTCGGCGCGGATCGCGAGCATCGCCTCCACGAACCGATCGAGCTCGGCGAGGTCCTCGCTCTCGGTCGGCTCCACCATGAGCGTCCCCGGGACGGGGAAGCTCATCGTCGGCGCGTGGAAGCCGTAGTCGATGAGGCGCTTGGCGACGTCGTCGACGGTCACCCCGGTCCGCTGGGTCAGCTCGCGCAGGTCGAGGATGCACTCGTGAGCGACGAGTCCCGCATCGCCGGTGTAGAGGACCGGGAACGCGTCGCGGAGGCGCGCGGCGAGGTAGTTCGCCGACAGCACGGCGGCCGCCGTCGCACGCTGGAGGCCGTCGGCCCCCATCATCCGGACGTACGCCCAGCTGATGGGCAGGATGCTCGGGCTGCCGTAGGGCGCCGCCGACACCGTCGGACCGCCGTGCACGACCGTGCCCAGCTCGAGCGAGGCGTGCTCGGCGTGCTGAGCGAACGCATGCCCCGGGAGGAATGGAGCCAGGTGAGCCTTCGCGGCGACCGGTCCGACGCCCGGACCTCCCCCGCCGTGGGGGATGCAGAACGTCTTGTGCAGGTTGAGGTGCGAGACGTCTCCGCCGAGGTCCCCGAACCGCGCAAAGCCCAGGAGGGCGTTGAGGTTCGCGCCGTCGATGTACACCTGACCGCCGGCGGCGTGGACGAGACGGCAGATCTCCGCGATGTCGTGCTCGTAGACGCCGTGGGTGGACGGGTAGGTCACCATGAGGGCGGCGAGCGCGTCGGCATGCTCCGCGATCCTGGCCCGCAGGTCGTCGAGGTCGACGTTGCCGAGGTCGTCGCAGGCCACCACGACCACGCGCATGCCCGCGAGCACCGCCGAGGCGGCGTTCGTGCCGTGAGCGCTCGACGGGATCAGACAGACCGTCCGGCCCTCGTCGCCGCGCGACCGGTGGTACTCCCGGATGGCGAGGAGCCCGGAGAGCTCACCCTGACTGCCCGCGTTCGGCTGAAGCGACACGGAGTCGTACCCGGTCACCTCGGCCAGCCAGCGCTCGAGCTGGTCGATCAGCTGCAGGTGGCCCGCGACGTCGCTCTCCGGAGCGAACGGATGGACGCCCGCGAACTCCGGCCATGTGATCGCCTCCATCTCCGTGGCGGCGTTGAGCTTCATCGTGCACGATCCGAGCGGGATCATGCCGCGGTCGAGCGCGTAGTCGGCGTCGGCGAGGCGCTTGAGGTAGCGCATCATGCTCGTCTCGGAGTGGTGGGACGCGAAGACCGGGTGCTCGAGGAACGCCGACGTCCGGGCGAGGGCGGCGGGAAGGCCGAGGCCCTCCGTCTCTCCCGCGGTCGCCGCGGTCGTCGGGTCGCCGGTGAGCACGCGCGCCACCGCCGCGACGTCGGCGGGTTCGGTCGTCTCGTCGAAGGACACCCCGACGGTCGACCCGTCGACCAGTCGGAGCAGGAGACCCGCGTCGTGGGCTCTGACCACGGCGTCCCGCGCATCCGGCACCCGGACGAGCACCGTGTCGAAGAAGGCGTCGTGCACGGTCGAGAGCCCGCCGGCCCGGACCAGCCCGGCGAATGCGCGGGCGTGGGAGGCGACACGAGCCGCGATCGCTCGCAGGCCCTCCGGGCCGTGGTAGACCGCGTACATGCTGGCCATGACGGCGAGGAGCACCTGCGCGGTGCAGATGTTCGATGTCGCCTTCTCGCGACGGATGTGCTGCTCACGGGTCTGCAGGCTGAGCCGATAGGCGGTCCGTCCCGTCGCATCCACGCTCACGCCGACCAGGCGCCCGGGCAGCTGCCGCTCGAGGCCGTCGCGCACGGCGAGGTACCCGGCGTGCGGGCCGCCGAATCCCATGGGCACGCCGAAGCGCTGGGACGTCCCGACGGCGATGTCGGCCCCGAGCTCGCCCGGAGGGGTGAGCAGCGTCATCGCCAGCAGGTCGGCGGCGACGACCGCGAGGCCGCCGCCCGCGTGCACGGCGGCGATCACCACAGAGGGATCGGCCACGCGGCCGGACGCTCCGGGATACTGGACCAGCGCTCCGAAGGCGTCGTGCAGCACCGGGGGCAGCTCGGCGCCGGACAGATCGGCCTCGACCACCTCGATGCCCACCGGCGCGGCCCGCGAGGCCAGGAGCGCGCGCGTCTGCGGCAGCGCATCCGCGTCGACGACGAAGACGTTCGAGCGCGACCTGCTGGCGCGGCGCGCGAGGAGCATGCCCTCGACGGCCGCGGTGCCCTCGTCGAGCATGGAGGCGTTGCCGGTGGCGAGGCCCGTGAGCTCGGAGACCATGGTCTGGAAGTTGATCAGGGCCTCGAGCCGGCCCTGCGAGATCTCGGGCTGGTACGGCGTGTACGCGGTGTACCAGCTGGGGTTCTCGAGCACGCACCGCGTGATCACCGCCGGCGTGACGGTGTCGTAGTAGCCGAGGCCGAGGAACGAGCGGTTCACCCGGTTCAGGGAGGCGAGGGCCCGCAGCTCGGCGAGGGCCTCGCGTTCCGAGGCGGGGACGGGCAGGGCGTCGAGCGACGAGGTCTGCTGGATCCCGGTCGGGATGGCGGCACGGACCAGCGCGTCGACGCTCTCGTAGCCGAGCGTCTCGAGCATGCGCGCCTGAGCTGCCGAGTCCGTTCCGATGTGGCGGGAGACGAAGCCGTCGGTCATGCGGTCAGCGTCCGATCAGGGCGGCGTACTCGGCCGCCGTCAGGAGCGCGGGCTGCTCGGCGAAGCGCACCTTGAGCAGCCAGCCCGCGCCGTAGGGATCGCCGTTCACGGTCTCGGGCGCGGCCTCGGCGTCGGCGTTCTTCTCGAGCACGGTCCCGTCCAGGGGCGAGAAGAGCTCGCCGACGGACTTGGTGGACTCGATCTCGCCGACCACGGCGCCGGAGCTCACGTCAGCTCCCTCGTCCGGGAGGTCGAGGTAGACGATGTCGCCGAGCTGCTGCGCGGCGTAGTCGGTGATCCCGATCGTGGCGGTGTCGCCGTCGATGCGGACCCACTCGTGCTCGGCGGTGTAGCCCAGGTCGTCGGGGAGTGCGTCGGTCATGTCAGTCCTTCTTCCGGCGGTAGAACGGGAGGGAGACGACCGTGACGGGGAGGCGGCTCCCCCTCAGGTCGACGTACAGGGTGGTGTCGGAGGCGGCGGACGCGGGGTCGACGTACGCCATGGCGATGGGGTGGCCGAGGGTCGGCGAGAGCGCGCCGCTCGTGATCTCGCCGATCGGATCCGTCGCGGACTCGTCGGGGAAGACCGCGTATCCCGCCCGGGGTGCTCGGCGCCCCTCCCCGACGAGACCGACCAGGCGGCGCTCATCCGGACCGAGGGGAGAGCGGGCGGCCTCGGCGCCCGGAGCCGTCGAGCTCGCGGCGACGACCCGCGCCAGGGCGGCCTGAGGCGGTCGGATGGAGGTGCCGAGCTCGTGCCCGTAGAGCGGCATGCCCGCCTCGAGGCGGAGCGTGTCGCGAGCGGCGAGGCCTGCGGCGACCAGCCCGAGGGGCTCTCCCGCATCGCGAAGAGCACGCCACAGCGCGGCGGCCTCGCTCGCGGGGATCGAGATCTCGAACCCGTCCTCGCCCGTGTAGCCCGTGCGGGCGAGGAGCACCGGTGTCGCGCCGAACGAGCCGGCGGCGATGCGGTAGTAGCCCAGGGAGCCGAGGTCGTCGACCTCGAGGCCCTGGGTCTCCGCGAGCACCTGCGCGGCTTGGGGCCCCTGGACGGCGATGAGGGCGCGGTCGTCCAGGTCGGTGACGATCACGTCGAGCCCCTCGACGCGCTCTCGGACGGAGCGGACGACGACGTCGTGGTTCGCGGCGTTGGCGATGACGAGCACCTCGTCGTCGGCGAGCCGGTAGACGACGACGTCGTCGAGGACGCCCCCGTCGTCGTCGAGCAGGAGGGAGTACTTCGCCCGGCCGGCCTCGAGGTCCTGGACGCGAGAGACGAGGGCGTGGTCCGCCGCCTCCGCCGCGGCCGGACCGGTCAGGGTGAACTGCGCCATGTGCGACAGGTCGAACAGGCCCGCCGCCTCACGGACGGCCCGGTGCTCGGCGAGGTCGCTGTCGAAGCGGACCGGCATCGACCAGCCGGCGAAGTCGACGAAGGAGGCGCCCGCCGCCTCGTGCTCGGCCTGGAGCGGGGAGGGTCGGGAGGGGGACGATTCGGGGGGCATGAGCTCTCCAGCGTGCGCGGAGCACGACGCCGACGGCGTCGCGCTGGTGGCGAAGAACTCCCCCTCTGTCATCGGGCCTGAGAGCTTCACCGCGTGAGCGGCTTTCACCATCGGCGAGCCCGCATCGGTGCGCGGACTGCTTTCCAGAGCGGCCTGGTCACAGCGGTACGAGGACCTGAGAGATTATCGGGGAGGATTGCTCCTTCGGTGCCGGCTCGAGCCGGCTCTCCCGCTGTGACGTGTGGGCCCGTTGTTCGATTGTGGTTGCGAGTCTAGCCGGGTCGGGCCTCGGCGGTCGAGGGCTCGCCGGAGGCCGCGGCCTCGCGGCCGTCGAGCCGCGCGAGCTCCTGCTCGGCGGCGCGCCCGTCCGGCCCCGGCGCCGCCGCCGCGAGCGCCAGCTCCGCGCGTGCCTCCTCGGGCCTGCCGACGAGCATCAGCATCCGGCCGGCGAAGAGCCGGAGTCGCGCCGAGCAGGCGGGTTCGCCGATCCGGGTGAACTCGTCGGCGGACACCCGTGCCGCTTCGATCGCCGCGTCCTCGTCGCCCAGGTCGTCGAGCACGCGGGCTCTGGCCTCGAGGGTGCGGGCCCGGAGCGCTCGGTCCGTCACCGCGGCGCGGACGGTCGCGACCGCGTCGATCTCCTGCAGGGCGTGCCTGTCACCGAGTGCCGCGAGCGCCCGTGCCGCACGCAGCCGCAGCTCGACGAGCTCGTCGGGGTCGCCGAGCCGGATCGCCGACGCCCGTGCCGCATCGAGGAGGTCGACGGCCTCCTCGCTCCCCTGGTCGGCGAGCAGCTCGCCGAGGGTCAGCTCCAGCTCGAGGCGGCGGCGGCGCATCCGTTCTCGTTCGACCGGGGAGGGACCGGCCGCAGTGGCGGTCGCATCGGCGATCGCGGAGGCGAACGCGTCCGTGTCCGCGTCCGTACCCGCGTTCGCGGAGGTGGCGTCCGTTGCGTCGTCGACGGCGGCGAAGTGCTCGAGGGCGACACTCCAGGCACAGTAGGCGGCTGCGTCGTCATCGTCGTCGCGGCACGCCCGGCCCAGGAGCCAGAGGACCTCCGCCGTGCTCGGACCGTGCTCGCTGCGTGCGGCGTGCTCCAGCACCCCCTCGAGCTCCGCGCGGGCCTCGTCGCCCCGCCCCGCGAGCACGAGAGCGGAGGCCAGCTCGAAGCGGGCCGCCAGGGCGTCCGGCCGGCCGATCGTCACGGCGATCCGCGCGGCCGTCCTCCGCGCCTCGACCGCACCGTCGAGCTGGCCCGCGTCCGTCAGGAGGGCGGCCAGGAGCCCGCAGGTGTCGATCATGCCGTCGTGGTCCCCGAGCTCCGTGTGGACCGCGAGCGCCCGGTCGGCCTCCGCCACCCCGTCGTCCGCTGAGCCCAGCGCGAGATGGGCGTGCGAGCGGTGCAGGTGGGCGGCGGCCCGGATCCCGCGGTCTATCCGCTCGACGAGCACGTCGCCGAGAAGGGTGAGGGCACCCCGGTGGTCCCCTGCGGCACCCCTCGCGCGGGCACGCAGCAGCAGCGCTCTCGCCCGCAGCTGCTGAGAGGGGTGCGCCGTCGACGCCCTCGTGACCGCCTCGCCCAGGAGCCGGTCTGCCTCGCGCCACCGCCCCCTCTTCAGCTCCACGCCCCCGTACGCGAGGAGGAGGCGCGCCAGGACGGGGTCTGCGAGACCGAGACCGCGGGAGCGCTCGAGGGAGTCGGCGAAGCGCTGGAGCGCATCCGGGGCATCACCGCCGAACAGGAGCAGCCCGAGCTGCAGGTCGAGCTCCGCCTCATCGTCGAGGTCGTCGACGACGAGGCACTCGAGTCGACGCTCCAGTTCCTCCTCTGCCGCCCGCAGCGCGCCCTGGTCGACCAGGAGCCTCACCCTGAGCTCGAGCAGGGTCGCCCGCTCGTCGCGGTCGGCGCACAGCAGTCCCTCGTCGATGAGCCGGCGGGCCTCATCGGCCCGTCCCGCGGATGCGTGCTCACGTGCGGCGGTCAGCGAGGCCAGCGTGTCGGGCAGCACGTCCTCGTCCCGGCGGGCAGCGCCGGATCCCCTGGGCAGTGCCGCACGGGTCGCGATGACCGTACGCGGTCCGTGTCCGGTCGCTCGATCGCGTTCGACCCGCGCCACGCTCGCGGTCACCCCGTCGCGAGAGTCGAAACGCCCGGCGAGATCACGGGCTCGTGCCCAGACCGCCCGCCCGAGCGTGGCGGTCGTCCAGGCGCCCACGCGGGGGCCGATCAGCGCCGAGAACGCGGGATGCTCGGCGAACGGCACGGCGGCGGAACCTCGCCCCGCGCGGGTGAGCGCGTCGAGCAGCCCGCCCAGGCCGACGAGGAGGTCGACGACCTGCTCCGTCGACCGCTCGTGCCGGGCCAGTCGCTGCACCGCCGAGACGGCGAGCGCGAGGCCGTCCTCGAGGTCCGAGACGACGGCGCTCAGGCCGATCCGAGCTCCCAGGATCGACAGGCCGCCGGTCGTCGACGATCGGCCGAGCTCGTCGGACAGCTGCAACGCGGTGGTCGTCCTCCCCTGACGCACCAGCGGGAGCAGCAGGGCCGCGGCGGCAGCCTCGGGTTCGGTCGGGCAGCCGTCGTCGTCCAGCCGGAGCGCCTCGAGCTCGGCGACGGCAGCTGCCTCCCGGCCCGCGACGAGGTGACGACGCAGCTCCACGGCGTGCGCGCATCCTCGGCAGCAGACCCCCGGTCGGCCCTCGACCGAGCGGAGGAAGCGTTCACGAGCCGCTCCGTCGCCTCCGCCGGAGCGGAGCGACCACTCGTAGCGGGCCAGGAAGCACGGGGCGAGGTCGGCACCGGCCGCCGAGTAGACGTCGACCATCTCGTCGAGGGTGCGCTGGATCGTCGCCGCGCTGACACGGTGGCTCGCCGCGAGGGCTCTCGTGATCGTCGCGTAATCCCAGAGCAGGTCGAGCTCGTCGACGCTCGTGGGGAAGCACAGTGGATCGGCGCGATGGAGCGTGAGGCACCGCCCGAAGCTCTCGAGACGGAGGCTGTCGTCGCGGGCGAGCATCGCCCAGCTCGAGAGGCGGAGCTCGGCGGCGTAGATCAGCTCGTCGTCGCCGAGCGAGTGCGCCAGTCCGCGGGCGCTCTGCAGCACCTCGAGCTCGAACGCGCCGTGGGTGAGGCGATCCGACTGGTTCAGCAGACGTCGGATGTGGTGGGTCGGCTGCATCAGTAGGGCAGGCGCCCCAGAGCCTGGCCGGGTGTCCAGTGCGAGACCGGGCGGGGATCCGAGGGGCGCGGCGTCGGCGCGGTCGGCGCCGGAGTCGGTGCGCGTGTGGATGTCGGTGCGCCCGGCCTGGTCCTCTCGCTCGTCGCGCGGACGGTGACGTCGGCGCGGCTCGGCGGGACGGCGGCCTGCCTGACCCGGCGGGCGCCCTCCTCGGCCTCGGCCTCGCCCTCGGCACTCTTCGCCGCGGGAGCCATGCGGGCGAGGACCGCCCCGACCAGTCGCTCCAGCGGGCCATCGCCGAGTGCTGTCCGCCACAGGACGCAGAGCACCGCGGTCGACAGCGCTGTGATCGCCAGCGGCAACCAGGCCAGCGGCGGGAGTGCCTCATCGACGATCGCGGGCACTCGTGCCAGCACGATCACCCCAGCCACCACGGTGGCGGACAGCGCCAGGCTCCCCACAGCGCTGAGGGGCAGCAGCGCGGCCCGCAGCAGGTTCTGAGCGAGGAGCAGGAGCGCGGTCACGGCGACGGCGACGCCGAGCGACGTCGCCAGCACGGCGACCGACGACCGATCCGGCGCGGCGACGGGAGTGACTGCCCACGAGGGGACGGACTCCAGGCCCGGCAGCATCAGAAGGGCCGCGAACCCGCCGACGGCGAGAACGGCACCGGCGAGCGCCACGAGCGCACGACGTGCTGGGCCGCCCGTGATCGCTCCAGCCAGTGCCGCTCCGACGAACGCAGCGACGACGGCCATCGCGAGAGACGCTCCCTGCGACGCGCTCCATCCCGTGACGGCGCCGACCGCCCGCAGGGCGGAGGAGGCGTCTCCTGCGCGGGGAAGGACGAAGGCCGTCACCGCGGAGATCGCCGGCGCCAGGAGGAGCACCATGAATCCGAGCGGCACGAGCAGCCGCGATCGGAGAGGTGCGAGCAAGATGGCGAGCGGGGACAGCACGGCGGCCAGGAGGACCTCCACCCCGCCGGGCGCGTCGAGTGCGAGGAGCGCTGCAGCGAGCGGAAGGAGCAGCAACGACCGCGTGAGGCGTCGCAGCCGACGGCGCGACAGCTCCGTCGGCGAACCGTCACCCTCACGGAGCGCGACGACCGAGGCGGCGGCCGAGACGAGCAGGACGCCGCTGAGTCCGATCCGAGAGCACCAGTCGGCGGCCGTGATCCCCGTGACGACGAGCGTCGACGAGGAGGGGACGAGCGCAGGGACGAGCAGCGCGAGGAGGAAGACGGCGCGGGCTGCCTCGAGGCCCACTGCCCTGCCGGGCCGGCCGAACAGCCTGACCGCCGTGGCCGAGGGAGTCGGATCGCGGTCGGAGGTGGGTCGGCCGGCGGCGGGATGGCCTGCGGCCGGATCCTCGGCGGCGGCAACCGGCTCGGGTGCCAGGGGCCACCGGCTGCTCTCCCCCGCCGGCGCCGCGGGGAAGGGCGGAAGCGACAGAACCGGCTCGGGGCCGAGCGGCCACGCGGGCTCGGCGACGGCGTCGGAGTCCTGCAGAGGCTGCGAGGCCGTGTCCGGCGCGGTCGCCGTGTGGGCGGGACCCGTCGCCCCGGCCGTCGGCGTCCGCGCGGCTCCCTCGGACGATCGCCTGCGTCTCGGGCCGCGGACCGCGGCGACGCCCACCTGATAGCCCTGCTCGGCGTGGAGCTGGGCGCGTCGCCGTCGGGACGTCCGTACTGCACGGGCTGTGACGAGCCCGATCACGGCGACGATCACCAGCCCCGACGCGACTCCGATCAGCGTGGGGACGCTGAGCGTGATCGCGCCATCGAGTCCTGCCATGCTAGCTCCTTCTCGCGGTGCGAGTACGGAGCCTATTCACTTCTCGGCAGAAAGTGAAGCATCCTCGTGTAAGGGCTCAGGGGCCGCCGAGCTCGGCATCCTCCGAGAAGTCGGACTCCTCCTCCATGACGCCCACCTCGTCGTCGCCGGAATCGGTTCCGGTGCCGATCTCGTCCCACACGGTCGGCTGATCCTCGGGTGCTCCACGATCGATGCTGCTCATGCCCCTCACCGTACGTCGGCCCGCCCCCGCGCGCTCGCTCCTGGCCGGATCAGCCCGCGAGTCGGACCACCCAGAACGCGACCGCGACACCCGTGAAGGCGATGGAGAGCACCAGCGTCAGCACGGGCACCCGCGCTCGGAGTCGACGCCCCGCGTCGGCCACCTCGGTCGGACGCTCGCGGAGCGCGGGAGTGGCACCGAGACCGTCGGCCGTCCCCTGCGCCGACGGGTACCCACCGCCGCGCACCGTCGCGGACACGCGATCGTCGGAGTAGGCGGCGGTCTGCTTCGCGGTCTTCGGCCACAGCGCCGCCACCAGCGCCTCGATCCGGCTCCACTCGTGCGGGTCGTCGAGCCGGAGACCATCGCCGACGTAGACGAACAGGAGGTCGTCGACGATCTCGACGTCGACGTGGGAGGCGCTGTCGATGAAGGCCGCCATCACGTCCGGCGTGAAGACGTAGAGGGCGTGGCGCTCGTAGCCCGAGGGGCAGTAGAGCGTGAAGTACCGGTCGAAGTCGCCCTCCAGGCTGAGGATCTGGGAGCGGTTGAACCCGATCGGCAGGTTGGAGCCGAACAGGCCGTTGTTCGCACGGGCATCCAGGAGGATGTGCGGAAGCCGTCGATCGAGCTGCAGCAGGAGGTAGCCACGCCGATGCACGCGTCGGTTCTTCTCGTTACCCGTCTCGAAGACGAACTCCCCCACCTCCACGACACGCTCGCCGCTGCGCCGGAGGACGTTCTCGAGTCGGCGACCACCACCCTGCTGGAACAGCACGCCCGGGTACACGCTGTCGTCGGTGGGTCGGAACTCGAATCCGTTCCGCTCGGCGAACACCGCGAGCCGGAGCCGTCTGCCCCAGGCCGCACGACGGCTGAGCACGAGCCAGACCCCGCCGCCGACGAGGATCGTGGCGCCCACGAGGAACGAGAGGCCCCGAAGCGACAGACCAGGGATCATCCCCGACGCGCTCACCGGGGCCAGGACGCCGTTCGCGAGGGCGCCGACCCCCACGACGAGGATGACGGCGATCGTCCGGAGCGGCCAGGGCGGGACGAACTCCGGAGCGTCCGCCTTCAGTCGAGCTCGAGATGACGCCCGCTCGTCAGCTGCAGGGGCCGCGGAGAGCGGCTCGAGGTCGAGGCCGCGCAGCGGGCTCTCAGCTGCGGACACGTCGCACCGCCTCGGCAAGCGCAGGCCAGGTCGCGGCCCGCTCGAGAGCGAACGGCTGCGGGGAGTAGACGAGCACGAACTCCCCCTCCGCCTCGACGTGGAGCGGATGCGGCAACTCCTCCACGCTCAGGGCAGGCAGTGCCCTCAGGGCGCGCGCCCCGCCGCCGGGCGGAGCCGGTGACGTGGCCGCCGTCATCCCCACAGCGACGGACGACCCCCACCTCTTCGCCGAGTCGGGATCGTGCACGAGGAGATAGCCCACGTCGATGCCGCCGCCCCCGTCGAGCGCCGAGGCCGTCGCACGGAAGCGACCGACCTCGAGGAACAGCGGCGATCGGCGACGGAGGCGCACGACGGTGATCCGCCCCGTCCCCTCCCGGAACAGCACGCCCGGGGTGTCGGGGTCGGTGACGTCGCGCTCGATCTCAAGACCGTTCTCGGCCGCGAGGAGATCGAGCCGGAAGCCGTCCTCGGCGCTTCGTCGCCTCCGCTTGAGGCCGACCACCACCGAGTACACCACGAAGGCGAGGATGAGCGCGCCGACGATCGGCAGCAGCTCGAGGTCGGCACCGACGAGGTACACGCACACCACGACCAGCACGACGGCGGTCGCCGCGTACGAGCCCACGGTGACGAGCAGGCGCCTCGGCGCACCGGCAGGGGCGGGACGCCTCAGCCGCCGACGCTCCGCCGCGGGGATCGCGCGCGTGAGAGCATCGGTCGCGATCACGAGGTCTCCGGACGAGGACTGCATGGGATGAGCTTACCTCATCCTCGAGGAATCCTCGGTGAAGGTGGGATACGGTGGAGCGATGGACCTCCTCGTGGCACTCGCGGTGATGGTCGTCGCCATCACCGCCGCGCTGATCGGGATCCCCCGTATGATGTCCGCCGAGCGCGCCCGCCAGCGCGAGGAGCACGAGGCGGGCAGCCACGGCGTCGCGGGCTTCGGCGTCGTCGACGAGCTCTTCAACCCCTCGGCGCGCAACGCCGTCTTCGAGCGGCAGGTGCAGCAGGAGCACGTCGTCCCCGCGCCCTCCCCCGGCGATCCCGCCTACACCGAGAACCGCATCCGCCTCACCCTGCCGCCGGAGGGGCCCGGAGCAGCCCAGAGGTCCTGAGGTGACCGGCATGAAGGTTGAGCCCGCGCCGCTTGGCCGATAAGCGTGGCGCCTGCCTGCGTTCCCGCCTCACACAGGGGAAGATGATCGAAGCACCCGCGGGATGATCGGTGCATCTGGTGCGTGACATCGGACAGATGACCCGGAAGCGAAGACACCGCCGCGCGTTCGACCTCATCTAAGAATCGCGGAGCGTGTGCTCCTCGATAACGTCAAGCCGGTCAGCTGCCGCAGTCCAGGCTCCTTCCAGATCACGCGTAGAGGCCACGCGTATCAAGTCATCCTCGAGCATCGCTTGAACAGGCAGAGGCCATCGCGCCACGACATACTCTAAGGTAGCTGCTTTCCAGGAATCGTCTTGGCCAGTCAGTATTTTTCGGACAATCCCGACCGATTCGATCGGGAACTGCACCAAGTAGTCCGAGATGCGCGCAAAGATCGGCCAATTCGAGTCCTGCGTCCACTGAAACAGAGCTTCCAGCAAACCGAGCTCCTCGCCTCGCGAGAGATCCGACAGACGATCGATCAGGTCATCTTTGTGTCGGGGCAGCGCCTCCAACTGGGCAGTCGTTAGGCCCCGAAGAGCATTAGGACCGTAGAGGCGAAACAAGCCTTCGCTATGGGCCGCTGTTTCTGAGAACGCCTCGGACCCGCCGCTCATCTATTCCTCCCGATTCGGCAGCTTGCAGATCTCGACTTTACCTCACTACTGCGCCGAGCCATCGAGACGCATCCTTCGCTTCGGTCGCTCCCAGCCGGCGGGCGGAAACACAATCCCCCGTGCGGGATTCGTTCCGAGCCCAACGGTGAGCGGATGAACCCGATCATCGACTCGCGAGGCGCCTCGGGGAGGAGCGAAGTCGACCGTGATGACAGCGAACCAGAGCCGCTTCGTGCTCTCGATCCCGCCGTCGACGTAGACCGGCTCCCATCGGAGAGTCGCAGCGTCCCGGGTCGGCGGCGACCTCGTGGACAGCGCTCACCGGCGCGGCAGCTCGGACCTTTCATCTCGCCGGCCACTCCGGTGCGCCTCGACTGCCTCCCCGCCCCAGCGCCGCGAGCGGACGGCCTCGCCAAGGACGTGGCGTTCCTGCAGTTCGACGACTTCGAATCATCCGGGCGACAGGCGCCCCCGTCTACACGTTGAAGCGGAACTCCACGACGTCGCCGTCCTGCATGACGTAGTCCTTGCCCTCGACGCGCGCCTTGCCGCGGGAGCGGGCCTCGGCGACGGAGCCGGCCTCGAGGAGGTCGGCGAACGAGATCACCTCGGCCTTGATGAAGCCCTTCTGGAAGTCGGTGTGGATGACGCCCGCAGCCTGCGGGGCGGTCCATCCCTTGCCGATCGTCCAGGCGCGGGACTCCTTGGGTCCGGCGGTGAGGTAGGTCTGGAGGCCCAGCGTGTCGAAGCCGACCCGGGCGAGCTGGTCGAGACCGCTCTCCTCCTGGCCGGTCGACTCGAGCAGCTCGGCGGCATCGGCCGGGTCGAGGTCGATGAGCTCGGACTCGATCTTCGCGTCGAGGAAGACCGCCTGAGCGGGCGCGACCAGAGCGGCGAGCGCCTCCTTGCGCGCCGGGTCGGTGAGGACGCCCTCGTCGACGTTGAAGACGTAGATGAAGGGCTTCGCGGTGAGCAGGCCGAGCTCACGCAGCGGCGCGAGGTCGATCGAGGAGGCGGAGAGCGGCTGTCCACTGTCGAGCCACTCCCGGGCGGCGGAGGCCGTCTCGAGCACGACGGGCTCGAGCTTCTTGCCCCGCACCTCCTTCTCGTAGCGCGTGATGGCCTTCTCGAGGGTCTGGAGGTCGGCGAGGATGAGCTCGGTGTTGATCGTCTCCATGTCGCCCGCCGGGTCGACCCGGCCGTCGACGTGGACGATGTCGGAGTCGTCGAAGCCGCGGACCACCTGGGCGATGGCATCGGCCTCGCGGATGTTCGCGAGGAACTGGTTCCCCAGCCCCTCCCCCTCGCTGGCCCCGCGCACGATGCCCGCGATGTCGACGAACGACACCGTCGCGGGCACGATGCGCTCGCTGTGGAACACCTCGGCGAGCTGCTGGAGCCTCGGGTCGGGGAGGTTCACCACACCCACGTTGGGCTCGATCGTGGCGAACGGATAGTTCTCGGCCAGGACCGTGTTCTTGGTGAGCGCGTTGAAGAGCGTCGACTTGCCGACGTTCGGGAGTCCGACGATGCCGATAGTGAGAGCCACGGGCCTCTACCCTAGTCGGCCCTGCGGGCGGATGCGGTCACGCGCATCCGCCCGCAGGGCCCGGACGAGAGGGTCTCAGTTCTGCGGGAAGCCGAGGTTGATGCCGCCGTGCGACGGGTCGAGCCAGCGCGACGTGATGGCCTTCTCCCGCGTGAAGAAGCGGAAGCCCGCCTCGCCGTAGGCCTTGGTGTCGCCGAAGATCGAGTCCTTGAACCCGCCGAAGGAGTAGTAGGCGACGGGCACCGGGATCGGGACGTTCACGCCGACCATGCCCACCTCGACCTCGTTCTGGAAGCGCCGCGCCGCGCCGCCGTCGTTGGTGAAGATCGCCGTCCCGTTGCCGAAGGCGCCGCTGTTGATGAGCTCGAGGCCGTCCTCGTAGGAGGCGACGCGCACCACGGAGAGCACCGGGCCGAAGATCTCCTCGGTGTAGACACGCGAGGTGGTGGGCACCTGGTCGATGAGGGTGGGGCCGAGCCAGAAGCCGTCGGCGGCGCCGTCGACCTCGATGCCGCGGCCGTCCACCACGACGACCGCGCCGTCCTCCACCGCGACGTCGATGTAGCCCGCGACCTTGTCGCGGTGCTCGCGCGTGACGAGCGGTCCCATGTCGCACGAGCGGCGTCCGTCGCCGACCTTCAGCGTGGCCATGCGCTGCGTGATCTTCTCGATCAGCGCGTCCGCCACCGGCTCCACGGCCACGACGACCGAGATGGCCATGCAGCGCTCGCCCGCCGATCCGAATCCGGCGTTGACGGCGGCGTCGGCCGTGAGGTCGAGGTCGGCGTCGGGCAGGACCAGCATGTGGTTCTTCGCCCCGCCGAGCGCCTGCACGCGCTTGCCGTTCTTCGCGGCCGTCTCGTAGATGTACTTGGCGATCGGCGTCGAGCCGACGAAGGAGATGCTCTTGACGTCGGGGTGCTCGAGGAGCCCGTCGACCGCCACCTTGTCGCCGTGGAGCACGTTGAACACGCCGTCGGGGAGGCCGGCCTCCTTCCAGAGGGCCGCCATCCAGTTCACCGCCGACGGATCCTTCTCGCTCGGCTTCACCACGACGGTGTTGCCCGCGGCGATCGCGATCGGGAAGAACCACATCGGCACCATGGCCGGGAAGTTGAAGGGCGAGATGATGCCCACCACGCCGAGGGGCTGCTTCAGCGAGTAGACGTCGACCCCGGTCGAGACGTTCTCCGAGTACTCCCCCTTGAGCAGGTGCGGGAAGCCCGTGGCGAGCTCGACGACCTCGAGACCGCGGGTGATCTCGCCCATCGCGTCGGACAGCACCTTGCCGTGCTCGCTCGTCAGGATCTCCGCGAGCTCGCCGCGGCGCGCGTTGAGGAGCTCACGGAAGGCGAAGATCACCTGCTGCCGCTTGGCGATCGACGTGTCGCGCCAGCCCGGGAACGCCGCCTTGGCGCTGGCGACGGCCGCGTCGACCTCCTCGAGACTCGCCAGCGCGACGCGCTTGGTCTCGACGCCGAGGGCCGGGTCGTACACCGGCGAGGTGCGACCGCTCGTCGACGGCGACTCCGCGCCCGAGATCCAGTGGGTGACGACGGCGAGGCCGGTGTCGAGGGTGTCGGTCATCGAGGTGCTCCAGTGCTTCGTGAGGGAGGTCCGCCTCCTCCCAGGACAGGGCGGTGCGCTGCGGTGCCCTCATGCTAGGCGAACGGATGCACGGTGAACACTGCCAGAATGGACAGCATGGAGATGCCGGGTTCGACGTTGTGGCACACCTGTGCGGGGCGCGCATGCCGGTGACCCTCGGCGACCTGGTGACGGCTCCGGAGTTCGGTCTCCGGATGGTGTGGCCGACCCTCGACGACGGCCCCGACCCGCGAGCCATGGGCGGGCCCGGGCGCGCGCCGGAGGGCGCATCCGACTCGAGCGAGCAGACGGCGCTCCCGCGCGTGCTGGCGACCGAGGTCGCCTGGGTGCACAGCTCCGACCTGCCCGACCCTGCTCCGTGGCTCGAGCCCGGCCAGCTCCTGCTCAGCGACGGCGCGCAGTTCGCGGGCGACCGATCCGAGCGGTTCGCCCAGGAGTACGTGGCGCGGTTGGCCGACCGCGGTCTCATCGGCCTCGGCCTGTCCGAGGGCATCGTGCACGACCGCATCCCGGACGCGGTCGTCGAGGCCTGCCGGGAGCGCGGGCTGCCGCTGCTGAGCGTGCCGCGACGGACGCCGTTCATCGCCGTGATCAGATACGTCGCCGACATCCTGGCCCGAGACCGGCGGGAGCGGCTGGAGTGGTCTCTCGACGCCCAGCGCGCCGTCGCGCGCGCGGCATCGAGCAGCGGAGGACTGGGCGCGACCATCGACGAGCTCGAGCGACGGCTGGGCGGATGGGCCGCGCTCTACGACGCCGCCGGCAGGCCGCTGCCCTTCGGCGGAGCCCCCGCCGAGCACGCCGACCAGGTCGAGCTGCTCGTGCAGCGCACGCTCACGACGCCCCGTCCGAACCGCCGCCACAGCCTCGGCTCCGACGAGGCCGTGGCCCTGGAGCGGATCGGGACGTCCGCGCATCCGCTCGGCGTGCTCGCGGTCCGCACCACGGCCCCCTTCGATCCCGCGGCCAACGACCTCGTGGCGAGCGTGCTCGCGCTGGCCAGCATCGCGCTCGAGCAGCGGCGCGCCCTCGACCTGGAGCGCCGCCGGCTCCGGAGCGGAGCCCTCGAGCTGCTGCTCAGCGGGCGCCTGGACACTGCCGACAGGGTCGCGGCTCCCCTGTGGGGCACCGCACCCGACGGGCCGCTGCGGGTCGCGGTCGCCCCGCACGGTGCGGAGTCGGCGGAGCTGCTCGACGCGCTGGAGGCCGCCGCCGGAGATCGCGGCTGGACGTTCTTCGCCGAACGGGACGGCGACCTCGTGATGATCGCCGACGAGCTCGGGATGCGCACCGTGCGCTCGCTGCTCTCCGCTCATGGCGTTCGCGCGGGGGTGTCCGGCCGGGTCGACGCCGCGACGCTCGAGCGCGGCCTGTCCGAGGCCGCCGCCGCCCACACCGCCTCGCGCGCGGCGATCGGCGAGTACGACGACCTCGTGGGGGACGGACTGGAGGGCCTCCTCGTCGCCAGCGGAGCGGAGGGCCTGGCACGGCGGATGCTCGCCCCGATCCTGGAGGCTGACGCCGACCCTGCGCGGACGGCGGAGGGGGCCTCCCTCGAGGACACCGTACGCGCGTGGTTCGAGAGCGGATGCTCGTGGGACCGGGCCGCGCGCGTGCTCGGCGTGCACCGCCACACGGTGCGGACCCGCGTCGCCCGTGCCGGTGTCCTCCTCGGCCGCGACCTCGACGATCCGACGGACCGGGCCGAGGTCTGGCTCGCCCTGCGCCTCCTCCGCCGCGACTGAACGATCGCGCCGCCCGGAGGCCGACCGCCTCCTGCACAGGCCACGCTGGACCTCGGTCTGTGCCCATCCCGACGTGCCTCGAGGACGCTGTCGGAGGCCGATGACACACTGTCCTCATGGATGCTCTGCTCACGCTCGTGATCGGCCTCGCGATCGGCGCCGCCCTCGGCCTCGGAGTCTCGTGGCTCCTGTCCCGCCGGGGACAGGTCGCGACCGACGGCTCGGTCGCGAGCGACGCTGCCGAGGCCGAGCTCGCCGCCACGAAGGTCCAGCTCGTCTCGGTCCAGGCCGAGCTGGGTGAGCTGCGGCCTCGCGCCGCCGCGCTCGAGGCCACCGCGACGCTGCTCCGCGAGCAGGCCGCCACGCAAGCCCAGGGGCACGAGAACCAGCTCGCCTACGTCACCGAGCAGGCCCGCGAACGCGTCGAGCTCCTTCGCTCCCAGACCGAGGAGCGCATCGCCGCCCAGGAGGCACAGCATCGCGAGCAGCTGGCCGATCAGGCCGAGCGCATCCGCGAGCTGCAGGAGCGCATCCGCGAGCTGCAGGACAGCGATGCCGCCCGCCAGAAGGAGGACGGCCGGGTCCTGCTGGCGCTGAGTCCCGTCAAGCAGACGCTGACGGCGATGCAGGAGAAGGTGGCCGAGCTCGAGAAGCAGCGTCAGCAGCAGTACGGCGAGCTCAGCCAGCAGCTGCGGAGCGCCTCCGAGTCGGAGGAGCGGCTCAGGTCCACGGCCGAGTCGCTCGCGTCGGCACTGCGGTCGAACTCGACGCGCGGCGTCTGGGGCGAGACCCAGCTGCGCAGCGTGGTCGAGGCCGCCGGCCTCATCGAGCGTGTCGACTTCGACGTGCAGACCACGATCTCCAGCGACTCCGGCGCCGGTCGGCCGGACATGGTCGTGCACCTCCCTGGCGGGAAGAACATCGCGGTCGACGCGAAGGTGCCGTTCGACGCGTACCTCGAGGCGAGCGCCATCCCGGCCACGGCTGCGGGGGCCGACCTCGATCGCCGCACGCAGTTGCTCGACAGGCACGTCAAGGCGCTCCGCGCCCACATCACCGCCCTCGGCAGCAAGGGGTACTGGAACGGCCTCGAGGCCTCCCCCGAGCTCGTGATCGCGTTCATCCCGAGCGAGTCCTTGGTGTCGAGCGCGCTCGAGGCGGATCCGGGGATCATGGAGTTCGCCTTCGCCAAGCGCGTGGCGCTCGCCTCGCCCGTCACGCTCTGGTCGGTGCTCAAGACGGTGGCCTTCTCCTGGCAGCAGGACGTCCTGACCCAGGAGGCGCGTCAGCTCTTCGACCTCTCCCAGGAGCTCTACGGCCGGCTCGGGACCACGGCGGGGCACATCAGCAAGCTCGGCCGCACGATCGACCGCAGCGTGAAGGACTACAACGCGTTCATCGGCTCGTTCGAGCGGAAGGTGTTTCCCACCGCGCGCAAGCTCGCCGCCCTCTCGGGCGACAACCTGTTCGAGCCGGTCGAGGCGATCGAGGAGACGCCGCGCGAGGTCTCGGCCCACGAGCTGCTGGCCGAGCTCGAGGTCGCCACGCCGGCGGCCCTCGACGCCGCCGCCCGCGGCGCGGCCTCCGCCCCCGAGGACGCCGACGCGCAGATGCTGGCGTTCCCCGTCGACGCCTCCGACGACTCTCCGCGTTCCGCCCGCGCCTGAGCGCACCCCGCGTCGCATCCCGCGCGGTCTCACCGCACCTGAGCGGTTTCGCCACACTCAGGTGGTTCCGCCATGCAGATCGGTGTGGCGGAACCACCTGAGTGTGGCGGAACCACGTGAGGGTGGCGGGACAGGCGGCCGCGAGCGAGCCTCTAGGGCCTCAGAGCCACTTCTCGGCTAGGTGGTCGGCCTCGATGCGGCGGATGGTGCCCGACCGCGACCGCAGCACGACCGACTCGGTGCGGATGATCGGGCCGAGTCGCTTCACACCGGCCACGAGCCCACCGTCGGTCACCCCCGTGGCGACGAAGAACGTGTTGTCGCTCCTCACGAGGTCGTCGGCGCCCAGTACGGCGTCGACGTCGAGCCCGGCGTCGATCCCCTTCTGGCGCTCGTCGTCGTCCTTCGGCGCGAGCTTGGCCTGGATGAACCCGCCGAGCGCCTTGATCGCGCACGCGGTGACCACACCCTCCGGGCTGCCGCCGATGCCGACGCACATGTCGATGCGCGTGCCGTAACGGGCGGCGTTGATGCCGCCGGCCACGTCGCCGTCGAGCAGCAGACGCGTGCCGGCACCGGCCGCGCGGATGTCGTCGATCAGCTGGGCGTGACGGGGCCGGTCGAGGACGGCGATGCGGAGCTCGCCCACGTCCTTCCCCTTCGCCTTCGCCAGGGCGCGGATGTTGTCGCCGATCGGCCGCTCGATGTCGATCACGCCGATGCCGTCGGCGTCGGTGACGATCTTGTTCATGTAGAACACGCTCGACGCGTCGAGCATCGTCCCGCGGTCGGCGGCGGCGAGCACGGAGAGCGCGTTCTGCCGCCCTGCGGCGGTGAGGGAGGTGCCGTCGATCGGGTCGACCGCGATGTCGACCGAGGGACCGACGCCGGTGCCGACCTGCTCGCCGTTGAACAGCATGGGGGCGGCGTCCTTCTCGCCCTCGCCGATCACGATCGTGCCCGCGAAGTCGACCGTGCCGAGGAACGCCCGCATGGCGTCGACGGCGGCGCCGTCCGCGGCGTTCTTGTCGCCCTTGCCGATCCAGGGCTGCGCCCGGATGGCGGCGGCCTCGGTGGCTCTCACCAGCTCGAGCGCGAGGTTGCGGTCGGGGTTCTCGTACTTCTTGTCGCTGGTCACGTCGCCCAGCCTACCGACCGGGGTGATCACGCGTCCCGGTCCGCCTCGCCGCCGACGCGGAGGGCCGTGAGCACGTCGAGGAGCGTGGACGGCCCGCCGACGTTGCCGGGCACCACCACGTAGAGCAGGGAGCGGCCGTCGGCGACCGTGAGCCGCCACACCGAGACCCCGGCGAGCACCTGGCCGATCACCACCGCCCGGGTGGCGCCGAGTCCGAGGCGAGCGACGTCGGCCGAGGTGATCCCGCCCTTCGAGACCACGACGTCGACGTCCGGCAGCAGGTCTCGCACGCTCGTCGTGAGCGCGGTCATGACCTTCTCGCCGTGCTGGAGCGTGTTGTGCGAGGCCGAGCGGACGCGCTCGGTCGTCACGACCGCGATCCCCCGTGACTCGAGCAGGGGCCGGGCGGCCTCGGCCGCGCGGCGCCCTTCGGCGGCGGGGTCGAGGAGGGCGTCCTCCGTGTCGATGACCGAGAACGGCCCGAAGCGCTCCCCCACGAGGGCGAGCTGGGCGGTCGCTCCCGCCGTGTGCGATCCGCAGACGAGGAGCGTGCGCACTCTCTGCGGCACCAGCGGTGTCGCGAGCAGTCCGTCGCTCTCGACCCCGGCGAGCGCCGCGGCGAGCGGCGCAGCGCTGCGGACGACGATCGTGCGCCCGCTCTCCCGCGCGGACTGGAGCGCCCTCGCGATCGCCCGGATGTCGTCGTTCGTCTCCGCGTCCGGCACCACGACGGCACCCGCCGGCGCGGTCCGCAGGAGCTCCACGAGCCTGGCCGGGTCGTCGCGGAGCTCGGCGCGCGTGAGCCCGTACGCCCGCCGTCCCGACTTCTCCGCGACGTAGTCGACGAGCACCGCGGTCCGGAACGGGAACACCGGATCCTCGGCGAACTCGGTCTCGTCCGCGCGCATCCGCACGCCGTCGACCGCCACGTAGTGGACGCCGTCGACCGTCGTGCGACCTCCGTCGGGGAAGGCGGGCACGAACACCACGATCGCCTCGGGTGTCAGGAACGCCTCGGTCTCGGGGAAGACGTGGCCGCGCAGGGTGGAGTCGCCCCGCAGCACGAACTGCACGCTCTGCCCGAGCGACGCCGCGGCGGCCTCGCTCTCGCGACGGATGCGCGTGACCAGCTCGACCGCATCCGTCTCGCCGATCGCCCGGGAGTTGGTGAGCACGTAGACGCTGTCGTGCTCACCGAGCGCGTCGCGGAGCAGCTCCTCGCTGGTCGTGAGCAGCACGGGCACGCCCGAGGCGGACTGGGTGCCGGTGGGGTCGTCGTCGAGGATGACGGTCTTCATGGGCTCTCTCCTTGGGTGACGAGACGGCGGGTCGGGCGGCAAGGCGGGTGCGGACTATCCGGGGGCGATGATCGCGTCCACCTCGGCCCGCTCCTTCTTCCCCCACGTCTCACGGGTGAGGAGCGCTGCGACGAACCCGATGACGCCCACCGCGACGAAGATCCAGGCCACACCGGTCCAGCCCATCGCGGCCGCTGCCGCGGTCGCGATGAAGGGGATGAAGCCCGAGATCGCCGCCGAGAACTGGTAGCCGAGCGACGCGCCCGAGGTGCGGGTGTGGGTCGGGAACAGCTCGCTGAAGTACGCGCCCTGCGTGCCCGCCAGCAGGTCGTGGATGACCGTCAGCGCGATGAAGTACACGCCGATGATGAGGAACGGCACGCCTGTGTTGACCAGGAGGAACATCGGGAAGCCGAACGCGATCGTGGCGGCTGAGCCGATGAGGTACATCGTGCGACGGCCGACGCGGTCGCTGAGCGCCCCCCAGAACACGGTCGTGAAGATGCCGAGGCCGGTGGCGATGATGAGGCCGGTCAGGGCGACCTGTCGGTCGGCGAGCTCGTTCGAGGTGATGTAGCTGATCATGTACGTGACGATGACGTAGAAGCCGCCGGTCTCGGCCAGGCGCAGACCGATGACGCGGAGGATGTTCCTCCAGTCCTCGCGGATGACCGTGAGGATCGGGTTCTTCACGACCATGCCGGTCGACTTCGTCTCGACGAACTCGGGGCTCTCCGAGACCTTCAGCCGGATGATGATGCCCGCGATGATCAGGATCGCGGAGAACAGGAACGGCAGGCGCCACGCCCACTCGCTGTCGAAGCCGGCGGTGGCGAGGAACGCGAGGTTGGCGAGGAACACTCCGAAGGGCACACCGGCCTGCGGGATGGCGGCGTACTTGCCGCGCTTGCGCCAAGGCGCGTGCTCGAACGTCATGAGGATCGCGCCGCCCCACTCGGCGCCGAACGCCAGGCCCTGGATGACGCGGATGGCGGTCAGCAGCAGCGGAGCGAGGAGACCGACCTGCGCGTAGGTCGGCAGCAGTCCGATCAGGACGGTCGAGATGCCCATGACGAACAGCGCGCCGACGAGGACGGGCTTCCGCCCGATCTTGTCACCGAGGTAGCCCCCGATGATCCCGCCGATCGGTCGCATGGCGAACCCGATGCCGAAGGTCAGGAATCCGAGCAGCACCCCGACCACCGGATCGGTGTTCGGGAAGAAGTCGGTGCCGAAGTAGAGCGCAGCGGCGGTGCCGTAGGCGAGGAAGTCGTAGTTCTCGATGGTGGTGCCGACTGCGGAGCCGAAGGCGGTCTTCAGCTTGTCGGGCGAACCCTGGGCCGCCTGCTTCGCAGTCGGCTGAGTGACGGTGGTCATGGGGGTGTATCTCCTTTGATATGCGGCAGGCGGGTGACCGGGTGCGTCGAGCCGGTCACCCGGCCCGTCACACGTCGGGCAGCACCACGCCTCCGACTCGTCCGGTCTTGTAGAAGTCGGTGATGTGCTCGCGGACGAGGCGCACAGCCTCGTCCGCGTCCTTCCGCTCGATGGCGGCGAGGATGCTCCTGTGCTCGGCACGGACGATCGTCGCGGTCTTCCGCCAGTCGGCCAGGCGGGCGTACGCGTCGATCATCTGCTTGTGGATGGCGATGCGCAGCGAGCCCATGAGGTGGGCGGCGAGCGCATTGCCCGACGACGACGCGATACGCACGTGGTACGCGGCGTCGAGGCTGTTGAACTGGTCCGCGGTGATGTCGGGGGCATCCATCTGATCGAGGATGGCGGCGAGCTCCCGGATGTCATCCTCGGTCGACGTCCGGGCGGCCTCCGCGACCGACCACGTCTCGAGCGCGAGGCGCGTCTCGAGCACGTCGTGCTGGCTGAAGTGCCCGAGCGCGAGCTGCAGCTTGAGCAGGTTCACCATCCCGGGGCCGGGGGTGCCGAGGAGGACCGCTCCCCCATCCGCACCACCACCCCGTCGGATGTCGACCACGCCGAGCGCCTCGAGCACTCGCAGAGACTCGCGCAGCGACGGCCGCGAGACGCCCAGCAGCACCGCGAGATCGCGTTCGCTCGGCAGGTGGTCGCCCACCTTGAGCCGGCCGTCGAGGATGCGTTCCTCGATCTGCGCCATCACCTGCTCGTAGGTGCGCACCCGCTGGACGGGCTCCCATCCGCTCGACTCGGTCGTCATGCCTGACCCGCTTCCCCGTTCGAAGGCCGCCGATGCGGTCATCGGCGCACCTCCTCATGGTAGTTTCCGCGGGCATGATGGTCAGACCTCCGACAGGCGGATCGGCTCAGGCCGTAGCTGCGAGATGCTCGGCGCGGAACTCGCTCTCGAGCTCACGGCGCACCTGCACCGCGAGCAGCGACTCGTCGGCGTCGACGTCGTCCCAGGAGATCATCTGATCCTTCGGCACGTCGCGGATGAGCTTCATGCCGTGTGCGAGGCCGAGGGGCAGGGCGTTGTGGCCGAGCGAGATGTGGGCGGGCGCGAGCTTCCCGAAGACCGTGTAGCCGCCCTCGCCGTCGAGCGTCTCACCGGCACGCAGCTCCTTCTTCGCGGTCGAGACGACGTCGCCGTGGAATCCGTGAGCGGTGCCCGTGGGCTCGCCGCGGAGGACAGCCGACGCGATCGAGACGGGCAGCTCCAGTCCGATCATGTGGTACGGGCGGTAGAGCGAGCCGTAGCGCCCGCTGTCGTCGGTCTTCACGCCGTACTCCGCGAAGCACTGCGCCGCGTAGTCCGTCTTGGCCTCGAAGGTCACGAAGACGCCCCAGCGAAGGTCGCGGGCCACCTCCGTGCCATCCCGGTTCAGGCTGGAGATGATGTCGACGGTGCCGCGACGAGACAGCGTCCCGCCCTTCTCGCGCTCCTTGAGCTTCTGCGAGAGCTCATCGACGTCGACGGGCGTGAAGTGCAGGCCCTCGTCCATCGGGATCAGGCCGGTGCCGTTGGCGACGGCTGCCGCCTCGATCGCCGACTTCGTGCCGTCGAGGAACGAGTTGAACATCTTCGGGTTGTAGTCGCCCGTGGCCAGCTGCTCGGCGGTGAAGCCGTAGTAGTCCCACACCGTGTCGGGCGTGGAGTAGTGGTACTCGGGCAGGTACTTGGTCCCCTTGCCGGCCGACACCACGTCGAAGCCCACAGTGCGGCACCAGTCGACGAGCTCCGAGATGAGCGCGGGCTGGTCGCCGTAGGCCATCGAGTAGACGACGCCGGCGGCGGCCGCGCGTCGAGCCAGGATCGGGCCCACCATGCAGTCGGCCTCGACGTTCACCATGACGATGTGCTTGCCGTTGTCGATCGCCTTCAGCGCGTGGTATGTGCCGATGATCGGGTTGCCCGTGATCTCGAGGATGACCTCGATGCGGCCGTTCGTCAGGAGCGAGTCCGCGCTCTCCGTGACGTGCGTCCCGCCCGTGGCGAGCGCCTCGTCGAGGCTGGACGCGGCATAGCGGTCGAGGGCCCAGCCGGTGCGCTCGAGCGCCTCACGTGCCTTGGGGACGTTGATGTCGGCGACGCCCACGACGTGGATGCCGGGCTGATCGACGGCCTGGGTCAGGAACATCGATGAGAACTTCCCGGCCCCGATGACGCCGACCCGGATGGGGCCGCTCTCGGCGGTGCGCTTCTGGAGAAGCGAAAACAGGTTCATTGCGGACTACTCCCTCGTAGATGAGCGCCGTTGCCCTCATCCGATCTGCCTTAGGACTGATGGTCTGACCATCTGTCGTTCACCCATCGTGCGCCGGATCGGATCGAGTGTCAAGTCCCGCCGAGGTCCGAGCCCTAGACTCGGAGTCGAACGCACAGGCCGGCGCCGTGACGCGCCCACCGAAGGAGATGACATGCCCATCGCGACTCCCGACCAGTACGCAGAGATGCTCGACAAGGCGAAGGCAGGCGGCTTCGCATACCCGGCCATCAACGTGTCCTCGTCGCAGACGCTGAACGCCGTGCTCCAGGGCTTCCAGGAGGCCGGTTCCGACGGCATCATCCAGGTCACCACCGGTGGCGCCGACTACTTCGCCGGCCAGTCCGTGAAGGCCCGCGCCACGGGCGCTCTGGCGTTCGCCCGCTTCGCCCACGAGGTGGCGAAGAGCTACGACATCACGGTCGCGCTGCACACCGACCACTGCCCCAAGCCCGCGCTCGAGGACTTCGTGCTCCCGCTGATCGCCGCCTCCGAGGAGGAGGTCAAGGCCGGTCGCGAGCCGATCTTCCAGTCGCACATGTGGGACGGCTCGGCCGTGCCGCTCGAGGAGAACCTCGAGATCGCGCAGGACATGCTGAAGCGCACCAAGAACATCAACGCCATCCTCGAGGTCGAGATCGGCGTCGTCGGCGGCGAGGAGGACGGCGTCGCCCACGAGATCAACGAGCACCTCTACACCACGCTGGCCGACGCCACGAAGACGGTCGAGGCCCTGGGCCTGGGCGAGAACGGCCGCTACATGGCCGCCCTCACCTTCGGCAACGTGCACGGCGTCTACAAGCCCGGCAACGTCAAACTCCGTCCCGAGCTTCTCGGCGAGATCCAGGCCGGACTCGCGGAGCGGTACGGCCACGGCCCGAAGCCCCTGGACCTGGTCTTCCACGGCGGTTCGGGATCGACGGATGCGGAGATCGCCGAGGCCGTCGCGAACGGCGTCGTGAAGATGAACATCGACACCGACACCCAGTACGCGTTCACCCGCGGCGTCGCCGGCTGGATGTTCACGAACTACGACGGCGTCCTCAAGGTCGACGGCGAGGTCGGCAACAAGAAGGTGTACGACCCCCGCGCCTGGGGCAAGTCGGCCGAGACGGCGATGGCCGCCCGCGTGGTCGAGGCCACCCAGCAGCTCGGCTCCGCCGGACACTCCGGGAAGTAGTCGCCCGCGCGTGACCGACGAGCAGAGCGGCGACGGCCGGGGCGAGCAGAGCGACCCCCGGCCGAAGCCCAAGTACGGTGAGCTGGCCCCGCCCGGATGGACGTGGCAGCCGCCGCCCGACCCCTACGCCGCCCCCGAGAAGAAGCCGGCCGAGGAAGCAGAGCCCGGGCGCGGATCCGCCCCCTCGGCGGGGTGGGCGCCGCCGCGCACGCCGGGGACACCCGGGCCCGTGCCGGGAGCCGGTCCCGCCGCCGCGGAACGGCCGCGGCGCAGCGGCGACTTCGTCGCCACCATCGCCCTGCTCGTGTTCGGGCTTTTCTCGGTCATCAACAACCTGGTGACGCTGTTCGACCTCGACGCCTTCCTGCGCCAGTTCGCCGCCCTCTACGACATCCAGGGCTACTCGCCGAACGGCGAGTTCTCCGCCGCGGGCGTCGGCGTGGGGATCTTCTGGATCGTGCTCTACCTCGCCACGGTGTGGCTCTCGGTGCTGTCGCTGCGCGCGCGACGGCTGACGTTCTGGATCCCGCTCACCGCGGGAGCGGTCGCGACGCTCTCGGCGACCGTGCTGTACCTCGTCGCGCTGCTGTCGGATCCGACCGTCCTCGACCAGTTCTCGACCGCGCCCCCGCTGTAGCCGGCGGGCCGGCCGGCGTCAGGCGCGCGAGCGGCCTCCGAGCGCGCGGGCGTCACGCTGGCCCGCGGTGTCCTTCCGCAGCTCCTTCGGCAGCGAGAACACGAGGTCCTCCTCCGCCGTGGTCACCGTCTCGACGTCACCGTACCCGGCGCCCGCGAGCTGATCGAGGAGCTCCTGCACGAGGACCTCCGGGACCGAGGCGCCGGAGGTGACACCGACGGTCTCGACGCCGTCGAGCCACTCCTGCTGCACCTCGTCGGCGTAGTCGACGCGGTAGGCGGCCTTCGCGCCGTACTCGAGCGCGACCTCGACCAGCCGCACGGAGTTCGACGAGTTCGCCGAGCCGACGACGATCACGAGATCGGCGTCCTTCGCCACCTTCTTGATGGCCACCTGGCGGTTCTGCGTGGCGTAGCAGATGTCGTCGCTCGGCGGATCCTGCAGGTTCGGGAAGCGCTCGCGCAGCAGGCGGACCGTCTCCATCGTCTCGTCGACCGAGAGCGTGGTCTGCGACAGCCACACCACCTTGTCGGGGTCCTTCACCTCGACGAAGGGCACGTCCTCGGGGCCGTTCACGAGCGTGATGTGCTCGGGGGCCTCGCCCGCCGTGCCCTCGACCTCCTCGTGACCCTTGTGGCCGATGAGGAGGATCTCGAAGTCGTCGCGGGCGAACCGCACCGCCTCGCGGTGCACCTTGGTGACCAGCGGGCAGGTGGCGTCGATGGCCTGGAGACCGCGATCGGCCGCGCCCTGCACGACCGCGGGCGACACCCCGTGCGCGGAGAAGACGACGTGGGACCCCTCGGGCACCTCGTCGACCTCCTCGACGAAGATCGCTCCGCGCTTCTCGAGCGTGGCGACGACGTGCTTGTTGTGGACGATCTGCTTGCGCACGTAGACGGGCGAGCCGTAGTGCTCGAGCGCCTTCTCCACGGCGACCACGGCGCGGTCGACTCCTGCACAGTAGCCGCGGGGGGCGGCGAGGAGCACACGCTTCTGACCGGCCACGGGCTTATCGTCTAGCCTGGTCCTCGTGCCCGGGATCCGCGGCACTCCGAGGCTGATCGTCGCGTTGCTCACCTCCCGATTCTATGTCGGGCTCCTGAGACGCAGGTGGGGTCCGCCCACCGCGAACACGGCCGCGAACAGGAGGACAGTGACCGACGCACCCGCCGGCATCGACGCACCGCCCACGCTCGAGAACCCCTGGCCGGTCGCCGGGTTCGCCGAGAAGATCCGCGGCTACATCGACCGCTTGGGCACCGCCTGGGTGGAGGGCGAGATCACCCAGTGGGGCGTCTCCGGCGGCAACGTCTACGGCAAGCTCCGCGACCTGACCGCGGATGCGACGATCGGCTTCACCATCTGGTCCTCCGTCCGCGCCCGCATCCCGGCCGACCTCAAGCAGGGCGATCGCGTGCTGATGCTCGTGAAGCCCAACTACTGGGTCAAGGGCGGGTCGCTCACGATGCAGGCGTACGACGTCCGGCACGTCGGGATCGGCGACCTCCTCGAGCGCCTCGAGCAGCTCAAGCGCACGCTCGCCGCGGAGGGCCTGTTCGCCCCGGAGCGGAAGCGCCCGCTGCCCTTCCTGCCCGGTTGTGTGGGCCTCATCACCGGCAAGGACAGCGACGCGGAGAAGGACGTGCTGCGCAACGCGCAGCTGCGCTGGCCGTCGGTGCACTTCCGCGTGGTGCACGCCGCCGTGCAGGGTGATCGCACCGCTCGCGAGGTGAGCCGGGCGATCGCGCAGCTCGACGCCGACCCGGAGGTCGACGTGATCATCGTGGCCCGTGGTGGCGGCGACTTCCAGAACCTGCTGGGCTTCAGCGACGAGGCGGTCCTGCGCGCTGCGGCCGCCGCGACCACTCCCCTCGTCAGCGCCATCGGCCACGAGGCCGACAGCCCGCTGCTCGACCTCGTGGCCGACCTGCGGGCCTCCACCCCGACCGATGCGGCCAAGCGGGTGATCCCCGACGTGGCCGAGGAGCTGAGCCGGGTCGACCAGGCACGCTCTCGCATCCGGATGCGGGTGGGCCACCAGGTGCAGGTCGAGGTCGACCGGATCGGGCAGCTGAGGTCCAGGCCGTCGCTGGCCACGCCGGCGTGGATCATCGACTCCCGGTCCGAGGAGCTGACCCGCTTCGTCGCCCGTGGCGTCGAGCTCGTCGAGAGGGCGATCGAGCACGAGGCGCGCACCGTGCGCGAGCTCGCCGCGCACGTCCGCGCCCTCTCCCCCCAGCGCACGCTCGATCGCGGGTACGCGATCGCCCAGTCGTCGACGGGCGCCGTCATCCGCGCCGCCTCCGACGCCCCCGCCGGAGAGACCCTGACCATCACCCTCGCGGAGGGTGTCATCGGGGCCGCATCGCGGGGATCCCAAGCGGATCACGTCCGCTCCGAGCATCCCCCGCTCTGAGCGTCGTCCAGGCCAGAACGGATAGAATCCCCACCATGCCCGAATCGCCCACGGCCGACGTCTCCGAGCTCAGCTACGAGCAGGCTCGCGACGAGCTGATCCGTGTCGTGGGCGAGCTCGAGCAGGGCTCGGCCACCCTCGAGCAGTCGCTCTCCCTCTGGGAGCGGGGCGAGGCCCTCGCCTCCCGCTGCGAGCAGTGGCTGCTCGGCGCGCGCGAGCGGCTCGACGCCGCCCGCCGGGGAACCGAGGCCTGACCGTGGCGAACGCGTCGAAGCCGATCGTCGCGGAGCTCGGCCGTCCCGAGACCCCCGAGGAGACCGCCGCTCGCCAGGCCGAGCAGTCCCGCCTCTACCGTCAGCGCAAGACGCTGAACAACCTGGTGCTCTCGCTCCTGGTCACGGTAGGGCTGGTGGTCGTGATCGTCCTCGCGGTCCCCCGCCCGGCGACCGTGGAACGCGACCCGGTCGACTACGCGCAGGTGGCGCAGTCCGTGCAGTCCTCGATGCCCGTGCCGCTGGCCGTGCCGACTCTGCCCGAGGGGTGGACCTCCAACGCCGCCGAGCTCCGCGGCGGCGGGGCCGACGGAGTGGCCTCCTGGTACGTCGGGCTCCTCACCCCCGGCGACTCGCCGCAGTACGTCGGACTCACCCAGGCGCTCGACTCCAACCCCACGTGGCTGGCCCAGCAGCTGGGCGACAGCGTCGCCGCCGGGACGGTCGACCTCGGCGGCGTGACCTGGACCGTGTTCGACAATCGCGGCAGGTCTGGCGACTTCGGCAACAACCAGTACGCCCTCGAAGCCGAGTCGGGCAGGTCGACGTACATCGTCGCGGGCACGGCGACGCCCGAGGAGGTCCAGCAGGTGGCCTCCTCGATCGCGTCCGACGTCCTCGCCCAGCCCGACGCATCCGGCGACTAGCCGATCACCCATCCGCCGAGACGACATGACCCGACCGCGGGTCCAGGAGACGACGTGACAGACACCGCGACGACGCCCGCATCCGTGTGGGCCGAGATGATGGCCGGCAACGAGCGCTTCGTGGCCGGCACACCCCTGCACCCGCGCCAGGACGTCGAGCGCCGTCACGAGCTCGAGGCCGTCCAGCGGCCCATGGCGGCCCTGTTCGGCTGCTCCGACTCCCGCCTGGCGGCCGAGATCATCTTCGACCTCGGGCTCGGCGACCTCTTCGTGGTGCGGAACGCAGGCCAGGTCATGGCGGAGTCGATCGCGGGTTCGCTGGAGTACGCGGTCGAGGTGCTCGGGGTGAAGCTCATCGTGGTGCTCGGGCACGATGCCTGCGGCGCCGTCGCCGCGGCGATCGGCTCGGTGGAGCCCGGGGCGGCCCCGCTGCCCGGCAACATCCGCACCCTCGTGCAGAAGATCACCCCCGCCATCTACAAGCTGCCGTCCCCGCGCGACGAGAACGGCGAGCTGATGGTGGCCGACATCGACCCCCACGAGGTGGGCAGGATGCATCTGCGCGACACGGTGCAGGAGCTGCTGCAGTCCTCCGACATCGTCGCGCGCGCGGTCGCGGACGGTAGATTGGCCGTGGTGGGCGCGAACTACCGTCTCGCCGAGGGCCGCGCCTACGCCGACATCGTGATCGGCGAGGTCTGACCTCTTCGCTCGCCCTCCCGCTGCGCTCCCGCAGCGATCCTCATGATGAAAGGACGACCACACAGTGGTGGACACCGCTCCCGAGACCGAGTACCGCATCGAGCACGACACGATGGGAGAGGTGAGGGTCCCGAAGTCGGCCCTCTACGCCGCGCAGACCCAGCGCGCGGTCGAGAACTTCCCCGTCTCGGGCGCCGTGCTCGAGTCGGCGCAGATCGCGGCGCTCGCCCGCATCAAGAAGGCCGCGGCTCAGGCCAACGCCCGCCTCGGAGTCCTCGAGCAGGACGTCGCCGAGTCGATCGCCGCTGCGGCCGACCGCGTCATCAGCGGTGACCTCGACGCCCAGTTCCCGATCGACGTCTACCAGACGGGATCCGGCACCTCGTCCAACATGAACATGAACGAGGTGCTCTCGACGCTCGCGACCGAGTCGTTGGGACGCACCGTGCACCCCAACGACCACGTCAACGCCTCGCAGTCGTCGAACGACGTGTTTCCCACCTCGGTGCACGTCGCCGTGACCGGCGCGCTCATCCACGACCTCATCCCATCGCTGCAGCACCTCGCGGAGGCCCTCGAGGAGAAGGCCACCGAGTGGGCCACGGTCGTCAAGTCGGGACGCACCCACCTCATGGACGCCACCCCTGTGACGCTCGGGCAGGAGTTCGGCGGATACGCCGCGCAGATCCGCCTGGGGATCGAGCGCGTGCAGAACACGCTGCCCCACGTGGCGGAGGTCCCGCTCGGCGGCACCGCCGTGGGCACGGGCATCAACACCCCGGCGGGCTTCCCGCAGCTCGTCATCTCGCTCCTCGCCGAGGAGACGGGCCTCCCGATCACCGAGGCGCGCGATCACTTCGAGGCCCAGGGCGCGCGCGACTCGCTCGTCGAGGCGTCCGGGGCGCTCCGTGTGCTCGCGGTCTCGCTGACGAAGATCTGCAACGACCTCCGGTGGATGGGATCGGGCCCGAACACGGGCCTCGGCGAGCTCCACATCCCCGACCTCCAGCCCGGCTCGTCGATCATGCCCGGCAAGGTCAACCCGGTCATCCCCGAGGCCGTGCTCCAGGTCGCCTCGCGTGTGATCGGCAACGACGCCTCGATCGCCTGGTCCGGCGCCTCGGGCTCGTTCGAGCTCAACGTCGCCATCCCCGTGATGGGCACGGCCCTGCTCGAGTCGATCCGTCTGCTGTCGTCGTCGTCGGTGCTGCTGGCCGACAAGACCGTCAAGGGTCTCCAGGCCAACGTCGAGCGCGCTCGCGCCCTGGCCGAGTCGTCACCCTCGATCGTCACGCCGCTGAACCGCGTGATCGGGTACGAGGCCGCGGCGAAGATCGCGAAGCACTCGGTGGCCAAGGGCATCACCGTGCGCGACGCCGTCATCGACCTCGGCTTCGTCGAGCGCGGCGAGGTCACCCTCGAGCAGCTCGACTCCGCCCTCGACGTCCTCTCGATGACCCGTCCCGCCCAGTCCTGAGGTCGTCGCGGCCGACGGCCGCACTCCTGCACAACGCCGGTGAGCCGGGTGCGCGTCCACAGATGCGCACCCGGCTCCCTCGTCTCCGCAGGGCAGCCCCTACCGTCGTCGCATGCGGTTCCTGCTCCCCCTCCTCGGTCTCGTCACGGTCGCGACGCGGGGAGCGGAGGCGGGCGTGCTGCCCGGGTTGTGGTTCGCCGCGACCGGATGGCGGCTCGCGATCACCGATCTCGGGGAACGACGACTCCCGAACGCGCTCACCCTCCCGGGACTCGTCCTCGCTGCAGCAGCGGCCTGCAGAGACCCTCCGGCCGGCGTCTGGATGCTCGGGACAGCGGCGGTGCTCTCGCTGAGCTGGTGGGTCGGGGCGGTCGGCATGGGCGACGTCAAGCTCGGGGTGGGACTCGCCGGTGCGGTGGTCCTGTTGGGCGGCGCGTCGGCCGCGCTGACGGCCGGCGCCGTCGGCGTCCTGCTCTGCGGTGCGCTGGCGGTCGACGCCATCCGATCGGGTGACCGGCACCTCCCGCTCGGCCCCCCGATGCTGCTCGCCGCCTGGGCGGGCACGATCGTCGCTCCGGGCTGACGACGCCCCGACGCACGATGCCCGCGCCATGGTGACGTGCCTTCGGCGGGCGGCTACCCTGTGGCCATGCGTCCGCTGCGGTACTCCATCAACGTCACGCTCGACGGCTGCGTCGACCACCGGGAGGGGCTGGCCGACCCGTCACTCCACAGGCACGCCGCCGAGACGCTCGCCCGGGCCGACGCGCTGATCTTCGGGCGTCGCATCTACACGCTGATGGAGGACGCCTGGCGCGCCCCCCTCCCACCCTCGATGCCGGAGTGGATGCATCCGTTCGCCGAGACGATCGACGCCGCGAAGAAGTACGTCGTCTCGACCACCCTCGAGGCTCCGGACTGGAACGCCGACGTGCTGCGCGGAGGCGACGGTCTCGAGGACGAGATCCGGGCGCTCAAGGCTCAGCCGGGTGAGGGCCTCTACACGGGAGGCGTCACGCTCCCCACGGCCCTCGCCCGGCTCGACCTCATCGACGAGTACGAGTTCATCGTGCATCCCCGAGTGGCCGGCCACGGCCCCTACCTGTTCGGCGGGCTCCCCTCGCCGATCGAGCTCACCGCGATCGGCGAGACCCGCCTCGGTTCCGGGGCCGTGGCCACCCGGTACATCCCGACCCGCTGACCTCTACGCCAGCTCGTTCGACTCCAGCATCTCGGTCACGAGAGCCGCGATGGCGGAGCGCTCCGACCGGGTGAAGGTGACGTGCCCGAACAGCGAGTGCCCCTTCAGCGTCTCGATCACGGAGGCGACGCCGTCGTGCCGGCCGACACGCAGGTTGTCGCGCTGCGCCACGTCGTGGGTCAGCACCACCCGCGAGTTCTGCCCGATGCGCGAGAGCACGGTGAGGAGCACGTTGCGCTCGAGCGACTGCGCCTCGTCGACGATCACGAAGGCGTCGTGCAGCGAACGGCCTCGGATGTGGGTCAGCGGCAGCACCTCGAGGATGCCGCGGTCGACGACCTCGTCGAGCACGTTCTGCGAGACGAGCGACCCGAGCGTGTCGAACACGGCCTGCGCCCACGGGTTCATCTTCTCGGTCGCGTCGCCGGGGAGGTATCCGAGCTCCTGCCCGCCCACCGCGTAGAGCGGCCGGAAGACCATGATCTTCCGGTGCTGCTGCCTCTCCAGCACCGCGTCGAGGCCGGCGCACAGGGCGAGCGCCGACTTGCCCGTGCCCGCGCGTCCGCCGAGCGACACGATCCCGATCTCCGGGTCGAGCAGCATGTCGATCGCGATGCGCTGCTCGGCCGAGCGGCCGTGCACTCCGAACACGTCGCGGTCGCCGCGCACCAGGCGCAGCGCGCCCTGACCGGTCACCCGGCCGAGAGCCGATCCGCGGTCGGAGTGGATCACGAGCCCGGTGTTGATGGGCAGACCGTCGACGACGGAGGTGTCGAGCTCCTCGTGCTCGTACAGCTTCGACATGAGATCGGAGCCGAGCGAGATGTCGGTGATGCCCGTCCAGCCGGAGTCGGGCGCCTGCTCGGCTCGATACTCCTCGGCGGTGAGACCGATCGAGGCGGCCTTCACGCGCAGCGGGAGGTCCTTGGAGACCACCGTGACGTCGAGCCCGTCGTTCGACAGGTTGAGGGCCACGGCGAGGATGCGGGTGTCGTTGTCTCCGAGCTGGAGACCGGACGGCAGCACCGACTGGTTGGAGTGGTTGAGCTCGACGCGGACGCTTCCGCCGTTCTCGAGCGCGATCGGGAAGTCGAGTCGCTCGTGCTGGATGCGCAGCTCGTCGAGGTTGCGCAGCGCCTGGCGGGCGAAGTACCCGATCTCGGGGTCGTTCCGCTTCTTCTCCAGCTCCGAGATCACCACCACCGGCAGCACGACGTCGTGCTCCGCGAATCGGAAGATCGCCTTCGGGTCAGACAACAGGACCGAGGTATCCAGGACATAGGTACGCTCGGTCTGCTTGACGGTGTCCGGGGTGCTGCCTGAGGGCGAGACGTCCTTTCGAGTGATCTTGCTGGGCTTGCGGGTCATGGGCTCGGCCACATCCACTCCAACCCCGAGCGCGTGGCGCTCGGACCGTGTAACGAGTCGGCCAGTGGATCGCGAAACGAACTTATGTGGCCGTCTCGACCAGGTGCCATACCTGATGACACTGAAACTACGTCTCCGGCGCCCCTGGCGGGTTACGACACGCGACCGATCAGATTAACGCCGAGTTACACCGGTGTAGTTCATCCGCCGTAGCGGCGGTGGCGACGGGCGTAGTCGCGGAGGGCCCGCAGGAAGTCGACCTCGCGGACGTCGGGGCCGAGGGCCTCCATGAAGTAGAACTCGCTGTGCGCGCTCTGCCAGAGCATGAAGTCGCTGAGGCGCTGCTCCCCCGAGGTGCGGATGACCAGATCGGGATCGGGCTGACCACCCGTGTAGAGGTGCTCGGCGATCAGCTCCTGGTCGATCGACGCCTCGAGCTCGTCGAACCCGTGACCCGCCGCGCGGTGCGCCTGGATGATGCTCCGCACGGCCTCCGCGATCTCGTGGCGGCCGCCGTAGCCGACGGCGAGGTTGACGTGCAGGCCTGTCGCGGAGGCGGTGCTCGCCTCCGCGTCGCGCAGCGCGGCCACGAGATGGTCGGGCAGACCGGTGTCGGAGCCGATGTGCTGCACCCGCCAGTCGCGGTAGTGCGAGACGTCGTAGGCGAGGTCGGCGATGATGCGCACGAGCTCGTCGAGCTCCTCGGATCCGCGGTTCTTCAGGTTGTCGGTCGACAGCAGGTAGAGCGTGACGACCTCGATGCCGAGGTCGTCGCACCACTGCAGGAACTCCAGCATCTTGGCCGCGCCGGCGCGATGGCCGTGCGCGGCGGTCTCGAGGGCCCGCTGCTTCGCCCAGCGGCGGTTCCCGTCGACGATCATGGCGACGTGCTTGGGCAGCACGGCCGATCCGAGGCTCTTGCGGATGCGCCGCTGGTACACCCGGTAGAGAAGGCCCTCCCCGAGGAGGTCGCGGCGGATCGGCACAGGCCTACCGTACTCGCCCGACAGACGTTCTCCCAGCCGACCACCGATGCCAGCACGTAGCCTTGACCCCATGAGCTCCGCCCACATCCCCGTCCTCGAGGAGGCCTCGTCTCCGGCACCCGAGGAGGTGCGTCCGTCGTGGCGCGGCTGGCTGCACGCCGGCATGCTCCCCCTGTCGATCGCGGCGGGCATCGTCCTCATCTGCCTGGGCGACGGCGCGGTGGCGAAGTGGACGAGCGCGGTCTTCATGGCCACGTCGATCATGCTGTTCGGCAACTCGGCGCTGTATCACCGGTTCGCCTGGACGCCGAGGGCGAAGCTGCTTCTCAAGCGCATCGACCACTCGAACATCTTCCTGCTGATCGCGGGCACCTACACACCCATGGCGGCGCTGACGCTGCCCGGCGACAAGGCCGCGATCCTGCTCTCGCTCGTGTGGGGCGGCGCGATCCTCGGCATCGCGTTCCGCGTGTTCTGGATCGGCGCACCGCGCTGGCTGTACGTCGCGCTCTATCTCCTGCTCGGCTGGGCCGCCGTGATGTACGTGGTCGACATCTACACCGCGAACCCCGCCACGATGATCCTGGTCGGGGTCGGCGGGATCGCCTACAGCCTGGGCGCCGTCGCCTACGCGCTCAAGCGGCCGAACCCGTTCCCGGGTCGCTTCGGCTTCCACGAGGTGTTCCACGCGTTCACCGTCATCGCGTTCCTCTGCCACTGGACGGCGATCCTCCTCGTCGCCATCGCCCCGCCCAACGGCGTCTGATTGGGCTGCGGGCGTCACCTCGACACCGAATCGGCGGAAGTCCCGCCCCATTCGCCGAACTTGCCTCGGATCGGTGTCGAAGCGACGGCATCCCCGAGAAATCCCGGGGAGCGACGTCAGCGCTTCGGGGCGCCCGTGCCCTTGCCCTTGTCGCCGCGGCTCTGCGCGGCCAGCTCCTCCTCGAGCTCGGCCCGCACCTGCTCGCGGTAGTTGACCCGGCGCACGCGGCGCACCATGTCGATGACGAGGAGCACCGTCACGGTCGCGACCAGGAACGTGACGATGAACCCCACCACGCCCGGCGTGACGGTGTCGGGGTCGGGGGTCGTCTCGTCGGCGAGCAGCCACACCGAGGTGGCGGCGGAGAACAGGGGGGTCATGCGTCCTCGATCCCGGCGAACAGGTCGCTCTCGACGTCGCCGACGGCGGTCAGCGGGGAGATCCGCGACGCGGCCAGCTGGAAGTCCTCGTACGGCCAGGCCCGGCGCTGCATGTCGTTGGGCCAGAAGAAGAAGGGGGTGTCGGGGGCGACCTGGCTGGCGTGAGCTCGCAGAGCGGAGTCGCGCACCTCGAAGAACCCGCCCGCCGGCACCCTCGTGGTCACCACGGGCTGCTCGCGCTTCGTCATCCACTCGCGCATCTCGGTGAACGAGGCGAGCAGGGGGCTCTCGGGACTCTCGCTCTGCAGGGTGTCGAACACCGCCTCGAACCTCGCGGGGTTCATGATCCGGTCGTAGTAGACCTTCGAGACCGCCCACGGCTCCCCCGCACCCGGGTACGCCGCCGCGTCGGCGGCCGCCTCGTAGGCGTGCATCGAGATCTCGTGGCACCGGATGTGGTCGGGATGCGGGTACCCGCCGTTCTCGTCGTACGTCACGAGGACCTGGGGCTGGAACCGGCGGATCAGGCGCACGAGCGGCGCCGCCGAGATCTCCACGGGGATCGCCCCGAACGCGTTGGCCGGCAGCGGGTCGCCCTCCTCGGGCAGACCCGAGTCGTGGTAGCCCAGCCAGCGGTGCTGGAAGCCGACGGCCTTCTGCGCCGCCGCCATCTCGACGCGGCGCAGACCCGCCATGTCGCGTTCGGCCCAGCTCCGGTCGGCGAGGGACTCGTTGAGGATCGAGCCGCGCTCCCCTCCGGTGCAGCTGACCACCATCACCTCGACGCCCCGATCGAGGTAGTACGCGTAGGTCGCGGCTCCCTTGCTCGACTCGTCGTCGGGATGGGCGTGCACCGCCATCAAACGGAGGCTCAGCGGTCTCAACTCCTAGGAAGTACGTCTACCCTTGTGGTGCATCCAGACTATCCGTTCGAGTCCGAGAGGTCGCCGCGTGAGCAGGGACGAGGAGATCGAGACGCCGGTTCCGGCGTACATTGATCCCGACGACCGGATCGAGCCGGCGGAGATCGCCGCACGCTACGGCCGCACGCGCAGCCGCCGCGTCCGCGGCCGGGTCTTCGCGATCGGCGGCACGATCGCCGCGCTCGTGGTCGCGGGCACGTGGGTCGTCTGGGCGGGACTCGACGGCGACTCGGCGACCATCCAGGCCACCGACACCGGCCACGAGGTGATCGACGACACCGCGGTCACGGTCGACTGGAACCTCTCCGCACCGGCGGGCGCCTCCGTCCGCTGCGCGATCCAGGCGATGAACGCCGACTTCCGCACGGTCGGCTGGAAGGTCGTCGACGTGCCCCCGAGCGACACCGCGATCCGTCCCCTCTCCGACACCGTGCGGACCACGGAGCTGGCCACGACCGGTTTGATCTCCAGCTGCTGGCTGACGTAGAGTGCTCTGATACGTCCGGGCCGGGGGTCCGGGCGTCGAGCTTTAACGAGGAGTGCTTTCATGGCAGAGGCCACCTTCCTGACGCAGGACGCATACGACCGACTCGCCGCCGAGCTCGAGGAGCTGAGCGGCCCCGCGCGCATCGACATCGCGAAGAAGATCGAGGCCGCTCGCGAGGAGGGCGACCTCAAGGAGAACGGCGGCTACCACGCCGCGAAGGACGAGCAGGGCAAGATCGAGGCTCGTATCCGCCAGCTCACCGAGCTGCTGCGCACCGCCGAGGTCGGCGAGGCCAAGGAGAGCCACGGCGTGGTCGAGCCGGGCACCGTCGTGACCGCTCTCGTGGCCGGGGGCGAGGAGCGCTTCCTGCTGGGCTCGCGCGAGATCGCGGGCCAGACCGACCTCGACGTGTACAGCGAGCAGAGCCCGCTCGGCAGCGCGATCATCGGCCTGAAGATCGGCGAGAAGACCACGTACACCGCGCCGAACGGCCGCGACATCGCGGTCGAGATCGTCAACGTCGAGACCTTCGCCGGCTGATCCGACCCGGGCCGCGAGCCGCGGCCCGCAACGCCGCGCGCGTCCGACGCAGGCACGCCGTCGTCCGAGGGCGCGGCGCTCAGCTCACCTGCTCGACGATGCGGGCGAGTGCGGCGTGCGACGCCGTCAGCTCCGCGATCCGCTCGGCCATGCGGTCCCGTACCTCGGCGAGCTGATCCCGCGAGGCCCTGTGTACCTCGGGGGCGGCGTCTCCGCTGCACGCGAGGACGGTGGCGGCGAGCTCGCGGCTGACGCCGAGCTCGAACAGCAGGTGGAGGTTCCGTGCCCGGGCGACGGCGCTCTCGTCGTACTCCCGGTAGCCGTTGAGGCCGCGGTCGGCCGTGAGGAGGCCGTGCTGCTCGTAGTACCTCAGGGATCGGGGGCTCACGCCGCTCCGACGGCTCAGCTCGCCGATGAGCATGGGGTCTCCTCTCCGCTTGACCTTGACACGATGTCACACTCTACAGTCCGACGCATGACCACATCCCCGGATCCCCTCACCAGTCAGGACACCCGCACCCCTGTCGCCCTCACCCGCGACTCCGTCACGCTCGACGGGCTGGAGCGCACGTCCACGGTCCTCGGGTCGACGGACTCCCCCGCCGCCCGTCCGCTCGTGCTCGTCTTCCACGGATCACGACAGGACGCCGACTCCCACCGCCGCTTCACCCACGACGCCCTCCTCCCCCTCGCGGCGAGCGGACAGGCGGTTGTCGCCTATCTGAACGGCTACCGGGGCAACTGGAACGACGCCCGCCGCGAGAGCGCGTTCCCCGCCCGCCTGCGAGGAGTCGACGACGTCGCCTTCGCGCGGATCATGGTCGACCGGCTGAGCGCATCCCACGGCATCGATCCCCACCGCGTCGTCACCGTGGGGTACTCGAACGGCGGCCAGATGGTGCTCCGCCTCCTCCACGAGGCACCGGAGCTCGTCGCCGCCGCGGTCATCGTCGCCGCGACGATGCCCACCCCGGAGAGCTTCCTGTCGAGCGAGACCGCCCCACCGGCCAGGCCCACGCCGATCGCGCTCGTGCACGGGACGCACGACAGGATCGTCCCGTTCGACGGGGGCACGATGAGCTGGTGGGCCAGGCGGATGTTCCGGGTCGGCGGACGCACCCTCTCGGCCCCCGACACGGCCGCATACCTGGCCGCACGGAACGGCATCGTCGGGCGGCCCGAGCTCCAGCCGCTGCCGCACCTCGCGACGTCACACGGGCGGACCTCCGTCGTGCGCACGCGATACAGCGCGCCGGACGCGCCGGACGTGACGCTCTACGAGGTCCGCGGCGGCGGACACACCATCCCGGGCCGCGAGCCGTCGCCCAGGGTCGTCGGACGCACGACGGGCGACATCACGCTCGAGGATCTCGTCGCGGAGGCGGTCCGCCGGAGCTGACCGCCCGAGACGCGCCGGCTACTGCTCCACGCGGAGCGTGTAGCCGGCGTCCTCGAGCTTCGCGACGATCTCGTCGCGATGATCGTGTCCGCGGGCCTCGATGTGCAGCTCGAGCTCGACCTCGCTGATCTGCAGGCCCTTGCCGTGCCGGGTGTGCTGCACCTCGACGACGTTGGCGTTGGCCTCGGCGACCAGCTCCGCGGTGCGCGCGAGCTGACCGGGACGATCGGGGAGCATGACGCGGAGCTTGAGGTAGCGGTCGGAGGCGGCCAGACCGTGGCTGATGACGCGCTGCATGAGCATCGGATCGATGTTGCCGCCGGAGAGCATCACGACGGTGGTCCCCGTCTCGCGGACGAGGCCCGCGAGGACCGCGGCCACACCGACGGCACCAGCGGGCTCGACGACCTGCTTCGCCCGCTCGAGGAGGACCACGAGAGCCCGCGCGATGTCGGCTTCGGAGACGGTGACGATCTCGTCGACCAGGTCGCGGATGATCTCGAAGTTGAGCTCGCCGGGACGCGCGACCGCGATCCCGTCGGCGATGGTCGGGACCGTGACGATCTGAACCGGCTCGCCGGACTCGAGGGACGGCGGGTACGCCGCGGAGTTCGCCGCCTGCACCCCGATCACCCGGATCTCCCGGCCCTCGCGGGCGGCCCGCTGCTTGACGGCGGCCGCGATGCCCGAGATGAGCCCGCCGCCGCCGATCGGCACCACGACCGTCTCGAGGTCGGGGACCTGGTCGAGGATCTCGAGCCCGAGGGTCCCCTGACCGGCGATCACGTCCGCGTGATCGAACGGCGGGATGAAGACCGCGCCCGTGGTCTCAGCGAACTCCGCGGCGGCACGCAGGGGCTCCTCGACGGTGTGACCCCGGAGGAGGACGTCGGCCCCGTAGCCGCGGGTGGCCTCGAGCTTGGGCAGCGCGACGCCCAGGGGCATGAAGATCGTGGCGTGGATGCCCAGCTCGCGCGCCGCGAAGGCCACGCCCTGGGCGTGGTTGCCGGCAGACGCGGCGACGACGCCGCGGGCCTTCTCCTCGTCGGTGAGCCTCGAGATGCGGTTGTACGCGCCCCGGATCTTGTAGGAGCCCGTGCGCTGCAGGTTCTCGCACTTGAGGAAGACGGGCGAGCCCACCAGCTCGGCCAGGTAGGTGGACCGCTCCATGGGCGTGATCTTCGCCACCGCGCTCACGCGGTCGCGCGCGGCCTCCATCTGCTCCAGCGTCGGCGCTGCCTGCACATGCGTGGTGTCGGTCATGGGGTGGCGGTGTCCTTCGTGCTTCGGGTGCGCAGACGGCGGGGGCTCCGAGGCGCGGGGCCCGGATCGCTGACGGGTGCACGTGGGGCTCGCCCGTCGGTACGCCACTGTCCGCTCGCGACGTACTTGATCATGACATTAAGCGTGGCCACCACGGGCACCGCGAAGAACGCCCCGGCGATCCCCGCGATCATCGAGCCGCCGGCGACGGCGAGCACCACGGCGAGCGGATGCACCTTGACCGCGGTGCCCATGACGAGCGGCTGCAGCACGTGGCCCTCGATCTGCTGCACCAGGAGGACGACGCCCAGCATGATCAGGGCGATGACCCAGCCGTTGTAGACGAGCGCGATGAAGACGGCGAACGCTCCCGTCACCACGGCGCCCACGATGGGGATGAAGGACCCGAGGAAGACGAGCACGCCGATCGGGATGGCCAACGGCACCCCGAGGATCGCCGCACCCGTGGCGATGCCGATCGCGTCGATGAGGGCGACGAGGATCTGGACCTTCACGAACGAGCGCAGCGTCGTCCACCCCGCCTTGCCCGCGCCGTCGACCGCGAGGCGGGCGCGCCTGGGGAAGACCCGGACGATCCACCCCCAGATGCGCTCCCCGTCGATGAGGATGAAGAGCGTGGCGAACAGCACCAGGAGGGCGCCCACGAGGACGTGACCGAACGTCGTGCCCACGCTCAGCGCGCTCCGCGCCAAGGAGGACGCGTCGTCCTGGATGGCCTGCCAGGCCTGGGCGACGTACTGGTCGAACTGCTGGTCGGTGAGATGGAGCGGCGACTCCTCGAGCCAGCGCCTCAGCTCCATGAACGACGACACGGCTCGGTCGCGCACATCGCCGAACCCCGCGGCCACCTGGGTCGCGACGAGGTAGATCAGCGCCGCGACCGCCACGAGCGTGCCGACCTCCGCGACCACGATCGCGGCCCACCGGGGCCACCGATGACGCACGAGGAAGTTCTTGAAGGGCACGAGCAGGGCGGCGAGCACCACGGCGACGAGCAGCGGCACGATGATCTCGCGCAGCTGGGCGATGAGGAAGAGCACGAGGGCGACGACCGCGGCGACCAGGAGGATCCGCCACGACCAGGCGGAGGCGACGCGCATGCCCCGCGGGATCGACTCCGCCACGGGATCCGCCGCCGCGCCGCGTGCGCGTGCAGCCGCTCTCAGGTGGCGAGACGGTCGCGGCATCGGCTCCGGCATGGAGTCAGTCTACGGTCCGGAAGCTGAGCGTCCGTCGTCATGTCGGCGGCTCCCGGTAGGGTCGGAGAGTGTCGACAGAGAGCCTCTCGCCCGCGCTCGCACGGCGGGTGGCGCTGGCCGCCCAGGGATTCGGCTCGCCGCCTCAGGCGATGGTCGGCACCAGGCAGCTGAACCTGTTCCTCCGGCGTCTCGGAGTGCTGCAGATCGACTCCGTGAACGTCTTCGAGCGCAGCCACTACCTGCCTGCCCTGGCGCGTCTGGGTGCGTACGATCGTTCGCTGCTCGACCGCATCCTGGCCGGCCCGGCGATGACCGAGTACTGGGCGCACGAAGCGGCCTTCTTCCCGGTGACCGACCTGCCGCTGTTCGACTGGCGGAAGGCCGAGTACCGCGACTGGTACGCCGCTCGGCCCGACTCCTTCCCGAACCAGAATCCCGAGATGCTCTCCTGGCTGAGGTCCGAGCTCGCCGAGAAGGGGCCGCTGCGCGCCAGCGAGGTGGAGCACGACTCGAACGTCCGCCGCGGCCCGTGGTGGGGCTGGTCCGACGTCAAGCGCGGGCTCGAGACCCTCTTCCGCACGGGCGAGGTGGTCGCGGCGCCGCGCACCCGCTTCGAGCGCACCTACGCGCTGCCCGAGCAGGTGCTCCCCCGCGAGGTGCTCGAGCGCAGCGTGCCGCGCGAGGAGGCGCTCCGCGAGCTCGTGTCCACGAGCATCCGCGCCCTCGGCATCGGCACCGTGAGCGATGTCGCCGACTACTTCCGACTCAAGTCGGCCGACACCGTGAGCGCCCTCCGCGACCTCGAGGACGCCGGGTCGGTGCGCAGGGTCCAGGTTCCCGGATGGGGACGCGACGCGTACCTCCACACGGAGGCGCGGCTCCCGCGGCGGATCGAGGCGGCGGCCCTGCTGTCGCCGTTCGACCCGGTGGTGTGGGAGCGCGCACGGGCCCTGCGGCTGTACGACTTCCACTACCGCATCGAGATCTACACGCCGGCTCCGAAGCGCGTCTACGGGTACTACACGCTGCCGGTGCTGATCGACGACCGACTGCCCGCGCGGATCGACCTCAAGAGCGACCGCAAGGCGGGGGTGCTGCGGGTGCAGTCCGCGTGGGCCGAGCCGGGGTTCGTCGACGACGACCTGCCCCGGATCGTCGGACTGCTCCGACAGGCCGCCGGCTGGCAGGGACTCGAGCGGATCGAGGTGGCCGACTGGGGCACCCTCACCGGCGCCCTGCGAGGCGCGCTCTCCTAGAAGGAGCCGCCCATCTTGTGCAGACGCTCGATGCGGTCGGGGATCGGCGGGTGCGTGGCGAACAGGCGAGCCACGACACCCGGCTTCATCGGGTCGGCGATCCACATGTGCGCCATCGACGACGACTGCTTCTGCATCGGTCGCCCGTAGGCCTCGAGCTTGGCGAGGGCGCTGGCGAGAGCATCCGGGTGGCGGGTCGTGAGGGCCCCCGTCGCATCCGCCAGGTACTCCCGCTGCCGCGACACGGCGAGCTGCACGACGGTGGCCAGGATGGGCGCCACGATCAGCGCGATCAGGCCCGCGATCATCAGCACGGGGTTGTTGTTGTTGTTCCGGCCGAAGATGGTCAGACGGAGCAGCATGTCGGCGATGAAGCCCACCGCGACGACGAGCCCGAAGACGATCATCGAGACCCGGATGTCGTAGTTCCGCACGTGCCCCAGCTCGTGCGCCATCACGCCCTCGAGCTCCGCGTCGTCCATGATCGCGAGGAGCCCGGTCGTGGCGGCCACGATGGCGTGCTTCGGATCGCGGCCGGTCGCGAAGGCGTTCGGCGCGGGGTCATCGACGATGTAGACCTTGGGCATGGGCGTGCCCGTGGTGATCGACAGGTTCTCGACGATGCGGTAGAGCCGCGGGTTGTCGGCCTTCTGGATCTCGCGGGCACCGCTCATGGCGATGGCCTGCCCGCTGGCGATGAAGTACTGGAACAGCGCGTACAGCGAGGCCACCACGACCACCACGACGACGATCGCCGTGTTGTGGTAGATCACGCTCGCCAGGTAGCCGAGCCCTCCGATGATCAGGAGGAAGAGGGCGATGATGAAGACGGTGTTGCGCTTGTTCTTCGCTATGGCGCGGTACATCGGGTGGTGTACGCCTCCTCAGCGGATCAGAACTGCACGCGCGGCGGCTCGCTGATGGCCGCCACGTCGGTGACCTCGAAGAACTCGCGCTCCGTGAAGCCCAGCTGCCGGGCGAAGATGTTGTTCGGGAACACCTTGATCTTCGTGTTCAGCTCGCGCACGCCGCCGTTGTAGAACCGGCGCGAGGCCTGGATCTTGTCCTCGGTGTCGACCAGCTCGCCCTGGAGCTGGAGGAAGTTCTGGCTCGCCTGCAGCTGCGGGTACGCCTCGGCGACCGCGAACACGCTCTTCAGCGCCTGTTGCATGTGGTTCTCGGCCACGGAGGCCTCGGCCGGCCCCTGGGCGCTCAACGTCTCGGCTCGCGCCTGCGTGACGCTCTCGAAGACGCCCTTCTCATGGGCGGCGTATCCCTTCACCGCCTCGATGAGGTTCGGGATGAGGTCGGCTCGCCGCTTGAGCTGCACCGTGATGTCGCTCCACGCCTCGTCGACACGCACGTTGAGCGTGACGAGCGAGTTGTAGGTCGCCCACAGGTAGATGCCGATGATGACGACGAGGACGACGACGATGATGACCGGGATGAGCCACTCCATGGCCTCAACTATAGCGGTCGACCCCCGCCTCCCCCGGGTGGTGAGGCGTCCTCACAGCAATACTCAGCGGCTGCGGCACACCTCTCGGAACCACTCGAACGAGCGCTTCGTGGTGCGCTCGAGCGTGGTGAAGTCGACGTGGACGAGACCGAAGCGCTGCGTGTATCCGGCCGCCCACTCGAAGTTGTCGAGCAGCGACCACACATGGAAGCCCCGCAGGTCGATCGAGGACGCGGGCCGGGTCTCGTCGGCCACCGCGTCGAGGGCCGCCCGGAGGTGCGCGTCGACGTAGTCGATGCGCCGGTCGTCCGGCACCTCGACCGATCCGTCGTCCAGGCGGCGCACGCGATCGGGCAGGCTCACCCCGCTCTCGGTGATCACGAGGGGCGGCAGGGCCTCGCCGTATCGCTCGGCGAGCTCGTCGAGCGCCGTGCCGAGCATCTCGGGCGCGATGGGCCAGCCGAACCCGCTCGTCGGGTACTCGGGCCAGGGCGCGAGGTGGAACGGCAGCGACCGCATCGCCTCGGCGTCGCCGTCGGGGGTCGACGCCGAGCCCGAGCCGGCGGCGATCCGGGAGGGCATGTAGTAGTTGAGGCCGAGGAAGTCGATCGGCTGGGCGATCGTGGCGAGGTCGGCCGGGTCGACCGCGAGCGCGCCCAGCAGAGCCTCGAAGCCCTCGGGGGCGTCCGGGTAGCGGCCGAGGAGCACGGGGTCGGCGAAGATCCGGTTGTGCAGCACGTCGAACAGCTCGGCGAACGCCGAGTCGGCCTCGGAGTCGGAGGCGGGGCTCACCGGGGTGTGCACGTTGACGAGGCCGACGCGGGTGCCCGGCGCGCTCGCACGCAGCGCCTGGGTGGCGAGGCCGTGCCCGAGGAGCTGGTGGTGGGCCGTCGGGAGCGCGCCGAACAGACGGGTCGCGCCGGGAGCGTGCACGCCGAGCGCGTAGCCCTCGAGCGTGACGGTCGCGGGTTCGTTGAGCGTGGCCCAGGTGGGGATGCGATCTCCGAAGCGCTCCCCGACGGCGTAGGCGAGGTCGGCGAACCTCGAGGCGGTGTCCCGGTCGAGCCAGCCCCCGCGGAGCGCGGTCGGGGTGTCCCAGTGGAACAGCGTCGCGAACGGCTGGATGCCCGCGGCGAGCAGGCCGTCGAGCAGTCGGTCGTAGAACGCGGCGCCCTCCTCGGCCAGACCGCCGCGCCCCTCCGGCTGGAGGCGGGTCCAGGAGAGGGAGAACCGGTACGAGTCCGCGCCGAGGTCGGCGAGCAGGGCGACGTCGTCGGCGTAGCGGTGGTAGTGGTCGGTCGCCACGTCGGCGTTCGCACCGCCGGCGATCGCACCGGGGACACGCGTGAACGCATCCCACACCGATTCGCCCCGGCCGCCCTCGCGCACCGCGCCCTCGATCTGGAACGCGCTGGTCGCGGTCCCGAGCACGAACCCGTCGGGGAGTCTCGCCGCCAGCTCGCGGGCACGCTCGAGGCGCTCGTCGTCGATCACTCCCCCATCCTCCCAGGCCTCGTGCGGCGGAGGTCCCGGATGCGCGCCGACGTCATCGCCTCATCCCCCCAGCACCCGCTCGAGGTAGGCGTTCGTGAACAGCCGGTCCGGGTCCATCCGGTCGCGCAGGGCGACGAAGTCGGCATGCCGCGGGTAGAGATCGGCCAGCGACGCGGCGTCCTGCGTGTGGAGCTTGCCCCAGTGGGGCCGGCCCCGGTGCTCGCGCATGATGTCCTCGACGGCCTCGAAGTACGGCCGATGGTCCTCACGGTGGTAGCGATGGACGGCGATGTACCCGCTCGGTCGACCGCTCGCGGTGGAGAGCCAGAGGTCGTCGGCGGCGGCGAACCGCACCTCGATCGGGAACGAGACGTGCCAGCCGCGCGAGCGCGTGAGCTCGTCGATGGCCCGCACGACGTCGGCCGTCCGTTCGGCGGGCACCGCGTACTCCATCTCGCGGAAGCGCACGGTCCGCCGGGTCGCGAAGACGCGGTGGGAGAGGTCGCTGTACTCGCGGTTGGTCCAGAGCCGGTCGGCGAGCCGGTTCACGGAGGGCACGATCCCGGGCACCATCGAGCTCGCCGCGCAGGTGACCCGGTAGACGCCGTTGGCCATGAGCGAGTCGTCCACGAAGCGCCGCATCGCGGACAGCGGTCTGGTGCGCTCCCCACCGGGGCGCCGCTCGTTCGTCTTCGTCACGGCCGTAGTCGTATCGGTGAACCAGTAGAACTCGAAGTGGTCCGAGCGCTCGACGATCCCCTCGAGGTCGTCGAGGGTCTCGTCGAGCGGGGCCGGGCACTCGAGGGCGGTGAGGACGAACGCGGGCACGCACTGGAGGGTGACCTCGACGATCACCCCGAGGGCGCCGAGGGAGAGGGCCACGGCCGGCAGGAGCTCCGGCTCGTGGTCCTCGTCGATGCGTCGGAGCTCGCCGTCGGCGGTGACGAGGGTGATGCCGACGACCTGGGTCGCGATCCCCCCGAACCGCGAGCCCGTCCCGTGGGTGCCCGTGGAGATGGCGCCCGCGATCGTCTGCACGTCGATGTCGCCGAGGTTCTCCATGGCGAGCCCGTGCGGTCGCAGCAGCCGGGCCGCCTCGTGGAGGCGGGTCCCGGCCAGCAGCGTGACGCGCATCCGCTCGCGGTCGACCGACACGATGCCGCTCAGCTCGTCGAGCTCGAGGAGCACCCCGGTCGCGACCGCGATCCCCGTGAAGCTGTGACCCGCTCCGACGGCCTTCACCCGCAGTCCCGCCCTCGCGGCGGCCGTCACCGCCCGCTGCACCGCGGCGATCGTCGGGGGTCGCTCCACCCGCACGGGCTTGACCCTCTCCAGGCGCGACCAGTTGCGCCACACCCCGTTCGCCGCCGTCACAGGAACGCCTTCCCCTCACCTCGGTAGCTGGGCACCTCGCCCACCAGCCGTCCGTCCTCGACGACCGCGAACCGGTCCACGTGCTCGGAGAGCTCGCCCGACTTCGTGTGCCGGAACCACACCCGATCGCCGATGCGCAGGCGCTCGGCGCCCCGGCCGGTCAGGGGCGTCTGCACCTCGCCGGCCATCTCGCGCGGCACCATCCGCGTCGGGCGCGGCCAGACCACCTCGGGCAGGCGGTCGAGCGCGGGCGGACCCGAAGCGATCCAGCCGCCGCCCAGCACGGTCGCCATCTCCGGAGTCGGCTTCCGCACCACGGACATCGCGAAGGCGGCCGCGGGGGCGGGCCGGAAGCGCGAGTAGGTGTCGAAGAGGTGACCGCCCAGCAGTCCGCTGCCGGCGCCGATCTCGGTCACCGACGGGTCGGCGCCGGTCGTCTCGAGCGATCCCGTGCCGCCGCCGTTCACGAACTCCAGCGGGGCGAGGCGGCGCACGGCGTCGACCACCGCACCGCGGCGCTCGCGCAGCTCGGCCACCGACCGCCGCTGGATGACGTCGAGGATCCGCCCGCGGATCGGGTTGCCCCGAGGGCGGTTACCGACCCCCGCGATCTGCGACTCGTACGCCATCATCCCGACGAGCACGTATCCGGGCCTGCCGAGGACCTCCCGGGCGAGGGCGGTCGCGTCGGCCGCGTCGAACACGGGCGAGCGGAAGGCGCCGAGGTGACCGAGTCCCGGCGCGACGAACGCGGCGTCGAGCTCCAGGGCCACCCGGAGGGGGGCTGCGCGGCGCGACGCCGGCACGACCGAGTCGATGAGGTCGAGGTGGGCGGCCGAGTCGATCATCACCGTCACGCGTGAGGCGGCCCGTTCGTCGGCCGCGAGCGCCGCGAGCGCCGTCCGGTCGACGCTCGGGTAGCCGACCACGACGTCGTCGCAGGTCTCGGCGAGCCAGAGCGCCTCGGGGAGCGTGTACGCGAGGATGCCGTGGAAGCCCGGGAGTGCGAGCACCGCGTCGATCACGGCGCGGATGCGGATGGACTTGGACGCGACGCGGATGGGGGTCCCCGCCGCCCGGCGCAGCATGTCGTGGGCGTTGTGGGCGAGCGCCTCGAACCCGAGGACCGCGTACGGCGTCTCGAGCGATCGTGTCGCCTCGGCCAGGGCGGGCCAGTAGCGCAGCTCGTCGCGCCAGACCCCGGGCACGGCGGGCGGGCGGGTCAGGTCGAGCAGGGCACTCGTGCCGGGTGCGCCGCTCGCGCGGGACGCCGCGGTCCTGCGCGGGCTCATCGGACGCTCCTGACGCGGGAGACCGCGAGGGCGCCGAGGAGGGCGAACGCGGCCGAGGCGAGGAAGAGGACGGGGAAGCCGCCCAGCGACCAGACGATGCCCGCGCCGACCAGGGGCGCGACCGCCTGGGGCACGGCAGTGGCGATGTTCATGATTCCGAGGTCCTTTCCACGGGAGGCGGGGTCGGGCAGCACCTGGGTGGCGAGCGCCTGGTCGACCGACAGGAAGCAGCCGTAGCCCGCGCCGAGGAGGGCGGCGGCCACCATGGTCGCGTCCAGCTGCGGCACGAGGGCGAGCAGGAGCGCGGCGACCGCCTGCAGCACCGAGGAGACGAGCACGAACACCCGTCGCCGGGCGAGCCGGTCGGACAGCCGGCCGCACACGATCGAGGCGATCACGACGAAGACCGTGTAGATCACGATGAGCACGAGCAGATCGTCCTCGGCGTCCGCGTCGCCGAGCCCGAACATGAGGAAGTAGAGCAGCAGCGACGTGCCGAGCGCGTTCCCGATGTTGACGAGGATGCGCCCGGCCAGCGTCCACCCGAAGTCCGGGTGCTTGCGCGGACTCACCCAGAACCCCTCCACCAGAGCCGCCACCGTCGTGGGCGGGCGGTCCGCGGGATGCAGCCGCGCATCCGGCACGAGGAGGAGGAAGGGCACGACGAGGATCACGAGCAGGATCGCCATCGCGGAGTAGCCGAGCAGCTGCCCGGTGAAGAGGGTCGTCGCCAGGAGCACGCCGAGGATCAGCCCGATCGCCTGCGGAGCCGAGATCCAGCTCGAGACGAAGCCGCGCTGCAGCACCGGCACCTGGTCGCTGATGCACGCCGTCAGCGCGGCGGAGAGGATGCAGAAGCCGACGATCGAGACGGTCCACCACACGCCGACCCCGACGAGGCCGTCCTGGAGGCCGAGCACCGCGAGCCCTACGGCGAACACCAGGGCGCCGAGGGCGATCCACGGCCGTCGGCGCCCGAACCGCGACGTCGTGCGGTCGGAGAGCGCGCCGGTCAGCGGGAACACGACGAGTGCCGCGGCGCCGGCGATGGCGCTGATGACGCCGAAGGCGACCACGCTGTCGACCCAGCGACCCGAGTCGACGTGCACCTCCACCTGCAGGGGCAGGAGCAGCTGCACGGGGGTGAGCTGCGCCATCCACACCCCGAGCCAGGCCGTCGCGAACAGCGCGATCCAGCCGCCGCCCACCCTGGTGCGGGGTTCCGCTCCCGGTCCCGCGACACCCACCACGCCGTCGGATGACGTCATCCGCGCTCCCCCCGTCCCTCTCGGTCTGTCACGGTCTCCCTCGACGGGCGCGCCCGGTGCGGATGCGCCCGGTCCGGTCGCGCCCCGTCCGGTCGCGCTCTGCTCGCGAGCGAGCGGGCGGCGAAGCGGATGGTCGCCTCGGCGCGCACCTCGTCCTCGTCGACGAGCCAGGCCAGCGTGAGGCCGTCGGTGAGGGCCACGAGCTGCGCGGCGAGCTCGTCGACGGGATCCAGCCACTCCGAGCCGGTGCGGTGGGCCGCGGCCTCGAGCGAACGACGTGCGAGCATCCGATACCTCTCGTACTGCCGCACCGCGAGCGCCCGCGTGTCGGGATCGCGCACCGCGTGCTGGGTGAGCTCGAGCATCGCGCGCTCCCGGTGCGGGTCCGCCTTCAGCCCGTCGAGGTACGCGCTCAGGCCGGCGACCAGGACGTCCTCGAGCGAGGCGTGGTCGCGGGTGGTGACCTCGAGCGCGCTGGTCTCCGACTCGACGGCGTCGGCGATCAGGGTGGTGAGCAGCTCGTCGCGGGAGGCGAACGCGTAGTGGAAGCTCGCGAGGGCCATGCCCGCCTCGGCCGTGATCGCGCGGGTCGTCGCCCCCGCGATCCCGCGCTCGGCGATGACGGTGAACGCGGCGCGGACCAGCCGCGCACGGCGCTCCTGCACGTTCATGTGCGCCACGACGATCACCTCCCCGCGGAGCGGCGCCTCGAGCGCCGACTGGGTCAAGCGTCCCAGTCGGGCAAGTATGTCCTACCGCGTCCCTCGGCGTCCATGGTCAGGTGAGGATTTCGTGCGAACCGCCCACGGTGGCTTTGACTTGCCCCGCGATCGCGCCTAGGAAGGATGTGGTGCCGGAGACGCGACAGGGTGTGACGAGGACGGCGGTGTCGCGCGACCGCGGCTCCGCGAATCGCTCGATCCCGGATGCGGTCCGGCGGCTCGCCGCGCTGGCTCTGCTGGGCGTCTGCGGCTCCGCCGCGCTCGCCGGCCTCGCGCTGGGCGCCGCCTCCCCGGCGACCGCGGCGCCCTCCGACTCCCCCGTCCCCGCTGCGTCCAGCCCGGCCGACGCCACCACCTCGAGCGGCCCGACCGCGTCAAGCGACGCGACCGCTCCGGCCGACGCGACCGCTCCGGCCGACGTCACTCCCACCGACCCCGGCCCGACCGGATCCGCACCCACGCCGCCGGGCGACACCACGCCGCCGCCCACCGCGACGCCGCCCACCCTCTCCGCTCCGACCGCGGGCTACGTCTCGCCGGGGGCGGTCTCCGTGCGCGGGCAGGGCGAGCCGGGCGCCCCCCTCACCGTCTCCTCCGGGGGCGTTGTGCTCTGCAGCACGACGGTCGACGGCGACGGCGCCTGGTCCTGCGAGGTCGACGGACTCACGTCCTCCCCCTCAACCACCCTCATCGTGACGCAGGACGACGGCGTCTCGGGCGACGGCCAGGCGCAGACGGCCTCGGTGACGATCGCCGTGCTCACGCCGCCCACCGTGTCCGGCGGACCCCGGGGACCGCTCACGAACGGGGCCCTCCGCGGGACCGCCTACCCCGGGGCCGTCGTCACCGCGGCGGCCGACGGGGCGACCTGTCAGGGCGTGGCCGACGGGTCGGGCGCGTGGTCCTGCCCGCTGAGCGGTCTGGCCGACGGACCGCACTCGGTCCGCGCCTGGCAGGAGACGCCGTGGAGCGCGGGCGCCTCCCCGGAGAGCGCCGCCGTCGCGATCACCCTCGACACCACCGCGCCGGCGGCTCCCGCCCTGCTCTCCCCCGCGGCGGGGGCCGGGCTCCCCGCCTCCGGCGCCGTGTTCTCCGGCACCGGCGAGGACGGCTCGGCGGTCTCGGTGTTCGCCGACGCCTACGTGCTCTGCCAGGCACCCGTGGTCGACGGGTCGTGGTCGTGCCCCGCCTCGGAGGTGCCCGCGGGCACGTACCGCGTCGTCGTGCTGCAGCAGGACGCCGCGGGCAACGTGAGCGTGCAGTCCTCACCGATCGAGCTCGCCTTCGGCACCGCAGCCGGCACCACGCCCGCCACGCCGGACGGTGCCGCTCCTGGCACTCCGACCGACCCCGCGGCGCCCTCGCCCACCGACGCGGCAGCGCCGCCGTCGACCTCTGCGCCGGCTCCAGGCGACTCGACCCCGTCCGCGCCGGGCGCACCGGGCACCCCGAGCGGTCCGGACGGTCTCGAGCGCTCGCAGGGCACCTGGGCCGACGCGACGCAGTTCACGACCGCGCTCTCGCCGCTCATCGGCGCGGGCTCCGCCTCGACCTGGCTCGTCGCCCTGATCGCCGGGGGCTTCGTGGTCGCGGTCGTCGCCCTCCCGGCCCGCCTTCTGGCGGGTACGCTCGGCACCTTCGACCGGGACGGCGACGGGCGACGGGCTCGCCTGGCCGCACGACTGACCGGCCGCAACCGCTCCCGGTACGAGTTCGAGCGGGCCCCGGACGTCTCGCTCTCACCCCTCGTCGTCGGCGCGGGAGCCCTCCTCGCCTCCGCCGCCGTCTCGGTGCTCTCGGTGCCGGTCCTGGGTCAACCCGCCTACCTCCGCCTCTTCCTCGCCGCCGCCACCGCGCTGGCGATCGTGAACGCCGCCGCCACCGTCCCGGCCGCCGTCGCCGGGCGGCGGATGCTCGGCGCCGCCGTCACGATCCGCCTCGCGCCGGCCCTGCTGCTGGTCTCCGCCGCGGGAGCGGTGCTGTCGCGGCTGGCCGGCCTCGATCCGGCGCTGGTCTTCGGACTCGTCGTGGCCCTCGCGGTCCCCGTCGCCACCGGCACGGCCGATCGCGGACGGCTCGCCGTGGCGCAGCTCGTCCCGCTGCTCGCCCTCGGCGCCTGCGCCTGGATCGCACAGTCGCTGATGCCGCTCCCCGAGGGAGCAGCGGGCGCGTGGCTCACGGAGGTGCTCACGGTCACCGCTCTGGCCTGCTTCGGCACCGCCTCCGCGCTCTCCCTCCCGCTCGGGGCCTCGCCGGGGCGGGCCCTCCTGCGCTGGTCGCCCGCGATGTGGGTCGGCCTCGCGGTGGTCTCCTTCGGCGGACTGTCCGCCCTCCTCCTGCCCGCCGTCGCCGGGTCGGGACGGATATGGATCCCGATCGTCGTCGGCGTGGGCTTCGCGGCGGTGTCGGTGAGCGTCTGGGCGTGGCAGCGGTACGTCGCACCCGTCCTAGGATCGGATGGTGACGAGTGATGAGCATCGGCTGGTCCCGCATCCGACCCCGTCGTCGGTGACGCCGGAGCAGTTCAAGGCAGCCTTCCGCAACCACCCCGCCGGTGTGGCCGTGATCACGGCCGACGCGGGCGACGGGCCTGTCGCCCTCACCGCCACCAGCGTGTTCTCGGTGAGCGCCGAACCCCCGGTGCTGGTGTTCTCGGTCTCGGAGCACTCCTCCTCGACGCCGACGATCCGTCGGGCGGCCACCGTCGTCGTCCACCTGCTCGGAGCGGGCCAGCTCGACATCGCGAAGCTCGGCGCGACGAGCGGCATCGACCGCTTCGCCGACACGTCGATCTGGAGCAGGCTCCCGACGGGCGAGCCCTACTTCCCCGCCGCCCACGCCTGGATCCGGGGTGAGGTCGTCAACCAGATGGAGGTCGGCGGCTCCACCGTCGTCGCCGTGCAGGCGCTCGAGACGCACGCGCCGCCTCCGGGCGACCACTCGGCCGACGCCGAGGAGGCCCAGCCGCTGGTGTACCACAACCGCACGTGGCACCGCCTCGGCGACCACTCGAAGATCGCCTGAGCCGCCCTCCGAACAGCTCTTCGCGAACGCTCCGCGCCCAGCTCTCCCCTCCCCGGCGCGCGCCGACTCCGGAGATCCGGCGCGACACGCCGCCGGATCTCCGGAGTCGGCTCAGACAGGGCCGGATCACCGGAGTTGGCTCAGGCCGAGGATGCGCACGCGTGCGCGCACGGCGACGGGATCAGAGCAGGATCTGCATCGGGTTCTCGACGAGCTCCGCGAGGCGGGCGAGCCACCGGGCGGCGATCGCCCCGTCCACCGGACGGTGGTCGACCGACAGCGTGACGGTGACGATGTCCGCCGGCACGACGCTGCCGTCCTCGGCGAAGACGGGCTGCCTCCGCGCGGCGCCGATGGCGAGGATCGCCGCCTGCGGCGGGTTGATGATCGCGGCGAACTCGTCCACGCCGAACATGCCGAGGTTCGAGATCGACAGCGTGCCGCCCTCGAGCTCCGACTGCTGCAGCTTCCCGGCGTTGGCGCGGGAGACCGCATCCTTGATCTTCGACGACAGGGACGACAGCGACAGGCTCTCGATGCCGCGGATGGTCGGGGTGACCAGCCCGCGCTCGCTCGCCACGGCGACGGAGACGTCGGCCGTCGGGAACGAGACCACGGCCTCGTCGGTCCAGATCACGTTCATCTCGGGCACGTCGATGAGAGCGCGAGCGGCCGCCTTCACGAAGAAGTCGTTCACCGACACCCGGACGGACGACTGGGCGTTGACCTGGGCGCGGAGCTCGAGGAGCGCCGTCACGTCGAGGTGCTTCGTGAGATAGAAGTGCGGCGCCGTGCGCTTCGACTCCTGCAGACGCGACGCGATGAGCTTCCGCAGCCTCGAGTGCGGCTCGGAGGTCGCCCCCTCGGGCAACGCGGGGGTCTTCGCCGCCGGTGCGGCGGTCGACCCGGCGGAGGCCGCGGGTGAGGGAGCCGCGGCTGCCGGAGCCTCGGTCGCCCTCTCGGCGGGTGCGGGGCCGGACTCGGCCGCCGCCTTCACGTCGTCGCGGACGATGCGGCCGCCCGGACCCGACCCGGTGAGCGACGCGATGTCGACTCCGAGCTCCTTCGCCAGCCGCCGTGCCAGCGGGCTGGCGAAGCGGCGCTCCCCCGTGCCCGCGTCGGGCGCCGGCCCGGCAGGAGCCTCGTCCGACGCATCCTGGCCGCCGCCCGAGGCGATGGCCGGCCTGGCCGGCTCGGCGGGGGCGGGCGTCGCCGCGGGGGCCGCGACCGGCTCCGTAGCCGGCGTCTGGGCGGGCGCCTCGACGGGCACCACACCCTCCACCGTCTCGGCCTCCTCGGCCTCGGGCAGTCCGGTGACCGCTCCCCCCGCGTCCGCCTCCGCCGCCACGGCCACAGCGGCGTCCGCACTCGACGACAGCGTGGGGTCGGTGCCGCCGCTCAGCTCGCGCACGAGCTCCTCGCCCGCACTGGCCGGCTCACCCGGGGCGAGCAGGACCGCGATCGGGTCGCCGACCGGCACCATGGCGCCGGAGTCGACGAGCAGAGCGTGGACGATCGAGTCCTCGTCGACGTCGATGTCGACGACGGCCTTCTCGGTCTCGACCGAGGCGATGGTGTCGCCGGAGGCGAGCGTCGCGCCGACCTCGACCGTCCAGCCCTCGAGCGCGGCCTCGTCGGAGTCGGCGGAGACGCCGGGCATCCTCAGCAGACGTGCCATGTCAGGATCCTCTCTGATTCTCTACGGCCGACGTCAGACGATCTCGGCGATCGCGGCGACGATGTCGTCGGTGGTCGCGAGCGCTGCGGCCTCGAGCACCTTGGAGATGCTCGGCGACGACTCCGACCCGCTGACCCGGAGCACCGGGGCGTCGAGCCAGTCGAAGAAGCGGCGCTGGATCTCGTCGGCCATCCATCCCCCGTACGAGGTGCCCGCGGAGCCCTGCTCGACGATGATGACACGGTTCGTCTTCCTGATGGACTCGCCGATGGTGTCCCAGTCGACGCTCGCCTTGTCGAGCCAGCGCAGGTCGATGACCTCGCCGTCGACGCCGGCCTTGTCGACCGCCTCGAGCGCACGGGCGACCATCGACAGGTAGCTGATGACGGTCACGTCCTCGCCCTGGCGGCGCACCGCGGCCTTGCCGAACGGGAGCAGGAAGTCGAGGTCCTTGGGCGCGTCGCCGACCGTCTTGTAGAGGTCGGCGTCGTGCTCGAGCACCGCCACCGGGTCCTTGAGGCGCATCGCGGTGTTGAGGAGGCCGACGTAGTCGACGGCGCTCGAGGGCGCGATGATCCGCCAGCCGACGCTCGTGGCCAGGATGCCGGCCGGGTCCATGGAGTGCTGCGATCCGTAGCCGGTGTTCGTGCCGATCTTGATGCGGAGCAGCAGCGGCATGTCGTGCTTGCCGCCGAACATGTGGCGGGCCTTGCCGATCTGGTTGAACAGCTGGTCGGCCGCCACCCACAGGAAGTCGGCGTACATGAGCTCGACCACCGGGTAGTAGCGCCCGTCGAGGGCGAGTCCGCCGCCGAAGCCGGTGAAGGCGTTCTCGCTGATCGGCGTGCCGAGCGTGCGGTCCGGGAAGTCGTCGGCGAGGCCCTTCGTGGCGCCGCGCGAGCCTCCGTTCAGGCGATGGACGTCCTCCCCGAGCACGACGATGCTCGAGTCCTGCTCCATCCGCCGGTGCATGACCTCGGCCACGACGTCGACGAACTTCTTCTGCTCGAGGTCGTCGGGGCCGAGCTCCGAGTCGTCCTTGACCGTGAGCCCCTCGAACGACGGGATGTCGCCCCGGATGCCGGTGTTGATGTTCGCCGGGTCGGGCCAGAGCTGCGACTGGATCTGGAGCTGCCCGGGCTTCCCGCCGGGCACGGGCTCGACGACCGTCGTGCCGATCTCCTGCATGATCGCCTTCGAGCGGGCACGGAGGTCCTTCGCCTCGTCGGCGGTGAGGATGCCGCGGCGCACGATGTGCTGCTCCATGATCGCGATCGGATCGCGGTCGCGCCACGACTTCTCCTCGTCCTTCGTGCGGTAGCCGAAGGCGCTGCCCGGGAACGGGCCGTTCTGGTGGAAGTAGCGGTAGGTGTCGGCCTCGATGATGGTCGGACCGCCGCCGTTCCGCATGTAGTCGACGGCCGCCTTCGTCGCGAGGTAGACGGCGAGGGTGTCCTGCCCGTCGACGCGCCACGAGGGGATGCCGAAGCCGAGCCCGCGACCGGAGAGGCGGGCCTCTCCCGTCGCCTCGCCGACGTTCGTCGACACCGCGTACTGGTTGTTCTCGATGAAGAAGCAGGTGGGGGTCGACCACGCCGAGGCGAGGTTGAAGCTCTCGAGCACCGACCCGATGTTCACCGCCCCGTCGCCGAAGTAGGTGAACGCCACGTTGTCGGTGCCGGCGTGACGGTCGGCCCAGCCGAAGCCGACCGCGAACGGCACGGCGCCGCCCACGATGGCGTTGGTGCCCATCGCGCCCGCCTCGGTCCACTGGAGGTGCATCGAGCCGCCGCGGCCGTTGCAGTAGCCGTCGGCGAGACCGGCGATCTCGGAGAGCGTGCGGTACAGCACGTCGCGCACCTCGGGGCTGAAGTCCGCCTTCGCGTCGAACCCGTCGGGCGAGACGTGCCCCAGCGCCTTGGCGAGGAACTGGTGGTGGCCTCGGTGCGAGCCGTTGATCTGGTCCGCGCTGACCAGCGGGAGGATCGAGCCCACGGCCCCGCCCTCCTGGCCGATCGACGAGTGGGCCGGGCCGTTGATGAGCTTCTGCCCGGCCAGCTCGAGGACGTACTCCTCGAACGCGCGGATGAGGTTCAGCTGCACCAGCATGGTCTGCAGCAGCCTCGGGTCGGCCGAGTCCCAGTCGGACTTCGTCGTGCGCAGTTCCACCCACTGGGCGGCCGGCTTGAGCTTGGTGGTCGTTGCCATTGATCCTCATCCTCGATGAATCCCCCGTGTGTCACACGGGATCGACGGTCGGCCTCGTCGCCGAAGGCGTCGGATATGCTGGGGCGAAGCACGACGATGGTGCCTCACCTGGAGCAAACCTACCGTACAACTCTATACATGTACACATCGTGACTGTGAGAATGCCGGTGACTTCGAGATCGGGGCGGAGTGCTACCAGGTCTGATGCGAGGAGATTTCGACGGTGACTGAGGTTCTCGACCGCAATTCGGCGACGCCGCTCTACGTGCAGCTGTCCGACCTCATCCGCGACAAGATCACGCGCGGAGAGTGGGTGCCCGACCAGAAGATCCCGTCCGAGAACGAGTTCAACGCGCTCTACGGCATCAGCCGCATGACGGCGCGCCAGGTGCTCGCGCGACTGGTCGACGAGGGTCTGCTGTTCCGGGTGCAGGGCAAGGGCACGTTCGTGTCGCGCCGCAAGATCTCGACGCGCTCACCCTCCTACATGGGCATCCGCGAGCAGCTCGAGCAGCAGGGCTACGCCACGAGCACCGAGATCCTGAGCGAGCAGCTCATCGAGGCGGATGCGCGGGTCGCCCGCGAGCTCGGACTGGCGGAGGGCACGCCCGTCTACGCCATCCGCCGGCTGCGGCGGGTGGAGGACACCCCGATCAGCCTGCACGAGTCGTACGTGCCGCAGACCCTCGCGCCCGGCATCATCGAGCGCGACCTCGCCTCGCAGCAGCTGTGCACGGTGCTCGAGCTCGACTACGACCTGCAGATGGCGCACGTGACCGAGACGCTGGAGACGTCAGCGGCGTCGAAGGCCGAGGCGAAGCTGTTCGGCAATCGGCCGGGCACTCCGCTGCTCCTGCTCGAGCAGCGGATCTCGTCGGCATCGGGCGTCCCGTTCGAGTTCGCCCGCATCCACTTCCGCGGCGACATGATCCGCCTCGAGTTCCACTACGACCTCTAGCCCGCGCGCGGCGGCGCCGGCTTTGTCCACGAAAGGCACGTTCCCGCGTCGCGGAACGTGCCTTTCGTGGACAAAGCCCGGGTGGTGCTGAGAGGGGTCAGGAGGCGCGGAGGGCGGCGTGGTCCGCGAGGACGCGCTCGAGGCCCGCGAGGTCGATGACGCCGTCGGCGTTGCGGACGTCGAGGCCGGCGAGGAGCTTCGCGGGGGCTCCCTCGTCGCCGAGCGAGTCGACCACCGTCGTCGCGGCCGGGAACTCGTCGTCGCCGGTGAAGTGGCTGACGGTGACGACGTGCGCCATTCCTGCGGCGGCGGCCGCCGCGGCTCCGGACTGGGAGTCCTCGATGACGACGACCTCGTCGGGCGTGCGGCCGAGCTCCGAGGCGGTGAGCAGGTAGATGTCGGGCGCCGGCTTCTTCGCGGGCACGATGTCGCCGGCGTAGACGCCCGCCATCCTCGCCCGCTGGTCGGGGCCGATGACGGAGGCGAGCACCGCCTCCACGCTCTTCTCGGCGGAGGTGGACGCGCAGGCGACCTGCCATCCCGCATCCAGGGCCTCGCCGATGATCCGCGCGATGCCGGTGCGGCCGGGGAGGGCGCCGGAGTCGACGAGCTCGACGTAGATGGCCGACTTCAGCTTGTGCGCGGCGAGGATCCGCTCGTCGAGCTCCTCGCCCGATCCGAGGTCGATCTCCGGATGCTGCGCGAGGTAGGCCTTGAGGCGCTCCTTGCCGCCGCCGATCCGCAGCAGGGGGCCGTACTCCTCCGCGGTCCAGCGGAAGGGGAACCCGAGCTGCTCGAACGTGCGGTTGAACGCGACGAGGTGACCGTCGAGCTCGGTCTCCGCCAGCACGCCGTCGCAGTCGAGGATCAGGGCGCGGCCGCTCACGCGGTCACCCCCGCTCGTCCCGCGGACCCGAACAGCTGGATGTGCTCGATCACGGTCTCGGTGACGGAGTCGCGGATCTGGTCGAACAGCTTCACCGGCTCCCACTTGCCGGTGCGCTCGGCCTCGGCGAGATGGTCGCGCGCCGAGTACATGTACGACAGCTTCAGAGCCGTGGAGATGTTGATCTTCGAGACGCCGGCGTCGATGAAGGCGCGGAACTCCTCGGCGGAGAGCCCCGTGCCACCGTGCAGCACGATCGGGATGTCGGTGAGCGCGGCGAGCGCCCTGACCCGGTCGACCAGGAGCACGGGCGCCGCCTTGTACAGGCCGTGCGCGGTGCCGAGGGCGGGGGCGATGAGGTCGGTCGACGTCTCCTGCGCCACCTCGACGAGCTGCTCGTCGGAGTAGAAGTGCACGTTCGGATCGTCGGAGCCGACGCCGTCCTCGACACCGACGATGTTCTCGATCTCGCTCTCCACGTCGACGCCCCGGGCGTGCGCCTCGGCCGTGACCTCCGCGGTCTCGGCGCGGGCGACGTCGAAGGGGCGGTCGGAGGCGTCGAAGAGCACCGACGACCAGCCGTGGGCGATCGCCTCGGTGATCACCGCCCGATCGGGGCAGTGGTCGAGGTGCAGTGCGACGGGCACGGACGCGTCGTCGGCCGCGGCCTGAGCGAGCGCCGCGAGCACGGGGGCTCCGAAGTACTTCACCGTCTTGACCGAGGTCTGCAGGATGATCGGCGAGCCGACCGAGTCGGCGGCCTTCACGACGGCCGCGATCGAGATGCCGTCGACGATGTTGACCGCCGGGACCGCGTAGCCGGCCGCGCGCGCCTCCAGCGCGAGCTGCTTCGTGCTGGCGAAAGTCATCAGGTGTTCCCTCCTCTGGATCGGAGCGGCTCTGCTGCGATCCGGACCAATATAACAAGTATAGCCAACCCTATACAACCTGGTTGACGGCGGGGATCAGAGCCCTCCGCCGACCTCGGCCGCGCGCGCGAACACACGGTCGAACAGCCGGTCGTCCCACCGGCCGGCGAGCACGAAGACGTCGGCGAGCGACAGCCGGTCGCGCATGAAGGGAAGCGCACCGAGCGCCCATCGGGCACGCTCGGAGGACACGGCCGGGGTCAGCTCGGAGAAGGTCAGGGGCGCCCCCCCAGAGCCTCAACGCCGCGGCCGGATGCGCCGGATCGCCGGCGAGCTGCTCGAGCGTGGCGAGATGGCCCTCGCGACCGGCGAAGAACGCCTCCACCCGATCGCCGACGGACGCCCAGCGATCTATCTTCTTCTCGACGGCGCGCCAGCACTCCTCGCCCAGCGCGCCGGAGGGGTCGACGGGCGACCAGGTCTCGAGCACGCGCTCCCGCAGCCCGGTCGGCGCCGAGAGATCGTCCGGGCCGAGATCCAGCAGATGCTCCTCGTGGAGCGCGACGTCCCACAGGGAGGCGGCGAGGATGCTCGCGACGCCCACCTGGGCGCCGTGCAGATCGTGCCGGGCGTGAGTGGCCATCGCGGACATGTCGAGCACGTGGCTCACCAGGTGCTCGACGCCCGAGAGCGGAGCGGTCGTCCCGGCGTCGCCGATGACGAGTCCGCCGACCGTGAGCACCTCGACGAGGGCGGCGAGGCGCTCGGCCTCGGTCGCCGACGCGTCGGCGAGCCGCGGGGCGATCTCGCGGACCGGATCGACGAAGCGGTCGTCGTACTCCCCCGGGTCCATCCCGATGGCGCAGGCCAGGTACCAGTCGGCGGGCGCCGACCAGATCGCCACGGCATCCCCCACTCCTGCTCGGGTGAGCTCGACCGGCGCCTCCGCGACGACGTCGGAGTCGATGACGAGTGCGGCCGGCCACATGCTCGGGACCGTGCGCTTCGCGCCGTTCTGCACGAGGACGGAGAGCGGGTCGGCGAAGCCGTTGACGCTCGCCGCCGTCTGGACCGAGATCAGCGGCGCGGCCACGGCCGCGGCCACCACCTTGCCCAGGTCGCTCACCGTGCCGGAGCCGACGGCGATCACGACGGCCGCCCCCGCCGCATCCGCCGACGCCCGGGCGACCGTGGCCTCGTCGAGCGTCACGCCGTGATCGGACTCGAGGGCCTCGACCGTCCGGCTCGAGCGGCCCTCGTGGAGCAGCGCACGCACGAGCTCCAGGAGGTCGACCGTGTCGACGACCTTGGCCGCCGAGTCGGTGAGCAGCACGATCTCGCCGGTGGGTGCGAGCTCGTCGACGAGGGCGCCGATCCCGCGGACGGCGCCCTCGCCCGAGAGGACGCGCATGGCGCCCTGCGAGGAGGCGAGGGAGAGCTCGGCGAGGGAGGCGGTGGTCATCGGGGTCCTTTCGCCGTCGCCTCAGGAGGCGACGGGCTGATGATCGAGGAGGTCGTCGATGCGGCCGAGCACCCAGTCGGGGCGGTGCTCGTCGGGCGCGACGCGGAGCATGTCGAGGTCGGTCTCGCCGGTGAGCACGAGCGCGGAGCGCATCCCCGTGTTCTTGGCGAACAGGATGTCGGTGGCGAGACGGTCGCCCACCATCACGCTGGTCGCCGGGTCGAGGCCGGTCTCGGCCGAGATGATGTCGAGGAGGTCCTTCGAGGGCTTGCCGAAGACGGCCTCGCACTCGACCTGCGTGCCCGCCGTGATGGCGGCGGTGATGCACGCGGCGTCGGGCTCGCCTCGGCCGCCCGGGAAGGGGCAGTAGCGATCGGGGTTCGTGGTGACCAGCCGGGCCCGCTTGTGGAACCAGAGCGCGTCGAACGCGATCTGCAGCTTGCGGTACTCGAAGGTGCGGTCGTAGGAGGACACGACGAGGTCGATGCGCTCGGGATCGTCGGTCATCTCGATGCCCGCCTCGGCGAGGGCCTCCACGAGCGGCATCTCGCCGATCGGGTAGACCCTCGCCTCGGGCATCGTGCGGCTGATCCACGACACCGTCGCCGCGAGGCTCGTGTAGACCTCCGACACCTCGGTCGGGAGGCCCAGCCTCGTGAGCTTCGCCGCGTAGTCGTCGGGCCGCTTGGTGGGGTTGTTGCTGCAGAAGACCACGCGCTTGCCACGCTCGCGCAGCCCCTCGATGAGCCGCTGCGCGCCCGGGAGCAGAGCCTCCCCGAGATAGATGGTCCCGTCGAGGTCGAACACGTACGACTCGAACTCGAGGATGGGGTCGCTCGGGAAGGGCTCTGCCTGGTGCTGCATGGTCTCCGGTGGTCTTCCTGGTGGGATGGGCGGGTCAGGCCGCGGCCGCGACTCGCGTGGCGCTCTGCAGCTTGTCCCAGATGGGCATCATCGACGTGCGGATGTCGCGGTAGACCTCGAAGAACGGCGTGTAGAGCGCCGTCTTCTCCAGGTCGGGCTCGTACTCGCGCACGATGTTGACCGTCGAGTCCGCACCTTCGCTGTAGCTGTTGTACAGCCCCGCACCGACGCCCGCGACGATGGCCGCGCCCTTGGCGCCGAACTCGGTGCCCGCGGGCACGATGATCTTGCGTCCCAGGACGTCGGCGAAGATCTGGCACCAGACCGGGCTGTTGGCCCCGCCACCCGCCATCCGCACCGTCTTGACCTCGGTCGGGATCGAGTCGAGGCAGTCCCTGATGCCGTAGGCGACGCCCTCGTAGACGGCGCGGAGCAGGTCGAACCGGTTGTGGTCGCCCGTGATGCCGTTGAACGAGCCGCGGGCGCTCGGACGCACGAAGGGGGCGCGCTCGCCGCCGGGAGCGAGGTAGCCGTGGTAGATCACGCCGCGCGCACCGATCGGGGTGTCGAGCACCTTCTGGTTGAGGTAGGCGAACAGATCGCCGTCCGAGGGCGCGTGCGCCTCGGCCTCGGCGCGGAACGGCGCGCCGAACTCGCGCAGGAACCAGTCGAGGTTGGGCGTGCAGAAGTTCATGCCCATCGCGCGGATCCAGGTGTCGGGGCCGTGCGGGATGAGCCAGCCGACGTCCTTCGGCTGGATCTCGCCGGAGATGTCGTCGGTGCACACCGTGACGATGCCCGCGGTGCCGATGACGGCCATGCAGTCCCCCGGGCGGGCGACGCCGACCCCCAGGGAGGACGCGGTGATGTCCATCTGCCCCTTGTAGACCGGGGTGCCCTCCTTGAGCCCCGTCACGCCCGCCGCGGCGCGCGTGACGGTTCCGGCGAGATCGGTCGGGCTCTTGATCGGGGGCAGCACGGCCTCGATCCCGTCGATCCCCCAGAGCCGGTTGACCTCCTCCGACCAGGTGCGGGCGCGGACGTCGATGCCCGAGAGGCTGGCGTCGGAGGGGTCCGTCGAGATGTCGCCGGTGAGGTTGTACTCGATCCAGTCCTTGCACCACAGGTTGACGGCGCCGCCCAGCAGGTCGGCCTGGTTCTCGGCGCGCCAGCGGAGGATCGTGGAGGCGGTGCCGGCGTAGGGGCCGGTGCCCGAGATCTCGAACTGCTCGCGCACGGTGCCGTCCTCGTACCAGCGGTCGATGATGGGTCCGGTGCGGCCGTCGGTCCACAGGATGGCCGGGCCGATCGGCTTGCCGGTCTCCCGGTCGATCAGCCAGCTGCCGTCGCCCTGACCCGTCACCGAGATCGCCACGATCTCGTCCGGGCGGACGCTGGTGCCGGTGAGCGCGTCGCGGATCGCCTCGGAGGCGGCGACCCACACCTCCTGCATGTTCTCCTCCGCGAGGTGCGGCTCCGGGTTGGTGATCGGCACGTTGCGTGCTCCTCGGTTGAGCTCGTTGCCCTTGGTGTCGAAGATCGCCGCCTTCAGCACCGACGTGCCGGCATCGATTCCCAGGATGTACTGACCCATTCGTTCCTCGTCCTCTCCCTTGAGGTGCGTCGTGTCGGACGCGTCGTCCGCGGTGACGGACCAAATATATAGACATGTACATACAGATGGAAGAGGGATGATAGAACTTGTATAGGGGTGTGTATCCCACATCCGGCCACCCACCCGCGAAGGAGCGTGAGGCGCCGTGCGAGCCCTCGTGAAGTACGAGACCGGACCAGGGCACGTGGAGATCCGGGAGGTCGATCCGCCCGTCCTCACCCCCGGCCACGTGCTCATCGACATCGCCTACGCGGCCGTGTGCGGCACGGACCGGCTCGCGGTCGAGGGCAGCCACGACTTCGGCGTGGCGCGGACTCTCGGACACGAGGCGTCGGGCGTCATCGCCGCCGTCGCCGACGACGTCGTCGACCGGCCCGACCTCGTGGTCGGCGCCCGGGTCACCGTCGAGACCGACGCGTACCTCTGCATGCGCTGCGAGTACTGCCGCAAGGAGGAGTTCAACCGCTGCCCGTATCGCAAGGGCATCGGGACGACCACCGACGGCGCCCTCGCCGACCAGCTCGTCATGCCCGAGCGGGCCGTGCACGTGCTGCCCGACGGGATCGACCTCGTCGAGGGCGCGCTCACGGAGCCGCTCGCGATCGCCGTGCACGCCGTGGTGGAGCAGAGCCCCTCCCTCGCCGGCCAGGTCGTGGTCGTCGTCGGCCCCGGGGCGATCGGGCAGCTGTGCGCCCAGGTCGCGCACGCGGTCGGGGCGACGGTGGTGCTCGTCGGCCGCACGCGCCATGCGGAGGCCCTGCAGCGCGCGAAGGACGCCGGCATCCCCCACGTAGTCGACGCGGAGACCGAGGACCTCGACGCGATCGTGGCGGGGCTCACCGGAGGCTACGGCGCCCACTCGGTGTTCGAGTGCAGCGGCGCCTCCGGAGTGGTGGAGTCGTCGATCCCGCTGCTGCGCCGGGGCGGTCGCCTGGTGCTGGTGGCCTTCTTCCGCGAGGATCCGCACGTCGACATCGACGCGGTCATCAACCGCGAGATCGAGGTCGTCGGCTCCCGCGGCAAGCGCCCGTCGAGCTACCGCACCGCCCTCCGCCTGATGGAGTCCCGTCAGGTCGACCTCTCTCCTCTCTCCCCCCTGCACCTCCCCTTGGAGCAGTGGCAGGAGGGCCTCGCGGCGGTCGCCGCCGGCCGCAAGGTCATCTTCACCCTGCGCCCCTGACCTCCCCCGCCTTCGCCACACCCTTGGCCTTTCGCCATGCGCATGCAGGTGGCGAAAGGCCAACGGTGTGGCGAAAGGGCCCGGTCGGTGCGCCGGGCCCTGGTGCCAGCGGGTCAGGCGATCTTGCGGGTCCAGCCCCGCGTCATGTCCCTCGCGGTGCTCCAGCCGGCGTAGAGGGCGTCGGCCTGGTCACGGGAGATCTGCGGCTCGAAGACGCGGTCCACCTGGTACTTCGCCTCCACCTCCTCCAGGCTGGTGTAGACGCCCGCGGACAGGCCGGCGAGGAGCATCGCGCCGAAGATCGTCGCCTCCGCGTTCTTGGGACGGATGACGGGGATGCCGAGGATGTCGGCCTGCAGCTGGCAGAGCAGGTTGTTCTTCACCGCACCGCCGTCCACCCGCAGCTCCGGGATCTCGAACGCCGAGCCCTGCACCGCCGCATCCACGAGGTCGCGGGTCTGGTAGACCATCGACTCCACCGCCGCGCGGATGACGTGCAGCCGGTTCGTCGCGTTCGACATCCCGACGAGCACCGCTCGCGCCGTCGGGTCCCAGGTGGGAGCGGCGAGGCCGGTGAACGCCGGCACGAGGTAGACGCCCTCCGTGCTCGACACCTGCCCGGCGTACCACTCGCTGTCGGGCGCTGCGTGGATGAGCTGCAGGTCGTCGCGCAGCCACTGCATCGTCTTGCCCATGGCGTAGACGACACCCTCGGTCTCGTACGCCAGCTTGCCCTGGATGTTCCAGGCCGCGCTCGGCGTCAGCCCCTCCGGGCGGAACGGCGTGGGGCCGTTGTTGATGTTGAGCACGCCGGCGGTGCCGTAGGTCATCTTGACCTGGCCCTGCTTGTACGCGGCCTGCCCGAAGAGCCCCGCCTGCTGGTCGCCCAGCGTCGACGTGATCGGCACGGCCGCCCCGAAGGTGGCCTCGATGGTGCCGAAGTGCGCATCCGAGGGGAGGATCTCGGCGAGCATGTGGCGCGGGATGCGCATCTCGCGCAGCAGGTCGTCGTCCCAGTCGCAGGTGTCGAGGTTCATCATCATCGTCTGCGAGGCGTTCGACGGCTCGGTGACGAACGACTGCCGCCCCGTGAGGTTCCAGATCAGCCAGGTGTCGACCGTGCCGGCGAGGAGCTCACCGCGCTCGGCACGCTCCTGGGCGCCCGGCACGTTGTCGAGGATCCAGCGGATCTTGGAGGCCGCGTAGAACGCATCCGGCACGAGTCCGGTGCGCTCCTTGATGAGCTCGCCGAATCCGGAGTCCACCCACTGCTGCACGATCTCGTCGGAGTGCCTGGAGGCCCAGACGATGAGGTTGAAGATGGGCCGGCCGGTGTCCTTCTCCCAGACCATGCCCGACTCGCGCTGGTTGGTGAGGCCGACGGCGGAGAGCTGGTCCGGGGTGATGCCCGCCTGACGCATCGCCGCGCGCATCACCTCGAGCTGGGTGTTGAGGATCTGCATCGGGTCGTGCTCGAGCCAGCCCGGGCGCGGATAGATCTGCGTCAGCTCGGCCTGGCCGAACCCGAGGACGTTCGTGTCCTCGTCGATGACGAACGCCCGCGCGCTCGTCGTGCCCTCGTCGATTCCGAGGATGTACTGGGTCATGGTCTCCCACTTCGTCGTGATGTGCCGGATGGCGTGCGTCGCCGGTCGGGTCGGGGCATCGTGCGCCCACCGGCGGGGCGCACGACGAGACGGTGCCGCGGATGCTCGTGAGCGCATCCGCGACACCGCCCGGTCTCTAGGAGAGCGGGACCTTCTTGGTCCAGCCCTTGGTCAGCTCGCGTGCCGCGGTCCAGCCGGCGTACAGCGAATCGGCCTGGTCGCGGCTCATCTGCGGCTCGAACACGCGGTCGACGGCCCACTTCGACTCGAGCTCCTCGAGGCTGGAGTAGACGCCGGTCGAGAGCCCGGCCATGAGCATCGCACCGAAGATGGTCGCCTCCGCGTTCTTGGGGCGGATGACCGGGATGCCGAGGAGGTCGGCCTGCAGCTGGCAGAGCAGGTTGTTCTTCACGGCGCCGCCGTCGACCCGCAGCTCGGGGATGGTGAGGTCGGATCCGGCCAGGGCCGCCTCGACGACGTCGCGCGTCTGGTACACCATCGACTCCACGGCCGCACGGATGACGTGCAGGCGGTTGGTGGCGTTCGACATGCCGATGAGCGCGGCACGGGCGTACGGGTCCCAGGTCGGGGCCGCCAGGCCGGTGAACGCGGGGATCAGGTAGACGCCCTCGGTGCTCGAGACCTGCCCGGCGTACCACTCGCTGTCGGGCGCGGCGTGGATGAGCTGCAGGTCGTCGCGCAGCCACTGCATCGTCTTGCCCATCGAGAACAGCACGCCCTCGATCTCGTACGCCGTCTGACCCTGCACGCCCCACGCGAGACTCGGGGTGAGGCCCTCGATGCGCTGCGGGGTGGAGCCGCAGTTGATGTTCAGCACGCCCGCGGTGCCGTAGGTCATCTTGACCTGGCCCTGCTTGAACGCGGCCTGCCCGAAGAGCCCGGCCTGCTGGTCGCCGAGGTCGGAGCCGATCGGGATCGACGTGCCGAACGTGGCCTCCATGTCGCCGAAGTTCGAGTCCGACGGGACGATCTCCGCGAGCATCGACTTCGGGATGCCGTAGTGGCCGAGGAGCTCGTCGTCCCACTGCAGCGTCTCGACGTTCATCATCATCGTGCGCGAGGCGTTCGAGTAGTCCGTCACGAAGGACTTCCGGCCGGTGAGGTTCCAGATCAACCAGGTGTCGACCGTGCCGGCGAGCAGCTCGCCGCGCTCGGCGCGGCCCTGGGCGCCGGGCACCTGGTCGAGGATCCAGCGGATCTTGGAGGCCGTGTAGTACGCATCAGGGATGAGGCCGGTGCGCTGCTGGATGAGGTCGCCGAGCCCGGCGTCGACCCAGCCCTGGACGATGTCGACCGAGTGGCGCGAGGCCCAGACGACCGCGTTGAAGATGGGGCGGCCGGTGTCCTTCTCCCAGACGATGCCGGTCTCGCGCTGGTTGGTCAGGCCGGCCCCCGACAGCTGGTCGGGGGTGATCCCGGCGTCGCGCAGGGCGGCGCGGATGACCTCGAGCTGGACGTTGAGGATCTGCATCGGGTCGTGCTCGATCCAGCCCGGCCGGGGGTAGATCTGCGTGAGCTCGGCCTGGCCGAACCCTCGGACGTTGGTGTCCTCGTCGATCACGAACGCGCGAGCGCTCGTGGTGCCTTCGTCGATTCCCAGGATGTACTTGACCATGTCTCCCACTTCGTCGTGTTAGAGGCCCGTCGCACGCCGTGCGCGGCCGTATGAGGCTGGCGTAAACGTATTAGTACGTAGCTGTATAGTCAAGTATTGCCCGCCCCGGATGATTGCCTATACGCTTCCCCTCGACCCGGCGCGGATGCCGGATCTCCGCACGAGGGCGCGCCCGCCCTTTGAGCGACACAACGATGTGAAGCAAAGGACTCGTCAATGGACATCAGCTTCGTCTCCATCCTCGCGGCCGCGGCCGGAGGCTTCTTCGGAGCAGCGCTCGGCGCGCTGCAGGCGTTCATCTTCACCGGCTTCCTGGTGCTCGCCGGCGTGGTGGCCCTGATCGCCGACCCGAACTCGACCATCCTCAGCGACGTCGCGTTCGGCCCCGCCTTCGGTCCGCACATCGCGTTCGCCGGTGGTGTCGCCGCCGCCGCCTACGCCTCGCGCAAGAGCGAGCTGATCGGCAAGGACATCGTGACCCCGCTCGCGAAGTTCGCCCGCCCCGACGTCCTGCTCATCGGAGCCGTGTTCGGCCTCTTCGGCTACTTCGTGCAGAAGCTGATCGCGCTCATCCCGTGGTTCGGCGCGAACACGGACTCGGTCGCGCTGACCGTGATCATCTCGGCGATCGTGGTGCGTCTGATCTTCGGCAAGAGCGGGCTGTTCCCGAAGAACGACACCGGAGCCTCCGGGTGGGCCGCGTACTCGCCGACCGACAAGGGCCGGTGGATCGAAGGACAGGAGCGCTTCGTCCCCAACACCGTCCTCGGCGTCTTCGTGGGTCTGCTCTCCGCCTTCGTCGCGGTCACGCTCCTGCAGTCGCTCCCGCAGCTGGCCGGAAGCGCGCAGACCTTCATGTTCGGCATCTCCGCCGTGTCACTGATGTTCCTCTCGTTCGGGCACGCCGTCCCCGTGACGCACCACATCACGCTCCCCGCCGGCGTCGCCGCGGTCACGTTCCTCCCGATCGTCGGGGAGGCCTGGATCGCGATGCTCATCGGGGCCCTGGGCGGCCTGATCGGAGCCTGGTTCGCCGAGTTCTTCAGCCGCCTGTGGCTGGCCCACGGCGACACCCACATCGACCCCCCGGCGGCCGCCATCTGGCCCGCCACCACCCTCATCCTGGGCGCCGCCGCCATCGTGACGGCCGTCAGCTGACCCCCTCGAGGAGCACCTCTCCATGACCGACTGGGACATCGAGCACCTGGCAGGAGTGCGCGCCGTCGCACTCGACGTCGACGGGACGATCGCCGGTGGCGACCATCGTGTGAGTCCACGCACCGCGGACGCCATCCGATCGCTCACGTCGCTCGATGTCCCAGTCATCCTCCTCACCGGTCGCTCGCGGCGGAACACGCTCGAGCTCGCCCGGGAGGTGGGCATCACGAACCTCGTCGCCGCCTGCAACGGCGCGGTCGTCTTCGACCCGGTGGCCGACGAGAACGTCCGCGTCGTCACGATGGCGGCGGCGGACGTCGAGGTCCTGATCGACCTCCACCGGGACCTCGACCTCGAGCTGACCTGGTGGACGCCCGACGACATCGTCGTCGAGCGCGACGGCCTGATGCGCCGTCAGCTCATGGAGCTGAACGAGTCGGAGGTCGAGGTCGCCTCCGTCGAGGGCATCGACCCGGACCAGGTCGTGAAGATGATGCTCTACTCGTCCCCGGAGCGTCTCGATGCGGCCACCGCCGAGATCCTCGCCCGCGCTCCGCAGGGGACCCGCTCGATGGACGTGTTCTTCGAGTTCGTCGACCCGGACGCGAACAAGTGGGCCGCGCTCTCCTACCTCCTCGAGCGTCTCGGCGTGTCCGCCGACGACGTGCTCGGGATGGGTGACGGCGGCAACGACGTGGCGTGGCTCTCGCGGATCGGCCATCCGATCGCCATGGGCAACGCCCGTGACGAGGTGATCGGTGTCACGAAGCACCGCACGGGCCACCACGCCGAGGACGGTGCGGCCGAGATCCTCGAGGTCGCCCACGACCTCATCGCGGCCGGCCGTGACGCCCCGCGCGTACGCTGAGGCTCGCCTCTCCCCCACCGGAGCGCAGCATCCGCACCCGCGGCCGGCGCGCATCCGGACCCATGATCGGCACGCACGACGAAGGAGCAGCTCATGCCCTCCCCCCTCCACCTGTACCGCCTGCCCGAGCAGGTGCGCGACGACGACTACATCGTCGCCACGTACTACCTGGAGCTGCCCGCCGACGCCGACGTCATGGCGCGCACGGCGGCGTTCGCGATCGGGCAGACCATCGGCACCTGGCTCCCGGTCCCCGGGATCACCGACGAGATGCGCGCCCGCCACGAGGGACGCGTCATCGGCGTGCTCAACGCACCGCCCACCGACCTGCAGCACGCCGACGGCCCCGAGAGGTTCGGCTACTTCGTGCGGATCGCGCTGCCGACACTCAACGTCGGACCGTCGATCCCCATGATCCTCACCACGGTGCTCGGCAACGACTCCTCGACCTCGGTGGAGGCGAAGCTCGTCGACCTCGAGCTCCCCGACTCGCTCGCCGCGCAGTTCAGCGGCCCGAAGTTCGGTGTCGAGGGGCTGCGCGACCTGCTCGACGTGCACGACCGCCCCATCCTGCTCAACATGATCAAGCCGTGCACGGGCCTCACGCCCGAGGCCGGGGCGCAGATCTTCTACGAGACCGCCCTCGGCGGGATCGACATGATCAAGGACGACGAGCTCATCGCGAACCCGAGCTACTCCCCCGTGGTCGAGCGGGTGCGGCTGTTCACCGCGGCGGCCGCGCGCGCTGCGGAGCAGACCGGCGTCGAGACGCTCTACATCCCGAACGTCACCGACCGCCCCGATCGGATGCTCGACACGGCCCGTCGCGCCGTGGACGCGGGCGCCCGGGCCGTCATGGTGACGTACGCCACCGCGGGCTACGGCTCGCTCGAGGCGCTGGCCGAGAGTGTCGACGTCCCCGTGCTCGCGCACTTCGCGGGGGCAGCGCCCTACTTCGAGGGCCCTTCCACGGGGATGAGCGCGCCGCTGGCGATGGGACTGCTGCCTCGGCTCGGCGGAGCCGACATGGCGCTCGTCACCACGCCGTACGGCGGGTACAACATCCGGAAGGTGCAGTACATCCGGACCGTGCACCAGATGCTGCTCGAGCGGCCGTCGCTGAAGCCGACGATCCCGATCATCGGCGGCGGAGTGCATCCCGGCACGGTCGACCGCTACGTCTCCGACCTCGGCTCCGACATCGTGCTCGGCGTCGGCGGCGCGATCCAGGGTCACCCCTCCGGCGCCGCGGCCGGCGTCCGGGCGATGAAGCAGGCGCTCGAGGCCCGGATGGCGGGCGTCCCCGTCGCCGAGGCCGCCGCCTCCCACGAGGAGCTCGGCCAGGCCCTCGCCGCCTGGGGCACCCTCTAGCCCCGCGCTGCTCCCGGGCTCGCCCGGCCGTCAGACCGGAGGTGCGGCCGTGATGGCCCGGGGCCCATGTGGCGGCCTCGCCCGGCCGTCATCGCACCCGCCAGACGGCCTTCGTCGAGGCAGCCACCACCGTGGCGAGGACGATGACGGCCGCGCAGCCGAGGAGAGTGGGCGTGATGCCGACGGCGTGGGCGACCGGTCCGACGAGCGTCTCGCCGAGCGGGATGGCGGCGAACGACCCGATCATGTCGTACGAGTAGACGCGCGACAGCGCCGCGGGCGGGATGTGGCCCTGCAGCGACTGGTCCCACGCGATGGCGAAGACCTCGAGCGCGACCCCTCCGAGAGCGAACGCCACGAGCAGGGAGGGCAGTGCGGGCGCCACCCCGAGGGTCGCGACCGGCAGCGCGGTGACGGCCATGAGCGCCACCCCGATTCCGAGAGCCCGGCGAGGGCGCCAGCGGAGGGCCAGCACTGCGCCGAGCGCGAGGCCCGCCGTCTGGGCGGCGACCACCAGCCCCCATGCGGCCCGGCCGAACGACTCGTCGGCGGCCACCGGCCCCAGCACGGTCGTGGCGCCGACGAACGCCGCGTTGAGCACCGTGAACTGGACGACGACGATCCAGACCCATCGTCGGCCGGCGAACTCGCGCCAGCCGTCGCGGAGCTCCGCGACGACGGAGGAGCGCACCTCGCCGACGGTGCCGGCTCGCCCGCGCGGGAGGCGCATCCGCGAGAACAGCAGGGCCGCCAGCAGGAATCCCGCGGCGTCGACGGCGAGGCCCCACCCGGGGCCGATCAGCGCGACGATGCCCGCCCCCGCGGACGCGCCGACGATGCTCCCGGCGTTCAGGCCGAGGCGGAGCACGGCGTTCGCCGAGCGGAGCTCGCCCTTCGGCACCGTCTCGGGGACCATCGCCGCCGAAGCCGGGAGGCTCACGGCGGCGACCGCTCCGCCCAGCGCGCTCAGGACGAGAAGGACGGGCATGGCGGCAGACCCGGTGAGGACCAGCGTCGCCACGGCCGCCTGCAGCACCGCCGCAGCGAGCGAGGTGCCCACCAGCAGGATGTCGCGGGGCAGCCGGTCGGCGAGGACGCCGCCGAACACGAGGACGAGCACCGTGGCCAGGGATCGGGCTCCGACGACGAGACCGAGGTCGGCGACCGAGCCCGTGAGGTCGAGCACGGCGAACGCGAGGGCGATCGGCGCGACGGCGTTGCCGAGGATGCTCGTCGTCCGGGCGGCGAGGAGCCAGCGGAAGCGGGGGTGACGGAGGGGACCGGTGCGGGGAGCGGGCGTGGGGATGCGCTCGCTCTCGCTCGCGTGCGTCTGCTCGATCATGCGCGAGAGAGCGGGAACAGCACCGCCGTCATCGAGACCGGGCTCGTCCCGGGTGTGCGCGGCGGTCGCGCGGCGGCGTGCAGCAGCGCCGAGGCCTCGCGGACGTGGTGGACGACGCGGCGCCAGGTGTCCTCGTCGATCCAGAGCTCGGCGTCGGTCGACATGTGCGGGCCATCGAGCCGGTTCCGTGACCGGCGCCGCAGCTCGTCGATCAGGGCCTCCACGTAGGCGATCTGCTCCGCCGACAGCCCCGCGCCCACCTCCCCCAGCGTGCTTCGGTCGGCGTCGGCCTCGGGCCGCTTCGCGGACGACTCATGACGGTAGCGCTTCGCCTCGCCGCCCCGGAGACGCACCACCTCGACCACCCGGATGAGACCGGCCCTCTCGAGGACCCGCAGGTGATAGCTCGCGGAGGCCTGACTGCAGCCGAGCTCGCGGCCGGCCTCCGCCGCGCTCATCGCCGCGCCGGTGAGCAGCGACAGCAGCCGGAGCCGGAGGGGATGCGCGGTGGCGCGGAGCTCGTCGAGGGTGGACATGACGCCATGCTCCCAGCGGCGTTCCACACCGTCAAACGTGCCTTTGGGGGTCGCGCCCCAGAACGAGTCGGACTCAGCGGAGGATGCCGAGGTCGCGGGCGCGGGAGACGGCGGCGGTGCGGGAGCCGACGCCGAGCTTGTCGAAGACGTGGACGAGGTGCGACTTCACGGTCGCGTCGGTGATGTGGAGGCGCCCGGCGATCTCGGCGTTCGAGGCGCCCTCGGCGACCAGGGCGAGCACCTCGATCTCGCGCGCCGAGAGGCTCACCCGCGGCGCCCGCATCCGCGCCAGCAGTCGGCCCGCGACGGCCGGGGCCAGCGCGCTCTCGCCCGCGGCCGCCGCCCGCACCGCGGCGAGCAGCTGGTCGGGCGGGGCGTCCTTCAGGAGATAGCCGCTCGCCCCCGCCTCCACGGCGGCGAGGATGTCGCCGTCGCTGTCGTAGTTCGTGAGCACCAGGACGGCCGGCGCTCCCTCGACCGAGCGCACCTGGCGCGTGGCGTCGGCGCCCGTGCGCTCCTGTCCGAACTGGAGGTCCATGAGCACGAGGTCGGGCCCAGCCTCCGCGGCGAGCGCCACCGCCTCATCGGGCGTCGAGGCCTCCCCCACGACGTCGACGTCGCCGGCAGCGGCGAGGAGCGCCCGGAGACCGGCCCGCACCACGGGATGGTCGTCGGCGATCACCACGCGGATCACGGCGCCGCCTTCTCGAGCATCACCGTGATCGTGGTCCCGTCGCCCGTACGGCTGTCGATCCGGAGCGTCCCGTCGAGCTGTTCGACCCGTTCGGCCATGGCCTGCAGGCCGAACGAGTCGGATCCGCGGGCGGGTGCGACCCGGGTCGGATCGAAGCCGACTCCGTCGTCGGCCACCGTCAGGGTCGCCCGAGCGCCGTCGACCTCGAGACGCACCCGGATGCGGTCGGCGTCGGCATGCTGGACGGCGTTCGCGACCGCGCCCTGCGCGATCCTCAGCAGGGCGATCTGCGCATCCATCGACAGCCCGGCGTCGGACGCAGGCGCCTCGACCTCGACGGGGAGGTCGACGCGCGACCACCGGTCGCCGAGACGGACGAGCGCCGGGCCGAGGCCGTCGTCGAGGGTGGGCGGGGCGAGCTCGCGGATGAAGCGCCGGGTGTCGGCCACTCCTTCCGCGGCCGTCGCCCTCGCGAGACGGATGTGCTCGATCCCCGGCCGGTCACCGTCCGCCGCCTCTGCAGCATGGAGCAGCATCTGGATGCTCGACAGGCCCTGCGCGACCGTGTCGTGGATCTCGCGGGCGAGTCGGGCCCGCTCGGCGAGCATCCCCTGCTCGCGTTCCGTGGCCGCGAGGCGGTCGCGGGTCGACACTAGCTCGGCCACGAGGGCCTCTCGTTCGGCCGCCTCCCGCGCCAGCGCCCGGTAGCCCAGCCCGATGAGCATCGCGACGGCCGCACCCACCAGCGGGCCGACCACTCCCCCCAGGGTGAAGCCGCCGTGGAGGCCGAGGGCGAGCACCGCGATGCCCGTGCTGAGCACGACGGCGACGGGTCCGGCGACCCTCGGGAGCACATGGAGGTACAGGAAGAACAGCGGGAACACGAGGTAGGCGGCCTCGGGCACGAGCACCATCAGGGCAGCCCAGACGATCGTGAGCGCCGTCACCCAGAGCGCACCCGCCGGACGTCTCCGTGCCGCGGTCATCCTCTGGATGCGCGCCCCGAGCACGTAGACCACGGCGAACACCGCGACGAGTCCGAGCTCCACCGCCATCAGGTCGTCGCTCGCGATCAGGATGCGCACCAGCACGAGGGTGAGCAGCGTCACGACCAGCGCGTGCAGGCCGATGCGCAGTCCCACGAAGACGGGGGTGAGGGTGCTGTGAGCCATCGTCCTAGCAGCGTACGGGCCGCGGAGCACGAAGGGATCAACCAGAAGTCGGAGACGAGGACCCGACTCGGCGCTGATGTCCTCCGGTCTGCGCTCGACGAGTCTGAGGACGGCGCGGGAACGGATCCCGACGCCGGAAGGGAGCAACCGTGTTCGTCGCCTGGCGCGATCTGCGCTACGCCCGAGGGAGGTTCCTCCTCATCGGCACGGTCGTCGGCCTCATCACCCTCCTCGTCGGGTTCCTCGCCGGCCTCACGGGAGGGCTGGCGGGGCAGAACGTGTCCGCCGTGCTCGGCCTGCCCGGGGACCGGCTCGTCCTCCAGCAGCCGTCGACCGGATCCGTCTCGTTCTCGGAGTCGAGCATCACCCCCGACGTCGTCGACGACTGGCGGAGCGCTCCGGGGGTCACCGCGGTGACGCCCCTCGGCATCACCCAGGGCCGGGCCGCCGGACCCGGCGCCGACTCCGGTGCGGTGGGCGTCGCCCTGGTCGGCATCCCCTCGGATGCGCGCGGATCGACGGTCGGTGACCTCGCGCCCGCCGGCGACGACACCGTGGGGCTGTCCTCGGGCGCCGCGTCAGCGCTGCGGGCCTCCGTCGGAGACACCATCTCCCTCGCGGGCAGCGACTTCCGCGTCGAGAGCGTCGGCGGTGACGCCTGGTACAGCCACACCCCGGTCGTGGCGCTCTCGCCGACGGCGTGGGCCGAGCTCGATCAGCGCCTCGGCGGCACCGGCGACCCCACCGTCCTGGCGGTGAGCGGGTCCCCCGCGTGGGACTCCGTGGCGGCGAGCACCGGCACGGTCGCCGAGACCCCGCTCGGCAGCCTCTCGGCGTTGGAGACCTTCCGGTCCGAGATCGGCTCCCTCGGGCTCATGATCGTGATGCTCCTCGGCATCTCCGCGCTCGTGGTGGGCGCGTTCTTCACGGTGTGGACGCTGCAGCGGGCGGGCGACATCGCCGTGCTCAAGGCGCTCGGGGCCTCGACCCGGTCCCTCGTCCGCGACGCCCTGGGTCAGGCGCTCGTCGTCCTCGTCGTCGGCATCGGCGTCGGCACCGGCGTCGTGGTGGGCTCGGCGGTACTCCTCGGCGAGGCGCTGCCGTTCCTGCTCAGCCCGCTCACCACCGTCGTCCCGGCGGTCCTCCTCACCCTCCTCGGTCTGGCGGGAGCCGCCGTCGCGCTCCGGACCGTCACCTCCGCCGACCCCCTCACCGCACTCGGGAGCACTCGATGATCACCCTGACCGACGTCACCCTCACCTACCAGGACGGCGACGCGCGCATCACCGCCCTCGACCGCGTCTCCCTCGTCGCCCGCGAGGGGCTCGTGACCGGCATCGTCGGCCCGTCCGGATCCGGGAAGTCGTCGCTGCTTGCGGTCGCCGCCGCCCTCATCCGACCCGACTCCGGCAGCTTGAGGATCGACGAGGTCGACGTCACGGCCCTGCGACCACGCGAGGCGACCGCGCTGCGACGGGACAGGATCGGCATCGTCTTCCAGCAGTCGAACCTCATCCCCTCGCTCACCGCGCGGGAGCAGCTCGTCGTGATGGCCGAGCTCGGCGGGCGGTCGCGTGCCCGTCGAGGGGCGGTCAGGGCGAGGGCGGACGAGCTGCTCGACGCCGTCGGCCTGGCGGGGTTCGCCGATCGGCGGCCGTCCCAGCTCTCCGGCGGCCAGCGCCAGCGCGTCGCGATCGCCCGCGCACTCGTGCACGACCCCTCCGCCCTGCTCGTCGACGAGCCCACCAGCGCGCTCGATCAGGAGCGCGGCGGGGAGATCATGCGGCTCGTCGCGCTGCTCACGCGAGAGCGGGCGACGGCGACCCTCCTCGTCACCCACGACCTCGTGCACGCCGAGACGCTGGACGACATCGTGACGGTGGTGGACGGCCGGATCGTGTCGGAGGGCGACGGCTCTCCCCGGCCATCCGCAGTCGACTCGCTTCGGCCGGCGCGGACGTCCTAGGGTCCGGTTGCGGAGACCCGCGGGGCCCGGCCCGGAGATCACCTCGAAGTGACGGTGGCCGTTCCCGCGGGGGCAGCCGTCCGCAGAGCGTGCGACGGCGGTGGTCCCCAGGGGGTGACGGCAGCGCGTCTTCAGGGGGCGACGGACGGGCTCCTCACGCCGCGACGGCGGCGCGGACCTCCGCGACGGTGGCCAGGAACGTGCGGGGGTCGACGCCGGCGCGGCCGAGGAAGACGCCGTCCGGGATCCCCGCCGCGTCTCCCCGCTCGCGCCCGGCGGCGGCGATCGCGTCGAAGGTGCCCGGCCCGGCGCTGCCGCCGTAGAGCACACGCGACTCGCCCCGACGCTCGGCGAGCATCTCGCGGATGCGGGCCACGACTCCCACGACGTGGTCCCCCGGCGCAGGCTCGGCGGCGCCGATCGCCCAGGTCGGCTCGTAGGCGACGATCACGGGCGCATCCGAGCTGATCCCGCCGAAGGCGATGTCGATCTGCGGCCGGATGATCTGCTCCGGATCGGCCCCGCGCTCGGGCTCGCCGACGATGAGGATGGGGACGAGCCCGGCCTCGGCCGCGGCCTCCGCCTTGACCGCGAAGTCGGAGGGCCCCTCCCCGAGGTGCTTCACCCGCTCCGGGTGCCCGATCATGACGAAGCGGGCCCCCATCCCCGCCAGCAGCTCGGCGCTCACCTCACCCGTGTAGGCGCCGGCCGGGAAGCGCGAGACGTCCTGCGCACCGACCAGACCGCCGAGAGGCCGCAGCGCATCGAGCGCGTCGCGGATCAGCGGGAACGACGGGCACAGGAAGACGTCCTCGGCGCCCTCCGGGGTCGCCGCGAGCCCCTCCGTGACGATCCGGAACCACGCTCGAGCCGAATCCGCGGTGAAATAGCTCTTGGAGCTGCATCCGATCAGGGTCGCTGGCAACATCGTGGGTCTCCTCGCCGGTGGGGAACGCCTCCGAATGTATCAGCGGAACGGTGGGTTGTGCGATGATGTATATACATGTTGATCGGGCTGCGGATGCGCATCCCCTCACCGTCGACGTCAATGGAGAAAGAGACAGCATGACCGACTTCGTTCGCGCAGACGCGGCGCGGCTGACCAGCAGGAAGTACGACATCGTCGTGGTGGGGGGCGGCATCAACGGCGTCGCGATCGCGCGGGATGCGGCGCAGCGCGGCCTGAGCGTGGCCCTCGTGGAGCGGGGCGACTTCGCCGTCGGCACCTCGTCGTGGAACAGCCGTCTGATCCACGGCGGCCTGCGGTACCTCGAGCACGGGGAGATCCCGCTGGTGTACGAGTCGCTGCACGACCGGGAGTGCCTGCTGCGGATCGCTCCCCACCTGGTCGAGCCGCTCGCCTTCGTCGTGCCGCTGTACAAGCACAACCACCTCCCCGGATGGATGTTCCGGATCGGCATGATCCTCTACGACGTGCTCTCGTTCAACAAGTCCGTGCCGACGCACCGCGGACTGGGCCGCAAGCAGGTCGCCGCGGAGCTCCCCGGCCTCGACAAGCGCGGCCTCTCCGGCGCCGTGCACTACTACGACGGACAGGTCGAGTTCCCCGAGCGCCTCGTGCTGGAGACCGCCATCTCCGCGCAGCGCTGGGGTGCGGACGTCGCGAACTACGTGGAGGCCACCGGGATCACGCACGACGACTCCGGGGTGACGGGCGTCACCGCGCGCGACACCCTCACGGGCGAGGAGTTCACGATCTCCGCGTCCAGCGTCGTCAACGCGGCCGGTCCCTGGGTCGACCTCCTCGGCGAGGAGCTCGGCATGAAGCGGCAGATCGGCGGCACCACCGGCACGCACTTCGTCGTCGACCCCTTCCCCGGGGCGCCGGACTCCTGCATCTACTTCGAGGCGCGGGCCGACAACCGGCCGATCCTCGTCATCCCGTGGAACGGCCGCTACCTCATCGGCACCACCGACGACCGCTTCGAGGGCGACGCCTCGACCGTCCGCGGCACCGACGCCGAGGTCGACTACCTCCTCCGGGAGACGAACCTCCTGATCCCGGAGGCGAATCTCACCGCCGATGACATCCTGCTCACCTACACGGGCGTGCGGCCGCTGCCGTATCGGCCCGGTGTGAAGGCCGGGGCGATTCCGCGCAGCCACCTGATCCTGGCGGACGACCGCATCCACGGTCTCGTCACCATCGTCGGCGGGAAGCTCACCCCGCACCTCAGCCTCGGCCAGCAGACCGTCGACAAGGTCGGCGAGGTGCTCGGCCGCCAGCTGCCGAAGTCGCGCACCGCCCGATCGCCCCTGCCCGGCGCGTACACCACGAAGTGGGCGGCCAAGTCGCTCGCCGCGTCGAAGCTGCGGGCGCGGCTGCCGTGGAGCGAGACGATCAACGAGCGCCTCGTCGACGTCTACGGCGGACTCGTGTCGGGCATCGTCGACGTCTACGAGAGCGACGAGCGGTACCGGGCGGTCTTCGGCGAGGGCCGCGGCGCCATCACGGCGGCCGAGGTCGTCTACGCGATCCGCTCGGAGGGTGCGCTGACGCTGGTGGACATCCTGCACCGCCGATCCATGGTGGGCCTCGAGCCCGCGATGGGGACGGACGTCGAGCGCCCGGTCGCGGAGCTCGCGGCGACGATCGCGGGCTGGGACGAGGCACGCGTGGCGGCGGAGCTCGCGGCGCACCGGGAGTACATCACGCGCCTGCAGGGCGGCGTCCCGCATCCGCGTCTCGTCGACGCCTGAGCCCGCGCGCCCGTCCTGCCCGGGGGCGCCGCGCCGCGCCGGCGGGCGCCGCGCCGCTCCGCTGGCGGGCGCTCCGCCGGCGGGGGGTGCGAGCACACCCGGAAGGCGCGGCTCGGCCAGCCGTGCAACCGCTCTCTCTGGGCGCACTCGCCACACGGGGCAGCGGCGTGCACACGGGGGCGTGTCGCTCAGGGCATCCGCACGCGAGCACACCCGCAAAGCGCGGACCCGACCGCCGTGCAACCGCTCTCTCCGGGTGCACTCGCCCCACGGGGCCGCGGCGTGCACGCGGCGGCGTGCCACTCAGGGCATCCACACGCGAGCACACCCGCAAAACGCGGACCCGACCGCCGTGCAACCGCTCTCTCCGGGTGCACTCGCCGCACAGGGCCGCGGCGTGTACGCGGCGGCGTGCCACTCAGGGCTTCCGCACGCGAGCACACCCGAAAGGCGCGGACCCGACCGCCGTGCAACCGCTCCCTCCGGGTGCACTCGCCCCACGGGGCCGCGGCGTGCACGCGGCGGCGTGCCGCTCACGGCATCCGCACGCGAGCACACCCGGGAAACGCGGACGCGGCCGCCGTGCAACCGCTCTTCCCGGGCGCACTCGCGCCCTGATGCACGGGCAGGACGCGTGGGGGCAGACTGGGCGGGTGAGCTCTCGCGTCGTCGTGCTGTCCGACACCCACCTGCCGACGCGGGCGAAGGTGCTTCCGGACATGCTCCTCGCGGCGATCGGCGAGGCGGACGTCGTCATGCACGCCGGCGACTGGGTCGACGTCGCGACCCTCGACCTGCTCGAGGCGCGGAGTCGTCGGCTCGTCGGCGTGTGGGGCAACAACGACCCCGCGCCCCTGCGTGACCGGCTCCCCGAGGTGGCGCGGACCACGATCGAGGGCGTGCGCTTCGCCATGGTGCACGAGACCGGTGCGGCGTCGGGGCGCGAGAGGCGGATGGATGCGCTCCACGCCGACGACGCGGACGTGCTGGTCTTCGGGCACAGCCACATCCCGTGGGACACCGTCACGCCACGCGGCCTCCGCCTGCTCAACCCGGGATCGCCGACGGACCGCCGACGACAGCCGGTGGGCACGTTCCTCTCGCTTGACGTCTCGGGCGGGCGCCTCGCCGACGTGCGACTCGTGCCCGTGCCGTCGGTGGCGGGACTGTCGCGTCCTGTGTGACCTCTCGCCACGTCGTGGGGCGCGCAGGACGTCATCTAGGCAGCGAGACCGCACGGTGCTCGCCGCACGGCAGAGCGCCGGACGTCAGCGCCTCTTCAGCGTGACGCCGTAGATCGACGAGGCCGTGAGCAGAGCGAACAGCGGGAGCACGACGGCGGCCCCGGCCGTGACGTCGGGCAGGAACAGCAGCACCGCGATCGACACCACGAGCAGCAGCGTGAGGGCGAGCTGCGCCCACATCAGCCACGGATGCCGCAGCTCGGCCGCCGTCCCGTCGTCGTACTCCTCGTCCTCCACGCCGCCCACACTATCCCTCCCGGCGTCCGGACCACCGTAGGCTCGGAGCATGGACGACCGGGAGATGGACGGGATCGAGCTCGTCGGCGGCATCCTCATGGTGCTCGCCAGCGCCGCCGTCGTGTACGGATCGCGCAACAACTCGAGCATCGGCGTCATCCTCGGCTGCCTCGGGATCGCGGGCGGCATCGCGATGATCGTCGTGCGCTTCCGGCGCACGTCCCGGCGTCGTGCCGTCATTGCCGCGGGTGCGGGTGCGGGCGGGGTTGCGGATTTGGGATCCGGCGCCGCTCGCGCGGATCAGACCCCGAACGGATCGGTGTAGACCGCGCCCTGGGTGGAGACGTACGCCGTCCACGCCACGCCGTCGTGCCAGCGGTGCTCGAAGCGACCGCTGTAGTCGGGCCACCACGCCCCCGCCGGCGGCTGCGGCTGCGGTTGCTGGGGCTGGGGCTGGGGCTGGGGCTGCTGAGCGTAGTCTCGGGACTGCTGCTCGTACGACGGCTGTTCCGCATGCACCTGGGACTGGTGGTCGTATGCCTGCGGTCGCTGCGCGGCGGGCTGCGGCTCCTGCGCGTGCGACGCGCTCGTCGAGGCCGCGGCCTGCTCGAGTGGCTCGGCCTCGGCCGGGTGACCGGTGCCGGAGGGCGCTTCCTCCTCGAAGAGGGACTCGACCCACTCCGCCGTGCGGTCGGCGTCGACGGGCTGATCGGAGTCGACGACCGGATCAGGACCGGACACCGGCGCGGGCGCAGAGGCAGACCCGACCGCTGGCCCAGGCTCGACCGCCGGCTCGGGCTGGACCGCCGACTCAGGCTCGACCGCCGACTCAGGCTCGACCGCCGACTCAGGCTCGACCCCCGACTCAGGCTCGACCGCAGGCTCGGGAGCGGACGCCGGCGCAGAATCGGGCTCGACCGCTGTCTCGGGCTCGACCTCGGGCTCCGTGCCCGATTCGGGTGCGGGCTCCTGGGTGAGCTCGGGCGCATGCTCCGGCTCGACACGCGGCTCCGGTGCCTCCGGCTCGGGCTCGGGCTCGGGCACGAGGCCCAGGATCATCGGCTCGGCGTCGCCCACGTGCTCGCGCGCCGAACGCGGCTGGGGCAGGACGAACTCCGACGGCGTCGCCGTCGGCAGAGGATCGGCGCCAGCGCCGCGGGCATCACCCATGCACGGGACATTATCATCGGCGCCCGTGAGGACACAGGCCCCCACATCCGCGCGGCCGCATCCGCATCCGTCGCGCAGCCGCAGCCGCAGCCGGAGCGCAGCCGCAGCCGTCGCGCAGCCGCCGCCGAGGCCGCAGCGCATCCGCATCCGCATCCGACCCCACCGCCCGTATTCAGGACCGGCGCCCGGGTTCAGGACGGATCGTCCTGAGAACGGGCGATCCCGGGCGGATGTCCTGAGAACGGACGAGCGCGGGAGCCGGACGGGGCGACGGGAGGCGTGCCCCCACTGGGATTCGAACCCAGACTGAGACGATTTTAAGTCGGCTGCCTCTGCCGATTGGGCTATGGGGGCGCGTGACGATCGTAGCCGCCGCAACCGTGGGGAACGACGAAGCCGCCGCGACGGTGCGCGGCGGCTTCGGTCGGATGCGGTGCGGGACCGCGCGGACTACTCCGACTTCGGAGTGGTCTTGCGCGGAGCGCGGGCACGGGGTGCGCGCGCAGGCTTCTCCGCGCCCTCGGCCGGAGCAGCAGCGGCAGCAGCCGGCGCAGCAGCCGCCGCGGTCGCCTCAGGAGCGGGCGACGACGCGGGGGCGCCGACGAGCGCGGGCTCCTTCTTCGCGGGCTCGACTGCAGGCGCCGCCGGGGCGGGCGCGGCGGCGGGAGCCGCCGGACGCGGGCGCGCGGCGAACGTCTCGAACGCGACACGCGGGTGCTCCCGCGCCTCGAGCGAGACGATGTCGCGGCCGAGGAAGAAGTTGTTCACCCAACCCCAGATGACGCGGAGCTTGCGCTCCCACGACGGCATCGCCAGGCCGTGGTAGCCGCGGTGTGCGAACCAGGCCAGCAGGCCCTTCAGCGCGATCTTGCCCGACTGGAACACGCCGATCCCGAGGCCGAGGCCGGCCACCGCACCGAGGTTCTTGTGGAAGTAGTCGTGCACCTTCTCGCCGCGCAGCGTCGCCACGAGGTTCTTCGCGAGGGTCTTGCCCTGACGCACCGCGTGCTGGGCGTTGGGCACGCAGAAGCCGCCCACTCCCCCGCCGGTGAGGTCGGGCACAGCCGCGACGTCGCCGCAGCCCCAGGCGCCCTCGACGATGCCGTCGTCGCCCTCGACCCGGAGGTCGGCGCGCACCCGCAGGCGCCCCCGCTCCTCGATGGGGAGGTCGCTGTTCTTGACGTCGGGGGTGGCCATGACGCCGGCGGTCCAGATGATGGTGCCCGCGGCGAACGACTCGCCCGTCGACAGCTCGATCACGCCGTCGACCGCCGACTTCAGCTGCGTGTCGAGGTGGACCTGCGCACCGCGCTCGGCGAGGTTCTTGAGCACCCAGTGGCTCGTCGGCAGGCTGACCTCGGGCATGATCCGCCCCATCGCCTCGATGAGGTGGAAGTGGGTCTCCTCGAACGAGAGCTCGGGGTACTTCTGCAGCAGCGCCGATGCGAACGAGCGCAGCTCGGCGAACACCTCGATGCCGGCGAACCCGCCGCCGACCACGACGACCGTGAGCAGGCGCTCGCGCTCGGGGCCGGGGGGAAGCACGGCGGCCTTGTCGAAGTTCGTGAGGATCTGGTCACGGATCGCCGTGGCCTCCTCGATCGTCTTGAGACCGATCGCGTTGTCGGCGACACCGGGGATCGGGAACGTGCGCGAGACGGCGCCGGCCGTGACCACGATGATGTCGTACGACTCCTCCCAGGCCTCACCGGCGTTGGGGGTGATCGTCGCGGTCTTGGACGCGTGGTCGATCTTCGTGACCTTCGCCGCGAGGACGCGGGTCGACTTGAGGTGACGACGCAGGCTCACGACCGCGTGGCGCGGCTCGATGGAGCCCGCAGCCACCTCCGGCAGGAACGGCTGGTACGTCATGTAGGGCAGCGGGTCGACCACGGTGACCTCGGCCTCGCCCTTGCGCAGCCACTTCTCGAGCTTCCACGCGGTGTAGAACCCGGCGTAGCCGCCGCCGACAATGAGGATCTTGGGCACAGTAAGAAACTCTCCTCGATAGGGGTGCGCGCACCCGCCAATCTACTCCTTGCGCTGGAGCACCCTGAGCCGCGCGCGCAGACCGACCACGAGCACGACGAGCGACGCCGCCAGTCCGATGAGCAGGGCGACGGGCCCAGCCCACAGAGAAAAAGAGTACACGTCGAACGAACCGGCCGTGGCGGGGCGCCGCGGCGCGGCCTCCGCCGTCGACTCGGGCGCGGGGATCACGATGTCGAACAGGGTCGAGGCTCCGGACGCCGGACGGTACGTCGCGATCCAGTCGGAGAGCGACCCCAGGGGGTTGGCCTCGACGTGTGGGACGGCGGCCGTGACCGCGGCGGCGGCGTCGATCAGGCCGTAGCCGTAGATCGGCCCGGGGACGGGATCGCCCTTCGGATCGGCGGTCGCGATGAGCCGGTTGACGACGTCGTCGGCGTCGAGGTCCGGATGCGCGGACCGCACGAGAGCGGCGAGCCCGCTCACGATCGGCGCCGCTCCGCTCGTCCCGCTCCAGACGCGTGGAGACCCGTCCGGGTCGACGGCGATGAGCCGCTCGCTCGGGGCCGAGACCGCGATGGTCGTCCCCTGCGAGGACGCGTCCTGGCTCGCCGTCCCGTCGCGGTCGACGCCGGCGACGGCCACCACTCCGGGGATGGTCGCCGGAGCGCCCACCTCCTCGGTCCCGGTCCCCCGGTTGCCCGCCGCCGCGACGATGACGACGTCGTGGTCGAAGGCGTACGAGAAGGCGTCGTCCCAGCTCTGCGGCCAGTCGAGGCTGTTCCGCGTGAGCGAGAGGTTGATGACGTCGGCGCCGTGGTCGACGGCCCAGCGCACGGCGTCGGCGATCTGGCCGTCGGATCCCACCGCCCCCTCGCCGAGCTCGACGGAGACGGTGAGGATCGAGGCCTCGGGGGCGACCCCCATGACCCCGTTCGACCCTCCGGTGCCGCGGCCCGCGATGAGCTCGGCCACCGCGGTGCCGTGCCAGCTCTCGTCGCCGACGGGGGTCTGCCCGTCGGCGCTGCCGAGGCCCGAGAGGTCGGTGCCGCCGACGACCGCGCCGGCGAGGTCGGGCACGGAGCCGTCCACCCCGGTGTCGATGACCGCGACGGTGACGCCGGCGCCCCGCGTGGTCTTCCACGCGTCGGTGAAGCCGTAGTCGGCCAGCCAGTACTCGAGCGATCGGACCTCGTCGGCCTGCGCGACGGGAAGGGCGCCGATCGGGCTCGCGGCGACCAGCACGGTCGTCGCCGCCGACCAGAGCGCGATGACCAGCCGGCGCCGCGACATCAGGGGTCGATCCCGTAGTCGGCGCACTCGCACACCAGAGGCGACCAGTCGCCCCTGTCGAGGGCGAGATCGCCGATCGGGTTCACACCTGGTCCCGCGGCCAGCGCGTGGGCCGCCAGGGCATGGAGGCACTTGACACGACTCGGCATCCCGCCCGCCGAGATGCCCGCGATCTCGGCGACCACGCCGTACTGCTCGCGGTCGGCGAGGTACGAGCGGTGCGCCGCGAGGTAGGCGGCGGAGACGTCGTCGTCCTCGAGCATGTCCTGCAGCTCCACCATGACGTGCTGCGCCTCGAGGTCGCTCATCGCCGCCGTGGCCGCCGGGTGGGTCATGTAGTAGAAGGTCGGGAAGGGCGTCCCGTCGGACAGCCTCGGCGACGTCGACACGACGGTCGGGTTGCCGCACACGCACCGGGCGGCGATGCCCACCACGTCGCGCACGGGACGGCCGAGCTGAGCCGACGCGATCGCGAGGTCGCGCTCGCTCGGCGGATCGAACGGCGGTCTCATTGCACGGTGCCCGTCTGTTGGAGCTGGTCGGGGGTCTGGGTGGACAGGCCGGCCGTCAGGCCGGACGAGAACAGCGCTCCGAGCCAGTCGACCTCGGTGCTCTGGATCTGGTCGCTCACCGTCGGCGACTCGTCGCCCGTCTGGGGCACGTCGTCGATCACGAGGAAGCTGGTCTCGCCCGGCATGACGAAGTAGAGCCTGTCGCGCGCCTGCGCCTTGATGTAGGCCGGGTCGTTCCAGCGGGCGATCTGCTGGGAGAGCGCGTCGTTCTGCGCGGTCTTCGCATCGACCGCGGCATGGAGCTCGGCGAGCTGCTGCCGCTGCTCGAGGTAGACCCGCAAGCCCGGCGCGACGATGATCACGAAGAGCACGATCACCACGAACATGAGCACCGTGAACCCGGAGAAGCGGATGCTGCGCAGCCACCCTCCGGGAGCGGCGGGCTCCTCCGCGGAGCCCTGCGGCAACGCGACCGGGACGCGCTCGGTGCGTGTCTTCTGGTCGCGTTGCCGCATCATGCTCCTCGGGTCGGACGGCGGGGCCACCGACCGCTGGTCTGCTAGGAGGCGAAGCGGGGGAACGCGCTGCGGCCGGCGTAGACGGCGGCCTCAGCGAGCTCCTCCTCGATCCTCAGCAGCTGATTGTACTTGGCGACCCGCTCGCTCCTGGCAGGCGCTCCGGTCTTGATCTGACCCGCGTCCGTGGCCACGGCGAGGTCGGCGATCGTGGTGTCCTCGGTCTCGCCGGAGCGGTGGGAGAGGATCGCGGTGTAGCCGCTGCGCTGCGCCAGGGAGACCGCGTCGAGCGTCTCGGTGAGCGTGCCGATCTGGTTGACCTTCACCAGGATCGAGTTGCCGGCGTGCTTCGCGATGCCGTCGGCCAGGCGCTTCGGGTTGGTGACGAAGAGGTCGTCGCCGACCAGCTGCACCTTCGAGCCGAGCTCGGCGGTGAGGTGGGCCCAGCCCTCCCAGTCGTCCTCGGCCAGCGGGTCCTCGATGGACACCAGCGGGTAGTTGGCGACGAGCTCGGCGTAGTACGCCGAGAGCTCCTGCGCGCTCCACTGCTTGCCCTCGAAGGAGTAGGAGCCGCCCTCGAAGAACTCGGTGGAGGCGACGTCGAGCGCGAGCGCGACGTCCTTGCCGGGGGTGAACCCGGCCTGCGAGATCGCCTCGAGGATGAGGTCGAGCGCCTCGCGGTTGTGCGGCAGCTCGGGGGCGAAGCCGCCCTCGTCGCCGAGGCCGGTGTTGAGGCCCTTCGACTTCAGCAGCGACTTCAGGGAGTGGTAGGTCTCGACGCCCCAGCGGAGCGCCTCGGAGAACGACTCGGCGCCGAGCGGCACCGCCATGAACTCCTGGATGTCGACGCCGGTGTCGGCGTGGGCGCCGCCGTTGACGATGTTCATCAGCGGGACGGGGAGCACGTGCGCGTTCGGTCCGCCGACGTAGCGGAACAGCGGCAGGTCGGCCGAGTCGGCCGCGGCGCGTGCGACCGCGAGCGAGACGCCGAGGATCGCGTTGGCGCCGAGACGCTTCTTGTTGTCGGTGCCGTCGAGGTCGATGAGGGCGGCGTCGACGAGGCGCTGGTCGGTGGCGTCGAAGCCCTCGATGGCCGGGCCGATCTCGTCGATCACGGCGTCGACGGCCTTCTCGACGCCCTTGCCCAGGTAGCGCGACTTGTCGCCGTCGCGCAGCTCGTACGCCTCGAAGGCGCCGGTGGAGGCGCCGGACGGGACGGCGGCGCGAGAGACGACGCCGTCGTCGAGGAGGACCTCCACCTCGACGGTTGGGTTGCCTCGCGAGTCGAGAATCTCTCTAGCGCCAACGGCTTCGATCAAGGCCACGGGGTATCTCCTCAGATTCAGGCGTGCAGAGGGGCGCTGTGGCGCCCGCCGCCAGTCAGTCTACTGAGTCGTGGAGGAGGCCACCCATGTCCTCCACCGTGGCCATCAGCCAGTCGGCGAGCTCGTCGGAGGCGCGGCCGCGGGGATCGTCCATCGCGGCGCCGACCGCGGCGAACACCAGGGCGGTCGCGAGCCTCGCACGACGCGGCGTGGTGCGCTGCTCGACCAGACCCGCGATCTGGTGCCTCACGTCCGCCATCAGGAGGAACAGGTCGGGGACGAGCTCGGGGCGCCGCACGAGGAGGTCGCGGAGGGCCTCGTGGCGGCGCCGCTTCTCCGACGGCAGATCGGTGAGCCGCGCCACGAGCCGGCACACGTCGCGCACCAGGTCGTGCTCGCCGTCCCCGGCCAGGAACTCCGCCCTCGCCTCGTCGCTCACCACGAAGCCGTCGACGCCCACGATGGCCGAGACCTTCGACGGGAAGTAGTTGAAGAACGTGCGGCTCGACACCCCGGCCTCGGAGCAGATCGCATCCACCGAGGTGTGCTCGACGCCGTTCTCGACCACGAGCCGCAGCGCCGCCTCGTGGATGGCCGTGCGCGTCTCGCTCTTCTTGCGCTCGCGCAGCGATGTCGCTGCGGGCTTGCCTGTCATCGCACGTCCTCCAACCGCTCGGTGAACACGGTGAGCAGCTCGGCGAACCGGGCCAGGTCGTCGTCGGCCCAACCCTCGAAGACGTCGGCGTACGCGGCCTTCGCCTCCACCCGGAGGCGCTCGAGCCGGTCGAGCGCCTCCGGGGTGGGCGAGAAGAGGTCGGCGCGCTTGTCGCTCGGGTCGGGCGAGGAGGTGACGAAGCCCAGATCCTTGAGGATGCGGAGCTGACGGCTGACCGCGCTCTTGTCCATGCCGGTGTGGGCCACGATCGCGCTGGGCGGGGTCGGGTGGTGGCCGGCGATGTACGTCATGACCGAGTAGCCGGACGGCTGCACCTCCGGGCAGAAGGCCGTCGCGTTGCGGACGATCCCGGCGCGCACCGATCTCACGATGCGCACCATGTCGTCCTCGACTCGGGCGAGAGAGCGTTGACGGTCGGTCACACCCTCCAGGGTAGGCGTTGTCATCGGCGTCGCCGCGAACCTCCGGCATCCGAGCCGTTCGCGGTCGGCCCGGACGGGGCGTCGACGGCCTCCTCATCCTGCTCGACGAGGTCGATCCCGTGCGTGTCCCCCGCGACCTCGGCGGCCGACACCGCGACGATCGTGTCCCGCTCCTGCTCCTGCAGCTTCTGCTGCGAGGTCTGACGGCTGAGCGGCAGGTTCGGCAGGAGCGCGATGGCGATGATCGAGATGACGGCCAGCGGTGCCGCGAGGAGGAAGACGTCGCCCACGCCCTCGCCGTAGGCGGACTCGATCACGGTGCGGAAGGGGCCGGGAAGGGTGCTGAGGTCGGGGATGGTCCCGCTGCCGAGGCCGCCCGCCTGGGAGGGGTCGACTCCGAGGCCCCGGAGTCCGTCCACCACGAGGTCCTTGATCCGGCTCCCGAGCACGGCGCCCATGACGCTCACGCCGATGGTGCCGCCGAGGCTGCGGAAGAACGCGACCGAGGCGCTCGCCGTCCCGATCTGGCGCGGGTCGACGGCGTTCTGGACGATGAGCACGAGGTTCTGCATCACCATGCCGACGCCGGCGCCCATCACGAACATGAACACGAAGACGAGCAGGAAGCTCGTGTCGTAGCGGATCGTCCCCATCAGCGCGAGGCCGATCGTGAGGAGGATGGAGCCCGTCACCATGTACCGCTTCCACTTCCCGGTGCGGCTGATCACCTGCCCGATCACGACGCTCGAGATGAGCACGCCGGCGATCATCGGGATGGTGAGCAGCCCCGACTCGGTGGGCGTCTTGCCGCGGGCGAGCTGCATGTACTGACCGAGGAAGACGCTGGTGCCGAACATGGCCACACCGACCGAGATCGACGCGATCACCGCGAGTGAGAACGTGCGGTTCTTGAACAGCGTCATCGGGATGATCGGCTCCTTGGCGCGGAGCTCGACGAGCACCGCGAGGCCGAGCAGCACGACGGCGCCCACGATCATGAGGATGCTCGTGGCCGAGCCCCACTCGAACTGGTTGCCCGCGAGGGTCACCCAGATCAGGAGCGTCGAGACCCCGGCCGCGATGAGCACGGCGCCGAGGTAGTCGATGGTCACCTTCCTGCGGCGGGTGGGGATGTGCAGCGTCTTCTGCAGCAGGATGATCGCGACCACGGCGAACGGGACCGCGATGTAGAAGTTCCAGCGCCATCCGGCCGAGTCGGTGATCACGCCGCCGAGCAGCGGGCCGCCGACCGTGGCGACCGCCATGACCGCGCCGAGCAGGCCCATGTACCGTCCGCGCTCGCGCGGCGGGATGATGTCGGCCATGACGACCTGGACCAGGGCGGTGAGACCGCCCGCGCCGAGGCCCTGCAGCACGCGGAACGTGATGAGCATCTCGGTGTTCTGGGCGAGGCCGGCGAGACCGGAGCCCACGACGAAGATCACGAGGGCGAGCTGGATGAGGAGCTTGCGGTTCGTGAGGTCGGCGAGCTTGCCCCAGATGGGCGTCGAGACCGTGGTGGCGAGCAGGGTCGAGGTGACGACCCAGGTGTAGCCGGCCTGGTCGCCGCCCAGGTCGGAGAGGATCTTGGGCAGCGAGCTCGACACCACGGTCGAGGCGAGCATCGCGACGAACATGCCCAGCAGCAGCCCGGACAGGGCTTCGAGCACCTGTCGGCGGCTCATGGCGCCCGACGCCGTGTCGGGCGTGGGCTCTTCGGTTCTCAGTGACACGGTTCTCCTGGAGAAATAGTTGACGACGGTCAACGATACCCTGATCGTTGACCGTCGTCAACTAATTCCTGCAGAGACTGAAGAATTTCAGTCCATGAAGCCGGACGCCGTCCTAGAGGTCCTCCCCCTGGGTGATCGCCTCGGCCTCCGCGACCCGGTCGGGCGCCTCGTGGTGGTCGACGTGGCGGATGTACCGTCGGAACAGCAGCACGATGAGCGCCGCCACGACGACCGAGCCCGCCGCGACGTAGAAGGGCACGGACGCCCCCATGACCCCGCCGATGGCCGAGGCGAGGGGCGGAGCGACGGCGCCGCCGATGAACCGCACCGCCGAGTACGACGACGAGGCCACCTGCCGCGGCAGATCGGTCGCCTCCATGACCGACTCCGTGAGCACGGTGTTCATCACGCCCAGCATCAGGCCGCCGATGACGACGCAGGTGATGAGCGCGCCGGTGTGGCCGGTCGAGAGCCCGGCGGCGACGAGGTCGGCCGCCAGCAGGAGGAGAGCGCCCCACAGCACGTGGGTCTTCGGGATGCGGCGCGTCAGCCACGGCGCCACCCAGACCGAGGTGATGGCCAGCGCCACACCCCATCCGAAGAAGGTGAAGCCGAGCCCCATCTCGTTCAGCGGGAGGACGTAGGGCGTGTACGCGAGCAGGATGAAGAACCCGATGTTGTAGAACAGCGCGGTGATCGCGAAGGTGGCCAGCGCCGGGCGTCGGAGCGCCCGGAACGGAGCCGAGAGCGGCGTGGGCGTCGGCGGGGTCTCCGCATCCTTCTTCAGGAGCGTCGCGATCGCGATGAACGCCACGGCCATCAGCACGGCGGTGCCGAAGAACGGACCGCGCCAGCTGACCGAGCCGAGTAGCCCGCCGAGGAGCGGGCCGATCGCGATGCCCAGGCCGAGCGCGGCCTCGTAGAGGATGATGGCCGATCCGGGACCACCGCTGGCCGCCCCGACGATCGTGGCGAGCGCGGTGGAGATGAACAGCGCGTTGCCGAGGCCCCAGCCCGCCCGGAAGCCGATGACCGACTCCACGTTCTGGCTGAGCCCCGCGGCGAGCGCGAAGACGACGATCATCGCCAGGCCGAAGAGCAGGGTGCGGCGGGCGCCGATCCGCGTGGAGAGCCAGCTCGTGAAGAGCATCGCGACGCCCGTGATCACGAGGTAGCTCGTGAACAGGAGCGAGGTCTGGGTCTGCGTGGCATCCAGCCCCTCGGCGATCGCCGGGAGGATGGGGTCGACGAGCCCGATGCCCATGAAGGCGATCACGCAGGCGAACGCCACCGCCCAGACGGCGAGGGGCTGGCGCAGCAGCGACGGCTTCTGCTCGACCACCGTCGCCGCCATCAGGCGGCCCTCACGAGGGACTCCTCGCGGGCGTCCGTGCACTCGTGAATGAGGTCGATCGCCCGCGAGAGGGTCTCGACGTCGACGGGCCCGAGCTCGGAGAACAGCGGGGCGAGCACGGATCCGACCTTGCGACGCCAGTCGGCGAGCGCGGCGACCCCCTTGGGCGCGAGGGCGATCTGCCAGGCGCGGGCGTCGTCCACGTCGGCGATCCGGCGGATCCACTCCGACTCGTTGAGGTTGGCGACGATCTTGGTCATGGTGGGCTGGCTGACGCGGTTCTGCTTGGCCAGCTGGCCGAGCCGCATGGGCCCGAAGTGGTCGAGCACGCTGAGCGTGCGCCAGACGGCGGGCGACGTGGTGTCGCCGGAGGCCTGGGCGGCGAGACGGGTGAGGCGCTGCGTGACGGAGACGAGGTCTGAGAGCAGTGACTCGAGTTCTGGTTCCTTGTGGGAGTGTGTTAGTTCGTTAGTCACAACTAACAAGTATACATAGCTCGGCTATGCAAGTGTCCTCAGCTCGAGATCCGCGACGGACGAGGTCGTCTCCGAGACCTGGGCGAAGTGCGTGAAGCCTGCCGCTGCCGCGCGGTCGAGCAGGTTGCCGAGGTTCTTGGTCCGCCGCTCGAGCCTGACGCGAGCGGCTCCGTCCGAGACCAGCGCCGTCTTGAGCGAGAGCAGCCGCTCGGGGGCGACGTCCTTCCCGTGGACGAGCACCACCGCGGTGTGCTCCTCCCCCGCCTCGTCCGCGATGAGGTCGATGATGCGCTCGAAGCCGATCGAGAAGCCGCACGCGGGGACCTGCTCCCCCACGAAGCGTCCGATCATGCCGTCGTACCGGCCTCCGCCCCCGAGGGAGAACGAGAACTCGGGGTGCTCGATCTCGAAGATGGTGCCCGTGTAGTACCCCATGCCGCGCACGAGGAACGGGTCGAACGTCAGCGACCCGGCGACCCCGGCCGCCGCGAGCGCGGCGCCGATGGCGGCGAGGTCGTCGACCGCGACCCGGTCGACGCCGGAGGGGAGCACGGCGAGCATGGCCTCCGCGTCGAGCGGCACGTGCCCGCCGATGCCGGCGGCGAAGTGCGCCTCCACCGCGTCGGCTGCGGGGGCCGAGACCCCCCGGTCACGGAGCTCGGCGACCACTCCGGCGGCGCCGATCTTGTCGAGCTTGTCGAGGGTGATGAGGACGGGAGCCACCTCGTCCTCCCCGAAGCCGAAGACGGCGAGCATGGCGTTCAGGATGCGGCGGTCGTTGATGCGGACGCTGCAGCCGGTGAGCCCCAGCGCGTCGAGCGTGGCGAGGGTGGCGGCGATGAGCTCGACCTCCGCGAGGAGGCCCGCCTCGCCGATGATGTCGATGTCGCACTGCACGAACTGCCGGTAGCGCCCCTTCTGCGGGCGTTCGGCCCGCCAGACGGGCGCGACCTGGACGGACCGGAACACCTGCGGGAGCTCGGCGCGGTGGGAGGCGTAGAACCGGGCCAGGGGGACGGTGAGGTCGAAGCGCAGGCCGAGGTCGGCGAGCGAGTCCGGGTCGTCGGAGGCGGCGGCAGCCTCGAGGTCGGCGCGGGTGAGGCCGCGCCGGAGGAGGTTGAAGGCCAGCTTCTCGTTGTCGCCGCCGAGGCCGGAGTGGAGGCGGTCGTAGTCCTCCACGACGGGCGTCTCGATCTCGTCGAAGCCGTGGGCGGCGTACACCCGGCGGATGACGCCCAGCGCACGCTCGCGCTTGGCCTTCTCGTGCGGGAGGAAGTCGCGCATGCCGCGGGGAGGGACGACGGGGGAAGCCATGGCCTCAAGGTTACCGATCGGCGTGAGGAGGGATTGCTCACAGGGCTCCGTGACCGTCCGGCCCTATCGTGGAGGCGAGGGGGTCATCCATGAGCATCGTCGTCTCCGGCCTCGCGCGATCGTTCGGCGACGTGCAGGCCGTCCGCCAGGTCTCGTTCGAGGCCGCGCCCGGTCGCGTCACCGCCCTCATCGGGCCGAACGGGTCGGGCAAGACCACCCTCATGCTGATGCTCGCCACGCTGCTGCGCCCCGACGCGGGCTGGATGCGGGTGGCCGGCGTCGATCCGATCGCGGATCCCCGCGCCGCGCGGCCGCTGATCGGCTGGATGCCCGACGCCCTCGGCTCCTGGAACAACCTCACCGTCCGTGCGGTGCTGGAGGTCTCGGCGCGCATGTACGGCCGCTCCCGCCTCGACGCGGTCGAGCGAGCCGCCGTCGTCCTCTCCGCCGTGGGGCTCGACGAGCTCGCCGGGCGACCCACCCGCGTGCTCTCGCGGGGGCAGAAGCAGAAGCTCAGCCTGGCCAGGGCCCTCATCAACGACCCGGCGGTGCTCCTCCTCGACGAGCCGGCGTCGGGCCTGGATCCCGGCGCCCGCATCGAGCTGCGGGAGCTGGTGCTGGAGCTGGCGTCCCTCGGGCGGACCGTCCTGATCTCGAGCCACGTCCTGGCCGAGCTCGACGAGATGGCCGACGACGCCGTGTACCTCGACCGCGGCGTCACGGCGAGCGCCGAGCGTGTGCAGGCGGCACGGACCAGCGCACGCGAGTGGCGCATCCGGGTCCTCGAGGCGCCGGGCGCCCCCGACCTCGCGGGGTCGCTCGCCGCGCTCGGCGTCCATCCGCAGCGGGTCCGCCGTGACGACCGCGATTGGCTGGTCCTCGTCGACTCCGAGGCCGACGCCGCGACGCTGCTCGCCGATCTGGTGCAGACGGGGGTGCGGATGACGTCGTTCGCGCCCGCCGTGGGCGATCTCGAGCACACGCTCCTCGACATCCGTGAGCGGGGCATCGCGTGAGCCGCTACCTCGCGAGCGTCTGGCTGATGCTCACCCTCGACCTCCGGCAGCGGGTGCGGAGCACCGCCTGGTACGTCATCCTCGGCGTCTACGCCGCGGTCCTGCTCGTCTTCTCCGTGGGCGCCGCGGCCACGGTGGCGAACTGGGCGGGCGGCGGCGTCCTCTACTCGGTCGTCGTGTACTTCGTGCTCCTGCTGGCGACGCTCGTCTCCCCCGCGCTCAGCGGCACCGCCATCAACGGCGAGCGCGAGGCCGGCACCCTCGCCACGATCCAGGTCACGTCGATCACCACCGGCCAGATCGTGCTGGGCAAGTTCCTGGCCGCGTGGGCGACCTCGCTGGTGTTCCTCGCGGTCTCGGTCCCGTTCCTCGCCCTCGGGCTCGCGTTCGGCGAGATCTCCGCGCTCACGGTGCTCTCCTCCACGCTCATCCTCGCGGCCGAGCTCGGCGTCCTGTCCGCGATCGGAGTCGGGCTCTCCGGGCTCATCCGCAAGCCGCTGTTCTCCGTGGTGGTGTCCTACCTCGTGATCGCGGGTCTCTCGATCGGCACGCTGCTGGTGTTCGGCATCGCCGGGACGCTCACGCAGACGCCGGTGAAGGTCACCACGATCCAGTCGCAGTGGACGACGGACCCCGAGTCCGGCGAGTCGACGGCGCTCTGCGACGCCCCCGAGGTGCGGTACGAGACCACCCCGCGCTACGACCTGTACTGGGGCTTCCTGGCGGCGAACCCCTACGTCGTCGTGGCGGATGCGTCGGCCCGCGACTTCGACCAGTACGGGACGCCACGGGACGTGTTCGGCTTCATCGCCTCCGGGGTGCGTCTGGCTCAGCAGACACCCGAGGCCGAGAAGACCTACGACTACTGCCGGAGCGACAGCGACGGCACGCCGGGCATCACCGCCGAGGAGTCGCTGCGGACCGGGGCGCCGAGCTGGTTCCTCGGTCTGGCCATCCAGGCGGCGCTGGGAGCGGGAGCGCTCCTCGGCGCCTGGCGAGCCACCCGGGCGCCGTCCGGCCGCCTGGGGCGGGAGTCGCGGATCGCGTAGCTCAGGCTCCGGCCGTCGACGCCTCCGCCGTCACGATGTCGTCGCGGAGACCTCGCAGCGCGCCGCGCAGGGCGCGCTCCGGGTCGAGGCCGCGCTCCCGCGCCGACGCGGCGAGCTGCAGCAGCAGCGCGCCGAGGCCCTCCTCGTCGTCGGGCGACTCCACAGCGGGTCCCGCCGCCGTCACGCCCACCTTCTCAGCCCGCCCCAGCAGCTTGTCGGCGAGCGCCAGCGACGGCATGCCCATCGGGATGCCGTCCAGCACGCTCGTCCGGGCGGGCTTCTCGCGCGCCTTGAGGTCGTCCCACACGGCCTCCACGTCGCTCGCCGTCTCGGCGTGGGCGTCGCCGAAGACGTGCGGATGCCTGCCGACCATCTTGGCGGTCATGTGGGCGGCGACGTCCTGGACGTCGAACCCCTCTCCCGGAGTCGCCGCCGCGATGTCGGCGTGGAACAGCACCTGGTAGAGCACGTCGCCGAGCTCCTCCAGCATCGCGTCGCGATCGCCGGTCTCGATCGCCTCGATGAGCTCGTGCGTCTCCTCGACCAGGTACCGCACGAGCGACTCGTGGGTCTGATCGGCGTCCCACGGGCATCCCCCCGGTGCGCGCAGCACGTGCACCACCTCGACGAGCTCGTCGAGTCGGGTCGGTCCGTCCGTCGTCGCATCCTCGGTCACAGACCCACCCTAGGTGCCCCGGGTAGACTCGTTCACGGTGAGCCGGGAAGTCTGGTCGGCACGGGGGCGCTGTGCGCCCGCGCCACCCTCCCCAGATCGGACCCCATGAGCGTCATCCGTTCCGAGCGCAACGCCGCCGTCCTCCTGCTCCTCGCCGCCGTGCTCGGCCTGCTCCTCGCCAACACCTCCGCAGGGCCGTTCCTCCTCGACGCGAAGGCGGCGCACCTCGACCTGCCCGCCCTCGGCATCGAGCTGTCGATCGGGCACTGGATCAGCGACGGCCTCCTCGCCGTGTTCTTCCTCATCGTCGCGATCGAGCTGAAGTACGAGCTGACCGAGGGGTCGCTCGACTCGTTCTCCAAGGCCGTCGTGCCCGGCATCGCCGCGGTCGGCGGGATCGCCGTGCCCGCGTTGGTCTTCCTCGGCGTCGTGGGCACGACGGGCGGCTTCGACGACGGCCTCGCGAACGGCTGGCCGGTGCCGACGGCGACCGACATCGCCTTCGCCCTCGGCGTGCTGGCCACGTTCGGCCGCAGCCTCCCCTCCGGGGTCCGGGTGTTCCTCCTGGCCCTGGCCGTCCTCGACGACCTCGTCGCGATCCTCATCATCGCCCTCTTCTTCACCTCGACCATCGACCTCGCGGCCCTCGTCGGCGCGGTCGTCGGCGTGATCGCGTTCGCGCTGCTCGGCGTGCTCCTGAAGCGCGGCCGGATGCGCGGACCGCTGATCCTCCTGATGATCGCCGTCGGCCTGCTGGTCTGGTGGGCCGTCCTCCAGTCCGGCGTGCACGCCACCATCGCCGGTGTCGCGCTCGGCCTCGTCCTGCCGCGACGACAGGGGGCACGCACAGCGCACGTGCTCGAACCGTTCTCCAACGGGCTCGTCCTGCCGCTGTTCGCGTTCTCGGCGGCGCTGGTCGCGATCCCCCAGGTGAGCGTCGGCGAACTGAGCCCGGCGTTCTGGGGCATCCTCGTCGCCCTGCCCGTCGGCAAGCTCCTCGGCATCTCCGCGGCCGGCTGGCTCGGTCAGCGCATCGTGATCCGACCGTCGCGAGGGGCTGACGTCGAGGACCGGCTCCCCCTGCACGATCTGCTCACCGTGGGGCTCCTCGGCGGCATCGGCTTCACCGTGTCGCTGCTCATGAACGAGCTGGCCTTCCGCGACAGCCCGGAGGTGGTCGACGAGGGCACCCTCGCCGTGCTGCTCGGCTCGGGCATCTCGATCGTCGCCGCCGCCCTCGTGCTCGCGGCGCGCTCCGCCCGGAGCCGACGGCGGGCCGCCGCGGCCTAGGCCGACGGAGTCGAGGCCGACGCCGGAGCCGAGGACGCCGAGGCCACCGCGGGGGCGAAGATCGCCTCGATCAGGTTCGCGACCCACTCGATCAGCTCCGCATCCGCCAGCGGGGAGCCGTCGACCACGGGCATGGGCACCGAGACCGAGTTCGTCGCCGCGAAGTGCTTCGCCGACGGGTACATCCGTTTCAGCCGAACCTGCAGCGACTCGGGGAGGTCGGCGGGCGCCACCCGGAGGTTCGAGCCCATCGCCACGACCTCGCCCAGGTTCGCCTTCTGCGCCATCCGACGCAGCCGCGACACCGCGACGAGGTTGACCACAGGCTCCGGCAGCGGACCGTAGCGGTCGACGAGCTCCTCGACCACGCGGTCGATGCTGTCGTCGGAGGCGGTCGGCGCGCTGGCCGTCGACATCTTCTGGTACGCCTCGAGACGCAGCCGCTCGCTGTCGACGTACTCCTCGGGGATGTGCGCATCCACCGGGAGCTCGAGACGGAGCTCCGTCTGCCCCTCGGCCACATCGCCCCGGAACGTCGAGACGGCCTCGCCGATCATGCGCAGGTAGAGGTCGAAGCCGACGCCCGCGATGTGGCCCGCCTGCTCGCCGCCGAGCAGGTTGCCCGCCCCGCGGATCTCGAGGTCCTTGAGCGCCACCTGCATGCCGCTGCCGAGCTCGTTGTTGGCCGCCAGCGTGGAGAGCCGGTCGTTCGCCGTCTCGGAGAGCGGCTTGTTCTCGTCCCACAGCAGGTAGGCGTAGGCGCGCTCTCGTCCGCGGCCCACACGACCGCGCAGCTGGTGCAGCTGGCTGAGGCCGTACTTGTCGGCCCGGTCGACGATGAGGGTGTTGGCGTTGGCGATGTCGATGCCCGTCTCGATGATCGTCGTCGACACGAGCACGTCGAACTTGCGCTCCCAGAAGTCGACGATCACCTGCTCGAGCTGGTGCTCGTTCATCTTCCCGTGCGCGACGGCGATGCGCGCCTCCGGCACCAGCTCGGCGAGGTTCGCGGCCACGCGCCCGATCGACTGCACGCGGTTGTGCACGAAGAACACCTGGCCCTCGCGGAGCAGCTCGCGGCGGATGGCCGCGGCCACCTGCTTGTCGGAGTACGGCCCCACGAAGGTGAGGATGGGGTGCCGGTCCTCCGGCGGGGTGGCGAGGGTCGACATCTCGCGGATGCCGGTGACGGCCATCTCGAGCGTGCGCGGGATGGGCGTCGCGCTCATCGCGAGGATGTCGACGTTCGTCTTGAGCTTCTTCAGCGCGTCCTTGTGCTCGACGCCGAAGCGCTGCTCCTCGTCGATGATGACGAGCCCGAGGTCCTTGAACACGACGTTGTCGGTGAGGAGGCGGTGGGTGCCGATCACGACGTCGACCGTGCCGTCGGCCAGGCCCGCGACCGTCTCGCGCACCTCCTTGTCGGTCTGGAAGCGGCTCATCGCTCTCAGATGCACGGGGAAGCCGGCGAACCGTTCATGGAACGTCTCGAGGTGCTGGCGCACGAGCAGCGTCGTGGGCACGAGCACGGCGACCTGCTTGCCGTCCTGCACCGCCTTGAACGCCGCGCGGACCGCGATCTCGGTCTTCCCGAACCCGACGTCGCCCGAGAGCAGGCGGTCCATGGGGATCGGCCGCTCCATGTCGGCCTTCACCTCGTCGATCACGGTGAGCTGGTCGGGCGTCTCGGCGAACGGGAACGCCTCCTCCAGCTCGCGCTGCCAGGGGGTGTCGGGTCCGAACGCGTAGCCCTTGGAGGCCATGCGGGCGGAGTAGAGCTTCACGAGCTCGACGGCGATGTCGCGGACGGCCTTGCGCGCCTTGCCCTTCGCGGCCGACCAGTCGCTGCCGCCCATCTTGGACAGGGTCGGCGCCTCACCGCCGACGTAGCGGGACAGCTGGTCGAGCTGATCGGTGGGGACGTACAGCTTGTCGCCCGGGTAGCCGCGCTTGGACGGCGCGTACTCGAGCACGAGGTACTCCCGCGTGCTCTTCACCGCGTGACGGCCGCCGCTCGAGACCTGGCGCTGGGTGAGCTCGAGGAACTTGCCGATGCCGTGGGTCTCGTGCACCACGTAGTCGCCCGCCTTGAGCTGCATCGGATCGACGACGTTCCTCCGCCGCGACGCCAGCTTCTTGACCTGGCGCGCCTCGTAGCCGACGGTGCGACCGTAGAACTCGGTCTCGCTGAGGAGGGCGAGCCGGTCCGCGGTGAGCTCGAAGCCCCGCTCGACCGCGGCGCGCACGACGTAGGCGCTCCCCGCCTCGGGCTCGTCGGGCACGTCGTCGACGGCGACGGCCGCGACGCCCTGCTCGGCCAGCACGTCGACCGCGCGCTCCACGAGACCCTGTCCGACCGCGGCGATCACGACGGACCAGCCGTCTCGTGTGCGCTGGGCGACGTGGTCGATCGCCCCGTCGACGTTGCCGTGGAAGCTGGGCACGGTCTCGCCGTCGAGGCGCACCGTGAGGTGCTCCTCCAGCTCGCGATGCTCGGGGAGCACGTCGTCGGGGCCCTGCTGGAACTCGCTCACCGTCCACCACGCGCGGTCGACGCCGGCGGCGTCGCGCAGCTGGTTGAGGGAGAGGAACTCGCCGGCGGCGAGGTCGATCGGCGCCTGGGCGCCCGCCGTGGCGGCCAGCCAGGCGGCGGAGAGGAACTCGCGGTTGGTCTCGGCCAGCGAGATGGAGCGCGTGGCCACGCGTTCGGGCGACAGCACCGCGATCGCGGACCGCGCGGGGAGGTAGTGCGTGAGCGGCACCAGGCGGTCGACGAGCGCGGGCGCCAGCGACTCCATGCCCTCGACCGGGATGCCCTCCGCGATCTTCTCGAGCATGCCGGCGAGGCTCGGGAACTCGTGCTGCATCTCGCGCGCGCGCTGACGCACGGCGTCGCCGAGGAGCAGCTCGCGGCTCGGCGCCAGCACGACCTCGGCCACCGCATCCGGCAGCGACCGCTGGTCGGCCACCGAGAAGGCGCGCATCTCGTCGACCTCGTCGCCGAAGAAGTCGATGCGGTAGGGGTGCTCCGCCGTGGGTGGGAACACGTCGAGGATGCCGCCGCGGACCGCGAACTCGCCGCGGCGGGTGACCATGTCGACCCGCAGGTAGGCGAGCGCGACGAGCTGCTCGGAGATCGAGGCGAGGTCGTAGCCGCGCGAGCCCGTGGCGAGGCGGATCGGCTCGAGGTCGGCCAGGTCGTCGGCGATGGGCTGCAGCGCGGCACGCACCGAGGCGACCACCACGAGAGGCGACGGACGATCGCCGCGCTCGTGCGCATCCGCCCAGTCGCGCAGGCGGCGCAGGGCCTCGATGCGTCGGCCGACGATCTCGGGGCTCGGGCTCAGCCGCTCGTGCGGGAGGGTCTCCCAGGCGGGAAACTCGAGGACGTCGGCCCGCGGCGCGTACGACGCGAGGGCGGACCGCACGGCCTCGGACTCGCGGCCGGTGGCGGTGACGACGAGGAGCGCCTGGGGCAGGTCGAGCTCGGCACGCCGCTCGAGGAGGCCGGCGAGCAGGGGCACACGAAGGCCCTCAGGGGCCGAGAAGTCGGTGGCGCGGCCGGCGTTGCCGAGGGCCCGTTCGAACACGGAGGCGCGCGTGAGCGCATGCGTCAAGCCCTGAAGGATCACTCGTCCGATTCTACCCGCGGCCCCCGACAGCGGAGCCGGGCCGACCTGCGCTGTGGGCGTACGGAGTGCGCCATCCCGTCGTGCAGACTCGTCTGGTGAGCTCCACCACCGCACGTCGCCGCCACGCCGTCGACGAGGTCCTGCCCGTCCCCAAGCTGGCCGCGTACGGCTTCCAGCACGTGCTGGCCTTCTACGCCGGCGCGGTGCTGGTCCCGATCCTCGTCGCCAACGCCCTGGGACTGAGCACCGAGCAGCTGATCCACCTCATCAACGCCGACCTGTTCACCTGCGGGATCGCCTCGATCATCCAGTCCGTCGGGTTCGGACGGCGCTGGTTCCGGTTCGGCGTGAAGCTGCCGCTGCTGCAGGGAGTGACGTTCACGGCCGTCTCGCCCATGATCGCCATCGGCACGGCGGTGATGGCCGGCGGCGGGTCCTCGATCGACGGCCTGCTCACGATCTACGGCTCGGTCATCGTCGCCGGGCTCGTGACGATCGCGCTCGCCCCCGTCTTCGTGAAGCTCCTGCGCTTCTTCCCGCCCGTCGTCACCGGCTCGATCATCCTCATCATCGGCATCGCCCTCATCCCCGTCGCCGCGGGCGACATCACGTACGGGGCGATCGGCGGCACCAACGGCGTCGTGGTGGATGCGTCGGGCGCCACCGTGCCCGCCCCACCGCTCGACTTCGGCCTCGCCAACGGCGGACTGCTGCTGCAGAACCTCGCCTACGCGTTCGGGACGCTCGCGCTCATCCTCATCGTGCAGCGGATCTTCCGCGGGTTCCTCCAGACGATCGCGGTGCTGATCGGCCTCGTGGTCGGCACGCTGGTCGCGTTCCTCCTCGGCGACGCCTCGTTCGAGGCGGTCGGGTCGTCGCCCTGGTTCGGCTTCGTCACGCCCTTCTCGTTCGGGGTGCCGCAGTTCTCGATCACCGCGATCCTGTCGATGATCGTCGTGATGCTCATCACGATGGTCGAGACCACCGGCGACACGTACGCCACCGGCGAGATCGTGGGCAAGCGCATCCGGCCTGCCGACATCGCCGCCGCCATCCGGGCCGACGGGCTCGCGACCACGCTCGGCGGGGTGTTCAACTCGTTCCCCTACACGGCGTTCGCGGAGAACGTCGGACTCGTCCGGCTGACGCAGGTCCGGTCGCGCTGGGTGGTCACCGCGGCGGGGGTCATCATGATCGTGCTCGGTCTGTTCCCGAAGGCGGCGGCGCTCGTGGCGGGCATCCCGCATCCGGTGCTGGGCGGAGCGGCGCTCGCCCTGTTCGGCGCGGTCGCGGTCGCCGGCGTGCAGACGCTCCAGAAGGTGGACTTCAGCGACCACCGCAACTCGATCATCGTGGGCACCACGCTCGGGCTGGCGGGTCTCGTGACGGCCTACGGCGCCATCGCCTCCGCGTTCCCCGCGTGGGCGTCGATCCTCTTCGGCTCGGGCATCACCCTCGGCGCGATCACCGCCATCCTGCTGAACCTGCTGTTCTTCCACACCGGCGGACGCGGATCCGGGGTGGCCGGGCGGCCGGGCGCCGACCTCGTCACGCTCGACGAGGTCGACCGGATGGACGAGGCCGCCTTCGCGCGCACCTTCGGCTCGATGGTGAACGACTCCCCCTGGGTCGTGGCGGCGGCGTACGCCCGGCGTCCCTTCGACGACGCGACCGCGCTGCGCGCGGCGTTCCAGGAGGCGATCCTCGGCGGCTCGCCGGAGCAGCAGCTGGAGCTGCTCCGGTCGTTCCCCGACCTCGGCAGCGCCGACGACCGCGAGCACGCCTACGTGCGCGAGCACTCCGAGCGGGGCATCGACTCCCTCACCGACGAGGACCTCGACGACGCCGTCGCGCTGTCGCAGGCGTACCGCGCACGCTTCGGCTTCCCGCTCATCGTCAGCGCCCGCGACGTGGACCGCTACGAGCGCGTCGTCGGCGCCGGGCGCTCGCGCCTGGCGAACGCCGAGGCCGCGGAGCGCGCCACGGCCCTCCTCGAGGTCTCGAAGGTGTTCACCCACCGCTTCGAGGACGCCGTCGCCGACGCGAACCCCCTGTCCTCCCCCTTCAACCCCTAGCCGCTGCGGGGAGAGTGGAACCGCTGCTGGGCGGCGGTGAGGCCCTCGGAGGCGATGAGCTCGACGGCATCGGCGGCGTCGGCGACGAGGTTCGGGAGCGAGTCGCGCTCATCCTTCGAGAAGGGCTTCAGGACGAAGTCGGCGGCCTGCATCCGGCCGGGCGGGCGGCCGATGCCGGTGCGCACGCGGAGGAAGTCGGCGGTGCCGGTGGCGGCGATGATGTCGCGCAGCCCGTTGTGGCCGCCATGGCCGCCGCCCTGCTTGAGGCGGACGTCGTCGAACGGGATGTCGAGCTCGTCGTGCACCACGATGACGTGGTCGGCGGGGACGCCGTAGAACTGGGCGAGCCCGTTCACCGGGCCGCCCGAGACGTTCATGTACGTGAGCGGCTTTGCCAGAACGAAGCGGGGGCCGCCGGGGACGAGTCGTCCCTCGGCGACCACCGCGTTCGCACGATGCCGCTTGAAGCTCGCGCGCATCCGCGTCGCGAGCTCGTCGACCACCATCTGGCCGACGTTGTGGCGGGTGGCGGCGTAGTCGGGCCCGGGGTTGCCGAGCCCGACCACGAGCCAGGGTGCGTCCGCCACGTCAGGTGGTTCCGGGAGCTGCTACTCGGCGCTCTCGTCGGACGAGGTGGCCTCGCCCTCGGCGCCCTCGGCGCCCTCGGCGGCCTCGGCGTTCTCCTCCGACTCGGTCGCGGCCGGGATGGTGATGCCCACGACGACGAGCTCGGGGTCGGAGACCAGGGTGGCGCCGGCGGGGAGCTCGACGTCCTTCGCGTGGATGAGGGTGCCCTCCTCGAGGCCCTCGATCGAGACGACGAAGCGCTCCGGGATGTGGGTGGCCTCGACCTCGACCGCGATCGCCGCGGTGTCCTGCGTGGCGATGGTGCCGGCGAACGACTCGCCCTCGAGGACGACGGGGACCTCGACCTCGACCTTCTCGCCGCGACGCACGACGATGAGGTCGATGTGCTCGATGAGCTGGAGCACCGGGTCCTTCTGGACGTCCTTCACGAGGGCCAGCTGCTCCTTGCCCTCGATCGAGAGCTCGAGCACGGCGTTCGCCTTGCGGAGGATGAGGGAGACCTGGTGGCCGGGCAGCGTGACGTGCTGCGGCTCGGTGCCGTGGCCGTAGATGACCGCGGGGATCTTGTGAGCGGCACGGATGCGGCGGGCTGCGCCCTTGCCGAACTCGGTGCGCAGCTCTGCGACGACGTGGGTGTCTTCCTGGGTTGCCATGGTTCTGCTCCTTCGCGAGCCAGGCCGGCCCGCATGATGGTGTCTTGTTCGACTCGACCGCGTGAGCGGGAGGGAAGCCATGCCGGCCGAAACCCACCGCGTCGATCACGGCCATCGCACAGTAGCGACGGCCCTCGCCGAGGTCAGTCGTCCATGCTACCGCATCCGCACCGCCGACCCGCCACGTCACATCCCGCACCCAGCATCGACACCTGTCGTTCACCGCTCGTCCCGTCGCGCGACACCTCGGCTCCCTAGCGTCGGCGACGTTTGTCCCCAGCAGGGGTCACGCCCGGTCCGGCGTGCGAAGCGCCGACCGTCACGACCACCGACATCGAGAGCTGCACCGCATGCCATCACCGACCCGAAGGGCGTTCGCCGCCCTGCTCGCCGGAGCCACCGGCCTTACCCTGGGAACGGGAGCCGTCGTCGCGGCGCCCGCCGCCGTCGCGGCCCCCGTCCCCGCCGCGGCCCCCGTCCCCGCCGTCCCCCCGCTCGTCGTCACCGAGATCGACCCCGACAACGTCGGGGACGACCACTACGAGTTCTTCGAGCTCGCCAACACGACGGACGCGGACATCGACCTGACCGCGTCGGGCCTGTCGCTGACGTACATCTACGCCGACGGCGACGACCGCGCGAAGGACAAGGCTCTCACCGTTCCCGCCGGCAGCGTCGTCCCGGCTCACGGCGCCGCGGTGGTCTGGCTGCAGTACGCGTCGGGCAAGGTGGACTCGTTCTCGAAGACCGACGACGACTTCCGGGCGCACTTCCCGGAGGGCGCCGAGGACTATCCGATCATCCATGCCACCGGGCAGGCCGGGATGGCCAACGGCGGCGACCGAGGCATCCGCGTCATCGACGGCTCAGGCGCGGCCATCAGCTGGTCGTTCTACCCGACGGGCTCGGTGGGAGCGGACCTGAGCGCGCACTTCGCGCTCCCCGCCGATCCGACCGCACCGTCGATGCGAGTGCTGACCGCGCAGGCGGAGGCGACGCCCGGCGTCGTCGACCCCGCCGCGCTCCAGCGCCCCGGCGACACGGCCCCCGGCCCCGACCCCGACCCCGAGCCGACGGACCCCGGCGAGCCCGCACCCGGCCCTCAGCCCGACCCCACGCTGGTCACGGCGCCGCTGCAGGTCAGCGAGCTCCTCCCCGACTCCGCCAACGTCGGCACCGGCGACGGCTACGAGTTCATCGAGGTGTACAACGCCACGAGCGAACCGGTCGACTTCGGCGACTACACCATCCGGTACCTCTACCCGCTGGAGGACCTCACCAACAGCCAGACCGCGCTCTGGCCCGCCCAGCCCTCTAACCCGGTCATCCCGGCGGGCGGGACGCTGGTGCTCTGGGTGAAGAACGGCGCCAACGACGCGCTCACCGCGGCGGACTTCAACGCGAAGTTCGGCACGTCGCTCACCGCGGGGACGGACCTCGTCGAGATCCACTCCGCGGGCATGGCCAACGGCAGCCCCCGTGGCATCGAGGTCATCACCAACACCGGCTTCAGCGTCAACCGGGCCTACTACAACCTCGCCGGCGCCGACGACACCGTGGCCGACCAGGGCATCCAGTACGCCGTCGACGGAGCGGACACCACGCGTCAGCGCCTCGGCGGGCTCGCCCCGGCATCGCCCGGCGCCGTGAGCGCCGACCAGGTGCCCACCGGACTCATGCTCCCGGCGCATGACACGGCCGCGCCGACCATCACCGACACCACCGCCTCGACGATCACGCCGGACGTCCCCTTCCGCTTCGCGTTCTCGGTGACCGACGACACGCAGGTGCGCACCGTGACCCTCCGCTGGAAGACGAACGTCGACGCCGGGTTCCGCTCGGTCAACCTCACCTCGGACGGCTCGGACGGGTACTCGTTCACCGTCCCCGCCGCCGATCTGACCGGCGCGCGCTCGGTGGACTACCAGGTCACGGCCTCCGACGGCCGGTCGCTCTCCTCGACCGAGGTCGTGCACCTCCCGGTCGACGGCGCCGACGCCTCGCCGCTGCGGCTCAACGTGACCGACGGGCAGTTCGTGGCGGGGCAGACGCGGCTCGCCGCGGCGACCGACGACGCCTCCGACCCCGTGACGCTGAGCGTCGACGGCACGCCCGTGCCGACCACGGCCTCGCTCGAGTCCGAGCCGGTGTTCGCGTTCGACGCGAGCGGCGTCAACGTCTTCTTCAAGAACGGCGTGCGGATCGGCGACGACGTCCTGCGCATCTTCGACGACGGCATCCCGGAGGGCTACGAGACGATCGCGACCTCCGTGCCGCTGTCGTACGTCACGCAGGGGCAGGAGCTCGTGGTGAGCGTCTGGGCGGGCACGAAGGCCGCACCCGTCATCGATCCGAACGAGAACAACGACGACTTCACCATCAAGAACCTGCGGCTCGTGCTCCCCGACGGCCGGACGCTCACCCCGGTGGGCTACGACGACCCGTCGACGGTGCTGCAGATGGGCGACTCGACCGGGAAGCTCGACTACTACGACGCGCGCTTCGTGCTGCCGGACGACGCCTTCGCCGCGAAGGCCGCCCTCTGGGACACCACGACCGTCGCGGACGGTCCGCACACCGTCCGCGCCAGCGCGACCGGGTCGGAGGTCTCCGCGTCGGTCTCGGTCGACAACACCGCGCCGGTCATCACGACGGAGGCCGTCGACGGCACCGAGTACCGCGGCGGGTTCACGCTCGACGCCTCCGTGACGGATGCGGGGTCGGGCGTGGCGTCCTCCGACGCGACGCTGGACGGGTCGCGGATCGTCCTCCCCTACGCCACCTCCTCGGTGACGCTGGCCTCGGGGACGCACTCGTTCGTCGTGACGGCGAAGGATGCGCTCGGCAACACCGCGACCCGCACCGTCTCGTTCACGACGCCCGACGAGCAGCCCGGGACGGAGCTCGTCTCCCCCGTCGACGGCGCGATCGTCGGCTCCCACGACGTCGACCTCACGGCGACGCCGACCGACCCCTCGGGCGACGTGCTCGACGTCGACGTCGCGAAGGGCTACCGCCTCGACCCCGTCGACGCCGAGGTGTCGAGCTGGAAGGGCGCCACGCAGATCGCCGCGGGCACGGACCGCAGCGACCGCACGGCCATCACCGGCGAGGAGCTGGCCGCGATGACCGGCGTCGACGGCATCGACTCGTCGGTGTCGAGCGACACGGCGTTCCCGTACGAGATGTTCGACGTGACCGTCCCGGCCGATGCGGGCGACGACTTCCAGGCCCGCCTGGCGTGGTCGGGGTCGGCCAACGCGAACGCCAAGGTGCTGATGTACGTGCTGAACACCGCATCCGGCTCGTGGGAGGAGGTGGACCGTCACGTCACCGCATCCGGCACGGCGCCCGAGTCGTTCGACCTCGGCGCGACGGTGCCCGCCGCCGATCACGTGGCCGACGGTGTGATCACGGTGCTCGTGCAGCACTCCGAGGGCTTCACCTCGGGCGACCTCTCGGCGCGCTCGTCGGACGTGACGCCGTACCATCCGGACGCGACCCCGCGCTCGGACTACGACTTCACCCTCGCGTGGGAGACGGACACCCAGTACTACAACGCGAACCCGGAGTACTACCAGCACCAGCTCGACATCCACGACTTCGTCCTCGACCAGCGCGACGACCTCAACCTGCAGTACCTCTTCCACACGGGCGACATCGTCGACGACTCGACGATCGAGGACCAGTGGCTGCGGGCGGACGCCGCGTACGACGAGCTGGACGCCGCGGGCCTGCCCTACGGCGTGCTGGCGGGCAACCACGACGTCGGCCACAAGGAGGACGACTACTCGCACTACTCGCAGTGGTTCGGCGCCTCGCGGTACGCGTCGAACCCCTGGTACGGCGACAGCTACCTCGACAACCGCGGGCACTACGACCTGTTCTCCGCCGGCGGCATCGACTTCATGGTCGTGTCGATGGGATGGGGTCCGGGCGACGCGGAGATCGCCTGGATGAACGACGTCATCGCCCAGTACCCGGAGCGGAAGGTGATCCTCAACCTGCACGAGTTCATGCTCACCACGGGCGGCCTCGGCGACATCCCGCAGCGCATCCAGGACGAGGTCGTGGCGACGAACGCGAACGTGATGATGGTCATGTCCGGCCACTACCACGACGCCTTCACCCGGACGGATGCGTTCGACGACGACGGGGACGGCGTCGCCGAGCGCACCGTGTACTCGATGCTGTTCGACTACCAGGGCCTCGCGGAGGGCGGCCTCGGCTACCTGCGCCTGCTCCACTTCGACGACGCGACCGGCACCATCACGGTCCGGACGTACTCGCCGTCGCTCGACGACTTCGACTCCGACGACCCGACGCTCGACATGCAGAACCAGGAGTTCACCATGTCATACGACACGCTCGGCATCACGCCTGCGACGAAGGAGCTGTCGACGGAGGCGTTCAGCGCCGACATCCTGACGACCGACGTCATCGGATCGCTCGAGGACGTCGCCAGCGGCACGACCGTGACCGTGCCCTGGACCGGCCTCGCGAACGGCCCGCACGGATGGTACGTGCGGACCGAGGACCCCTACGGCGCGATCGACCTCTCGGCGGTGCGGACGTTCACCGTGGCCGCGGTCGACGAGCCGGGGAACCCCGGCGGCCCGGGCACCCCGGGTGAGCCCGGCACGCCCGGTGGGCCCGGCACGCCCGGTGGGCCCGGCACGCCCGGCCAGCCCGAGGATCCGTCCGACTCCGACAGCGGGGACGGCGCGGGAGCCGACGCGGGGGCCGGGGTGACCGCCCCGACCGGCGCGGGCTCCGGTGCGGCGCAGGACGGCCTCGCCGCGACCGGCGCGGCGCCCCTGCTCGGCGGCGCGGCCGCCGCGCTGCTGCTCGCGCTCGGCACCGTGGCGCTCGTGCTGCGCCGCCGCCGCGCGCACTAGCGGCGGGACGGCACGGGGGCGGGACCGCATCCGCGGCCTCGCCCCCGTCGCCATGCCACCGCGCCGTCGCCATGCCACCGCGCCGTCGCCGGGACAGACGGGCGCGGATGCGGAAGACTGTACGAGGGCGCGCGAGGAGCGGGCCCGAAGACGGCACGGAGGAAGAATGACCGAACAGGGCAAGGCCAACATCGGTGTGGTGGGAATGGCGGTGATGGGCTCGAACCTCGCCCGGAACCTGGCCAGCCGCGAGGGCAACACGGTGGCGGTGTACAACCGCTCCCCTGAGCGCACCCGCAAGCTGGTGTCGGAGCATCCGGAGGCGGGGTTCCTCGCGTCGGAGTCCGTCGACGACTTCGTCGCGTCGCTGTCGAAGCCGCGCACCGCGATCATCATGGTCCAGGCCGGCGCGGGCACGGACGCGGTCATCGCCGAGCTGGCCGACCGCTTCGAGCCCGGCGACATCATCGTCGACGGCGGGAACGCGAACTTCCACGACACCATCCGCCGCGAGAAGGACGTCTCGGCCCGCGGCATCCACTTCGTCGGCACCGGCATCTCCGGCGGCGAGGAGGGCGCCCTGAACGGACCCTCGATCATGCCCGGCGGCACCGCCGAGGCCTACGAGACCCTCGGCCCCATCCTCGCCTCGATCGCGGCGGTCGCCGAGGGCGAGCCGTGCGTGACCCACATCGGCACCGACGGCGCAGGCCACTTCGTCAAGATGGTGCACAACGGCATCGAGTACGCCGACATGCAGCTCATCGCCGAGGCCTACGACCTGCTCCGCACGCTCACCAAGCGCGAGCCCGCCGAGCTGGCCGAGGTGTTCGAGACCTGGAACTCGGGCGACCTCGAGTCGTACCTCATCGAGATCACCGCCGAGGTGCTGAAGCAGGTCGACGCGAAGACCGGCAAGCCGTTCGTCGACATCGTCCTCGACCAGGCCGGGGCCAAGGGCACCGGCGCGTGGACCGTGCAGAACGCCCTCGACCTGGGCACCCCGGTCGGCGGCATCGCCGAGGCCGTGTTCGCGCGCTCACTGTCGTCGCACCCGGAGCAGCGCGAGGCCGTGCAGAAGACGATCCAGTCGCGCCCCGACGTCGTCGAGGTGGACGTCGACTCGTTCGCCGACGACATCCGCGCCGCGCTCTACGCGTCGAAGGTGGTCGCCTACGCGCAGGGCTTCGACGAGATCATCGCCGGAGCGAAGCAGTACGGCTGGGAGATCGACAAGGGAGCGGTGGCGAAGATCTGGCGGGCGGGCTGCATCATCCGCGCCCAGTTCCTCAACCGCATCGTCGAGGCGTACGAGAACGACCCCGACATCACGTCGCTCCTCGAGGACCCGTACTTCGCCAAGGCCGTCGCCGAGGGCGAGGCCGCCTGGCGGCGCGTGGTCTCGACCGCCGCCCTGTCGGGTGTGCCGATCCCCGGGTTCAGCTCGGCGCTGTCGTACTACGACGGCCTCGCGTCGAAGCGCCTGCCCGCCGCCCTCATCCAGGGTCAGCGCGACTTCTTCGGCGCGCACACCTACAAGCGCGTCGACGAGCCCGGCGTGTTCCACACGCTCTGGTCGGGCGACCGCTCGGAGATCGAGACCGAGCCCAGCACGCACTAGAAACCCGTTTCGCCATACCAGCGCTGTTTCGCCACGTCGATCGACATGGCGAAACAGCCTGAGTATGGCGGAACGTGAAGGCTAGGCGGGGACGTCCTCGGCCTGCTCGGCCTTCACGCGCTGGCCGACGACGGCCGAGACGCCGTCCTGGCGCATCGAGACGCCGTAGAGGGCGTCGGCGATCTCCATGGTGCGCTTCTGGTGCGTGATCACGATGAGCTGCGACGACTCGCGCAGGTCCTCGAACGTGGTGAGCAGGCGGCCGAGGTTCGCGTCGTCGAGGGCCGCCTCCACCTCGTCCATGATGTAGAACGGGCTGGGCCGGGCCTTGAAGATGGCCATGAGCAGCGCCACCGCGGCGAGCGAGCGCTCGCCGCCCGAGAGCAGCGAGAGGCGCTCGATCTTCTTCCCGGCGGGCTTCACGCTCACCTCGATGCCGGTCGTGAGCATGTCGCCCGGATCGGTCAGCGTGATCGAGCCGGTGCCGCCCGGGAAGAGCACCGGGAACACCTCCGAGAACGCCTGCTGGGTGTCGGCGAACGCGCTCTCGAAGATCGTCTGCATCCGCTCGTCGATCTCCTCGATGATCGTGAGGAGGTCCTTGCGGGTGTTCGTGAGGTCGGTGAGCTGCTCGGTGAGGAAGCGGTGGCGCTGCTCGAGCGCCTCGAACTCCTCCAGCGCCAGCGGGTTCACCCGGCCCAGCTCGGCGAGCTTGCGCTCGGCCTTCGCGAGGCGCTGCTGCTGCTCGGCGCGCACGAAGGGCCGGCCGGGTGCCGGGGCCTCCTCGGTGTCGTCGGATGCGTCGCCGCCCGATGCGTCGAGGCCGCGGTCGTCGTCCTCGTCGTGCTCGCCGTCGGATGCGTCGGGGCCGTCGGATGCGCGGGGCGCGTCCTCCGCCTCCCTCGACTCGTCGTCGCTGCCGCTCGCGGACGGCGCCGGCAGCGGCGCGTCGTCGTCGGGAACCGGCTGGTCGGGACCGTACTCGGCGATGAGCACGTCCTCCACGAGGCCGAGCTCGGAGCCGACACGCTCGAGGAGGCTCGAGAGGTGGAGCTTCTTCTCGTAGATCTGCAGCTCGAGGCCGTGCACGTTCTCGGTGATCTCCTGCAGCCGGCGCCGCAGAGCGGCCTCGTCGCGGCGCAGCGCCGTGAGCTCCTCGTTCTGCTCGGCCCGCTCGGCCTCGCGCCGGGCCAGCAGCAGGCGTGCCTCGTCGACCGAGCGGTCGACCGACTCCAGCACCGCGGGCAGCGCCTCCACCACCGCGGTCGCCGCCTCCATCTGCCGCCGCCGGATCACCGCACGACGGGCGGCGGCCTCCGCGGCCGCCCGCTCCGACTCGAGCTGCTTCTCGAGGGCGGCGGCGCGCAGCTGCTCGGCGCGCACCCGCTCCCGCGCCGTCTCGACGCCGAGCCGCGCCTCCACCTCGTGCTCGCGCGCCCGCTCGAGCTCGGCGAGGAGCCCGTCGCGCGAGCTCACGTCGAGGATCGGCCGCGGTCGCGCCCGCAGCTCGTCGAGCTCGGCGCGCGCCTTCTCGGCCCCCGCCTCCGCCGAGGACACGGTGTCCTGCGCCAGCTTCAGCGAGCGGGCGAGCCGCTCGAGCTCGCCCTCGGACGCCTCCGCCTGCGCGCGGAGCCGGCTGAGCTTCTCGGTCCGGGACGCCAGCTGCGAGTCGTGCTCGCGCAGCGACGCGAGCGCCGCCTGCGACTGCTCCTTCGCCACCTGCAGCACACCGCGCTGCTCGGCGAGCGCGAAGCGGGCGCGCTCGATGAGCGACAGCCGCTCCTCCAGCAGGGCGGCGGCGGAGTCGCGCTCGGCGATGAGCTCGATGCGGGAGCGCGTCGCGCCGGAGCCGCCGCGCAGCACGTACCTGGTCAGCACGTCGCCGTCGCGCGACACCATCGTGAGAGCCGGTCCGATCTCGCGGCTGAGCTCCTCCCATGAGTCGCGGCCGGCCGCCAGGTCGTCGGCGACCACGACGGCGTCGAGGATGCCGGCGATGCCGGCCGGCCCGTCGACGACCCGGGTGGCCGCGGTGAGACCGGCAGGCGAGCCGAGGCCCTCCAGGGCGGCGGCCGCGCGGGATCCCCCGGCCGCGGCCGACTCCTCTCCGGCGTCCGAGGCGTCGTCCGGCGAACCGATCACGATCTCGACCCGGCCCATGTCCGACTCGGCGGCCGCGGCGACCGCATCGACCGCATCCGACGTGGAGGTCGCGAGCACCGCATCCGCCAACGGCCCGAGCGCGGCGGCGATCGCCGCCTCGAAGCCGGGCGACACCTTCACGTGGTCGGCCACCAGACCGCGGATGCCCGTGAGCCCGGCGGCGACGAGATCGGCCGAGCCGTCGCGCTGGTCGAGCGCCATCGACAGGGCGCTCGAGCGGGCGGCGAGGGCGTCGCGCTCGCGCTCGTGGGTGTGGAGCTCGTCGCGCAGGCGGTCGATCTCGCCCTCGGCCTCGAACACCGCGGCCTGCGCGAACTCGTAGGCCTCGTCGAGGTCGGTGTCGTTCTCCTCCGCCTCGGCCTGCTGCTCCTCGGCCTGCGCGAACTCGGCGCGCACCCCCTGGGCGCGGGTCGTGGCGGCGTCGAGGGCGTTCTGCTGGCGCAGCACCTCACCGCGCACGGCGGCGAGCCGGGAGTGGGCCGACTCGAGCTGGCCGGTGAGCTTGGAGAGCTCGAGGTCGTGCTTCGACACGAGCGACGACTGGTACGCGATCTGCTCGTCGAGCGAGTCGAGGGCGGCACGGGCGGAGGCGGTGGCGGCCTGGGCGTCGCGGTGCGCCTGCTCGGAGGTGCCCACGAGCGCCGCCAGCCGCTCGGCCTCCTCGCGCGACTCGGCGACCATGCCGGGGGTGACGCCCGGCTGCATCTCGGGCACGGACGCCTCGCCGCCGAGCAGCGCCAGCCGCTGGTGGGCGAGGTTGGAGAGGTTGCGCAGCCGCTGCTGCGCGCTCTCGAGGCCGAAGCTGACCTGGCGGGCGGAGTCGACGGCGTCGCCGACCTGCGCGGCCTCGATGCGGGCGATGCGGAGCGTGAACTGCTCGAGCCGCTCCTGCAGCACGATCCGCTCGGAGTGGCGCTCGCTCTCGGTGCGCGAGTGCGCGTCGAGAGCACGCCGGAGCTCGACGACCTCGTCGGCGAGCAGTCGTGCTCGCGCGTCGCGCACGATCGCCGCGATGCCCTGCGCCTGCTTCGCGATCTCCGCCTGTCGGCCGAGCGGCCGCAGCTGTCTGCGGATCTCGCCCGCGAGATCGCTGAGGCGCGTGAGGTTGGCCTGCATCGCCTCGAGCTTGCGCTGCGTCTTCTCCTTGCGGCGACGGTGCTTGAGGATGCCCGCCGCCTCCTCGATGAAGCCGCGACGACCTTCGGGGGTGGCGTGCAGCACCGCATCCAGCTGACCCTGGCCGACGATGACGTGCATCTCACGGCCGAGACCGGAGTCGCTCAGCAGCTCCTGGAGGTCGAGGAGCCGACAGCTCTCGCCGTTGATGGCGTACTCGCTGCCGCCGTTGCGGAAGAGCGTGCGGCTGATCGTCACCTCGGTGTAGTCGATGGGGAGCGCCCCGTCGGCGTTGTCGATCGTGAGCGTGACCTCGGCGCGGCCGAGCGGACCCTTCGTCGCCGTCCCGGCGAAGATGACGTCCTCCATCTTGCCGCCGCGGAGGGTCTTGGCGCCCTGCTCCCCCATCACCCAGGCGAGGGCGTCGACGACGTTGCTCTTGCCCGACCCGTTCGGGCCGACCACGCACGTGACGCCGGGCTCGAACTGGAAGGTCGTGGGGTTGGCGAAGGACTTGAACCCCTTGAGGGTCAAGCTCTTCAGGTACACGGCACGCCTCTCTACGCTCCGGGTCGGATGCGTGCCACTACGGTACCCGAGACGCGCCCGCCCGCCGCGTGGCCTCGCCGCGCGGGTGCGCGTGCGCTGCGCGGGCGTGGGCGCGTGTGCGTGCGCTTCGCGGGCGTGCGTGCGCTGCGTGCCCGCGCGGGCGGGCGCGTCGGTGGGTCCGGTGTTCGCGGGGCGAGCGCGCGGGTGTGCGTGCGGGCGGGGCTGCTTGGGCGTGGATGTGGCAGTCGTGGTGGGCTCGGCGCGCGGGAGGGCACCACGACTGCCACATCCGCTCGAGCCCCATCGGGGGCGGAGCGCCCTGATCGGCTCGGCGAGCGCCCGCAGCCGGGTGCTTGCCCGCGTGCATCCAGCACCAAGACGGCGTGGATGCGGCAGTCATGGTGGGCTCGGCGCGCGGGAGGGCACCACGAGTGCCACATCCGCTCGAGCCCCATCCGGGGCGGAGCATACGAACCGGACCCCTGAGCGACGAGCGAGCCCTGTCCGGATGCGCGACCGAGTGCGCCCGGATCGGGGCAGCACGCCCCGGGCGCGGTGGCAGAATCGAGGAATGGCCCTCGCTCCGCTCGTCTCCCCCGGGCCCGAGCTCTCCCGAGCCGAGCTGCTGCGCTACGCCCGGCAGATGGCGCTCCCGCAGATCGGTCTCGAAGGACAGCGTCGGCTGAAGAACAGCCGCGTCGTGGTGCTGGGCGCCGGCGGGCTCGGCTCGCCCGTGCTGCTCTACCTCGCGGCGGCCGGCGTCGGCACGATCGGGGTGGTCGACCGCGACACTGTCGACGTGTCGAACCTGCATCGGCAGGTCCTGCATCCGGATGCGGCTGTGGGCGAGCGCAAGGTCGCCTCCGCCGCCGAGCAGCTGCGGCGACTGAACCCGCACATCGAGGTGATCGAGCACGACGTCGAGATCACCCCGGAGACCGTGCTCGACCTCGTGTCGGAGTACGACGTGGTCGTCGACGGCACCGACACCTTCGACGTGCAGATCATCGCCGACGCAGCCTGCGCGCTCGTGGGCAAGCCCTACGTCTGGGGCTCGGTGCTGCGGTTCGACGGTCAGGCGACCGTCTTCTGGTCGCAGGCGCCCGGCGGCGCGGCACGCACGCTGTCCGATCTCTACCCCGACCTCGAGCGCCGGGGAGCGGACGCTGACGAGACCTGCGCGATCGCGGGCGTCCTCGGTCCCCTGTGCGCCACGGTCGGCGGCATCCTCGCGTCGGAGACCCTCAAGCTCCTCGGCGGATACGGCGAGCCGCTGCTCGGCCGCCTCCTCGTCGTCGATGCCCTCGACGGCACGACGACCGAGGTGCCGTTCGGCACGGCCGAGCCCGCGACGCCCCGGGTGGCGAACGTGGGCCGCCCCTACGACCCGTTCATCGACGGACCCACCGCGGGCGGCTCCCCCGGGCCTGCCGCGCGACCACGCAACGAGAGGAACACCATGCAGGACGACGCCTCCACCGACTCGGTCTCGGTCTCCGAGCTCGACTCGCTCCTCCAGGCCCGCGCCCGCGGAGAGGCGGACTTCGTGCTCGTCGACGTGCGCGAGCCGCACGAGCACGAGCTCGTCTCGATCGACGGCTCGGTGCTCGTGCCTCTCGGCGGGATCCTCTCCCCCGAGGCGCGCGAGGCCGTCCCCGCCGACGCCACCGTGATCGTGCACTGCCACCACGACGGACGGTCGCAGCGCGCCGCGCAGGCCCTCCGCCAGTCCGGCTACGACGACGTCCGCTTCGTGCGCGGCGGCATCGACGCGTGGGTCGCCGAGATCGAGCCCGAGAAGCCCCGCTACTGACGTCCGCGCCGCCGGCGGAGGGACGGCGCGGGTTTCGCCCGCTGAGAGCCGCTTCGAGGCCCCCTCGGGCATGAGAGCGCGTGGAGCGGGCGCAACCCGCAGAAGCCGCGCCGCCTGCCCGCCGTCGACTGCAGCAGGACGCGATCGCACCTCACGCCCGAGGCCGGGCCCCGATCTGACACTCCTGGCGCCCTCCCGCGCACAGAAGCCACCACGAGTGTCAGATCCAGGATTGCCGCCGCCCGCCCGCCGTCGGAGCGCCAACCGCCCGGATGGTGCGGATCTGACACTCGTGGCGCCCTCCCGCGCGCAGAGGCCGCCACGAGTGTCAGATCCACGGCGCGGCATCGCGTGGCGGCGCGGACGCGGGCGCAGGGCGGGCGCGGGCGCGCGTAGGGTGGATGCATGACGGTCGCGCTCGGGATCCCCGCCCTTCGCGTGGGCGTGCCCGCGGGCGCGAGCGCCGACGCGGGCAGCGCCACCGAGCCGCCCGCCGGCGGCGTCGCGGCACGGCCGCGGGACGCCGGAGCGGGGCTGAGCGACCGGTTCGGACGGGTCGCCACCGACCTCCGGGTCTCGCTCACCGACCGCTGCAACCTGCGCTGCACGTACTGCATGCCCGCCGAGGGGCTGCCGTTCCTCCCCCGCCCGGCGCTGATGTCGCGGACCGAGATCGTGCGGCTCGTGCGCCTCGCGGCCGAGCACCTCGGCGTGCGGCAGGTGCGCTTCACCGGCGGCGAGCCGCTCCTGCGGGCCGACCTCGTCGACATCGTCCGCGAGGTCGCGGCGCTCGACCCCCGCCCGGAGATCTCGCTCACCACGAACGCCATCGGCCTCGCGTCGCGCGCGGCCGCTCTGGCCGAGGCCGGCCTCGACCGCGTCAACGTCTCGCTCGACTCGATCGAGCCCGCCACGTTCGAGGCGATCACCCGGCGTCCGTTCCTCGATCGGGTGCTCGCCGGGATCGATGCCGTCCGGTCGGCGGGGCTGTTGTCCACGAAGGTGAACGCCGTCCTGATGCGCGGGGTCAACGACCACCAGGCCGTCGACCTGCTCGACTGGGCGCTGGCCGGCGGCCACCAGCTGCGGTTCATCGAGCAGATGCCTCTCGACGCCGACCACTCCTGGAGCCGCACCGACATGATCACGGCGGCCGAGATCCGCGGGCTGCTCGAGGAGCGGTACCGGCTCGCACCCGACGACGCGCCCCGCGACGGAGCCCCCGCCGAGCTGTACCGCGTCTACGACGGCGAGCGGATGCTCGGCAGGGTCGGTGTCATCGCCTCCGTCACCGAGGCGTTCTGCTCCGACTGCCGCCGGACCCGCCTCACCGCGGAGGGCCGGGTGCGCAGCTGCCTCTTCTCGCACACGGAGACCGACCTGCTCGAGCCGATGCGCTCCGGCGCCTCCGACGACGACCTCGCCGACCTGTGGCGCGCGGCCATGTGGGCGAAGCCCGCCGGCCACGGACTCGACGACCCCACGTTCGCGCAGCCCGCCCGCACCATGAGCGCGATCGGCGGATGAGCGTGGTCACCCTCCGCTACTTCGCCGCCGCCAAGGCCACCCTCGGGCGCGGGCGCGACGAGCTCGACGCCGCCGGCCGCTCGATCGCGGACCTGCTGCACGAGGTCGCCGCCACCGCCACGGGAGGGTCACCGGCCGAGGCCGAGGCCGTCCTGGCGCGGTGCTCCTTCCTGCTCAACCGTTCGGCCACCACGGACCGCGCGCGCATCCTCGCCGACGGGGACTCGCTCGACGTCCTCCCTCCCTTCGCGGGCGGCTGAGCCCCGCCGCACCCCGCCAGAGCGCCGACCCTCCCCGCGCGTCCGCGGACAGCGCCTCGCCTGCGTCCTCTCGTCGCCATCCCGGCGGGCAGAGCGCTCCGGGCGGGCGCAACCCGCAGAGGCGCGCGACGCCGACCATCCCGACGCCGGCGGGGCGGCGGGCGTGGGGCAGGATGGACGGGTGCGCACGATCGACGACCACCGCGACGAGATCGTCGAGCTGCTGCGGCCCGTCGCCGACCAGCTCGCCGCCGAGCCGATCGAGGTGGGCGGGGCCGCCTTCACGGCGCGCCCCTGGGAGCACGCCGCGCGGTACCTCGCCACCGACGTCATCGCGCCGCGGGCGCTGCCGGGGTTCGACAACTCGCAGATGGACGGGTTCGCCGTCCTCGCCGCCGACCTCGAGGGCGCCTCCCCGGAGTCGCCGGTGACCCTCCCCGTCGCCGAGCGGATCGCGGCAGGCGACGCCGGGCATCCGCACCGACCCGGCACGGCGACGCCGATCATGACCGGAGCGGCCCTCCCGCCGGGCGCGGACGCCGTGGTGCCGGTCGAGCGGGTCGACCCGCCGCTCTTCCCCGCCCCGGGGACGGAGGCGATCGCGGGCTTCACCGCTCCGGTCGCGCCCGGCACGTACGTGCGAGCGCAGGGGTCGGACGTCGCGGACGGACAGGTCCTGCTCCGGGCGGGCGACCGGCTCAGCGCGGCCCGCGCCGGCGTGATCAACGGCGTCGGGCTCACCGAGGTCGCCGTACGCCGGCGTCTCCGCGTGCTGCTCGTGCCCACGGGGCACGAGATCCGCGACCCGGGCGAGGAGCTGACGCCCGGGCGCATCCACGACTCGAACTCCGTCGCTCTCACCGCCGCGCTCCAGTCGATCGGATGCGGCGTCGACGTGCGCCCGTGCCGCAGCGACGACGCGGTCGATCTCCTCGCGATCGTCGAGTCCGCCCTGGGCGAGAGCGCGGGGGACCCACGGGCCGGTGGCACGAACGACGCCGCGCCCACGAGCGCTCCCACGCCGCCGGCGGAGATCAGCGGCGACGGGGCGGTCACGGGCCCACCAGACCTCCTCATCACCGTGGGCGGGGTGAGCGCGGGGGCTCGCGAGGTGGTGCGCGACGCGCTCGGACCGCTCGGCGTGCGCTTCGAGAAGGTCGCGCTCCAGCCGGGCGGACCGCAGGGTCTCGGGCTCGCGAGCCTCGGAGACGGCCGGACGCTGCCCGTGGTGTGCCTCCCCGGCAACCCCGTGAGCGCGCTGGTCTCGTTCGAAGTGTTCCTGCGCAGCGCGCTGCTCACGACCGCGGGCGCCTCCGTGACCGACCGCGAGCGCCGCAGCGCTCCGCTCGCCCACGATCTCGACTCCCCGCCCCACGTGCTGCAGCTGCGCCGCGGTGTGCTGGTGGACGGCGAGCTGCACACGCTGGGCGGGCCCTCGAGCCACCTGCTGCACGCGCTCGCGGACTCGACCGTCCTCATCCACGTCCCCGTCGGCGTCGACCACGTCGCCGCCGGCTCCCCGCTCGAGTTCTGGAGGATCGATGACTGACACCACAGCCCCCATCCCGGAGCACGACCGTGGCTGACGGCACCGAGCTCACCCACCTCGACGACAGCGGCGCCGCGCGGATGGTCGACGTGTCCGACAAGGCCGTGACCTCCCGGCGGGCGGTCGCGCAGGCCGTCGTGACGACGACGCCGCACGTGATGTCGCTCCTCGTCGCCGGTGAGCTCCCGAAGGGCGAGGCGCTGCCCGTCGCCCGTGTGGCCGGCATCCTCGGCGCCAAGCAGACGCCGTCGCTCATCCCGCTCTGCCATCCGCTGCCCATCTCTGGCGCGTCGGTGGAGTTCGAGCCCGGGGAGACGAGCCTCCGCATCGTGGCGAGCGTGAAGACCACCGGGGTGACCGGGGTCGAGATGGAGGCGCTCACGGCCGTGACCGTGGCCGCGCTCACCGTCTACGACATGATCAAGGCGGTCGATCGCGGCGCCGTGATCGGCGACGTGTGCGTGCTGGAGAAGTCCGGCGGCGCGAGCGGCGAGTGGAGTCGCGGGTGAGCGACGCGGATGCGCGGGGGACGGGCGCCGACGCCGACCCCATCGGCGCTCGGCGCCGCGCGATGGTCGTGGTGGCGTCGACACGTGCGGCGGCCGGGGTCTACGAGGACACCGCGGGCCCGCTGATCGCGGAGTGGTTCGCCGCGCGCGGCTGGGCCTGCGTCGTCGAGGTCGTCCCCGACGGTGCGCCCGTCGGGCGAGCGCTCGAGGCGGCGATCGCGGCGGGCATGGATGCGGTGATCACCTCGGGCGGGACCGGCGTCTCCCCCACCGATGCGACACCCGAGATGACGAGGGTGCTCCTCGACCGCGAGCTGCCCGGCGTCGCGGAGGAGATCCGCCGGCGCGGGACGGCCGCCACCCCGCTGGCGATCGTGTCGCGCGGCCTCGCGGGCGTCACGGGCACGACGGTGATCGTGAACCTCCCGGGATCCCGCGGCGGCGTGCGCGACGGGCTCGACGTCCTGGACGGGGTGCTCGAGCACCTCGTCGATCAGCTGCACGGAGGCGACCATGTCCGCACCGACTGACCACGACCCCCGCGTGCTCCTGGCCGAAGTGACCGAGGAGCGGATCGACGTCGGCCGCTGCGCCGCGCTCGTCGAGACGGCGCAGGACGGCGCCGTGGTGACGTTCGCGGGCGTGGTGCGCGACCACGACGACGGCCGCGGGGTGGATGCGCTGTCGTACTCCGCGCATCCGTCAGCGCCCGAGGTGGCAGCGGAGGTGGCGGCGGAGATCGCCCGCCGCCATCCCGAGGTGCGGCTCGCGTTCTCCCACCGGATCGGAGACCTCGTCGTCGGCGACGTCGCCCTCGCGGCAGCCGTCGCGTCCGCGCATCGGGCGGCCGCGTTCGCCGCCTGCGCCGACCTCGTCGACCTCGTGAAGGAGCGGCTCCCGATCTGGAAGGAGCAGCTCTTCGACGACGGCGCCTCGGAGTGGGTCGCCTCCCTGGGCTGACCCGCCCCCTCTCTCGGCCCGCGCCGCGCGGCGATTCACCCGAAGCGGGGCCCGCTGCCGCTGAAACGCGCCGTTACACTGCGGAAACAGGCGTGCGGTGTACTGGGATCCCGTGTGAGAACGCGGGTCGCACTGCGGGAAAGGCACCACCCCATGGATCTCCACACCGTCACCTCGATCATCCCGGCCAGGGATCGCGCCGACCTCGCTCGGCTGGCACCGGACGTCGCTCCGGTCGCGGGCGGCTCGTGGGTGTTCTCGGAGACCCAGCCGCACCTCACCGGCCTCGTCGACCTGATGGCGTTCGAGTGGCCGGCCTGGACGATGCTCGACGACGACCTCGTCCTCTCCTCGACCTGCACCCTCGCCGAGCTCGCGGCGATCCCCGACGATCGCGGGTGGGCTGCGCATCCGCTCTTCTTCCAGGCCTGCACGGCGCTCCTCGGGTCGTTCAAGGTGTGGAACGTGGCCACGGTGGGTGGCAACGTGTGCGCCTCGCTGCCGGCGGGTCCGATGACGTCGCTGCTCTCCGGTCTCGACGCCGTGGCCCTCGTGTGGCGCGCGGACGGCACCGACGAGGAGATCCCGGTCGCCGCGCTCGTGACGGGGAACGGACAGAACGCGCTCGGCGTCGGCGACGTCGTGCGCTCCTTCCGGGTGCCGGCCTCGTCGCTGGCCGCCCGCACCGCGTTCCGGAAGATCGCGCTGTCTCCGATCGGACGGTCGGGAGCCGTCGTGATCGGACGCCTCGCGACCGACGGCGCCTTCACGCTCACCGTGAGCGGCGCGACCGTGCGACCCGAGCAGCTGCGGTATGCCGCGCTGCCGAAGGCACCCGCGCTCGAGGCCGACGTCTCGGCCCTCACGACGTGGTTCACCGATCCGCACGGCGCCGCCGACTGGCGGCGGGCGGTGTCGGCCCTGCTCGCGGTCGAGATCCGCGACGAGCTGGAGGAGGTCTCCCGATGAGGTTCGTGATGAACGGCGAGCAGCGCGAGGCCGAGCCCGCCCCGGGTCAGTGCCTCCGCACGTTCCTGCGCGATCAGGGCGGCTTCGAGGTGAAGAAGGGCTGCGACTCGGGCGACTGCGGCGCCTGCTCCGTGATCGTCGACGGCACGCCCGTCCACTCCTGCATCTACCCGGCCTACCGCGCCGCGGACCGGATGGTCACCACGGTCGCCGGGCTCGGCGACCCCGACGACCTGAGCCCCGTGCAGCAGGCCTTCGTCGACAACGCGGGCTTCCAGTGCGGCTTCTGCACCGCCGGGATGGTGGTCACCGCGACGACCCTCAAGCCCGAGCAGCTCGACGACCTGCCCCGTCTCATGAAGGGCAACCTCTGCCGCTGCACCGGCTACCGCGCGATCCGCGACTCGATCACGGCGGGGGTGTGCGCGCAGGCCGGCGCCGGCTCGGCGGGCGGATGCGGTGGGATCTGCGGCACGCATGCCGCCGCCGAGGCCGCCGCGCCGGGCGGAGCTCCGGCGGAGGCTCCGGCGGAGGCCGCCGCGTCAGCCGCAGCCGCCGGCCCGGCCGAGGCCCCGGCGCCCGCCGGCGCGCCCGCGCCCCTCGCCGCCGACCCGATCGTCCAGACGAGCACTCCCCCGGCGCTCACCGTCGGCACCGCCGTGAAGGCTCCCGCCGGCCGGCGGATCGTCACGGGCCGCGAGCCCTACACGCTCGACGTCGCCGTTCCCGGGGTGACGCACCTCAAGGTGCTCGGCAGCCCGCATCCGCACGCCCGCATCGTCGACATCGACACCCGCGAGGCGGAGGCCCTCGAAGGCGTGCACGCCGTGCTGACGCACCGCGACTCCCCCGCCACGTACTTCTCCACGGGCCGCCACGAGCACCGCACCGACGACCCCGACGACACCCGCGTCTTCGACGACGTGGTGCGCTTCCGCGGACAGCGCGTCGCGGCGGTCGTCGCCGACACGATCGGGATCGCGGAGGCGGCCTGCCGCCTCATCCGCGTGACGTACGAACCGCTCCCCGCCGTGTTCGACCCGGAGGAGGCGCGCGCCGCCGGCGCCCCGCTGCTGCACGGCGACAAGGATGCGGGCACGTCGCGCATCCAGCACCCCGAGCGGAACACCGTGCAGTCGATCCACGCCGAGCACGGCGACGTCGAGTCCGCCCTGGCGTCCGCGGAGGTGCGCGTGTCGGGGACCTGGCAGACCAGCCGCGTCTCGCACGCGTCCCTCGAGACGCACGCGACCGTGGGATGGATGGAGGACGACCGGCTCGTGCTGCGCACCTCGAGCCAGGTGCCGTTCCTCATCCGCGACGAGCTGTGCCACGTGTTCGGACTCGACCGCGAGAAGGTGCGCGTCTTCACGGCGCGGGTCGGCGGCGGCTTCGGCGGGAAGCAGGAGCTGCTCACCGAGGACGTCGTCACGCTCGCCGTGCTGCGCACCGGGCGGCCGGTCTCCTACGAGTTCACCCGCGCCGACGAGTTCACGATCGCGCCCTGTCGCCATCCGATGCGCGTCTCGGTCGAGCTCGGCGCCACCGCCGAGGGCCGGCTCACCGGACTCGCGATCGACGTGCTGAGCGACACGGGCGCCTACGGCAACCACTCCATCGGGGTGCTCTGGCACTCGGTGGGCGAGACGGTGAGCCTCTACGACGTCCCCAGCAAGCGCATCGACGCCGAGGTCGTCTACACGAACAACATCCCGTCCGGGGCGTTCCGCGGTTACGGGCTCGGACAGGTGCTGTTCGCCATCGAGTCCGCCCTCGACGAGCTCGCGGTGAAGGCGGGCATCGACCCCTTCGAGCTGCGGCGGATCAACGCCGTGAAGCCGGGCGACCCACTCGTGGCGACGCACGTGGAGGGCGACGACATCGGCTTCGGCAGCTACGGGCTCGACCAGTGCCTCGACCTCGTCGAGGAGGCACTGGCCCGGGGCGCCGGTGCCGCCGCCGGTCCCGGTCCCGCCGTCCCTGCGGCGCCGTCCGGCGACCAGTGGAGCATCGGGGTGGGCATGGCGTCGTCGATGATCGCGACGCTGCCGCCGCGCGGACACTTCTCCACCGTCTCGATCACCCTCGACGCCGACGGGTCCTACACCGCGGGCGTCGGCACCGCCGAGTTCGGCAACGGCACCACGACGGTGCACACGCAGATCGCGTCCAGCGTGCTCGACACACGACCGGAGCGGATCCGCATCCGCCAGTCCGACACGGATGCGGCGGCCTACGACACGGGCGCCTTCGGATCGGCCGGGTCGGTCATCGCGGGCAAGGCGCTCTACTCGGCGGCGACGTCGCTGAAGTCCGCCATCCTCCGCACCGCCTCGGAGATCGCGGGCGAGTGGAGCGAGGGCCACCTCGAGGCCGACGGCGTGCGCATCGGCGAGCGGTTCGTGCCGCTCACCGAGATCGCCGCGGCGGCGGGCGGATCGCTCAGCGCCTCCGGCAGCGAGGACGGCGCGAAGCGGTCGCTGGCGTTCAACGTGCAGGCGTTCCGCGTCGCCGTCGACCGCAGCACCGGCGAGGTGCGCATCCTGCAGTCGGTGCACGCCGCCGATGCGGGCTTCGTCCTCAACCCCGAGCAGCTGCGCGGGCAGATCGAGGGCGGTGTGGCGCAGGCCCTCGGCACGGCGCTCTACGAGGAGATGCTCCTCGACCAGGGCGTCGTGACGAACCCCGTGTTCCGCGGGTACCACCTGCCGCAGATGGCGGACGTGCCCGTCACGGAGGTGCTCTTCGCCGACACCGCCGACACGGTGGGCCCGTTCGGGGCGAAGTCGATGAGCGAGGCGCCGTACAACCCCGTCGCCCCCGCGCTGGCGAACGCGGTGCGCGACGCCATCGGCGTCCGCCCCCACGAGCTCCCGATGTCCCGCGACCGGGTGTGGCGGATGCTGCAGGGGTGAGTCTGCCTGGGCGCCGGCTCCGGTGTGGTTCGGGCCGGGCTGGTGTGGTCGGGTCCGGTTCGGGCCTTCCGAGCCGGGCCGGGCCGGGCCGCGCCGGTTCGGGCCTTCCGGGCCGGGCCGGGCCGGGCCGCGCCGGTTCGGGCCGGTCGGGGCCGGACCGGCGGGGCTAACTCCGGAGATTCGGCTCCATCGCAGCCAACTCCGGAATCCGCACGGCGTGTCGCGCTGAAACTCCGGAGTTGGCCCACCGCGGAACCCGGACCCTGGCGCTGGCGCTGCCGACCGCCCGGTTCTGGTGGAGCTAACTCCGGAGATTCGACTCCATCGCAGCCAACTTCGGAATCCGCACGGCGTGTCGCGCTGAATCTCCGGAGTTGGCCCACCGCAGAACCCGGACGCAGCGCGAGCCCAGCTGCAGACGCAGCACGAGCCCAGCTGCAGACGCAGCACGGGCTCAGCGACGGAGCGCGAGGGCGGCGCCGGCGCGGACGGCGTCGGCGACGGCCGTGAGCGCGGTGGAGCGCAGGCGCCACTGCTGCCAGTAGAGCGGCACGTCGCGCGTGCCCTGGTCGTCGATCGTGACGAGGTCGTCGCCGTCGGCGACCTGCAGGTCGGGCAGCATCGCCCATCCGAAGCCGCGGCGCACCGCCTCCGCCATGTCGACCGAGGCCGGGATGAACGTGTGCGGCACCGCAGACGGGTCGAGGCCGCGTGCGCGCAGGAGCGCATCCTGCATGTCGTCCTTCGCGTCGAACGCCACGACCGGCGCTGCCGCGAAGGAGGCGGGGGTCGCCCCCTCGGCGAACCAGCGCGCCGCGAAGAACCGGCTCGCCCGCGGTCGATATCGCATCGCGCCGAGCGGCTCGACGGAGCAGCCCTGCACCGGCTCGCGGTCCGAGGTGACCGCCGCCATCGCGCTCCCGTCGCGGAGGAGCGCCGGCGTGTGGCCCTCATCCTCCCGGAGGACGCGGAGCCCGACCGACTCCACCAGCGGAGCCACGGCGGGCAGGAACCAGGTGGCCAGCGAATCGGCGTTCACCGCGATCGGCACCTCGGGCCGGATGCTCTCCGCCGCGCCGATCCGGACGAGCGCCTCCCTGCTGAGCAGGTCGATCTCCCGCCCGAGCTGAAGCAGCACCTCGCCGGTGGCGGTCGCCGCGACCGGCCTGGTCCGGGTGACGAGAACCGCCCCCACCGCGGTCTCCAGCGACTTGATGCGCTGACTCACCGCCGACTGCGTGACCGAGAGGGCGCGGGCCGCGCGCTCGAAGCTGCCCTCCGAGACGACCGCGCGGAGGGCGTCGAGCTGATCGGGCTGCAGGTTCATCATCAGCGATGCTAATGGTTCAGTGGAATGTTCAGTTGGACTCAGGCGACGACCGCCCCGTAGCGTCGACGCGTGACCTCCCCTCTCCTTGCCGTCCTCGCCGGACTGGGCTTCGGGCTCTCCCTCATCGTGGCGATCGGCGCTCAGAACGCGTACGTGCTGCGGCAGGGGCTGCTGCGCTCGCACGTCGGCGCCGTGGTGGCGATCTGCGCCGCGAGCGATGCGCTGCTCATCGCCGCGGGCGTGGCGGGGATCGGCGTGATCGTCGAGCAGTTCCCGCTCGTGCTCGTGATCGTGCGGCTCGCGGGCGCGGTGTTCCTCGCGTTCTACGGAGTGCTCGCGGCGAGGCGCGCACTGCGTCCAGCGATCCTCACCGCGGATGCGCGCCCCGGCTCCGGGAGTCTGTGGGCCGCCGTGCTCACGTGCCTCGCGCTCACCTGGCTCAACCCGCACGTCTACCTGGACACCGTGCTCCTTCTCGGATCCGTGGCGAACACCCACGGCGACGAGCGCTGGTGGTTCGCGCTCGGCGCCGCCGCGGGCAGCGTCCTGTGGTTCTCGGCGCTCGGATACGGCGCACGGCTGCTCCGCCCCGTCTTCGCCCGCCCGCTCGCCTGGCGCATCCTCGACGCCGCGATCGCCCTCGTGATGCTCGCCCTCGCGGTCTCCCTGGTGCTCCCCCTGCTCCTCCCCTCCTGACCCGCCCGCCCTGCCCCGCGCCCGAGCTCACCCTCGAGGCGCGAGTACACCCCGAAAGAGCGCTCTCCCGCGCCGCGCACCCGCGGTTTCCGGGTGCACAGGAGCGCCCTAGGGACGCACCGCGCCTGATCGCACCGACCTAGCGGGAGCGCACCCAGAAGAAGCGCTTTCCCGGCCCGCGTGTCCGCGGTTCTTGGGTGCACAGCGCGCGGGAACGCGCCCGCCGCGGCGCGAGCACCCCGACCGAACTCGAGCGCACCCAGAAGAAGCGCTTTCCCGGCCCGCGCGCCCGCGGTTCGTGGGTGCACAGGAGCGTCGCACGAACGCCCCACCCACAGAGCGCGGGAGCTCACCCGCCGAGCTCGAGTACACCCGAAAGAAGCGCTTTACCAGCCCGCGCGCCCACGGTTCCTGGGTGCACAGCGCGCGGGGAACGCGCCCCCGCCGCGCGCGAGCACACCGACCGAACTCGAGCGCACCCAGAAGAAGCGCTTTCCCAGCCCGCGTGCCCGCGGTTCCTGGGTGCACAGGAGCGTCGCACGAACGCCCTGCCCACAGAGCGCGGGAGCTCACCCGCAGGGCGCGAGTGCACCCAGGAAGAGCGCCCTCCGGGGCCGCGCAGTCGCGGCCGAGCACACGCAGCCGCGCGGCGCACGCCGCCCGGCGCGCCGCGCGCGCAGCGAGCCCTAGCGGGCGAGGAGGGTGTCGACGGCACGGGAGACGCGCGCGGCGACGTCGCGGGAGGACACACGGGTGAGCTCGCCGTCGGCGACCACCGCCTCGCCGTTCACGAAGAGGCGCCGCAGCGGGGGCAGCGCGCCGAGGGTGAGCGCGGCGACGGGGTCGGCGATGCCGGCGTGCTCCACATCCGACACGTCCCACACCGCGATGTCGGCGAGCTTCCCGGCCTCGAGCGACCCGATCTCGGCCGAACGCCCGAGGACGCGGGCCCCGCCCATCGTCGCCATCCGCAGAGCGGTCCGTCCGCTCATCGCCGACGCCCCCGACCGCAGCCTCCCGGCGAGAGTCGCCATCCGGATCTCGGTGCCGAGCTGCCCCGACTCGTTCGAGGCCGCGCCGTCGACGCCCAGGCCCACCGGCACCCCCGCGGCGAGGAGGTCGGCCACGGGCGCGATGCCCGCCGCCAGGCGCGCGTTCGACGACGGGCAGTGCGCCACACCCGTGCCCGTCCGCGCGAACCGCCCGATCGCGTCGTCGTCGAGGTGGACGCAGTGCGCCATCCACACGTCATCGCCGAGCCATCCGAGGTCGTCGAGGTAGCGGGTGGGGGTCGTGCCGAAGCGCTCGAGGCAGAAGGCGTCCTCCTCGACGGTCTCCGAGCCGTGCGTGTGCAGCCGGACGCCGAGCTCGCGCCCGAGCACCGCCGCATCGCGCAGCAGCTCGGGAGTGACCGAGAACGGGGAGCACGGGGCGATCGCGATGCGCACCATCGACGACGGCGACGGGTCGTGCCAGCGGTGCACCGCATCGGCGCTCGCCTGCAGCGCGGCGGACGTCGTCTCGACCGCGAAGTCGGGCGGCAGTCCGCCCTGCGAGCGCCCGAGGTCCATCGATCCCCGGGTCGCGTGGAGGCGCACGCCGAGCTCGCTCGCGGCCTCGACGATCGAGCCGAGTACGTCGCCGCCGCCCTGGGGGAAGACGTAGTGGTGGTCGCCGACGGTGGTGCAGCCCGAGCGGGCCGCGACCGCCATCGCCCCGAGCGCTCCGGGGCCGACGGTGTCGGCGGTGATGCGCGCCCACGTGGGGTAGAGCGCGACGAGCCAGTCGAAGAGGATGCTGTCCTGCGCGAGACCGCGGGTGAGCCACTGGTACAGGTGGTGGTGCGTGTTGACGAGGCCGGGCGTGACGAGACACCCGGAGGCGTCGAGCCGTTCGACGGAGAGGAACCCGCCGGCATCGGGACGCTGCGGGTCGGCCCCCTCGCGGGCCCAGCCGGGCGCCGCGCCGGCACCCACGGCGACGATGCGGCCGCCGTCGACGACCACGTGACCGTCCGGATGCTCAGTGCCGTCGACGTCGACCGTCACGACGTAGGCGTGCTCGAGGATCAGTCGGTCGGCGCTCATCCCGCCCGGCCCTCCAGGGAGACGGGACCCGCGGCCGACCTCGCGGCCGACTCCGCCTCCGCCGCCGGGCGATGGATCGGACCACGGGTCTCGCGAAGCGGTGCGGCGCTCGAGCTCGTGCGGCTCTGCAGCACCTCGGCGAGGATCGACACGGCGGTCTCCTCCGGGCTCGAGGCGCCGAGGTCGAGCCCGATCGGCGAGTGCAGCACGGCCAGCTCGGCCTCCTCGAGACCGGCCTCGCGCAGGCGCTCGAGGCGGCGGTCGTGCGTGCGCCGGGATCCTATCGCGCCCACGTACGCCACCGGGAGCCGGAGGGCGAGGGTGAGCAACGGGACGTCGAACTTGTCGTCGTGGGTCAGGACGCAGAGGACCGTCCGCTCGTCGACCTCGGTCTCGGCCAGGTAGTCGCTCGGCCAGCGGTTGACCACCTCCGCCTGCGGGAAGCGCTCGGCCGTGGCGAAGACGGGACGGGCGTCGCACACCGTCACCCGGTATCCGAGCAGGGCCGCCGCGGAGGCGAGCGCGGCCGAGAAGTCGACCGCGCCGAACACGATCATGCGCGGCGGCGGAGCGCTGGCCAGCAGGAGCAGCTGCACGACCTCGCCGTCGCACTCGACGGCCCGCCGCCGGGTGACCCCGCTCGAGCGAGCGGAGTCGATCTCGCGGAGGAGCCGCGGATCCTCCTCAGCGGAGCCCGGCGCGAGGATGCGGCCGCCCTCGTCGTCGACGACGAGACCGAGCGAGGCCGCCCGCCCGTCGGCCGCGGCCTCGAGCTCCTGCCGTACGCGGGAGTCGAGCACGTTGCGCTGCCCGATCGGCGCGAGCTCGTGCACGACGACGCTGAGCCGCCCCCCGCAGGCCAGGCCCACCGCGAAGGCGTCGTCGTCGCTGAAGCCGAACTCGCACAGCTCGCTCCGCCCGGTCTCGAGCACGCGGACGCACGCGTCGTAGACGGCGCCCTCGACGCAGCCACCGGAGATGCTGCCGATCACGGCGCCCGCGGCATCGACCGCCATCGAGGTGCCGAGCGCCCGCGGGGCGCTCCCGTCGACGGCGACCACGGTCGCGACGGCGACGCGCCCGCCCGCGTCGATCACGGCGAGCAGCCGGGAGGCGAGTTCGAGCATGCGGACCTCCTGTCGTGCCCTCAGCATAGGTCGGCCGTGTGACGCCGACGTTACGTCGGCCGTCCCCCGCGTCGTACGACATCTGCCCGACACATCCGCTTGCCATGATCGGTGCATGCTCATCCTGCGCGACGCCCAGCACGTGTTCACCGGCACCGCCGCGGCACCGGCCGACGGCCTCGAGCCGGGCGGCGACGTCGTGGTGGAGGACGGCGTGGTCGCCTCGCTGGCGAGCACCCCGGGAACCCCGAGCACGAGCTCGACCGAGGTCCTCGACGCCTCGGGCTGCGTCGTCACCCCCGGCCTCGTCAACGCGCACCACCACCTGCTGCAGAGCGCGTTCCGCACGCTCCCGGGCACGCGCGGGGTCGCGATGCGCGACTGGCTGCCCACGATGGCGGCCGCCTACTCGAGCGTCGGCGTCGACCCCGAGCTCGCCCACGCCGCGGCGCTCACCGCGGTCGCCGAGGGACTCCTCAGCGGGGTGACCACGGTCGCCGACCACCACCTCACCTGGCCCGCCGCGATGTCGACCGACGAGACGGTCGCGCTGGCCGCGGCCACCGCATCCGCCGCCCGCGAGCTCGGCGGACGGCTCGTCTTCGTCCGCGGTGCCGCCCGGGACGACGCGGCCCAGGCCGCGGAGTCCGCCGACGCGATCGCCGAGTCGCTCGCCCCGGCGCGCGGCGGCCTCACGGGCGACGGGATGCTGCAGGTCGCGATCGGACCGGCCGGCGTCCACAGCGACGGGCGGGACACGTTCGAGCGCTTCGGGGAGGTCGCCGCGCGGCGGGGGCTCCGACGACGCACTCAGGCGAACGAGCAGGTCGACGTCGCGATCGCGCTGGAGCGCTACGGACGGCGTCCGATCGACCTCCTCGACGAGTGGGGCTGGCTCGAGCCGGATGTGACGCTCGCCCACCTCTGCGACGTCACGGATGCGGAGATCGCCCTCCTGGCCGAGCGCGGTGTCACGGCCACGCACGCGCCCGGGTGCGACCTGCCGATGGGCTGGGGCATCGCGCCGGTCGCCGCGCTCCGGGACGCGGGGCTGCCGGTGGGCCTCGGCACGAGCGGCGGGGGCAGCAACGACGCCGGCCACCTGCTGGCGGATGCGCGGCTGGCGATGCAGGTCGCCCCCCTCGCCGGTCGGCCGCTCACCGCCCGCGAGGTGCTGTCGATGGCCACGCACGGCTCGGCCACGGGTCTCGGCCGTCCCGAGCTCGGGATGCTCGCCCCCGGCTCCGCGGCGGACCTCTGCGTGTGGGACGTCTCGGGCGTGGCGGACGCGGGTGTCGCGGACCCGGTGGCCGGGCTCCTCTGGGCGAACCCGGGCCGCCGGCCCCGGCACGTCGTGGTCGCGGGCCGCGTCGTCGTCCGCGACTACGCCCTCGTCGCCGCCGACGAGCGCGCGATCGCCGCCGACCTCGCCGCCCTGCTCACCGCCCGCCGCCCCTGATCCGCCGCCGCGACCCCCACACGCTGCTCTCGCGCCCTGTGTGGCGTTTCGCGTGCCCATTGACCACGCGAAACGCCAAGAAGGGCGCGAAAACCCGCGGAGGGCCCGGCGGGCAGGCGGGCTAGAGCTCCAGGACGAGGCGGGGGCAGGCGGAGCGGGAGACGCAGATCATCATGACCTCGTTGGCCTCCTGCTCCTCGGGGGTGAGGACGGAGTCGCGGTGGTCGACCTCGCCCTCCACGACCGGTGTCTCGCACGTGCCGCAGGTGCCCTCGCGGCAGGACCAGAGGGCGAACACGCCCTGCTCCTCCACGACGTCGAGGATCGACTTCTCCGGAGGCACGGTCACGGTGATGCCCGACAGCTCCAGCTCCACCTCGAACGCCTCGTGGTAGACCGGCTCGGTGACGGCGCGCGCCTCGAAGCGCTCCACGTGCAGCGTGTGCCGGGGCCAGCCCGCGGCGCGGGCCTCGAGCGCCTCGATCATCCGCGCCGGGCCGCAGCTGTACACCTGAGCGCCAGACGGATCGAGCGCGGTGACGTCGAGTCGGCCGCCCTCGTCGGCAGCGTGCACGGTGACCCGCGATCCGTACGCCTCGACGAGCTCGTCGACGAACGCCATGGTCGCCCGCGAGCGCCCGGCGTAGTCGAGGGTCCAGGGGACGCCCGCGGCGTCCGCGGCAGCGATCATCGGCAGGATGGGCGTGATCCCGATCCCACCCGCCACGAAGCGGTAGGCCGGCGCCGGCTCGAGCTCGAAGTGGTTGAGCGGGCCCTTCACCCGGAGCGCCGACCCGGCGTGCACGTGGTCGTGCAGGTGCGCGGACCCGCCGCGCCCGTCGGGCTCGCGCAGCACGGCGATGCGGTAGCGGGAGCGGTCGGACGGGTCGCCGCAGAGCGAGTACTGCCTCTCCACCCCGGGCCGCACGACCACGTCGAGGTGCGCCCCGGGAGTCCAGGCGGGGAGGTTCGCCCCGCTGGGAGACACCAGCTCGAGGAGCAGCACCCCCTCCGCGACCTGACGCGCCTCCGCGACCACCAGGTCGAGCTGGGCCAGCGAGACGCTCATGCGCCCGCCCTCCGCTCCTTGACGATGAACATGCGGTACGCCTTCCCGTCGAAGGAACGCCAGCGGTGCAGCGTCCCTCCCGCGTAGTGCAGCGAGTCCCCCGGCTCGAGCGTGTGGATCCCCTCGTCCGCCAGGTCGACGACGACCGTGCCGCTGACGACGTGCAGGAACTCGGCCTCGTCGTGGGTGTAGAACTCGCCGAACTCGGCGTTCTGGCCGGCGAAGTCCATCGGGATGAACGGAGCGTCCCCCCGGACGAGGATGCGCGCCTGCCCGCCCCCGAACGGACCCTGCACCCCCTCATGGGCGAGCACCACCGACGCGCGACCCGGCTGCCCCGACGGCAGCTCCTGATCGGTGGACCCCGCCATGAGCTCGACCTGGCTCGAGCCCAGAGCCCGCGCGATGCGCTCGAGCGACGGCATGCTCGGCCTCGCGTGCCCGCGCTCGAGCTGCGAGAGGAACGGATGCGACAGGTCCGACAGTCGCGCCAGCTCCACGAGCGTCAGCCCGCGCGCCTGCCTGAACGAGCGGATGCGCGCGCCGAGGCGCTCGGTCTGCTCGTCGAGTGCGACGCTTCCGGTGCTGATGGCGACCCCTTTCGAACTGGTCTCGCGAGAACAGTAATCACGACACCGCCCAAGCCGGAAATCGGCGTCCCGAGCAATTAATAATGCGAAATCACCGCGTTACGTGTCGGAAACGAAGCGCTCGTAGCGTGGCCCGTGTTGAGGCCATCAACATTCCGGGGTCCGCTCGGAGAGGCCTCTGCGACCGGCCCCGGGACTCGCACGAGCCCGGCCCGAGCCCCATCAGAGCCCCACCAGCGAGACCCACCCGAGCGCAGAGGAGACGCCGCCGATGACCGCTCTCCCCCGCCCCCTCGGACTCCTCGCCGGCGCCTCCCTCCGCGACGGACGCACCGTCGACGTGGTGCTCGACGGCGACACCGTCGCGGAGGTGCTCCCGGCGGGAACGGCACCTCGTCCGGCCGATCCCGACTCGGTCCTCGACCTCGAGGGCTTCCTCCTCCTCCCGGCCCCGGCCGAACCCCACGCCCACCTCGACAAGGCGCTGTCGTGGGACCTCATCCGCCCGCCGATGGGAGACCTCGGGCTCGCCATCGAGTCGTGGCGCGCCTACTCGGCGGAGATGACCGTCGACTCGATCGCCGACCGCGCCCGCACCACCGCGCTCGCCATGCTCGCCAACGGCACCACCGCGATCCGGACCCACGTCGATCTGCTCCACGGCGAGGCTCCGCTGCGCGGCGTCGAGGCGCTCGTCCGGGTGCGCGACGAGCTCGCCGGGATCCTCGACCTCGAGCTCGTCGCCCTCGCCGGGCCGACCGTGCCCGACGCCGTCGTCGAGGCCGCGCTCGACGCGGGGATCGACCTCGTCGGCGGCGCGCCGCATCTCGCCGACGACCCGATCGCCGACCTCCACCGTCTCCTCGCGATCGCCGAGCGGTACGGCGTCGGCGTCGACATGCACACCGACGAGAGCCTCTCCGGTGCGATCACGCTCGACGCCCTCGCGATCGCGCTCCGCGACCGGCCCGCGGGCCGGGTCGCGACCGCCGGCCACTGCGTCCGGCTGGGCACGCTCGAGGCCGCCGAGCTCGGCCGGATCATCGACGACGTGGTGGCCGCCGACATCGGCATCGTGACCCTCCCCATCACCAACCTCTACCTGCAGGGCTGGGAGCATCCGACCTCGACCCCTCGCGGGCTCACCGCCGTGCGCGCCCTGCTCGACGCCGGCGTGCGCCTCGGTGCCGGCGCCGACAACGTGCGCGACCCGTTCAACCCAGTGGGCCGAGGGGATGCGCTCGAGACGGCCATGCTCCTCGTCACGGCCGGACACCTCACCCTCGACGAGGCCTACGACGCGGTGAGCATCGGGGCCCGCAGCGTCATGGGCCTGCCCGACGCCGGCGTCGTGCCCGGTGCGCGCGCCGAGCTCGTCGCCGTCCGGGGAGCCTCGCTCTCCGACGTCATCGCCACCGCGCCCGCCGACCGCGCCGTCATCCACGCCGGGATGCTCGTCGCCCAGAGCGAGACGGTCCGGCGCATCGCCGTCCCAGCCCCACGATCCCTAGTCGAAACGAGGTGAGAAGCTCCATGTCCATCGCTACGCAGACGCTTCCCGAGACCACCACCGACACGCTGCTGAAGTTCGAGAACGTCGAGATGACGTTCCCCAACGGCACGGTCGCCCTGTCCGGCGTCGATCTCACCGTGAAGCGCGGCGAGTTCGTCACCGTCGTCGGTCCCTCCGGCTGCGGCAAGTCGACCCTGCTGCGGATCGCCTCGGGCCTCGAGAAGGCCTCCGACGGATCCGTCGAGATCGACACCAGCCGCATCGGCTACGTCTTCCAGGACGCGACGCTCCTGCCCTGGCGCGACGTGCAGTCCAACGTCGAGCTCCTCGCCGAGCTCAACGGCATCGGCAAGAAGGAGCGCGCCGCCCAGGCCGCGCAGGCCATCGACCTCGTCGGCCTCAAGGGCTTCGAGAAGAACCTGCCGCGGATGCTCTCCGGCGGCATGAAGATGCGCACCTCCCTCGCGCGGTCGCTGACCCTGAACCCCGAGCTGTTCCTCTTCGACGAGCCCTTCGGCGCGCTCGACGAGATCACCCGCGAGCGCCTGAACGACGAGCTCATCCGCCTCTTCGACGAGCAGCAGTTCGCCGGGCTCTTCATCACCCACTCCGTCGCCGAGGCCGTCTACCTCTCCACCCGCGTCATCGTCATGTCCGGTCGTCCCGGGAAGATCGTCGACGAGTTCGAGGTGGACTTCCCCTTCCCGCGGGATCCCGACATCCGCTTCACCGCCGAGTTCGCCGAGCTCTCCGGCAAGGTCTCCCACGCACTCCGAGAAGGACACCGGTAAGCATCATGACCACCACCCCTCCTGCTCCCCCGAAGAACCGGACGCTCGCGAAGCCGGCTACGGTCCGCAAGGCGAAGAGCCCGCTCGGGACGTACGGCCCGCCCATCCTCGTCGCGCTCGCCATCATCGCGATCTGGTACTTCGTCTCCTACGTGGTGCTCGACGCGCAGCGCCGCTTCCTGCTGCCGCCACCCCACGAGCTGTTCACGCAGGCGTTCTTCAAGGGCGACGTCATCAGCGACATCATGGTCGCGCTTGGACGCACCGCGATCGTGGCGCTCGTCGGCCTCGCGATCGCCATCGTGATCGGCGTGCTCTGGGCCATCGCGATGAGCCAGGCGCGGTGGGTGGAGCGCTCGCTGTTCCCCTACGCCGTCATCCTCCAGTGCATCCCGATCCTCGCGCTCGTGCCGCTCATCGGGTTCTGGTTCGGCTTCGACTACCCCGCCCGGATCATCGTCTGCGTGCTGATCTCGCTCTTCCCGATGGTGTCGAACACCCTGTTCGGACTCCAGTCGGTCGACAAGGGTCAGCGCGAGCTGTTCCAGCTGCAGAAGGCGTCGCGCTGGACGGTGCTCACGAAGCTCGAGCTCCCCGCCGCGCTCCCCGCGATCTTCGCCGGGATGCGGATCTCCGCCGGCCTCTCCGTCATCGGCGCGATCGTCGGCGACTACTTCTTCCGCCGGGGCGAGCCGGGCCTCGGCTCCCTCATCTCGAACTACCAGTCCCGCGTCCAGTCCGCCGAGCTGTTCGCCGCGATCATCGTCGCCTGCCTCTTCGGCGTGCTGATCTTCGCGCTGTTCGGCTGGATCGGAAAGCGCGTCGTCGGCAAGTGGTACGACTTCTCCGCCAACTGACGCCCCCCCTACCTGTTCGACCGCACCACCCGCACCACAGCTCCACCTCCCTGCATCACACGCACAACTCGAGGAGTAGTCATGCGCAGCACCCGATCCAGACTGGTCATCGCGGCCGGTCTCGCCGCGGCCACCGCGGTCGCCCTGTCCGCCTGTTCGGGCGGATCGAGCTCGTCGGAGTCCACAGCCTCCGCCGATCTCACCGTCGGCTCGGTCGACCTCGCCGCCGCCGGCTGCCCGGCGACGGTCGTCATCCAGACCGACTGGAACCCTGAGGCCGAGCACGGCCACCTGTACCAGATGCTCGGCCCCGGCTACACCGTGGACGCCCAGAACAAGTCCGTCTCCGGCCCGCTCATGTCGAAGGGCGAGTACACCGGCGTGAACGTCGAGGTCCGCTCCGGCGGCCCCGCGATCGGCTTCCAGCAGGTGTCGACCCAGATGTACACCGACCAGGACATCATGCTCGGCTACGTCACCACCGACGAGTCGGTCCTGCTCTCCCAGAGCGCTCCGACCACCGCCGTGTTCGCTCCCCTCGACATCAGCCCGCTGATGATCATGTGGGACCCGGCCACCTACCCCGACGCGAAGACCGTCCAGGACGTCGTCGCGAAGGGCGCCGTGGTCCGCTACTTCGGCGGATCCGCCTACATGGAGTACCTCAACTCCGTCGGCACCGTGCCGACCGCGCAGTCCGACGGCAGCTACGACGGCACCCCCGCGTCCTTCGTCGCCTCGGGCGGCAAGGATGCGCAGCAGGGCTTCGCGTCGGCCGAGCCGTACATCTACGAGAACGAGGTCGAGAGCTGGATGAAGCCCGTCAAGTACGAGCTCGTCAACGACCTCGGCTACGAGGCGTACCAGTCGGCGATGGTCGTGCGCTCGGGTGACCTCGAGAAGGACAGCGGCTGCCTGAAGGCGCTCGTGCCCGTGCTGCAGCAGGCCGAGGTCGACTACTTCGCCGACCCCGCCCCGGTCAACACGATGATCCTCGACCTCGTCAAGCAGTTCGACACCGGCTGGGTCTACTCCCAGGGTGTGGCCGACTACTCGGTGAAGACCATGATCGACGAGGGCATCGTGGGCAACGGCCCGAACAGCACCATCGGCGACTTCGACGACGCTCGCATGAAGACCTTCTACGACGCGGTGTCGCCGGTCTTCGAGAAGCTCGGCACCCCGCCCGCCGACGGTCTCACGGTCGACGACATCTACACCAACGAGTTCATCGACACCTCGATCGGACTCCCGGCCAAGTAATCCCCGATCCGTCATCTCCCGCCGCGCGGCCCTCGTGCCGCCGGCGGGAGGTGGCGGATCACGTCTGAGAAGGACCGCATCATGAGCACCTCCCCCGACCAGATCGCCGCACTGGCAGCCGAGCTCACCGACCTCCTCGGCGAGCGCGGCGTGACGACAGACCTCCGCGGCCGTGAGAAGGCCTCCGTCGACGGCGCGCGGATGTCCCCCATCCTCGCCGAGCAGCTGCCGCTCGGGCTGGCCGACCTCGTCGCCTTCCCGCAGAACGCGGAGCAGATCGCGGAGGTGGTCGCCGCCGCCGTGCGTCATGGCGTTCCGGTGACGCCGCGCGGCAAGGGGACGGGCAACTACGGGCAGGCGATCCCGATGCCCGACGGGCTGGTGCTCGACATGTCGAAGGCCCGCGCGGTCGTCGAGGTGGGCGACGGGTACATCACCGCCGAGGCGGGCACGCCCATGGTGGTGCTCGAGAACGCGGCTCGCGAGACCGGGCAGCAGATCCTCATGTACCCCTCGACCGCGCAGTCCTCCCTCGGCGGGTTCCTGTCGGGCGGATCGGGCGGCACCGGCTCGATCAAGCACGGCAGCAACTCGAACGGCTACTTCGTCAAGGCGCTCGACGTGGTGTTCGCCTCCCCCGAGGCGGCGCTCGTGCACGTCGAGGGTGAGGACGCCCAGCCCTACGTGCACACCTACGGGACGGCGGGGATCATCGCCCGCGCCACCATCGCGCTCGAGCCGATGCAGGACTGGCGGGGCTTCTACGCGAGCTTCCCGACCTTCGAGGCGGCGACCGGCGTCATCCGCCAGATCGGGCGCCTCGAGCCCACACCGCGACTGGTGTCGGCCGACCGCGAGACCATCGTCAACGCCCTGCCCGACGATCCGGCCATCGTGAAGGACCGCGCGTCGCTGCGCGCCATCCTCGACGTCGCCACGATCGAGGCGGCGACCGCGCTCGTCGAGGGCGCGGGGGGACGCGTCGAGGACGTCCGCGAGGGTCCGCAGCACACGGTGCGCATCTCGATGCTGTCGTACAACCACCCCATCGAGTGGCTGCAGAAGAGCGACCCGGGCGTCTACTTCCACGTCGAGGTGTCGGGCGACGCCCTCGTCGACCGCCTCGACGAGGTGCAGTCCGTCTACCCCGGCGCGCTCCTGCACATCGAGGCGCAGCACGATCGTCCGATCGGGATGCTCGCCGCCCCGTACGTCAGCGCCGAGGAGGTCTACGCCGGCTACGACCGGCTCGTCGAGCTGGGCGTAGGCTACCACAGCCCGCACCAGTGGTTCGTCGACCACCAGCCCGACCGCACCCGCGCGGTCGCCGCCACCACCGATCCCGAGGGTCTGCTCAACCCGGGCAAGCTCGTCGCCGCCACCGCACCCACGGGGGCGAAGGTCTCGTGAGCAGCCCCGTGTCGTCCTCGCTCCCGTCGCGCAAGCTCGTCGAGCTCTCCGGGCCGGCCGCCGCCGCAGCGCTGTCGTCGGACTCGGTCCTGGTGCTGCCGACCGGCGCCATCGAGCACCACGGACCGCACCTGCCCCTCATGACCGACTTCCTGCTCGCCGACTCGATCGCGAACGCGGCCGTCGACGGCGCCGCGGCGGACGGCCAGGACGTCTGGATCCTCCCCGCGCTCGCCTACACCAAGTCCGACGAGCACCACTGGGCGCCCGGGACGATGTGGCTGTCCTGGGACACCCTCATGCGCACCGTCGTCGACCTCGGCAACTCGATCGCCGCGATGCCCGCCCGCAAGCTCGTCTTCTTCAACGGGCACGGCGGCAACCTGGCCCTCCTGCAGGTCGCGTGCCGCGAGCTGCGGCGGCTCTACGGCCTCGAGACCTTCCTCATGGGCGCGTCGGTGCCCGCCGGCGCCCACGACGACGACGCCCCGGAGGAGTTCGGGCTCGGCATCCACGGCGGACACGCGGAGACCTCGCTGGTGATGCACGTGCGCCCGGATCTCGTCGATCTGTCGCTGGCCGAGCGGAGCGTGCCGGAGCACCTCGCCGGGTACGAGCACATCGGCTTCAAGAAGCGCGTCACGTTCGGCTGGCTGTCGAACGACTTCGGCACGAACGGCACCGTCGGCGACCCCACCCGCGCCAACGCCGCCTACGGCGCGCAGCTCTTCGAGAACGCCGTCTCGGAGGCGGTGGCCGCGTTCGCCGAGGTCGCCCGCTTCAGCGCGGACGGCTCCCGATGAGCGCGGCGCTCCCGGCGCCGGCCCTCGCGCTGCTGCAGGAGTGGCTGCCGTCGAACGAGTCGCCGGCGCGTCCGCTGATGACGCTGTCGACGATCGGGCTCGACGGGTATCCGGATGCGCGCTCCGTGCTGCTCTCGGAGTGGGACGAGGACGGGTTCTTCCTCCACACCGACGCACGGTCTCGGAAGGCGCTGCAGCTCGGGGCCGAGCCCCGCGCGGCGCTGACGCTGGTCTGGCCCGAGCTCAAGCGCCAGCTGGTCGTGCAGGGCGACGCGGCCCCCGCCTCCGCCGACGAGGAGACGTGGGCGTACGGACACCGGTCCCGGTACCTGCAGCTGCTGGCGTGGCTGAACGACCCCGCCTTCGCCGCACTGCCGGAGGTGGAGCGGGTCGCTCGCTGGGCGTCGTTCGACGCCGCGAACCCCGCGCTGTCCGCGCCGGACACCTGGCAGGGCTTCCGCGTCGCGCCGGTCCGCCTCACGTTCTGGGAGGGCCGCGACGACGCCGCCTCGCGCCGCCGCGAGTTCGCCCTCGTGTCCTCCACGTGGCAGGAGTCCCTCCTCCCCGGCTGACGCCCAGCCGAGCGCCCCCAGAAAGAGCGCTTCCACGCCCCGCCCAGCCGCGCATCCCGGGTGCACTCGCCCGCGGATGCGCGCCCGTCCCGCCGAGACACCCCGCGGCTCATCACCCACGACCCGAGCACACCCAGAAGGAGCGCTTCCACGCCCCGCGCAGCCGCGCTTCCCGGGGGGGCACTCGCCGCGGAAGCGGCGCAGGAGCGAGGGCGGGTCAGGAGTCGCGGGCGGCGATGCCGTCGAGGCGGAGGGTCGCGGACTCGTCGCGGTGCGAGCCCGCAGCGCCCACGTGCTTCTCGGGGACGGCGCCATCGGCGCCCTTCTTGAGCACGCCGTAGAGGGCCATCGCGTGGCCGCGTCCGACGCCGTAGTCGTCGCGGAGCCAGTCCACGACCTCACCCGCCTTCGTGCCCGGGCCGAAGCCGCGGGCGGCGGCCTCGTCGAGCAGCTGCTGCGGCGTCTTCCCGGTCTTCGCCTCGATCGCGTCGAGATACGCCTGGTACGACATGCCCCGACCCTACCGGCGGCCGCCGAGCACGTCGAGGGCGGATCAGGGCGGCTGGTCGGCTCGTCTCAGCGACTAGTCTCAGCCAGCGTCTTCCCCGTCGTCTCCGGTGCGCGCACCTGCGACACGACGGCGCCGATCACGCAGATGCCCGCGCCGATGAGCATGCACCAGCCGGTGCCGATCGTCGAGATCCCCACGGGGAGGAGGAACGTGCCGACGGCCGCGCCCACGCGGCTGGCGGCCGCAGCCACGCCGACCGCCGAGCTCCTGACCTCCGTCGGCATGATCTCGATCGGGTACACCGCCGTGAGGTTGCCCTGGAGGGCGTTGAAGAACGCGAACACGGCGAAGCAGAGCAGGGTCGCCCAGGCTGGCGCTCCGGACCAGATGCCGACCACGGCCAGCGCGACCGCCATGATCCAGAACGGCGGGATGAGCTGCTTGCGTCGTCCGAGACGCTCGATCGTCAGCGCGCCGACGAGAGCCCCGAGTGTCGCCAGGGCGTTCACGCCGATGGTCCCCGCGGTCGGGTCGCCGAGGTCCAACGACTCGAGCACCACGGGCGCGAACGTGAAGATCGCGAAGTACGGAGCCACGTTGCACGCCCAGAACACCGCGAGGAAGATCAGGCGGCGCCTGTTCTCTCCCCGGAACAGCTCCCGGTATCCGCCCCGCCGACGAGTCTCGTCGGCGATGCCCTCGCGCTCGACGTACTCGTCGCCGAGGTGCCGGTCGATGACCTCCCGTGCCCGGACCGTGCGCCCGTGGCTCAGCAGCCACCGCGGCGACTCGGGCACCCCGAACCGGATGACGTACGCCGCGGCCGCAGGGATGACGCTCGTCGCGAGGACCCAGCGCCACGACAGCCCGCCCGCGGTCATCGCGTAGGCGACGACGACGGCGACCAGGAAGCCGCCGTACCAGCAGACGAGCAGTGCAGAGAGTCGTCGCCCACGCCCCTTCGACGGAGCGAACTCCGCCAGCATCGCCGCGCCGATCGCGTACTCCGCCCCGATCGCCATGCCGAGGAGAACCCGCATGACGAAGAGCTGGCCGGTGTCGGTCACGAACGCCTGCGCCAGCCCGAGCACCACGAAGCAGAGGATGTCGATGGTGAACATGCGCTGCCGACCGAAGCGATCGGACAGCCAGCCCGCCAGGGGCGCGCCCACGAAGATCCCGATGAGCGAGGAGGCGCCGACGAGCCCCGCCTCCACCGGAGACATCCCGAGAGCGACCGTGATCGCGGGAAGGACGACGCTGAGCACGCCGAGGTCGTATCCGTCGAGTCCCTCCCCCCAGGCTGCGCTGAGGTTGATCCTGCGGATCAGGATCCGCCGCCGATGATCGACGGCATCGGCGGTCGGGCTGCTCGTGACGCTGCTCATCCTCCGACTCTCGTCTCTGCGGAGCACCATGCCGTGGGGGTTGCGAGCAACGCCGCCGAGGGATGACGTCCGGGCGGACGCACAGTGCGGAAAGGAGGGCGGGAGGGGCACCGCCGCCGGCCCGTGGTGGGGGCCGGCGACGGTGGGTCGAGGTGCTACGACGCGCGGCGGCGGCGCAGCAGGACGAGGGCGAGACCCCCGAGCCCGGCGAGGAGGGCGAGGATCGCCGCGCCCGGCAGGTACGTCGGGGCGCCCGTGGCGGCGAGGGACCCGTCGGATCCGGTCCCCGCGGGAACCGCGCCCGAGCCGGACCCACCCGCGCCGGGGCCGGACCCGCCCGCACCGGGACCACCTGAGCCAGGTCCACCCGATCCCGGCCCACCGGATCCCGGACCGCCCGTGCCGGGTCCGCCGGGACCGGGCCCCGGGTCCGCCGGCGTGACGGCGACCGTGACCGTCGCGGTCGCCTGGACGCCGTCCGCGTCGGTCACCGTGACCACGGCCGCGTAGTCGCCGACCGCCGCGTAGGTGTGGCTCGCGCTCACCGAGTAGACCTCGCCGTCGGCGAGGGCCCGGACGCCGGGGGCGTCGCCTCCCGACGTCACGGCCGCGGAGGACACGCCCGTCCCGTCGCCCCAGTCCACCGTCGCCGTGTACTCGTCGGCGCTCGCTCCCGCACCCCCGGTGAACGTCGCGAGGACCGCGTCGAGCGCGACGCCGGCGGTGGCCGCGAGCCCGGCGGACGGCGTGACGGTGAGCGGCGAGAACTGCTGCGTCAGCCGCAGGTCGTCGACCCACCCGCGGAGATACCCGTTGTCGTCGGCGGTGGCGTAGTGGTCTCCCGTCGAGAAGTGGAGCACGACCTGATCGATGGTCTTCCCGTCCACCGAGTCGGGGAGCACGACGGAGACGTCGTTCCAGGCATCCGTCGTGAGCACACCCCCCTGCGCGAGCGGATCCAGGGTCGCGCCGTTCGACGCGGTCACGCCGCTGTCGCTCAGGCGCGTCCCGTCCGAGAACAGGAGGTCGACCGCGACGTACTGGCTCGCATCCTGCACCAGGCCCGCGATGGCGGTCGTCTCCCCCTGCGGGTACACCGACCAGCTCAGGGTCGAGCCGGCCTGCGCACGCAGCCCGTCGACGTCGAGCAGCTGCGTCGTCGCGCTCGCGTCGCGCTCGACGGCCCGGCCCGAGTAGACGATCGAGTAGCTGCCGGTGTGCGCCTTCTCCTGGTGGAGCTTCGTCTCCGGTCCGCCGATGCCGCAGCAGTACTCGCTCCAGCCGTCCTGGTCGAGGACGGTGTTGTCGGTCGGGCGGGCCTGTCCGTCCTCGAAGCTCGTGTCGATCACCGGGGTGCCCTGCTCGTGCACGGAGACGTTCACGACGGCGTCAGGCAGCGCCGATCCGTTCGCAGTGAAGTGGACGGTCACCGGATACGTGCCCGCGGCGAGGTCGGCTGCGGCCCGCAGCACGACGGGCGTCGTCGCGGTCCCGTTCTCGTCGAAGGCGAAGCTCCCGGACGGGGCGTCCGCGGTGAGCCCGGTGGGCGCCTCGATCGAGTACCCGGCGTCGACCGCGGCGTCGCCGAAGCGCTGTGCACGCACCGTGACCGGCGAGGTGGTTCCGCCCCGGACCGCGTCGGTCGTGGGGTCGACGCTCGCCAGCACCGACTGCTCGCCCTGACGCACCGACGGGGGCGCATCCGCCGCTGCCGTCCCCCACGACGTATTCGGAGCGCTGCCGAGCGTGTAGTCGACGACGGTGTCGTGCGAGATCGCGTCGGCCGGGAGCCAGGTCGCGGTCTGCGCCTGCCCGTCGACGCTCATCGACTGGATGTACTGGTTCTCGATGCTCGCCGCAGGCGCGGAGAGGGTGATCGTCTCGCCGCTGGCGCGGTGGATGACCGTGTCGGTGAACAGCGGAGCCGCCACCGTCAGCTCGGAGCGCGACGGGTTCTCCGGGTACAGCCCCATCGCGGCGAACACCAGCCATGACGACATCTCTCCGAGGTCGTCGTTGCCGGGGATGCCGTCGGGCCCGTTGGGCACGCCGTCCTTCGTGTCGAGCCACAGCTGCTGGATGGTGGCGCGCACGGTCTCCTGCGTCTTCCACGGGGTGCCGGCGTAGTTGTACAGCCACGGCGCGCCGATCGACGGCTCGTTGTCGACGTTGGAGTGCAGGTTGGTGTCCCAGGAGCCGCCCGCGAGCGTCCACTCGTTCGGGACGCCGTCGCCGTCCTCGTCGCCCACCTCGTGGAAGAAGGCGTCGAGCCGCGACTCGGCCGCCGCGTTGCCGCCCATCGCCTGGAACAGCCCCGCCGGATCGTGCTGCACCATCCAGGTGTACTGCGCGCTGGTGCCCTCGACGAAGCCGTTGCTCGACGCGGGGTCGAACCCGGTGGTCCAGGTGCCGTCGGCGTTGCGGCCCTGGACGTACCCGCCCGCCGGGGTCGCGGCGAGGTTGAACTGGTTCTGCCACGACTGCGAGCGGGCGATGAAGGCGTCGTGGTCGTCGGCGTACCCGAGGTGGTCGGCGAGGGTGGCGAGACCGTAGTCGGCCGCCGCCATCTCGAGCGTCTCGTTGGGGCAGCCCCAGGCGTTGCAGCCCTCCGGGTAGTACCCGTGCTGGAGGAACTGATCGAGCGACGGACGCTGTCCGACCACGGCGATGTTCCAGCCCGCCCGGGACAGATCGTTCGCGGTGGGCACGGTGGCCGCGGTCTTCAGCGACTGGTACGCGCGGTCGACGTCGAAGTCGTCGCCGCCGAAGGCGACGATCCCGGCCAGTGCGACCGCCGACGGGTCGCCCACCATGACGTGCGTGCCGCCCGAGTTGTGCGTCCAGCGGTCCCACTCGCCGCCGTTCTGGTCGGCCTGGTCGAGGAGCGACGCCGCGATGTCGCTGCCGCGCTTCGGGTCCAGCAGCGTGACGAGCTGCACCTGCGACCGATAGACGTCCCAGCCGGAGAACGTGGCGTACTGCGCATCCCGCCCTTCCGGCACCTCGTGCGTCGCGAGGTCGAAGCCCGTGTACTGACCGTTGACGTCGCTGGTGACGTTCGGATGCAGCAGAGCGTGGTAGAGCGCGGTGTAGAAGGTGGTGCGCTCGTCGCCGGTGCCGCCGCCGGTCTGGATGCGGTCGAGCTGCTCGTTCCAGTCGGCTCGCGTCCGGTCGCGCACCTGCTCGAGGGTCGTCCCGTCCGGGTTCTCCGTCGCGAGGTTCTCCTGCGCGTTGGCGAGGCTCACGTAGGAGATGCCCACGCGCGCGTTGACGGTGCTGCCGGCCGAGGTGTCGAACTCGACGTACGCGCCCGAGCCCTTGCCCGCCGGCGGGTAGCCGCCCGGGTAGGTGGTCCCGCCCTCCGCCTCAGTCGTGCCCGGGCGCAGCTGGTCGTCCTGCCAGGTGCCGACGCTCGCGAACGGGGTGTCGAACTGGGCGGTGAAGTAGACGGTGTAGTAGCTCTTCTGGAGGATGCCGTCGCCGGTGAACCCGCCGCAGAAGTTGCCGCTCGTGACCGAACCGGACACGGTGTTCGTGGCCTGGTCGATGTGCACGTCGGCATCGCTCGAGCCGACGAGCGAGTCCGAGGTGCGGATGAGCATCGACGCGGGCGAGCCCGAGGGGTACGTGAATCGTCCCGCGCCGGTGCGCGTCGTGGCACCGAGGTCGACCTGGACGCCGTTGTCGAGGTCGACGGAGTAGCTTCCCGGCGAGGCCTGCTCGTTCTCGTGCGAGAAGGTGCTTTGGAAGGGCGTGCCCGCCGCGTCGGCGGCGGACGGTGAGACGTCGACGCTCCCGCTCACCGGCATGAAGGGGAGGTCGCCCGACAGGCCCGCGCAGCCGGCGCCCGAGACGTGGGTCAGGCCGAAGCCGCGGATGATGTCGCGGCTGTAGTCGTATCCGCTCGGGGAGGCGCTCCGAAGCGTGCCGTCCCCCGCGACCGTGCTCTGGTCGGGGCTCCAGGCGAGCATGCCGAACGGGGCGACCGCTCCGGGGTAGGTGTTCCCCGCGTTCGAGCTGCCGACGAGCGGGTCGACGTACTGGGCGGGATCGGTGACGAGGGGGTTCGTCGCGGCCGGCGCGGCGGCCTGGGCGATCCCTCCCCCCGTGACGGTGAGGCCGGCGGCGAGGGCCGAGGTGGCGACGGCCGCGAGGGCGGCACGCAGAGGGCGGCCGTGGATGGTGCGAGATGTCACGTAGGTACTCCGATGGACCTGGGATTGTTCCGCCATGAAACCATCCATGTGACAACGTTGTCAACCCTGAACGGGTGACACGGGCTCCCCGCCTCCCCCGCTTCCGCGCCCTGTCTGGAGGATCGCCCGACCAGAGGGCGCGCGACACGTCAGAACGGCCGCGGCGACCGGGGAACGGAACCTCGAGGCGTCCACCGGATGCGCGGTGGACCGCGCGCGAGCGGGAGGTGTGCGGCTATCGTCGCGGGATGGCCCGTCTCCGCTCCTTCGCCCAGGTCGACGTGTTCTCGGCGCAGCCGCTCCGGGGGAACCCGGTCGCCGTGGTGCTCGACGGAGAGGGGATGTCCGACGCGGACATGCAGGGCCTCGCGCACTGGACGAACCTGTCGGAGACGACGTTCCTCCTGCCCCCGGTCGACCCGGACGCCGACTACCGGCTGCGCATCTTCACACCCACCCGTGAGCTCCCGTTCGCCGGGCACCCCACGCTGGGAAGCGCGCGTGCCTGGCTCGACGGGGGCGGATCGCCGCAGCGTGCGGGGACGATCGTGCAGGAGTGCGGGGCGGGACTCGTCCGCATCCGGATCGAGGGCAACATGTTGTCGTTCGCGGCGCCGCCGACCGTCCGCTCGGGTCCGGTGGACGCCGCCCTCCTGGCGCGCGTGGTCGAGGCCCTGGGCGTCGAGACGGACGACGTCGTGGCGCACCAGTGGGTCGACAACGGACCGGGGTGGCTCGTGATCCAGCTCCCGTCGGCCGAGCACGTGCTCGCCGTGGAGCCGCGGCTCGCGCTGATCCCCGACGCCAAGGTCGGCGTGGTCGGCGCGTACCCGCCCGGGTCGCCCGAGGCGTTCGAGGTCCGTGCGTTCTCGGCGGCGCTCGGTGGGGGCGAGGATCCGGTCACGGGCAGCCTCAACGCGAGCGTGGCCCAGTGGCTGCTGCGGACGGGCGCCATGACGGGCGCGTGGACCGCCTCGCAGGGCACTCGCCTGGGCCGAGCCGGCCGCGTCTCGATCACCCCGGACGGCGACGACCTCTGGGTGGGCGGCGCGTGCACCACCGTCGTCCGCGGCACCGCCCTCCTCTGACCCCGCCCGCCCCGCCCGTCCGGGCTCGGGGACCCGCGTGGCGCTGGTCAGGCGCCGAGGGCGGCGGCCTGGGCGTCGAGGACGGCGAGCACCGCGTCCTCCGCGTCCTGGGTCTCGGCCGCCGTGACGCCGTTCGCGACGTACGTCTGCACCACCACCCACCGGTCGCCGGCGTCGGTCCACCAGGTCGAGCGGACGGTGTCGCCGTCCTGCTGCGAGGGCCCGCTCACGCCGTTCCAGCCCTCGTGCGAGACCGCGGTCCACGTGGGGTCGGATGCGGAGCAGGCGGCTACCTCGGCGTCGAGCGCCGCGAGGGGGTCGTCGGCCACGCCGCCGGCCCGGTCGTCGATGATCGCGATGCCGATCGACGCCTCGAGCCGCTCCGGCTCCGCGGCGACGCCCAGGTCGATCGTCTCGATGTTCTCCTGGACGTGCGACCACGCACCCCACCACGCGTCCTTCCGCGCGGCGTCGCACTCGGGCGAGGACGTCCACTCCGGTGTGTTCACGATGAAGGTGTAGTTCGACTCCTGCCACCGGCGCCCGTCCCGGACGCACAACTCCTCCGGCGTCACGACGTCGGTCTCCCCGGTCGGGGAGGGCGGGCAGCCCACCGTCTCCTCCGGCGCGGTCCCGTCCGGGGTGTTCGCCGTGCACCCGGTGACGGCGAGGCACGACACCAGGACGAGGCCGCCCACCCACGCCGCTCTCCGCATCCCCATGACACGCACCCTGCCATGAAGCGGGGTTTCGCGCCCTGTTTGACCTTCCGCGCGCCCACTGACCCCGCGAGAGGTCACGAAGGCAGCGAAACCCGCAGGAGACGGAGGACGACGCCGTCAGTGCTTCGCGTTCTGGGCGGCGGCGGCCGCGGCGAGGATCGTGAGCAGTCGCGGCGACGACCGCTCGGGCAGGTGCACCTCGATGAAGACAGCGCGCTCGGTGGTGGCGTGCGCGAGCGCCAGCGCCTCCGCGAGCTCGGCCTGGGTCGACGCCGACACCGTCACCGCGAGGTCGCGCGCGCCGAACGCCGCGGGGATGAGCGTCCAGTCCCAGGGCGTGATGTCCTGGTACACGGCCGCCGGGCTCTGGATCATGCGCTCGACCGTGTAACCGCCGTTGTTCAACAGGAACACGATCGGCGTGTAACCGCGGTGGAGGATCGTGGCGAGCTCCTGGATCGTCAGCTGCGCCGCTCCGTCACCGACGAAGAGCACGCAGCGCTTCGAGGGATCGGCTACGGCGGCACCGAGCGTCGCGGGCACGGTGTAGCCGATCGCCGACCAGACGGGCTGGCCGAGCAGCGCGCATCCGTCGGGCAGCAGGAGGTCGAGCGCACCGTAGAAGGAGGTGCCCGCATCCGCGATCACGGTGGTGTCGGGCTGCAGCCAGCCCTGGATGCTGTCCCAGAAGAAGTCCTGGTCGAGCTCCGCGTCGGGGGCGGGCGGGTCGGCGACGAGCACCGGCGGATGCCCGACCGGCGTCACCGCCGGCCGGTGCGACTCCCCCAGCACCTCGTGCAGGGCGCGCAGCGAGTCGGAGAGGCGGACGCCGTAGTAGGTGGTGTCGGCGATCCGCGCGGATGTGAGCCCCAGCTCGATCGCGGCGTCCTCGTCGAACGCCTGGGTGAAGAAGCCGGTGAGGAAGTCGCTCATCACGGTGCCGGCGAGCACCAGGAGCTCGGCGCCGTCCACGGCCTCGCGCGCCTCGTCGATGCGGGTGAAGGCGCCCATGTACGTGCCGAGGCTGGCCGGGTGCGACTCGTCGAGCACGGCCTTCGCCATGTTCTGCGACGCGACGTAGACGCCGTCGTGGTCGGCGATGTCGCGGATGACCGGCTCGAGCGACGTGCGGTGCACCTGCGGCCCGACGAGGAGCGTCACCCGTTCGGACGGGGTCACCACGGCGCGGAGGCCCTCCCGGAAGCGCGCCAGCTCGCCCGCGTCGCTCGTCGCCCCGACGAGCGGGGTGCGGAGGTTCGCCGCGTGCACGGGGGCGACGGCGACGTCCGTCGGGATGGCGAGGTACACGGGCTTCGATTCGCGGAGGGCCGTCATGAGGGCGGAGTCGATGTCGCGCGTGGCGCTCTGAGCGCGCACGATCGTCGCGGAGGCGGTGACCTCGCGATACGCGCGCACGAAGTGCTCGTAGTCGCCGTCGATGAGCGTGTGGTGGAGGTGTGCACCCGCCGCCCGGGCGACCGTCGAGGGCATGCCGGTGATCTGCACCACGGGCACGTCCTCCGAGAAGCTGCCGGCCACCCCGTTGATCGCCGACATCTCGCCCACGCCGAAGGTCGTGACGAGGGCGCCGATGCCCCGCTTGAGCCGCGCGTAGCCGTCGGCCGCGTAGGCGGCATTGAGCTCGTTCGTGGATCCGACCCAGGTGAAGCCGTCGACCGTGGTCATCTGGTCGAGGAGGCTCAGGTTGAAGTCGCCGGGGAGGCCGAACACGTGATCCGCTCCGAGCTGCACGAGACGTGTGGCGAGGTACTGCCCGACCGTGACGGTCGGATGGACGACGGTCGCGGAGGCGGGGTCGTCGGTGATGGTGTCGGTCATGGCTGCGATTCCTTCGTGTCGGCGCCGGCGCCCTCGTGAGCCGCGCGGCGTGCGGTCATGCGACGAGCCCGAGACGGTCGGCCACGCTGCCCATCGCTTCGGCGAACGACTCCTCGGCCCCGGGCTCGCCCTGCGACGGCCCGCCGGAGAGGTCGACGCCCGAGACGCCGTCCACCGCGAGCAGAGCCTCGCACAGTTCGGTCACGGCGTCGAGCCCGGCGGCCCGCGGGTCGCGCGCGTGCAGGATCCGATCGAGGAAGCCGTCCGGGAGGACGAGGGACGTGAACGACCGCAGCAGGGCCGCGCTCCCGGCATCGACGACCATCGGGACGCAGACGACGAACGCCGGATCGGCGCCCTCACCGCGTACGTCCCCGATGAAGCGGCGCACCGGCTCCACCCCGCCGCAGTGGTCGATGAAGCAGACGTCGGCGCCCGCGCGCAGCTTCTCGGCGAGCCGCGCCGCCCGGCGGTCGACGGGCGGGGTCGTCGGCGACTCGCCGACCGACACCAGGTGCCCTGCCGCTCGCGCCAGCGCCGCGGTGCGGGTCGAGTCGAGGTCGAAGACCGGCATCGCGTCCGGACGGTCTCCGGTGAGGGTGTGGTCGCCGGTGACGCAGTGCACCGCGGCGACACCGGCGTCCGCGAGCGCCGCCAGTTCACCCTCGAGGGCGACGCGGTTGCGGTCGCGGTTGTTGAACCCGGCCCACACCGCGACACCGCGGTCCTGGATCAGGCGGGCACGGTAGGCGGGCGGGAACTGCACGCGTGACGTGCCCGAGTCGCCGGCGAGCACCGCATCCACGCGTCCCGCGAGCACGTCGGCGCAGCGCTCGAGCGACCCGCGGTCGAGCGCTCGAGCGGGGAAGTCGGCGACCACGACGGGTCGCGTGGCGAGCAGATCACGCATCCGCCGGGCCGACGGGATGCGGTCGTCGAGGTCGGCCCCTCCCGAGGCGTCGGGCGCCCCGTGCCACCGGACGGTCGGCTCGTCGAGGAAGACGCAGGGGTGCACGGCGACCTCGCAGCGACCGTCGAGCTCGACGCCGCCACAGGGGCCGTACTCCATGCGCTTCGGGCATGCCTCCTGCACAGCCGGACCGACCATGCGGTCATGCTAGCCAGCGGATGTGTCCACCACGTTTCGCCCCCGCGCCCCTATGCTCGGCCCATGCGGACAGTGCAGGCGCGGGGCGGACGAGGTCGTGCGTTCCGTCCTGTCTTACGGCGTGGTGCCGCGCCCCTCTTCGCGGCCCTCGCCTCCGCGGCGCTGCTCGCTTCGAGCCCCACCGTGACCACCGCGAGCGCCTCCACGTCCACCCCGACCGCCGCGTGGTACCTCTCCTTCCACGGCGGCGCGGCCGGCTCGGGCGTGAACCAGGTGTACGGCTACGACAGCACGGGCGTCTTGGTCCAACCGGCCGTCCTCGCGTCCGGCCCTTCGGACCCCGTCCTCGCCGAACTGAGGGGCATGGCGGTCACCCCGTCGGGCGCCCTCCTCGTGGCCAACGCGACCGAGGACGACAGCACCGTCCTCCAGTACGGCCCCACCGACGCCGACGGCATCCGTCCGATCGTCCCGCCCGACGGCATCCTCGCCTCGGGGACCACCGCCGGAGCGGGGCTGGCGCATCCGTACGGGCTCGCGACCCTGCCCTCCGGCGACATCGCGGTCTCGAGCCAGGACTCCCAGGTCGTGACCCTCCTCACCGCGGACGGGCAGCCCGATCCGGCCTCGGGCGGTGCCCCGTGGTGGTCGTCACAGCATCCGGATGCGGACCTGCCGCCGGGCACGCTCGTCCCGTCGTCCGCCGACGTGCCCGCGAAGGACGGCGGGCTCGTGGCGCCGCGCGGCATCCTGATCGTCGCATCCGGTGATGCTGGGACGGACGACGCGACGCTGTACGTGGCCGACAACGGAGCCCAGGCTGTGCGGAGCTATGACGCCGTGACCGGGGAGTTCCTCGGCGACGTGCTCACCGCCTCCCGCGACGGTCTCGGGAGCCCCGTCGGGCTCGCCCTCCACGACGGACGCCTGTACGTCACGAGCGAGGGCACCGACGACGTGACGAGCGTCGACCTCTCGAGCGGGACGACGCACACCGTGGTCTCGGGGAAGGTCGATCACCTCGAGCTCGACCATCCGTCGGGCCTGGCCTTCGGTGCGGACGGCCGGTTGTACGTGGCCAGCCGGGTCGCGCAGCAGGTCATCGCCTACACGCTGGATGCGAAGGGCGACTCCACGACGAAGGCCGCCGTCTTCCTCGACCGGCTTCCCGACCAGCCCGAGCAGCTGCTCGGACTGCTGCCGGCGGGTCTGGGCGGCGCGGAGCCGGGCTCCGACCCCGGCGCTCCCCCCGGCGTCGTCGACTCTCCCCCGGCGGGCGCCGACCCGAGGACGGGACCCTCCGGGACCTCGACCGTCGCACCCGCCCTGGCGGCCACCGGGCTCGCCGCCTCCGGCTCCCCGACCCGGTCGGATGGCCCGCTCGCCGCGGTCCTCGTGCTCTGCCTCCTCGGGGCGGGCCTCGCGCTCCTCGCGGCGAGCAGGGTCGGCCGCCGCCTCTAGGCTGTCGGCATGACCGCACCCTTCGACCTCGTCGTCCGTTCCCGCGCCGTCTTCACCGAGGGCCGGTGGCGTGAGGCGGCCGTCGCCGTGCGCGACGGGATCGTCGTGCTCCTCGCCGAGTACGAGGAGGAGATCCCGGCCCACGTCGAGGTGGTCCTGCCGGAGGGACAGGTGCTCATGCCCGGCGTGGTGGATTCGCACGTGCACGTCAACGAGCCCGGCCGCACCGAGTGGGAGGGCTTCACCACCGGCACCCGCGCCGCCGCCGCCGGCGGGGTCACCACCATCGTCGACATGCCGCTGAACAGCATCCCGCCCACGACGACGGTCGAGGGTCTCGACGTCAAGCGCGCGGCGGCCGAGCCGCAGGCGAGCGTCGACGTGGGGTTCTGGGGCGGCGCGATCCCGTCGAGCCTGGGCTCGCTCCGGCCGCTGTGGGAGCGCGGCGTGTTCGGCTTCAAGGCGTTCCTCTCGCCCTCGGGGGTCGACGAGTTCCCGCACCTGACGACGGATCAGCTGAACGCTGCCCTCGACGAGATCGCCGGCTTCGGCGGGCTCCTGATCGTGCACGCGGAGGATCCCGACGTGCTCGACCGCAGCGGCGCCTCCGAGAGCAGCACCCACTACCTCGACTTCGTCGCGAGCCGCCCCGATCTGGCCGAGGAGGACGCGATCGCCCACGTGATCGCCGGTGTCCGCCGCAGCGGCGCGCGGGCGCATGTGCTCCACCTCTCCAGTGCGCGCGCCCTCGACCAGATCCGCGCGGCGAAGGCCGAGGGCCTGCCGATCACGGTCGAGACCTGCCCGCACTACCTCAGCTTCGCCGCGGGCGAGATCCCCGACGGCGCCACCCAGTTCAAGTGCTGCCCGCCCATCCGCGACGAGGGCAACCGCGACCTGCTCTGGGAGGCGCTGGTCGACGGCACCATCGACCTCGTCGCCTCCGATCACTCCCCCTCCACCGCCGAGCTCAAGTTCTCGTCCGGCGGCGACTTCCTGGAGGCATGGGGCGGCATCTCAGGGCTGCAGGTGTCACTGCCCGCCGTGTGGACGGCCGCCCGCGATCGCGGCATCCCGCTCGAACGGGTCATCGGATGGATGTGCGAGGGTCCCGCGGCGCTGACGGGTCTGACGGGTTCGAAGGGCTCGATCGAGCCCGGGGCCGCCGCCGACCTCGTCGCCTTCGCCCCCGAGGAGTCCTTCACCGTCCACGCGTCCGAGCTCGAGCACCGCAACAAGGTGAGCGCGTTCGACGGCCGCGAGCTGCACGGCGTCGTGCACACGACATGGCTCGCCGGCGCTCCCGTCTACTCGCTCGCTCCGGCGGGCGACGCCGTCTTCGCGGCGCCCTCGGGGCGTCTGCTCGAGCGGACCGGCGACCGGCACGGGCTGTAAACAGCACGTAAATTCGTGCGGGCCGCCGCTCCCTCGGGCGGCGTCGGGCCGGCACCGACGAGAGACTGGGGTCGCGGATGCGGCGCGCACGCCCGCGTCCCCTCAGCGGAGGAAAGGTGGACCGCATGGCGATCGTCCTCGGACCGAATCAGTACGGCAAGGCCGAGAACCGCGTGGTGCGCATCTACCGCGACAGCCCGCGGCACGAGATCCACGACGTGAACGTGTCGACGTCCCTCCGCGGCGACTTCGCGGCCGCGCACCTCGCCGGCGATCAGGGCTCGGTGCTCCCCACCGACACGCAGAAGCAGACCGCCTACTCCTACGCGAAGGAGAAGGGCCTCACCTCGATCGAGCCGTACGGCATCACCCTGGCCACGCACTTCGTCGACGACGTCGTCCCCGTCGATGGCGCCCGCGTCGAGATCGAGGAGTACGCCTGGGAGCGGGTCACGGTCGACGGCGCGGAGCACGACCACACCTTCGTCCGCCGTGGCCAGGAGGTACGCACCGCCGCGATCACCGTCGAGGGCAAGGGCGATGCGCAACGCGTGTGGCTGGTGGGCGGCCTGAAGGACCTCACGATCCTGAAGACCACCGGCAGCGAGTTCCACGGCTTCCTCACCGACCCGTACACCGTGCTCGAGCCCACCAGCGACCGCATCATGGCGACGTCGCTCGTGGCGCGGTGGAGGTTCGCCTCCACCGATCCCGCCGACTGGGCGGACCTCGACTGGGAGGGCCTCTACGCCGGGGTGAAGCAGACCATGGTCGAGGTGTTCGCGACGCTGCAGTCGCTGGCGCTGCAGCAGACGCTGTTCGAGATGGGCAAGGCGGTGCTCGAGCGCTACGACGTGCTCGCGGAGGTGCGCCTCTCGGCGCCGAACAAGCACCACTTCCTCTACGACCTCTCGCGCTTCGGGGTCGACAACCCCGGCGAGGTCTTCCACGCCGACGACCGCCCCTACGGCCTCATCCAGGCCTCGGTCCTCCGCGACGACGCCCCCGACGCGGGCTCCGCCTGGACCCCCGGCGCCGGCTTCGCCTGATCACCGGCCTGTCGGTTGCGTCGTCCCGCGTCCCCGGTCGACGCGCGTTCCGGGGTCGACGCGCGTCAGCTGCCGCGGTAGGTGCTGTAGGCGAAGGGGCTCAGCAGGAGCGGGATGTGGTAGTGCTGGTCCGCATCCATCAGCTCGAACACCACGTGCACCTCGGGGTAGAACGGGCGCACCTCCTGCTCGGCGAAGTAGGTCGCGGTGTCGAAGGTGACGCGGTAGCGGCCGGGCTCCAGGCGTGCCGGACCGAGCTGGTTGACGCGCCCATCCGCATCCGTCACCGCCGACCCGATCATGTGCCAGTTGCCGAGCTCATCGTGCTCGAGGATGATCGGCACGCCCGCCGCGGGACGGCCGATCACCGAGTCGAGGACGTGCGAGGTGACGTGGCTGCGGTCGGTCATCGGTCCTCCGGACTCGGGGCGGGGGTGGCGGGGACGGCCTCCGCCGAGACGGGGTAGAGCGACGCGAGCCGCAGCATCGTGATGTCGTGGAGCTCCGAGGCCACCGTCGCCGCCTCGGTCGCATCGTCGAGCTCGAGACGTCGCTGCAACTCGGACAGGATCTCGGCGCGCGAACGACCGGCGGCGCGGATGAGGAACACGCGGTCGAACCGCGCCTCGTAGGCTCGGTTGCCGTCGGCGATCGCGGCCGCGAGGTGCTCGTCCGAGGCGTCGGCGGTCGACTGCTCGCTGCGCGAGAAGCGCTGCGCCTGCCCCTCCCCCTGAGCCCGCTCGCCGATGCGCGGATGGTGGGCGAGGGCGGCATCGACCTCGGCCGGGGTGAGGGAGGCGGCGACGTCGTCGGCCGCCGCGAGCAGCGCCGCGTTGTCGGAGTAGGGACCCGCGGCCACGACGTCGTCCGCGAAGCGCTGGACGCCCAGACACGACAGCAGGGCCTCGCGGAGCTCATCGTTCGACTGTCCGCTCACCGCATCCGCCATTCGTCCAGCTTACGATGAGGGCATGACCGACACGATCGTCGGGCTCGTGCTGGCCGCGGGCTCCGGGAGCCGCTACGGAGGACCCAAGGCGCTCGTCGTGGGCGACGACGGCGTGCCGTGGCTCGCCCGCGCGATCGACGTGCTGAGGAGCGGCGGATGCGACGAGGTGGTCGTCGTGCTCGGCGCGTCGGCCGTCGAGGCGGGTGCGCTGCTCCGCGAGACGGGCCTCGGCGACGACACGGAGGAGGATGGCGAGTCCCCGGTCCGGGTGGTGGAGACCGAGCACTGGGCCCGTGGCATCGGCGAGTCGCTGCGCGCCGGGCTCACGGAGGCCGCGCGTGTCGACCCGGTCGCCGTCGTGGTCACCCTCGTCGACCTCCCCGCCCTCCAACCGAGTGCGGTCGAGCGTGTGATCGGCACGCCGCATCCGCCGAGCGAGGATGCGCTGCGACAGGCCGTGTACGACGGGCGACCCGGGCACCCGGTGCTCATCGGAGCGACGCATCTCCCCGCGCTCGTCGACTCGCTCGACGGCGACGTCGGCGCACGCCCCTACCTCGTCGCGCACGACGTGCTGGAGGTCGACTGCACGGGGCTCGGCGGGGACGACGACCGTGACGTGCCGGACAGGCTTCCGCTCGACTGAGCGGCACCTCCGGATCACGACGGCGCCGGAATGCGCTCGTGTCCCTCGCGCGTTGACGACGACATGACCATCGCAGACGTGAAGACCATGGGGATCATCGGCGCAGGCAACATCGGAGGGCAGCTCGCTCGGCTCGCCGTCCGACACGGCTACGACGCCGTGATCAGCAACTCCCGCGGCCCCGAGACCCTCTCCGACCTCATCGCCGAGCTCGGACCGACCGCCCGCGCGGCGACCGCCGCCGAAGCGGGTGAAGCGGGCGACCTGGTCGTCGTCACCATCCCGCTGAGGAACTACGCCCAGGTGCCGGTCGAGCCCCTGGCCGGCAAGGTCGTCATCGACACGAACAACTACTACCCGCAGCGCGACGGGCAGATCGCCGAGCTCGACGACGAGACCACCACGACCGCGGAGCTGCTGCAGGCGCACCTGCCGACCTCGACCGTCGTGAAGGCGTTCAACAACATCATGGCGGCCGACCTCACCACCGACGGCAGTGCACCGGGCACCCCCGATCGCCGCGCGCTCATCATCGCCGGTGACGACGAGACGGCGAAGGCCACGGTCTCCGCCCTGATCGAGGAGTTCGGGTTCGACGTCGTCGACGCGGGCCCTCTCGCTGAGGGATGGCGCTTCCAGCGCGACGAGCCCGCCTACGTGACCCGCATGACGGCTCCCGAGGCCGTCGAGCGCCTCGCCGCCGCCGTCCGCTACGCCGACATGTAGCCCACGCCCCCACTCGGGCGGGCTTTGTCCAGGTTTCCGTCGCTCTTTCGTGAAAAGGCGACGGAAACCTGGACAAAGCCGGGGCCCACGGACGGCGCGGGACGCGCACGCTTCAGCTCGGGTCGAGCTCGCCTAGGCGGTCGTAGAGGGTCGTGATCGTCGCGATGCGCGTGCGCGACTCGCGGGTGCGCAGCGCGAGCGCCGACGACGCGAGGACGTTCACCAGGCTCATCGCGGACGCATAGCTGTCGAGCGCCGAGACGCTGTCGATAGGGCACTCGATCCACGTCGTGACGCCGTCGGCGTACCGGCGCGCGGAGGCGTCGGCGATGAGCACGATCGGGACGCCCCGGGAGGCGATGCCGTCGAGCATCCGCCCGAAGCCCGCCGCACGTCGGCGGAACCCGAAGAGCACGACCGCGTCGCGGGCGTCGAGCTCTGCGATCTCCTCCGACACGGTCTGGCCGGGCAGCGGAGCGACGTGCACGTGCCCCCGGCCCTGCGCCAGCTGCTCACGGAGGTGCAGCGCGAGCGGGAAGCCGTTGCGCTGGCCGATGATCGTCACCGTGCGGGCGCGGGCGAGCAGCGTCGCGACCTGCTCGAGCCGGCCCGCGGGGAGCGAGTCGAGCATCCGCCGGAGGTTCTCCACCTCGCGCACGAGGTGCGCGGCGAGATCGGCCGAGGCGCCGGGCACGACGCCGCCCACCGGCACACCGGACGATCGCAGCGCGCGGGCGTGCTCCCGCACCTCCTGCGCGTTCTCGAAGCCGAGCCGGCGGAAGAGCCTCGACACCGTGGCCTTCGAGACGCCGCTGCGCTGGGCCAGCTCGGTGCCGGAGTAGATCGCGAGATCGCCGAGGTGGTCGAGGATGAAGTCGGCGGCCCGCTGCTCCTGCGGCGAGAGGTCGCCGTAGGAGCGGTCGATCCGCTGCCCGATGCTCATCGGCGGACGCGACGGCGTCGCCCCTGACCGCCCGACCGTGGTGCTCATGGGACTACCCGACCGGCGTCGGCGACACCGGAGCGAGCGGCTCCGGGGTGTCGTCCACCACGGCGAGCACCGCCGCCTCGAACGCGTCGAGCGCCTTGGCGACGTCGTCCTCCGTGACGTGCTCGTCGGGATGATGGCTGACGCCGCCCTCGCAGCGGATGAACATCATCCCGATCTCCGCGATCTCGGCGACCGCCATGGCGTCGTGACCCGCCTTCGAGAACAGCGACATCGGACGGTGGTCCCCCGTCGCCTTGATCCCGGCGGAGATCACGCCCTTGAGCCTCGGGCTGCAGGATGCGGCGGGCGCCGAGTGCGTCTGCACGCTCTCCCAGCGCAGCCGGCGCTGGCGGCAGATGTCGCTCAGCATGTCCTGGATGACGTCCCAGATGCGATCGCGCTCCGAGTCGTACTCACCCCGGAGGTCGAGGCTGAACTCGACGCGCCCCGGGATCACGTTGACCGCATCCGGCCACACCTCGAGGTGCCCGACCGTGGCGATGAGCTGCGCGGAGCGGGCGATCCGCTCGATCGCGAGGATCGCGTCGGAGGCGCCGGCGAGCGCGTCGCGTCGCCGCTCGTACGGGGTGCCCGAGTGGCCGGCCCGCCCGTGGATGGTGATGAGGAAGCGGCGCGCGCCGGCGATCGAGCTCACGACGCCCAGCGCCTTGTTCTCGTCCTCCAGGTACGGCCCCTGCTCGATGTGCGACTCGAGGTACCCGACGAGCTCCTCCGGGCGCCGGGCGGCGTCGGCGATCCGTTCGGGGTCGAGACCGAAGTCGAGGTACGCCTGGCGCAGCGAGACGCCGTGCTCGTCCTCGAGCGCCCACCACTCGTCCTCCCAGGTGCCCGCGAGCGCGCGGCTGCCGAGCAGGGCGCGGCCGAAGCGGGTGCCCTCCTCGTCGGCGAACGCCACGACCTCGAGCGCGAACGGCAGCTCTCGACCGGACGCATGGATGCGCTCGACCACCGCGATGGCCGACAGGACGCCGAGGATCCCGTCGTACCTCCCCGCGGACGGGACGGTGTCGAGGTGCGAGCCGAGCAGCAGTGCGGGCAGACCCTGCTCGCGGCCCTCGAGCCGGCCGCAGAGGTTGCCCGCCGCATCCTGCCAGGTGCGCATGCCCGCCTGACGCATCCACTCCGCGACGAGGTCGTTGACCTCGCGATGCTCCTTCGAGAGATAGACCCGCTGGATCAGCCCATCCGGAAGCGAGGAGAACGTGGCGAGCCGATCGCAGCGCTCGAGGATCTCCGCGGCGCTCGTCGAGGCCAGGACGCTCATGCCGCGCTCCCCTCGTCTGCCGACGTGTCCACGACCGAGGACGCGTACGCCTGGTACGCCGCATCCACTCCCCCGCCCGGGACCACGGCCGCGCCCTGTCGGCGCAGCACCGTCTCGAGGGCGGCGAGCGTGGTGAGCACCGCATCCTTGCGGGCGTTGTAGCCCATGGTGCCGATGCGCCAGACCTTGCCGTGCAGCGGTCCGAACGAGGTTCCGATCTCGATGCCGAAGTCCTCCAGCAGCTCGCCGCGGACCGCGTCCCCGTTCACGCCGTCGGGGATCACCACCGCGACGACGTTGTTCATCTTGTGCGAGAGGTCGCCGAACGTGGCCAGACCGAGGCCCTGCACGCCGGCCAGCATCGCCGCGCCGTGCACGCGGTGCCTCTCGACCGCGGCGTCGACGCCCTCCTCCACCAGCAGGCGGGCGCATTCGCGCGCGCCGTACAGCATGCTCGTCGCCTCGGTGTGATGGTTGAGGCGCTTCTCGCCCCAGTAGTCGAAGATCATCGCGAGGTCGAGGTAGTTCGAGCGGATGCGGGTGGCGTGCACCTCGTCGGCGCTCGACGCGATGCCCGCTTCGATGCTCTTCCGCGAGTCGATGACCTCGACGGCGCGGGGCGAGAACGTCGCGGGCGCGGATCCGGACGGCCCGCCGAGGCACTTCTGGAGCCCGGCCGTGACGGCGTCGAGACCCAGCGCATCCGTGTCGAACGGGTTGCCGCCGAGACTGGCGGTGACGTCGGTGTAGAACAGCACGCCGTGCTTCGCGCACAGCTCGCCGAGGCCCTCGAGCGGCTGCGCCACCGTCGTGCTGGTGTCGCCGTGCACGACCGCGAGGAGCTTAGGCTGGACGCTCCGGAGCGCCGACGCGATCTCGGCCTCGGTGAAGACCTGGCCCCACTCCTTCTCGATCACGTGCACCTCGGCGCCGGCGCGCTCGGCGATCTCACGCAGCAGATGACCGAAGCGGCCGAAGATCGGCACGAGCACGCGGTCTCCGGGGCTGACCAGGCTGACGATCGCCGCCTCGATGCCCGCCCGCGACGTGCCGTCGACGAGGAGCGTCTGCCGGTTGCGCGTCTTGAAGACCTGGCGGTAGAGCTCCATCGTCTCGTTCATGTACCCGGTCATCGCCGGGTCGTACTGACCCACCAGCTGGGCGGACATCGCGCGCAGCACGCGCGGGTCGGCGTTGATCGGGCCGGGGCCCATCAGGAGGCGAGGCGGCGGGTTGATCGGCAGCGTGCTGATGGGAGGCTCCTGTCTCGACGTGAGAGCACTGTTTCGTGACCCCCATCGTACGAAACCGGTGTTTCACCCGTGTTTCGTGCGCGTGCCCCGGCTCAGGCGGTGAACGACGACGCGAGGGCGATCAGGGAGAGGTCGGTGTAGCGCGGGCCGACGAGGCACAGGCCGAGCGGAGCGAGGCGGCCCGAGAGCACGGCCGACGGAGCCGACAGCACCGGCGCCGAGACCGCCGGGTACCCGCCCACTCCCGCGACGGCGGTCATCCGGAGCGTGCCCGCGCGCACGGCGGCGATCTCCTCGGGCGAGGCGTCGAGCCCGGGCGCCGTGGACGATGTGCTCGGCAGCAGCAGCACGCGGCCGTCGAGCACGGCGTCGAGCCGCCCGCGAAGCTCGACGAGGCGGGCCCGAGCGGCGTCCGCCTCGGCGGCGCTGGTCCGCGAGGCGATCTCGAACCGCTCGGCCACGTCCGGTCCGAGCACGCCGGGGTGCGCGGAGATCCACGCCCCGTCGGCAGCCCACGCCTCGGCGCCCTGCACCGTGCGGAAGGTCGTGAACATCTCGTCGAGGTCGCCCAGGTCGACGACCTCCACCCCGCCGAGATCCGCGATGAAGCCGTCGAAGGCGGCCCGCACCTCCGGAGTGCAGCTCTCGACCAGATCGCTGGACACGACGAACGTCTCCGGGGCGACGGCCTGCATCGCGGGATCGAGCGACGCGACCGCGGCGGCCTCGAGCGTCGCCGCCGAGCGGGTCAGCCATCCGATCGTGTCGAACGACGGCGCCAGGGGCACGAGCCCCTCCGCGCTGACTGCCCCGTGCGTGGTGCGGAGCCCCCACAGGCCCTGATACGAAGCGGGCACGCGGATCGAGCCCGCGGTGTCGGTGGCGAGTCCGATCGTGGCCTGTCCGAGCGCGACCGCCGACGCGGGTCCGCTCGAGGACCCCCCGGGGATCGCCCCGGGCACCGCGGGGTTGGGCGGGGTGCCGTAGTGGACGTTGCGTCCGGCGACGCTGTAGGCGAACTCGTCGGTGCGGGCGATGCCGAGCACGGCCGCCCCCGCAGCGCGCAGGGCCGCGACCGCATCCGCGTCGGCCTCCTCGACCGGCGACTCCGCGAGGTAGTCGGGGATGCCCGCACCGACCGCGAAGCCGCCGACCGCGAAGAGGTCCTTCACGGCGACCGTCATCCCGTCGAGCGGCCCGGATGCGGTCGGCGCGGCGAGCGGATCTCCCACGGCCCGCCAGACGCTCCGGTCGAAGGGCGGCGGCGCGGCCTGCACGTGAGCGCCGGTGATCGCCCAGCCCTGGTCGGACAGGCGCTCCCAGAGCTGCGTCTGCACACCCGTACCGCCCTTGGCCGCGCGGCTGATCGAGACGATCAGCGCCGCCGCCGGCGACACCACCCGGATCCGCACCTCGGCGATCGTGCGGGCCGGCGTCCCGCCCCGCATCCGGCGGAACGCGCCGATGCGCTCGTGCCCGACCAGGAGCCCCGACGCGTCGGTCCGCATCGTCGAGTCGCCCGGTGCGAACAGCCGATCGAGCGCCTCCGTGTCGTTCGCCATGAGGGCGTCCTCGTACTCCCAGAACGCCTCGACGAGACCCTCCGGGAGCTCACCCTCGACGACGGGCACGACGCGGTCCGACTGTGCGCGCTGCTCAGACATCGAAGTCCGCCTTCCGGATGCGGGCGTGCACGCCCTTGACGATGTCGACCACCTGGGAGATGTCGAAGTCCGTCGCCGCGGAGAGGTACGCCAGCGCGTGCGCGCGGTCGAGACCCCAGCGCGCCTCGAGCAGTGCGATCGACGCTCGGACGCAGTTCGCCACGGCGACGTCGAGGTCCTCGTCGAGCCCGGTGGGCACGAGGAACTCGCTCGTCTCGGCGAGCGGCCCCGCCACCGCGCCGAACTCGGCGAGCGCGTCCGACTGCGACAGCAGGTCGAAGCGGACCGTCACCCGCAGCGAGGCCTCCATCGCCGTGAGCGCCACCTCGCCGTCGCCCTGCGCGAAGTGCGGGTCGCCGACGTAGGCCAGCGCGTCCGGCACCTGGACCGGGAGGTAGAGGGACGAGCCGACGGTGAGGAGCTTGATGTCGATGTTGCCGCCGTACTCGGCCGGCGGGACGGAGTGTGGACGTAGCGGCGACTCGGTCGCGACACCCATGATGCCGAGGAACGGCGCGAGCGGGAACCGCACCGACCGGTCGCTGCCGGGGGCGATGGGGAACGTGCCGAACCGGCCGTCCTCGATCGCCGAGGCGAAGACGCTCACGTTGTCGGGACCCTCCGGGAACTCCCCGGGGAGCGCACCCTTGCCGTGGCGGTTCGTGATGACGCCGTAGGGCACACGCAGCGAGGTCTCGAGCACGGTCATCTTGAGCAGATCGCCCGGGCGCGCCCCGCGCACCGCGATCGGGCCCGTCACGACGTGCGGGCCGTCGTGCGCGGGATCGCGCGGGTAGTCGGACGCCGCCAGCGCGATCGCATCCTGCAGCACGCCGTCGCCGTCGACGCCCTTCGAGCGGAAGTACGCGAGCGGATCGCGGCCCTGGTCCTCCATGACGCCCTCATGACTGATCGTGTCGATCGTCACGTCGGTGCCCGGGTCGATCGTGAGCACAGGGCTGTCGGATGCGCTGGGCAGCCGGCCCCAGAGGACGTGCCCGGCGGTCGCGGGGAGGTACTCGGCGGCGCGGATCGGCCCTGATCCGGGCTGCAGCACGGTGGGGTGGGTCATGGGTCCGAGGCTAGCGTCCGTTTGCTTCGGCTCTGTTACGGCGGATACGGTCATGCCCATGCTCACCCGCCTCCGCAGCTCGCGCGACAACGTCCACATCGCGCTCATGCTGGCCCTGACGTTCTCGACCGGCATCGTCGACGCGATCGGCTACCTGGGCCTCGACAAGGTGTTCGCCGGCAACATGACCGGCAACGTGGTGATCCTGGGCATGGCGGTCGCCGGAGCGGACGACCTGCCCTGGTTCGGACCGCTGCTCGCGCTCTTCGCGTTCATGCTCGGCGCGGTCATCGGCGGGCGCATCCTCCGGCCGGTGAAGAGCGGGTGGTCGAACCGCTCGACGTGGACGTTCTTCGCCGTCGGCGTGGTCATCCTCGGTCTCGGCATCGCCCTCTTCCTCACCCACGGGGCGCCGCCGGACCCGTGGGAGTACGTGATCACCGTGCTCCTCGCCGGATCGATGGGCCTCCAGGCCGCGACGGCCCGCCACATCGCCGTCAAGGACGTCACGACCGTGGTCGTGACCTCGACCATCACCGGATTCGCCGCCGACTCCCGCCTCGCCGGCGGCAAGGGCCAACCGTGGTTCCGGCGCGGAGCCGCCATCGTGCTCATCGCGGCGGGCGCGGGCGTGGGGGCGCTCCTCCTCCAGCTCCACATCGGCGCCGGCCTCCTCGCCGCCGGCGGCGTCACCGTCGTCGCCGCCCTCGTCGGCCACCTGATCGCCCACGACCGCTACAAGCCCGCCCCCGCCGACGCGCCGACGGCCGCCGGCACCAGCGCCTGAGGCGGTGCCGGAGTCAGACCGGCCCGCCTTCGCCGCCTCGAGGACGGCTCCACAGGGAGGTCCCGGGATTCGGCACGGGCCGGGGTGGGCAGGGCTCACGCCGCTGGCCCCGTAGGCGTCGATGCTGCGAGGACGTTCACGCTGAAGTCGGACGTCGAGGACACAGGAGAGGATCAGCGCTCAGGAGAACCCTGCGGTCGACGAAGATGCTGGGCCCGATCAGGCGACCTGCAGTCGGCTATCACCGGCGACGTACTCGACGACGAGGTCGCCGCCGACAGCTTCGATGTACTTCCGAATCGTGCCGACGCGGGCGCTGTCGAGATCGCCGTTCTCGATCTTCGAGACCTGGCGCTGACCGACACCGATGCGCTCGGCGAGCTGAGCTTGGCTGAGTCCGAGTTGCTCACGGAGTTCGCGCAGCCGGTACGCCCGCACCTCGCCCAGCATCCGCTCCTTCTGCGCGTCGACACGTGCACGGTTCGCGGGACGCTTCTCAAGCAGCTGCTCCGGAGTAAGAGCCATCGTGATCACTTCCTCTTCGTCTTGTTCTTCTCGGTCTGCTTCTTCATCTGGGCCAGATGCTCTGTGAAACGAGCGTCTGCGATCGGGATGTTCTCCCGGTACCACGTCTTCCAGTTACCGGCCTTGTCGCCGGCGACCAGCACGATCGCTTGTCGCTGGGGATCGAAGGCGAACAGCACCCTCAGCTCCGACTTACCGGATGAGCCGGGTCGAAGCTCCTTCATGTTCTTGTACGAGGATCCCTTCACCGTGTCCACGAGGGGACGTCCCAGCTGTGGGCCGTGTTCCTGGAGGAGTTCGATGGCAGCGATGACCTGGTCATATGTGTCGTCATCCAGGTCCATCAGCCAATCCTCGATCAACCCGAGGTCGACGGTCCACATACCCGAAGTTTAGACCTTGCAGGGTCTAGTCGCAAGGACCATCCAGCCGCGTCTATCCAAGCCGTCGGATCGCAGACGACCGTTCTCCTGCAGAACAGGAAGACATCACCATTGGTGACACTAGGCCGCCGTGCGTGGCGCCCGGGGGCGACGCTGGCAGCGCGGGCAGAGGTGGGAGCCGCGGTTCATGAACTGCTCCCGCACGATCGGCGTGCCGCAGCGGGGACACGGCTTCCCCTGCTGGCCGTAGGCGTTGAGGCTGTGGGAGAAGTAGCCCGAGGCGCCGTTGACGTTGACGTACTGGGCATCGAAGCTGGTGCCGCCCTCGGCCAATGCCTTCTCCAGCACGAGACGCACCTCGGCGAGCAGCACGCGGGCGCGGGCGCGGGGCAGCCGATCGGTCGGATGCTCGTAGTGCACCCGCGCCGCCCAGAGCGACTCGTCGGCGTAGATGTTCCCGATGCCCGACACGAGCGTCTGATCGAGGAGGGCGCGTTTGATCCCGGTGCGGCGCTTCGACAGCGCAGCGAGGAACGCGTCGTCGTCGAAGGCCGGGTCGAGCGGATCGCGCGCGATGTGGGCGACCTGCGAGGGGACGCCGCTCCGCCACTCGGCGAGGAGCGCGGGCGTCAGCGGGGCGAGCGCGTCGTCGACAGCGGCCTCGACGTCGCCCACGTCGTGGGCGAGGCCCGGACCGAACCACCCGGCCTCCCGGCCGTCGTCCGCGGGGACGAGACGATCGACGGCCATCGAGCCGAAGATGCGCTGGTCGACGAAGTTCACCCACAGCTCACCGTGCTCCGGGTGCTCCACGTGCAGTCGGATGCGCAGGAGTCCCGACTCCTCGTACCCCGGCTCCCGGAGCAGCACCTGGCCGCTCATGCCCAGATGCGCGACGAGCGCGAGCGGCGACTCGTCGCCCTGGATCGCCGAGAGCGGGAGCCACAGGAACTTCCCCCGGCGGCCGGCTCCGAGCATCCGCCGACCCGTGAGCAGCGCGTCGAAGGCTCCGAGGAGCTGATCGTGACGCTTCAGCGACCGTGGCTCGAACACCTCGACGCCGAGGATCACCGCACCGCTGACCGCGGGCTCGAGCCCGGCCCGCACCACCTCGACCTCGGGCAGCTCCGGCACGTCAGCCCTCGGTGAGCGTCGTGAACGCCGCAGCCGCCGCGTTCATCTCGGCCTGCTTCTTGCTGCTGCCCTCGCCCGTCTCGGCGACCGGCTCGGCGGAGCCGGCCGTGGGCGACAGGGTGACCGTGGCGATGAAGGTCTTCTGATGGTCGGGCCCGGTCGACTCGATGTCGTAGACGGGTGCGCCGTAGCCGCGCTCGGCCGCGGCCTCCTGGAGTGCGGTCTTCGGATCCATCGAGATGCCGAAGCGGCGCGGATCCCTCACCAGGGGATCGACGAGGCGCAGCACCAGCGCGGTCGCGGCGTCGGGCCCGAGATCGAGGTAGGTGGCGCCGATGAGCGCCTCCATCGCATCGGCCAGGATGGAGGACTTGTCGCGTCCGCCCGTCAGCTCCTCGCCCTTGCCGAGCTTGATGTGCTCACCGAGGCCGATGGTCCGGCCGATGTCGGCCAGCGCCACCGTCGACACCAGGCTCGCCCGCCGCTTCGCGAGCTCGCCCTCGTCGAGGTCGGGGTAGGACGTGTAGAGCATGACTGTGACGGCCTGGCCCAGGATGGAGTCGCCGAGGAACTCGAGGCGCTCGTTCGTGGGGATGCCGCCGTGCTCGTAGGAGTACGAGCGGTGCGTCAGGGCGAGATCGAGGAGATCCCGATCGAGATCGATCTGCAGGGTCGACAGAAGGCGCGAGGCGCCGTGGTCTCCTCCAGCTCGCTGCTGAGGGGAGGTCACGCGCATCGCGCCTTCCTCCGATGCGTCGATGCCAGGCATCGACCGCCTCGGATCAAACGTCGGCGACCTTGCGGCCCTTGTACTCGAGGAACAGCGGCGTACCGGCGCTGTCTTCGACGACCTTCGCGCGGTGCGGGAGGCTGTAGGTGGTCTTGCCGTTCTCGACGGTCTTGACCAGGGTGGGGACCTCGGCCTTCCACTGCGAGCGTCGGGCGTGGGTGTTCGAACGCGACTTCTTCCGCTTGGGAACAGCCATGGGTATCGTCTCTCTTCTTGTCGTCGGGGTCGTGCCAGGCGCATCTCACCGCGCCGGGCTCTGGTGACCCGAGTCAGTGCTTCTCGTCGTCCGGGTCTGCGGAAGCCGCCAGGCCGGCCAACGCCGCCCACCGGGGGTCTACGTCGGAAGGTGCCGCACCCACTGCATTCTCCTGCAGCCGCTCCCCCGTGGCGGGGTCGAGGCCGGGACAATCCGGGCTGCACACCGGCTGGAACGGCAGTGACAGCACCACCGCATCCCTGACCAGCGGTTCGAGGTCGACATGGTCGGCCTCGACCACAGAGTCAAAAGCTTCCTCAGAAGGATACGCGAAAAGCTCCTGGAATTCGACTTCGACAGGCTGGCTGATCTCGCGGAGGCAGCGGCCGCACTCCCCGTCGGCGACGGCGGTCACCTCGGCGGTGACGAGGATCCCCTCGTGCACCGACTCGAGTCGGGCGTCGACATGGAGTGTCGATCCCTGCTGCACGGCGAGGAGGCCCTCCCCCATCCGCTCGCTGAGCGTGATGTCGAGATCCTTCTCCCGCATCTCGCCAGGACGGCCCTCGAGGTCGCGGACGTTCAGCATGAACGGCGTCTTCTTGAACGTACTCACCGAAGCATTTTACTCGGTCGGCGGGTTGCGGTGGCGGTTCGCATCGATGACCTCGGCCGCTTCCGCTCTGAGCGCATCGATGACCGTGCGCACCGCGAGACGCTCGGCGCGGTCGGGTCGCATGAGCGCGTAGATGTGCCGTTCGGCGACGACGCCGCGGAGGTTCCGCAGCACGATCTGGTCGCGGTACGCCCCGCCCGCGGTGTAGCAGGGCAGGACCGCCACGCCGAGCCCGGCGGCGACGAACGCCTCGGTGACGCGGGTGTCACCGAAGCGCTGCACCACGTCCATCGGCGACCCGGCGGCGGCCGAGATGTCGTGGATCGTGCGCTCGAAGGGGTACCCCCAGGGCACCCCGATCCACTGCTCGCCGACGAGGTCCTCCGGGTCGAGCACCTCCTTCTGCGCCAGGGGATGACCGGGCGGGAGGGCGATGTCGAGCGGCTCGGTCATGAGCTTGACCGCGGTGACCTCGGTCGAGTTCCAGTTCTGCGGCGGATCGGTCGGCGAGTGGGCGAGCACGATGTCGAAGTCGGCCGTGAGGAGGGGGAACTCCGCGGAGTCCACGTCGCGGTCGGCGCAGGTGAGCACCAGGCCGCCCAGGGAGTCGAGGCGCTTCACGAGCCCCGGGAGCAGCATCTGACCTCCGGTCGGGAAGGTCGACAGCGAGACCTCGCCCGTGGGGTCGTTGCGGAACTCGTCCCACAGCGCCTCGGCTCGCTCGATCGCGACGGCGATGTCGGCGGCGCTGCGCGCGAGGGCACGGCCCGCGTCGGTCAGGACGATGCCGCGCCCGGACTTCTCCGTCAGGGGCAGCCCCGCCTCGCGCTCGAGCACGCGCAGCTGCTGCGACACCGCGCTCGGGGTGCGGTGGGTGGCCCGGGCGACCTCGGTGATGCTGCCGCGCTCGGCCAGCTCGCGGAGGAGTTCGAGTCTCCGTACGTCCATGAAGGGATACTACACGAGCACTTCAGAACTATGCGATTGTGCTAAAGGGAGGACCGTCCGAGAATGGTTGCAGACGCAACGAATCCCGTCCGTCTCGCACAGAAAGGTCCCGCCATGCTCGTCTTCCTCCTCATCCTCGCCGCCCTGGCCGTCATCGCCATCGCGGGCTCCGTCGTCGAGACGATCCTCGACGGGTACGGCACCCCCGCCATCCGGACGAACCAGGTCGCCCGGGCCTGAGCGCCGCCGTACCGAAGAACGCAGGGGCCCCGGCCTCACGTCGACGAGAGATCGATGTGACGCCGGAGCCCCTGCGTTCTTCGTGTCAGGCGTTCTCGAAGGCGGTGAAGGCCTCGTCGTAGATCGCCAGCGCCCGCGCCACCTCGTCGTCGGTGACGACGCACGGCGGCACGACGTGGATGCGGTTGTCGGCCGTGAACGGGAGCAGGCCCCGCGCGAGCAGGTCGCTCTTGAGCGCCCCGACTCCGGATGCCGACAGCGGCTCACGGCTGTCGCGGTCGGCGACGAGGTCGAGCGCCCAGAAGACGCCGAGGCCCCGCACGTCGCCGATGGTCCTGTGCTTCTCCGCCAGCTCCGCCAGGCCCGGCGCGAGCAGGTCGGCGCCGACGTGGGCGGCGTGCGCCACGATGCCCTCGGACTCCATCGCGTCGAGGGTGCCGACGATGGCCGCCATGGCCAGGGGGTGACCGGAGTAGGTGAGACCTCCGGGGTAGACCGCATCGTCGAACTGCTCCGCGATCGCGGGCGAGATGATGACGCCGCCCGCGGGCACGTATCCGGAGTTGACGCCTTTGGCGAAGGTGATGAGGTCGGGGGCGACGACCTCGCCGTCCTCGGCGAGGGACTGGAACGCGAACCAGCCGCCCGTGCGGCCGAACCCGGCCATCACCTCGTCGAAGATGAGGACGATGCCGTACTCGTCGGCCAGGGCCCGCACCCCCGCCAGATAGCCGGGCGGTGGGACCAGCACGCCGGCGGTGCCGGGCACGGTCTCGATCAGGATGGCGGCGATCGACGCGGGACCCTCGGCCTGGATGACCCGGCGGAGGTGGTGCAGAGCGCGCTCGCCCTCCTCCTCCACGCTGGCCGACCAGAACTCCGAGCGGTACGCGAACGGGCCGAAGAAGTGCGCGTGGCCGCGCGAGTACTCGTTGGGGATGCGCCGCCAGTCTCCGGTCGCGACGATCGCGGCGCCTGTGTTGCCGTGGTACGAGCGGTACATCGAGAGCACCTTGTCGCGCCCCGTGTAGAGGCGGGCCATGCGGATGGCGTTCTCGTTCGCATCCGCCCCGCCGTTGGTGAAGAACACCTTCGTGAAGCCGTCGCCGGCCCGGGCGAGGATGCGCTCGGCCGCCTGGCCCCGGGTCAGGTTCGCGAACGCGGGCCCGACGGTCGCGAGCACGTCGGCCTGCTCCTTGATGGCGGCGACCACGGCGGGATGTTGGTGCCCGATGTTGGTGTTGACGAGCATGCTCGAGAAGTCGAGGTACTCATGCCCCTCGAAGTCCCAGACCGTCGAGCCGGCTCCCCCGGCGATGACCATGGGCTTGAGCGACCCCTGGGCCGACCAGGAGTGGAAGACGTGGGCGCGATCGAGCTCGAGGGCGAGCTGCTGGTCGGCGGGGTCGAGAGTCACGGTGTGTCCTTCGTGGTGTGGTGCGGGTGGTGCGGTGGTGGTGCGGGTCGTGCGATCCCCGATCCGTCACTTTCGGCTGGTGCGGAGGCCCGCGACTAGCCGAAAGTGACGGATCAGGGGTGGGGAGGACGGCTAGTTGCCGCCCTCCTTCAGCTCGACGGTGATGGGCGCGAAGTCGGCGCCGTTGACGTCGACCCCCTCGTCCTTCAGCTCCTGGAGCGCCTTCTCGACGTACTCGTTCGAGTAGGCCGACTCCGGCGGGTCGGAGGTGATGATGGTGGAGCCGGTCTCGTTCGGCGTGCCCTTCGCGATCGAGACCGTCTGGTCCCACTCGTCCTGGTTGATCATGCCGACGCCGTTCTCGCTGGGCCAGATCAGCTTGTTGACCTCGTTGGTCATCCAGAGCTGGTGGCTCGCCCCGAGCTGGGAGCCGGAGTCGGTGACGATGGTCGCCGCCTCCTGCGGGTTGTCGCGCGCGTACGCCCAGCCCTTGATCGACGCCTTGATGAACTTCACCGCGGTGTCGGCGTAGTCGGAGTCGCTCGAGAGCCGGTCGGAGTCGGCCCAGATCGCATCCTGGAGCATCGCCGTGCCCTCGTCGTTCCAGTTGATGACGTTGAGGTCGCTCGGCTGGTACAGCTTGCCCGTGGCGGGGTTCACCGTCTCGAGCACCTGGGCGTACTCGTTGTACGTCATCGCCTGCGCGGCATCGATGTCACCGGCCAGGAATCCGTTCATGTCGAACGCCTGCTGCACGAGCGAGATGTCGGGCAGCGCGACTCCGGCCTTGTTCATGCCGGCGAAGAGCTCCCACTCGTTGCCGTAGCCCCAGCTGCCCACGGTGTGGCCCTTGAGCGCGGCGGCATCGGTGATGTTCTTGTCCTTGAACGAGATCTGCGTGGTGCCCGACCGCTCGAAGATCTGCGCGATGTCGGTGACCGCGGCGCCCTGCTCGATCGAGCCGAGCACCTTGGGCACCCAGGAGATCGCGAAGTCGGCGTCGCCCGAGGTGAGGACGTCGATCGGGACGATGTCGGCCGCGCCCTCGAGGATCTGGACGTCGAGGCCCTCGTCCTTGTAGTACCCCTGCGACAGCGCGGCGTAGTAGCCGGCGAACTGCGCCTGCGAGTACCACTGCAGCTGCAGCTTGACGGGGGTCAGGTCGCCCGACGCCGAATCGGTCGACGACGTGTCGTCGGAGCCGCCGGTCGAACAGCCGGCGAGCGCGAGCGCCGTGATGGCGAGCGCGCTGGCGCCGGTGATGAGTCGTGTGCTGCGTTTCACTGCTTTCCTCCTTGATGCTGGTGCTTCGGATGTGGTGCGGTGCTGCCTCCGGCCGATCGGTGCGTCTCGGCCGGGTCTCCCGGATCAGGTCGCGGGACGATGGCGTCGGGTGACGAGCCGCTCCAGCGCCAGCGTGGCGCAGTAGAAGACGAGTCCGACGAGGATGGCGCCGAGGACGTACGCCCAGGCGAGGCTGTAGTTGCTGCTCGACGCCGCGGTGGTGATCGACTTGCCGAGCCCGCCCACGGGTCCGCCGAAGTACTCCGCGATGAGGGCGGAGATGACGGCGAGGCTCGACGCGATGCGCAGGCCTGTGAAGAGGAACGGCAGCGCTCCGGGGAGCGTGACGTACCGGGTGGTCTGCCACGGCGACGCCGCGTAAGCGGTCATGAGGTCCCGGTGGACCGGACGGACCTGACGGAGGCCGCGCAGCGTGTTGAGGTACATCGGGATGAAGACCGCGATGGCCGCGACCAGCTGACGCCCGGTCTCGACGTTGGCGCCGAACATCGAGTACAGCACCGGCGCGAGCGCCACGATCGGCACCACCGCGATGGCGGCGATGACGGCCGCGCTCAGCTCGTCGATGACCTTCACCAGGGCCGCGACGATGGCGAACACGATGCCCACGACCGCCCCGAGGACGAGTCCGACCAGGGCGTTGCCGCCGGTCACCAGCGCCCCCTGGACCACGGTCGGGAGGTTGGCGCCGAACGACTGCCCGATCGCCGCCGGGGACGGCACGACGAACGGCTTCACGTCGAGCAGCACCACGACGAGCTGCCACAGCGCGAGCGCGACGATGCCGAGCACCACCGGCGCCACGATGGTGCGCGCGAGGCTCGACGAGTCCCTCATCGGTTCTCCACTCCCTTGACGCCCACCGGCGCCTCGCCGTGGAGGAGCTCGCGCACCTTGCTCACGGCGTCGAAGAAGCCGGCCTCCTCGCGCAGGCCCTCGCCGCGCTCCTCGGCCGAGCCGAGCTTCACGGGGAGGATGTCGCGGATGCGGCCCGGTCGCGGCGACATCACGACCACGCGGTCGGAGAGGTACACCGCCTCCGGGATGGAGTGGGTCACGAACACCACGGCCGCTCCGGTCTCGCCGCAGATGCGCAGGAGCTCGGTCTGCATCCGCTCGCGCGTCATCTCGTCGAGCGCGCCGAACGGCTCGTCCATGAGCAGCAGCTTCGGGCTCTCGGCGAGCGCCCGGGCGATCGCGACGCGCTGCTGCATGCCTCCGGAGAGCTGGTCGGGGTAGTTGTCGGCGAAGTCGCCGAGGCCCACCATGCCGAGCAGCTCGTCCGACCGGGCGCGGCGGGCCTGCGGCGACACCTTGTGCAGCTCGAGCGGGAGCTCGATGTTGCCGCGCACGGTGCGCCAGGGCAGGAGTCCCGCCTGCTGGAAGGCGATGCCGTACTCCTGGTCGATCCGGGCCTGACGGGCCGTCTTGCCGAAGACCGTCAGCGTGCCGGTGGACGGGGTCTCGAGGTCGGCGATGAGCCGGAGGAGAGTCGACTTGCCGCATCCGGACGGCCCGATGAGCGAGACGAACTCGCCCGGCGCGACGGTGAGGTCGATCTTCTCCAGCGCCGTCACGGTCGCCTTCTTCTTCGTGGTGAAGATCTTGTCGACCCCCGTCACCTGGACGGCGGCCTCTGTCGTGCTCGCGTCGGTCACGCGGGCACCTCCCCTCTGCGGAATCGGCGGAGCACCAGGCCGATGAGGCCGATGAAGCCGGCGGCGATGAGGCCGACGACGATGGCTCCGAAGATTGGAGCCCAGGTGCGTGCGGGATCCCCCGACGCCTGCTGGGCGAACTCGATGATCATGCGGCCGATCCCGCCGCGCAGCCCGATGGAGACCTCGGCGACGACCGTGCCGATGACGGCGTTGGCGGCGGCGAGGCGGAGCGCCGGGAGCAGGTAGGGCACGCTCGCCGGGAGGCGGAGCCGGAACAGCGTGCGCCACCAGCCCACGGAGTAGGTGCGGAAGAGCTCGACGTGGATGCGATCGGGCGAGTTCAGTCCGCGGAGCGCTCCGACCGACACCGGGAAGAACGCGAGGTAGGAGGCGATCACGGCCACCGACATCCAGTCGGCCCAGCTGAACGAGCCGATCTCGATCTGCGACCCCCAGCGCTTCACGAGCGGGGCGATGGCGATGAGGGGCACGGTCTGGCTGAGGATGATCCACGGCAGGACCGCTGACTCGGCGGTCCGGAAGCGCTGCATGAGGATCGCGAGCAGCATCCCGACGACGACGCCCACGACCCAGCCCACCGCGGCGATGCCGAGCGAGAAGGCCGAGGCCTCCAGCACGGCGCCGAACACGGTCTTGCCCTTGTTGCCCTGGACGGCCTGACCGAAGCTGGCCACCATGTCCCAGACGTGCGGCATCGCGATGTCGGTGGTGCGCGGGAGGACGGTCAGCCCCCCCACGACCACTCCGCCGGACGGTCCGACCGCCTTGTAGAGCTCCCAGAGGACGACCAGCAGCACCACGCCGGCCGCCCCCAGCAGCACCCCGCGAAGGGCCGTCCTGCTCATGACTTGGCCGTGATGTGGTCGCGCAGGGCGGGCATGACGGTCTCGCCGTAGACGCGGAGGGTCTCCTCCTTGTTGTCGTGCTGCAGGTAGCCGGCGAACTGGGTGACCCCGATCTCCGCGTACTGCTTCAGCTTCTCGATGTGCTGCTCGGCCGTGCCCAGGACGCAGAACCGGTCGACGATCTCGTCCGGCACGAACGTGGTGTGCGAGTTGCCCGCACGGCCGTGCTCGTTGTAGTCGTAGCCCTCTCGGCCCTTGATGTAGTCGGTGAGCGCCTGCGGCACCGCGCCGTCGGATCCGTACTTCGAGACGATGTCCGCGACATGGTTGCCGACCATCCCGCCGAACCAGCGGCACTGGTCGCGCATGTGCTCCCAGTCGTCGCCGATGTAGAACGGAGCGGCGACGCAGAAGGCGATCTCGTCGGGATCGCGCCCGACGTTCTCGGCCGCGGCCCGCACGTGGTCGATCATCCACTTGGCGATGTCGATGTCGCCGCACTGCAGGATGAACCCGTCGCCGACCTCTCCGGTGAGCTTCAGGGCGAGGGGGCCGTAGGCGGCCACCCACACGTCGAGCTCGGAGCCGTGGCTCCACGGGAACTGGAGCGTCGCACCGTTGTACTCGACCGCGCGCGAGTTCGCGAGCTCGCGGATGACGTGGATCGACTCGCGCAGCGTCTTCAGCGTCGTCGGCGCGCCGTTGGTGACGCGCACCGCGGAGTCACCGCGGCCGATGCCGCAGATCGTGCGGTTTCCGTACATCTCGTTGAGGGTCGCGTAGTGCGAGGCCGTGACGGTCCAGTCGCGGGTGGCGGGGTTCGTCACCATCGGGCCGACCTTGATCTTGTGCGTCTCCGCGAGGATCTGGCTGTAGATCACGTACGGCTCCTGCCAGAGCAGGTGCGAGTCGAAGGTCCAGAAGTAGTCGAAGCCGTACTGCTCGCTGAGCTTCGCGAGCCCGACCGTGCGGGCCGCGGGTGGGTTGGTCTGGACGACCGCGCCGAATTCCATGCTGTGTGTCTCCTCGGATCCGGTGGGTGGATGGGGGTGGGCCGCTCAGACCAGGTACTGGCTCAGACCGCGCTTGAAGTACTTGCCGTCGCCCTTCGCGCCGATGTACTGGTCGTCGTCGACGATGACCTTGCCGCGCGAGAGCACGGTGTCGACGTGGCCGTCGATCTCGTAGCCCTCCCAGGCGGAGTAGTCCATGTTCATGTGGTGCGCCTTGCCCAGGCCGATCGAGGTGTGGCCGTTCGGGTCGTAGACCACGATGTCGGCGTCCGCTCCGGGCTGGATGACGCCCTTCTTGCCGTACATGCCGAACATGCGCGCGGGGGTCGTGGAGGTGATCTCGACCCAGCGCTCGAGGGTGATCTGACCGGTCACGACGCCCTGGTACATGAGGTCCATCCGGTTCTCGACCGAGCCGATCCCGTTCGGGATCTTGGAGAAGTCGCCGATTCCCATGTCCTTCTGCCCCTTCATGCAGAACGGGCAGTGGTCGGTGGAGACCATCTGGATGTCGTTGGTGCGCAGCGACTGCCACATGTGGTGCTGGTGCCCCTCGTGCTTCGAGCGCAGCGGCGTCGAGCACACCCACTTGGCGCCCTCGAAGTCGCCCCACTCCTCGCTGGTCGCGCCGAGCTGGTCCTCGAGGGAGAGGTAGAGGTACTGCGGGCAGGTCTCGCCGAAGACGTTGAGTCCGCGGTCGCGGGCCCCGGCGATCTGCTCGACCGCCTGCTTCGCGCTCACGTGCACCACGTACAGCGGCGCTCCGGTGAGGTCGGCGAGCATGATCGCGCGGTGGGTGGCCTCCTCCTCGGCCTGCCACGGGCGGGTGGTGCCGTGGAAGTAGGGGGTGGTGTTCCCCGCCTCGAGCGCCTGCTTCACGAGCACGTCGATGATCGCGCCGTTCTCGGCGTGCATCATCATCATCGCGCCGTTGGAGGCGCCCTTCTGGAACGCCCGCAGGATCTGGCCGTCGTCGGAGAGGAACACGCCCTTGTAGGCCATGAAGAGCTTGAAGCTCGTCACGCCCTCCTCGATGAGCTCGTCCATGGCGGTGAGCGACGAGTCCTGCACATCCGACAGGATCTGGTGGAAGCCGTAGTCGATCGCGCAGTTGCCCGCCGCCTTCTCGTGCCAGGCGTGGTACTGGTCGAGGATGTTCTGATCCGGGTACTGCACCACGAAGTCGACGATGGAGGTGGTCCCGCCCCACGCCGCGGCGCGGGTGCCGGTCTCGAAGGTGTCCGACGCGAAGGTGCCGCCGAACGGCATCTCCATGTGGGTGTGCGCGTCGATCCCGCCCGGGATCACGTACTTGCCCGTCGCGTCGATCACGGTGTCGACGGTCGACTTCAGGTCGGTCCCGAGCAGCACGCTGCCGGGCTCGAGCACGGCGGCGATGGTCTCGCCGTCGACCAGCACATCGGCCTGTCCGCGCCCCGTGGCGCTGACGACGGTACCGCCGGTGATGAGGGTGGTGGCCATGGGTTCGGGCTCCTTCTCTTCGTCCTCTTCGTCGCTTCGCTGCGAGGTCGGGTCGGCTACGGCTGCGGGATGGCGGTGTACGAGTCGGGACGGCGGTCGCGGTAGAACTGCCAGTCGTCGCGCATCTCCTGGACCATGTCCATCTCGAGGTCGCGGATGAGCAGCTCCTCCTCGGTGCCCGAGCCGCGCTCCCCCACGAAGTTCCCGCGCGGGTCGATCACCTGGCTGGTGCCGTAGAAGTCGACCGCGAGGTCGCCGTACTCGTTGTCCTCGCGACCGACGCGGTTGGGCTGCACCACGAAGTAGCCGTTGGCGACGGCCGCGGCCGGCCCCTCGACCTCCCACAGCCGGTTCGACAGGCCGGGCTTGGTGGCGTTCGGGTTGAAGACGATGTGGGCGCCGTTCAGGCCGAGCTCCCGCCATCCCTCCGGGAAGTGCCGGTCGTAGCAGATGTAGGTGCCGATGCGGCCGACGGCCGTGTCGAACACCGGGTACCCGAGGTTGCCCGGACGGAAGTAGAACTTCTCCCAGAAGCGGTCGACGTGAGGGATGTGGTGCTTGCGGTACTTGCCGAGGATCGTGCCGTCCGCATCCACGACGACGGTGGTGTTGTAGTACACCCCGATCTCGGCCTCCTCGTAGATCGGGAGGACCATGACCATCTCGAGCTCCTTGGCCAGGGCGGCGAAGCGCTGCACGATGGGGCCGTCGGCCGCCTCGGCGTACCGGTAGTACTTCTTGTCCTGCGTGATGCCGAAGTACGGACCATAGAACAGCTCCTGGAAGCAGATGACCTGCGCCCCCTGCTCCTTCGCGTCCCTCGCGAACTGCTCGTGCTTGTCGAGCATCGAGTCCTTGTCGCCCGTCCACGTCGTCTGAGTGAGCGCTGCCCGCACAACCGTCAAGGTGGTTCCTCCCTCTTCTGGCCCAATCGTCCGGATCGCCTCTTTGCGAATCCGATCGTTTTGTTATTATTGAGCCTGAACATTTCCCTTGTGTTTCAGGATGTGACGCGAGCGTAACGAATCCCCTCGCGTCGCGATAGAGGCAGGCAGGTCGACGCATGGACCTCGAGGTCATCACGGACTCGGTGGAGAGCCGGACGCCGGAGGGCATCGCCGCGGCGATCTCCCGGCTGATCAGAGCCGGGGAGCTCGGGCCGGGAGCGCGGCTGCCCACCGTCCGCACCGTCGCCGCGGCGCTCGGCGTCAGCCCCGCGACGGTGAGCAGCGCCTGGCAGGCGCTGTCGGCCGTCGGGCTCATCACCTCGCGGGGACGGGCCGGCAGCTTCGTGCTCGAGGCCAGCACCGCCTGGATGCCGAGGCACTTCGGCGGCCTGGCGGGAGACCACGTCGAGGCGCGCCTCGACCTGTCCTCGGGCACCCCCGATCCGGAGCTGCTGCCCGACCTCGGCCCGGCCCTGACGAAGGTGCCCACGCGGGCCGACACCGCCAGCTACCTCAACTCCCCCGTGCTCCCCGAGCTCGAGCGCACCCTGCGCGCCTCGTGGCCGGCGCCCGTGGCGTCGCTGACGATCGTCGACGGCGCCCTCGACGCCATCTCGCGTGCGCTCGACGCGATCGTCCGGTTCGGCGACCGCGTCGTCGTCGAGGATCCCTGCTTCCCGCCGTTCTTCGACCTGCTCGAGACGCTGGGCTGCGAGCGCGTGCCGGTCGAGGTGGACTCGGAGGGCATGCGGCCGGATGCGCTCGCCAAGGCGCTCGCCCTGGGTCCCGTGGCGATCATCATGCAGCCCCGCGCGCACAACCCGACCGGGGCGTCACTCAGCGCGTCCCGCGCGAAGGAGCTCGCGCGGGTGCTGCGCAGCCACGAGCACCTCGGCGATCCGGTGATCATCGAGGACGACCACTCCGGCGAGATCAGCACCGCCGCCCCGCACAGCATGGGGGCGTGGCTGCCCGCTCGCACGCTGCACGTGCGGAGCTTCGCGAAGTCGCACGGGCCCGACCTCCGCATCGCCGCCCTCGGCGGGCCGGCTCCCCTCGTCGACCGGATCGTCGCACGGCGACTGCTGGGGCCCGGCTGGACCTCGCGGATGCTGCAGACCATCCTCTACGAGCTGCTCACCGCGAGCACGTCGGCCTCGGCCGTGCACGAGGCCCGCCGCGTCTACCACGCCCGCCAGCGCAGCCTCGCCGAGGAGCTGACCCGGCTCGGGGTCGCCCACGAGCCGGCCGACGGGATCAACGCGTGGATCCCCGTCGCCGACGAGCGCGCCGCGATGGTGGCGTTGGCGGCGTCGGGCATCCGCGTCGCCGGTGGTTCGTCGTTCCTCGCCGCGCCGCCGATCACCGGCGCGCCCGCGCACATCCGCGTCACCGCGGGCCGGATCCGGGAGGACTTCGCCCAGGTCGCCGCGCTCATCGCGTCGGCCGCCACCGCCCGCTCGGGCAGCTGGGCGTAGCTCGCGATCGGTCCTCGCGAGCGGGGGTGGCGGGCGGGTTCCGCCCGCTGGGCGCCGCGTCGCCGCCCCCGCGCGAGCGACGCCGCCTCAGGCGGGCGCAACCCGCGGTGCGCGTCAGACGGCGGCGCGGAGGAGGACCTTCTCGACGGCGGCCCGCAGCTCGGGGACGAGGTCGACCTCGCCCGCGGCGTCGGCCTCGAGCAGGGCGCGGGCCTGGTCGGCGTCTCCCGCGGCGAACCAGCCGGCCACCGTGACCCCGTGCTCCGGACGCGAGATGACCTCGATCGGGTCACCCGTCCTCACGTCGCCGCTCTTCACGACCCGCAGGTAGGCGCCCGGGCGCCCCGCCTCGTCGAACCGGCGCACCCAGCGCGGCTCGCGCATCCGCCGGGCGAAGGTCGCGCAGGGGGTGCGGGGTGAGGCGACCTCGAGCACGAGGGTGTCGCCCACCCGCCAGCGCTCGCCGATGACCGCGCCCGATGCCTCGACGCCGTCGACCCGCAGGTTCTCACCGAACAGTCCCGGCGGGATCTCGCGACCGAGCTCCCCCGCCCAGTAGGCGGCGTCGTCCTCCGAGTACGCGTAGACGGCCTTCGTGCGGCCGCCGTGGTGCTTGCGGCTCACCTGCACGTCGCCGCGGAGACCGTACGGCCCCACGCGGACCGGCTCGTCGGTCGGACGCTTGTCGATGGCCGTGACGCCGTCGGTCCCGGCATCGGGCAGCAGCTGGTGGACGACGCAGACGGCGGACACGAGACCCATCGACACAGAGTACGCGAGCTCGCCCCGCCGACGTGAGTCGCGCGGATGTGCCCCTCCCGACCCGGCAGAATGGACCCGTGCGGATCACAGTGCTTGCGGGCGGCGTCGGCGGTGCGAAGTTCCTCCTGGGGCTTCGCGATCATCTCGCGGAGCGCTGGCCCGACGGCGACGGGGGCACCACCGCGGAGGTCGACGTGGTCGTCAACACCGGCGACGACATGTGGCTCGCCGGCCTCAAGGTCTGCCCCGACCTCGACTCGATCATGTACGCCCTCGGCGGCGCCAACGACACCGAGCGCGGCTGGGGCCGCGCCGACGAGACCGAGCGGGTCAGCGCCGAGCTCACCGCCTACGGCATCGGATGGCCGTGGTTCACCCTCGGCGACCTCGACCTGGCCACCCACATCGCGCGCTCCAGCCTCCTGCGCGACGGCCTCACGCTGACCGAGGTGACCGCCCGCCTGGCCGAGCGCTGGAACCTCGGCGTGCGCCTGCTGCCGATGAGCGACCAGCCGGTCGAGACGCACGTCGAGATCACCGTCGACGGCAAACGCCGCATCGTGCACTTCGAGGAGTGGTGGGTGAAGTACCGCGCCACCGTCCCCGCGCAGCGCTTCATCCAGGTCGGCCTCGACAAGGCGGTGGCGAACCCGCTCGCCGTGCGCTCCCTCGAGCGCGCTGACGTCATCCTGTTCGCCCCCTCGAACCCCGTGGTGTCGATCGGCACCATCCTGGAGCTGCGCGGCATGAGGCAGGCGCTCGACCGCGCCGGCGCGCCGATCGCCGGCGTCTCCCCCATCATCGGCGGCTCCGCGGTGCGCGGCATGGCCGACCAGTGCCTCACGGCGATCGGCGTCGAGACCACGGCGGCCGCGGTCGCGAAGCACTACGGCGCGCGCGGGCGCGGCGGCGTGCTCGACGCGTGGCTGATCGACGGCATCGACGAGCCGTCGGCGCGCGTGATCGAGGCCGCGGGCATCCGCACCTCGGTCGTGCCGCTGTGGATGACGGATGCGACGACGAGCGCTCAGCTCGCCTCCGACGCCCTCGACGCCGCCTTCGCCGTCCCCCGGCGCTAGACCGCGCACACTCTCGCTGCGCCGCGTCCGCGAGCCCCCTTAAGCGGCTTTGTCCGCCTTTCCGTCCCCGATCGGCGAGATCAGGACGGAAAGGCGGACAAAGCCCGAGAGGTGGGGACTACTGGACGTCCTCGTCGACCCAGTCGAGGGTCTTCGTGACGGCCTTCTTCCACAGGCGCAGCTGACGCTCGCGCTCCTCGGCGTCCATCTGGGGCTCCCAGCGGGAGTCCTCCTGCCAGTTCGCGCGCAGCTCGTCGAGGTTGGCCCAGAAGCCCACCGCGAGACCGGCCGCGTACGCGGCGCCGAGCGCGGTCGTCTCGGCGACGACCGGACGCACCACGGGCACGCCGAGGATGTCGGCCTGGAACTGCATGAGCAGGTTGTTGGCGATCATGCCGCCGTCGACCTTGAGCTCCTGCAGCTCGACGCCGGAGTCGGCGTTGACGGCGTCGAGGACCTCGCGGGTCTGGAACGCGGTCGCCTCGAGCGCGGCGCGGGCGATGTGGCCCTTGTTCACGTAGCGGGTCAGGCCCACCAGCGCGCCACGCGCATCCGGACGCCAGTACGGCGCGAACAGTCCGGAGAACGCCGGCACGAAGTACGCGCCACCGTTGTCCTCGACCGTCTTCGCCAGCTCCTCGACCTCGGGAGCCGAGCCGATGAGACCGAGGTTGTCGCGCAGCCACTGGATCAGCGACCCGGTCACTGCGATCGAACCCTCGAGCGCGTAGTGCGCCGGCTGGTCGCCCAGCTTGTAGCCCAGGGTGGTGAGCAGGCCGTTCTTCGAGTGGACGATCTCCGTGTCGGTGTTAAAGATCAGGAAGTTGCCCGTGCCGTAGGTGTTCTTCGACTCACCGGCGTCGAACGCCGCCTGACCGAACGTCGCGGCCTGCTGGTCGCCCAGGATGCCGGCGACGGGGACCTCGCGCAGGAGGTTCGACGACTCGACCTGGCCGTAGACCTCGGAGGAGGACTTGATCTCGGGCAGCATCGACTTCGGGACGCCGAACGCCTCGAGGATGTCGTCGCGCCACTGCAGCGTCTCGAGGTCCATGAACAGGGTGCGCGAGGCGTTCGTGACGTCGGTGGCGTGCACGCCGCCGTCGGTGCCGCCGGTGAGGTTCCACAGCACCCAGGTGTCGGTGGTGCCGAACAGCAGGTCGCCGGCCTCGGCCTTCTCGCGCGCGCCCTCGACGTTCTCGAGGATCCAGACGATCTTCGTGCCCGAGAAGTAGGTCGCGAGCGGCAGGCCCACGATCTGCTTGAAGCGCTCGGGGTCGCCGTCGGCGAGACGGTCGACGATCGGCTGCGTGCGCGTGTCCTGCCAGACGATGGCGTTGTACACCGGCTCGCCGGTGTTCTTGTCCCACACCACCGCGGTCTCGCGCTGGTTGGTGATGCCGACCGCGGCGATGTCGTGACGGGTCAGGTCGGCCTTCGACAGCGCCTGGCCGATGACCTCGCGGGTGTTGTCCCAGATCTCCTTCGGGTCGTGCTCGACCCAGCCCGCACGCGGGAAGATCTGCTCGTGCTCCTTCTGGCCCACCGACACGATGGAACCCGAGTGATCGAAGATGATCGCCCTGGTGCTCGTGGTGCCCTGATCGATGGCGAGGACGTACTTCTGTTCAGCCACGGATTACTCCTTTGTCTCGTGCTACTTCGATTGTCTGAGTCTGTGCGGATCTGTCTAGTGCTTTCGGGTGAACGGATGCGCGGAGTGCGCGCATCCGTTCACCGTCAGCCCAGGAGAGGGAGGAGGGGGATGGCGGCGAGACCCGCCAGCACACCGCCGATGATGGGGCCGACGACCGGCACCCAGGAATAGGACCAGTCGGACGAGCCCTTGCCCTTGATCGGGAGGATGGCGTGCACGATGCGGGGGCCGAGGTCACGGGCCGGGTTGATCGCGTAGCCGGTGGGACCACCGAGCGACGCGCCGATCCCGATCACGAGCAGCGCCACGGGAAGGGCACCGAGCGCGGCGAGGCCGCCCTCACCCTGACGTCCGCCGCCGAAGCCGATGACCACGAACACCAGCACGAAGGTGCCGATGATCTCGGTCACCAGGTTCCAGCCGTACGAGCGGATCGCCGGACCGGTCGAGAACACGCCGAGCTTGTTCGCGGCCTCCGGCTCCTCGTCGAAGTGCTGCTTGTAGGCCAGCCACACCAGCACGGCGCCGATGATCGCACCGATCATCTGCGCCCCGATGTAGGCGATGACCGACACGAAGTTCACGTCGACCGGCGTCGCGGCGGACCCGAACGTCTTGGCGCCGTTGGCCACGAGACCGAGGGTGACGGCCGGGTTGAGGTGAGCACCCGACGCGTAGGAGACGATGACACCGGCGAAGACGGCGAGACCCCAGGCGACGTTCACCATCAGGGTTCCGCCGTTGAAGCCCTTGGTGCGGATGAGAGCGACGTTCGCGACGACGCCGCAGCCGAGGAGCACGAGCATCGCCGTGCCCACCAGCTCCGACAAGAAGTCGATTCCGAGATTGTCCACGTTGACCTTTCTTCGGCGGGCACTCGCCCACCCCCTAGTGCGGCGTCAGCGCCGCGGTTGTCCTCCTCCCGACAGGGAGGAGGTGTCCGCCGTCGTCCTGGCGGGCGGAGCTCGGGTCGGCTCCCGCCAGGACGACGGCGACGTGTCAGGCGGCCGAGGCCGCCGTCGCCTTCTCCGCGTTCCGGGCCGGAGCGGTCGCCGGGGCGGCCGCCTCGAGCTCGATCCCGTGCAGGAAGCGGAGCGTCTCCACGGCGAGCGCACGCTCGTCGGCGAGACGCGCATCCGACCAGCCGAGCGCCGACGCGGTGACCGAGGCCAGCTCGTCGAACACGGGCTGCGTCAGGCCGCCCACGAAGGCCACGATCGTGCGGCGCAGCACCATGTCGGCCAGGTGCACCGTGTGCTCGCGGGTCGCCATGTAGGCGATCTCGCCGGTCGAGTAGTGCGGCAGCGACGCGAGCGGGGCGTCGCCCTCGGAGGAGGCGAGGAACTCGGCGACCTCCGCCGCCTTGGTGCCGTAGCGCTGGAACAGGTCGCGCATCCGCGCCTCGCCCAGCGCATCCGCGTGCCGCTTCACCCACTGGCTCTGGCCGGACGCGGTGGTCGGGTAGCCCTTGCCGCCGCCGATCTGGAGCTCGGTGGTCTGCACGGTACGGGTCTTGCCGAGCAGCGCCAGGGTGTCGTTCGCGAGGTGCTCGGAGAGCGCACGGAACGTCGTCCACTTGCCGCCGACCAGGCTGAGCTGCTTGGTCTTGGTCGACTTCGCGAACGGGGTCTGCTCGATCCGGTAGTCGCGGGAGACGAACCCGGGAGCGGTGTCGCCGTGACCGGGCAGCGGGCGGATGCCGGCGTAGCGGTACACGATCTGCTCGCGGCCGACGTGGATGGTCGGGAAGACGTGCTTCACGAGGGCGAAGAAGTAGTCGACCTCCTCCTCGGTGCAGACGCTCGGCTCGTTCACGTCGGCCTCGAGGTCGGTGGTGCCGACGAGGACGCGACCGTTGAGCGGGTAGATCAGCACGATGCGGCCGTCGTTGTTCTCGAAGAACACCTCTCCGCCGGCGCAGGCGTCGAACAGCTCCTGGTTGTCGAGCACGATGTGCGAGCCCTTGGTGCCGCCCATCCACTGGGTGGCCTCGCCGAGAGCCCTGTTGGTCTCGTCGGTCCAGGGGCCGGTGGTGTTGACGACGACGTCGGCGGTGACGGTGAACGTCCGGCCGGTGAGCGTGTCGCGCAGCAGCACGCCGTCGCCGTCCGCGCCGATCGCCTCGACGTAGTTCGCCGTGCGGGCGTGCGACCCCGTGGCGAGGGCGTCCTGGACCAGGTCGAGCGCGAGGCGCTCGGGGTTCTCGACGGCCGCGTCGTAGTACGTCGCCGTGTACTTCACGTCCGGGCGCAGCTTCGGGAACTTCTGCATCGTCTTCTTGTGACCGACGAAGCGGTGACGGGGCACGGTGCCGCCGTCGCGCGAGAACGAGTCGTATCCGGTGAGGCCGAGCTTGATCAGAGCGGCACCGCGCTCCTTCGGCTTGCCCTGCTTGTGGGTGAGGAAGCGGAGCGGGGCCGACACGATGCCCGAGAAGGTGGAGAAGATCGGGATGGTGGTCGGCAGCGGCTTCACGTAGTGGGGAGCCAGCTTCATCAGCCGGTTGCGCTCCTGCACGCTCTCCTTGACGAGCCGGAACTCGCCGTTCTCGAGGTAGCGGACGCCGCCGTGGATCATGTGGCTCGAGGCGCTCGACGCGCCCGAGGCGTAGTCGCCGCGCTCGACGAGCACGACGTCGACGCCCTGCAGCGCCAGGTCGCGGAAGGTCCCGATCCCGTTGATGCCGGCGCCGATGATCAGCACCTGAGCGGAGGGGCGGTCGAGGATGGACTGCACGTCGGCACGCGTCTGCGCGTCGACGGGCGTGTTCTCGGTACTCACTGTGCACTCGCCTTCGTCATTGAGCGTCGCATCGAGGCTGCTGTCACGGACTCTGTGAGGGCGCGTTCCATACGACGACATCCAGTTGTACGAGCTTCGTCACATATGATCAAGCTCAGTGCACATATGTGCAACGGACGATGGATCCGCAGTCTCGGAAGGAAAGGGACCCCGACGATGGCGATGGGCGAGAGCGCAGCGACGACCGAGAAGATCCGCGACGCGCTGCGCGCCGCACACCTGTACTACATGCAGGATCTGACGATGGAGGCGATCGCCTCGGAGCTGCGGACGTCCCGGTCCTCCGTGTCCCGACTGCTCAGCTTCGCGCGGGAGATCGGCCTGGTCGAGATCCAGGTGAAGTCGCCGGTCGACCGCCTCTCGACGGTCCAGGAGCGCATCCGGACGCAGTTCAACGTCACAGCTCACGTCGTGCCGGTCCCGGACTCGATCAACGAGGTCGATCGGCTCGAGCGCGTGGCGCTGAGCGCTGCACGGATTCTCGGCCCGTTCTTCGACTCGAACATGACGATGGGCATCGCCTGGGGGTCCACGCTGTCCGCCGTCTCGCGGCATCTGCAGGAGAAGGTGACGCACAACTCGCAGATCGTGCAGCTCAACGGAGCCGCGAACACGCGCACCACCGGCATCGGGTACGCGAGCGAGATCATGGGGCGCTTCGGGCGTGCCTTCGGCGCGTACGTGCAGCAGTTCGCCGTCCCGGCGTTCTTCGACGACCCGCGCACGAAGGAGGTGCTCTGGCGTGAGCGCAGCATCCGGCGCGTCCTGGAGATCCAGAAGCACATGGACGTCGCGCTGTTCGGACTCGGCTCGCTGCTCGCCGACGTCCCCTCTCACGTGTACTCCTCCGGATACCTCGACGAGGACGACCTGGCCTCGCTGACGCAGTGGGGCGTGGTCGGCGACGTCGCGACCGTGTTCTACCGCGCGGACGGATCCAGCGACGACATCCCGCTGAACGCCCGGTCGTCGGGGCCGTCGCTCGAGCTGATGCGGCGCGTGTCGCGACGGGTGTGCGTGGTGTCGGGGCGGTCGAAGCTCCCCGCGCTCCGCGGCGCCCTCGCGGCCGGCGTCATCACGGACCTCATCGTCGACGAGGCCACCGCCCACTCCCTCCTGGAGCCCTGACCCGCAGCTGTTCGACCGCGGGCCGGGCCGGGCACGGCGTGGCGGGCCGGGCTGGGCTCAGGGGTGGAGGGCGAGGGCGGCGGTGGTGGCGGGGCCGACGCCGAGGGCGAGGGCCGCGTCGAGGTCCGCCTCGGTGTCGACGTCGCGGCGGAGGACGGCGCCGGCCGCGTCGCCGAGCTCGCGGTGCCCGGCCGCTGCGTGCCGCAGGGCGGAGCCGGCGCCGAAGCGCGGCACCAGCGGATGGGCGCCGGTCGCGGTGATCAGCGTCGTCCCGGTGCCGTCGGCGTCCGCGACGTAGGCGAGCGGATGCGCGGAGGCCGCCGACAGGGCCGTCGCCACGGCGTCCGCGCGCAGGGCGGGGAGGTCGCCGAGCATGGCCGCTCGAGCGAGGCCGTGCGGGCGGAGGGCGGTGAGCCCGGCGCGGACGGCCGCGTTGAGTCCCTCCCCCGGATCGGCGACCAAGCGCGCGCCTCGCCGCTCCAGGTCGGCGGCGAGACTCCCCCGCGGCGCCACGACGATCACCTCGGCGACGTCGGGCGTCTCGAGGAGCGCGCTCACCGCATCCGTGGCGAAGGCCGCCGCGAGCGCCGCCCGCTCGGAGAGGGTGCGGTCGGGGGCCAGTCGGGACTTCGAGTCGGCCGTCCCCTTGACGGGGACGACGACGCTCCAGTGCAGGGTCATCCCCTCCAGTATCGCGCCGCGACCCAACCGTTCCGACCGCTGTGCCGAACCCACAATGTATTCGCCGATCCGGGGAATGATGCAGACACATCGAGGGTTGTATACATCGTGAGCAGAACGTTTGTGGAGATCGAAGGAGACCGGGGCCAGGTGTCTCGGTACCGCAAGCACGTCAATGGCAAGGGACTCGTCGCCGTCGGCGCCGAGGTCGATCCGAGCGCCTACGTCCACCCGACCTCGTACGTCGAGACGGGTGCGAGGGTCGCTCAGAACGTGTGGATCGGCCAGGGCAGCTGGATCGAGCGGGGCGCCCTCGTCGGGGCCGGCACCGTGATCGGCGCCCACGTGCACGTCGGCGAGGACTCGCGCATCGGCCTCGGTGCGAAGGTGGGCAGCCACAGCAGGATCGGGGCCGGGTCGACGATCGCCGACCACGCCCACGTCGAGAACGACTCGACGCTCGCCTCCGGAACCCTGGTGCGCACCGACGGATCGCGAGGATACGCCCGCGCGGCCTGAGCCGCCTCCTCGTCCCGATCGCCCCGCCCTCCTCCCCGGAGCGCGGGGCGATCGGCTTTTCCACCCGGGGCCGCAGAAGACGCAGGGGCTCAGGCTCGATGTCCCGCGATGAGGGACGACCCGCCTCATCCCCTGCATTCTCCGCGGCACTCGCCTCCCACGACCGGGACTGATGCAGCCCGCACGGGGATGCGGCACACTGGGGGCATGCGGATGGCGCTGCGTTCCCTGGTGGTGACGCTCGTCGTCGCCTCGGGGTACGCCGTGGCGGGCGTGTCGATCGGCGAGCTCGCTGTGTCCGTGGGCTCCGCCCCCGCTCTCGCCCTGGCCGCGGCCGCCGTCCTCGCCGGCGCGGCTCTCCTCGTCGCCGTGCGCGTGGTGGCGCGGTCCGGCGACCGTCCGATGACCGCGCCGGGCGCCGTCGCCCGTTGCGCTCCGGTCGAGCCGCGCGTCTCCGCGGGTGCCTCGCGTCCGCACGTCCTTCCGTCTCCTCGAGCCCCGGCGGGCGTCTCTCCGGCGACGGCCTGATCCCCTTCCTCCGCCCCTGCGGAGGAAGCTCCGCCTGCATCCCTGCGCGGAGCGGATCCTCTGTCGCCAGATGACCCCGTCCTCTGCTCCGACAGGAAGAACTCCGTGAACCCCTACGACATCCCCGTCCTCGCCGCCGTGCTCGAGGGCGCCTCTCGCCTCATCGAGCAGCTCTCGTCGCTGCTCGATCCTCTCGCCGGGGCCTCCGCCGCCGCGCTCGCCATCGTCGTCGTCACCCTGCTGGTCCGCGCCGTGCTCGTTCCGGTGGGCGTCTCGCAGCGGCGAGCCCAGCGGACCCGCGCCCGGCTCGCTCCCCGCATCCGTTCGCTGCAGCAGCGGCATCGATCCGATCCGGCGCGTCTCGAGCGCGAGCTGTCGGCGCTCTACGCCTCGGAGAAGGCCTCCCCGCTCGCCGGCTGCCTGCCCGTGCTGGCTCAGGCGCCCGTCCTCGCCGTGGTCTACGCGGTCTTCAGTCTGCCGATGATCGCCGGTCACGCGAATCCGCTCCTCGCGCACAGCCTCGCCGGCGCTCCCCTCGGTCAGGGGCTCGTGGCCGCGGCCGGGGCCGGATCGCTGCCCGGACTGGCGGTGTGCGGGATCGTCGTGGCCGTGGTGCTCCTGCTGGTCGTCCTGACCCGTCGGCTGCAGCAGCGCACGGCGACGCTCGACCTCGGCAGCTCCGCGGCGGTCGGACTCCCGGGTGGGCCGGGGTTCGGGCGCGCCCTGTCGTGGCTGCCGCTCGTCAGCGTGGTGTTCGCCGCGCTCGCGCCCCTCGCCGCCGCACTGTACCTCGCGACGAGCATGGGGTGGACGCTCGTCGAGCGGACCATCCTCGCGGTCGCGCTCCCGGTGTGAGCGGGAGTCGCGCCGTGATCGACCGAGCGTCCGGCTCGGGCGGATCGCCGGTCAGTCGCGGGATCGCGCGAGAGCGCGGGCCGCGCGGGCGAGCAGGATGCGGATGGCGACCGGGTGCAGGAGTCGCGCCACGGGGCCCGGCGCCCGCCCCTCCGCCGTGCGCATCCGCAGAGCCGTGGTCACACGCACGAGTCCGGACTCGGCATCGACCGCGAGCGCGAGCCTCGCCTCGACCGCCGGCGTGTCCGCGACGAGGAGGACCTCCGACCCGAGCTCGTCGGCGAGGAGATCGCGAGCCTCGGCGACCCGGCTCCGCGCCGCATCGAAGGGTGCGATGCCCGCCAGGCCCCGCGCCCACCGTGGCGGACGACGATCGAACGCCGCGTCGACCCACTCGCTCGCGGAGTGCGAGGTACCGGGCGGCAGCGGGAGCACCACCACGTCGACGAGGTCCGGCGTGCGCAATCCCCGGAGCGCGAGGGACCGGAAGGCGGGGACGGCGCGCTCCTCGGAGCGTCCGAGGAGGATCGCCTCATCGGTGCCGAGCCGGAACATGTCGCGCTCGCCGGTGCGGGAGATCGCCCGCGCGGGCGTGTCGAGGTCGTCGACCACACCGCGGTCGAATCCCCGCACGACGGCGACCGGGACCCCCGTCGTCTTGCCCTTCACGAGGTCGCCGGCGGAGGCCAGCTCGTCGGCCAGCACGGTCTTCGTGACCAGGAGCTCGCGTCCGAACGTGTCGCGGCTGCCGTGCAGGTCGTCGAACACCCTCACCCCGGCGGCGCCGATGGCGAGATCGATCTGCCCCTCCCGCCAGGCCCTGCCGAGGGTGTCCGTGATCACGACGCCGATCCGTGCCCCTGTGGAGGCGCGGAGCGATGCGGCCAGGGTACGGGCGGAGGCGTCGGGATCGACGGGCAGCAGGAGGACGGTGCCGTCCGGGGTGTTCGAGGCGTCGACGCCCGCGGCCGCCTGCACGATGCCCTGCCGGTTCTCGACGATGCGGGTGACACCGCCCGGGTAGGGTCGCGTCGCGACGACCCGCACGGTCTCCGCGGTGATCGCGTCCTCTCGGTCGGCCGCCGCGACGCGCCGCCCCTCCGCCTTCGACACGATCTTGCTCGTCACGACGAGGACGTCGCCGTCCTCGAGGGTGATCCCGCTCGACGCGAGCGCCGCGCCGATCAGCGCGGCGAGATCGGCGCCCTCGTCCACCTCGGGGATGCCCGGGACCGGGATGACGCGGATCTCGCCCTGCTCCACGTCCTGCTCCACCCCTCGAGTCTAGGCGTGGGCCCGCTCGCCGTCGGGTGCCGGCGGAGGCGGTGCGCGTCTCACGCGCAGACGGATGCGCGGTGTAGGCAGTCTGTCGCCTCCCGCACCGCGCATCCGCGCCCTTCAGCGGCTCGTCGAGCCGCTCGACTCAGCCGCGGCTCGCGTCCCGCTCACCCCGACGGCGGAGGAGGAGCGCGGTTCCGGCACCTCCCGCGAGCAGCACCGCACCGAGGGCGCCCGCGAGTCCGGCGCCGCTCACGTCGGCACCGGTGCTGGCGAGCTTCGCGCCCGCGCCACCCGAACCCGCGGTCGAGCCGTTCGACCCGCCGTTCGACGGGTCCGGTGTGGGCGTCGGCGGCACCGACGCCAGCGTCGACACGGCGAACGCCTGGGTGGTCTCGTCCGAGTCGGGCGATGCCACGAGGTCGTCGGCCTGCGACTGGAAGACCGCCGTCACCCCGTCGGAGGCGAGCTCGATCTGCTCGGGCGCCCGAGTGGGCAGCGTCCCGGCCGTGGTGACGGAGAGCAGTCGAGAGGCGTTGGTGGACCTCGACCAGGAGTACAGCTGGCGGACTCCGTTGCCTCCGTCGGCCGTGACATTGGTCGCCTCCGAGGTGAACAGGACCGTCTGCCCGTCGCCCGAGATCGACGCCTCGAAGGCCGCGCCGGAGACGTCGACGGTCGGCTTCCCGTCCGCGTGGCTGATGAGCGTCGTGATCGCGTCCGCCGAGTTGAAGTACGCCTGCTCGCGACCGGACGTGAGGGACGGGGTGACGAGCTTCTGCGCGAACGAGAGGAAGCTCACGGCCCCGTCGTCGGCGACGTCGGGATCGCGTGACGCCAGCTCACCCGGCGTCGTCCCGTCCGGCTGGCGCGAGACCATCGTCACGGTCCCCGCCCCGGAGCTGATGTAGATCTGCTGCGCGCCCGCGTTCGCTCCATCGAGGTCGGTGGCCAGGGAGTGCCAGGCGATGTAGGCGCCGTTGGGCGACATCGCCGGCCCGCCGGACGCCCCGTCCCCGCCGTTCGTCACGGTCGAGGTGTGGCTCACGAGCGTCGTCTGCTCCGACTGCATGTCGCGCACCCAGACCTGGCTGGCTGTCACGACGTCGCCGGTGACGAGGCTCGAGTTGCTGACGAAGGCGATGAGGTTGCCGTCATCGGACATCGCGACGCGATCGGTGACGCCCGTCAGCGCGCCGGAGGGAGTCGCCGCGTCGTCGACGCTGACCATCGTCGACGAGTTCGACGTCACGTCGTAGCGATAGACCTGCTTCACCGAGTGGGTATCCACACCCGCCGCCAGATTCGTCGCAAACGAGGTGTACGTGACGAACCTCCCATCACGGGAGACCTCGGGCTGCTCGGAGAACTTGTTCCCGAGGGTTCCATCGGCCGCGTGGGAGATGATCGACATCGCCCCCGTCTGCAGATCGCGGAGGAAGATCTGATCGGTGTTGCTCGGGTTGTCGTCCGACACGAACGCCACATAGCGCCCGTCGGCAGAGACGGCAGGGTCCCGGCCTTGCTGGAGGAACGCGGTGCCCGCGGCATCCTCGAGGCTCACCGGAACGATCTGTCCGGGCCCGGGAACGGCGGCGGATGCGGGGAGGACGACCCCCAGGAGCGCGCCGCCGACGAGGGCCATCCCTCCAGTCGCGGCGAGGATGCGTCGCGTCCTGCTCGCGCGAGCAATTCTCAGGTTCTCATGCATGCCGAGAACGGTAGCGGACTACGGCAGAATGAGCAAACCTCAATCGAGCGCGTGCTTCAGGAACTCCGCGACGGCGGTCGAGACGTAGGGGGTGACGTCGCCGCCGAGCGTCGACACCTGCCGCACGAGCGAGCTGGAGACGTGGGCGTGCGCCGGATCGGGCAGCAGGAAGATCGTCTCGACGCCCGCCAGGTTGCGGTTGACGATCGCCATCGGGGTCTCGTACGCGACGTCGATCTGCGAGCGGATCCCCTTCACGATCGCCGTCGCACCCACATCCGTGCAGTAGTCGACGAGCAGGCCCATGCTCCACGACGTGATGACGAAGTTCGACGGGATGGCGCCGAGGCGCTCCACGAGCGACTTCTCGATCAGCTCGATGCGGTGGGCGATCGGGATGAGCGCGTGCTTGTCGGGGTTGTGCACGACGACGACATGGATCTCGTCGAACACGCGCGCGGCGCGCTCGATGACGTCGAGATGGCCGAGGGTGATGGGGTCGAACGACCCGGGGACGACGGCGACGCTGCTCATGTATACAGGCTATCAACCCGCGCATTTCCGTCACGTAACGCGGGCCCGCCCACGGGGTCCGCGGACGGCCGCGCTCAGGTCTTGGCGAGGAACTCCCGCTCGGTCTCGGCCAGCCGGCGCTCCAGCGCGGCGGCCAGCGCCGGATGCGCGGCGAGCGTGGGATCGGCGTCGACCAGCGGGCCCGCCGCGGCGCGCGCGTCGGAGATCACGTCGGCGTCCTTCACCACGCGCAGGAGCCGCAGCGACGACCGGGCGCCGGACTGCGTGCTCCCGAGGACGTCGCCCTCGCGACGGAGCTCGAGGTCGGTCTCGGCCAGCGCGAACCCGTCGAGCGTCTCGGCCACGGCCTCCACCCGCTCCCGCGCCGTCGTCCCCTGCTCGGCCGTCGTGACGAGCAGGCAGAGCCCCGGGACACCGCCACGACCGACGCGCCCGCGCAGCTGATGGAGCTGACTGACACCGAAGCGGTCGGCGTCGAGGACCACCATCACCGACGCGTTCGGCACGTCGACACCCACCTCGATCACCGTGGTGGCGACCAGCACGTCGATCTCGCCGGCGGCGAAGGCGCGCATCACCGCATCCTTCTCGTCGCCGGACATGCGACCGTGCAGCACCTCGATGCGAGCGGAGGAGAGCACGGGCAGCTTCCGCAGCTGCTCCGCCGTGTCGAGCACGGTCGCGCGTGCGGGAGGCGCGGATCCCTCCGGCGGCTCCTCGACGTCGGCGTCCTCCTCGGCCGATCCGCTCGCGTCGATCGCGGGGCACACCACGAACGCCTGTCGCCCGAGCTCCAGCTCCTCGTGCACGCGCTCCCAGATGCGGGTGCCCCAGGCCGGCTTCTCGACGATGGGCACGGCGACGCTCTGGATGCCCTGCCTGCCGGCCGGCAGCTCGGAGATGACGCTGACGTCGAGGTCGCCGAACACCGTCATCGCGACCGTGCGCGGGATGGGGGTGGCCGTCATGACGAGCACGTGCGGCGGGGTCGCGCCCTTGCGGCGCAGGGTGTCGCGCTGCTCGACGCCGAAGCGGTGCTGCTCGTCGACCACCACGAACCCGAGATCGTAGAACTGCACCGACTCGGACAAGAGGGCGTGCGTGCCGACCACTATGCGCGCCTGGCCCGTGACGATGCGCAGCAGCGCCTTCTTGCGCTCCGCGGTCGACATCTGGCCGGTGAGCAGCGTCGGCATGAGCTGAGCCGAGAGATCCGGCCCGAGCACCCGCGCGATGGAACGGAGGTGCTGCGTGGCGAGCACCTCCGTCGGCGCCAGCAGCGCGGACTGGCCGCCGCTGTCGGCCACCGCGAGCATGGCGCGGACGGCGACGAGCGTCTTGCCCGAGCCGACCTCGCCCTGCAGCAGCCGCATCATGGCGGCGTCGGACCCGAGATCGCGCTCGATGTCGGCCCCGACTGCCTTCTGGTCGCCGGTCAGCTCGAACGGAAGCGCCGCGTCGAAGCGCTCCAGCAGGCCGCCCGGCTTCGGCGCGCGAGGAGTGGCGGGCTCGCTGTGCGCGGCCGCCCGCTGTGCGAGCAGAGCCGTCTGCAGGACGAACGCCTCCTGGAAGCGGAGGGCGTCGCGCGCACGCCGCCACTCGGAGTCCTTCTCGGGACGGTGGATGAGCTCGAACGCCTCGGTGAGCGACAGCAGCCCGTGCTCGGCCCGCACCTCGGCGGGCACGGGGTCGGGGATCTCGCCGATGCCGTCGAGGACGACCTCCATCGCCTTCTGGATCTGCCACGACGCCACCGTGCTCGTCGCCGGGTAGATCGGGATGGGCGACTCCGCCCACTCCTTGAGGTCCTTCCCGCCGCCCGCCAGCTGGAGGTCGTCGAGGAGGTGGTAATCCGGATGCGCGAGCTGCACCTTGCCCCGGTACTCGGTGACCTTGCCGGCGAAGATGCCGCGGGTACCCGGCCGAAGCTGATCGGCGCGCCACTTCTGGTTGAACCAGGTGAGCGTGAGGAAGCCCTCGCCGTCGGTGATCGACACCTCGAGGAGGGAGCCCCGCCGCTGTCGCATGGGGCGCTCGCGCACCTCGCGCACCTCCGCGATGATCGTGACGTCCTCCCCCAGGGGGAGCTTCGCGAGCGCCGTCAGCTCACCGCGACGCGCATAGCGCCTCGGGTAGTGCGTGAGCAGGTCGGCGACCGTGATCATGCCGAAGGCGCGCTTCAGAGCGGATGCGGTGCGATCGCCGACGACACCGGGCAGCTTCGCGTCGAGCGAGTACCCGATGCGAGGCGGCGACGTGACGGTCTCCGTGACCGGTCGGGGGGGCATGCCAGAAGTCTAGGCGCGACCCGTGACGCCGCCCCAGAGCATCCCGACGTGCTGTGGACGACGGAACGCACCACCACCGCTGTGTCATAGGGTCGCAGGGTGACACGCATCATCGCCGGGTTCGCGGGCTCGCTCTCGCTGGCCGTGCCGAAGTCCGGGACGCGGCCCACCAGCGACCGTGTCCGCGAGGCGATCTTCTCCGCGCTCGAGTCGCGTGGCGGGCTCGACGGCGATCGAGTGCTCGACCTCTACGCCGGATCGGGCGCGCTCGGCCTCGAGTCCGCCAGCCGTGGCGCCTCCCACGTCGTGCTCGTGGAGCGCAACCAGGCGGCGGCGCGCGTGGCGAAGGCGAACGCGGCGATCGTCCGGCGTGCTGCGCCCGCGGGGCTCGCGCCGACGGTCGAGGTGTCCACGTCCACCGTCGCGGGCTACCTCGCCGCGTCGAGGGGCGAGTACGACGTGGTGTTCCTGGACCCGCCGTACGACGTCGGCGAGACGGAGCTCGGCGAGGCGCTCTCGGCGCTCGTCCCCCGACTGGCGTCGGATGCGGTGGTGCTGGTCGAGCGGAGCTCCCGCTCGACCGAGCCCCGCTGGCCGGAGGGACTCGTGCCCACCCGCGACCGCTCCTACGGCGAGACCACGCTCTGGTGGGCCGCTCGCGCCTGAGGGCGTGACCTCTCGGCGTAGGGCCTCAGCCCGCGCGACCGTCCCAGTCGGCATACGGATCCCAGCCGCCGAGCGACGCGGAGGGCACCTCGCCCACGAGCACGTCCGGCTCCCCCGCCGTCACCGCACCGAGCGGCCGGAACCCCTCCGGCAGGGGGACGGAGGCGGGGAAGGTCGCGAGGAGCGCGTGGTCCTCGCCGCCCGAGAGCACGAACGCCCTCGCCCGCTCCCCCACGATCGGATCGACGGCGTGGAGCGCCGCGGCCTCCCGCTCGATCGCCGCAGGGTCGAGCCGCACCGTGCATCCGCTCGCTCGAGCCAGACGTCGGGCGTCGAGGGTCAGTCCGTCCGACACGTCGAGCATCGCGGTCGCGCCCGCCTCGCGGGCGGTCACGCCGAGCGCGACCGGGACGCGCGGTGCGAGCTGCGCCTCGAGGAGGGCGCCGTGATGCCTGCGGAGGGCGCGGCCCCGCCGCGCATCCGGGATCGAGTCGCCGTCCGCATCCGCGTCGTGCGTGCCGTCGCGGAAGAGCAGCCAGATGCCGGCGCCGGCGAGCCCGAGCTCGCCCGCGACCGCGACGACGTCACCGGGACGGGCACCCGCTCGCGTCACCGGCTCGCCGCCGTCGAGCGAGCCGAACGCCGTCACCGCGATCGTGAGCGCCGACGACGTCGAGAGGTCGCCGCCCACCACCCCGCACCCGGGTGCGGCGCTCACGCACGCCTCCCGGAGGCCGTCGGCGATCCCCAGCAGGACCGAGACCGGGGTGTCGAGCGGGGCGGCGATCGCGACCACCAGCCCGGTCGGACGCGCACCCATCGCGGCCACGTCGGCGAGGTTCGTCATCGCCGCCTTCCACCCGATGTCGTGGGCGGTCGACCACGCCAGCCGGAAGTCGGGGCCCTGCACCATCGTGTCGGTGGTCACGACGAAGCGGCCGTCGGGCGCGGCGAGCACCGCGCAGTCGTCGCCCGGACCCAGCAGCTCCGCCGCGGAGTGCGGCAGGCGGGGGAAGATCCGGCGGAGGACCTCGCCCTCCCCGACCTCGGCGAGCGTCGCCGCGTCGTCCGCGTCGGACGAGGGGAGGTCGCGCGCGTCGTCCGCCCCCGACGACGGGAGGTCGCGCGCGTCGTCCTCAGCTGACCGTCGGGCGTCGTCATCAGCTGACCTTCGGGCTGGGCACATGCCTCAACGGTAGCCTTGACGACGATGTCCGCACGCCCCCTCCGCCGCGTCTCCGCCCTCGTCGGCGGAGTCCTCCTCGCCGTCGTCGCCCTCACCGGATGCACGCCCGCCGTCTCGCTCGAGGCCGCGGCCGACGCCACCGACCCGGGCTGCGCCGAGGTGATCGTCCGGCTGCCCGACACGGTCGCCGACCAGCCCAAGCGCGAGACGGATGCGCAGGCCACCGGCGCGTGGGGCTCTCCCGCCTCCGTGCTGCTGCGCTGCGGCGTCGCCGACACGGGTCCCACCACGCTCCCCTGCGTGGACGTGAACGGCATCGACTGGGTGCGCGACGACTCCGACGCTCCGAACTACCGCTTCACGACCTTCGGTCGGACTCCCACGACGGAGGTGATCGTCAACGGGGACGCGGTGTCAGGCACGACGGCGCTCGTCGACCTCACGAACGCGGTGCAGGTCGTCCCCCAGACGGCGAAGTGCACCGACATCTCCGACTCCTTCTCCGGCTGACCCGCCGTCCTCACCCGCCGTTTCGCCACATCCCTGACCTTTCGCCACGCGCATGCGCATGGCGAAAGGTCACGAGAGTGGAAATGCAGGAGCTACTCGAGGGCGAGCGCGAGGAGCTCGTCGATGAGGGCGGGGTAGGAGACGCCGCTCGCGATCCAGCACTTGGGGAACATCGAGATGGGGGTGAACCCCGGCATCGTGTTGATCTCGTTGATGACGAACTCGCCCGACGGCGTCAGGAAGAAGTCGACCCGCGCGAGGCCCGCGCCGTCGATCGCGGTGAACGCGCGCGCGGCGAGCTCCTGCATGCGCGACAGCTCGTCGTCGGTGAGGGATGCGGGGCACACCAGGTCGACCCCGGGGGCGTCGAGGTACTTCGCCTCGAAGTCGTAGAACTCGCGCGCGGTCATCACGATCTCGCCCGCCACCGACACGCGGGGCGCCGCTCCCCCGCGGCCGGAGAGCACTCCGCACTCCACCTCCCGCCCGACGATGGCGCTCTCGATCAGGATGCGGCTGTCCTCGTGCAGCGCGATGTCGATCGCGGCGGGCAGCTCGTCCCACGCGGAGACCTTCGTGACGCCGACCGACGAGCCGGCGCGCGCGGGCTTGACGAAGACGGGCAGCCCGAGCGCCTCGGCCGACGCGGTCACCGACGACGCGGAGGACGCCCACTGCTGGGCCGTCACGGTCTGCCAGGGCGCGACCGCGATCCCCGCCTTCTCGAGCACGGTCTTGGTGAAGTGCTTGTCCATGCCGAGCGCCGAGGCGAGCACGCCCGAGCCCACGTACGGCAGCCCGAGCAGCTCGAAGAGGCCCTGGATCGTGCCGTCCTCCCCGTAGGGGCCGTGCAGGATCGGGAACACCACGTCGATGGCTCCGAGCGAGCGCGGAGCCGCGCCCCGCGCCTCCGTCACCGTCAGCTCGCGGGAGGAGACGCTGTCGGGCCACTGGATGCGCGTGCCGTTGTCGACGACCTCGGGAAGGCGTGTCGCGTCGAGCGCGAAGCGCGAGGGGTCGTCCTGCTCCAGCACGAAGGCGCCGTCGCGAGTGATGCCCACGGGGATCACCTCGTAGCGCGACCTATCGATCGCCTCCAGCACTCCGCCCGCCGTGGCGCAGCTGATCGAGTGCTCGCTCGATCGTCCGCCGAAGACGAGAGCGACCCTGAGTCTGTCGGGCATCCGTGGTCCTTTCACCCACAGGCTCGGAGTCGTCCGTCGTCAGGTGGGGTGCTATGTCCTTCGGATCGAGCGTACCGGCCAGCACCTGCTCGACCTGACGGCAGATGGGCATGTCCACGTTCTTCTCGGCCGCCAGCGCGAGCACCGGCGCGAGGGAGGCGAGGCCCTCCGCCGTCTGGTGCATCTGCGCCACGACGTCGGCGTAGCCGTATCCCTGGCCGAGCAGCCGGCCGGCGGTGTTGTTGCGCGAGAGCGGGGATCCGCAGGTGGCGATGAGATCGCCGAGGCCCGCCAGCCCCGACAGGGTCTCCGGATGCGCGCCGTAGGCGACGGCGAAGTCGGTCATCTCGACCAGACCCCGCGTGATGATCGAGGCCTTCGTGTTCTCGCCGTAGCCGACGCCGTCGACGATGCCGATGGCGACGGCCACGAGGTTCTTGAGCACCCCGCCGAACTCGGTGCCGATGACGTCGGTGTTCACGAAGCTGCGGAAGTAGCGGTTGCGCGCGACCATGGCCACCGCCTCCGCCGTCTCGAGCGAGCTCGACGAGACCACGGCCGCCGTCGGCTGCTCCTTCGCGATCTCGAGGGCGAGGTTCGGCCCGGAGGCGACCGCGACCCGGTCGGCGTCGAGCCCGAGACCGATCTCGAGCACCTCGCTCATGCGGAGCCCGGTGCTCTTCTCGACGCCCTTCATGAGGCTGACGACGGGCACCGCAGACGGCAGCAGCGGACGCATGGCCTCGAGGTTCTCGCGCAGCGACTGGCTCGGGATCGAGACGAACACCTGCTCCGCGTCGGCCAGGGCGGCGCCCAGGTCGCTGGTCGCCGTGACCAGCGGAGGCAGGTTGACACCCGGGAGGTAGTCGCTGTTCCGGTGCGCCTCGCGGATCTCGTGGGCCACCTCCGGCCGGCGCGCCCAGAGCGTCACCTCGGCGCCGCCATCGGCGAGCACCTTGGCGAAGGTGGTGCCCCAGCTGCCCGCTCCCACCACGGTGACGCGGCGGCGGACGGGAGCGGCGTGCAGGACGCGCGGCGTCACGCGGTGCGCCCGGTCGTGGCGCCGTCGTCATGGGCTCCGGGCGCGTCATCGGCGGCGGACGGACCCGGATCGGTGGCGGCGGACGCTGCTGAGCCCGCGACGACGCCGGTCGTCCCCGAGAGGTCGGCACGCGATGCCGCTCCGTCCCGCCCGTCGCCCATCCGCCCGAACTCGCTCTGTCCGTGCGCGGAGGGGTTCCAGCGCTCGGCCGGGGCCGTCTCGCCGCGCAGGTCCTCGACCAGTGCGGTGATCGCCGCCATGATGCGGTCGGTCGCCTCGTTCAGCGTCTTCGAGTCGAGCGGCCGGCCGCGCAGGTCGTCGAGGTCGACGGGCGGGCCGAAGAGCACCTCGATCCGCTTACGGGGGACGCCATGCAGCCGCTTCGAGTACCGCGGCAGCAGCTTCTGGGTGCCCCAGTGCGCCGCCGGGATGAGGGGCACGCCCTGCTCGAGCGCCAGCCGCGCCGCCCCCGTCTTGCCGCGCATCGGCCACAGGTCGGGATCGCGGGTGAGCGTGCCCTCCGGGTAGACGATGACGGCGGCATCCTCGTCGACGAGCCGCGTCGCCGCGGCCAGCGGCGCGGAGCCCCGGGTGGCTCCGGCCCGCTCGACCGGGATCTGACCGCTCTTCTCCAGCGCGAACCGCACCACCGGGATCTTCCACAGCGAGGCCTTCGCGAGGAACCGCGGCGCCCGACCGCTCCGCCACAGCGCCCACGCCATGATCAGCGGGTCGATGTTGCTGTAGTGGTTCGGGCTCAGCACGAACGCGCCGGTGCGGGGCACGTTCTCCCGGCCGCGGATGTCGAGCTTCGACACCGCCGTCAGGAACGGGACCACGAACACCGCGATCACGCGGAACGCGGCGACACGATCGGTCTTGGGCTTCTTCGCTGCCATCGGAACGAGGGTACCGGTCCGGCTGCCGCTACTCCTGGAAGCGGAAGTCGGCCCCGAGCTTCTCGAGCTTGTTCACGATGTCGCCGTAGCCGCGGGCGATGAGCCCGAGGTTCGAGACCACGGACTGCCCCTCGGCGGTGAGCGCCGCGATGAGGTGGCTGAACCCGCCGCGGAGGTCGGGGACGACCATCTCGGTGCCGTGCAGCTTCGTCGGGCCGGTGATGACCGCGGCCTGCTCGAGCGCGCGGCGCGGCACACGACGGTTGGGGTCGGCCAGACCCTCCTTGTGGATCTCGATGTTCGCGCCCATCTCGATCAGCGCATCCGTGAAGCCGAAGCGGTTCTCGTACACGGTCTCGTGCACGATCGAGGTGCCGTGGGCCTGCGTCAGCGCCACGATGAGCGGCTGCTGCCAGTCGGTCATGAAGCCGGGATGCACATCGGTCTCGACCACGACGGGCTTGAGGTCGCCACCCGGGTGGTAGAAGCGGATGCCGTCCTCCTCGATGTCGAACGCTCCGCCGATCTTGCGGAACACGTTGAGGAAGGTCATCATCTCGGACTGCTTCGCACCGGCCGTGAAGATCGAGCCCCCGGTGGCCAGCGCCGCCGATGCCCAGCTGGCGGCCTCGTTGCGGTCGAACAGCGCGCGGTGGTTGTAGCCGCCCAGCGAGTCGACGCCCTCGATGAGGATGGTGCGGTTGGGCTCGACCGAGATGATCGCGCCCATCTTCTGCAGCACCGCGATGAGGTCCATGATCTCGGGCTCGATGGCGGCGTTCTTCAGCTCGGTCTCGCCGGGCACGCGCACGCCGGTGAGCAGGACCTGCTCGGTCGCGCCGACGCTCGGGTAGGGCAGCTCGATCTTCGCCGCGTGCAGACCGTTCGGAGCGGTGATGTCGATGCCGCTCGGCAGCTTGTCGACGATCGCGCCGAACGCGCGCAGCGCATCCAGGTGGAAGTCGATCGGCCGGTCGCCGATGCGGCACCCGCCGAGGTCGGGGATGAACGCCCGGCCCAGGCGGTGCAGCAGCGGGCCGCAGAACAAGATCGGGATGCGGCTGGAGCCCGAGAGCGCGTCGATCTCGGCGCTGTCGCCGTGCGACACGTTGGCCGGGTCGAGGACGAGCACGCCGGTGGCGGGGTCGCCGGTGATCTGCACCCCATGCGCCCCGAGCAGGCTCATCACGACGTGGACGTCGCTGATGTCGGGGACGTCGCGGAGGATGCTCTTCTCGTCGCCGAGGAGCGACGCGACCATCGCCTTGGTCACGAGGTTCTTGGCCCCGCGGACGTCGATCGAGCCGCGGAGCGGTCGACCGCCTTCGATGACGATGGTGTCGGACTTGAGTCCGACGCGCGCTGCCGCTGCTCGGGCATCCTGGACGAGAGAGTTCACTGCTTCACCTGCACTTGCCTGTTGACGGTCGTGGCGGCCGCCACCAGCGGTGGCGTCCGTTATCTCACGGGTAGGGTCTGAGGTCTCCAACCGTCGCGTCGTCCCTCGAATTCCGTGATCGCCGCCTCATCGCGGAGCGTGAGCCCGATGTCATCCAGACCCTCGAGCAGTCTCCACCGAGTGTAATCGTCGATGTCGAATCCGACTGTGAAGTCGCCGACCGTGGCGGTCTTCTCGACGAGGTCGACCGTCATCTCAATGCCCGGCTGGGCGTCGATGATCGCCCAGATCCGCTCGATGTCGGGCTCGTCGACGATCCCCGTGACCAGGCCCTGCTTGCCCGAGTTCCCGCGGAAGATGTCGGCGAACCGGGGGCTGAGCACCACCTTGAAGCCGTAGTCGCGGAGCGCCCACACGGCGTGCTCGCGGCTCGAGCCCGTGCCGAAGTCGGGGCCGGCCACGAGGATGCTGCCCGCCTTGAACGGCTCCTGGTTGAGCACGAACTCGGGGTCGTTCCGCCAGGCGGAGAACAGCGCGTCGTCGAAGCCCGTCTTGGTGACGCGCTTGAGGTAGACCGCGGGGATGATCTGGTCGGTGTCGACGTTCGACCGCTTCAGCGGGACGGCGACTCCGGTGTGCTTCGCGAACGCATCCATGATCAGGCTCCCACCAGCTCGGCGCTGTCACGCGCATCCTCGAGATCGCTCGGACTCGACAGCGTGCCGCGGATGGCGGTCGCCGCGGCGACCACCGGCGACACCAGGTGCGTGCGACCGCCCTTGCCCTGCCGGCCCTCGAAGTTGCGGTTCGACGTGCTCGCGCAGCGCTCCCCCGGAGCCAGCTGATCGGGGTTCATGCCCAGGCACATCGAGCAGCCCGCGAAGCGCCACTCGGCGCCGAACTCCTCGACGATCTTGTCGATGCCCTCCATCTCGGCCTCGATGCGCACCCGGGCGCTGCCCGGCACGACCATGACGCGGACGCCGTCGGCCTTCTTGCGGCCCTTGATGATTTCGGCGAACGCGCGGAGGTCCTCGATGCGGGAGTTGGTGCAGGAGCCCATGAAGACGGCGTCGACGCGGACGTCCTTCAGCGGGGTGCCCGCCTCGAGGTCCATGTACTCCAGCGCCCGCTCGGCGGCGGCGCGCTGGTTGGGGTCGGCGATGTCGGCGGGGTTCGGCACGGTGTCGGAGAGGCTCACGCCCTGCCCCGGGTTGGTGCCCCACGTCACGAACGGCTCGAGCGCATCCGCGTCGAGGAAGACCTCGGCGTCGTAGACGGCGCCCTCGTCGCTCGGGAGGGTCTTCCAGTACTCGACCGCCGCATCCCAGTCGGCGCCCTGCGGGGCGTGCGGGCGGCCCTGGACGTAGTCGAACGTCGTCTGGTCGGGAGCGACCATCCCCGCGCGGGCACCGGCCTCGATCGACATGTTGCAGATCGTCATGCGCCCCTCCATGGAGAGGCTGCGGATCGCGGAGCCGCGGTACTCGAGCACGTAGCCCTGCCCGCCGCCGGTGCCGATCTTGGCGATGACGGCGAGGATGATGTCCTTCGCCGTGACGCCCGGCTTGAGCGTGCCCTCGACAGTGATCGCCATGGTCTTGAAGGGCTTCAGCGGCAGGGTCTGCGTGGCGAGCACGTGTTCGACCTCGCTCGTGCCGATGCCGAAGGCCATCGCACCGAAGGCGCCGTGCGTGGAGGTGTGGGAGTCGCCGCAGACCACGGTGATGCCGGGCATCGTCAGGCCCAGCTGCGGGCCCACCACGTGCACGATGCCCTGCTCGACGTCGCCCAGCGAGTGCAGGCGGATCCCGAACTCCTTGGCGTTCCGGCGCAGCGTCTCGATCTGCGTGCGGCTGGTGTCGTCGGCGATGCGCTGGTCGATGTTCAGCGTGGGGGTGTTGTGGTCCTCGGTGGCGATCGTGAGGTCGGGGCGGCGGACCGGGCGGCCCTCCGCGCGCAGGCCGTCGAACGCCTGCGGGCTGGTCACCTCGTGGACGAGGTGGAGGTCGATGTAGATGAGGTCGGGCGTGCCGTCCTCACCCTTCTTCACCAGGTGGGCGTCCCAGACCTTCTCGGCCAGCGTGCGGGGTCGGCTGTCGTTCATTGACTCATCCTTCTAGCGGGTTCTGCGGATTCGGCCACGCGAACACTCCGCGACGAGGTGGGCCTTCAGAACGAGGACTCGTCGCGGCACTCAAGAAGGAGCCGCCCGAACACCCCTGCACTCTACCACCCTCCTCCCCGCCCCTCGCGTTCTCCGCCCGCCGGGGTTTGTCCAGGTTTCCGTCGCGTTTTCACGATTTCGCAACGGAAACCTGGACAAAGCCCGGCTCCCGCACAGGGCGCTTGGGTGGGCACGGATCCCACTGGATCGGCCGGGCCGCCGCGGGACCGGCGGCGCGCGGCCACACTGGCGCGATGAGACACCGCGCACTTCCGTCCGAGCTCGCCGCTGCCTTCTCCGTACGTGGAGCGCAGGCGCTCGGCGTCGGCGAAGGGCGCCTGCGGGGGCGCGACCTGGTGCGGCCGTTCTCCGGTGTGCGGATGACCGCCCCGCCGCAGTCGCTCCGCGACCGATGCGTCGCCTACGCGACCCGCACGCACCCGGAGCACTTCTTCAGCCACACCACCGCGGCGTACCTCTGGGGTGCCCCGCTTCCCGCGAACGCGACCGCCGCCCTTCACGTCAGCGCGATCGTGCCCGCCAAGGGGCCGGGACGAGAGGGCATCGAGGGTCATCGGCTGAGCGACAACGAGATAGCCCCCATCGTTCTGCGAGGGCTACGAGTAGCGGATGCGGCGTCCGCCTTCCTGCAGGCCGCCACTCTGCTGCGGCTCGACGACCTCGTCGCGGTCGGCGACCATCTCATCCTCGAACCGGCGTTCGCTGAGCCCGGCCGCCCCTTCACGACGATCGACGAGCTCCGCCGTCGCCTCACCGACAGCCGCTCGCACGGGGCCGGTAAGGCTACGAAGGCCGCCGTCCTCCTGCGGCAGGGTGCGGAGTCGCGCCCCGAGACGCTGGTCCGCTTGGCGATCCGGAGGTTCGGTCTCCCGGAACCCGTACTCGGCAGCGTGCTGCGGACGCCGGCGGGCGCGTTCGTCGCGCGCCTCGACATGGACTATCCGGCCTTCGGCGTGGCGGTCGAGTACGACGGTGACCAGCACCGGACGAGCACGCAGCAGTACGAGAAGGACATGGTGCGCCTCGACGCCGTCCGCCGAACCGGCCGCGAGGTGGTCCGCATCCGCAAGTCGGGCCTGGCGAACGACGCGCTCCCCGCCGCGCTGGCGGTAGCCCGCGCTCTGGCGTCCGCAGGGTGTGCGCCCGCAGCCCGGGCTTTGTCCAGGTTTCCGTCGCGAAATCGCTGATTCGCGACGGAAACCTGGACAAAGCCGCGCGCTACGAGGAGGAGGGGGAGGAGTCCACGGGGGTGCGGGGGCGGCGGGAGTCGGCGCGCATGCGGAGGAGGGAGGCGACGGTGGCGACGGCCATGGCGCCGACGATGACGGCGAGGCTCGTCCAGGTGCCGATGTCGGGGGCCCACTCGATCGGGTGACCGCCGTTGATGAAGAAGAGCTCGTTCTCGTGCAGGGCGTGCAGCACGAGCTTCACGCCGATGAAGGCGAGGATGAACGCGATCCCGTACTTGAGGTACACGAGCTTCTCGAGGAGGCCGCCGAGCAGGAAGTAGAGCTGCCGCAGGCCCATCAGCGCGAACACGTTGGCGGTGAAGACGATGAAGGGGCTCTGCGTGATGCCGAAGATCGCGGGGATCGAGTCGAGCGCGAAGAGCAGGTCCGTCGACCCGAGGGCGATGAAGACGATGATCATCGGCGTCCACACCCGCTTGCCGCCGAGCGTGGTACGCACCTTGGCCCCGTCGAAGTCGGGCGAGAGCGCGATGCGCTTGCGGAGGAACCTCACCAGGCCGTTCTCGCCGTCCCCCTCGTCCTCATGCCCGAACGCCTGCCGCCAGGCGGTGAAGAGCAGGAACGCGCCGAAGATGTAGAAGATCCACGACAGCGTCTCGATGAGCTGCGCACCCACGAGGATGAAGATGCCGCGCAGCACGAGCGCGATGATGATGCCCACCATCAGCGCCTCCTGCTGGTACCTCTTCGGCACCGAGAAGCGCGACATGATCACGATGAAGACGAACAGGTTGTCGATCGACAGGCTGTACTCCGTCAGCCAGCCGGCCAGGAACTGCCCCGCGTGCTCCGCATCCCCGAAGATCAGCATGAGACCGGCGAACACCAGGGCGAGCGCGACGTAGAAGACGACCCACAGGGTCGCCTCCTTCACGCTCGGCACATGCGGTCGCTTGTACGCGAGGAAGAGATCGGCGGCCAGGATCAGCACGAGCGCGATGAGCGAGGCGATCTCGAAGCCGAGCGGGAGCTGGAGCACGGGGGCCTTTCGGATGGCGTCGCGCGGGCGCGACGAGGACCGAAAGTCTCTCCCCCGGCTCTGCCGACCACGGTCTGCAGGCCGTCGCGCCCCCGAGCATCCTTCGGCGGATGCTGTGCTGACGAGGCTCGCGGATGCGGGATACTCCCCTTCTTCCGAGCCACCTTACAGCCCCGGGGCCGATACCATTCCCTCGTGAGCCAGGACGACCGGAACGCCGCCCAGACTTCAGCCGCCAAGCCGAGCGAGACGGATGGTCGCGTCTACCGCGACAGCACGACCGCTCGCGCGCTCGGCCTCTTCATCTTCGCCAGCCGGTGGCTCCAGGCCCCGCTCTACTTCGGCCTGATCGTGGCGCAGATCACCTACGTGATCGTGTTCATGGTCGACCTGTGGCACATCGTCGAGGACAACGTCCTCCACAACTGGGCGAACATCGACGAGACGCAGATCATGCTGGCCGTCCTCGGTCTGATCGACGTGGTCATGATCGCGAACCTGCTCATCATGGTGATCATCGGCGGGTACGAGACCTTCGTGTCGAAGATCCGCGTGAACGGACATCCGGACGAACCCGAGTGGCTCTCGCACGTCAACACGAACCTGCTGAAGGTCAAGCTGGCCGTCTCGATCATCTCGATCTCGTCGATCCACCTGCTGCGGACCTTCATCGAGGTGGGTGACATCGGCGCGCCCGACCAGGAGTCCGACACGGGAGAGACCTACACCGAGGCGGGCGTGCTCTGGCAGGTGGTCATCCACCTCTCGTTCGTGGTCTCCGCCATCGCGCTCGCGCTCATCGACCGCTGGTCGCACCACTTCGCGGTGAAGCGGAAGGCCGACGCCGTCGCGCCCGCACCCGTCTCCCCGGCGCCCGCGGGGATCCCGGTCGGGGTCGGGGCGGGCGGCGGAGCCGCCTCCGGAGACGCCACCACCGGAGCCTCGCTCGTGAGCGCGACCCCGGTGACGGGCTACATCGTCGACGGCAGGTTCATCCCCTCGGCGTGACGCGGAGGGAGGAGCGCACCTCGACGACGAGGGCGTCGAGACCGCGCTTGAGCGTGCTGACGGTCTCGTCGGTCAGCTCGCCCCGGCCGGCGGCCGCACGCAGGTCGGCGCGGAGGTCCTGACGGAACTCGGTGATCGCGATCTCGGCGTCGCGCAGCGCGTCGGCCGAGCGCTGGCGCGCCCGCGCCGCCTCGCCGGCGGCGGTGGCCTCCTCACGACTGCTGCCCTGGCGGGCCTCGCGGGCCGCGGAGGCGAGGTCCGCCTTGAGGCTGCGCATCGCACGATCGACGCCCGAGCGCACCTCGTCGGCGAGCCGCCTCACCGAGTCGGACAGCTCGGCCTCGATGTCGTCGAGCTCGCCACCGCGGTCGGCGAGCTCCTGCCGGCCGGCATCGGTGATGGTGTAGACGGTCTTCCGGCCGTCGGCGGTCTTCGTCACCAGCCCCTCCTCCTCGAGCTTGGCCAGACGGGGGTAGATCGTGCCGGCGCTCGGCGTGTACGTGCCGCCGAAGCGGTCGCTGAGCGCCTGGATGAGCTCGTAGCCGTGCTTCGGCGACTCGTCGAGCAGCCGCAGCAGGTAGAGCCGCAGGTGGCCGTGGCCGAACACCGGGGTCACAGCGACGCCCCCTCGGTGCTCGCGTCCGACGTCGCGGAGTCGGAGTCGGAGTCGGCGCCGCCGGAGGACCCGGTGGAGGACCCGCCCGTGGACTCCCCCGAGGACGTCTCGTCGGCGGCGGCAGGACGAGACAGCACGGTGATGCTCCCCGACACGGAGTTCGCCTTCACGTCGAGCCACTCCCCCTCGAGCGTGCCGGTCGAGCCGTTGTACCCCGAGCCGCGCAGCCCCTTGATGGTGCTGCCGCCCAGCTGCAGCGTGCCCGACACCGTGTTGATGTTGTAGCGCATGGGCAGTCCGTCGTCGACGCGGACGGTGAGGTCGCCCGACACGGTGTTGTTCTGGAGCTCGTACGGGTGCCCGGAGAGGTCGACGAACACGGATCCCGAGACGCCGTCGCTCGAGAAGCGGGAGATCCGCCCCGAGGCGGCGATGTCGCCGGACACCGTGTGAGCGGAGATGCGGCCGACGTGGTCGCGGACCGAGACCTCGCCGGAGACGCTGTTGACCTCGATGTCGCCCTCCAGCGAGTCGAGGACGACGTCGCCGGTGATCGTGCTGATGCGCGCATCGGAGGTGAGGCCCGAGACGAGCGCCGAGGCGGAGATCACGCCGAACTTCAGCGCGGCGTCGCGGGGCACGAGGATGCTGACGTCGGCCCGCGCGTTGCCGCGCCAGGACTTGAAGACGTCGATGAAGTTGTCCCACCGCAGCTGCGGGTGGTCGACCTCGAGGCGATCGCCGTCGATGGAGACCTTGAGCTCGCGCCCGACGACCGAGTGCACCTCGATGCGGGCCCCCGGCTCGTCATGGGCGAGGATGTCGACCTGACCTCCGATCAGGCTGACCTTGACCGAGCGCACGAGCTCGACGTCGATGACCCTGGGGCCGTCGAGGAGCCACTTCTCGAGCACCATCTCGCCCTCCTTCCTCGCAATCGCGATATATCTCGAACGGACGAGAGACACGATATATCTCGAGAGCGATCGAAGTCAAGATATATCGCGACTCGGGAGCGCGAACCGGACGCGAAGAGCGCGCAGAACGGGAAAAGCGCGAGGAGCGCGAGGAGTCGAGCGGCGCCTCAGCCGGCGTGGGCCTGCATCCACGGCATCGGATCGAACCGGAGCCCATCCGCCCCGTAGAGCTCGAAGTGGGTGTGGAACGCGGTCGCGTTGCCGGTCTCCCCCGTGGCGGCGATCACCTGTCCCGTGGTCACGTGGTCGCCGATGTTCACGAGGATCGATCCCTCGAGGAAGTGCATGTACATGCTGCAGAGCGGCTGCCCGTCGACGTTGTGCGCGATCGAGACGTAGAGCCCGCCGGTGCCGCTGCTGCCCGTGGAGAGCGCGATGACGACGCCGTCGGCGATCGAGTGCACGGGCGTGCCCTCCGGGGCGAGCATGTCGACACCCTTGTGGAACCCCTCGGCCCGCCATCCGAACGGATCGCCGACGTGCGACTCGCCGTTCGGGTACGGCCACGAGAAGGTGGTGGCCGGGGTGGCCTCGGCCGCTCCCGCGGCGCACTGCGCCCCGCCGTAGCCGCCGAGATCGGCTCCGGATGCGCCGCTCGAGCCCGCGCTCTGCACCGGCTTCGGGGTGGGCGTCGGAGTCGGCGTCTGCACCGCGTAGCCGTCGCGATCCACCTCGGGGACGGCGAGGCCGCCGGCGTCGTACGTCTGGTCGGCACCGCGCTCGGCCGCGTACTGGACCGCGTCGAAGCCGCCCGGCGCCGACAGGGAGGCGGCGGGGACGGAGGTGGCGATCGCGACGCCGAACACGAACGTCATCGCGATCACGCCGAGGACCGGCCCTCCGTACTTCACCGACCCATTCTGCGGTGGCGCCCGGCAGAGCACAACCGCGCCAGCCCGGACGCGCGCCGGGAGATGGCGGCGGGGCGACGAGCGCGCTGCCAGAATCGGTCCCATGGCACTCCCCATCGAGGACTACGCGATCATCGGCGACAGCCACACGGCGGCCCTCGTGGGCAAGGACGGCAGCATCGACTGGCTCTGCCTCCCCCGCTTCGACAGCGCCTCGGTGTTCGGCGCCCTGCTCGGCGACCCGGACCACGGCCGCTGGCTGCTCGCGCCCGACGGCGAGGTCGTCAGCACCAGCAGGAAGTACCTGGACGACACGTTCGTCCTCCTCACCCGGTGGCAGACGCCGACCGGTGAGGTTGAGGTGGTCGACCTCATGCCGTACGGCGGCTCGCTGCCGGACGTGATCCGCAGGGTGCGCGGCGTCAAGGGGACCGTGCGGATGCGCTCCGAGCTGAGGATGCGCTTCGACTACGCGAGCGCCCTCCCCTGGGTACGCCAGTCTCCGAAGCACGGGGGCAACGCGCTGATCGCCATCGCCGGCCCGGACGCGCTGATCGTCCGCGGCCCCGAGCTGGTCGCCCGCGACCATCGTCACGAGGCCGTCTTCGAGGTCTCGGAGGGCGAGCAGGTCGACAGCGTCATCACCTGGTTCCCGTCTCAGCGGCACGTCCCCGACGCCGTCGAGGTCGACAAGCGCATCGAGGACACACTGCACTGGTGGCGCGACTGGGTGGGCGAGTTCGAGACGCCCTACCGCGACCACGTGCGCCGGTCGCTCCTCGTCCTGCGCGCCCTCACGCACGCCGACACCGGCGGCATCGTGGCGGCGCCCACCACCAGCCTGCCGGAGCAGTTCGGGGGCCCGCGGAACTGGGACTACCGCTACGTCTGGATCCGCGACGCCTCGCTGACGCTCGCGGCGCTCATGCTCCACGGCTACGGCGAGGAGGCGCAGCACTGGCGCCGCTGGCTGCTGCGCGCCCTGGCGGGCGACCCGTCCGACATCCAGATCATGTACGGACTCGCGGGAGAGCGCCGTCTCCAGGAGTACGAGCTCGACAGCCTGCCCGGCTACCAGGGGGCGTCCCCCGTGCGCATCGGCAACGCGGCGTCGGACCAGTACCAGAGCGACATCTTCGGGGAGCTCATGGTCGCGCTCCGCGCCGCCCGCATCATCGGCGTCGAGGAGGACGAGTACAGCTGGCCGCTGCAGCGGGCGCTGATGGGCTATCTGGAGACCGTGTGGGACCGCCCCGACAACGGCATCTGGGAGATCCGCGGACCGGCCCGCCCGTTCACGCACTCGCGCGTGATGGTGTGGGCCGCGTTCGCCTGCGCCGTGGAGGCGGTGCGCGTCTACGGTCTCGACGGGCCTGTCGAACGCTGGGAGAAGCTGCGTGACGAGATCCGCGAGGAGGTCCTCACCCGGGGCTACGACCCGGAGCGGAACACGTTCGTCCAGCACTACGACACCAAGGAGGTCGACGCCTCCCTGCTGCTGCTCGGCCAGATCGGCTTCATCGCGCCCGACGACCCGAGGATGCTGGGCACGGTCGCCGCGATCGAGGCGGACCTCCTCCGCGACGGCCTCGTGATGCGGTACCGCACGGAGAGCGGGGTGGACGGACTCCCGGGCGATGAGAACCCCTTCCTCGCCTGCTCGTTCTGGCTGGTGCAGCAGTACGCCCACTCCGGCAGGCTCGAGGATGCGCGGGTGCTGATGGACCGGCTGGTCGGGCTGTCGAACGACCTCGGCCTGCTCTCCGAGGAGTACGACGTCGCCGGCGGACGCCAGGCGGGCAACTTCCCGCAGGCGTTCTCGCATCTCGCGCTCGTCCGCGCGGCCGACGCGATCGCGACGGCGACGGGCACGCGGCCCGCTCCTCAGAGCGGTCGGCTCGCGCCGGAGGCCTGAGCCGGCAGACGGCTCAGACGCCGAAGCGAGGGGCGGCGGGGTTAGCATCGAAGGGATGCAGCCACTCACCGAGTCGCAGATCCGGTCCTCGTTCGCCAACGAGGACGCCTTCGACCTCTCCAGGATGACCCTCCCCGGCCTCCACGAGATCCTCTGGGAGGAGCGCGAGTTCCTCGGCTGGCGCGACGCCCATGCCATCCACCGCGGGTACATCGTGTACTGGCGTGACGGCGAGCCCGTGGGCATCGTGCTCAAGGCCGCCGGCGCCCGGATGCGGCCGGGCATCGCGGCGATGTGCTCGTTCTGCCGCTCCCCGCTGCCAGGCGGGCAGGTCACGCTGTTCACCGCGCCCCGAGCCGGCCAGGCGGGCGTCGACGGGTCGACGATCGGGCAGTACATCTGCTCCGACCTCTCCTGCTCGCACCTCATCCGCCTCGTTCCGCCGCGCTCGGAGGTGAACCCGGATCCGCAGGCGATGGTCGCGATGCGCGCCGAGGGCCTCACCCACCGCCTGCGCTCGTTCACCGACGACGTGCTCCGCGCCTCCTGAGCGACAGCGGTTCACCGGCGGTTCACCCGCACGACCTACGCTGACGCGGAGGCGTCGCGAACGCGCGCGGGAGGAGTCCGGTGGGAGCGAGGTGGCGCGGCAGCTCGAGCAGCGAGCTCGCGCGGACCGCTCAGTGGTCCCACACCACGATCGTGCGCGACGAGCTGGCCCGCCGAGCATCCCGGGGCCGTCTCGACTACGCCGGACTGCTCGACGCCCTGGCCGCCGGTCCGGTCGACCTCGACCGCGGCAGCGGGGTCGCGCTGGCGGAGAGCGTCGAGCGGCAGGCCCGCGACGAGCGCGACCACCTCGCGGCGTCGCAGCTGTTCCGGTCCTCGGTCACCCGCGGCGAGGTCGTGCTGCTGGATCCCGAGGCGCAGTCGGCGATGATCTCCGCGCTCCTCGGCTCCGGGCACCATGACGACGCCGCGGGCATGCTGACCCTCCTCCACGGCGTGCCCGTCGAGGAGCTCCGACAGATCGCGGCCGACGTGCTGAACCCCTGGACTCGGCCGGACGGGGGCGACGACGCGCGCTGGCGAGCCGCGTTCTCGAGCGTCTTCACCGAGGCGGGCTACGACGCACCGGAGCTCGAGGGCGACGCGGGACGCCATCCGTTCGATCGGCTCCGCTCCCCGGAGCTGCCCTCGGTCTCGGGGCCGGACGACCCTCTGGTGTCGGTCGTCATGACGTGCCACCGGCCCGGCGTCGAGGCGTTCACGGCGGTCGCGTCGGTGCTCGCGCAGACCTGGCAGCGGCTCGAGCTGATCATCGTCGACGACGGATCCCCCGCGGACTACAAGCGGACCCTGGCCGCCCTCGGCCGGCTCGATCCCCGCATCCGCATCCTCCACCGGTCGACGAACGCGGGCACGTACACCTGCCGCAACCTCGCCCTGCGCGCGGCGCGGGGCGAGTTCGTGACGACCCACGACTCCGACGACTGGATGCATCCGCGACGCCTCGAGACGCAGGTGCGGCATCTGCAGCAGACGCCCGATGCGCCCTCGAACTCGACGCACGCCCTGCGGATCACCGACGAGCTGTCCTTCACACAGCCGCGCGGCTACCTCGTGCGGCTCTGCGAGCCGTCCCTGATGTTCCGCCGACGGCTCATCGCCGACCGTGTCGGCGCGTTCGACGCCGTGCGCAAGGGCGCCGACACCGAGTTCCGCCGCCGGATCGGCGCCGTGTTCGACCGGCCGTCCGACATCCTCCTCCCCGGGGTCCCGCTGACGCTCCAGCGCTGGCGGTCGGCCTCGCTCACCGGGGAGGAGATCGGGCCGCGCTGGCTGAGCCCGTCCCGGATCGCCTACGCCAGCGCATACGCGTCGTGGCATCGAGCGATCGCGGCGGGCACCGCCGACCCGCGCAGCGAGCGGACCTCGGCGGCACGTCCGTTCCCCGCGCCCGCAGACATCCTGAGCAGCGAGGTCGCCGAGATCGTCCCCCCGGTCCTCGACCCCCAGGTCGACCTCCTCTTCGTGGTCGACCTGGTCGAGCGCATCGGCGACGCGAGATCGTTCGACAGGCTCGCCCACCGCATCCGGCAGGAGGTGCGGTCCGGGAGGCGCGTGGGGGTGGCGCACGCGTGGAGCGCGGGGCCGGAGCCGCTGCTGCCCCTGCACTACGTGCCGGCGATGCAGGCGCTGTTCGACGACGGCGTCGCGACGCTCGTCCTCACCGGGGCCGAGGCGGGAGCGGGCGTGGCGTACGTGATCGACGCGGCGACCCTGCAGGATCCGGCGGATCAGCCCTGGCGGATCGGCCGGATCGTGCGCGCCCGCTCGATCCCGCGTCCGTTGCGTCTCTCGTCGTCGCCGGGCGTCGAGAGCAGGGCCGACGACAGGGTCAGCCCGCGGGCGCTGTACGCCGACCGGGGTGAGGCGGGCGAGCTCGAGGCCGTCGCCGCCGTCGTGGAGCGGCTGTGCTCCCGCTACCCCGACGTCGATCCGGGACGCGTGAGGGACCTCGTGACGGCGGAGCACGCCGCGCTCGCCGGCCACCGCATCCGCTCGTACGTGCCGCGGCTCGTCGAGCACCAGGCCTCGTCCGCGCTTCGCGCCGAGACCCGCGCCCCTCTCCCCGACCGCACGCTGCAGGCCCCGATGTGACGTCCCGCCCCTACGTGCGGGCCGACGACTTGCGGATATGACACTTGTGGCGACCTTCCGCCGCCCGAACCCGCCACGACTGTCAGATCCGACTCGCCCCGATGGGCGGGGACGGGCGGCGCCCAGCCGGATGTGGCACTTGTGGCGACCTTCCGCCGCCCGAACCCGCCACGACTGTCAGATCCGACTCGCCCCGACGGGCGGGGCGGGCGGCCTTCAGCCGAATGTGACACCTATGGCGATCTCCCGGCGGCTGAGCCCGCCACGACTGTCAGATCCACCGCACGAGAAGCGCGCGGCGAGCCCCGGAGGGGTCAGCCGTCGTTGACCGAGATGTCGTCCTCGTCGGTGGGGACGTCGTCGCCATCGGGCTCCGGCTCGTCGGCGACCGTGGGGTCGACGCCCGAGGGCGGAGCGTCGGTGGTGGGGCCATTGCCCACGATGCCCTCCCCGTCGGGGTAGCCGGCGTAGTCGGGGAACTCGTTCGGGTTCGTCATGCTCTTCCCTTCGTCGTGTCCCCGACCATACCCGGCCCTCCCGCGAGCGCCAGGTCCCGCGACGGTCACCCACGCCCGAGAACGACGAAGCCCCCCGGACCGAGTGATCCGGGGGGCTTCGTCGTGTTGTGACCCCAGCGGGATTTGAACCCGCGTTACCGCCGTGAGAGGGCGACGTCCTAGGCCGCTAAACGATGGGGCCGTTTTTGCAACCTGACGATTATAGGCAGGTTCCCGGGGCGAGTACAAATCGGCGGAGGCGCGTCACGCGAGCACCCTCAGGGCGCCCGGGTGGAGGGTCACGGTGAGCGGGAGCGGACCGAACGGCTCCCCGTCGGCGAAGGCGGTGATGCCCTCCGCGTCGAGCGTGACGACCCTCCCGCGGCGGAACTCGACGATGTCGAGCCCGGCATGCGTCCCGGAGAAGACCTTCGGGAACAGACGGAGGAAGCGGCCCCGGCTCACCGGCGCCACGACGAAGACGTCGAGCAGGCCGTCGTCGAGCGCGGCATCGGGGGCGATGCGCATCCCTCCGCCGATGCGACCGTTGTTGGCCACCGACAGGAGCACCGAGTCCACCTCCCAGGGCTCCCCGTCGATCGTGAGCCGATACCGGCGCGCCCGCAGCCGCACGAGCTCGGCCGCCAGGGCGATCACGTAGCGCGACGCACCCTTGGGGCGCCGCATGGCGTTCGCGCGCTCGTTGACCCGCGCGTCGAAGCCCGCGGACAGCGCGCCGGCGAACCAGCGATCCGGGCCGTCCAGGCCCGAGACCACGGCGGCATCCACGCGGCGCACCCCCGCGGGGCTCGCGAGCCTCTCGAGGAGCACGTCGGTCGCCGCCGCCGTGTCGGCGGGCAGACCGAGGCCGCTCGCGAAGTCGTTGCCGGTGCCGGCGGGCACGATGCCGAGGGGCACGTCGGTGCCGGCAACGAGGTCGACGCCGAGGTTCACCATGCCGTCTCCTCCCACGACCACGAACGCCGCCGTCGGCAGGCGGAGGGCGTCGCGGGCGACGCGCACGAGCCCGTCGAAGTCGGGGGCGCTCAGCGGGACGACGTCGTGGCCGGCCGCCTTCAGGGTGCCGACGACGGCGGGACCGACGTGCCGGGTCCGGCCGAAGGAGGCGTTCGGGTTGATCGCGACGACGATCCGCTTCGCTGGGGAACCCATGGGCCCTGATCCTCCCATACGACGGCGACCTCCCGCGCCGTTGCGCACACCGGGGCGCCGGGTGTTTGCTGAGTCGCGATGAGACTCACGAAGTTCGAACACGCCGCCCTCCAGCTCGAGCAGAACGGCCGTCGCCTGTTCATCGACCCGGGTGTCTTCACGACCCCGATCACCGAGGCGGCGAACGCCGTCGCCGTCGTGATCACGCACGAGCACCCGGATCACTGGACCCCGGACCAGCTCAAGCGCATCGTCGACGCCTCCCCCGACGTGACGATCTACGGACCGGCGGGCGTCGTGGCCGCGGCGAGCGACTTCCCCGTCGTCGAGGTGCGTCCCGGCGAGGTCGTCGACGCCGCACCGTTCTCGCTGCGGTTCTTCGGCGGCCGGCACGCGGTGATCCACACCTCGATCCCGGTCGTCGACAACGTGGGCGTGATCGTGAACGACTCGCTGTTCTACCCGGGCGACTCCTTCGCCGACCCCGCCGAGCAGGTCGACCTGCTCGCGGTCCCGGTCGGTGCGCCGTGGCTGAAGATCTCCGAGTCGATCGACTACGTGCTCGCCCTGAAGCCGAAGCGCGCGTTCGCCACACACGAGATGGTGCTGTCGGTCGCCGGCAAGCAGATGGGACACGACCGTCTACGCTGGGCGACGGAGCAGGCCGGCGGCGAGTACGTCGCGCTCGAGCCCGGCGACACCCTCGACGTTTGAGCGACCGCCTCAGCTCAGCACGGGGAACAGCGACGGCGGCTCCGAGCCGAACACGTCGCGGAGCGCGGCCCTGGCCGCGTTCCATCCCGACATCCCGTGAACGCCCGGGCCGGGCGCCGTGCTGGCCGAGCACAGGTACACCCCGTCGAGGGGTGTGCGGTAGGGATCGGGCGAGAGCCGCGGACGCTTGACCAGCTGCGTGAACGAGCTCGCCCCGGAGGCGATGTCGCCTCCGACGTAGTTCGCGTTGTAGAGCTGCAGAGCCGCCGCCGGGATGGCGGAGGAGGCGATGATCCGATCGCGGAACCCGGGGGCGGCGTCCTCGATCCGGTCGGCGACGGCCTCGGTCATGTCCCGCCCCGACCCGCGGGGGACGTGCGTGTAGGTCCAGACGGTCTGGTGCCCGTCCGGCGCGCGGCTCGGGTCGAACACGCTCGGCTGCGAGAGCAGGACGTACGGATGCTCGGGGTGCCGACCCGCGGCCACCTCCTTCTCCGAGGCCTGCAGCTGCGCCGCCGTCCCGCCGAGGTGGAGCGTCCCGGCGCGGGCGAGGTCCGGATCGCGCCACGGGATGGGTCCGTCCAGCACGAAGTCGACCTTCGACGCGGCGTCGCCATACCGGAAGCGGCGCAGCATGGCCTGGTATCGCGGGGGCAGCAGGTCTCCCGCGATCGAGGCCAGAGCCCGCGGCGTGACGTCGAGCAGGACGGCATGAGCCGTCGGCAGTGACCGGAGGTCGTCGACGCGGTGCTCGGTCACCAGGCGTCCGCCGTGCGCGAGCAGGTCGGCGACGAGCGCGTCCACGATCGTCCGCGATCCGCCGATCGGGATCGGCCAGCCGCCGGGCCCGTGCGCGAGGGCCGCGAGCAGCAGTCCGGCGGCGCGGGCGCCGAGGGAGGAGATCGGCGCGATGGCGTGAGCGCTGACCCCGGCGAGGAGTCCGGCCGCGCGCTGCGTGCGGAAGCCTCCTGCTGTCCCGATCGAGGTCGCGAGCGCGCGCAGCCCGTACTGAGCGGCGGCGATCGGATGCGACGGCACACGCAGGACGGGGTTGGAGGTGAAGTCGAGCACCTGAGCGAGGTCGCGGAGGATGGGGGTGAACAGGCGCGCCCAGGCGTCGGCGTCGCGCCCGAGGCCGTCGGCGGTGCGCTCGATGTCGTGCCAGGCGTACGCCGCCGCGCCGCCGTCGAAGACGTGGGCGTACGACAGCTCGGGCGTGACGAGCTCGATGCGGGTCGACAGTCCGAACTCGCGGAAGAACGGAGACGCCCAGGCCATCGGATGCACCGCGGAGCACACGTCGTGGAAGTGTCCCGGAAGGGTGAGCTCCGCCGTGCGCGCTCCCCCGCCCGCGGCGGCTCCCGCCTCGTAGACCACGACGGACAGCCCTGCCCTGGCCATCGTCACGGCGGCGGCGAGACCGTTCGGCCCGCTGCCCACCACGACGACGTCGACCGCGTCCGTGCTCATGCTCCCAGGCTAACCAGGTCGAGGGCGGCGGCGGTCATGCCTGCCGCTCCCAGACCACCCGGTGGGCCGCGACCCGGGTCGCGATGTCGTACGCCATGAACCGAGCCAACCCCGAGAGCGCCGATCGCGCGACGGTGGACGCGCATAATGGCTCCATGCCAGTGAGCGACACCGATGTCATGGGGGCCGGCATCACCGTCCCCGAGCCCAATTCCGACTACGACCCGAGCGGCTTCCGCCAGGTCTTCGAGACCGCCTTCACCTACGCCTCGGCGGTCGAGCGCAACACGCACCGCTACGCGAACCGCACCGCGATCACCGACTCCACGACCGGCGAGTCCTGGACGTACCGCCGGCTCGGCGAGGTGACCGGCGCCCTGGTCGAGGGTCTTCGACGTCACGGCGTGGGGGTCGGCGACATCGTCGGATACCAGCTGCTCAACCGTCCCGAGTTCGCGTTCCTGTACGTCGCCGCGCAGGGGCTCCGTGCGGTCTCGTCGCCCATGAACTTCCGGCTCTCTCCCGCGGAGACGGCCCACATCCTCACCGAGTCCGAGCCCGTCGTGTTCGTCTACGAGTCGGCGCTGTCCGGCGACGTCTCCAAGGCCCTCGCGCTCTCGAGCCACACCCCGTCGGTGCTCGTCGCCGTCGGCGAGGGCGACCTGCTGCCCGGCGCCATCCCGTTCTCGGACCTGCTGGTCGAGGGGGCGCCGAGCTTCCGAGCGCCGGAGGGCGCCACGGTGTGGGACGAGACGAGCCGGCTCTACACCTCGGGGACGACGGGCATGCCGAAGTCCGTCCCCCTGACGAGCCTCAACGAGGTGCTGACCGCGCACGACGTGATCATGCACTTCCCGCTCTCCCCCGTCGACAGGACGATGAACATGTCGCCCTGGTTCCACCGCGGCGGGAACTACTGCGCCGGGCCGAACACCGCCTTCTACGTCGGGTCGGAGGTCGTCACGCTCCCGCAGTTCGATGCCGACCTGGTGCTCGACCTGGTCGAGCGCCACCGGCTGACCTACGTCATCGGCGCCCCCACGAACCTGGAGCGGCTGGCGGAGGCGCAGGAGGCCCGGCCCCGCGACCTCTCGTCCCTGTCGGGCATCGTCACGATGGGCGCCCCGCTCGAGCGGGCTGCCGCCCTCCGCTACCAGGCCACGCTCACGAAGCGGATCGCCAACGGCTACGGCACCACGGAGGCGTTCTGGAACACGTACCTGCGTCCCGACGACCTCCCGGATGCGGCCGGTGCCGCCGGCCGCGCCTGCCTGGACGACGACGTCGCCGTCGTGAAGGTCTACGGCGAGGACCGCTTCGCGGATCCCACCGACGTCGTCGCGAAGGACGGCGTCGAGGTCGGCGAGGTCATCATGCGCAGCGTCAAGAGCGGGTATGCGTACATGCACAACCCCGAGGAGCAGGCGAGGAAGTTCCGCGACGGCTGGGTGTACCCCGGCGACCTCGCCACCTGGGACGAGGACGAGATCGTCACGGTGATCGGCCGCAAGGACGACATGATCATCTCGGGCGGCGAGAACGTGCATCCGGTGCAGGTCGAGGAGGCGCTCGCCGGCCACTCCGGTGTCGCCGACTCGATCGTCGTCGGCCTCCCCGACCCGGAGTGGGGCCAGCTGGTGGTCGCCTACGTGAGGCGTCGGCCCGGAGCGCTGGAGGACGCCGCAGCAGCCGCGACGGAGCTCGACCGCTTCCTGCTGGACGGCGTCGCGCTGGCTCGCTTCAAGCGCCCTCGCCGGTACGCCTTCGTCGAGGAGCTGCCCTACACGGCGACCGGGAAGAAGCAGCACTTCCTCCTGAAGGACCGTGCCCCCGCCGACGCCGAGGCGGGACTGTTCGTCACGCCGTAGCGCCTGCGCCGAGGATCTCCGTCGAGATCTGAACGCCGCACGCCCCCGTCTCGTCGTACAGGGTGGAGGACGACCCATGACCGATGAGCAGGCCGAGCTCATGCGCGCGGTGCACGACGCCCACGGCGCGGCGCTGCTGCGCTTCGTGACGCGTCTCACCCGCGACCCCGTGCAGGCGCAGGACGTCGTGCAGGAGGCCCTGCTGCGGGCCTGGCGGAAGCCGGCGATCCTCGAGCAGGGCGACGAGGCGGCGCGGGCGTGGCTGTTCACCGTGGCGCGCAACATCGTGATCGACGACAGCCGCAGCGCCCGGCGCGCCCACGAGTTCAGCACCTCCGACCTGCCGGAGTCGCCCACCCGAGACCACACGGACGCCGTGCTCGACCGCTGGCTGGTCTCGGATGCGCTCTCGTCGCTGAGCCGGGAGCACCGCACGATCGTGGTGTCGTCGTACTACCTCGGCCGATCGGTGGCCGAGATCGCCGAGAAGGAGGGCATCCCCGAGGGCACCGTCCGGTCGAGGATGCACTACGCGCTGAGGGCGCTGCGACTCGCCCTGCAGGAGAGGGGGGTGACCCGATGACCGACGACTACCGGGACTGGGACGCCGCATACGTGCTCGGGGCACTGGCGCCCGACGAGCGCCGCGAGTACGAGCGGCACCTCGAGGGATGCGCCGAGTGCCGGACCCAGGTGGCCGAGCTGGCGGGGATGCCCGGCATCCTGGGCGCCGTCACGCCCGAGGAGGCGGTGGCCCTCGTGACCGACGACTCCACCGGGATGCGCGACGAGGCGCCGCCCTCGCTGGTGCGGTCGCTCGCCACCTCGGTGAGGGTCCGTCGTCGTCGCCTGCGCCGCCGAGTGGTGGCCGGGTCCGTCGCGGCGGGCCTCGCCCTCGCCGCCCTCGGGGTCGGCGCCGGCATCCTCCTGGCGCCGTCGATCCCGTGGGAGCCCGGCGCGACGACGTACGCCATGCAGTCCACCGTGCCGGACTCCGTCGAGGCGCGGATCGCGGTGACCGCCAAGTCGTGGGGCACGCGATTCGACTGGAACTGCAGCTACGGGACCTGGGCCGACGAGGGAGTGAGCGCCGACTACGACCTCGTCGTCACCGACGTCGACGGGCACGACACCGTGGTCGCCACGTGGACCGCGGCGGGCGCCAGGACGGGCAACCTCACCGCCTCCACCAGCATCCCGGTGGATCGGATCCGCTCGGTCGAGATCCGGTTCCCCGACAGCGACGAGGCGCTCGCCGAGGCGAACCTGACCGCCTGACCCAGGCCCTGGAAGGGTCAGGATCCCATGCTCGAATCGGCATGGAGGAGGTGCGAGACTGAGAGCTGTCTGAGTCAGGCCCGAGTCTGGAGGTCAGCACGTGCAGCTCTTCGTCACCGGCACCACCTCACCCCTCTCAGGGGAGCTCCACATCCCGGTCTCGAAGTACCACGCCCATCGAGCCCTGGTCCTCGCCTCGCTGTCGCCCGGCAGGAGCGTCATCCACGGCCTGTCGGAGACGCGGCAGGTGGTCTGGACCATCGGCGTCCTGCGGGCGCTCGGCACGAGGATCGAGATCGTCGGCGACTCCTACGTCGTCGACGGCGGGCCCTACACGACCACCGAGCACGTCCTGGATCACGGCTCGTCCAGCGACGAGGGCCTCCTCAACGTCGGCTCGTCCGGCACGACGCTCTACTTCATGACCGGGCTCGCCAGCCTCGCCGACAAGCCGATCACCCTGACCGGGATGAAGTACTTCCGGCGGCGGCCCATCAAGGCGCTGCTGACCGCGCTCGGCGAGATGGGCGTGGAGTACGAGTCGACGAACGACTGCCCGCCCATCACCGTCCAGCCGCGCCGGCCGCGAGGGGGTCGCGTGCAGATCGCCGGCACCCTGTCGCAATGGGTCTCCGGGCTGCTCCTGCTCGCCCCCTTCGCCGAGCGCGAGACCACGATCGAGGTCGTCGGCGAGCTCAACGAGCAGCCGTACGTCGAGCTCACGGTGTCGATGATGCGTCACTGGGGGCTCACCGTCGAGGTGTCGGACGACTGGCGCACCTTCACCATCCCGGCCGGGCAGACGGCGACGCCGGCCGAGTACACGATCCCGCCCGACATCGGCTCGGCCGCGTTCGGACTCGCCGCTGCGGCGATCCGGCCGTCCGATGTGCTGTTCCGCGGCATGTCGACCATGACGGCCGCGGAGACCGACCACCCCGAGGCGGAGTTCCTCGACCTGGTGGCGGCGATGGGCCTGCCGATGGCCATCGACCCCGACTCGGGGTTCGTCCGCGTGCGCCACGACGGGATCGAGCTCGCGCCGCTCGACATCGACTGCCAGCCCATCCCCGATCTGCTGCCCGTCCTGTCCACCCTGGCGACGTTCGCGCGCGGGACCTCGCGGTTCCGCAACATCTCGCACATCCGCCTCAAGGAGAGCGACCGGGTGAACGCCATGCTGCAGCTCAACCGGCTCGGCGGCGATCTGGTCGACTCCGGCGAGGAGCTCCGCATCACCGGCGTCGACTCCCTGCACGGCTCGCCGATGTCGTCCTTCAACGACCATCGTGTGCTCATGTCGCTGGCCATCGCCGCCACGCGCGCCGAGGGCCGATCCCGGCTCACCTATCCGCGCGCCTATCGCATCTCCTACCCCACGTTCCTCCAGGAGATGACGCGCGTCGGCCTCGAGATGGACATCACCGCACCGGCCCGCACCGAGGCCGACGGGTCCCACGGCTCCCACTCGATCGCCTCGTGAGCGTCGTCGCACCGCCGGTCCTCGTGCACTCGGAGCTCGTGCACGAGCTCGCCCGGACCGCCCCGGACTCCCCCGCCGTGATCGAGGTCGGCGAGCGGCCGACCGCTCTGACCTGGGGTGAGCTGCAGGACGCCGCCGACCGCGTCTCGGCGCTCCTCCTCGACCTCGGCGTGCGTCCGGGAGAGTCGGTCGCGTTCCAGCTGCCCAACTGGATCGAGTGCGTCACCACGACCCTCGGTGTGCTGCAGATCGGCGCGGTCGTGGCCCCGATCATGCCCGTGTTCGGGCCACGGGAGGTCTCGATGGTGCTCTCGCGCTCGCGCGCGAGGGTGCTCTTCGTCCCGCAGTCGTTCCGCAAGCGCCCGCACGCCGCCGAGCTCGCTCAGGTCGCGATCGAGGCGGATGCGCGCGGACTCCCCCTCGCCGTCGAGCACGTCGTCGTGGTCGCCGACGCCGATCGTGAGGGCACGCCCCGCGCAGGCACCGCCGGCGACGGCCCCTTCACGCCGCCCGCCGCTCCCGCCGTGCCGATCACCGACGACGAGCCGGGGCGGGAGAGACGGCCCGGGAGCGCATCCGGATGGACCTGGCACGACTTCGACGACGCGCTCGCCTCCGTATCCGTGGATCGCAGCGCCCTCGAGGCCCGCCGCCCTGGTCCCGATGACGTGGCCCAGCTGCTGTTCACCTCGGGCACGACCGGCGAGCCGAAGGGTGTGCAGCACGCCCACCGGTCGCTCGGGCTGGCGACCGCGATGCACGTCGCGCAGACCGGGCTCGGCGCCGACGACCGCGTCTACATCCCCTCGCCGTTGGCCCATCAGACCGGCTTCCTCTACGGCCTGCTCCTGAGCTGGCGGCTCGGGGTCCCGAGCGTCGTCCAGCCCATCTGGGATGCACGGACCGCCCTGTCGCAGGCGTTCGGCACCGCCCGCGCCACCTTCGTGCAGGCGGCGACGCCCTTCCTCATGGACCTCGTCGAGGCGGTCGAGGGCGGTGAGCCCGCCCCCGAGTCTCTCCGGATCGTGGTGCCGACCGGAGCCGCCGTGCCGCGCGAGCTGGCCGAGCGTGCCATGAGGGTGCTCGGCACCGTGACCCTCGGGGCGTTCGGGACGACCGAGACCTGCCTCGGCGCGCTGGCCTCCCCCGGCGACGGACCGGCGGCGTGGGGCAGCGACGGGCGTGCGCTCGAGGGGGTCGGCATCCGCATCGTCGACGACGAGGGGGTCGAGCTCCCGCGCGGAGCGGAGGGGAACTACGAGCTGAGCTCGCCCACGATGTTCCTCGGCTACCTCGACCGCCCCGATCTCACCGCTGAGGTGTTCACCGCGGACGGCTGGTACCGCACGGGCGATCTGGCCATCCTCGACGAGGCCGGGTTCCTCCACATCACGGGCCGCGTGAAGGACGTGATCAACCGCGGCGGCGAGAAGGTGCCCGTGGTCGAGATCGAGAACCTGCTGTTCCAGCATCCGCGGGTGAAGGACGTCGCCATCGTCGCCGAACCGCATCCGCGCCTCGGCGAGCGCGCGTGCGCCTTCGTGGTCACCGCCGACGGGGCCGAGCCGCTCGGCTTCGGCGAGATGCAGGAGTACCTCGCCGCGGCGAAGGTGTCGAAGTACTTCTGGCCCGAACGGCTGGCGTTCGTCGACGAGCTGCCCCGCAATCCGGTAGGCAAGGTGCAGAAGAACCTGCTGCGGGTGCGCGCGGCGGAGCTCGTCGCCGACGGCGGCGGGCTCACCTCGACCCGCGCCTGACCCCCTCACGACCCCCACCCGACCACCTCAGGAGAGAGCACGCCAGTGACCGAAGACGAGTTCCAGGAGCTCAAGGCCGAGATCACCGCCTGGGTCGAGGGCCCGGGCGAGGAGTTCGCCGAGCGCATCGAAGCGACCGGGGTGGTCCCACCCGACCTGTTCGAGACGTTGAGGGAGCGCGGCTACCTCTCGCTGGCCGCGCCCGAGCGCCTCGGCGGCCGCGGCATCCCGTTCTCGAGATATCTGGAGCTCATGGAGGTCTTCTCCCGCTCCCACGGCTCGGTGCGGATGCTCGTGCACGTCATCAACGGCACCTGGCGCGCGATGGAGCCCTACGCCACGCCCGAGCAGCTCGAGCGGATCGTCAAGCCGTCCGTGGCGGGCGAGGTGCTCGTCGCGTTCACGCTCACCGAGGCTACCGCGGGCACCGGCGCCGACATCCGCACCACGGTGCGGCGCGAGGGCGACACCTACTACATGACCGGTGAGAAGCACCTCATCACGTTCGGCGTGAAGTGCGACTACTGGCTGATCACCGCTCGCCTGGAGGGCACCAGCGGCAACGAGGGCACGGTCGAGTTCCTCATGCCGAACAGCGGGCTCCCCGGCGTCGAGGTCATCGACGACTCCGACACGATGGGGATCCGCGGGACCGACCACGCCATCCTCCGCTTCCAGGACGCTCCCGTCCCCGCGTCGGCCCGCCTGGGCGAGGAGGGGCAGGGGCTCGAGGTGGCGCTCGGCGGCTTCCTGCTGCCCTCGCGCATCTCCGTCGCGATGAGCTGCGTGGGGCTCGCCGAGCGAGCGCAGCAGCTCGCCGTCGAGTACGCGCTGAAGCGCGAGACCTTCGGCAAGAGGCTCGCCGAGCGCCCCGTCATCCAGCAGTACCTGGCCGAGAACTACGCGGACATCGCCGCCGCGCGCGCCCTCGTCCTCGAGGCGGGTCGCGCCTACGAGGAGGGCCGCCCCGACGCCGCCGCGCTGTCGAGCGCGTCGAAGATGGTCGCGGTCGACATGATCGGTCGCGTCACCGACAAGGCGCTGCAGGTGCACGGCGGCCAGGGATACTGGCACCGGAATGCGATCGAGCGCGTCTACCGCGACGCGAGGGCTCCGCGCTTCGAGGAGGGCACCAACGAGATCCAGAAGACCGTCGTCGCACGCCACGTGCTGACGGAGGCGGTCGCGGCGCGGGCCGCCGCGTCGACGCAGCCGACGGACACCCAGGAGAAGGCAGAGGACAGGGCATGACCGACTCGACCCAGCGCATCGTCGCCATCACCGGAGCCTCCCGCGGCATCGGGCGCCTGCTCGCCCAGAAGCTCGGGGCGCAGGGGGCGGCCGTCGTCATCAACTACAAGGTGAACGCCGACCTCGCCGAGGAGTCGCTCGCCGACGTCGTCGCCGCCGGCGGCTCGGGCATCACGGTGCAGGCCGACATCGAGCAGGCCGACGACATCGACGCGCTCTTCGACCGCATCCGCTCCGAGTACGGCCGGCTCGACGGGTTCGTCGCCAACGCCGCCGCGAGCGCGTTCAAGCCCGTCTCGGCGCTGAAGACCCACCACCTCGATCGCAGTTACGCCATGAACACCCGGTCGTTCGTGCTCGGCGCCATCCGAGCGGCGGAGCTCATGGACGCCGGCGGACGCATCGTGGCGGTGACGAGCTACGGCTCGCTCCGCGCCTTCCCCACCTACGCGGCGCTCGGCGCGGCGAAGGCGGCGAACGAGGCCTACGTGAAGTTCATGGCCACCGAGTTCGGCCCGCGCCAGATCACCGTGAACGCGGTCAACGGCGGGCTCATCGACACCGACTCCCTCGACTACTTCTACAATCGCGTCCCGGGGATGGCGCCGATGGAGTCCGTGCTGGCGAAGGTGCCGCTGCAGCGCCCCGGGACCGCGGACGACATGGCGGACGCGATCGACTTCCTGCTCTCGGACCGTGCGTCGTACATCACCGGCCAGGTGATCTCGGTCGACGGCGGGCTGACCGTGGTCGCCCCGCCGTTCTGGGCCGACACGACCGGCGATCTCCGGGCCGCCGTGATGCTCGACAGGCCGGACCCGTCGGTGCTCCCCGAGTGACCCGGATGCTGCGAGACTGAACAGCGTGTCCGCACACCTTCGACGCACCTTCTCACCGTGGAGACTCGGCACGATCGAGCTGCCCCACCGCGTGATCATGGGCAGCATGCACGCCGGCCTCGAGACCCTCGATGACGGAGGCGACGCCCTCGCGGCGTACTACTCCGAGCGGGTCCGGGGTGGCGCGTGCCTCGTGATCACCGGCGGCATCGCGGTGAGCCGTCAGGGCAGCGGCGCCCTCGACTTCAGCGTGTTCGGCGATCCGGCGGGCGACGCGCGGATGGCGCGCGCCGTCAGCGCGGTGCACGCGGCGGGTGGGCTGATCGCGGCGCAGCTGTTCCACGCCGGCCGGTACGCGCTCCTCGAGGGCATGACCGAGCCCGACGGGACGCCCACGCGCTCGGTGGCGCCCTCGCCGCTGCCCTGGCGCGGGGCTCGCGGCGCCGTCCCGCAGGAGCTCGACGAGGCAGGCGTGCTCAGGGTGATCGACGAGTTCAGGCTGGCGGCTGCTCGCGCGGTGCAGCTGGGCTTCGACGCCGTGGAGATCATGGGGTCGGAGGGCTACCTGATCAACCAGTTCTGCTCGCCGGTGACGAACCTGCGCGAGGACGAGTGGGGCGGCGACCCAGCTCGACGCCGCCGGTTCGCCGTCGAGGTCGTCCGCGCCGTGCGGCGCGGCGTGGGCCGCGACGTGCCGGTCATCATGCGGATGTCGGGCGCCGACCTCGTGCCGGGCTCGTCGACGCAGGAGGAGACCGACGAGCTGGCGCGGGCCCTCGTGGTCGCCGGCGCGGATGCGCTCAACATCGGCATCGGCTGGCACGAGTCGACCGTCCCGACGGTGCAGGCCGCGGTGCCGCACGGCGTGTGGCTCCGGTACTCGGAGGCCATCGTGTCGGCGATCTGCACCCTGCCCGAGGAGCACTGGGTGCGCGACGACGAGGGCCGAAAGGGCAGGTCCCCTGTCCCGGTCATCGCGAGCAACCGGATGAACGACCTCCGTGACGTCGAGGACGTCCTCGGTCGGCGCACGGTCACCGCGGTCGCGCTCGCGCGTCCGTTCCTGGCTGACGCGTCGCTCGTCGACCATTCCCGCGAAGGCCGCTTCGATCACGTGAACACGTGCATCGGCTGCAACCAGGCGTGCCTCGACCGGTCCTTCGCCCTCGCTCCGGTCTCCTGCCTGGTGAACCCCCGAGCCGCTCGCGAGTCGCGATATCCGGTGGCGGTGTCGCTGCGGACCTCCTCCGCCGCGCGCTTCGCGGTGGTGGGCGGTGGCCCTGCGGGTCTCGTCGCCGCCTCCGACCTCGCCGGACAGGGTCATCGCGTCACGCTGTTCGAGGCGTCCGCCGAGCTCGGCGGGCAGTTCACCCTGGCCGCGCGCATCCCCACCAAGGAGGACTACGCCCTCACCGTGAGGCACTACGAGTCGCTCCTCGAGCGGCAGGGGGTCCAGATCGAGGTGGCGCATCCCGCGATCGTCGACGAGCTCGCCGAGTTCGACGGGGTCGTCGTGGCGACGGGGGTGCGTCCGCGCACCATCGACGTCCCCGGCGCGACCCTGCCGCACGTGCTCTCGTACGAGGAGGCGATCCGGGGCGGCGTACCGTCGGGCCCCGTGGTGGTGATCGGCGGGGGTGGGATCGGCGTCGACACCGCGAAGTTCCTCGTCCTCTCGCACGACGCCGTGGAGCGCGGACGCGAGTTCGACGCCCGGTTCGCGCTGGCCGCTCCGGAGACGATGCTCGAGGGATCGGCGTACCCGCAGCGGGTGCGGATGCGCCGGCCTCTCGTCCACCACGATCCGCGGCCCGGTTCGTCGGTGACGGTGCTGCGCCGTCGCGGGAAGTTCGGGGCGGGCATGGGCATCACGTCGCGCTGGGTCGCCCTCGGCGAGCTGCGGGACGCGGGAGTGCGGATGCTGGCGGACCTCGAGTACGAGGAGATCACCCCCGACGGCGTGCGCGTGCGCTTCGGCGACGGCCGCAGCGAGCTCCTCGCCGCGTCGACCGTGATCGTGTGCGCGGGCCAGGTCTCGCACGACCCGCTGAGCGCCGAGCTGGCCGCCCGGGGCGTGCGCCACGAGGTCGTGGGCGGCGCGCTCGACGCCTCCGGCGTCGACGCCGTGCGGGCCACACGGCAGGGGCTCGACGCAGCCCGTCGTCTCCCTCGCCCGGCGTCCGTCCCCGCCGCCTGACCGGCCGCCGCCCGCGCCCCGCGGATGGTGGGCCGCGAAAAGGTACCGTCAGAGCGAACATGACCCGATATGCGGCCCATCGCCGCTCTCAGGCGACCTTTCGACGGTGAGTGCGGCGCTTCAGCAGTGCGGGTGGACGGCGGCGTGGGCGGGGAGGTCGGCGTGCTGCGCGGGGTCGATCGCGGCGACCTGCTGGAGGAACGCGTCGAGGTCGAGAGGGCGGCCGTCCCGCCAGGTGCCGAGCACCCGCACGTCGTCGACGAGTCGGGCCGGATCGGCCGTGTACGGGTCGGCGGAGAGCACGACGAAGTCGGCGCGCTTGCCCGGCTCGATCGACCCGATCTCGTCACCGCGGCCGAGGTGGCGCGCGGCGCTGACGGTCTCCGCCTTCAGCGCCTCGTCGAGGGTGATCCGCTGCTCGGGGCCGCGGAGCGTGCCCGACCCGGTGAGGCGCGTGACCGCCGTCTGGAGGTTGAGCAGCGGGATGGGCGGGCTGACCGACCCGTCGTTGTGGAAGCTCACCGTGGCGCCGCTCGCGATCGCATCCGCGAACCGCTGCCACTGCGAGCCGATCTCCGACGCGAAGAGCGTCCCGTCGAGCACGTCGCCCCAGTAGACGAACTGGAACGGGCTCATCGAGACGCCGACCCCGAGCGCGGCGGCGCGGCCGAACTGCTCACGGCGTGCCGCCCCGACGTGCTCCACCCGCCAGCCGTGGTCGGAGCCGAGGAGGCCCTGCCTGGTCAGAGCGCGCTCGTAGGCGTCGAGGACGATGTCGAGCCCGAGGTCGCCGTTGACGTGGAACGCCATCTGGAGTCCGCTGCCGGCGAAGGAGTCGAGCAGCTCGTCGAGGTCGGCGCGCGTGTAGTTCATCATCGCCTCGCCACCCGGTCCCGGCGTGATGCCTGCGCCCCGGACGGTGTCGTTGTCGAGGTATGGGAAGGTGGTCGCGATGGTGCCCGTCCAGGGCGATCCGTCTGCCCAGAGCTTCACGCCCACCTTCCGCACCATCGCCTCCGGCGCCGACGTCTCGAGCGGTGCCGTCGGGTCGGGCTCGGTCGACATGTGGTACAGCGACAGCCCGAGCGGACTGTCGGGCAGTGAGCCGAGAGCGGTGATCGCGGGCAGCAGACTCAGGCCGAAGGTGTGCTCGGTGGTCGCGGTGATCCCGTTCTCGGCCATGTAGCGGTACCACTTGGCCGCCGAGAGCAGCGGGTCCGTGAGCACGGTGGCCATCAGGGGCTGGAGGACGGCCATGACCGCCTGCAGCTCGTAGCAGCGCCCGTTCGAGGTGCCGTCGGCGTGGCGTCCGAAGCGGGCGCCCACAGGGTCGGCCGGCGGTTTCCCGTCGGCCCACCCGAGCTGCCGGATGAGCGCGCTGGTGAAGTAGCCCTCGTGCCCGGAGTTGTCGAGCACGAACACCGGCCGGTCCGGGAAGAACGCGTCGAGATCGAGGTTCGTCAGCTCCGGCGCCGCCTGCAGGGTGCGGTCGAGTCCGTTGAACAGCAGCCCGACGCCGGCCGGCGTCTCCGTCTCGAGCCGCTCGAACAGAGCCGTGACGTCGGCGTAGCTCGGGTAGCCCACGTAGGGCGCGATCCACTGGGCCGGCTCGCGGCACATCATCCCGCTCATGATGGGGTGGCTGTGCGAGTCGATGAAGCCGGGCAGCAGGGCGGCGTCGCCCAGGTCGACGAGGTCGGCGTCCGGATGGGCCGCGGTCAGCCCCTCGTGGGATCCCACGGCCACGATCGTCCCGGACGAGGTGTCGACGCCCACCGCTTCGGCCCGCGGATGCTCGGGGTCCATGGTCAGGACGGTGCGGGCGAGGACGATGCGGTCGAGAGGCACGCGCTCAGCCTGGCGCACGCGCCCCTCGCGCACAATCGCCCGTCCTGCCCCACGACCCCGTGGTCCCCCGGGACGCTGGTCCGATCCGGACGGAGGCGATACCGTGGCGGGATGGCGGTGCTGCTCCATCTCGACTCGTCCAGCGACGACTCCGGCTCACGGAGCCGTTCGATCGGGAAGGAGTTCGCCGACGCCTGGCTCGCGGCCTCGCCGGGCAACGAGGTCGTGCATCGCGACCTGCACCGCGATCCCCTCCCCCATCTGGCGGATGCGTCGCTGCACTGGCCGCCGAGGCTGCGGGGCGACCGTGCGAGGCCGCCGGCCGACGCCGAGGCGCTGCAGGGCTCGCTCATCGAGGAGCTGCTGGCGTCCGACGCGGTGCTCGTCGATGCACCGATGTACAACTACTCCATGCCCTCCGCCCTCAAGGCGTGGATCGACCACATCCACGTCCCTGGCGTGACGGCGCCGTTCGACGTCCCGACGCAGCCCCTCGCCGGGCGGCCCGCCGTCATCGTGTCGACCCGCGGCGCCTCCTACGATCCGGGATCGCCGACCGAGGGATGGGATCACCTGGTCCCGCCGCTGACGCTCATCCTGGGCGAGGCTCTCGGCATGGACGTGCGCGTGATCACCGCCCAACTCACGCTCGCCGAGTCGGTGCCCGCGCTGGCCGCGGAGATCCCGCGGGCGCGACAGGAGCTCGCCGACGCGGTCGCCGCGGCGAGGGAGCTGGGCTCGACGCTGGGCGCCGCGTCCGCCTGACCCAGGACTGCGCCGGCGCGACGAGTCAGGCCCGCCTCAGGCGGCCCAGGGTGCTCAGACGAGCGACTCGAGCAGCGCGGCCGTCGCCTCGGGCGCGGCCAGCATCATGTCGTGCCCGGTCTCGAGGGTGACGTGGGTCGCACCGTCCGCGAGCGCGGCCTCCTGCGAGACGGCGAGCGACGGGAGCGGAGGCGCCGTGTGCTCGATGTACGTCCTCGGGATCGATAGGAGCGGACCGGGGTCGAAGTCGACCGCGTCCGTCTGGGCCTTGAACGGGAAGTCGGTGAGGCGCGGGCCCACGAACGCCTGCATCGCAGGATCGGTCACGGCCCACTGCGACAGGAACGCCGTCGTGGCGGGCAGACGCCAGCCGTCACCCTGCTCGCGAGCCAGGGCCGTGTAGCGCTCGGCCACCGCGGGCGGTTCGACGTCGAGCAGACGCTGGCCGGGCCGGACGTAGAACGCGCCGGCGAACACGACGCTCCGGATCCTGCCGGAGCAGGTCTCGACGACGGGTCCCGCGAGCACTCCCGCGTAGGAGTGCAGGACGAGGACGACGTCGTGCAGGTCCTCGAACCAGAGGAGCTCGGTGAGGTCCCTCACGTGGGTCGAGACCCCGACCGCGGGGGTGAGCTCGGCACGCCGGTCGCCCTGACCGGTGAGGGTCGGTGCGTGCACCTCGTGTCCGCGCTCGCGCAGCAGCCGCGCGACCGGGCTCCACGCCCATCCTCCGTGCATCGCCCCGTGGACCAGCACCAGCGTCGCCATGACCCCACCGTAGCCGCAGCGCAACCCCGTGGGGTGGTTCGATCGTGGAGAGCACGATGGGCGCATGGCAGTGACGGTGCGGGAGATGGACTGCAGCCCCGAGGCGGTGTTCGAGGTGCTCTCGGACGGCTGGCTCTATCCGACCTGGGTGGTGGGCGCCTCGCGGATGCGCGACGTCGACGACCGCTGGCCCGGCCCGGACGCGGTCCTGCAGCACTCCTTCGGCGTCTGGCCGATGCTGCTCGACGACGAGACGCGGATGCTCGAGTGGTCGCCGCCGCATCGCGCGGTGATGCAGCCGAAGGGCCGCCCGATCGGAGAGGCCCGGGTCACGCTCGAGGTGAAGCCGCGCGGGACGGGATGCGTCGTGCGGATCGACGAGGTGCCGGTCGCGGGGCCCGGCCGTTGGCTCCACAACCCGGCGATGGACCTGGCCATCCACCTGCGCAACGTCGAGACGCTGCGTCGACTCGCCTTCATCGCCGAGAACCGGACGGATCAGCACGGCAGGCACGCGGCCTCCTGACCGCAGGCGTCCTGCGAGGGCAGACTGGGGGCATGGATCTGCGCACCGCCGCCGAGGAGCTCTACGGCGTCGATCCCGCGAGGTTCATGGCCGAGCGGTCCCGTCTGGTGGCGGAGGCCAGGACGGCGGGCGAGAGGGACCTCGCGAAGCGGCTGACGTCCCTCCGCAAGCCCACGGTCGCGGCGTGGGTGATCAACGCCGGAGTCCGCGCCCGGCCCGACCTCCTCGACGAGATCGACCGGCTCGGGGCGGCCCTCCGCGGCGAGCACGACGACGTGGAGCTGCGGGAGCTCGGATCGGACCGCCGGCGGCTGATCGCGCGTGCCGCGCGCGAGTGGGCGGCGGCCGCGGAGGCGGGCGGGACCTCGGTGTCGGAGGCCGTCCAGCGCGACCTCGAGTCGACCGTCCAGGCCGCCGTCATCGACGCCGGCGCGGCGGTCGCCCTGCGGAGCGGCCTGCTCGTGCGCCCGCTCGCCGCGAGCGGCCTCGACGCGGTCGACGTCTCGGATGCGGTCGCGCTCCCGGAGGTCGCCGACGAGGCCCGTGAGGCCCAGGGCGCACCGGACGCGGAGGTCATCGAGTTCCGGCCGCGTCCTCGCCAGGCCGGGTCGGCGAAGGGCGCCGGATCCCGTGCGGAGCGGGGTCGCGACGCCGGAAGCGCGTCCGGCGGGCAGCAGCCGAGGAGGGGCCGAGCGGCCGAGGACGACGGTGCCGCACCCGACCGCGCCGCCGAGCGTCGTGCCGCCGAGCGCCTGGCAGCCGCCGAGCGGGAGCTCGAGGAGGCCCGAGGAGAGCTCGCCGAGGTCCGCGACCGCCTCCGCGAGCTGGACGGCGAACGGGGCCGGCTCGAGACCGAGATCGACGAGCTCACCGAGCAGCTGGAGGGTGCCCGCGAGGACCTCGCCCGGGTCGACCGCGAGCGCGGCGAGCTGCGTCGTCGGCGCTCCCGCGGCGAGCGCGCCGTGACGGATGCCGAACGACGAGTGGACCGGCTGACACCCGAGTAGGGTGGGCGGCATGACCACCGACGCGGACAGGCGCGATGCAGCGGTCGAGCGGCTCGGCCTGATGGACACCGACCCGGAGGAGCGCTACGACCGGATCACCCGGCTGGCGAAGGACGTGTTCGACGTCGATCACGCCGTCGTCAACATCGTCGACTCGACCACGATCTTCACGAAGTCGCAGCCCGCGGGAGGCACGTTCCGGCACACCCCGCAGGAGGACTCGTTCTGCGCGGTGACGGTGCAGCAGGACGACCTCCTCGAGGTCGACGACGCGACCAGGGACGACCGCTTCTCCGACCGCGCCATCGTCACGGAGCACGGCATCCGCTTCTACGCCGGCCTGCCGCTGAAGACCGAGGACGGCGACACCGTCGCCACGCTCTGCCTGCTCGACCCCGAGCCCCGGACGCTGAGCGACGAGGATCGAGAGGCGTTCACGCGGATGGGGGCCTGGGCCGAGGCCGAGATCCGGCTCGACGACCAACGGACGACGCCGGGCGCGTCGGCGCCCGTGCTCGACGCGGTGGACGGCGACGACGTCAGCGTGTCCACGCTCGCGATCCCGTACGGTGCGGTGAGCGGCGATCGGGGCGCGTGGCGGCAGACGGGATCGAGCGTGCGGGTGGCGCTCACCGACGTGATGGGGAAGGGCGAGGCGCAGGGCGCGCTGGCCCAGCGCATCGTCGGGGCGCTGCTCGAGGGCTCGGGCGACCACGAGGACGAGGGCGCGCTCGAGGCCGTCCTCCGTGTCGAGGAGGAGCTGGAGGCGCAGCACGCCCTCGACGTCACCTTCGCGACGCTCTTCCACGCCGCCATCGACACCACGACGGGTCGGGTCGAGTACGTGGACGCCGGGCACGGACTCACCCTCCACGTCGCGGCGGACGGTTCGCTCACCCGCCTGGCCTCGCACAACCTCCCGCTGGGGCTCCGGCCCCCGGGGGTGCCGTGGGAGCCGGGCGAGCTCACCGTCTCCTCCGGCGACCTCCTCATCACCGTCTCCGACGGCGTGCTCGACGCCTACGACTCCACGCTCGAGAGCCTCCGGATGCTGGCAGACGACCTGCGTGCCGCACGGGAGACGCGGGCGTTCCTCGACCACCTGACGGTCAAGGTGTCGGAGCACGTCGTCGACGACGACGTCACGGCCGTGGTCGTCGAGGTCCACTGAGCGACGACCCCGCTCCCGCGGCGCGGATTATGCCGATCGCGATCAGCGGGGAACGGTCCGGATGAGCCCGTACGGGACGACGCCCTGGCGGTGGGTCTCCTCGGCGAGGTAGAGCTTGACGCCCAGCACCGAGATGCCGGTCATCGTGACCTGCAGCACGCTGCTCGGATCGGGCAGGCCGAGCAGCTCCCGCTCCTCGTCCTCCGCCAGTCGGGCCTCGACGAAGCTGAGCTCCCACTCCACCGTCGACCCCCGCAGCTCGCGGACGAGCTCGAAGACGGTCGCCGAGGCGTCCGGCTCCGGCGAGCGTGAGGGCGAGGCCGGGATGTGGTCGACCGCGACCATGACGGGCTGGCCGTTCGCGCTCCAGCGCTTCACGGTCACGAACGCGGCGGTGCCGGGTCGCACGTCCAGGCGCGCCGCGCGTACCGCATCCAGTTCACCCCAGCCCGCCGACAGCACCTCCATGGAGGGCTCGTAGCCGGCTTCTCGCAGCATGTCGGAGAACTCGTAGCTCTGGTCGAGCCTCAGTCCCATGTCGAGGGCGAACCGGTTGGGGAAGGTGCCCGCACTCGGGAGCCGGGTGAGCATCCCATGGGATTCGAGCCGGATCAGCTCCTCCCGGACGGTCGGCCGGCTCACGCCGAGCTCCGCCGCGAGGGTCGCCTCGGAGGGCAGGGGCGTGCCCGCCTCGGCGGCCGCCCGCCAGAGCTCGAGCAGTCTCGCGCGACTGGTGTTCACGCTGCACCCTCCCTCGAAACACGCTCGCAACGAGCGCGGAACCGGATCGTTATAAACCGGTCTTACAGTTGCCCTACCGCCGGACGGACCGGCGGCATCTCCTCCAGTATGCGCCACGGATGCGTGGCGTCCCGAGCATCCGACCCTGCCACCAGACGAGAGGATCCCGATGAGCGCCGTGCGCCGCTGGGCCGTCGAAGGCGGCCGCACCGACCTCGTGCGGCCGGCCGCGGCCACGTCCCCCGTCGAGGTGGCGACCCGACGCGGGTCGGTCCGCTTCGACGCCGCCCGCACGGCGTTCGTCGTGGTCGACATGCAGAACGACTTCTGCCACCCCGGTGGCTGGCTCGCCTCGATCGGCGTCGACGTGTCCGCCGCCCGCTCGGCGATCGGCCCGATCAACAGGCTCTCGCCCCTGCTCAGGAGCGCCGGCGTCCCCGTCCTCTGGCTCGACTGGGGCACGCGCGCCGATCGGGTCAACCTGCCGCCGAACGTGATCCACGTGTACGACCCGGAAGGCGTCGGCGCCGGCATCGGCGCTGCCCACGCCGACAGCCCCGCGGTGCTCGAGGAGGGATCGTGGGGCGCCGCCCTGGTCGACGAGCTCGACGTCCGCGACGACGACATCCGCGTCTCCAAGCACCGGATGAGCGGGTTCTGGGACACCCCGCTCGACTCGACCCTGCGCACCCTCGGCATCGACACCGTGCTCTTCGCGGGCGTCAACCTCGACCAGTGCGTCTACGCCACCCTCTTCGACGCCGCCTGCCTCGGCTACGACTGCATCCTCGTCGAGCAGGCGTCCGCCACCACCTCCCCCGACTTCTGCGTCGACGCGACCGTCTACAACGTCGACCAGTGCTTCGGCTTCTGCGTCGCCGCCGCCGACCTCGAACTCGCCCTCACCACGGAAGGACACCACTGATGGCCCAGGCCCCCACCGTCACCCCGATCGAGTCCACGACCGCCTATCGGATCTCGGCCGGCGACACCGTCAAGCTCATCCCGCTCACCGGCCCCGTCGACGGATCGCCCTCGAGCGTCTTCCTCGAGATCTGGGACCCGGAGGGGTCGCAGCCCGACAACTCCCACCCGGAGTCCGTCGAGGTCTTCGTGATCCTCGACGGCAAGGCGACCGCCTTCAGCGACGAGCACACCGTCGAGCTCTCGGCCGGCGACGTGCTGACGCTACCCGCGACCAGCGTGCACCGCATCCGGAACACGTCGGCCACCGATCGTCTCTACGCGATCACCATCATGACCAACGACCAGGGCTCGCAGCCCGAGGAGTCGGGCATGCCGGGCTTCTACGACCTCGTCGTCAACGGCATCCCCGAGCCTCTCGACGAGAAGGACCTCGCGGTCGTCTTCGCGGCTCGACGACGACTCTCCCTCGACTGACCGACGCACCGACCGACGCACCGCCCGACCGACGCACCTCGATTGAGTAGGAGACACACATGCGCACCCCTCGTTCCCGGCTGATCCTCGCCGCCGGCCTGACCGTGGTCTCGGCCGCCGCCCTGACCGCCTGCTCGAGCGGCTCGTCCGCCTCGACCGGGTCCTCGTCGGACCTGACGGTCGGGTCCATCGACCTCGCCGCCGCCGGCTGCCCGTCGACGATCGTGATGCAGACCGACTGGAACCCGGAGGCCGAGCACGGCCACTGGTACCAGATGGTCGGCGCGAACCCGACCATCGACTCGCAGAACAAGACCGTCACCGGTCCGCTCATGGCGGGAGGCGAGTACACCGGCGTCGACATCCAGATCCGCGCCGGCGGCCCCGCGATCGGCTTCCAGACCGTCTCGAGCCAGATGTACACCGACGACGACATCATGCTCGGCTACGTCTCCACCGACGAGGCCATCCAGCTCTCGCAGGACATGCCGACCAAGGCCGTCTACACCCCGCTCGAGATCGCCCCCACGATGCTCATGTGGGATCCCGCGACCTACCCGGACGCCACCAGCATCAAGGACGTCGTGGCCGACGGCGCGACGGTCCGCTACTTCGAGGGCTCCTCCTACATGGAGTACCTGATGAGCGCAGGGATCATCCCCCGGGAGCAGACCGACGGCTCGTACGACGGGACGCCGGCCTCCTTCGTGGCGGCCGGAGGCAAGGACGCCCAGCAGGGCTTCGCCTCCGCGGAGCCCTACATCTACCAGAACGAGGTCTCGAGCTGGGGCAAGCCCGTGAAGTACACGCTCATCAACGACCTGGGCTATCCGATCTACTACGGCGCCGTGTCCGTGCGTGCGGACAAGGTCGACCAGTACTCCGACTGCCTCAAGGCGCTCGTACCGGTCATGCAGCAGGCCGAGGTCGACTACTACGCCGACCCTCAGCCCGCGATCGACCTCATCCTGCAGCTCGTCCAGGACTATGACACCGGCTGGGTGTACTCCCAGGGCGTCGCGGACTACTCCGTGAAGACGCAGCTCGACCTCGGACTCGTTGGCAACGGCACGAACGACACGGTCGGCGACTTCGACGACGCCCGCATCGCGGACGTCTTCGACAAGATCGTCCCGGTGTTCGACAGCCTCGGCACCCCGCCCGCCGACGGCCTCACCGTCAGCGACATCTACACGAACGAGTTCATCGATCCGTCGATCTCCCTGACGAAGTAGCCACTCCGCGCCGGGATCGCGTCTGCTCAGCGATCCTGGCGCGGATGGATGAAGGCGGTGAGCATGCCGAGCACCGCCCCGAGGAGCGTGTCGACCACGCGTTCCGACGCGAGCCCGCCGGGATCGGCTCCCGGGACCGCTGCGGTGGAGATGAGCAGCACGAGAGGCGTGATGAACACCAGCGCCAGCGCGTAGTTGCGCACCACCACCAGCTCGATGAGGAACTGCAGCGCGGCCAGCACGAGCGCCAGCAGTGGAGCGGGGATCGACACCAGGGCGATCAGCGCGAAGAGCCCGGCCCCGACCACGGTGCCGACGAAGCGCTGGCTCCCCCGGAGCATCGCGGTCCGGCGTCCGGCGCTCAGGCCGATCACCGCCACACCCGAGCAGACGGTCCAGTAGACCCGCTCCTGGTCGACCCAGAGGGCGCTGAGCACGGTGCCGGCCACCGCGACGATCACGACGCGCACGAGCAGGAGCCGGGCGTCCAGGCTCAGGCGCGGTCCGGGCAGCAGTGCACGGAGCGCCCGCGCCGGGCGCCGCCGCACACCGGGCACCACCAGCGGGGCCACCGCCACGGCGTAGGCGAGGAGGCAGCCCACGGCGAAGGCGGCGAGGAAGGCGAGCGGCTCGACGCGCCGCGCCCCGTCGACGGCCGCGGTCACGGTCGTCGCCATCCCGTAGACCAGCACGAAGAACACCGGCCCCGGCGGACCGAGCGCGAACGCGTACGCGAGCGCCGACGAGACGACGGTCACCGCGACGAGCCCTAGGAGGACGGCCGTCGGATCCGCGGCCGCCGCGGTCCCGGCCGCCGCGCACGCCAGCAGCAGCACTCCGACGAGCGGCAGCGCCTTGGCCCGCTCCCGGACGGTGGCCGAGGCGAGGTAGAGCGCGGTGAAGGCGCCGCCCGCGGCCTGGAGCCCCACCAGCGGCTGGCCGACCACGGTGAAGAGGCCGACCGGCAGGGCCATGGCCAGCGCGGCCTGGGTCGCGATCGGCCAGCGTGGATGCGGTGCGGGGCCGACGCGGACGAGGTCGAGCGTCCAGGCCCCCAGCCCGGTCAGGAACGGGCTCCTGCTCACCGCTCGATCACTCCTCACCCCGACGCGTGGCGTTGTCATAGGCGGAGGCCGCGTCGACCAGGGCGAGGTGGCTGAGGCCCTGCGGCAGGTTGCCCAGGAAGTCGCCCGTCTCGGTCGAGATCATCTCCGCGTAGAGGCCCACATCGTTCGCCGCCGCGACCAGCGCGTCCATGCGGGCCTCGGCCGCCTCGAGCTCGCCCAGCCAGACCTGGGCCTGCACCAGCCAGAAGCCGCAGGCGACGAACGCGCCCTCCTCACGGTCCACGCCGGTGTACCGGTACACCTGCTCCCCCACCGCCAGCTCGTCGCGGATGCGCTCGACCGTCCTGCGCGTACGCGCAGGATCGCCGAAGTCCTCGGCGACGTGGAGGAGGAAGGAGGCGTCGAGGTCCTTGCTGCCCGGCCACATCGTGTAGGCGCCCCTCTTCTCGGACCATCCCTTCGTCGCCAGCCACTCCTCGAGCAGTCCCTTGTTCTTCCGCCACATCTCGACGTCCTCGTCGGTGGGCTTGATCTCGCCCAGCTCGTAGAGCCGAAGCGCGTCGGTGAGCGCCTTCCAGCAGCCGATCTTGCTCGTGACGTAGTGGCGCTTCTTCGGCAGCTCCCACATCCCGGAGTCCTTCTTCGGCCACGTGCGGCAGGCGTGGTCGGCGTAGGCGACGATGAGCTCGCTGGTGCGCTCGTCGAGGATGTTGCCCGACTCGACGTAGTGCAGCATGATCCCGATCACGTCGGCGAAGACGCCGAGCTGGAGCTGACCGGCGGCGGGGTTCCCCGCGTGCACCGGACCGATGCCGCGCCAGCCCTCCGACTTCGTCCCGTGCACGCCGTCGGGCAGGGAGCCGTCGAGGGCGAAGAAGATCTGCAGGTCGTTGCCGTACTCCTTGAGCATCTTGAGCACCCAGGACACCGCCGCGTGCGGCTCCTCGCGCAGCCCGTATCGGGTGAGCGCGCCGACCGTGTACGCGAGGTCGCGGACCCACGCGAAGCGGTAGTCCCAGTTCTTGCCGCCCCGGAGGTCCTCCGGCAGGCCCGTGGTCGCCGCCGCCGCGATCGCGCCCGTGGGCGAGAAGATCAGGAGCTTGAGCGCGAGCGCGCTGCGCTGCACCGCCTCCCGCCACGGACCCTCGTAGTCGAACTCCTCCGACCAGCGCTGCCAGTTCGCGATGGTGCGGTCGATGCCGCGATCCACGATCCTCGGATCGGGGACGTGGATCGGCTCGTCGTCCGTCCCGCACACGGCGATCAGGTGCCGCGAGCCCGGAGAGGTCGTGAACGCGCCCCGGAACTCCAGCGGGCCGTCAGGGAAGCCGTCGCCGGGTTCGTGCGGGTCCGTGCGGCCGTGCTCGAAGCCCACGAGCACGAGGTCGATGCTCGCGGCGCGCAGGATCGGACCGTGCAGGGTGTCGAGGCGCTGGACGGGCTCGGTCCCGAAGGTGTTGCCCGGGATCACGGCCCACTCGAACGCGACCTCCCCGTCGACGCCGTCGATGCGGCGTGCCAGCTCCGTCCAGGGCAGGCGCCCCGCGACGCCGGTGACCAGCGCATCCGTCACCGTCGCCGTCCCGGTCGCCGTCGTGAACGTGGTACGCAGCACGTTGGTGCCCTCGACGTACTCGCGCGTCGACTCGAAGGCGTCGACCGGGCGGAGCTCGAGGCGTCCGCCGTCTCGCTCGTCCACGATCCCGGCGAAGACGGGCGGGGTGTGCAGGGCGGGCATGGGGAGCCAGTCGATCTGTCCGTCACGGGCCACGAGGGCGACGGTGCGCCCGTCGCCGATCCCGGCGTAGCCCCTGAGGTCCGCGTATCCGTCCTGACGCTCGAGCGCTCCGCCTGCATTCACCTGTATGAACCTACGCGGGCCGGGACAGACGAGCACCCCCAGGGGACGCGCTCCACCGGTGGTGGGAACGCCCCTCTGGGGGTGCTCAGGGGATGCGGTGGCCTAGGCCTCGCTCATCGCCAGCTTCTCCTGCTGACCGCGGGCGCGCAGAGCGGCCTCACGGGCGGCGATGCGGCGGGACTGCTCGGCCTGGCCGGCGTCGAGCACGTCCTGCGGCACCTCGACGCTGTCGACGTGCTTCCGCGCGTGGTACTTCTCGAGGTAGGCGTCGAGCTCGGGGCCGGACTCCCACGAGGTGATGAGGCAGTAGCGCGGCTCGTCGCCGAAGTGGGCGGCAGCGTGCCACAGGCGCTGGGTGTCGATGACCAGCTGAGCACCGGCGGGCAGCGCGATGCGGGTCTCGCCCGACGGATCGGTGCGGTTGTGACGGAGGACGAAGAAGCTGTCCTTGTCGTCGGTCAGATTGAAGAACGACCGCACGACCCAGCCGGTGCCGTCGGGGTTGAGGCGGTTGTTGTCGTCCTGGTGGAGGTTGTACAGCGCGTCGGCGTACGTGTTCGGCTGCAGCTCGATCACGCGGCAGCGCCCCACGTTCGAACCCGGCTCCTTGGCGCGGGCGGTGAGGGTCGGCGCGATCGCGGTCTGCGAGTCGATCCAGACGCCGTCCTTGTCGGTGCGCGGCGGCTTGTGGTTCCAGAAGCCGTTGCACTCGATCTCGCCCTTGGCGGAGGCGAGCGGAGCGAACCGGGTGTCGCCGGAGGACTTCCAGTCGACGTACTCGATGTCGAGCCACTCCTTCGGATCGATCGGCTGGTCGTACGAGTCGAGCACGACGTAACCGGTCTCCTCGAGGAGCTCGGAGGTGATGTAACCCATGGGTGTGAACCATGACCTTTCGGTTGGAGGGCGAGCGAAGTTTTTACAGGCCCAGGTAAGGGCAGCCTAACAGCGTCGGATGAACGCTGTCCGAGAGGCCACGCCGAGTGCGCCCGATAGGCTCGAGACCGCTATGAGCACCGCCACGAACGTCGACGCCACGGCCGTCAACACCATCCGCTGGCTCTCCGCGCCCGAGACGAGCATCGTCGTCCCCGTCTACCAGAGGCAGTACCGCTGGGACATCGGCGGATGCGAGCAGCTGCTCGCCGACATCCGTGCCGTCTCCGACACCGACGACAGCCAGAGGCACTTCCTCGGATCGATCCTCTCGACTCGAGGGACCGCCGCCTCGGAGTCCGACGCCGAGCTCGTGCTCATCGACGGACAGCAGCGCATCACCACTCTGATGCTCCTCGTCGCGGCGCTGCACCACACGGTCCGTGCCACCGACCCCGCGCTGGCCGCGGACCTCGAGCGCGTGCTGGTGCGCGCCTCCGATCCGCGCCGCACGAAGCTGCGGCCGCACCGCGCCTGGGCCGACGTGTTCGAGAGCGTCGTGCTCGACAGCCGCGGCGCCGACGACGAGCTGCGCGACTCCCGCTTCGACGACAACTACGCCTTCTTCCGCAGCCAGATCCGGCTGGAGGAGGTGCCGCGCATCTGGCGGGGCCTGAACAAGCTCGAGCACGTCGCGATCACCCTCGGCGCCGACGCCAACGCGCAGCAGATCTTCGAGAGCCTCAACTCCACCGGCGAGCCGCTCCGCGACCACGAGCTCATCCACAACTACGTGCTCATGGGCCTCACGCACGCCGAGCAGAGCGACATCGAGGAGACCTACTGGCTGCCCATCGAGCAGAACACCGGCGAGCAGATCGCCGGGTTCTGGCGGCACTACCTCGTCATGACGACGGGACGCGAGGTCGCCCTCACCGGCGGACGCGGCGTCTACGACGCCTTCCGGCAGGAGTTCCCGCGTCTGGATCTCGCCACCCTGCGGGCGCACGCCGGGCAGTGGCGCTCCTACTCGGACGTCTACCGCATCCTGCTCGATCCCATGCAGGCCCCGGATGCGGAGATCGCCCGCCAGCTCGCCTACCTCAACGTCTTCGGGCGGGGGATGTACCCCCTCGTCATGCGCGCGTACCTCGAGTGGACACAGGGCTCGCTGTCGCGTGACGACCTCATCCGGACGCTCGAGGACGTGCAGTCCCTGCTGCTTCGCCGCACGGTCGTGGGCGTCCCGACGGAACGGCTCGTGGCGCGGCTCTGCCGGGCTCGTGCGGGGTCGGACGGGGCCGCCGCCCTGCAGCGGGCGATGGCGCGGATCACGCCCTCCGACGAGCGTGTGCGCGTGGCGCTGAAGTACGGGGCGCTGCCGCATCCGCTCTACGTGCTCGGGCGTCTCGCGGGGGTCGACAGCCTCGCCGACCTGGAGATCGAGCACATCGTCCCCCTCGCCCCCGGCGACTCCTGGACGGGCGACGGCGCCCGCGAGTGGGCCGAGTACACCGAGGACGAGCAGAACAGCCACCGCGCCCTGGCGGAGACCCTCGGCAACCTCGCCCTGATCGAGGAGGGGCTCGCCGAGCGCGCCGCCGACCGGTCCTTCCCCGAGAAGCGCCCGCTGTACGCGCGGAGCGCCATCCCCTCGACATCCGCCCTGGCCGACGTCGAGGCGTGGGGCACGGCGGCTCTCTCCGCCCGCACGGAGGAGCTCGCTGCGGCGTTCGTGCGCCTGTGGCGCCGTCCGCTGGCCGTCGACATCGACGACGACAACCTCACGCCCATCCTCGACGCGATCCCCCGCCGGGGATGGCCGCGCGGCTGGGAACGCGAGTGGGACTACGTCGAGTACCGCGGCGAGCACTGGGAGGTCTACGACGTCAAGTACCTCTTCAACCGGGTGTTCAAGCGGCTCTGGGCCGACGACCGCGCTGCCGTCGAGCGGTACAGCGCCCGCCGGGGAGGCCCGGTCTACGACGCCCAGGCGTGGAACGGCCAGTGGGACTCCCTCGATGCCGACACGTGGCTCTACATGGGCTGGGACTCGCGGTACATGCTCCTCGCGGTGCAGGGGCTCCTCGCCGAGGCGGGGCTCGCCTCCGAGGTGTTCGTGAAGTACAGCTACATCGGCGAGGTCATGTAGGCCGCTCACGGGTCTCTCGCGGGTCTCTCGCGGGTCTCTCGCGCTTGGCCGGAGCGGAGTAGGGTCAGCGGACGTGATCCAGCTCGCCGCGCTCCGTCGCAGTCTCGACGAGCAGCTCGGCGAGACGGAGGGCCGGTCGCTTCTCGGCGTCCTGGTCGCGCTGAGGGAAGGTGCTCAGGCGGCCCTGGGCGCCGACCTGGTGGGCGTCTACCTCACCGGGTCGTTCGCGCTGGGATGGGGTGACCTCGCGAGCGACGTCGACGTCCTGGTGGTCTCGGCGCAGGCGCTCTCGCCCGAGCAGGAGCAGGCCGCCGTACCTTGCACGCAGCTCTGCCGTTGCGGCCCGAGGGGTGGGCGCGTCGCGTCGAGGGGAGCTGGACCACCTCCGCCGCCCTCCGCGACCGGGTGGGTGCGCATCCGTGGCTGTACGTCGACCGCGGCAGCCGCACGATGGAGCGGTCGCGCCACGACGACACGTGGAACGCCCGGTGGGTGCTCCGCGACTCGGGAGTGGCGGTGGTCGGCGCGCGGGCCGACACGCTTGTGCCCGCGGTCGCCGCCTCGGACCTCCGGCGAGAGACGGTGGAGCAGGCGGAGGCCAAGAGCGCATGGATCCTCGACGACCCCGACGTGCTCGACGACGGATGGGCGCAGCCCTACGCCGTGCTCACGCTGTGCCGTCTGCTCTGGACGGCCGCCACCGGCACGGTGACGGGGAAGGTCGAGGCGGCGGAGTGGGCCCGGTCGCTGATCGTGCCGGCCCGCTTCCGCCCACTGCTGTCGGCCTCGATCGGGTACCGCCTGCATCCGTTCGACCCGATCTCGGGCGCCGCCGATCCGGTGCTCGTGCCGATCGCCGAGGACTTCGCGCTCTGGGCCCGCGACGAGGTGCGCCGGCGCGCCGGCTAGGAGCCCTCCGACTACGGGCGCTCGCTCGGGTCGTCGAAGTCGCCGTAGGGGTCGCTGCTGTCGGCCCCGTCGGGGATCGTGTACGCGACCGCCTTGGGCTTGAGGTCGTCGAGCATCCGCTGCAGCCGATCCGCGGCCTCGGAGAAGTCGGGCTGCGGACCGTCCCAGTCCTCCGCCACCGACAGCACGTCGTTGCCCACCCCGATCACGAGCTCGGCGTCGCTGCGCCCACCGCCGTCGTCGAGCATGATCGGGATGTCGACCGACTCGGCCTTGCCGCGGTTGGCGAGGGCCGCCGTCAGCTCGACGAGCACGGCGGCGACGTCGTCGGTCGTGGTCACGGTCTCTCCCGCGTAGGTGATGCAGCGCATCCCTCCACCCTCCCCCGATATCGTGTCCGCGGCTTCCTTTTTCGGGAACGCTGTCACACGGATGCCCCTGCCGGACATTCCAGGAGTAGGGGGTGATCGATCCGTGGACGAGACGAGCGACGGGGAGCTGCTGCGACAGATCGCAGCCGGCTCTCAGTCCGGGATGCGTGCTCTGGTCGAGAAGCACTCCCGGACGCTGATCCGCTACGCGTGGGCGCTCGTCGAGAGCCCCAGCGACGTCGACGACGTCGTGCAGGACACGTTCGTGACGGCGTGGCGCGGTGCGGACCGGATCGCGCTGTCCGGGGAGTCGGCCCTGCCGTGGCTGCTCGTGACCTGCCGCAACCACGCGGCGAACCTGGCCAGGTCGCGGTCACGCTAGCGCACCTATCCGATCACCGATGAGCCCGTCTGGGACGACCAGCAGGACACCCGAGACCGCCTCCGGTGGGTCCTGGACGAGATCGAGAGGCTCCCCGCCCTCGATCGCCGGGTCTGCGAGCTGTGCCTCGTGCAGGACCGCCCCTACGACGAGGTCGCCCGCGAGCTCGGCCTGTCGGTCGACTCCGTCCGTCAACGTGTCTCCCGATCACGCAGACGCCTACGAAAGGCGGTGAGTCATGAGGAATGAGCCTCCCACAGGCGACGACCTGGAGCGCAGGGTCGCCTCGATCCAGGACGGCGTCGAGCGACGCATCGCCGCGTCGCCCCGTCGCGCCTCGCGCGGCGCCAGGACCGGCCTCGTCGTCGGACTGGCGACCGTGCTCGGTCTCGGCGCCATCGGTGGAGCGGTGGCGTTCGGCGTCACGCTGAGCCAGCCGCCCGCGCCGATCGTCACAGAGACCCCCACACCCACGGCCACCCCCACCCCGTCGCCCACGCCCACCCCGACGCCGACGCCTCCGCCACCGGCGGCGGCGCCCAGCGTGCGCGTGCCGACGATCTGCGAGGAGCTGACGCAGGGGACCGACATCAGCGATCAGTACGGGCCCCTGAAGCTCGTGGCCGCCGAAGCGGCCCCGTACTCGAACTCGTACGTCGATGCCCGCGCTGGATACCTCTCCTGCGGGATGGTCTCCGCGTCCGCGGATCCCTCGACCGGATACCTCCCGATGGGCGCCCTGAGGGTCTCGCTGATCGTGGCACCGGACGTGTCCGACGCCGCGTTCGAGGAGAGGATCCGCATGGCCGCCAACTGGCCCGACGCGGATCCGATCGCAGGCTTCGGTCCCGACACGCGCGTGTACGAGGTCCCGAGCGGTACGAACCCGAACTTCGCGGGCTTCGTGGACCGGGTCAACGGGTATGGAGTGCTCGTCACCGGCTGGGTACCCGAGACCGCTGTCGGCATCTCGGACGCGCAGCAGCAGGAGATGACCCAGGCGTACTCCCTGATCTACCCTCGCGTCGTGGCGCTGGGCGCGCCGGCACCGCTGTGGGAGCCGCCTTCGGGTGCGATCCGGGGAGCGAACGACTGCCCCGACCTCGCCACGACCGACCAGCTGGACGCGCTGTTCGGGGGCACGTGGTCCGACTACAAGTCGAGCGGAGGCGAGAACGACCCCGGTGCGTTCCAGGCGCAGCAGCTCGTCGGGGCCTTCCAGTGCAGTTGGGCGGATCTCGACTCGGGCTCGCTTCAGGCGAGCGCATCGGTCCTGCCGGGCGGAGCCTCGTTCTTCGCCGAGGCTCGGCAGGCGGCCGACGCGCCGGCCTGGCAGCCCACCGGCTCGCTCCCCGGCGAGGCCTACATTACCCCGGACGGGTTGAGCGCCGTCGTGCTCATCGACGACAACTGGATCCAGGTCACGGTGCCCACGGCGGACAGCCTGCCCGCGTTCGTCGACGTCGTGCTGAGCAACGTCGGCGTCGCGCGGTAGCGGGACGGTTTCTGGTCACCGGATCGGCTGCGGCCAGGTCCGACAGAAACCGTCACAGGTCGGTCTTACCCGTAGCCGATTCGGTCGACTCAGCCGGCATGACGCGTGCCGTGTTCCACCTCCGTTCGGCGGGGCTCCACACGGCCTCGGCGTCGAGCTCGTCGAGCACCGGGTCGACGAAGTCGGCAGCCGCCGCAACGGTGTCGGAGAACCTCTCTGGCAGAGTCGCGCCCGCCTCGCCGAGCCCCTTCCGGTAAGCGACATAGGTCGAGTCTCGGAGCATTGCGAGCCCCTCGGTGGCGTGCGCCAACGGGATCAACGTGGTTCCGCGGAACGTTGCGGTCGCCGTGAGCGCGTCACGCAGTGCCCCGCACTGGAGAGCCTGTGTGCCGGTCACGAGGTGGATGTCCGCGAAGTCGCGCACGCGCGTGTTCGCTCGTCCCAGCTCGATCGCGGTGACGAGCTTCTCCGCGAGCACCGTCTCGATCGGGTAGCCCAGGATGCGGATCGGCGGAGCGTCCGACCGCAGCGACGGCAGCTCGACCGTTCGCGGGGCCGGAGTCACGGGGTCGCCGAAGTTGATGTCGAGCCGCAGCTTCACCTGCGCCGTTGCGAGTCGCGCCGTCATCGTCACCCGCACGCCGGAATACAGCGCGTCATCGCGGATCACCGCAGTGGTGACCGTGTCCGGCAGGAACTCCACGCCGTCGTCTGGGTCTTCGATCGCGGCGATGTCAGCGACGCGGCGAGCGACGGTCTCTTCGTCGGAGGGCATGTTGCGTGCGAGGGCGTCGGCGTCGACCGTGGGACGGCGGGTGCCGAACGAAGCCAGCAGCATCCCGCCCTTCAGGATGAAGTCGTCGGCGTACGGTGATCGCGACATCCGCGACAGCCAGCGCTCGACGACGTACATCGTGAGCAGTTCTTGCGTGCCACTGCTCTGGCGGCGAGCCTGGTTCTGCAGGTCGAGGTATGCGCGCCCTGCAGCGCTCTCTCGCGTGGGGCGATTCATCGGGCGCTCGCGACATCGAGCGCAGCACGCACCGGCCCGAACGTCCCCAGCGCCTCCGCGTAGTCCAGCAGCAGCGCCGGCTTCGAGCTCGGCGCCGCCAGGTATCGGTGAAGCGCGGCGTGCGCGATCGGCTCGCCAAGGCGTCTCCGAAATCTCATGAGATCCACCACCGTCCTCGCCGCGTCGTAGGCGCGCACGCGCTCCCCCGGCCCGGCCTCGAACGCGGTCAAGCCGAGCTCGAACGTGGCCTCCTCGAAGCGGAACACGGTCACGGGCGGGTAAGCGATCACCGGCGTATGCGACCGCTTGGGTACCGCGATCTGCACCGACGTTGGCAGTTCGTCCGTCAGGTCGTGAATCACCGCCGCCGAGATACAGCAGACGATCGCACGAGGAGCGCGGTACGCCACGGCGATCATGTCTGGGTACGACGCCGGTGGGGCGTCTGCTCGACGGAAGACCCCGCGAGAGAGTTCGCGGATCTGCCCGCCATCTCGCCAGGCATAGAGGTCTCGCGGATGCACTCCGTGCGCTCGTGAGGTCCCCGTCGTGAACGTCGACGGGAGCGACTCGTCCAACTCCTTCATGGATAAGATCCTTGCACAGTCAGCTCAATGATGTGTGGGTTTTATCCACGCCTGTTTTGGACGGCGCCGATGTCGCGTGCGTCGAGTCGATGGAACTACGGGGACCAGCGCGTAGAGCGACCCACGTTTGCTCCTCGTGGTCGTCTCTTTGCAGCGCCGCGCCCGAGCATCGCCCCCGCGAGCCGGGCTCAGAACGAGAAAACCCCCGGTCAGGCCGGGGGTTTTTCTTGCTGGGGTACCTGGACTCGAACCAAGAACAACTGAACCAGAATCAGCCGTGTTGCCAATTACACCATACCCCAATGGTTCCAGCCGAAGCTCGAACCGACGGTCTACTGTAGCCCACGACGAGCCCCGGTGCCAAAACGGCGCGGCGGGGTAGCATCCCGTCGATGGCACTCTTCACTCACGACCTCGGCGACGGCTACGACCTCGCCCTCCGCGACACGTCGACGGTGGATGCGGTGTTCGCTCTCACCGTCGCGAACATCGATCGACTGCGGCTCTGGGAGCCGTGGGCTCAGCATGAGCCGACGCGCGAGGCGACCGTCGCGTTCACCGTGGCGAGCCTGCACGCGCTCGCCGAGGGCACGGAGGTGCCGTGCGTGATCCGGTACCAGGGCGAGCCCGTCGGGACGATCAGTCTGCGCATCCGGACCTTCACCTCCGTCGCGGAGATCGGATACTGGATCGACGAAGCCCACGAGGGTCGCGGCGTCGTCACCCGGGCGACGAGGGCACTCGTCGATCACGCGTTCGACGACCTGGGCCTCGCGCGCGTCGAGCTCCACACCGCCGCGCACAACGCCCGCAGCCGTGGGGTCGCCGAGCGGCTCGGCTTCGTCCGCGAGGGGACCATGCGGTCCGCTCATCCCGTGGGCGACGAGCGTCACGACATGGACCTGTACGCCCTCCTCCCCTCCGACCGGACCTGAGGCCCTGACGCTGCCGGCGGCATCGAAGCGGTGACGGTCGAAAGGGAGCCTGAGAGCGACTACGCGCCGCTCTGGCGTCCGTGTCGGCTCTGAGACTCCCTTTCGACGCTCACCTCCGCTCGCCCGGCCAGATCTGGCGGACATCGGGGCACGGATGGCAGTCCGCGAGGGGGCGTCGACGGCGCGGCGGCGATAGCGTGGCGGCATGGTGAAGACGATCGGGATCCTGCTCTTCGACGACGTCGAGGAGCTCGACGCTGTCGGGCCCTGGGAGGTGCTCGCCTACTGGACGCGCACCTTCCCCGAGGACGGGTACGAGGTGCGGATGCTCGCCGACACGCTCGACCCGGTGACCTGCGCGAAGGGCCTGCGCCTGCTGCCCGACACGACGGTCGCGGAGGCCCCGCCGCTCGAGGTGCTGCTCTACCCCGGAGGGTTCGGCACGCGGGCGCGCCTGGCCGACGAGCGCGAGCTCGCGTGGGTGCGTGCGCAGCGTGACACGGTGCCGCTGCTGACCAGCGTGTGCACGGGCGCCCTCGTCTACGCCGCTGCGGGCGTGCTGCGAGGCCGTCCCGCCACGACGCACTGGGGCTCGCTCGACCTGCTCGCCGAGCTCGATCCCTCGATCGAGGTGCAGCCCGAGGCGCGCTTCGTCGACGACGGCGACGTGATCACCTCCTCCGGCGTCTCCGCCGGGATCGACATGGCGCTGCACCTCGTCGCCCGGATCGCCGGGGTCGATCGCGCCCGACAGGTGCGCCGCGGGATCCAGTACGACCCTCACCCGCCCGTCTGACCGGCAGGGGTTCCGGGGACGCCCGGATCCGAAGGCGTCACCGGGTCCGCGGGAGCACCCGGGTCGATGGGCGTTCCGGGGTCGCTGGGCGTTCCGGGATCGCTGCCGCCCGGACCGCCGGGATCACCGGTTCCGCCACCCGGCTCGGCGGGCGTGCCCGGATCGGCGGGGGCGCCGGGGTCCGCAGGCGGTGGCGCATCCGCCGGCCCGGGCCCCTCGGACCCGTCCGATCCTCCGGATCCGTCCGACCCTCCCGATCCACCCGACCCGCTGTCCTCCGGAGCAGGAGCAGGGGCAGGCGCGGGACCGGGGGCCGGCGCGGGCGTGGGCGTCACCGTCGGCACCGTGGACACGGGGGCGGAGGGCGACGGAGTCGCGGTGCGCAGATCCGACGCCGGGACTCCGCCCACGCCGGTCGACCCTCCGGCCCCGCCCCCGAGATGCGTCCCGGACAACGCGACCGCGACGAGCACGGCGGCACCGGCGCCGAGCGTGCCGATCACGATCCCCGAGGCGACCGACCGAGGGATGCGCTCGAGCGCGGCGACTCCCGCGCTCACGATGTCAGCGACGTTCATGCTCTCCCCACCGAAGCATGCCGATGCGCGATCCTCGCTCGATCACGACTCCACGACGATACCGGACAGCAGTCTCCTCGCGTAGGGGTTCCGGCGCGCGGGACACCGTCGGTCACGACGACCGTTAACCTTGCCGCCCTACCCTGAGCGCATGCAGCAGCCCGGAGAGCGGGGTCCCGAGGAGCACAGGGCCCGCCTGGACGACGGCGACGACCGCGTCCGCGACACGCTGCCGCTCGCCCCGGTGTTCGGGCTCGCCGGGTGGGACGGCCCTGGCATGGTCCACGACTGGTCGTTCTCGGGCACTCGCCGGGTGCTCGCCTACGCCCGGACCATCCTCCCCGCCCCCGCGCTCAGCGGGACGCCGTTCGACGTGCAGGTGCACTCGCTCGAGGGCGACGTGCGCCACCGGGTCGCCGAGCTGCGGATGCGATGGCTCGCCCGGGACTCGCTCCGGGCAGGATGGGAGCGGCCGGTCGCGGCCCTCGACCCTTTGCCCGACCGCATCTCCGCCATCCCGGTCGAGGGGAGCCCCGAGGCGTTCGAGCTGTGGATCGCCGGACCGCACTGGTGGGCGGCCACGACGATCGGAGCGCGCACCGTCGTGATCGAGGCCCACGACGTGACGATCGACCTGATCGGGCTCGAGCGCATCGGCGCGGCGGAGGTCGAGGACCTCCTCGCGGAGCGTCGCCGCTGGCTCGACGGCCACCGACTCTGACGTCTCGGCGATCCGTTCCGAGATTTCTCCCCCGTCGTGTCGATCGAGCGAGCGCTCGTTCGACGGGATAGTAGAAGGGCGCACACGGCGCCCCCACGTCAGGAGAACACCATGAAGTACATGCTCATCATGCGCGCCACCCCCGCTGCCGTCGAGGCGTACAAGGACATCCCCTTCGACGAGGTCATCACCCGCATGGGCCGGTACAACGAGGAGATGATCAAGGCGGGTGTGCTCCTCGCGGGCGAGGGCCTCGCCGAGGACGTCGACACGACCGGCTTCGTGGTCGACTTCGCGTCCGAGCCGCCCGCGGTGACGGATGGCCCCTACGGCGAGATCCACGAGCTGTTCAACGGGTTCTGGATCATCCAGGTCTCCTCGAAGGAGGAGGCAGCGGAGTGGGCCAAGCGCTGCCCGCTCGGTCCGGGCTCGAAGCTCGAGGTGCGTCGGGTCACCGACGAGAGCGACTTCGCGGACTTCGCCGACAACGAGTACATCCAGAAGGAGAGCGAGTGGCGCGCGGCCGAGGCCACCGCCGCCGCGGCTGCGGCGAAGGGCGACGAGGCGCCGTGACCCCGGCGAGCGACGTCCGCCCCACCCTCGACGCCGTCTGGCGCATCGAGGGCGGGCGGATCGTCGCCACCCTCGCCGCAGCGTGCGGCGACCTCGCTCTCGCCGAGGACCTGGCGCAGGAGGCGTTCGTCGAGGCGCTCCGCTCCTGGCCGGACGGCGGCATGCCCGACAACCCCGGAGCCTGGCTCACCACCGTCGGGAAGCGGCGCCTCATCGACACCTGGCGTCGCCGCGAGCGTCTCGACGAACGCCATCGGGCGATGGCGGCGGAGCTCGAGGAGCATGCGGAGGACCGATGGGAGCCGATCGACGACGACGTGCTGCGCCTGGTCTTCACGGCCTGCCATCCGGTGCTCTCGAAGGAGGCGCAGATCGCGCTCACCCTCCGTGTGGTCGCGGGCCTCAGCACGGAGGAGATCGCGCGCCTGTTCGTCGTCCCCGTCGCCACCGTGCAACAGCGGATAGTCCGGGCGAAGAAGACGCTCGGCGCCGCCGCCGTGCCGTTCGAGACGCCCGAGCCGTCCGAGTGGCGGGCACGCCTGTCGGCGGTGCTCGGCGTGGTCTACCTCGTCTACACGGAGGGCTACTCGGCGACGACCGGCGACCGGTGGATGCGCGTCGAGCTCGCCGACGAGGCGCTGCGCCTGGGGCGGATGGTCGCGGGGCTGCTCCCCCGCGAGCCCGAGGCGCACGCACTGGTGGCGCTGATGGAGCTGCAGTCGTCACGGTTCCCGGCCCGCACTGCGGCCGACGGCTCCCCCATCCTGCTCGACGACCAGGACCGCACGCGCTGGGATCGCGCTCAGATCGAGCGCGGCCGAGCGGCACTCCGGCGGGCGGATGCGCTGGGCCGCGGACGGGGCGCCTATGGCCTGCAGGCGGCGATCGCGGAGTGCCACGCGATGGCACCGTCGGCGGACGAGACCGACTGGGAGCGGATAGTGCTCCTCTACGAGGCGCTCGGCCGCCTCGCACCCAATCCCGTCGTCGACCTCAACCGGGCCGTGGCGGTCTCTCGGGCGACGGGGCCCGCATCCGCCCTGCTCATCGTCGACCGGCTCGCGGGCGACGGCGCCCTGCGCGGCTCGCACCTGCTGCCGAGCGTGCGCGGCGAGCTGCTGGCGCAGCTGGGCCGCACCGAGGAGGCGCGCTCCGAGCTCGCCACCGCGGCCACCCTCGCGCAGAACGCGCGCACCCGCGCCGTCCTCGAGGCGAAGCTCGCCGCCCTCTGACCCGCGTCCCGCGTCTCGCGTCCGGGGCGAGTACCCCCAAGAAAAACGTCTCAGCGCGCGTGGAAAGCGCTCCTTCCGGGTGTGCTCGAAAAGATCGCGATCGAGTACACCCAGAAGGAGCGGTTGCACGGCGCGTGGAAACGTTTTTCCTGGGGGCACTCGAGGAGCGCGCGGCCGCGGGGGCGCCACGCGGGGGCGCGGGCGCGGGCTACAGGGCGAGGAGGGTGCGGTTCACCGCGGCGGCGGTGCGGGCGCCGGCGCCGGCGGCGACGATGAGCTGCTGTGGGCCGGGCGGGGTGATGTCGCCCGCCGCCCAGACGCCCGCAACGCTCGTGCGGCCGACACCGTCGACCTGGACGAAGCCGTCGGCGTCGCGGGCGAGGCCGAGCGCCTCGGCGAACTCGAGCGGCGCCGACCAGTGCGGGCGGACGAACCCGCCGGTGCGAGGCACGACGGTCCCGTCGGCGAGCACGACGCCCGTCATGCCCGAGCGGTCGCCGGCGACGTCGGACACGGCGGCACGCTCGACACGCACCCCGCGATCCAGGAGGTCGGCCTCCTCGTCGCTCGTCACGGCATCCGACCCGAGGGTGAAGACGACGAGGTCGTCGGTGACCTGTGAGATGAGGACCGCACGCTCGTGGAGGTCGGCGGTGTCGCCGAGGAGCGCGAGCGGGGCCGCGCTCTTGTCGAACGCGTCGCACTCGATGCAGCTGTGCAGGGCGGTGCCGTAGAAGGCTCGGATGCTGGGCAGGCCCGGGAGCGTCTCGGCGAGCCCGCTGGCGAGCAGGACGACGCGGGCGCGCACCGACCGGTCGGCGGACCCGCGCACGCCGCGGGCCGAGATCGCGAACCAGCCGTCGTCGTCGCGAGGTGCGATCGACGACACCAGACCCTGGTGGAACTCGGCCGTCGGGTACCCCGAGAACTCCTCCCGGCCGAGCCCACGCAGCTCGAGCGGGGAGACGCCGTCGCGGGTGAGGAAGCCGTGCGAGACGAGCGTCGCGGAGTGCCGGGGCCGGTTGCTGTCGAGGATGAGGACGCGCCGGCGCTGGCGCACCAGGTTGAGCCCGGCGGAGAGCCCGGCGGGACCGCCGCCGATGATCACGACCTCGTAGTCGTCGCCCGCGAACCCGGGGACGGACACGGCGCCGGGATCGACGTTCGTGACGGTGCTCATGCCTGCGTGCGCTCCCCGGCGAGGCGGACCAGACGGGCGACCGTCTCGGACCTGCCGAGGATCTGCATCGACTCGAACAGCGGCGGCGACACCCGGCGTCCCGAGAGCGCGACGCGGAGCGGTCCGTACGCCACGCGCGGCTTGAGCCCCAGTCCCTCGATCAGCGCAGCCGCCAGCGTCTCCTGGATGCGCTCGTGCTGCCACTCCGACTCGGGCACCACCTCGAGCGCCTCGATCGCCGCGGCCAGCACCAGACCGGCGTTCTCCGGCAGCGACGCCACCGCGGACTCGTCGTACTCGAGCTCGGCGGCGGAGCGGAAGAACGAGCCCAGCAGAGCCGGAGCCTCCCCCAGCAGCGCCATCCTGGTCTGCACCAGCGGAGCCAGCTGGGCCAGGACGGCACGCTGCTCGCTCGGCACCTCCTCGCCGAGGATGCCCGCATCCTGCAGGTAGGGGATGAGACGCTCGGCGAAGTCGCCGACGTCGAGCAGGCGGATGTGGTCGCCGTTGATCGCCTCGGCCTTGGCCAGGTCGAAGCGTGCCGGGTTGGGCAGCACGTCCTCGACGTCGAACGCGGCCACCATCTCGTCGATGGAGAACACGTCGCGGTCGGCGGCGATCGACCAGCCGAGCAGGGCCAGGTAGTTGATGAGCCCCTCGGGGATGAACCCGCGGTCGCGGTGGTGGAACAGGTTCGACTCGGGGTCGCGCTTGGAGAGCTTCTTGTTGCCCTCCCCCATCACGTACGGGAGGTGGCCGAAGCGCGGCACGAACGTCGTCACGCCGATGTCGATCAGGGCGCGGTAGAGCGCGATCTGACGGGGCGTCGAGGACAGGATGTCCTCGCCCCGCAGGACGTGGGTGATCCCCATGAGCGCGTCGTCGACCGGGTTCACGAGCGTGTAGAGCGGATGGCCGTTCGGCCGGACGACGACGAAGTCGGAGAAGGACCCGGCGGGGAAGGTGATCTCGCCGCGCACGAGGTCGGTGAACGAGAGGTCCTCGTCCGGCACCCGGAGTCGGAGCGCGGGCTCGCGGCCCTCGGCGCGGAACGCCGCCCGCTCCTCGTCGGTGAGGTGGCGGTCGTGGTTGTCGTACCCGAGCTGCTTCGGCCGGCCGGCGGCCTCGTTGCGGGCGTCGATCTCCTCGGCGGTCGAGTAGCTCTCGTACACGTGCCCGGAGGCCTTGAGCCGCTCGATCACGTCGGTGTAGATGCCGTAGCGCTCCGACTGCCGGTAGGGGCCGTGCGGTCCGCCGACGTTCACACCCTCGTCCCAGTCCAGCCCCAGCCAGGTGAGCGCGTCGATGATCTGGTCGAAGCTCTCCTGCGAGTCGCGGGCGGCGTCGGTGTCCTCGATCCGGAAGACGAACGTGCCGCCGGTGTGGCGGGCGTACGCCCAGTTGAAGAGCGCCGTGCGCACCAGGCCGACGTGCGGCGTGCCGGTGGGGCTCGGGCAGAAGCGGACACGGACGTCGCTGCCGGTGGCAGTCGACCAGGGATGGATGTCGGTGCTCATGTCGACTCGATTCTACGGGCCCCTCATTCGGCGAGCCATGCTCAGCCGCACGGCCCTGTGCGAGCCGGGCCGGTCGGACCAGGCTGGATCCCATGGGAAGCGCATCGGGAACGGCCAAGTCCGCGGCACGCACAGCCGAGGGCAACCCCGTCCTCAGGATCCTGGCCCGCACGGGCTACGCCGTGAACGGCCTGCTCCACATCCTCATCGGGATCATCGCGATCGCGGTCGCGGTCGGAGCCGGTGGGTCGCAGGAGGCCGACCAGTCCGGAGCGCTCAAGCAGCTCTCGTCGAATCCGATCGGATACGCCGTGGTCTGGATCGTCGTGGTCGGCCTCTTCGCGCTCGGCCTGTGGCAGATCATCTCGGGGTTCCTCGTGCACGAGGAGGACTCCAAGAAGCGCTGGGCGAAGCGCATCGGCGAATGGGCGAAGGCGGCCGTCTACCTCGTGATCGGCGGGACCGCCCTGTCGGTGGCGCTCGGATCCGACTCGAGCTCGTCCGAGTCCACCTCGTCGATGAGCGCGACCCTGCTGGCGTCGCCTGGCGGCGTCTTCCTCGTCGTCGCGATCGGGATCGGCGTGTTCGCCGCCGGCGTCTCGTTCGTGGTCATCGGCGTCCGGCGGAGCTTCACGAAGAAGCTGGTGGTGCCCCCGAAGCCCGCCGGGTCGGCCGTCGTCACCCTGGGCGTCGTGGGATACGTCGCGAAGGGCATCGCCCTCGCCGTCGTCGGGGTGCTCTTCGTGGTCGCCGCGTTCACCCACGACGCGCAGCAGGCGTCGGGCCTCGACGGCGCGCTGAAGGCCCTTGCTGCACTCCCCTTCGGGGTCGTGGTGCTGTCGGCCGTCGGCGTGGGACTCATCGCGTACGGCATCTTCCTCGGTGCTCGTGCCCGGTGGGCGCGCCTGTGACCAGACGGCCCACCGGGCCTCCGCCGCGGCTCAGGCGTTGCGCATCCGCTTGAGCTGGGCGAGGAGCGTCGGACCGGTGCGGTCGAGCAGACGGCCGCCCACGCGGATGCCGATGATGAGCGCCACCACGCCGATGACGAGGGCCACGATCAGCGCGATCCAGCCGAACAGCGGACCGATCACGAGGTCGAGCACCGTCAGCACGATCGCGGGCGACAGCACGAGGAGCACGATGCCCCAGACCGCGAACGTCTGCAGGCCCTGGGTGAACCCGGCCCCCGGCGTCGACTTGAACGGGTTGTCGCCCGCCTGCTTCACCGGCATGACGAAGCGGGCGCTCGAGACGCTCGCCGCCCCGTAGCCCGTCGCGAGGGCGCCGAAGGCGAGCCCGAGCATCGCGGGCAGACGGGTCCACTCCCCGGTCAGCCCCACGCCGATCAGCGTGGCGATGAGCGTGAGCGGGACGGCGATCACCGCGGCGGCGGCGACCCTCCCGAGACGGTCGTCGCGGCCGCGGACCCCGTCGATGAGGTGCGTGGCGAAGGCGGTGCCGTCGTACGAGATGTCGGTCACGAGCACCATCGCGAGGAAGAACCCGACGATCGGTCCACCCCACATCAGGAACGGCGCTCCGTCGTTGATGGTCGAGTAGAACCAGAGGATCACGAGCATCAGGGGCGCCGAGATCAGCTGCTGGCCGTAGCGCGGGTCTCGCCGCCAGTACGTGAGGCTCCTGGCCATGACCGCGCCCGCCGGCGTCTGCGGAACCCACGCGAAGGCTCCGATCTTGCCCCGGGCCACACGCTTGATCTCCGCCGACGGCGGGGTCACGAGCGCCGTCGCGAGCGCTCGCCGCCACAGCACGAACAGCAGCACGACCGTGGCCAGGGCGATCAGCAGACGGAGCACGGCGCCGACCCAGTCCCCGCCCGCGATCGCGGCCGGCACGGCCCACGAGGCGCCGAGCGGGGTCCATCCGAGGCCGTTCGCGAGTCCCGGAAGGGTGTCGACGAAGGTGCCCGATCCCTGCGTGAAGAAGATGATCGCGGGGTAGATGAGGATGACCGCGAACAGGATGATCACGCTGCTCAGCTCCCGGTAGCGACGGCTCGACTGCAGGCTCGCGGAGAGCGCGGCGACCGTGCGGGAGGCGACGACCGCGATGAGCACGCCGAGCACGGCGCAGGGCACCGCGGCGATCGCGGCGGCCGGGACGCGGATCCACGCCGCGACCGTGCCCAGGCCCGCGACCAGGCTCACCAGCGCCGGGATGCCCAGCATGCCCGCGACCGTGATGCCGACGAGCAGCGTCCGCAACGGGATCGGGAACTGCGCCAGGCGTGCCGGCTCGAGCGTCTGGTCGACTCCCCCGATGAGGAGCGGGCCGACGACCCAGCCGAGCGTGAGGAGCGACCCGCCGAGCACGACGGCGACGCCGATCCATCGGGGGTCACCGGCCTGACCGGCGACGATCAGGGCCAGGAGCAGACCGCCCAGCATGCCGAGCGCGTACAGCCCGCCGAGGATGGTGGCGACCAGCTGCCACGTGCTCCTCTTGAGGTTGTTGCCCAGGATGCGGAAGCGCAGCCTTACGAGTGTCGCAACCATTCCGGGCCCTCCGCGTGGTGACGGCCGCCGACGAGCTCGACGAACCTGTCCTCGAGCGACGACGTGCCGCGCACCTCGTCCACGGTCCCGGCCGCGAGCACACGGCCGTTCGAGACCACGGCGACGTGGTCGCACATCCGCTGCACGAGGTCCATGACGTGGCTCGAGACGATGACCGTGCCGCCGTCGCGGACGTACGAGGTGAGGATGTCGCGGATGTTCGCCGCCGACACCGGGTCGACCGACTCGAACGGCTCGTCGAGCACGAGGATGCGCGGGGCGTGCACGAGGGCACAGGCCAGCGCGATCTTCTTCGTCATGCCGGCCGAGTAGTCGACGACGACGGTGCCTGCCGCGCTCTCGAGGTCGAGCAGCCGCAGCAGGTCGGCCGCGCGGGCGGCGACGGTGTCCCGATCGAGCCCGAACAGCATGCCGTTGTAGGTGATGAGCTGCTCGCCGGTGAGACGGTCGAACAGCTTGACGCCGTCGGCGAGGTTGCCGAGCAGCGCCTTGGCCTTGAGCGGTTCGGCCCACATGTCGACGCCGTGGATGAGCGCGCGGCCCGCGTCGGGACGGAGGAGCCCGGTCGCCATGGAGAGCGTGGTCGTCTTCCCCGCGCCGTTCGGGCCGACGAGGCCGTAGAACGAGCCGGTCGGCACGGTGAGGCTGAGGTCGTCGACGGCGACCTTCTCACCGAATCGCTTCGAGAGGCCGGTGAGCTCGATCGCCGGCAGCGAGGTGTCGGCCGGAGTCGGTGACGGGAGGCCGGTCACCGGTGCCGGTGTCGGGATGCCCGTCGCGGGCTGGGATGGATCGGTCACGCGTGTCCCCTCATTCGTGCCCGGCCTCGTCCGGCCGGTCTCTCAACCCAATCGGCTCGCGCCGCGCAGGGCAACCCGACTCGCCGCCGGGTCAGGACGCGACGGCCTCGACGGCCACGGCCTCGTCCTCGCGCCGCACCACGCGGACCTGCGCGATGCGACGCCGCTCGATCTGCACCACCTCGAGCGTGGCGCCGGGCACCTCGACCGTGTCGCCGACGGCGGCGAGGCGGCCGAGCCGCTCGGTCACGAAGCCGGCGACGGTCTCGGAGGATCCGCGCTCCAGCGCGATGCCGGTGGCCTCCTCGAAGTCGGTCAGGTTGAGCCGACCGTCGACAAGGCCGTCGACGACGGCGATCCCGCCCGAGGTCGACTCCGTGTCGTACTCGTCGAAGATCTCGCCGACGACCTCCTCGATCAGGTCCTCGAGGGTGACGATGCCGTCGGTGCCGCCGTACTCGTCGATCACGACGGCGATCTGGTCCCCCTTCGCCCGCATCCCGGTGAGCGTCGCGAGGACGGTGGCGGTGGACGGCACGTACGCGATCGGCCGGGTCAGGGACGAGAGAGGCCGCGCGGGGTCGTCGTGGACGGCGTCGTAGAGGTCGCGGACATGAACGAACCCGACGATGTCGTCGATGGAGGCGTCTCGGACGGGGTATCGCGAGTAGGGCTGGTCGGCGACCGCCTGGACGGCGTCGCCGACGAGGCCGGACGCGTCGAGCGCGACCACCTCGGGCCGCGGGCGCATCACCTCGCTGACCTGCCGCCCCCGGAGCGAGAGCACGTCGTCGAGGATGCGCCGCTCGTCCTCCGGGAGCCCCTCATGGCTCGACACGATGTCGCGGAGCTCCTCCTCGGTCATCTCGTCGCCCGTCTTGTGCGGGTCGCCGCCCAGCAGGCGCACGAGCGCGTTGGTCGAGATCGAGAGCAACCAGATGACGGGGCGCATGAGCGTGGCGAACCCGCTCAGCACGGGGGCCACGGCGTAGGAGAACTGGGCGTTGCGCTGGATGGCGAGCCGCTTCGGGACCAGCTCGCCGAGCACCAGCGAGAGGTAGGCGATCACGAGCGTCAGCGCGATCGTCGCGATCGTCGACGCGGCCGACTCCGGCAGCCCCCATCCGACGAGGAGAGGCGCGACCGAGGGCGCGATCGACGACGCCCCGTATGCGGCCGAGGCGAAGCCCGCGACCGTCACGCCGATCTGCACGGCAGAGAGGAAGCGGTTGGGGTTGCGGGCGAGCTCGGCGACCTTGCCGCCGCGCCGACCGCGCTGGGCGATGGCCGAGATCTGGCTCTCGCGGAGGGTGACGAGGGCCATCTCCGTGGCGGCGAAGACACCGCCGATGAGGACGAACACCACCACCAGGACGATGTTCAGGAGGAGGTCGCCGTTCACCGGCGGCCCTCTGCGGTTCGGGATGCGCCCGGGGTCACCCGGGCGCTGGGACTATGGCAGTCGGACGTGGGTTCGGCTGTGCGCGTCATGCTCATCGAGGGTAGCCGGGCTCCATTTGAGTCGGCTGAGGGTGCCGGCCCGGGTGACCGCGGGGTCGCGGTGCGCCGGATCAGGACTCCGCCGGCACCTTCACGACCAGCGACCGCGGGTCGACCCAGGTGCGGATGGCGGTGGCCTTGCCGAACCCGTCGCCGTCGAGCTCGATGTCCTCGGGACGCGAGAGCCGCATCACGAGCTCCCGGCCCTTCAGATAGTTGAGCGCACGGATCTCGCGCTCGCCCTTCGACAGGAAGCGCCGGCCCGCCGACGTCCGGCGGAGCACGCCGTTCTCCCAGAACACCTTGAGCGTGATCTGCACCCAGCCGAGGAAGCCCTCGGGGCGCAGCACCACGATGTCGAACTCGCCGTCGTCGATCGCCGCCTCCGGCAGCAGCAGGATGTTGGCCGGCAGCGATCCGCAGTTCCCGATCATGATCGTGTGGGCGCGCACCGACCGGGCCGGGGTGTCGTCGAGACGGTAGCGGAACCGCAGCTCGTTCCGATCCCGCAGCACCTGCACGATCGCCTTGACGTACGCGAGCCAGCCCGCCTTCGCCTTCAGGTCGTCGTCGGTGCTCGCGAGCATCTTCGCATCCAGCCCGAATCCCGCCATCACGAGATAGGCGAAGCGCGAGACGGACCCCTTCTCGCTGCGGATGTCGATGACGCCCACGTCGATGGGGCGATCGTCGCCGGTGAACGCCGTCGAGATGGCGTTCACCGGATCCCCCAGCGTGAGGTCGAGGTTGCGCGCCAGCAGGTTCCCCGTGCCGGACGGCAGCAGCGCGAGAGGGATCCCCGTGCCGCGCAGCTCCTGGGCCACCGCGCGCACCGTCCCGTCACCGCCGGCCGCGATCACCACGGCGGCGCCGCGCCCGATCGCCTCCCGCGCCTGGCCAGGCCCCGGATCCTCCTGGGTGGTCTCGAGCCAGAGCGTCTCGGCCCACCCGGTGGCGGCCTCCTCGTCGGCGATCGCCGCCTTCAACGCCTCGACATCGACCTTCACCGGGTTGTAGACCAGCGCCGCGAACCGTGCTTCAGCCACACGTCCCTCTCAATCCTCAGATCCTCCCCACTGTGCCCTGACCGGCGATCTCGCGCACCACCTTGACCTCGCCGAGCCAGAGCCTGCACGCGTCCGCGAGCGCAGGAGGAGCGGACGCGTCGAGCACCTCGAGCGCCGTCGACACCTGCGGCGCCGAGAGTCGCCGCGCCAACGTGACGTGGGGAGTCCACGCGCCGGGCAGCGACGTCGGCGTCGCCCCGGTGATGTGCCGTGAGGCCGAGCCGTGGAGAGCCGCGAGCTCGGACGAGACCACCACCGCCCGCACGAGCACGAACCGACCCCCGCGGGCGCCGAAGAGCAGGAGCCCCGAGAACGACAGGCTCAGAGGGAGGGCCGTCGCCGCTGCGGCCGCCAGCCGCGGCTCGTCGACCTCGAGCCGCTCCCCCGCCGCCAGGGTGACGTGCGGGCGGTTGCTCGCTCCGGTGTGGTCGGCGAGGCTGGGCAGTCCGGCGTCGGCGAGCCGGCCCCAGTCCTCTCGCACGGCCGCGTCGCTCGCCCCGTCGAGGGTCAGCTCGACGCTCCTCACCGGCGGCGCCGGATGCGGATGGGCCCGCGAGCCGACGACGGATCGACGACCTCGCCGTGCTGGGTGATCTCCACCTCCCCGTCGGCGACCAGGCCGTGAGCGGCCTCCCTCACGTCGTCCATGCGGTCGCGCCACCGCTCGCCGCCGGCCGCCCGCGCCGCATCCGAAGGGCAGATCGTGGCGCCCTCCGCCCTCTGCCCGAGCAGCTCGAGGATGACCGCCCGCCAGTCCTGTTCGTCGTCCGCCACAGCTCCATCACACTCCTCTCGGCGCGGATCGTGTACCGGTAGAGTGGGTGGCGGCTGCGCAGGCGGCCGCATCGACGACGAGGAGCATCATCGTGAAGGACCCGATCGCGCAGGAGACCCCCGGTGGCGACGTCGTGGCGACGCCGCTCAAGGGCCTGATCTTCGTGCTCTTCTGGCTGATCGCCATCGCGCTGTGGATCATCGCCCCGAACATCCACTGGGCCGAGCTCGGCGCCTTCCTCATCGACACCGGGATCGTCTTCGCGTCGGTCGGGTTCGCCGCTCCGTTCATCACCTGGCCGCGGCCGCTCGGCAACACGCTGGTCTTCGGCGTGCTCGCGATCGCCGCGTTCGCGCTGGGCGACTTCCTCGACATCACCGCGCTCGTCTACACGCTGCGGATCCTGGTGCCGTTCGTGGCCCTGCTGGCGGCGCTGTACAGCACGATCAACAAGGTGAAGGTCTTCTCCGCCGCCTGACGCGCTGTCGGCTGCTCAGCCGCCGAACCGGCCGCTCAGCCGCCGACCTCGACGAGGGCCCTCGGCAGCTCGGGCAGCAGCTCCCGGGCGAGGTACCCCAGCGGCCCCACGCCCACCGAGAGCCGGTCCCCCGCGGCCGCGTGGGCGTACGTCGCCCACACCGCGGCCTGCGCCGGGCCGCAGCCGCGCGCCGCGAGTCCCGCGACCGCGCCGCCGAGGACATCCCCGCTGCCCGACGTCGCCAACCCGGACGAGCCCGTGCCCACCCGCCACGTCTCCCCCTCGGCGGACGCGACCACCCCGTAGCAGGTGACGGCGGCGCCGTACCGGTCCGCGATCTCGAGGACGTCCGCGGACTCGTCGGAGCCCGGCTCCCGACCGAGCAGGATCCCCGCCTCCTGGCGGTTCGGGGTCAGGACGAGCCGGCCCCGCAGGGCCTGCACCTCGTCGACCAGCCCGGGAAGCACGCCGAGCCCGAAGGCGTCGAGCACCACGACCGCGTCCTCGCCCACCGCCTCGATGACGCTGCGGACCGTGGCCGCAGCCTGGTCGGCGTCGTCGAGCCCGGGTCCGACCAGCACGCAGTCCGCACTCTCGAGGTCCGGCACGGCGGGGCCGAGGTCGCCTCCCGCGATGTGCCCGTCCTCGGTCTCGACGAGGAACGCGACGCCGCACTCCGGCAGCGCGATCGCCAGCTGCGGGGCCACCGAGGCCGCCGTAGCCACCGTCAGGCGTCCCGCCCCCACCCGGAGGGCGGCCTCCGCGGCGAGCATCGCCGCGCCCGGCGACCGGCGGGCGCCGCCGACCACGACCACCTGGCCCCGGCCGTACTTGGAGTCCCCTGCCTCGGGAAGCGGCCACCCCCTCAGCAGGTCGGGGGTCACCACGTGCTCAGTGGATGTCGGCATCCTGGTCTCCTCCATGCTCGGTCGTCGGCACGCCCACGCGCTCGAGGTGCGATGCGTCCGCGAACACCCCGACGCTCCAGGGTCCCTCTCCGGTCGGGCGCACGAGACGGGTGACCGTCGCGTTGCCCACGGTGTGCTGCTGGGCGAAGTCGAGCAGCTCCTCCTCGGCGAGGCCGTCGCAGACGTAGAGGAACAGCATGATGACCGCGTCGTGGGCCACGACGAGCGAGACTCCGCCGTCGTCGGTGTCATCGAGGTCGCGCAGGAACGAGCGGATGCGCAGGGCCACATCCGCCCACGACTCGCCACCCGGCGGCCGGTAGTAGAACTTGCCGAGCCAGCGCCGCCGCTCGGCCTCCTCGGGGTAGCGCACGTCCACGCCGAGCGAGGTGAGCAGGTCGAGGATGCCGAGCTCGCGGTCGCGGATGCGCTCGTCCTGTCTCGGCTCCAGCTCGAGACCCGCCTCCGCCATCGCGGCGCCCAGCGTCTGGCGAGCCCGCACGTAGGGCGAGACCCAGGCGGAGGTCGGCACACCCTGGTGCGCGTTCTCCCTGAGCCAGGCACCGACCGCCCTGGCCTGCTCGATCCCCAGCTCCGACAGCGCGACGTCGGCATCGCGAGCCGGCGCCTCCACGACCTCGGCGCCCGATCGTTCTGCCCGCAATGCGGCGACGTTCGCCTCGCTCTCCCCGTGCCGGATCAGCCACAGCTCCTTCGCACCCATGACGACGACGCTACGACGACGGCGTGATCCCGGCACCGGGGTTGCGCTCAGTCGGCGAGCGCCAGACCCCACAGCCGCCGAGCCGCCTCCGGGAGGCGCCGCTCGGACGACACCGCGATCGCCACGGCGAGCTCGGCGTCGAGTCCCGTGACCTCGACCCACGGGAGCGGCTCGCGACGGTCGACGACGAAGCGAGGGAGGAAGGCGGCGGCCAGCCCGTTCCGCACGAGCTCCGCCGCGTCGGCGATGTCGTTCGTCTCGAACCTGACCGTGCGGGCCAGGCCCGCCTGCGCGATCCGGCGATCGACGATGGTGCGGTTGCCGAACCCGCTGGGGAAGTCGATCAGGGCCTCGCCGACCGCCTCCGCCAGGCTCACCCGCGACCGGCCGAGGAACGGATGCCCCTCGGGGAGCGCGAGCACCAGAGGGGACGACGCGAGCGTCTTGGATCGGATGCTCGCGTCGAGCCCCGTCCCCGCCGCGAGGAACGCGACGTCGATCTCCCCGCTCCGCAGCATCTCGGCCAGGCCGCTCGTCCCCTGCGGCGAGGTGAGGAGGCTGATGGCCACGTCACCGTGCATCCGGCCGAAGCGCCCCAGCAGACGGGGGATGTCGTAGAGCGTGACCGAGGCCATGAAGCCGATCCGGAGGGAGCCGGTCACTCGTCCCGCCGCATCCGCGACCGCGTCCTTCGCCGCCTGCGCGGCGTCGAGCAGGTCGATCGCGCGGGGCACCAGGGCCTCGCCTGCAGGGGTGAGCACGATGCGCCGTGTGCTGCGGTCGAACAGCTCGAGCCCGAGCTCGCGCTCGAGCCCGCGGACCGTCGCCGACACGGCCGACTGCGCGGTGTGCAGCGTCTCGGCGGCGCGCGTGAAGTTCAGCTCGCGGGCCACCGCGAGGAACGTCTCGACCTGGCGGATCTCCATGACTTGATCATCGCATATCGCGATCGTCACCATCGTGTATCAGCGTTGGACACGATGGATGAACGCGCGCATCCTGGGGTGGTGACTTCGACGATCCCCACCGGCAGCGTCCCCGCTCAGACCTCCGCTCCGACCCGCGCCACGCTGCATCGACCGCGGCGGATGGGCCACGCCGGCGGCACCTGGGTGGTCGCCTTCGCCTTCCTCTCGGCGATGGCGTTCTCCGTCGTCCCCACTCCCCTGTGGCCGCTCTACCAGCAGCAGGACGGGTTCTCGACCTTCGTCGTGACCATCGCCTTCGCGGCCTACGCGGTCGGGGTCATCCTCAGCCTGTTCCTCCTCGGCCACGTCAGCGACTGGGTGGGGCGGAAGCGCATCCTGGTGCCCGCCCTGGCGATCGAGGTCGTCTCCGCCGTGGTGTTCATCGTGTGGAACGACCTCCCCGGGCTCCTCATCGCCCGGGTGCTGTGCGGGATCGGGATCGGGATGATCACGGCGACGGCGACGGCGCACATCACCGAGCTCTTCACGCGGGCGCACCCCGACTCGGACCCGTCGCGCGCCGGCCTGCTCTCCACGGGCGCCAACATGGGCGGCTTCGCGATCGGCTCGCTCGTCTCGGGACTGCTCACCCAGTTCGTCGCGCTCCCCCTGGTCACTCCGTACGTCGTCTTCATCGTCGTGCTGCTCGGAGCGCTGGTGGCGATGGGCCTCGTCCCCGAGACCGTGCCCGCGGGCACCTCGCGTCCCTATCGGCCCCAGCGGATCGCGGTGCCCCGATCGGGTCGCGGCGCCTTCTTCGCCGCGGCGGCGATCGCGTTCGGCGCGTTCTCGGTGTTCGGGCTCTTCTCGTCCCTCGCGCCCGTGCTCCTCGCCGGTCGCCTCGGCATCACCGACCACGCCGTGGCCGGCCTGGTCGTGGCTGCCGTCTTCGGGTCGGCAGCCGTGAGCCAGCTGCTCGTGGGACGCCTGAGCGCCGCACGCCAGCTCGGACTCGGGACCGCGCTCCTCGTCGTCGGGCTGGCGGGGGTGACCCTGTCGCTCGTGGCGTCGTCTCTCGCCCTGGTCCTCATCGGCGGGGTCCTGGCCGGGGCCGGGGCGGGCATCCTGTTCAAGGCGAGCCTCGCCACGGCCGGTAGCCTCGCGTCGCCGGCGCACCGCGGTGAGACCCTCGCCGGCATCTTCCTCGCCGGGTACCTCGGCCTCGTGGTGCCCGTGCTCGGCATCGGGATCGCCGTGCTCACGATCCCCCAGAGCGTCGCCGTGCTCGGCTTCGCGATCGTCGCCGCGGCCGTCGTGCTGCTGGGCGTCCTCGCCCTGTCCCGCCGACGCGCCTGACGGCCGTCGGCGCTGCGGCCGTCGGCGCTGCGGCCGTCGGCGCTGCGGCCGTCGACGTCGGCGGTCGTCAGCGCAGCGGCTCGTCGGCGGCGAGCGCGAGGGCCACGGCGAGCGTCGTCGGATGCACGAGCGGCGACCAGTGCCCGCCGATCGGGAGCCGGATGTTGTCGGCACCCGGCAGCTCGCTGCCCTCGGGCACCAGCGGATCCTGCGCCGGATAGATCGACGTGATCCGGCTGTTGACCTCCGCCTCCGCCACGAGGAGGCGCGTGATCGGGTCGTCCGCACGGAAGGCCCGCAGCGCTCGGGACGGCGCGATCGTCGCGAGACGGGAGCCGGAGAACGGTGTCGCCACCGCGAGCATCCGGGTGATCCGCTCAGCGGGATCGAGCCGGACCATCGCGTACTTGCCGATCAGGCCGCCCTTGCTGTGCGCGACCACGAACACGTCCTCGAGGTCGAGCCTGTCGACGATGCCCATCACGAGCTCGGCGGAGTCGGCGATGGGCCGGCTGTTGTGCGCGAGGTCCGGCAGGACGTGCACGGGATGCCCGCCCCCGTGCAGGAGGCGCACCAGCGGCAGCATGAACCGCCACGTCTCGTAGACGCCCGGCACGGCCAGCACGGGGCGCCGGGATCCCGTGGTGAAGTCGTCCGGCGACTCGAGACGCCGCATCCCGGCCGCCTGCAGACGAGCCGCCGTGGCGAGGTCCCTGGCCATCCAGGTCGCCGATCGCACCACGTCCGCCACCCTCCCAGCTTGGCCCTCCCGGGCCGGCGTGCGACAGAGTCCCTCCGGGATGGGCATCCGAGCCGGAGTGTGCCTAGCGTGGACGTCATGAGCAACGTCAGCGAGTCCACCCGCCCGCTCTCTCCCGCCGATCGGTTCGAGCCCTTCCGGGCGATCGTCACCGGGTCGGACTCGGGCATCGGCCGAGCCACGGCCCTCGCCCTCGCCGAGGCCGGCCTCGACGTCGGCATCACCTGGCACAGCGACGAGGCCGGGGCGCAGGACACCGCCGCCGAGGTGCGGGCCCGCGGCGGGCGCGCCGTGGTGGCGCAGCTCGACACCACGGATGCCGCGAGCGCGGCCGCCACCATCGACGAGCTGGTGCGGGAGCTCGGCTCCGTCGACGTCTTCGTCAACAACGCCGGGATGGGATCGTCCGCGCACTTCCTGGAGGTCGACCTCGAGCAGTGGGACACCGTGATCGCCGCGGACCTCACCGGCGCGTTCGCCTGCATGCAGCGCGCCGCTCGTCACATGGTCGAGCAGGGCACGGGCGGCCGGATCATCGGCGTCACGAGCGTGCACGAGCATCAGCCCCGGGTCGGCTTCAGCGCCTACGACGCCGCGAAGCACGGTCTCGGCGGCCTGCTGAAGACGATGGCCCTGGAGCTCGCGGAGTTCGGGATCACGGTGAACGCCGTCGCCCCGGGTGAGATCGCGACTCCGATGAACGACATGACGGAGGAGGAGGCCCTCTCGACGCACCGTCCGGGCATCCCCCTCGGCCGTTCCGGCACCTCGGCCGAGATCGGCGCGGTCGTCGCGTTCCTCGCGAGCCCGGCCGCGAGCTACGTCACCGGGGCGAGCATCGTGGCCGACGGCGGCATGCTGCTCATGGGTCCGCAGGGCGGATCGCACATCGTCAGCGACGACTGGCGCCGCGCCTGACGGACGCCACTGCTTGAATGGTCGGATGCCCCACTACTACGAGGACTTCGAGCCGGGCCAGACGTTCGTCACGCCCGGGCGCACGATCACCGAGGCCGACGTCATGTCGTTCGCCGCGTGGACGGGCGACAACAACCAGGTGCACACGGATGTCGAGTTCGCCTCCCGCACCCGATACGGGCAGCGGGTGGTCCATGGCATGCTCGGCGCCTCGCTCTGCCTGGGCCTCATCGCGCGCACCGGGGTCTTCGAGGGCAGCGCGGTCGCGCTCCTCGGCATCGACGGCTGGCGCTTCACCGGCCCGGTCTTCATCGGCGACACCGTGACGTGCACGGTGGCGATCCAGGGGATGCGGCTGACCTCCAGCGGGACCACGGGCATCCTGGAGAGGGTCGTCACGCTGCGGAATCAGCGCGACGAGGTCGTGCAGGAGGGCCGCATGGACCTGATGGTCCTGACCCGCGCGGCAGCCATCGGCTGACGCGTTACTCCTCGGGGTCGAGGGGCCGGTTCGCGATCACCGGATACGCCCCGGTGTACCCCTCACGGCGTCGCGCGGCCTCGAGGATGCGGCCACGGTAGACGAACCAGCCCACGATGAGGAGCGGGATCACCACGACGAGCGACGAGATCGTCAGGGTCCCGACCGGGTAGTCGAACGCCATGAGGACCAGCACGGCGAGCAGGAACACGAGCGTCAGGTACGACGTGAACGGCGCCCCGAACAGCCGGAACGAGGGCCGCTTCAGCTTGCCCTGCTTCGCCCACCGCTGCAGCTGGATCTGGCACAGCACGATGGTCGCCCAGCTCGACACGATGCCGAGCGCCGAGATGTTGAGCACGATCTCGAAGGCCTGCTCCGGCACGACGGCGTTGAGGCCCACTCCGACCAGGGCGATGGCGACGGTGAGGAGGATCCCGCCGTAGGGCACACCCGCCTTGTTCATCCGGGACGTGAAGCGGGGCGCTGCCCCGTTGAGCGACATCGAGTGCAGGATGCGCCCGGTCGAGTACAGACCGGCGTTCAGGCTCGAGAGGGCGGCGGTGAGCACGACGAAGTTCATCGCCGAGCCCGCGATCGCCGCGGCCTCGGGAGAGCCGATGTGCGAGAAGAACGTCACGAAGGGGCTCTCGTCGGCCGAGTAGACGGTGGAGGGCAGCAGCAGCGCGAGCAGCAGCACCGACCCCACGTAGAACACCGCGACGCGGAGGATCACCGAGTTGATGGCCCGCGGCATCACCTTCTCGGGGTTCGGGGTCTCCCCCGCCGCCGTGCCCACGAGCTCGATCGCCGCGTAGGCGAAGATCACGCCCTGCACCATGACGACCGCCGGCAGGATGCCGTTCGGGATGAAGCCGCCGTTCTGGGCGAGCATCGTCAGGCCGGTCGGCCCCTCATCCGTCGGCCAGCCGAAGCCGAGGAACACCGCCCCGACGATCAGGAAGGTGACCAGCGCCACGACCTTGATGAGGGCGAACCAGAACTCGAGCTCCCCGAAGACCTTCACCGAGACGAGGTTGACGGTGAGCACGAGGGCCAGGGCGATGAGGGCGAGGAGCCACTGCGGCACGTCGGTGAACACCGACCAGAACTGCACGTAGAGGGCGGCCGCCGTGCAGTCGACGATCGCCGTCATGGCCCAGTTGAGGAAGTACATCCATCCGGAGACGAACGCCGCCTTCTCGCCCAGGAACTCGCGAGCGTAGGAGACGAACGATCCCGACGACGGCCGGTGGAGGACGAGCTCGCCCAGGGCGCGGAGGATGAGGAAGGCGAAGAACCCGCACACCGCGTAGACGACGACCAGCACCGGTCCGGCTGCGGCCAGGCGACCCCCGGCGCCGAGGAAGAGCCCGGTTCCGATCGCTCCGCCGATCGCGATCATCTGCAGCTGACGGGGCTTCAGACCCTTGTGGTACCCGGCCTGCTCGGAGGCGAAGCCCGACGCGGCGTCGGGACCCTCCCCGGCCGGCGCCTCGGGGCGGTGGTGCTCTCGCTCGTCGGTCATGGCATCCCCTCCGGCGCACAGGGCTGCGCGCGTCAGGTCAGCATAAAACCTGACGCGCGCAGACGCCGGAGCGACGGGCAGCAGCGCTCACGCGCCGCGGCGCCCGACGCGGTCAGTGCCCCATCGCGGGGGCGTCGGAGTCGGCGGGGCGACGGACGAAGAACGCCGCCACGATGCCGAAGAGCGAGATCACGGCTCCGTAGGTGAACGCGGTCGTGATGCCGGACGCCTGAGCGGCCACGGCATCCGTACCCGACGCGACCTGGCTCGCGGCGACGGCCGACATCACCGAGATGAACAGCGCCGTCCCGGCGGCGCCCGCCACCTGCTGCACCGTGCCGACCACGGCGCTGCCGTGCGAGTACAGCGACGGGCGCAGCGAACCCAGGCTCGCGGTGAACAGCGGCGTGAACATGAACGCGAGGGCGGCGCTCAGGCCGATGTGGGCGAGAAGGACGGCCCACCAGGGAGTCGTGGGCGACACCTGGGTGAGCGACCACAGCACCCCGCTCAGCACGATCGATCCGGGGACGAGCAGCGGCCTCGGGCCGAAGCGGTCGTAGAGCCGTCCGACGACCGGGCTCAGCAGACCCATCAGCAGCCCGCCGGGAAGCAGGAGCAGCCCGCTCGCCAGGGTGTCGAGGTGCAGCACCTCCTGCATGTACAGCGGCAGCAGGATGATGGTGCCGAACAGCGCCATCATGCTGATGGCGAACATGAGCACGGAGACGGTGAACGTGCGAGCCGTGAAGGTGCGCAGGTCGAGGAGGGCGCGGTCCTGTCGCTGGAGCACCAGCTGACGCACGATGAACGCCGCGAGCGCCACGCCGCCCACCACCAGCGGGATCCAGCCGGGCATGCCGCCGTTCGCCGACTCGCCCATGCTGGACAGCCCGAACACCAGCCCGCCGAACGCGAACGCGGACAGCACGATCGAGAGGACGTCGATCGGGACCTGCCTCGGCACGGTCACGTTCTTGATCCGCATCGCACCGATGACCAGGGCCGCGATCGCGATGGGCAGCACGAGGATGAACATGAAGCGCCACGACAGCGCGGAGAGGATCAGGCCCGAGATGGTCGGACCGATCGCGGGCGCCACGGAGATGACGATGGAGATGTTGCCCATGGTGCGTCCGCGGGTCTGAGCGGGCACCAGCGTCATCACGGTGGTCATGAGCAGCGGCATCATGATCGCCGTGCCGAGCGCCTGGACCACTCGTGCGACCAGGAGCACCTCGAAGCCGGGTGCCGCCGCGGCGACGAGCGTGCCGAGGCTGAACAGCGCCATCGCGGCGATGAAGACCTGGCGGGTGGTGAAGCGCTGGATGAGGAACCCCGTGATGGGGATCACCACCGCCATGGTGAGCATGAAGGCGGTCGTGAGCCACTGCGCCGCGTTCGCCGTGATGGAGAAGTCGGCCATCAGGTGCGGCAGGGCGACACCCATGATGGTCTCGTTCAGGATGACGACGAACGCCGAGACGATGAGGATGTTGATGACGAGCCGGTTGCGGCCGGCGTGGCGCTCGTCGTCGGGTGCGTCGAGCTCGGCGCCGGAGAGTCGGCTGTCGGGCAGGGTGCTTTCAGTCACTTCAGGAGTGTCCCGTCGCTGGAGGCGTGAATATGAAGAAGAGGGAGAGGGGGAACAGGGAGGACAACCTGCCGGGAGCGGACGGAATTCCGCGAGAGCGCATCCGGCACCGGGATCAGCGAGAGAGAAGCATGTGAACAGTGTACACATAGAACGCTCGAGCGCCAGTCCGATCGTACGATGGACTCGATGCCCGACTCCACCGCCCCCGAGCGCGGTGGCTTCGGCGGGCATGCCCGAGGCGACCGGGACTACCGCCGGGCGCTGATCGCCCTCTTCTTCGCCGGCGTCGCGACCTTCGCGCAGCTCTACTCTCCGCAGGCCGTGCTGCCTCAGATCTCCGAGCAGCTCGGCATCGGGGCCGCCGACTCCGCGTTGCTGGTCTCCGCCGCCACGATCGGCCTCGCGGCCGGGGTGATCCCCTGGTCGATGGCGGCGGACCGGTTCGGCAGGGTCCGCGCGATGACCGTCGCGACCGTGGGGGCCACGTCCCTGGCGCTGGTGATCCCCTTCCTGCCCACGCTGCCCCTCCTCATCGGCGCGAGGCTCGTGGAGGGCGCCCTCGTGGGCGGGGTGCCCGCGGTCGCGATCGCGTACCTGTCCGAGGAGATCGCTCCGGCCCATGTGGCGAGGGCCGCGGCGACCTACATCGCCGGGACGAGCATCGGCGGACTGTCCGGGCGACTGGTCTCGGGCCCGGTCGCCGACCTCGTCGACGTCCTCCCGCTCGACCACGACGCCCTGCCCGGCTGGCGTGCCGGGATGCTCGCCGTCGCCGTGCTGTGCGCCGCGGCCGCGATCGTCTTCATCCGGCTCGTGCCGGCCGCGCGGAGCCGGCACGGGCCCGCGGTCGGCATCGCCAGGACGCTGGGACGGCACCTCCGCGATCCGCGGCTCCTCGCCCTCTACGCCCAGGGCCTGCTCCTCATGGGCGGCTTCGTCGCGATGTACAACTACCTGGCGTTCCGACTCGTGGCAGCGCCCTACGACCTCTCCCCCGCCCTGGTGAGCCTGATCTTCGTGGCCTACCTCGCCGGCACCTGGTCGTCGTCGAGAGCCGGTTCCCTCGTGGGACGCTTCGGCCGGCGCTCCGTCCTCCTCGGCGGATCGCTCGTGATGCTCGCCGGGGTCGCGATGACGATGGCCTCGGCCGTCGTGGTCATCGTCGCCGGGCTCGTCGTGGCCACCGCCGGATTCTTCGCCGCCCACGCGATCGCCTCCGGATGGACCGGGGTGGCGGCGGCTCAGGGCAAGGCGCAGTCGTCCTCGCTCTACAACCTCGCCTACTACGGCGGATCCAGCCTCTTCGGCTGGCTCGGCGGGGTGTTCTTCACCGCGGCCGGATGGACCGGGACCGCGGGCATGGTGGCCGCGTTGGTCGTCGTGGCCGTCGCGGTGACGCTCCTCGTGCTCCCCCGGGAGGCGCGTCGTTGACGCGGTCGGGCCTCCGACGGCGCGGGCTGCGGAGCGGGAAGCGCGCGCATGTGGAAGACTCGACCGAGGCCGCCACCGTGCCTGTCCCCACCGCCGAGAGAACAGCCTGATGACCGACCACCCCGACCGCGCCGAGGTCGCCGCGCGACTCGCCCTGGCCGCGGGTCGCCTCAACCGCCGCATCCGTCCCTCGGGCGCCGACATCACGACGGGTCAGCTGTCAGCGCTCGCCACGATCGCGCGCTTCGCCCCCATCCGGCCCGGGGACCTCGCCCGCGCCGAGAGGGTGGCCGCCCCCACCGTGACGCGCATCCTCGCCGACCTGGAGTCGCGCGGCTACATCTCCCGCACGGCCGACCCGGACGACGGACGCTCGTTCTTCGTCGAGACCACGGAGCTCGGCGCCGCCGAGGTGCAGAACGCCCGGTCGGCCCGGGCCGAGCGTGTGCTCGAGCTCTTCGAGGAGCTGGACGACGCCGAGTACGCGTCCGTCGCCGCCGCGATCGAGGCGCTCGAGAAGGCCGCGGGCGTCCACTCCCCCGAACTGACCGAGTGAGCCTTCACTTCGACACCGAATACGCGAAAGCCCCGGCGTATCTGCGGGACTTTCGCGTATTCGGTGTCGAGCGTCAGGCGACGGGGTTCGAGAGGGTCCCGATCCCGTCGATCTCGATGTCGACCCGGTCGCCTGCGACGATCGGGCCCACGCCCGCAGGGGTGCCGGTGAGGATCACGTCGCCCGGCAGGAGCGTGAACACCGCCGAGGCGTACTCGATGACCGTCGCCACGTCGTGCACCATGTCGGTGAAGGGCGCGTCCTGCTTCAGCTCGCCGTTGACGCTCGAGCGCAGACGCGAGCCCGCGACGTCGAAGTCGGTCTCGACGAACGGGCCCAGCGGGCACGAGGTGTCGAAGCCCTTCGCACGGGCCCACTGACCGTCGGAGCGCTGCCAGTCCCTCGCCGACACGTCGTTGCCGACCGTGTAGCCGAAGATCACCGCGTGTGCGTCGGACGCTCGGACGTTGCGCGCGACGGCGCCGATGACGACGGCGAGCTCGCCCTCGAAGTCGACCTGCTCGGATCCCCTCGGACGCACGATCGTGTCGCCCGGGCCGATCACCGAGGTGTTCGGCTTGAAGAAGAGCATCGGCTCGGCGGGCACGTCGTTGCCGAACTCGGCCGCGTGAGCGCGGTAGTTGCGCCCCACCGCGACCACCTTCGAGCGCGGGATCACGGGCGCGAGCAGCTTCGCCGAGGCCAGCGGCACCCGTTCTCCGGTGGTGTCGAGGCCGGCGAAGAGCGGGTCGGCCTTGAGGACGACGAGCTCCTGCTCGTCCTCGTCGAGGATGCCGAAGTCGATCGCGCCGTCGTGGCTGAAGCGTGCGACCTTCACGCGCCCGCCCCCGCTCCGGCGCCCGCGCCCTCCGCGCCGGGCTCGTCGAGACGGGTGAGCCATCCGTGACGGTCGGGGATGCGCCCGTACTGGATGTCGGTGAGCTCCTTGCGGATCGACATGGTGAGCTCCCCTGCGGCCGCGTTCTCGTCGCCGATCGTGAACCCGTCGGACTTCAGCGCCGCCACCGGCGCGATCACGGCCGCGGTGCCGCAGACGAACACCTCGGTGATGAGGCCCGACTCGAGCCCCTCGCGCCACTCGTCGATGGTGATGTCGCGCTCCTCGACCTCCATCCCGCGGTCGCGGGCGATCTGGAGGATGCTGTCGCGGGTGATGCCCTCGAGGATGGTCCCGGACAGGCGCGGGGTCATGATCGTGTTGTCGCTGCGCACGAAGAAGATGTTCATGCCGCCGAGCTCGTCGATGTGCGAGCCGGTCTCGCCGTCGAGGAAGAGCACCTGCGCGCATCCGTGCTCGTAGGCCTCCTGCTGAGGCAGCAGCGAGGCGGCGTAGTTGCCGCCGCACTTGGCCGCGCCCGTGCCCCCGCGTCCGGCGCGGGAGTACTCGGTCGACAGCCAGATGGAGATCGGCGCGACGCCGCCCGAGAAGTACGCCCCGGCGGGGCTCGCGATCACGTAGTAGCCGACCTTCTGCGACGGACGCACACCGAGGAACGACTCGTTCGCGATCATGAACGGACGGATGTACAGGCTCGTCTCGGGCGCGCTCGGCACCCAGGCCCCGTCGATCGCGATCAGCTGCTTCAGCGATTCGATGAAGTCGTCGACGCTCAGCTCGGGCAGCGCGAGGCGGTGCGCGGAGCGCTGGAGGCGCTTGGCGTTCTCCTCGGGACGGAAGGTCCAGATCGAGCCGTCCTCGTGGCGGTACGCCTTGAGCCCCTCGAAGATCTCCTGCGCGTAGTGCAGCACGGCGGCGCTCGGGTCGAGCTGCAGCGGACCGTAGGGCACGACGGAGGCGTTGTGCCAGCCGTCCTGGATCGTCCAGTCGATCGAGATCATGTGATCGGTGAAGTGCTGGCCGAACCCGGGGTCGGCCAGGATGACCTCGCGCTCCGCCTCCTCCCGAGCATCGGTCGAGGGGGTGAGCTCGAACCTGAGGGGGAACGTGGTGGTGTCTGCGATGGTCATCATCTTCTCCTGCAGCCCGGGGGCTGCGTCCGTGGGGTCAGTCGAGTGCGGTGGCCGGGGTGAGGGCCGAGGCGATCGCGTCGCCGATCTCCGTCGTCGTGCGGGGGCTGCCGTCGCGCGACTCGATGTCGGCGACGACCGCGTCGCGGACGCGGGTCGCTGCCTCCCCCAGACCGAGGTGGTCGAGGAGGAGGGCGACCGACAGGATCGTCGCGGTCGGATCGGCCTTCTGCTGGCCGGCGATGTCGGGTGCGGATCCGTGGACCGGCTCGAACATCGAGGGGAACGTGCCGTCGGGGTTGATGTTGCCCGAGGCCGCCAATCCGATCCCGCCGCTGATAGCGCCCGCGAGGTCGGTGAGGATGTCGCCGAAGAGGTTGTCCGTGACGATGACATCGAACCTAGCAGGATCGGTGACGAGGAAGATCGTCGCGGCGTCGACGTGGAGGTAGTCCACGGCCACATCGGGGTATTCCGAGGCCACTCTGTTCACGGTGGACTGCCACAGCGACCCCGCGAAGACCAGCACGTTGGTCTTGTGCACCAGCGTGAGCTTCCCCCGCCGCTTCTGCGCCGCGTCGAAGGCGTAGCGCACGACGCGCTCGACGCCGAAGGCGGTGTTGAGCGAGACCTCGGTGGCGACCTCGTGAGGGGTGCCTTTGCGGAGCGAGCCGCCGTTGCCGACGTACGGCCCCTCGGTGCCCTCGCGGACGACGACGAAGTCGACCGGTCCGTGCTCGGCCAGGGGGCTCGGCACGCCGTCGTAGATGACCGTCGGGCGCAGGTTCACGTAGTGGTCGAGCTCGAACCGCAGCTTCAGCAGCAGTCCGCGCTCGATGTTCGCGTCCTTCAGGCGCGGGTCACCGGGCACGCCGCCGACCGCGCCCAGGATGATCGCGTCGTGCTCCTTGATGGCGGCGAGGTCCGCCTCCGTCAGCACGTCGCCGGTCGCGAGGTAGCGCGCGGCGCCGAGCTCGTACGTGGTCTTCTCGAAGACCACGTCGTCGGGGGCGACGGCGTCGAGCACCTTCACCGCCTCGGCGACCACCTCGGGTCCGATCCCGTCGCCGGGGATGAGTGCGAGACGAACGGTGCGTGCCATGCTCCCGATCCTATCGCCCGGGCTTTGTCCACCTTTCCGTCGCGATTCGAGTGATTCGCGACGGAAAGGTGGACGAAGCCGGGCGGATGCGGGGCTCGCGTCAGGACTCGACGATGTCGATCTCGTGGAGGCTGTCGGCGTCGATGGCCTCGCGGACCTCGTCGAGGATCTCGGAGGGCACCGGGCTGTCGACGGTAAGCACGCTGAGAGCCTTGCCGCCGGCCTCGGTGCGCGCGATCTGCATCCCCGCGATGTTGATCGCGGCGTCGCCGAAGCGCTTGCCGTAGACCGCGACGATCCCCGGACGGTCGGTGTACAGCATCACGATGAGGTGCGCGGCGATCGGCACCTCGACGTCGTAGCCGTTGATCTCAACGATCTTCTGGATCTGCTTCTGCCCCGTCAGCGTTCCCGACACCGAGATCTGCGATCCGTCGGACAGCGCACCCACGAGCTGGATGACGTTCCGGTACTCCTCCGACTCGGTCTCGGCGATGAGACGCACGGTGACGCCGCGCTGCTCCGCCAGGAGCGGGGCGTTGACGTACGAGACCGTCTCGCTGACGACGTTGGTGAAGACGCCCTTGAGCGCGGCGAGCTTCAGCACGCTCACGTCGGAGGCGGCGATCTCGCCGCGGACGATGACGTCGACGCTCGTGAGCGGGCTGGTCGCCAGCCCGGAGAACACCTGGCCGAGCTTCTCGACGAGGGGGATGCCGGGCCGGACGTCCTCGGCGATCACACCGCCGGCGACGTTGACGGCGTCCGGCACCAGCTCGCCCGAGAGCGCGAGGCGGACGCTCTTCGCGACGGAGACACCGGCCTTCTCCTGGGCCTCGTCGGTCGAGGCGCCGAGGTGCGGCGTGACGACGACGTTCGGGAGGGCGAGGAGCGGGCTGTCCTTCGGCGGCTCCGACACGAAGACGTCGAGGCCGGCGCCCGCGATCGTGCCGGAGGTGAGCGCGGTGTACAGCGCGTCCTCGTCGATCAGGCCGCCGCGCGCGACGTTCACGATGAACGCCGTGGGCTTCATCATGGCCAGCTGCTCGGTGCCGATCATGCCCGTGGTCTCGGGCGTCTTCGGCATGTGGATCGTGATGAAGTCGCTCTGCGCGAGGAGCTCGTCGAGCGACACGAGGGTGACCCCGAGCTGCTGGGCGCGCGCACTGGTCACGTAGGGGTCGTAGGCGATGACGTTCACCCCGAAGGCCTGGAGGCGGGCGGTGATGAGCGCGCCGATGCGGCCGAGGCCGATGATGCCGAGCGTCTTCTCGTAGAGCTCGACGCCCGTGTAGGCGCTGCGCTTCCACTGCCCCTGCGCGAGCGCGTTGTGCGCGGCGGGGATGTGACGGGCCAGGCTGAGGATGTGACCGACGGTCAGCTCCGCGGCGGAGATGATGTTCGAGGTGGGCGCGTTGACCACCATCACGCCCGCGGCGGTGGCGGCCTTGATGTCGACGTTGTCGAGTCCCACGCCCGCACGGGCGATGACCTTCAGCTGCTTGGCCGCGGCGATCGCCTCGGCGTCGACCTTGGTGGCGGAGCGGACCAGGATCGCGTCGGACTCGGCGAGCGCCTCGAGGAGCGCCGGACGGTCGGTCCCGTCGACGGACCGCACGTCGAAGTCGGGCCCGAGGGCGTCGACGGTGGCGGGTGAGAGTTCTTCTGCGATCAGCACGACCGGCTTCGACACGCGCGGTTCCTTCGGTTCTGCGGCACGGGGAGACGGGCCGCGCCGCGTGCTGCCGTTCCGGGCGTACGTGCGCCGACCCTCCCCCACCCTAGTGCAGGCGACAATGGGCGGATGGACGCAGCGACCTGGGACGTCATCCTCTGGATCCTGAGGGCGCTCGTCGCCCTCGTCTTCGTGGGGATGGGGGTCAACCACTTCGTGCCCGCCTCCGTGCGCACGATGGCCGCGATGATCCCGCCGGCGCTCCGCTCGTCGTCGCCGGCGCTCTCCCCACGCGTGCTCGTCTGGTTCACCGGCGTCTGCGAGATCGCGGGCGGGCTGGGGCTCCTCTGGCCTCCGACCCGCGTCGCCGCCGGGATCGCCCTGGTGGTGTTCCTCGCCGCGGTGTTCCCCGCCAACGCGTACGCGGCGCGGCACCGCGACCGCTTCGGCGCCCTCGCGATCCCGTTCTGGCCGCGCCTCGTCGGCCAGATCGTGCTCGCGGCCCTGGTCCTCGTGGTCGCACTGCTGCCCTGAGCTCGATCATGAGGTACCCTCATCCCATCGGTGGGTCGAGATGGAGTGAGTTCCGTGAAGACCCGATATCCATTCGTCGCGATCGCTGCCCTGGCGATCGCACTGACCGGCATCACCGCTCTGCCCGCGGGAGCGTTGGATTGCGACTCGAGCAGGCCGGACTGCGCCGGGAGTCCCGCCCAGCCCCCGCAGCTTCCCGTCGTGAAGGACGTCCTCTTCGACAAGGCGCCTCCGCTCCCTGCGCCTCCCCCGCCACCGAAGGACACTCCGCGGCCGCCCGTCGACCGCGGCAGCGTGCCCGCCGTGCCGAACCTCACGACGGGTGAAGCCGACGCCGCCCGCGGTGCCGGCGGGACGAGCGGGTCTGTCGCCGGAACGGGTCGCGGTGCCGGTGGAGGGTCCGCCGGACCGGATCTCGGGACGATGGTCAACCCCGCGCCGATGTCGAATCTTCCGAGAGAGCAGGTCCTCATCGTGAGGAAGGACGGTCGGCTCTCGTTCCAGACCGTTCCCGATGTCTCCGTCATGCACACTGAGTACTCCGCCAGCCCCGACGGCACGACCACTGCGACCAGCATCACCTACCACTTCGACCAGGTCCTGGACAGTCGTAGCCGGATCCTCTCGGCGATCTTCGCCACGACAGCCGGCGACTTCTCCACGTGCTCGTTCGTCGCAGACCTCGTCGTGAACTGCGCTCTCCGCGGCGGTGTCATGGTCTCGGGGCGTGAGGGCGGGGATGCTCCGTTCCGGTTTCTGACCCCGCCCGTCGTCGAGCCGGCGTCGACCCGCGCGATCCCGCTGTGCGCCGGCGGGGCCTTCGACGGCGGGCCCGGCGTCGAGACCGTGATCGGCGTCGACGACCTCTTCTGCGACTCCTCGCCTGCCACGGCGCCCGATCGCCTGAGGGTGATCTCCTCGACCGCCGATCCCGCTTCTGCCGTGGCGACGATCGACGCCACCACCGGCGAGCTCCACTACACGGCGACCGGCGATGCAGACGGCACGTACACCGTGCTCACGCTGGCGGCCGTCAGCAAGCTCGACGGGTTCGAGTCGTGGCCCTTCACCGTCGTGATCCGAAATCACTTCGCGCCCATTGCCCAGGACGGCCCGGTGGTCGAGGCCATACGCGGCACGGATGTCGAGGTTCCGATGGACCGGCTGTTCCGCGATCCGGACATCGATCGGTGGTCCGAGTACACCCACGACGTGCTCGCCGGCGAGGTGATCTCCGACGGCGCCTACGGCCACGCCACCTTCGACGCCTCCGGGGTGCTGCGTTACCATGCCATCGACGCCGTCGAGGGGGCCGCCACCGACCGGGTGACCGTTCAGGCGAGAGACCGTTTCGGCATCCTCTCCCGGCCCGTCACCATCGAGTTCCGGGTGCGAGACGTGACGCCGAGCTGTCTCAACGGCAACCTCCAGGCCGTCGCCGGTGAGGCCGTCGTGGTCGACCTGGACTGCCGCCTCGACGGCCCGGCGGGGTATCACCCCCTGAGGAACGTGGTCTACTCGCTCACGTCGATGCCCGACGTCGGACGCGTCTCCGAGATCGATCCTGAGATCGGGTCATTCACGTACATTCCCGACCCCGATCAGGCGGGCCCGGTGACCTTCACCTTCAGGGGCGAGAACAACGGGGCGCTGGGCCAGGGTGAGTTCACCGTGAACGTGATCCCGTCATCCTGAGTCCGGGCGGGACCGCGTGCCCCGGGCGTGCCGTCCCGCTCAGGCGATGGCGAGGAGGCCCAGGGAGACGACGCCGACGACGCCCAGGCCGATCAGGTAGACGACGACCCGGTTGACGATGCTCAGCCGGATCCCGATCAGCAGCGCAGCGAAGAACACGACCACCGGGGTCGCCGCGTATCCGATGAGGAGCGCCCAGATCTCGCCCGTGACGGCGATGTTGTAGACCGCGAAGTTCGCCACGACGCCGACGAGGTTGGAGATGCCGCCCCAGAGGAAGAACGCGTAGGCGAGCACGAACACGCCGCCGACCACCCAGGAGACGGCACGGGGCTGGTGGATGAGCGGCGTGCGCTCGTCGGAGACGGTCACGTCACACCCCCATCAGGAAGGGCCAGGGCACGAGCACGAGCACTCCGATCACGAGCCAGAGGAAGCGATAGCGGATCGGACGCCTCTGCAGGACGAGCAGGGTGCCGCCGAACCACAGCGGCGCGGCAGCCACGGCGAGCACCTGCAGCATCCGGATGGTCAGGATCGTGAAGGTGAAGCCGTCGCCGACCGGGAAGCGGCTGAAGCTGATCAGCCAGCCGATCGTGTAGAGGGCGTAGATCCCTCCGAGGATGCCCATGACGATGAGCGAGATCGAGCTCATCGGGGCGGTCTCGCGCTCCGCCTCCGCGAGGTCTCGGGCGGCGGCGAGCTCCTCGGTCTCCTCCGCCTCCTCGAGGACGGTGCGTCCCGGACGCCTGCCCGACGGAGCCCTCTTCTGACGGGAGGGGACGGGCACGGCCACCGGATCGCTGGGGGCCGCAGCGGTCTCGACGGCGTCCCGGGTCTCGAGGTCCTCGACCGCGATCTCGTCGGTCACCTCGGGGGCGTCCGCCGCTTCGGTGCCGCGCTCGGAGACGGGCCGCAGCGTGGGGTCGTCGTCACCGGCCCAGGAGAAGGCGTCGTCATCCCTGCTGCTCACCCCCTCACCCTATCCCCGCGCTCCCCGCGCGGCGCCCGCCCGTTCCGCCCGCGCCGCGCGCCACACCCCCCCCGGTTTCGCCACACGCGTGGCCTTTCGCCACGCGCATGCAGGTGGCGGAAGGTCACGTGTGTGGCGAAAGCCGAGGACGGGCGGGTCAGAGGGGCTCGACGGTCGGCGCGGCCGAGGGGACGGCGCTCACGCGGAAGGGACGGCCCGCCGAGCGGACGCCGGAGAGGGACACCCCGCCGAGGGACGGGTCCGCGAGACCTCGCACCGACGGAGCCGCCCCGGGCGTCTCCGGCGCGCGGAGGCCCACCGACGCCGCCGCGACCGCGACCGCGGCGGCCGCGCTCCACGCCTGCGGACGGCAGGCCGCCGGATAGGGAGCCGGCGCAGGCGTGACGAGAGCGGAGTCGCCGGAGTGCAGCTCCGGCATCCGGTACGCGAACGCCTCGGCGGCGGCGAGCAGCCCGCGGCCCAGCGTCGCGGCCTCCGCGGCGAACCCCGCGCGGGAGAGCCCGCTGACCGCGATCGCGGTGTCGTGCGCCCACACCGATCCGCCGTGATAGCTGAGCGGCCAGTATCCGCCCGAGTCCGTCGACATGGTGCGCAGGCCGAAGCCCGACGACATCAGCGGCGAGACCAGCAGACGCGCGATCTCCTCCTCCTCGCCGGCCGAGAGCAGACCCGTCGCCAGCAGGTGCCCGATGTTGCTCGTGAGGGTGTCGACCGGTCGCTTCTCGGCGTCGAGCGCGATCGCGGGATACCGTCCGATCGGGCTCTCCACCCAGAAGGAGGCGCGGAACCGGTCGGCGAGGTCGGCCGCCCACGCACGCCACTCGTCGCCGCCCGGCTCCCCCAGGTGGTCCAGCAGCGCCGCGGCGCCCACGGCCGCCTCGTAAGCGTATCCCTGCACCTCGCAGAGGGCGATCGGCCCCGTGGCCAGGGTCCCGTCGCGCCACTGCACCGAGTCGCCCGAGTCCTTCCACCCCTGGTTGGCGAGGCCGTGACCGGTCAGGTCGACGTACTCGAGGAAGCCGTCCTCGTCGCTGTCGCCGTGGTCGCGCATCCACTCGAGTGCCGCGAGCAGGGTCGGCAGGAGGGCGCGCACCTCGTCGTCGGGCATCCCCCACCGCCAGGCGTCGTGGAGCAGCACGATCCAGAGCGGGGTCGCGTCGATCGTGCCGAAGTAGAGCGGGGGCAGCGAGATGCCCTCCCCCGGGATCTCGAGCGTGGAGGGCCGCAGCTCGTGCATGATCTTGCCCGGTTGCTCCGCCGTCTCCGGGTCGGTCACGGTGCCCTGCATCGACGCGAGCACGCGCAGCGTCGACGCTGCCAGCTCGGTGCCGAACGGCAGGAGCAGGCGCGCCGCCCACAGCGAGTCGCGGCCGAACAGCGTGAAGAACCAGGGCGCTCCGGCGGCGAGGAACGTGTCGTCGGGACGCGCGGCCGTCGTCATGCGGAGGGCGTCGAGGTCGTCGAGCGCCCGCTCCGCCCAGCGGGTCAGGCGGGAGTCGTCGGCGAGCACGGAGGCGTCCCGCCACTCCGCGTGACCGCGGGCGGGGCCCACCACGGCGGCGGTGTCGTGCATCTCGATCCGCCAGCCCAGCTCGGCCGCACCTCGCGGCGGCAGGGTCACCTGCCAGACGAGATGGATGTCGCCCGTCGCGTCGTCGACGAGGATCTCGGGGGGCGCAGGCACGCCCGCGCCGGCCGTCGCGCTGACCGCCGCCGACACCGTCCCGCCGGCGAGGTGCACACCGCCCTCGTTGTCCGACTCCTCCACGAAGAAGGCGTCTCCACCACTCCCGCGCCCGGACTTCACGACCGGCAGCTCCTGGAAGTCGGGCGTGAGCACGATCCGGAGCGTCGTGGTGAGCGGCTCGGCCAGGGCGGTCGACAGCACGAGCGCGTCGGAGACCGCGCCGGGCTCCGTCGTCCGCACCACGTCGAGCCGCACGCGCGGGTCGGCGCCCCCGTCGTCGATGCCCCGGGCGAGTCCCGAGAAGGAGACCTGGGTGGCGCCGCGGACGGCGGACGAGAGGGACTCCAGCCGTTCCCCCTCGACCGTCAGGTCGAGGCCGCGGATCACCCGGGTCTCGGAGTGGTAGATGCCGTGGATCGGCGCGTGCATGCGGCCATCGGCCGCGGACCACGCCTGGGTCGGCGCTGCGAGCGCGACGACGGAGTCGTGGAGCAGGGGCTGGCGGTCGGCGGTCATGGTCGGCTCCTCGAGGGGGTCGTGTCGGTCGTCGTGCCAGGGGGCACGGGAGGGCGTTCGGGCAGAGCGCCGGGTGGCCCTGTGGCGTCGGCGGGTGCGACGACGAGCCGTGCCGGGACGTCGTGCTCAGCCACCCGACCGCCGTCGTCGAGGAGGACCCGGCGCACCCTGGCCCCGGCGCGCTCCGTCACGGCCTCGACGGACGGATGGGGGCCCGCGCCCCGGTAGACGACACCGGTCCCCTCCTCGAGGGCGAACCCTCCGGAGAGCGTCCCGTCGACGATCGAGCGGTGGAAGGACTCGCGCCGGCGTGCATCCGAGTCGTAGTGCACCGCGAGCGCGCCCGGCACGAGGCCGAGCCCCGTCGTGAAGGCGGAGATCGACGGGCCGAAGGAGCTCGTCGTGCCGCCCTCGTGCCAGATCACGCCACCGGCGGACCCGCCGGCGAGGACGACACCCGCCTCCCAGGCGGCCCGCATGGCGCGATCGACACCGTGCAGCCGCCACAGGGCCGCGAGGTTCGCCACGCTCCCGCCGGAGACCCAGACCAGGTCGTGCTCGAGCACGAACGAGGACACGTCGGGGGTGTTCGGATGCGGGAAGAGCCGCAGATGCCGAGCCTCGGCTCCCGCCGCCCAGGCCGCCTCGATCTCAGGACCCTCCGCCCCACGCGGGTCGCCGCCCGCGGTGTTCACGTGGAGCACGCGGGGTCTGCGCCCCTCGACGCGGGCGAGCGACAGGGCGTGGAGCATCACCGGCCCGTAGGCGAGGTCGGTCCACTCCCCGCCCACGAGACCGGCGCAGGTGGCGACGATCGTCGGCTCGGCCGCGGTCACTCCTTCACCGCGCCCTCGCTGGCGTTCATGATGCGCCGCTGGAAGACGAAGAACATCACGGCGACCGGCACGGTCATGATGAGCGCCGCCGCGAGCTTCAACGGATACTGCGTGCCCTGGCTGAGCTGCCCCGAGGCGAGCGAGGCGACGCCCTTGGTCAGGGTCGTCAGCTCCGGCGACTGCGTGGAGATGATGAAGTGCGACAGCTCGTTCCAGGACCCCTGGAACGACAGGATGATGATCGTGATGAGCGCCGGACGCGCCATCGGCAGCACGACCGACCAGAAGATGCGGAACGTCCCGGCACCGTCGATCCGCGCCTGCTCCTCGACCGACGCCGGGATCGACTCGAAGAAGTTCTTCATGATGAACACGCCCGCCGCATCGACGAGCAGGGGGATGATCATGCCGGCGTACGAGTCGTACATCCCGAGCTGGTTGATCACGAGGAACTTCGGGATGAGCAGCACCACGAGCGGCACGGCCATCACCGCGACCAGACCCGCGAAGACGATGCCGCGGCCCCGGAAGTGCAGCCGCGCGAGGGCGTAGCCGGCGAGCGAGTCGAGGAAGACGCGGCCGATCGTGACGAAGACCGTGACGATCGCGGAGTTCATGAACCAGGTGGGGAAGTCGCTGTTGAGGAACAGCCGCTCGTAGGCTGCCGTCGTCCAGATCTGCGGGATGAGCGACAGCGGGTCGCTCGCCGCCTCCGCATCCGTCTTGAACGAGGTCGCGATGTTGATGAGGAAGGGGAAGATGTAGACGATCGCGACCACGACCAGGATGGCGTACAGGATCGACGTGCCCGCCAGGGTCCTCGAGCCGATGCGGCGACGCGTCGGCGCGGGACGGGGGCCTCCGGGTCCGGCGGCGCCCGTCGCCCCGCCGGCGGTCGGGGTGGCATCATCGATGGTCGTCACGGCCGTCCCCCCTTGTTCGCGGTCTGGGATCTCGCGACGCTGTAGGCGCGCATCCGACGCTTCGAGACGCCCCGCTCCCGCAGGATGACGCGCTGCAGGATCGTGAGCACCACGATGATCACGAACAGCACGAACGCGATCGCCGCACCGCGGCCCCACTGCTGGCTCTCGAACGCCGACGTGTAGGAGAGGTAGGCCGGGGTGACCGTGGTCTTCCCCGGGCCGCCCTGGGTGCCGGTGTAGATCTGGTCGAAGACCTGCCACGTGCCAATGAGCCCGAGGGTGAGCACGGTGAACAGGGTCGGACGCAGCTGCGGGAAGGTGACCCGCCAGAAGCGCTGCCATCCGTTCGCCCCGTCGATCATCGCCGCCTCCTGCACGTCGTGCGAGAGGTTCTGCAGCGCCGCGATGAAGAGCAGCATGAAGGTCCCGGACGTCGTGAACACGGCCATCAGGACGAACGCGCTCATCGCCACCGACGGCCCGGCGAGCCAGTCCCACAGCGACACGTTCAGCACGGTCGGCTCGGTGAGCCAGCCCGGGCCCTGCGTGACGCCGACGGCGGCCAGGAGGTTGTGGACCACGCCCGAGGGATCCTGGAACCAGTTCGGGCCGTTCACCCCGAACCAGCTCAGGACCGCGTTCACGGCACCGGACGCGCTGAACAGGAACAGCCAGAGCACCGTGATCGCCACCGAGCTGGTGACCGACGGGAAGTAGAACGCCGTCCGGAAGAACCCCCGCCCCTTGAGGATCTGACGGTTCACCAGCACCGCCAGCAGCAGCGCGATCGCGGTCTGCAGCGGCACCACGAGGACCACGTACCAGGCGTTGTTCCGGAGCGAGATGCCGAAGTCGCGCTCCGCGAGGCCACCGCCGCCGAGGAGGTCGGAGTAGTTGTCGAGCCCCACGAAGCTCACGGTCGACGAGAACGGACTCCCGCGGCCGGTCCAGTCGGAGAAGCTCACCCACAGCGCCATGATCACCGGGACCACGAGGAACAGTCCCAGCACGATCAGCATCGGCGCGGTGAAGAGCCACCCCGCCACGCCCTCACTCCGGCGGATCCCCTTCGGGGGCCCGCTCTTCGAGGGCCTGGTGCCGCGAGCGGGCGCCGCGGCCGCGGTGTGCGTGCTCATGCGTTCCTCTTCTCATGTTCGCCTCAAGGACCTGCGAGGGGCGGGTGGGGTTCGGGCCTCCCCTCCGACTCGCGGCCCTCAAGGACCTCGGCCGAGGGGCGGGTGGGGTTCGGGCCTCCCCTCCGACTCGCGGCCCTCGAGGACCTCGGCCGAGGGGCGGGTGGGGTTCGGGGCTTCCCTCCGACTCGCAGGCATCGGGTCTGGCGGGGCGCCGCAGGCGCCGGGACTGCGAGTCGGAGGGAAGCCCCGAGCCCCACCCGCCCCGCTCCCCGGAACTCACCCCCCGGTTTGTCCAGATTTCCGTCGCAAATCGCGGAAAACGCGACGGAAACCTGGACAAAGCCGGACCCTCCGGGGAGACCGGCGGGCGGGCTACTTGACGACCGCTTCCATGTTCGACTGGGCGGACTTCAGGATGGCGGCGGGGTCACCCGTGGCCAGGGACTCGAGCTGCGAGTTGAGGTCCTTGATGACGTCGGCGGAGCCGGCGAGGGTGGGGACGCCCTGCGCGAAGTCGGCCGAGTCGAGGAAGGCGACCGAGTCGGGGTTGGCGGTCTTCCACTGGTCGGCGGCGGACTGCACCGAGGGCATGACGCCGAAGGCCTGCGCGAACGCGAGCTGGTCCTCGGTGGACGTCAGCTTCTCGACCAGCGCGAGCGCGGCATCCTTGTTCTTGCTGTCAGCGGCGATGCCCCAGCAGTTGGTGAACTGCAGGGTGCCCTGTCCGCCCGGGCCCGCGGGGAGCTCGGCGACGGTGTACTTCACGTCCGGGTAGTCGTTCTTCAGGCCTCCGGCGATCCAGTTGCCCTCGATCGTCATCGCGGCCTGGCCCTTGCCGAACGCCTCGCCGCCCCATCCGGCGCCGAGGTCGGAGGAGTACTTCGCCACTCCGGCGGTGAGCAGGCCCTTCACGTACTCCAGCGCCTGGAGGTTCTCCGGGCTGTCGACGGTGGCCTCGGTCTGGTCGGAGTTGAGGAGCGACCCGCCGGCTTGAGCCATGAACGCGCCGACACGCGCGTACTCGGGCGAGAAGGCGAGGCCCACATGCTCGGGGGTGGTGAGCTTCGTCGCGACGGCAGTGAGCTGATCCCACGTGGTCGGGATGTCGGCGTCGGTCAGGCCTGCCGCCGCCCACATGTCTGTGTTGATCACGAGCCCGAGCGTGGAGAAGTCCTTCGGGGCGCAGTAGAACGTGCCGTCGTAGGTGAACGAGTCGACGAGCGTCGGGTAGAAGTCGTCCTTGTTGGAGAGCTGGTCGCCGTAGGCGTAGAGCGAGCCGTTGGAGGCGAAGCCGGCCAGCGCATCCGTCGAGACGTAGAACACGTCGGCGGGCTGGCCGGAGGCGAAGCCCTGGCTGAGCTGCTGGTTGAGGTCGGATGCGGCGGTCACGGTGGCCTGGGTGCCCGACTCGCTCGACCAGTCGGCGACGGCGGACGTGACCGCGGCGGTCTCGGCGTCGCCGGACGAGCCGATGAGCACGCTCAGCGGGGCGCTCGAGTCCTGCGACGACCCGGCGTCGCCGCTGAAGCCCGAGCCGCAGGCGGTGAGGGTGAGGGCGCCTACGGCGGCGAGGCCGGCGCCGACGATCCAGCGGGATGTGCGTCTTTGCATGGTGTGTCTCCTCTGTGGGGCAGCGTCGCTGCGTGCCTCTGGTGCTGTTGGAACGTTCAAAGTCTTGCACGAACTCTTTTGATCGTTCAAACTGATCTGGCGATAGCATAGGCACATCCCCAGAACGGGGGCAAGGGTTCACCAGGAGGGGCGAGTGCAGCGACTCCCGACCATCGTCGACGTCGCCTCCACGGCAGGGGTGTCACGGCAGACGGTGTCGAACGTGCTCAACTCCCCCGACATCGTCAAGCCCGAGACCCGCATCCGGGTGGAGGCGGCGATCGCGTCGCTCGGCTACCACCCCCACGAGTCGGCGCGCCGGCTCCGGATGCGGAAGAGCTCCACCATCGGCATCCGCCTCGATCCGCAGACCGACGGCATCTCGGGGTCGGTGCTCGACCGCTTCCTCCACGCGCTCACCGAGCAGGCGGCGGAGCAGGGCCTGCGCATCCTCCTGTTCACCGCCCGCGATCACCACGACGAGGTGACGCAGATCGAGCGCCTGCGCGACACCGGGGACGTCGACGCCTTCGTCCTGACGTCGACCACGCTGGGCGACCCCCGCACCACGCGCCTGGCGGAGCTGGGTGTCTCGTTCGTGACCTTCGGACGCCCGTGGGGTGTCGACGACATGGACGATCCGGCGCATCTCTGGGTGGACGTCGACGGTCGCTCCGGCCTCCACGAGGCCACCTCCGCCTACCTCTCCACGGGCCTCCGCCGGGTCGGCTACATCGGCTGGCCGGCCGGCTCCGGTTCGGGCGACGACCGGATGCGCGGCTGGCGCGACGCCATGCTCGAGGCGGCGCAGTCGCCGGCCTCGGGCGAGGTGGAGCTCGAGGCGCTCTGCGTCGCGGTGGAGGACGGCGTGAGCCAGGGCGCCGAGGCGTACCGCCGTCTCCGTGCCGCGGGCGAGGTCGACGCCGTGGTGTGCGCGAGCGACTCCCTCGCGCTCGGCGCGCTCCTCGCCTCGGGCGGCGCGATCCCCGTCACAGGCTACGACGACACCCCGGTCGCGGCCGCGGTGGGTCTGTCGAGCGTCCGCCAGCCCCTCGACGAGGTCGCCGCGGGCGTCCTCGAGCTCCTCACCGGCGCCCACGCCGGTCGCTCGACGGGTGGTCCGGCGAACGACCCGCGCCACCGCCTGGTCCGTCCGCGCCTGGTGACGCGCTCCCCCGCTCCGCTCCCTCCGCGCTGAGCGTCCCGGGCTTCCGAGACAGCCGAACACCCCCAGAAGGTGCGGCTCCCACGACCGTGAAAGCGCTCCTTCTGGGGGTGTTCGAAGAGGTGGCGATGCGGAGGCGCAGAGGCGTCAGCGCGCGGCGCTGCCGTCCACGCCCGGATGCGCTCGCGCATCCGGGCCAGACAAGCACAGCGTCGGCGTGCCGACTACACGGATGTCAGCGCGCAGCGCTGCCATCCGTGTAGTCGGCGTCCTGCTGCTTCCACGCGAAGAGGGCGCGGAGCTCCTTGCCGGTGGCCTCGATCGGGTGCTGCTGCTCCTTCTCGCGGAGGGCGAGGAACTCGGTGGCGCCGTTGTCCTGGTCGTCGATGAAGCGCTGCGCGAACGCGCCCGACTGGATGTCGGAGAGCACGTCCTTCATGTGCGACTTGACCTCCGAGTCGATGACGCGGGGACCGGAGACGTAGTCGCCGTACTCGGCCGTGTCGGAGATCGACCAGCGCTGCTTGGCGATGCCGCCCTCCCACATGAGGTCGACGATGAGCTTCAGCTCGTGCAGCACCTCGAAGTAGGCGATCTGCGGCTGGTAGCCCGCCTCGACGAGGGTCTCGAAGCCGGCCTGCACCAGGTGGCTCATGCCACCGCAGAGCACGGCCTGCTCGCCGAACAGGTCGGTCTCGGTCTCCTCGGTGAAGGTGGTCTTGATGCCACCCGCACGCAGGCCGCCGATGGCCTTGGCGTAGGACCAGGCGAGGTCCCAGGCCTGGCCCGAGGCGTCGACCTCGACGGCGGCGATCACCGGGACGCCACGGCCGGCCTCGTACTCGCGGCGCACGGTGTGACCGGGGCCCTTGGGGGCGACCATGATCACGTCGATGCCCTCCGGGGCCTTGATGTAGCCGAAGCGGATGTTGAACCCGTGCGCGAAGAGGAGGGTCTTCCCGGCCGCGAGGTTGGGCTCGATCGACTCGGCGTAGATGCCGCGCTGGTGCTGGTCGGGCGCGAGGATGACGATGACGTCGGCCCAGGCGGTGGCGTCGGCCACGTTCTGCACGACGAAGCCGGCCTCCTCGGCCTTGGCGGTCGACTTCGACCCGTCCTTCAGCGCGATGTGGACCTCGACGCCCGAGTCGCGGAGGTTCTGAGCGTGGGCGTGGCCCTGCGAGCCGTAGCCGACCACGGCGACCTTCTTGCCCTGGATGAGCGACAGGTCGGCGTCGTTGTCGTAGAAGATCTCGGTCACTTGTTCTGTTCTCCTTGGTTGGATCCGGATGCTGAGGTCAGTTCTTGAAGACGCGCTCGGTGATGCTCTTGCCGCCGCGGCCGATGGCGAGGAGGCCGGACTGAGCGATCTCCTTGATGCCGTACGGCTCGACGACCTTGAGGAACGCGTTGATCTTGCCGGTGTCTCCGGTCACCTCGATGACGAGCGCGTCGGTCGAGACGTCGACGACTCGAGCACGGAAGAGGTTGACCGCCTCGATCACCTGCGACCGTGTGGTGTTGTCGACGCGCACCTTGACCAGCAGGTGCTCGCGGTGCACCGACTGCGAGGGATCGAGCTCGACGATCTTGATGACGTTGATCAGCTTGTTCAGCTGCTTGGTCACCTGCTCGAGCGGGGTGTCCTCGACGTCGACGACGACCGTGATGCGCGAGAGCCCGTCGATCTCGGAGCTGCCGACGGCGAGCGACTCGATGTTGAAGCCGCGACGGGCGAACAGGCCCGCCACACGCGTGAGGAGACCGGGCTTGTCCTCGACGAGGAGGCTCAGGACGTGGGTGCTCATGGTCTACTCCTCACCATCCCAGCTCGGCGCATGGTCTTTGGCGTACTGGATGTCGCTGTTCGACACGCCCTGCGGCACCATCGGCCACACCATCGCCTCGCGCGAGACGACGAAGTCAATCACCACGGGGCGGTCGTTCGTCTCGAGGGCGAGCTTGATCGCGGCGTCGACCTCCTCCTTCTTCGTGACCCGGATGCCCAGGGCGCCGTAGGCGTCGGCCATCTTCACGAAGTCGGGGACCATCACGGTGTCGTGGCCGGTGTTGAGGTCGGTGAACGAGAACCGTCCGTCGTAGAACAGGTTCTGCCACTGCCGCACCATGCCGAGCGACGAGTTGTTGATGATCGCGACCTTGATCGGGATCTTGTTGATCGTGCAGGTGGCCAGCTCCTGGTTGGTCATCTGGAAGCAGCCGTCGCCATCGATCGCCCACACCACGCGGTTGGGTTCGCCGACCTTCGCGCCCATGGCGGCCGGAACCGCGTAGCCCATCGTCCCGGCACCGCCGGAGTTCAGCCAGGCGTGCGGACGCTCGTACTTGATGAACTGCGCCGCCCACATCTGGTGCTGGCCGACGCCGGCGGCGTACACCGCCTCCGGTCCGGTGAGCTCGCCGATGCGCTGGACCACGTACTGCGGGGCGAGGAGTCCGTCGGACGGCTCGCTGTAGCCGAGCGGGTACTCGGCCTGCAGCGCGTGCAGACGCTCCCACCACTCGGTGAGGTCGAGGTCGGCGCCTCCCGACACGTCGGCCCAAGCGGCGAGCAGGTCGGAGAGCACCTCCTTGACGTCTCCCACGATCGGGACGTCGGCGGTGCGGATCTTGCCGATCTCAGCCGGGTCGATGTCGACGTGCACGACCTTGGCGCCGGGCGCGAAGTCGGCCGCGCGACCGGTCACGCGGTCGTCGAACCGGGCGCCGAGCGAGATGAGCAGGTCGCTCTCCTGCAGGGCGAGCACCGCGGGCACCGTGCCGTGCATGCCGGGCATGCCCAGGTGCTGCGGGTGGGAGTCGGGGAACGCGCCCCGCGCCATCAGCGTCGTGACGATCGGCGCCCCCGTCGCCTCCGCGAACGCGAGCAGCTCGGCCGACGCCTCGGCGCGGATGACGCCGCCGCCGACGTAGAGGACCGGACGGCGCGACTCGCTGAGCAGCTGCGCCGCGGCCTGGATCTGCTTGCCGTGCGCCTTGGTGATCGGCCGGTAGCCGGGCAGGTCGACCTTCGGCGGCCACACGAACGGGGCCGTGTTCTGCTGGGCGTCCTTGGTGATGTCGACGAGGACCGGGCCGGGACGGCCGGTCGTCGCGATCTGGTACGCGGCGGCGATGGCCGCCGGCACCTCCTCCGCGCGCTTGACCAGGAAGGCGTGCTTCGTGATCGGCATCGTGATGCCGACGATGTCGGCCTCCTGGAACGCGTCGGTGCCCATGAGGTGCGAGAACACCTGGCCCGTGATGGCGAGCAGGGGCACCGAGTCGAGGTAGGCGTCCGCGATCGCGGTGACGAGGTTCGTCGCTCCCGGCCCCGAGGTCGCGATGGCCACGCCGACCTCGCCGGTCGCGGCGGCGTAGCCCTCGGCCGCGTGGCCGGCGCCCTGCTCGTGCCGGACGAGGATGTGACGGATCGCATCCTGCTGCATGAGCTCGTCGTAGAAGGGGATGATCGCGCCGCCGGGGAGGCCGAAGACGTCCTTGACGCCGAGCAGCTCGAGGGTGCGGAGGACCGCGCCCGATCCGGTCAGGAGCTCCGGTCCGGTCGGCGCCGCAGGGGCCGGGATGGTCGCTCTCGGGGGCACGGGTGTGGGATCCGTGGACATGACTGTCTTTCTCCGTTGTGAAGCAGGTGGATGCGCGCAGCTACCCGGTGATCGCGCCTTCGGCTGCTGAATGCACGAGCTTCGAGTACTTCGCGAGGACGCCGCGGGTGTAGCGGGGAGGAAGAGGAGCCCAGCCTTCTCGGCGGGCCTCCAGCTCTGCGTCGTCGACAAGTAGGTCGATCGAGCGAGCTGCGATATCGACCCGAATCAGATCACCATCGCGTACGAAGGCGATCGGACCAGCGTCGACCGCTTCGGGAGCTATGTGGCCGATGCACAGGCCGGTTGTGCCGCCTGAGAATCGTCCGTCCGTCAAGAGTAGTACATCCTTGCCGAGGCCTGCACCCTTGATGGCGGCGGTGATGGCGAGCATCTCCCGCATGCCGGGGCCGCCCTTGGGGCCCTCGTAGCGGATCACGACGACGTCGCCGGCGTTGATCCGGCCCTCGGTGAGGGCGTCCATCGCGGCGCGCTCACGCTCGAACACGCGCGCGGGGCCCTCGAACACGTCGGCGTCGAAGCCGGCCGACTTCACGACCGCGCCCTCGGGGGCGAGCGAGCCGGTGAGGATGGTGAGACCGCCGCTCTTGTGGATCGGCTTGTCGAGGGGCTTCAGCACCTCGCCGTCGAGCGGGGCGATGTCCATCTCGGCGAGGTTCTCCTCGACCGTCTTGCCGGTGACGGTGAGCGCGTCGCCGTGGATGAGCCCCTCCTCGAGGAGCGCCTTCATCACGGCCGGCACGCCGCCGTGGCGGTCGACGTCGTTCATGACGTACTTGCCGAAGGGCTTGAGGTCGCCGATGTGGGGGACCTTGTCGCCGATGCGGTTGAAGTCGGCGAGCGTGAGGTCGACCTCGGCCTCGTTCGCGATCGCCAGCAGGTGCAGGACCAGGTTCGTGGAGCCGCCGAAGGCCATGCCGATGGCGATCGCGTTCTCGAGCGACTTCTTCGTGATGATGTCGCGGGTGGTGATGCCCTGGCGCAGCAGGTTGACGACGGCCTCACCCGAGCGGTGCGCGAAGTAGTCGCGGCGTCGGTCGGCGGACGCGGGGCTCGCCGAGCCCGGGAGGCTCATGCCCATCGCCTCGGCCGCGCTGGCCATCGTGTTCGCGGTGTACATGCCGCCGCACGAGCCCTCACCGGGGGCGAACGCGCACTCGATGCGCTTGGCATCCGCCTCGCTCATCTTGCCGGCCTTGACCGCGCCGACCGCCTCGAAGGAGTCGATGATCGTGATGTCCTTCTCCGTGCCGTCAGAGAGCTTCACCCAGCCGGGGGCGATGGAGCCGGAGTAGAGGAACACGCTCGAGAGGTCGAGCCGGGCCGCGGCCATGAGCATGCCCGGGAGCGACTTGTCGCATCCCGCCAGCAGGACGGAGCCGTCGAGGCGCTCGGCCATCATGACGGTCTCGACCGAGTCGGCGATGACCTCGCGGGAGACCAGCGAGAAGTGCATGCCCTCGTGGCCCATGGAGATGCCGTCGGAGACGGAGATGGTGCCGAACTGCAGCGGGTAGCCGCCTCCGGCGAACACGCCCTCCTTCGACGCCTGCGCGAGGCGGGCGAGCGAGAGGTTGCAGGGCGTGATCTCGTTCCACGAGCTCGCGATGCCGATCTGGGGCTTGTCCCAGTCCTCGTCGCCCATGCCGACCGCACGCAGCATCCCGCGCGAGGTGGTGGCTTCGATCCCATCGGTGACCACGCGCGAGCGCGGCTTCATATCGATTTCCGGCATGGTATGAGTTTAGGGCCGCGTCCGACATCGGCTGCACGCGGCGAGCACCGCCCCGCCGGAGGCCGTCACCTCGCGGCGCGCAGCGCGGCGAGGCGGGCGAGGAGGCCTGCGACCGCGGCCGGGTCGTCGACGCGGTACGCCGCCGCCGTCTCCCCCGGGCCGACCTTGAGGCCCAGGTCGCCCTCGCCCAGGACAGCGAACCCGTCCTCGTCCGTTACGTCGTCGCCGGCGAAGAGCACGCCGGTGGCCCCGGTCGACTCGCGCAGCGTCCGGAGCGAGTCGCCCTTGCTCGTCGCCTTCACGGCGAACTCGAGCACGCCCTTGCCCTCGCGCTCGGTGAGGCCGTCGATGCCCTCGACAGCGGATCGGGCCGCGGCGCGCGCGGCGGAGGCGGCCTCGTCCGACGCACGGCGGGTGTGCACGGCGAAGCCGGCGGGCTTGCCCTCGACCCAGACCCCGTCGTGATCGGCGACGGCCGACTCGAGGGCGCGGTGCAGCGCCTCGCGTCGTCCCCGCTCGTCGTCATCGAGCTCGACGTGGACGCCGTCGTCGTCCTTCACCTCGGCGCCGTGCGAGCCGACGAGGAGCACGTGCGCGGGCGACCCCGAGACGTGCTCGAGACTCGCCATCGACCGGCCCGAGACCAGGACGACCGTGGTGTCGGGCGCGGCGACGAGAGCCTGCAGCGCCTCGTCGGCCTCGGGGAGCGCTCGCGCCTCCTCGGGCCTCGGGACGATCGGCGAGAGGGTGCCGTCGAAGTCGAGGGCGATCAGGAGGCGCTCGGTGGCGGCGAGGCGCTCGAGCGCACGGTCCAGAGCGGCCGTGTCAATGGCGTCGGTGGTCACGAGCCCGCCTCCTCGGACGGATCCGTCGGATCCGTCGCCTCGTTGGCCGCCGGGAGCGCGAGGCTCGTGCTCGGCGCGGCCAGGGCGGCGAGGAACTCGGAGGACCAGCGCTCGACGTCGTTCTCGGTCACGCGCTTGCGCATGGCCCGCATCCGCCGCGATCGTTCGGCCCGCGGCATCCGCATGGCGGTGAGCATGGCCTCCTTGAGGCCCTCGATGTCGTGCGGGTTCACGCGCAGCGCGGTCTTGAGCTCGTCGGCGGCGCCGGCGAACTCGCTGAGCACGAGCACGCCGTCGTTGTCGAACCGACACGCGACGTACTCCTTGGCCACGAGGTTCATGCCGTCGCGGAGGGCGGTGACGAGCATCACGTCGGCGGCGAGGTAGAGCGCCACCATCTCCTCGCGCGGGTATCCGTGGTGGAGGTAGCTGATCGCGGTGTGGCTGAGCGTGGAGTAGTCGCCGTTGATGCGGCCGACCTGCAGCTCGATCTCGTCGCGGAGGCGCTGGTACGTGCGGACCCGCTCGCGGCTGGGCGAGGCCACCTGCACGAGCGTGACGTCCTCGACGTCGACGGCTCCGTCGGCCAGGAGCTCGCCGAACGCCTTCAGCCGGTGGCCGATGCCCTTCGTGTAGTCGAGCCGGTCGACGCCCAGCATGACGACGTCGGGGTTGCCGAGCCCCTCCCGGATCTCCTTCGCACGGGCCTGGATGTCGGGCCGCCGGGCGAGGTCCTCGTACGACTCGGCGTCGATCGAGATGGGGAAGGCACGGGCGACGACGGTACGCACGGGCTTGTTCGGGCGCACCGCGGAGATCCGGTGCTTCGCGCTGGCCAGCTCGCTGTCGTCGAGCGGCACGTCGATGACGGATCCCTTGGCCTGGTATCCCAGGAGGCGGCGGACCGCGCGCGAGAAGTTGCCCGCATCCGCCGTGCGCTGGAAGCCGATCACGTCGGCCCCCAGCAGCCCCTCGACGATCTGCGTGCGCCAGGGCAGCTGCGAGAAGATCCCGTACGCGGGGAAGGGGATGTGGTTGAAGAAGCCGATCGTGAGATCGGGTCGCGCCTGACGCAGCATGCGGGGCACCAGCTGCAGCTGGTAGTCCTGCACCCAGACCGTAGCGTCCTCCGCGGCGATCTCGGCCGCGCGCTCGGCGAACCGGCGGTTGACCGCGACGTACCTCTCCCACCACTCACGGTGGTACGCCGGCGGGGCGATCACGTCGTGGTAGAGCGGCCAGAGCGTGTCGTTGCTGAAGCCCTCGTAGTAGAGCTCCACGTCGTCGGCGCTCAGCGCCACCGGGATGATGTGGATGCCGTCGTGCTCGAACGGCTCGAGGTGGTCGTCGACCGACCCGGTCCAGCCCACCCAGGCGCCGTCCGCGGCCCGCATCACCGGCTCGAGAGCGGTGACGAGACCGCCCGGGGAGGTGCGGAACGACGGCTCGCCCTCCGGGGTCGTGATCCGGTCGACGGGGAGGCGGTTGGCCACCACGACGAAGTCGTAGGAGCCGTCGTCCGGGCTGTCGGTGGAGGGGCGGGATGGGGCGTCGTCGTCAGGCAAGAGGGTCCGTTCCGTGCTTCCGCAATCGGCGGCAACCCTACCAGGGGGCCATCACGGTAGCGTGGGAGGCAGGTTCGAGAGAGATGGTGGGCGACGTGCGCAAGTTCCTCTTCAACGGCAGCTTCCTGGCCGCGGTGTTCGGCGCCTGGTCGGTCGTGCAGACGACCCGCAAGGGTCCTCGCGACTGGCGTGTGATCCTGATGTGGGTCAGCTGGGGCATCAGCCTCGCGCTCGCCATCGGGAGCGTCCTGCAGGACGACGAGGAGGCCCGCGCCCTCGAGGACAAGTGACCGCCGCCGTCTGACGGCACGGGCATCCGCGTCAGCGGATCCGTCCGTCGCGTGAGCCGTCGGCAGCGTCTCGGCCCGCGGCGTCCCGACCGGAGCCCTCGAGGTCGGACGGGTCGATCCGAGCGGTCTGGATCGGGCCGGTGAAGAGGCTGGCGCGCCCCTCGGCACCGTCGTCGCCGTGGAACAGCCCGACCGCATCCGTGTCGGTGCGACGGTGCGCGGCCTCCACGTCGACCTCGGGCTCGAGGACGTTGACGCGGGTGCGCGGCAGCGACTGCGGGCTGCTGCGGTGCAGCCACGCCACCATCTCCTCGCGGATGTGGCAGCGCAGGTCGAACAGGGTGGGCGCGTCCACCGCGGTGACGAGGATGCGCACGCGCACGAAGCCCGCCGTCGCATCCGTCACCTGCAGGACGGAGACGCGGCCGTCCCAGAGGTCGGTGCGGCGGAGGATGCGCTCGAGCTCCTCGCGCATGAGCGCCGGCGTGACCCGCCAGTCGAGGTCGAACTCCACCGAGCCGAGCAGCTCGGAGTTGCGGCGGGTCCAGTTCTCGAAGGGCTTCGTCGTGAAGTAGGTGCTGGGGAGCACGAGGCGCCGGTCGTCCCAGATGTGCACGACGACGTAGGTGAGCGTGATCTCCTCGATCCGACCCCACTCCTTCTCGACGATGACCACGTCGTCGACCCGCAGCGCGTCGCTGAACGCGATCTGCATCCCCGCGAACACGTTCGCGAGGGTCGACTGAGCGGCGAGACCCGCGACGATCGAGACGAGCCCGGCCGACGCCAGCACGCTCGCGCCCGCCGCCCTCGCTCCCGGGAACGTGAGCAGGATCGCGCCGAGGGCGATCACCACGATGGCGGCGATGCCGAGGCGCCGGAGGATGAGCACCTGGGTGCGCGCGCGGCGTGCGACGCGGTTGTCACGACGGTCGATGCGATAGCGCTCGAGCGCGATGTCCTCGAAGAACATGAGCAGCGTGCAGGCGAACCACGCCCCCACCCCGATCGAGACGATGAGGAACCCCTGGTTCACCCCGTCGAGCAGGTCGGTCACGGGGAGGGTCGCGGCGACCGCGGTCCACAGCAGCAGCACGAGCAGGAAGAGCCGGAAGGGCACCCGCGAGCGCCGGATCAGGGCCTTCGGCCACTCCACGCGCTTCGCCGTGACCCGCAGGACGAGGGCCACCACGGCCGTGGCGACGAGGGCGAGGACGAGGGCAGCGGCGCAGGCGATGGCGAACGCGAGCCAGGTGCGGTCTCCGGTCATGTCTTCCTTCGCGGATCGGGGAGCCGCGCTCCGTCGGAGCGGAGCGCGACGACGGGCTGGACGAACAGACGAAATTCCAGCCTAATCAGCCTTTCGGCGACCGGCACGCGGCGTGTCCCGAACGGACAGAGGATGTTCAGGACCGACAATGGTCGGGAGGGTGGCGACGGCGGAAGGACTGCTCATGATCGGCTGGAGACGACGAGCACGGGCAGCGCGCGAGGCGGCGGTGAGCCGCGAGCGCCTCTACGAGCTGGTCAGCCAGACCCTCATGGAGAACTTCGGACCGCTGGGCTCGTTCGCGATCACGCGACGCAGCGGCGCCGACACCGACGACATCTTCCACACCGTGCTCGCCGCCTCGGTGGCGCGCGACATCGTCGTCAACCTCACCGAGCACAACATCGTGATGCAGCTCGACCCGACCGGGAAGGGCTCCGCGGCTCCCGCTCTCGCGCCGGTCGATCGTGTCCCGCTCCCCCGCCCCGTCGCGCACCTCGTCCCCGTCGACCTGCCTGCCGCAGGGTCCTCGCCCGCGGCCGCCGCCGATCCTCGCGACGACGACGCGCTGCGCGCCCTGGTCGCGCACCACGCCGAGGTCACCGAGGCTGCCGAGCGTCACCGCACCGAGACCGCCGGCTCCGCGTCCGCCTGAGCCTTCGCGGCGGCGCATCGCCGTCGCTCGTCACGGAATACGACGAAGCCCCCGCCTCTACGCGGGGGCTTCGCCGTTTCTCGTGACGAACGACGCGCTCCGCGCGCCGCAGACGAGCGTCAGCCGATCGGGGTCCAGGAGGAAGGGCCCTCGCTGCCGGCCGGGTACTCGTCGAGCGGCACGTCGTCGGCCTTCCAGGCCGCGATGACGGGCTCGAGGATGCGCCAGCCCTCCACCGCCGAGTCGCCACGGACGCTGAGCGAGGGGTCGCCGTCGAGGATGCCGGCGAGCACCTCGCGATAGGCCAGCAGCTGTCCGTCTCCGAACGTGGCCTCGAGGGAGGCCCGCTCGAGCTCGTACGGGTCGCCCGGGCCGTTGATGTCGATCTCGAGGGCCATCGTGTCGGGAGCCAGCATGATGCGCAGCACCGTCGGCGAGTTCTCGCCCTTGAGACCGACGGGGAGCCGCTGCGCGGGCTTGAACGTGATCACGATCTCGCGGCGTCGCCGTCCGAGCGCCTTGCCGGAGCGGAGCGTGATGGGCACCCCCATCCAGCGCCACGTCTGCACCTCGACGGTGACCTCCGCGAGCGTCTCCGTCTCGCGGGAGGGGTCGACGCCCTGCTCGTCGACGTAGCTCGGCAGGGATCGGCCGTCGATGGTCCCCGCGCTGTATCGAGCGCGGCGGCTCGAGGCCTCGGGGTCGTCGCCGTAGATGTGCGTCGCGCGGAGCACGAGCTCCTTGGCGTCGCGGAGGTCGTCGGACCCGAGCGTCGAGGGCGGCTCCATGGCCAGCACCGCCATCACCTGCAGCAGGTGGCTCTGGATCATGTCGACCATCGCGCCCGCCTTGTCGTAGTACCCCGCGCGCCCCTCGAGACCGAGCTGCTCATCGTAGACGATGTCGACGCTCGCGATGTGGTCGGAGCTCCACACGGGCTCGAAGATGCGGTTCGCGAAGCGCAGGCCCAGGATGTTGAACACCGTCGACCGGCCGAGGAAGTGGTCGACGCGGTGCACGTGGTTCTCGGGCACGATCTTCGCCAGCTCCGCGTTGAGCTTCTCGGCGCTGGCGACGTCGAGTCCGAACGGCTTCTCGAGCGCGAGGACGAGCCCGTCGGGTCGGTCGATCGACTGCAGCGTGGTCACGCAGGCGGCGGCGACCGCGGGCGGCAGGGCGAAGTAGATGGCGGGGACGCCATCGGACCGTCCCAGCAGGGAGGACAGCTGCTGCGCATCCGTCACGTCGGCCTTGACGTACGTGGTGCGCGCCAGGACGTCGTCGACCGCGGCACCCTTCGCGTCGACCGTGGCGAACGACTTCTTCACCAGGTCGCGCCAGTCGTCGTCGGTCCAGTCGTTGCCGCCCGCTCCGACGAGCGTGAGACGGCGCTCCGGCTGAGCGGTCAGGAGCTGGGCGAGGCCCGGCAGCAGGAGGCGTGCGGTGAGGTCTCCACTGGCTCCGAAGATGAACAGCGTCCCGACGTGTTGGCTCATGGTGCACACAGTACAGCCCGCGCGCATCCCTGCCAGGGAGGTTGCTCGACCCTGGTGAAGACGTCGCTCGGTGGCGCCTGTGCACTTGCTGTGCGAGCGGCGCTCGGCCGGGAACGACGGGGGAAGAGAACAGGGGCGGCCACCCGAAGGCCGCCCCTGTTCGAGACCCGCTGCCGGACCCGACGCACCGGAACTGACGAGTGGACCGGTGAGATGTCGTCGAGCACTGCAGCGGATCGGTCGGCGCCGGTTGGCGCCGCTGTCACCACCACGATTGTGCGCTGCGGCGGTCGCCGAGCGTTATGAGTACTTCCTACTCCCCCGTTCGGCGCCCTCGCGGACGTTCGAGTACGGGTTCTCGGCGCTCAGCGCACCGAGCTCGGCCGCCAGCTCCCGTCGGCTCGCGATGCCGAGCTTGCGGTAGATGCGGGCGAGGTGGTTGTCGACCGTGCGCACCGAGATGCCGTACTCGGCGGCGAGCTCGGCGCTCGTGCGCAGGGACGCCGCCCCCGAGGCGAGCTGCCACTCGCGGTCGGTCAGCGGTGTCATCCGCGGCTGGGTGTCGGTGCGCCGCGGGGTGATCGCCACGCCGGTCCGCACCGTCCAGGCATCGGCCAGGCGCGTCGCCTCGCTCTGCAGCGCGCGATCCTTCGTCGTCTCGGCGCACCAGCGGGCGGCATCGATGGCCGGCCCCAGCAGACCGGCGTCGGCGAGGTCCTTCGCCACCGGCAGCGTGTCGCCCCGGGCCAGGACCACGCGGACGTGCGCCAGCTGCGTGGGGAAGGCGTGCTGCGCCCGCGTGAGGTGCGGGAGCATGACGCTCGCGCCGACCACCGGCTCGATCCGCACCCCCTCGTAGGCGCAGAGCGCGCCGAGGTAGAGCTGTCCCCGGTCGACGGCCTCGGAGACGACGGTGGCGAGCGCTCGCACGGCGAAGCCCGGCCGGCCCGCCGCCGCCGTCACCCACGCTCGCGCCAGCTGGGCGTAGAGGGCGGCCTTGGGGTCCGCGATCGTGTCGGCCGGATGGCGGTCGAGCCAGCGACGCGCCACCGCGAACCGCCCCGTCCGAGCGGCGAGAGCGGCGTGCACGGCCTCGGCCGTCGGCAGCAGCCCCGCGATGTCGCGCCACAGCAGGTCGCGCCGGGCGTCGACGATCAGCTTCCACCCGCGGGCCGGGCATCCGGCGTGCAGCTCGACGATGGCCAGCACGAACTCCCACATGCCCCGCGCGCTGGGGTTGGCCGCGTCGGCCGCGGCGAGCTCCTCGCGAGCCTGCGTCCGCGCCCCTGCCACGTCGCCGCCGAACGCGCGAGCGAGCACGTCGCTCAGGGTGAGCAGGTCGCGGGCGTTCGGGAGCACGTCGGCGAAGCGCTCGGCCTCGCGCAGCCCCCGCACCGTCGCCGTCCGGGCCGCCTCGAGACTGCCTCCCGTCGTCTGGATCATCGCGGTCATGATGAGCAGGTTCAGGTCACCGGGCGACTCGACGGACTGCAGGACGGGCAGCTCGTCGACGCTCTCCGGAAGCCCCTCCCCGGCCATCAGGCGCCACTTCACGAGGTCGGGATCGACGAACGCCCGCCACCGGGCATCGTGGATGCGGGTGAGGATCTCCTCCACCCGGCGCACCGCTGTCGCCGGTTGGAGGAGTCGGAACGCGAGGTGGTTCCCCTCGGCCTGCGCCAGGCGGGCGAAGAACTCCTGGGAGGGCCCCTGGGCGCCCTCCTCCGCCGCCTCGGAGGCGGTCGCCCAGGCGTCGGCGAACCACTCCGTCGCCTCGGCGATCCGTCCGATCTGCGAGGCGGCCTGTGCTCGGATCGCCTGGCCGGAGGCGCGGAGGGCCGCGTCGCCGTCGCTCTGGAGCACGGCGTGCTCGCCCAGCGTCAGCGCCGTGCCGTACCGCTGAGCGCGCAGCTCGCCGCGGGCCAGCAGGTCGAGCTCGCGAGGATCGACGGGGATGCCCGCCCGCAGCCGCAGGAGCGTGTGACGCACACGATGCGCCGGTGATCCGCTCAGCATGTCGGCACCGGCCGCGCAGTAGTCGTAGCGGCGGAGCGGGGAGACGTCCATGAGGACGACCGGCTCGAGCATCGGGTGGGCGAGGGCGACCCAGCGCCTGCCCTCCTCCTCGTACGACCTCACGAGTCCGAGCTGCTCGGCGTCGGCGGCGGATCGGGAGGAGGCCCCGGGCTCGCCCGCGAGCTCCAGCGGAAGGGGCCCGCAGACCGCCAGGAGGGAGAGCAGGTCGAGTACCGGCTCAGGTGCGGCGAAGGGATCGACCGGCAGCGCGTCGATGATCGCGCGCGACAGGGCGAGCCGGTCGGTGAGCGAGCCGTGCGCATCCGGCGGCAGGGGCGCGTCGCGCACGGCCTCGGCGAGCGCGACGAGGATGCGCGTACTGCCGTCGGCCAGACGGACGATCTCCTCGACCGTGTGCGGATGCGGCGACGCGCCGAGCAGGTTCGACACGACGAGCCGCTGGTCGGCGTCGTCGAGCGGCGCGAGCCGGAGGTGGAGCCCCTCCGCGGGGTGGGTGGCGGGGCCCGCGGCACCGGCCGGCCGGACCGCGGGGGCGGTCGTGCCGCCGGCGGGGCCGGCCGGGTGGCTGTGGGGGCCCGCCTCCTCGACGGTGGACGTGACGACCGACACGTCGCCGGATCGCACGAGTTGGGCCACGACCCCGACCGACGCCTCGTCGAGCAGGTGGGCGTCGTCGACGAACACGACGGCCCCACCACCGAGCGCGCGATGGAGCCCCACGAGCACGCCCTCCGAGGCGGGATCGATGTCGAGCTCGGCGAGCAGCGGAGCGAGGGCCCCGAGCGGCAGCGACGCGAGGGCCCTGTCGCCGGCGACCCAGTAGGTGGGCGTCGCTGCCCCCATCCGCTCCCGGATCGCGCGGAGCACGGCGGTGCGGCCGGTTCCCCGCGGCCCGGTGATGGTCACGGCGAGGTCGGGATCGGCGGCGATCGCGTGGACGACCTGGTCGATCTGGCGCGTGCGGCCGACGAGGGTCTCGGCCGTCTCGTCGCGCCGCGTGGTGATGCTGGTGGTCTCGGGCATGTGGATGCTCATCGCTCTCTCGTCATCCGGGCGCGCGCGGCGAAGGCCCCGTGCTTGCGCCCTGTTCTCGGATCAGGTAGGCGCCGACCGCTGGGTGGATGCGGCCGAACCTCTCGATGTTTCCCCCTGTGAGTAGTGCTCGGGTTATGAGCAGTTTCTACTCACGCGCGCGCCCGAGACGGACTTTGCGTAGTCGAAGCCGCGGAAGTACGTAGTCGGTGTCCGTCTACCTCATCGGGTGGCGCGCTGATCCGCATGGGCAGGATGTGGGCACACGCCCGCCGGCGATGAACGACGAAGGCCCCGATCCATACCGGACCGGGGCCTTCGTTCAGTGGTGCACCCCCAGGGACTTGAACCCTGAACCCACTGATTAAGAGTCAGTTGCTCTGCCGATTGAGCTAGAGGTGCATCGGCCCGACCGAGCGGGCCAGTCGTCAACGATAGCATGCTCCGCGCGGTGCTCGCGACACGGGATACTGGGTGCATGACCGACACGACCACGCGCCTCGCCGCGGGCGATCTCGCTCCCGACTTCACGCTCACCGATCAGGACGGCGACGACGTGTCGCTCCACGATCTGCGCGGCCAGAAGGTCGTCGTCTACTTCTACCCCGCGGCCGGGACTCCGGGATGCACCACCGAGACGTGCGACTTCCGCGACAACCTGGGCTCGCTGAAGAGCGCCGGCTACACCGTGCTCGGCGTCTCGAAGGACGGCGTCGCCAAGCTCAAGGCGTGGCACGACGAGGAGTCGCTCACCTTCCCGCTGCTCTCCGACGAGGGGCTCGAGGTGCACAAGGCCTACGGCGCCTACGGCGAGAAGTCGCTCTACGGCAAGACCGTCACCGGCGTGATCCGCTCGACCTTCGTGGTCGACGAGGAGGGCCGGCTCACGCAGGCGCTCTACAACGTGAAGGCCACGGGGCACGTGGCGTCGCTCCGCAAGAAGCTCGGCATCGACTGAGCCGCCGCCTCGCGCATCCGGAGCGGATCGGATGCGCGGAGCGCCTCTCAGCGGAGCGCCTTCTCAGCGACGCGCCGCCGCGAGGGAGGCGCGGGTGAAGAGCAGGATGACGGCGAGCACCGCCGGGACGAGCAGGAACCAGCCGATGCTCGGCGATCCGATGATGCCCTGGAACGCGGCGATCGCGGCGACCACCTGGAAGATCTGCCAGACGAGCGTCGCGGACCTGGTCCACACCTGCATCCGGAACGTGCCGATCGCCACGAACACGAGGAACAGCGCGGCGATCGCGGCGAGCACGAGGATCGCGACGGCGGTGACGAGGTACTCGGGCTGCGCCACGGCGGTCTCGATGCCCAGCCAGACGACGAGACCCACCATGACCAGGGCTTCTACCGACACGATGATGCCGAGCGCGGTCACCGAGGCGGGTCGGCGGAGGGTGCCCGCATCCGCCTCGTCGCCTGGATTTCGCTGATCGTTCACGCCGTCAACCCCGCCCGTTCTCCACAAAAAATCCTTGATTTTGCACAAACCAGTATGCAACGATGGCTTGTCGATGTTGCTCACAGCGGCGTGAGCGGGTGCAGTCTCCTCTGATTGCAGCGTCCACTGTGCCGTCGACAGATCACCCGAAATCACGTCGATCGCAGCGATCGATTCTTCCTGTTATCTAAGGAGCCCCCGCATGGATTGGCGCGACAAAGCCGCCTGCCTCACCGCTGACCCCGAGCTGTTCTTCCCCGTCGGGAACACCGGACCCGCCGTCGACCAGATCGACAAGGCCAAGAGCGTCTGCGCGCGTTGCTCCGTCACCGAGATCTGCCTCCAGTACGCCCTCGAGACCGGCCAGGACTCGGGCGTCTGGGGAGGCCTCTCCGAGGACGAGCGCCGCGCCCTCAAGCGCCGCGCCGCCCGCGCCCGCCGCGCCTCCTGACCCCCGCGCCTCGCGCGCCCCGCTCCCCCTCGCGCCCTGACGCCTCGCGCTCAGGGCGCGAGCCCTTTCCGGGCGCCTTCTCCGCCCCCACCCGCCGCGCGCCAACTCCGGAATTCCGCCCCCCACCTGCGCCAACTCCGGACCTCCACCGGCGTGTCCCGCCAAATCTCCGGAATTGGCCCAGCCCCAACGCCCGGCCCCGACTGCAGCGGCAAGCACCAGCACATCCGGCCACGCACTGCCCGCCGCGCGCTAACTCCGGAATTCCGCCCCCATCGGTGCCAACTCCGGACTTCCACCGGCGTGTCCCGCCGAATCTCCGGAATTGGCCCAGCCCCGGCGCCCCGCCCCGACGGACAGCAGCAAGCACCAGCCGTCCAGCCGCGCACCCACCCACCGCGCGCTAACTCCGGAGTTCCGCCCCCATCTGCGCCAACTCCGGACTTCCCCCGGCGTGTCCCGCCGAATCTCCGGAGTTGGCCCAGCACGGATGCGCGCGAAGGCGCCCGCAGAACCGCACTACCCGCAGACCGAACGCCGAGGCGCGAAGCGCGAGGCGTCCTCCCCCACCCGAGCGCAGGATCGACGCGAGGTGGGCCGGGGGTGGGATGTCCTGCCGCCGAATATCGGGGCAGGGGCCCCCGCTGATTCGGCGGCAGGACATCCCACCCCCGGCCCACCGACCCCCGGAGGACTTAGCGCTTCTTCAACCAGCGGAACGGCACCTCGATCGTGACGACGGTGCCGCTGCCGACCATGGTGTGCCAGTCGATCGTCCCGCCGAGCTCGCCCTGGATGAGGGTGCGCACGATCTGGGTGCCGAGCCCGGAGCCGACCTTGCCCTCGGGCAGTCCGGTCCCGGTGTCGCGCACCTCGACGGTGAGGAGGTCGTCGGACCGGGTCGCCTTGATCTCGACCTCGCCCTCCTGGCCGGCCAGACCGTGCTCCACGGCGTTGGTGACGAGCTCGGTGAGGGCGAGCGCGAGCGGTGTGGCGTACTCGCTGGGGAGCACGCCGAAGCTGCCGGTCGACTTCGGATGCACGGTGGTGTTGTGCGCGGAGGCCACCTCGGCGACGAGGAGGAGCACCCGGTCGAACACGGTGTCGAAGTCGACGCGCTGGTTGAGTCCCTCGGAGAGGGTATCGTGCACGACGGCGATCGCCGCGACGCGCCGCATCGCCTGGTTGAGGGCCTCGCGCGCCTCGTCGGAGTGGGTCCGGCGGGCCTGGATGCGCAGCAGCGAGGCCACGGTCTGCAGGTTGTTCTTGACGCGGTGGTGGATCTCGCGGATCGTCGCATCCTTGGTGATGAGCTCGCGCTCCTGGTGCCGCAGCTCGGTGACGTCGCGGCTGAGGACGATCGCCCCGAACCGGTGCCCGCGTGTGCGCAACGGGATGGCACGCAGCGACACCGTGACGCCTCGCGCCTCGATCTCGGTGCGCCAGGGCGCGCGTCCGGTGACGACGAGAGGGAGCGACTCGTCGACGACGAGGCGTCCCGCCAGCAGCGCCGTGGTCACCTCGGCGAGCGACTCGCCCTCGAGCTCGCCCGCGAAGCCCATGCGGTTGAAGGCGGAGAGTCCGTTGGGGCTCGCGAAGGTGACGATGCCGTCGACGTCGAGGCGGATGAGGCCGTCGGATGCACGCGGAGCGCCCCGACGCGGCCCCGTCGGCGCTCCGAGGTCGGGGAAGTCTCCCGCTGCGATCATCGCGAAGAGGTCGTTGGCGCACTCGTTGAACGTCAGCTCCTGGCGGCTGGGGGTGCGCGCCTCGCTGAGGTTGGTGTGCCGCGTGATGACGGCGATGGGCCGCTCGGACGTCGTCTGCTCGGAGACGGAGAGGCGACGCATCACCGGGATCGCGCGGACGCGGGTGGGTGTCTCCTCATACCAGTCGGGGGCCGCGGTGTCGACGATCCGTGCGCTCTCGAACGCGTCGGTGACCTGCTTGCGCCACTCCGGCTTGATCGTCTGCCCGACGAAGTCGCGGTAGAACAGCGTCGCGGAGCCGGACGGACGGGCGTGTGCGACGGCGATGAACGTGCCGTCGACGGTGGGGACCCAGAGCACGATGTCGGCGAACGCGAGGTCGGCGAGGAGCTGGCAGTCGCTGACGACGAGGTGGAGCCACTCGATGTCGGCGTCGGTCGAGCTGCCGTGCGCGGAGACGAGATCGCTGAGGGTGGACACGACTCCTAGCCTACGGCGTGCCACTGGGGCGGTCGTGTGCCCGGCGCCCCGCGCGGGGGCACCGCCGGCCTCGGCGCCGGCGGCCCGGCAGAGAGATCGGCCCCCGCGATCAGACGCCTTGAGCAACGTGATCACGGGGGCCTTTCCAGCCTGCTGAGACGATCGGTAGGTCGGGGGAACGGGCATCTCAGCAGGTGGTCCTGGGGGTGTTGCAGAGACAGTTCACCACTGACGCGCCCGGCTGCGTTATGAGCAATTGCCACTCAACCTGCACAGCGACGACCCCCTCTCCACAGGGCACAAACGCTTCTGGACACTGGCGCGAGCGACCTGATTGAGTAACCACCGCCGCAGGGTGAGCAGGGGATGCTCATCCCGCGTCGGTAGGGCGGGACGATGAGGGGGTGGGTCGTCGCACGCATCCCGACCGAACGGCCGCGCCCTGCGCGGCCCGAGCAGAGGAAGCCGCCTGATGACCGTGCCACCCGTCGTGGAGCTCGCCTGTCCCACCCCGACCGCCGACGACGACGTCACCCTGACCGACGACCTCGTCCGGCCTCCCTCACGCGGCGAGGAGGACGGCCAGGAGGACTCTGCTCCCCCGGACGCACGCGTCTTCGCCCAGAACATGGCGCGGTGCGTTGTCGAGGTGCTGGCGGGAACGCGCGCGCTCGATCAACTCGCCCGCTGGCTCAGCGACGACGTCTACGAGCATCTGCTGCTCCGCGACGCGCTGGGGCGACGCGGGAGGGCGGCCCGCGGGGAGGCGCCCGCACGGCTGGCCCTCACGATGGGCAGCACGGTGCTGAGCGAACCGTCGACGGGCATCGTGGATGCGGTGGTCATCATCCACGGGCGCGCTCGGTCACGAGCCGTGGCGCTGCGCCTCGAATGGTCGCGGTCGCGCTGGCGCGCCACCGCCGTGCACGTCCTCTGAACGGCGCTCAGGCGGCCGTAGCCGAGCACCACGGCCGTAGCCGAGCGCAGGACGCAGCCCGCGAGCGGCCGCAGCCGAGCGGCGCCCGTAGAGGGAGGAGGGCTAGCCCTTCTTCTTGCCCTGCGCGCGGCGCTGGGCGCGGTTGTTCGCCGCGGGAGCCGGCTGTCCGCCGCCCGGGCGCTGTCCGAAGGCGCCACGCTGACCGCCGCCCTGCGCACCGCCCTTCGCCGCCTGACCCTTGCCCGAGCCAGAGCCCGAGCCGGACCCCGAGGCTCCGCCCTGGCCGCCCGACCTCGGTGCCGGAGCACCGCCGCCCTGCGGCTCCGACTTCGCGAACGCGGAGGCGACGGGCGCGGAGCGCTCCTCCGCCTCGCGAGCGCGCGCCGTGGCGGCCTGCTCGACCTGGCCGCGCTGGTTGCGCACCTCCACGCCGCCCGAGTCGCTGGGCGCCGAGTAGCTGAGCTTCTCGGTCCCGGCCGTCTGCGGGGCGAGCCCCTTGGCCTCGACGGTCGGCGCCTCGACGCCCGCGGGGGCGGC